>CAVYHI010000017.1:0-206261 GCA_963768285.1 uncultured Thermoleophilia bacterium
CGCGGCGCGGCTGATCCTGCGCCGCCCCGAGGACGGCCGGATCAGCCTCGGACGCCGGCGCGGCCGCATCATCGCCATCGAGCGCCGCCATTCGCTGCTGGTCATCGGCCCGCCCCAGACCGGCAAGACGGCAGGCCTGGCGATCCCCGCGATCCTCGAATGGCCCGGCCCGGTGCTGGTGACCTCCAGCAAAACGGACATCCTCGAAGTCACCCTGACCGCGCGCGCGGCGCGCGGTGAGGTCATGGTCTACGACCCATCCGGCGGGGCCGGGACGATCGGCTGGACGCCGCTGTCCGGCGCCGGCGACTGGACTGGCGCGCTCCGCGCCGCCCGGGCGCTGCTGGCGGTGCAGCCGCGGGCGCATCCGCCGCGGACTTCTGGCACGCGGCCGCCGAGGCGGCGCTGGCGCCCATGTTGCGCGCCGCCGCCGCCCGGGCCGACATGACCCGCCTGATCGGCTGGCTCGACCGCGGCGAGGAGGCCGACGCGGAGATCGCCGGGATCCTCGAGGGGCTCGGCGATCCGCTCGCCCGTCGGCCTGGCGCGCCGTCGCCGGTCTCGACCCCGGACCCGCTCGGCATGATCGCCACGGCGCGCACGCGATGGCCGGATGGTGGGACCCCGGCATGCTCGCGGCCGCGCGCCCCAAACTGACGCCCGAGCGTCGTCGCCGACGGGCCAGCCTACCTGGTGGCGCCCACGCACGAGCAGGACCGGCTGCGCGACATCTATGCCGCGATCGTCGAGGAGATGACCGCGCCATGTTCTCGCGGCGGGTGCGCACGGGTGCACCGCTCGAGCCGGCGCTGCTGGTCGTCCTCGACGAGGCCGCGCACATCGCCCCGGTGCGCGAGCTGACGGCGCTGGCCGCGACCGGACCGAGCCCGGGGTCCAGCTCGTGACGATCTTCATGACCACGCCCAGATCCATGCGATCTACGGCGCGCAGGCCGGCACCGTCGTCGCCAGTCATCCGCACGGCTTCATCTCCTGCGGCGTCGGCGATCCCGAGACCCTCGAGCGGTAAAGCTCGCTCGCTCGACACCGTCCGGCGGACCGGACCTCCCGCACGCGCGGCCGGCTGGGCACGAGTTCGACCGAGAGCCAGGCCCCCGAACCGCTGCTGGCGGCCCACGCCCTCAGGGAGCTGGCCGCCGGAACGGCCCTACTGGTCTACGGCGCCCATTCGCCGGTGCGCCTGCGCCTGCGCTTCTGGTTCGCAGACCCGGTCCTGCGGCGAATCTCCGCGGGCGGGGTTCAGGCGCGCGCGGCCGCCGATGCCCCGCGAGCAACGACATGCCCCCAAACCAGTGGAGCTGAACATGGATCGACGTAAGACGCTTGCGGCGGCACTCGCGCAGTCGGGATCGGCCGCCGGGCCGGTGACCACGGCGCGTGACCCTGAACGCCCTGGAAGGTCGAGCCCGGCCTTTCGCAGCCGGCGGCCATCACGGCCACGGGTCGTCGACCGCCACAACGCGTCCCGCAACGACGGCCCCGGGCACCCAGACGATCACCGTCCGCGGATTGACCGTCGACGAGCAGCTCAGCCCCACGACCATCGAGATCACCAAGCGTCGGGCGCGGGCGCAAAACGATTTCCTCGGCACGCCCAAGACCGAGACGCTCACGATCGACACCGGCACGACGTTCTCGAACAAGACCAACCCGACCGCACAGGTAGACGGACCTAAAGCCGACGACAAGGTCACGATCACCATCACCGTCCCCGAGGGCACCTCCCCGACGGCGTCCCCTCGACGTCGGTCGCCGACCTCGGCGCCCCCGCCGCGGTCGCGTGCGTGGTACGCGGCACCGCGGGGTCGGGCCTGGTCGGCTCGAGCTCCACGCTCAACCTCACCGCCGGTGGCCACCGCGGGTACCACGACAGCAGCCGACACCGCCCCCGCCACGCAAACACGTCGACGACGACCTCGTCGGTCACGGTCAACACCGACGGCGCCACCGTGTTCGTGGATCCGGGCAACCCCAGCGCCACGATCGCGAGCATCGCTCCGGGCGACCGGCTGATCGTCGTCTGGTCGCTGTCGCCCGGCACCACGCCCGGCAGCACGCCCGCCGCCAAGGTGATCGATCTGGGGGCGCCGCCGCCGATCCGCTACCGCGCCGAGGGCGTCGCGGCCGGCACGCCGACAACGACCATCTCGCTGACGGTCAACCACCTGCACCCAACGCCGCGCCGGCGTTCACGCTCGGGACGAACCTTGCGGTCCAGTACAACGGCGGCACCGTGTTCGTGGATCCGGGCGACCCCAGCGCGACCATCGCCAACATCGCCCAAGGTGACCGGCTGATCGTGGTCTGGTCCGCGCCGCCCGGCACCGCGGCGGTCAACCTGCCCGCGGCAAGCCGCGTGTTCGACCTCGGTCACTAGGCCGCGAGCTCCGGCGCGCCATCCCGGCGTCGTCGCCGAGCTAGCCGACGACGCCGGCCTGTGTCTGCTCGGGCTCACCTTCGGCGGCCGCGTCGGTGGCGCGCGGATCAGCAAGGACGTCACCAGGCCCGCGAGCACGAACACGGCGGCGATGATGCCGACGGTGCGCGTCGCGTCGGCGAACGACGTGTCGAGCGCGCCCGACAGCGGCGCGGTCGTCGGCGCCGCCCGCAGCGCGGGCAGCACGGTACCGGCCGACGACTGGACCGCGTCGGCGATCTTGCCGGCCTGTGCGCTCGGACGCCCGCGCGCTCGAGGGAGCTGGTCGTGTGGTCGGTGATCGCGATCGACAGGGTCGTGCCGAGGATGGCGGTGCCGAGCGCGGATCCGACCTGTCGCAGGGTGGACTGGATGCCCGACGCCTGGCCGGAGCGGTGCCGCGGCACCTGGGCCAGGGCGACGTTGGTCAGCTGCGCGGTCGCCAGGCCGACACCGACACCGTAGATCGCCAGGGGGATGACCAGGCGCCAGGCCGACATCGGCGCCTCCACGACGATGGCGAATCCGGCGATGCCGAGCGTCTCCAGCAGCATGCCCACCCGGACGGTCCAGACGCCGCCGATCTTGAACGAGATCGGCGCGGCCAGCCCGCCGGCCGCAAACGCCCCGAGCGCCAACGGCAACAGCGATGCCCCGGTCTGCAGCGGCGAGAGGCCGAGGACGTTCTGCAGGAACAGCGGGATCACGAACACCAGGCCGAATTCGCCCAGCGACACGATCAGGATCGTCAGCCCGCCGTAGCGAAACGAGCGGATGGCAAACAGCGTGAGATCGATGAGCGCCGGCCGGCCGCGGGTGGTCAGGTAGAACAGGCGCCACACGAACGCGCCCAGCAGGATGACCGCGAGCCCGAACGCCCACGGCACCGGCGAGCCCGGCAGCGGCCAGTCCCAGCTCCCGACGCTGAAGGTGGTCTTGACCCGCCACCAGCCGTAGCGCTGCCCCTCGATGAGCCCGAATACCAGCGACGCGAAGCCGAAGGAGACCAGCACTACGCCCGCGGTGTCCTTGAGCCCGATGGCCTCCTCGTCGCGCGATTCGGGGACCAGCAGGTACGCGAAGACGAGGATCGCCAGGCTCACCGGCAGGTTGAGCAGGAAAATCGCCCGCCAGGACCAGTAGGTGGTCAGGTAGCCGCCGAGCAACGGGCCCAGCGCGGCCGCGCCGGCGATCACCGAGCCCCAGATGCCGAAGGCGATCGGCCGCTCCCGGCCGCGGAAGTTCGCGTTGACCAACGACAACGAGGTCGGCAGGATCATCGCGCCGCCGACGCCCTGGAGCATGCGTGCGGCGATGATCATGCCGCCGCTGGTGGCGCCGCCGGCAAACAGCGAGGCGCAGGCGAACACGACGACGCCGATCATGAACATCCGCCGTCGCCCGACGCGGTCCGCGATGGCCCCGACCGCCACCAGTAGCGCGGCGAACACCAGCGAATAGGCCGAGTTGATCCATTCGGCCCCCGCGAGGTTCATGTGCAGCGCGGGGACGATGCGCGGCAGGGCGACGTTGACGATCGTGGAGTCCACGATGATCAGGGCGACGCCCATCGCCAGGACGGGCATGATCGCCCAGCGGCGCAGGTCCTGGTTCATGGTCCCGACCCTATCGTCCACGCCCCGCCGGATCGCGGACAACGGCGCGGACGGGTAACCCCCGCATATGCGCGACGCGCGGCTGGCGCGAATGTCAGGAAGTCCAGCGCAAACGTCATCAGGTAAACGCCGGAGACCGGTAGGGGTATTTGCGCCACGCCGCGAGTCGCTCGCACGCGGTAAATTCCTCTCATGCCGGAATCTGCGCACCCCAATCGATGGTTTGGCGCCAACCCCCAAGCCACCGCATCACAGGGGAAAAACCCACACGGTTGGACGCGCGAGACACCTGCCACCTGGCGCTCCGCGCTCGGCTTAGGCGAACCCAAGGACCGTGAGCCCCCGGAGGGGGGCGGGCACTGGTACCCCGAGCCGCCCAAGCGCCGGGGTCCCATGATCGCCGGTCTGGTGATCCTCGCGATCGTGGCCATCGCTGTCGGCTGGATCATCGGCAACACCACCAGCAGCAGCTCGAGCAGCACCGGAACCTGTCGGCGACGGTCAATCCGCAGCTCGCCCAGGGCGGGCACGACTTCGTTCAGTTCGCGTGTGCGGCATGCCACGGCATGCAGGGCAAGGGCGGCGCGGACCCGACCGTACCCGAGCTGACGACCGTCGGCAGACATGAGTCGGCTCAGCTACGAATCCATCATCGCCTACGGCCCCGGCCAGCAGGTGCCGGGGCCGGACGGTGACCGGTACCAGGTCGGCCGGCCTATATGCCGACCTGGAAGAACATCCTGTCCAAGCGCAGATCGCAGATCTGGCCCATACATCGGTGCCGGGCTCCCCGCCGTCCCCGGCGCGACCGAGCAGCAGATCCCCACTGGACAGGGCGATGTCGTCGCCGGATCGGTGGCCTTCATCAACTACGGCTGCGAGAACTGTCACGGCGCCAACGGTCTCGGTGGCGCATCAATCCTAACGCCGGATGGCACGATCCGCCGCTCGGCGGCGCGGCATTCGACGCCCAGTTCCCGACGGCAAGTCCGTCAGACGTCATCACCTCAGGAAGCGTCATCGGTCGGAATCCGATCACCAGCATGCCGCACTGGGGCGGCATCATTCCCCAGGAACAGCTGGACCAGCTGGTGGCGTACATCCGCACGCTCCCGGGAGCCCTCCTAGACCCGGCGGCCAGAGCGCCGATCGGTCACGCCTCCGGGCGCCGCGGCGCGCCTCGGGGGCCGCCGCAGCGCATTTGTGCGTGCCCCGGCATCGGTAATGCGGGCCCGCGGCAACGGCCTGACACCGGGCGGTCACATTCTCGCAACATCCCGAGGGTCGCGGCTGACGAGAGTGGGGTCGGCACGCGGGCACCCCGAAGCGCCCCGGAGAGCGGTGTGCCCATGCGTCCGCGAACGGTCATTCCCCTTCCGATCAAAGGACCTCCATGATTCGCCGCTTTCCGAAGACCGCGGTCATCGCCGCGAGCGCGGTCGCATTGGGTGGCATCGCCGCCGCCGGTGTACTCGCCACCGGCTCGGCCAGCACGCCGTCCAACCACAGCGCCCAGCTTTCGAGCAGCGTCACGACCAAGGCCTACGGGTCACCGATCGCCGGGCGTCACAGCCTGCTGATCAGCGTCGACGGGCTGCACGCCTCGGATCTCGCCCAGTACGTCGCCCAGAACCCGAACTCGTGGCTGGCCTGGCTCTCCAAGCGGGGCACGACCTACCCCAAGGCCCTCACGACCTTCCCCTCGGACTCGTTCCCGGGCATGGTCGGCCTCGTGACCGGCGGCACCCCCAAGCAGACCGGGATCTACTACGACGTCAGCTACAACCGCGCCCTGTACGCGCCGGGCAGCAACTGCACCGGCTCGCCGGGCACGGTCGTCGCCTACGACGAGTCGGCCGACTTCAGCACCGCCAACCTGTCGGGCACCAGCGATCCCACCAAGGGCTTCAACGCGTCGGCGATCAACCCGGCGAACCTGCCGCTGGTCAAGAGCGGGTCAACCTGCACCCCGGTCTACCCGAACAACTACCTGTTGACCAACACGGTCTTCGAGGTCGCCCACAACGCCGGCCTCTACACCGCGTGGTCGGACAAGCACCCGGCCTACCAGATCCTCGAGGGCCCGGACTCGCTGAACCCGTCCGGCACGCCGACGATCAACGACCTCTACACGCCGGAGATCAACAGCACAGCGTCGGCGACGAACAAACTGACCGTGCCGTTCGGTCCCGACAAGGGCACCGTCATCAGCGGCGGCGGTGACTTCACCCAGAGCGTCGACGCGGCGATGGCCTACGACAACACCAAGGTCACCGCGGTCGTCAACGAGATCAACGGCAAGACCTCGACCGGCGGTACGCCGGCCGGCGGCAAGAAGGTCCCGTCGATCCTCGGCATGAACTTCCAGGCCGTAGCGTCGGCCAGAAGGTCACCAACGGCGGCTACTACAACAATGGTGCGACCTTCAGCCCGAACTTCAACCTCGCGCTGGACTACGTCGACAACTCGCTCGGCCAGATGGTCACCGCGCTCAAGGCCAACGGCCTGCTCGACTCGACCCAGATCATCATCACCGCCAAGCACGGCCAGTCCCCGAAGAACCGCACCCTCTACCACCGGATCGCCGAGGACAACAGCAAGTTCTCCGGCTCGCTCGCCAAGGGCGACCAGAGCATCGTCGGCTTCCTGAACGCCTACAGCGCCCAGCCGCTGGCGGCCGAGACCTCCGACGATGTGTGGCTGGACTGGTGGCAGGACCCGGCCAACGGTCCGGGCAACGTCGTCAAGGCACTGAACGCCGACCCGAACGGCGCCAACATCCTGTCGATCGACCACGTCTACGCGGGCACCGAGCTCGACAACATGTTCGGCACGCCAGACGCCAGCACCAACTACCTCGACCCGGGCACGCGCGTGCCGGACGTCATCATCCAACCGAACAAGGGCGTCGTGTACTCGCTGAGCGAGTCGAAGATCGCCGAGCACGGCGGCGGGACGATGGACGACCGCAACGTCGCCCTGCTGGTGGTCGACGGCAGCGGCTGGGGTCACGGCCACAAGGTGTGGGACAACGTCACCACGACCCAGGTCGCCCCGACGATCCTCTCCTGGCTTGGCCTCAAGCCCACTGCGCTGACCGCGGTCGTCTCGGCGCACACCCAAGTGCTGCCCAAGCACTGACCGGTCTGGTCTGTTGACACAAAACGGCCCCCCATCCCGGTCGGGATGGGGGGCCGTTTTGTCGACGGGCCATGCCGGTGGCTACCCCTCTTCGGGGTGTGCCTCCAGCACGATGTCGCCGCGCTCACCGGTCCGGACCCGGATCGACTCCTCGACGGGGAGCACGAAGATCTTCCCGTCGCCCGGGTGGCCGGTCTGCGCCAACTCGAGGATCGCGTCGAGGGCGCGGTCGACATCCTTGTCGTCCAGCACGACCTCCAGCTTGATCTTGGGCCGCAGGAAGATCCCGGCCCGTGGTCCGCGGTAGTCGTCGGGCGCACCGGCCTGGCGACCGGAGCCCTTGACTTCGCTGACGCTCATCGACGGCAGTCCCATGCTGGCGAGGCGGTCACGGATCGGTTCGAATGCTTCGTGACGGATGAAGGCTTCAATCTTCTTCATGACGTGTCTCTAGTCCCCCAGTTTGGGCTGCGGAGCGAGCGGGTACTCGAGGCTCTGCTCGCCGATGAAGTCGGCTGTCACCTGCTCGCCGTGGATGGAGATGTCACCGTCCAGGCACTGCTGGTCGGTGTAGCGCAGCGACATGAACAGCTTCATCACCCTGAGGATGATAAACGTCGCAACCCCCGTGAAGAGGATCACCCAGACCGCTGCCTGGAACTGGTGGTAGAACTGCGTCCAGCCGGCGCCGTAGAACACGCCGCCGACGGAGAAGCTCGAAGTGCTGCCCAGGCCGATGTACTCGATCATCTTCGGGTCCGCCAACAAGCCGACGGACAGGCCACCAAGCAGACCGGCCAGGCCGTGCGTGTAGATCACGCCGAGGGCGTCGTCGACCCGGTTGAAGGGCGGGATCTTGGGGCCGACGTAGTTCATCACGGTCCAGACGATCGCCGAACCGCAGAGCCGATCGCCAGCGCCCCGTAGCCGTTGACGAAACCGGCGGCCGGGGTGATGCCGACCAGGCCGACGATCATGCCGTTGACCGCACCGATCAGCGATGCGCTCTTGCGCGGCGAGAACATGTCGAGCAGCACCCAGATGAACATCGCCGAGGCGGCAGCGAGGTTCGTGTTGAGCACGGCGGCGCTGGCGTCTGCACCTGCGAAGTACGGGTCACCGCCGTTGAAGCCGTTCCAGCCGAGCCACAGGAAGCCGGCGCCGAGCGCCACCATCATCATGTTGTTCGGCGTCGCATCGCGGTCGCCCTTGATGCGCGGACCGACGACCCACGCAGCAATAAAGCCCGCGACACCGGCGGCCAGGTGGATGACGTACCCACCGGAGTAGTCCACGGCGCCCTGCATCGCGAAGTAGCCGCCGCCCCAGAGCAGGAAGGCGTTGATCGGATACACGAGTGAGCCCCACAGCGCGACGAAGATCATCCACGCCTTGAGGCTCATGCGGGTCAGCACGCTCCCCAGGAACAGGAGGGGCGTGATGGCCGCGAACACGAACTGGAAGTAGATCAGCGACGACTGCCCGAACCTGAAGGCCGGCATCCCAGCCGAGAGCAGCGGGATATTGGCCTGGCTGAGCTCATCGCTCGGCGAAAGCACCGGGCTCGGTTTCCCGACCAGGTTGTTGAAGAACTGTCCTGAACCGAGGGACGCCGGGTGGCCGAAGCCCATATTGAAGCCCCACAAGACCCAGACAAATAGAATGATGCAGAAGCCGGTGAACGCCATCAGCATGGTATTGATGGCCCACTTCTTCTGAACAACGCCGCCGTAGAGGACGACCAGACCTGGGACGCTCATGAGCCCCACTAGGGTGGCCGCGGTGAGCTGCCAGGCGTTGTCGCCGGCGTTCAGCCATGCTGGATACGGAATCACTCCCGAGATCTCCCTTCGATTTGCGCGTTCGCTCGTTCCGGTGACCGCGGCTCCCGCCGTCCCCTTCTTGAACTGACCCCCGGGGACAGGGACGGTGGGTGTCGAATCAGCCAAGCGACGGGAAATCCCGCACAATGTCCAACCCAGCACGCACCACGGAAGCCGCGGTCATGGCAAGTTACGAGTCAGGGCCTTCCGGCCGCTTGGGCCACCAGGCCCACGCTCGAAGCAGCGATCTAGACATGTGCACAAAGAGCTTGAGATCACGTTAAGGAGATTGCTTTTATGTTAAGACCGACCCCGTATCGCCCTGCCAACCGCCCGTTTCAGCGGACGGGCGCCTTCCGGGCGGCGGCGGCGGCCGTCCTCGCCGCAGGTGTCGTCGGACTGGCGGCCTGCGGGAGCAGCTCCTCCACGACGACGACCTCAGCCGCGGTGGTCGCCTACCAGCAGCAGGCCAATGCGATCTGCAAGCAGGCGGTCGCCAACATCGCACCGGTGACCTCGCGCATGGCCGCGGCCGAGAACACCAAGCACCTGCCCACCCTCGCCGACACGACGGCCCTCGACAACGCCCAGGCCAAGCTCCAGCGGGACCTGGCGGCGGTCAGCCCGCCGGCATCGATCAAGCAGTCCGCCGACACCATGAACGCGGATTTTGCGGCCGTGGTCGCGCGCGTGCAGGAGCTGCTCAGGCTGCACGGCGACCAGTCGATCGCCTACGACGCCCCCGGCATCGACGCCACGTTGACGAGTCTCACGTCGAAGCTCGACGGCAAGCTCAAGTCATTGGGCCTGACCAGCTGCGGCTAACCGGCGCGACTGACGCGCACGGCACGCCGTGTGCGTTAATCGTTTGGCCCTACCAGCGTTCATGTGCTTTTCAGAGATCACCGGTTGGATAGACATGCCCACAGTGCGGCTTCACACCCGCTGATGCCCGCAGACCAGCCGCGCCACCCGCCGCGGTCTCCCAAGGAGCGCCCCGAGGAAGATGGACCTCACCAGCACCACCGACACGCCCGAGTCGCCACCGCCGCCGTCCCGGCCCCCCGGATCGCGCGGCAAGCTCTGGCAGACCGCAGCCGTTGGCCTTGTCGCCGGTCTGATCGGCGGGGGCATCGTCCTCGGCGTCCACGATGCCTCGAGTTCATCGTCCTCGTCGACGTCGACCGTGACCACGCCGGCCACGTCGACCACGATCATCACCGGCAGCGGGCCGAACTGGGTCAGCGTCGCCGCCAAGACGATGCCCGGGGTCGTCGAGATCTCCACGATCCAGACGACGACCGATCAGCTCGGCAATCCGTCCCAGACGGCCGCGCTCGGCACCGGCTTCGTGATCGACGCCAAGGGCGACATCCTGACCAACCAGCACGTGGTCGGGGGCTCGTCGAGCATTAACGTCCAGTTCAACAACGGAACGAGCGTGAGCGCGAAGCTCGTCGGGCAGGACCCCTCCAGCGACCTGGCCGTGATCCACGTCAGCGTCCCGGCGTCGCAGCTGCACCCGCTGCGGCTCGGCAACGCCGCCACACTGATGGTGGGTCAGCCGGTGTTGGCGATCGGCACCCCGTTCGGCTACACCGAGTCGGCCAGCGCCGGCATCGTCTCCGGGCTCGGTCGCGAGATCCAGGCGCCGAACGGCTTCACGCTCGCCAACGCGATCCAGACCGACGCCGCGGTCAACCACGGCAACTCGGGCGGCCCCCTGCTCAACCAGGCCGGCTTGGTGATCGGGATCAACGCCCAGATCGCGGACTCCGGCGTCGACGCGAACGTCGGCGTGGCCTTCGCCGTGCCGATGGCCCCGAGCGAACTCCACGTCATCCACGACCTGCTCACGTCCGGAAGCGTCAGCCACCCGTGGCTCGGGATCACCGGCGTGTCGGCCGACGCGCAGCTGCGACAGAACGGTGCGGCGCCCGTCGCCTCCGGCGTCCTGGTCACCGGCGTCGCGCAGGGCAGCCCGGCCGCGGCGGCCGGCATCGTCGGCGGCACGAAGGCCAAGACGATCTACGGCACGTGCGTCCCGGTCGGCGGCGACGTCATCACCAGCATCGGCGGCGTCCCGATCACCTCGATGAGCGACCTGCAGAACTACCTGCAGGCGCAGTCGGTCGGCACCACGGTGCCGGCGCAGGTCGTCCATGCCAACGGCTCACATGGAACGGTGAGCATCACGCTGACCAAGCAGCCCACGAGCGCACCGACGATCCCGAGCGTCTGCTCAACCGGCGGCTAGCAGCGCCCTCGGCCCCGCCGCCGCGGTCACGGCGGCGGGGACCGCGGTCATTCGTCCTCGGCCGCGCCCACGTGGCGCACGCGGGCCGGCCCGAGCCGGCGATTGGTGCCATGATCGGGGCGTGAACCGCTCACGCGCTTTTGCTTTCCTGGTGATCGCGTGCGTGCTGGCGGCCGCGATCGCCGTCACCGCGCTCAGCGGGAGCCAGTCCGTGCACATCGGGGCGATCGGGACGCTGCCGACGACACCGCACTGGTGGGCGCTGTGGACCGTGCCGCCGGTCGAGAGCGTCGGCATCGCGCTGATCGGGCTCTACGTACTGCCGCGGGCACGCCCCGGCTGGCACCGGGCGTCAGGGATCGCCGGCCTCGTGGTGCTGGCCGTGGCGGTCTGCTCGCCGATCGCGGGGCTCGCGCGCGACGGCCTGATTGAGTTCCACATGCTGCAGCACACGCTGATCGGCGGGTTCGGGGCGCTGTTGATCCTCGCGGCGCTGCCCCGGGCGACCGAACCGGTCACCGGGGTGGTGCGCTGGGTCTCGCACCCGCTGGTCGGCTTCCCGTTGTGGGTGATCAGCACCGCCTTCTGGCTGACGCCGTCGATTCACGATCAGCTGCTGAGCTCGGATGTGCTGTGGATCGCTCAGCAGCTCTCGTTCTTCGTGTTCGGGGTGCTGGCGTGGTGTCCGGTGCTCGAGCGCTTCGCGCCTGCGCCCGAATGGTTCGGGACAGGCTTCAAGTGCGGCTACATGGTCGGCGTCTGGTTCACCGGCCTGTTCATCGCCAACATCTTCTGGTTCAGCGGCACGCCGCTGTATCCGGGCCACGCCGCCCTGGACGCCGCGTGGGGGGTCGGGGCGCTGCAGGACCAGGCCAACGCAGGCACCGTCATGATGGTCACCCACTGCATCCTGTCGTTCGGCATGATCGCCATCCTGTTCTTCGCCAGCGCCCGCGAACAGGGCCTGCAGCAGCGGCTCATCGAGGCGGGACTCGACCCCGATGAGGTCCGGCACGCGGTCCGCAGCGGGGAGGGCGGTGCGCTCGCCGCGCGTGCCGGGATCAGCGTCGTCACCCGGCCCGGGATCGACTGACCGCCCTGGAGGGGTTTCCGTTGGACGCCCTGATACGGCCGCGGCGGCGTGTGTTCCCGTACCGCATCCGTATTCCGCGCCCGATCGCGGTGGCGGAACACTAGAATTTTTTTACGGTCGCCGGCCGGACCGCGGCGGCCGCGCCGGCGAACGAGATCCCCGACGCCAGACAAAGGTGCCCGATGAACGCACGCGATGCCGTGGGCCAACTGCGAGTCCGGAGATGAGCAGCGCGGCGTCCGGCACCCCACGCCTGGCGGTCCGCACGCGCGGCCTGACCAAGGTTTACGAGGGCCGGCCGGTGGTCGACGGGATCGAGCTCGCGCTGCCCGCGGGCCGCATCACCGGGTTCGTCGGTCCCAACGGCGCCGGCAAGACCACGACCTTGCGCATGCTGCTCGGCCTGGTGTTTCCGACGAGCCGGGACCGGTGAGGTGCTCGGCCACTCGATCGCCGACCCGGCGGCGTACCTGCCGTGGGTCGGATCGCTGATCGAGGCGCCGGCCTTCTATCCGGCGCTGTCCGGCCGGCGCAACCTGGAGATCCTGGCCCGCCTGGGCGGCCACGACCCCGGGCGCGTGGCGGGCCTGCTGGCCCAGGCCGAGCTCGCCGACCGCGCCGACGACCGCTTCCGGTCGTATTCGCTGGGCATGAAACAGCGGCTGGGAATCGCCGCCGCGTTGCTGCCCGATCCGGAGCTGCTGGTCCTCGACGAGCCGACCAACGGGCTCGACCCCGCCGGGATCCGTGAGGTCCGGGTGCTCCTGCGGGCCCTGGCCGACCAGGGCCTGACCATCCTGGTCTCCAGCCACCGCCTGGACGAGATCCAAACGGTCTGCGAGCACCTGGTCATCATCGACGACGGGCGCATCCGCTTCCAGGGCCCGATCGGCGCGCTGCTGGAGGCCCAGAATGCCGAGCTGATTGCCGTGCCCGAGTTTGCGGCCGACGTCGGCCGCGTGGCCGAACTGGCGCGTGCGGCCGGCTTCGCCGTCACCGTCGGCGACGGCCGGGTCCATGTCGCGGCGCCGGCGGACTGGGCGCCCCGGCTGAACGCCGCGGCCACGGGGGCCGGGATCAATCTCGCCGGGCTCTGGACGAGCCACGGGACACTCGAGGACGCGTTCTTTGCGATCACCCGCGACCGCGATGCGGACACCGGCTCGGGCGCCTCCCCCGCACCAGCACGAGCACCAGCACCAGCACCAGCACCGGCAGCAGCACCGCACCCGTCCTGGATCTCACCCGGGGGGGCGCCGCGCCACGGGAGGCCCACCGCGTCGGCGGCGGCCGCGTCCCGGGCGTGTTCGCCAGCGAACTCATGAAGCTGCGCCGGCCCGCCCTCCTGGCCGGCGGCGGCGCGGTGCTGCTCGGGTTCATCGCGCTCGTCACGGTGCTCGGGCTCGAACGGGTCACGGGCGGATCGCTCGGGCAGTTCCTGCGGCCGATCGTCCTCGCCGAGCTCGCACAGCCGGGCGGGCTCGTGCTCGGGCTCCAGCGCGGCGGGCCGCTGATGGGCATCGTCGTGCTCGGGATCTTCGCCGCCGCGTTCGGGGTCGAGTACTCGACGGGCGCGCTGCGCAACCTGCTGGTGCGCGAACCGCGGCGGCTGGAGTTCCTCGGCGGCAAGTACCTCGCACTGCTCGTGTTCGGCACCGTGGTCGTGCTGGCATGCGCGGCGGTGAGCATCGGGATCGCCTTCGCGATCGCGCCTTCGCGGGGCATCTCGACCTCCGCTTGGGCGAGTGCCGCCGGGGTCTCGGCAGTCTGGACGGCGATCTGGCACCTGGTGCTGGCCGCGCTCGGTTTCGGCACGCTCGGCGCGGCGCTCGCGGTGATCCTCCGCTCGCCGGTCGCGGCGCTCGCCGTGGGCGTCGCCTGGATCCTGCCGGCCGAATCGATCCTCGCCGCGGCCTGGGCCGACGGCAAGTACTGGCTTCCGGGTCAGTTGCTCCAGAACCTGGCGGCCGGGGGAAGCGCATCGGTCCCGGTGGGACGCACCCTGATCACCCTCGGCGTCGTACTGGGTGATCGTCGCTGTCGGGACCTCAGTGCTCTTTCTGCGCCGGGACGTCGCCACCTAGCCGGTGCGGCGGGCTGCCGGCCCGATCGCTCGCGCCGGTGTGCGACCGCCGCGCGGGATCGGCCGCGGCGATGCGATCCGCCTCGGCGACCCACTTGGCGTGGTGGCGCTGCGCCCAGGCGCGGTCGACGCTGCCGCGCACCATGCCCGCCAACGCCGCCCGCGTGGCGGGGTTGACCAGGGCCATGTACAGGTGGCCGATGACCAGGAAGATCAGCAGCCACATGACGTCGTCGTGGACGGTGATGGTGCCCGCGAAGCGGTAGGCGGTGTTGCGTTCCCCGTACCAGAGTAGGAAGCCGCTGATGTAGCTGACGACCATGAGCCCGGCCACGACGGCCGTGTTGAGCTTCTGGCCGGCGTTGAAGCGTCCCTGCGGCGGCGGTGCGGGTGTCCCGGACATGATCCGCCGCGGGACCTCGGCCAGCCAGCGGCGGTCGTCACTGTCGAAGCGTTCGAGATCGCCGATGGTGCGACCGATGACCCGCGCCCGCGCGAGCGTGATCACGATCATCCCTGCCGCCAGGCCGATTGCCGCGTCGATGTGCCACTCCTTGGCCACCGGGCGGGGGACGAGGCCCTCGAGCGCCGGGACCGACATCAGCAACCCCGTCCCCAGCAGCACGCCGAAAGCCGCCGCCAGCAGCCAGTGCATCAGGCGCTCGGCGAGCGTAAAGCGCGCGATCCGCGCCCGGGGCTCAGCCGTAGCCATTGGACCGGCCGACCCAGGCGTCGACGTCGTAGCCGCGGACTTCCCAGTACCCGGGGGCCGCGTCGGCCGTAAAGGTGATTGAGCTCAGCCACTTGACGTTCTTGTAGCCGTACATGTCCGGGATGACCAACCGCAGCGGGGCACCGTGCGCGCGCGAGATCGGCCCGCCGTCCATCTGCCGGGCGATCATCACATCCGGCAAGGTGAACTGCGTCAGCGAGAGCTGGTCGACATACGGGCCCTCGAGGGACTGGAAGGTCACGTACTTGGCGCTCGGCAGCGGGCGCACAAGGTCCATCAGCGTCTGGGCCCGGATGCCCTCCCAACGCACACCGTCCACGGTCCAGCCGGTGACGCAATGGAACGTCGAGGTCTGGGACTCCCCGGGCAGTGCGGTGATCTGTGCCCAGTCGAGCGCGACCGGGCGCTCAACCAGCCCTTGGACGACCAGCCGGTAGGTGGCCGGATGGAAGGTCGGGAAGGGGTCCTGGACGTTGTAGATCCGCCAGCCGTTGCCCGGGATCAGGTCGCCCAGGCTTGACGGAAGCGCGTTGGTGATCGGGTTGGTGATCCACTGCGACAGCCGCGGCCCGAGGAAGATCCCGCCGACGCCGGCGACCACCGTCGCAAGGAAGGCGGCGCGCCCGATCCGGAACTCGCGCGGGCGCTCGGGCAGATCCCCCTGCCCGGGCGAGGACCCGGAGGCGGCGGGCGGTGTCGGCTCGGCGTCAGCCATGCCTGCAGTGTCGCCCCTCGGGCGAACTTTGCAACCGGTGTCGGCTGACGGCGACCGCACGCCCCCTCTGCGCGCGCGCACGCCCCATCTGCGCCAGCAGGATGCGGGGATCGACCGGGAGCCTGGAGTCCCGAGGGCCATGCTGAGCGTGGCACGCCTGCGCCCGTCCTCGGCCGCCCGCGGCTACTACGAGCGCGCAGCCGCACAGGACACCGATTGGGCGGCATGGACAGGCGCCCCCGTCAGCGAATGGACCGGCCGGGCCCGCACCGCGCTCGCCCGCGAGGGCGCGGTCGCACCGGGCGAGCTGACGCGGCTGCTGCTGGGAGTGGACCCAGCCACCGGCGCCCCGCTGCGCCCGACCGCGCCGATCCGGACACTCACGCGCGCCCGCGGCGGTCCACCGGGGCCGGGAGCGCCGCATCGGCCCGCCACCGCACGCCCGGTCGCCGGGTTCGATCTGGTCTTCAGCGCCCCGAAGTCGATCAGCCTCATGCTCGCGCTCGCCGAGGATGAGGCGCGCGGTGTCGCGGCCGCCCATCGCGTCGCCTGGCAGGACGCGCTTGGGTTCTTGGAAGCTCATGCTTGCGTAGTACGCCGGACCGGCACTGGCGTTACGGGCACCGGATACGTCGGCGCGGCATATGCCCACTACGTCAACCGCGACGGCGATCCGCACCTGCACACCCACGTGGTGATCGCCAACCAGGCCCAGGCGATCGACGACCCGTCCCGGTGGCGCGCGCTTGATGCGATCCCGCTGTTGGTGGGGTGGCGCCGCGCAGCACGGGCGATCTACGAAGCCCGCCTGCGGTACGAGCTGACCATGCGCTTCGGCGTCGCCTGGCACCCGGCCGCCGGCGGCGGGTTCGAGCTGGCGGCGATCACCCGTGCCGCCATGCGCGCCACCAGCAGGCGCGCGACGGCGGTCCGGGCGCACGCACACCGCCATGGGGTGCGGACGCCCTATGGCGCGCGCGTCGCGGGCCAGGCGACCCGGCCACCCCGGCGCGCCTTCGCGTGCCAGGAACGGCGGGCGGCCTGGCGCCAGCGCGGCGTCGCGCTCGGCCTCGACGACCGCGCCCGCGCGGCCCTGTTCGGGGCGGGTCGCCGGCCGGCAGCGTGGCCGACGCCGGGGCCGGACCCGCAGCTGCTGAGCGAGCGCGGGCTCACCGCGACCTCCCAGACCTTCACGCAGGCCGAGCTGGTCGCCGCCGTCGCCGACGCGGTGCCCGATGGCGCGACCTGCGCCGCGGTGTGGGAGCGCGCCGAGCGGACCGCCGGCCTGGCCGTCGTGACCCGCATCGGCACCCCCCGCGTGGGCCGGCCGTCGCGGTACACCACCGACGAGATCCTCGCGCTCGAGGCCCAGGTCATCCTGCATGCCGAGGCGGGCCGCGGAGCCGCCACGGACCGTGCGCGACCGGAGGACCTCGCCGCGGTGCTGGCCTTCGACCCGCTGCCGCTCTCCGACGAGCAGGCACAGGCGGCCGAGTATGCCGCCGCGCCCGAGGACCGTATCGCATGCATCGTCGGCACCGCGGGCTCGGGCAAGACGACCGCCCTGGCCGCCGCCGCGCGCGCGCTGTGGGCGAGTGGCATCCCGGTCACCGGCTGCGCGCCCTCGGCACAGGCCGCCCACGTGCTCCAGCAGGCGACGGGCATGCCGTCGGCGACGCTCCACGCGCTCTGTGCGCGCTGGGAGTCGGGTACCGCCGCCCCCGCGGGGTGCGTCATCGTCGACGAGGCATCGATGGCCGACAGCCGCACGCTGGCGCGGCTCGTCGCGATCACCGAGCAGCGCGCGCGGATCGTGCTGGTCGGCGACGACCGACAGCTGCCGGCCGTCGGCCCCGGCGGCCTGTTCAGCGACCTCGTGACGCGCCTGGGCGCCGTCGAGCTCGTGGCCAACCGCCGCCAGACCGCCGGCTGGGAGCGCGATGCGCTTGCGCTGCTGCGCGACGGGCGCAGCGACGCCGCGCTGGCGGTCTGGGCTGCCCACGAGCGGATCCACATCGCCGCCGAGCCGGTGCACGCCTGCGCCGCGGCCTGGTGGGGGGACCGTGCCGCCTCCGGCGCGACGGACACGGTCATGCTGGCCTACCGGCGCCGGGACGTGGCGACGCTCAACGCCGCGGCGGCCGCGGCGCTCGAGGCTGCGGGCCGGCGGGGCCGCCGGGTCGGCGTCGGCACGGCAGCCTTCGCCGTCGGCGACTGCATCCGCTGCCGGATCAACGACCCGCGGACCGGCTTGCGCAACGGCATGCGCGGCACGATCGTCGCCGTGGACACCGGTCGTGGCGCCATCACCCTCGACGCCGAGGACGGCACGCGCGTCGACATCCCGCGCGCCTACCGCCACGCCGACGGGATCGAGCACGCCTGGGCGCTGACCGGACACGCCGCCCAGGGCATCACGGTCACGCGCGCGTTCGTCGTCGCGCCGGAGCCGGGCGCGCACGCCGAGTGGGGCTATGTCGCGCTCTCACGCGCGCGGGAAGCGGCCCACCTATTCGTCGTCGCGGACCCCGACGCCGATCCGCTGGCAGAGCTCGCCGTCAGCCTGCGCTCGAGCGCCGCCCGGCCACCGGCGCTGGTGCAGGCCCGATGCGCGCCCGAACGCGCCGTCGGCGGGCTGCCATCCCCCGACCGGACGATGCGGGACGCGGGCGCCCACGAACGTGCACGTGACCATAAGACCGCGTTAACTCGGCAGATCGTCCTCGGGCGTTAATGTGGCCTCGCTCGCCGCGCGGCGGCCTGCCCTGAACCTGAGCCCCCTGGACTGGAGATCCCCACCCAGATGACGCCCGCCCACTCGCGCCCCATTCCGGTGCCCCCGCGATGACCGCCACCTTGCCGTCGGCGAACAACCTTGCGGTCACGACCTCCGGCCTGACCAAGCGCTACGGCGCCCGGGCCGTCGTCGACGCCATCGACATGCGGCTGCCCCGCGGGGTGGTCAGCGGCTTCGTCGGTCCGAACGGTGCCGGCAAGACGACGACCCTGCGAATGCTCCTCGGGCTGATCCGGCCGAGCGCCGGCACCGGCGAGGTCCTCGGGCATCCGATCACCGACCCGGCGAGCTATCTCGCCAACGTGGGTGCGCTGATCGAGGCGCCGGCCTTCTACCCCACCATCTCCGGCCGCCGCAACCTCGAGATCCTCGCGGCGCTGGGCCGCCACGGCCGCGACAAGGTCGACACGCTCCTGGAGCAGGTCGGCCTCGGCGATCGCGGCGGCGACACGTTCAAGAGCTACTCGCTCGGCATGAAGCAGCGGCTCGGCATCGCGGCCGCGCTGCTGCCGGACCCCGAGCTGCTGGTGCTCGACGAGCCGACCAACGGCCTCGACCCGGCGGGCATCCGTGAGGTCCGCGCGCTCTTGCGCGGCCTTGCCGACGAGGGCTTGACGGTCGTCGTGTCGAGCCATCTGCTGGCCGAGATCGAGACCATCTGCGACCACCTGGTGGTGATCGACCAGGGCAAGCTGCGCTACCAGGGCGCGATCGACGGTCTGATCTCCAGCCAGACGGCCGAGGTCATCGCCGTGCCGGAACACGCGGCCGACCTCGCACGCCTGGCCGCGATCTGCAGCGATGCCGGACATGACGGCCGCGTCGTCGACGGCGAGGTCCACGCCGCCGCCCCCGCCGACTGGGCGCCGGAACTCAACCGCCTGGCGATGCGCCACGACATCACCCTCGCCGGGCTCTCGGTCAGCCGGGGCACGCTCGAGGATGCATTCTTCGCGATCACCGACACCGAGGGGCACCACATCCTCGCCCACGCGCCCGAGACGCAGGTACAGGCATGACCGGGGCGTTCTTCAGCGAGCTGCTCAAGCTGCGCCGGCGCGGCCTGCTGCTCGGTGGCGGGGGCCTGCTGCTCGGGTTCACCGCGCTGTTCACGGTCCTCGGAATCGAGAACGCGCACAAGGGCGCCGGTACCGGCAGGGGGTTCCGCATCTCGGTCGCCGAGCTGTCCAAGCCCGACGGGCTGGTGCACGGCATCACGCGGGCGGGGACGCTGCTGGGCATCGTGATGCTGGGGATCTTCGCCGCCGCATTCGGGACCGAGTACACCACCGGGGCACTGCGCAACCTGCTGGTCCGCGAACCCCGGCGCGTCAGGCTCCTTGCCGGCAAGTACCTGGCGCTGTTGGTGTTCGGCCTGGTGATCATCCTCTTGGCGTGCGTCGTGAGCATCGCCCTGGCGCTGGCGCTGGCCCCCAGCAAGGGCATCGACACGTCCGCATGGACGAGCTCGACCGGGCTCGCCGACACCTGGCGCGCGATCTGGCACCTGGTCATCGCTGCGCTCGGCTACGGCACGGTCGGCGCGGCGCTGGCGGTCATCTTCCGCTCGCCCGTCGCGGCGCTGGCGATCGGCGTCGCGTGGTTGCTGCCGGCCGAGGCGATCCTGTCGGCACTGTGGTCCAACGGGCAGTACTGGCTGCCGGGGCAGCTCCTGACCAACCTCGTCGAGGGCGGCAGCTCATCGGTCTCGCTCGCGCGCACCGGGCTCACCCTGGTTGTCTACTGGGCGATCATCGTCGTCGGCACATCGGTGCTGTTCTCACGACGGGATGTTGCGACTTAGCAGGCAGTTCTTTCCCAACCAGCGGTCGACTTGATCACGGAGGCCAATCGGGGAAAACCCCGATACCCGCCGGTCGGGACCGGGCATACATTGTCTGTGCACCACTAACCGGACCTTGATATTCCCATCGCCGAGTCGTCGTCGGCTTCCAGCGCTCGAAGGTAACCACGTGTGCAATTGTGGGCCTCTCACCACCCGTTAGGTGTGGCGGCAGGCCGGGCTAGGAGCCCTACGCATCACGCGCGCTACGGTCCCTGCGCTCTGGGGCGGCAGTCGACCACCGGAAACAAATGCTGTACTGCGATGCGGAATCGAGATCCCGGATAGGAGATCTCAACCGACTGAGGTGCATTGAAGGCGAATAACAAGTGAATCCCGGTACCCGCCAGTGAAATTCTCCGGAGGGTGCCGGGATTTGCGTCGTTCTGGGGCACGATAGGCCGACTCGCCGCCACGACGAGGTGCCGCGCCGGTCCGGCCGACCGCCGTCCGTCGTGCCGAGCTGCTGGGCATGGTGATCTGGTCCAACCGGATCCGTGCGATGTGATGGACCCGTTGGCCTGGCGGGACGATGCCGACACACAAGGGCCGGGAGGTTGCGCCGGCACCGGGCGGGGCGCGGTGCCGGCGCGCACCTGTCTGCGGCCGGAAGCCGCTGTTAGCATCGGCATGCTCGACCTTCGCGACACGGACGGTGCGACATGACCGATACCCCGGATGATCACGCGGCGACCCGCCGGCGATCCGGAGATGGCGTGACCCGGCGGCGCCGGGCTCGCCCCGGCGCCGTGTCGGGTGCCTCGGTGCTCGCCGCGGCGCTGGCTGTCGGACAGGCGGCGTGGGGCGGCTCGTCAGGCGGCCGCAGCTTCCCGGTGTCGACGACCGGCCTCGCTCAGACGGTGACGCCCACCGACCCCGTCCGGACCTTTCCCGCGTGAGCCCGGCCGGTCGGGGCACGGAGGTCGTCTGCGAGCACGTCCGGAAGATGTTCGAGGGGGGCCGGATCCGTGCCTTGGAGGACATCACGATTCGCGTCGGCGCCGGGGAGTTCGTCGCGCTCACGGGCCGCTCGGGCTGTGGCAAGAGCACCCTGCTCAACCTGATCGGAGCCCTCGACCGCCCAGACTCGGGAACGATCACCGTCGGCGGCCAGTCGCTCGCCGAGATCCACGACCTGGCGGCCTACCGCGCCCGCACCGTTGGGTTCGTCTTCCAGTTCCACTACCTGATCCCCACGCTGTCGGCACTGTGGAACGTCATGATCCCGATGATCGGCAGCGACCAGTCGGCGCGCGACCGCGAACTGCGCGCGCGGGAACTGCTCGGAGAGGTCGGCCTCACGGATCGCGCCGAGGACCGGCCCGGGGTGATGTCGGGTGGGGAGCGCCAGCGGGTCGCCATCGCCCGCGCGCTCGCCAATCATCCGCCGCTGCTGCTGGCCGACGAGCCGACCGGGGCGCTGGACAGCGCGACCGGCGCGGAGGTGCTGGGGCTCCTTGGGCGTGTGCGCGAGCAGTACGGGATGAGCATCCTGATGGTGACCAACGACGACGAGGTCTCGCTCGCCGCCGATCGCGTGGTGCGGATGCTCGACGGCAGGATCATCCCGGCTACTCCCGCCGAAGTGCCTCGATCGGATTGAGTCGGACCGCGCGCCAGACCGGATAGGCGGCGCCGATGATGCCGACCCCGAGTGAGAACGCCAGCCCCCAGGCGAACACGCTCAACCCGAACTGCGGGCTCACCAGGTCCGAGAGCGCGCCCTGCGAGACCAGGGCCTGGGCGGCGACCCACCCGAGCAGCAGACCGATCCCGAGTGCGACGATGCAAATCGTCACGGCCTCGCTGACGATCATCCCGGCCACCCGCCGGTTGGGCCAGCCGACCGCGCGCAGGACGCCGATCTCCTGGCTGCGCTCCATCACCGACATCGCCATGGTGTTGGTCACGCCGATGCCGCCGACCAGGAGGGCGACCACCGAGAAGATCCAGCCGGCGCTGATGAGCAGTTTGCTGGTGGTGTCGACCTGCATGGCCTGACCGGGGTTGGTGATCGCCACGAGACCCGGATAGCGCCGCTCGAGCTGCGTGGCCAGCTGCGACGAGGAGACCCCAGGGCGCACGATGATCCCGATCGAGGTGACCTCGCCGGGCCGTCCGGCCCACTGTTGCACGAGCGCCAGCGGGGCGACGACACCGCCGTCCTCGAAGGAGTTGCCGCTGTGGTAGATGCCGGCGACCGGCAGCTTGGCGGTGCCGATCGTGATGGTGTCGCCGGGCGCGAGCCCGAGCTGCGAGGCGGCGTGGTCGCCGATGAGGATCTGGTTGCCGTGGGCGGGGCTGCCCTTGACGATCACGAACTGCCGCTCGGGGAACTCGCTCGGCACAAGGCCGAACACCAGTTGGCCGCTGCGGCCGTCGACGCTTGTGACCAGCAGCTTGACGCGGGCGACCTCCTGCACCCCGGGGGTGCTCGCCACCTGACCGGCGAGCTGGTCGGGCAGCAGCGAGGTCGTCAGCTGGGTCACCTGCCCCTGGAAGAGCCCGAAGTCGGCCCCGCCGAGGTGGATGACGTTGTTGACCGCGCTCTGGACGCCCGAGCTGATCGACAGCAGCGCCACGATCAGGCCGACCCCGAGCGAGACCCCGATCGCCGTCAGCAGGCTCCGAGCACGGCGGCGCATCAGGTTGGTCCAGACGAGGCTAGGGAGCCACACGCCTCGATCATACGCGCGTCCGGTGCGGCAAATGCCCGCACAGCTGGGGCTTTGCCGCGAGTAGGACGTCGCCGGGGCGCCGGGCGTCCTCTGACCGTAGGCGCGCTATTCCTCGATCACGGGGATGATCCGGTCCAAGGGGCCGGGCAGCCACCAGTTCCACTTGCCGGCCACCCGCATGAACGCCGGCACCAGCAGGAGCCGCACGAGCGTGGCGTCGATGAAGATCGCCACGGCAAGCCCGAGTGACAACTCCTTGAGCGGGATCAGCCGGTTGGTCAGAAACGACAGGAACACGATGATCATCAGCAGCGCCGCCGTGGTGATGATCCGCCCCGTGCGCGCCAGGCCGAAGGCCACCGCGTCGGCGTCGGCGCCGCCGCGTTCACGGTACTCGCGCACGCGCGAGAGCAGGAAGACCTCGTAGTCCATCGAGAGCCCGAACAGGATCGAGAACAGGAACGGCGGCACCCAGTTGGTGACGTGGCCGAGGTGGTGGAACCCGAGCAGGTTGTCCGCCCAGCCCCACTGGAACACCGCGACCATCACCCCGTAGGCCGCCAGCACGGACAGCAGCGTCATGACGACGGCCTTGAGCGGGAGCAGCAGCGACCGGAACAGCACCATCAGCACGATGAACGTCAGGATCATCACCAGGCCGATCACGTACGGCAGGCGTCCGGACACGGCGTCGGTGAAGTCGCGGTTCGCGCTCGCCGCGCCGCCGACGTACACGTGCTCGG
Source organism: uncultured Thermoleophilia bacterium (assembly GCA_963768285.1). Classification (GTDB taxonomy): domain Bacteria; phylum Actinomycetota; class Thermoleophilia; order Miltoncostaeales; family Miltoncostaeaceae; genus CAITWD01. Next base: position 23,959 of record CAVYHI010000017.1, read on the forward strand.
GCCCGGCACCGACCGCCTCCGGTCCGTAGACGTTGGCGATGCGCCCGGCCAGATCCTGCGCGGCGGTCGTGTCCTCGTTGGAGCTCGGGTAGACGGTGATCACCGCAGCGGTGCCGTCCTTGGCATACGAGATCGCCGGGTTGATGCCCGAGACCTGCGGGTCGGCGGACATCAGCCGGGACAGCTTGGCGATCGCCGCCTGCGAAACCGGGCCCGTCCCGTCGATCACGACGCTGACCGGATCCTCGGCGCCTGACCCGGCCGCCGCGACCAGCTTGCCGGCGGCCACCCGGGACGGCTGTGAGGGCGGCAGCGCCGTAACGCCGCTGGAGCCCGTGGTCATCACCAGCACCGGCGACGCGAGGATCAGCAGGATGAGCGTCACGACGACGATCACCGTCCAGGGCCGGCGCATCACGCCGGCCGCCCAGCGGCCCCAGAACCCGAAGTCGCCGTCGTCGCTGGTGGCGTGACGGGGCGGCCGCCGCAGCAGGCGCCGGCCCCACGCGACCGCGTCGGCGCGGAAAACCCGCGGGCCGAGCGCGACCAGGATCGCCGGGGTGAGGGTCAGGCTGGCGGTGACCATGACCGCCACGACGCTGATCGTGCCCACGGCGAACCCGGTGAAGATCGGCACGCCGACGGCGAGCATCCCGGCGAGGGCCATCGCCACCGTCAGCCCGGAGAAGAAGATCGCCTTACCGGCCCGCCCGATGGTGATCGCCGCCGCATCATGTGCGTCGAAGCCGGCGCGCATCTCGTCCCGGTAACGGTTGGCGATAAACAGCGAGTAGTCCACGCCGACGCCGATCCCGATCAGGGGGACGACGTTTTGGACGTAGATCGACAGGCTCATCGCGCCGGCGATGAGCCACAGCGCCCCCAGCGTGCTCACCAGGGCGATGACCGTGACCACCACGGGGATGCCGGCGGCCCACAGCGACCCGAAAAACAGGACGAGCACGAGCAGGATCAGCGGGATCTGCACCGTCTCCGACTGTCTGAGGTCATGCGTGTTGACCGAGTTGAAGTCGGTGAAGATCGCCGGGCCGCCGGTGGCCGAGACCTCGACCCGCGAGGTCGAGGTCGCCGTCGCCGCGTCGATGATCGGCTTGGTATGTGCCAGCACCTGGTCGATACCCTCGGTCAGGCCGATCTGGATCAGCGCCGTGCGCGCGACCGGGTACGCCAGCTGCGGGTTCTCGGCCGGGGTGGTGACGGCGCCGACGACCGGCCCGCCCGCCTGCTTGGCGGCCGCGGCAGCCTTCGCGATGACGGCCTCGAAGGCGGGATCGTTCGGAGGGAGCGTCGGGCTCGTGAGCACGAGCGTCATGCTCGCCGGGAACTGGTTGGTGAACTTGGCCGAGACCACGTTGATCGCGTTCTGCGAGGTCGACCCCGAGATCTGGAAGCCGCCCTGGGAGAGCCGTCCCGACAGCTGCGTGGCCAGTGGCGCCAACGCCAGCAAGACGACGATCCACACCGCGATCACCCAGCGCCGGTGGCGGGCGCTCCACCGCCCGAGCCGGGCGAACGGACCTTGCGGGATGACATGGGTGGTCGCGCGCTCAATCTGCCGCGCGATGCTCGTCATCAGCCGCTCCGCGCGGGGGTCATCTCGGTCGGTGCGGACGCGGTGGGTGCCATGGCTGGTTCCGTGTGGCTGGGGCCGCCTGAACACGGTGGCGGTCGGCCACCGCGCCCGTAGCTAACACGCTCGCGACCGCGAGGTCCAATAGGATCCGGCCGGCCGGAACGATAGGTAGCGCCTATCTTCCGACGGCGCCCCTAGGCCAGACCGCCCCTGCCCAGATCGCCGCGGCGCAGGCGACGGTACAGGTCCAGCGCCTCGGCGATGGTCGCCATCGCCTCGTCGGGCCCGAGCGGGGCGTCGACGACGACTTCCTTGTGCTCGAGCGCCTTGTAGTCCTGGAAGAAGCGGCCCACCTCGCGCAGCACGTGCTTGGGCAGTTCGGTGTAGCTGTGGTACTCGTTCACCGACGGGTCCTTGGTCGACACGGCGATGATCTTGTCGTCGATGCCCTTCTCGTCGCGCATCCGCATGACCGCGATCGCGCGCGCCTCGACGATCGCCAGTGGCACCACCGGTTCCTGACCGAGCACCAGCACGTCCAGCGGGTCGCCGTCGTCGCAGAAGGTCCGCGGGATGAACCCGTAGTTGGCCGGATAGTGGACGGCCGAGTAGAGCACGCGGTCGAGCCGCAGCAGGCCCGAGGATTTGTCGAGCTCGTACTTGTTCTTGGAGCCCTGAGGGACCTCGATCACCACCGGGAACTCGTTCTCGACCAGGTGATCGTCCACGTAGACGTCATGCCAGGGGTTCACGCAGGTTCTCCTTGGATCGGCGGCATGGCATGGGCGGGCCCGACTAGGCCGTGACGCGATGGCGACGGGCCTGCTTGACCCGCCCGGTTTGCGATAGCTCGACCTTACGCACTCGGACGCGCGTCGGGGTCACCTCGACACACTCGTCCTCGCTTACGAGCTCGAGCGCCTCATCGAGCGAGAGCGCCCGGTAGGCGTCGAGGCGCACGAGCTCGTCGGCGGTCGACGAGCGCATGTTGGTGAGCTTCTTCTCCTTGGTGGGGTTCACGTCGAGGTCATCGGCCCGCTGGTGCTCGCCGATGACGGCACCCTCGTAGACGTCCTCGCCCGGCCCGACCAGCAGCTGGCCCCGCTCCTGAAGGCTCATCAGCGCGAAGGTCGTGGTGATCCCGGCGCGATCGGCGACCAGGCTGCCGTTGGTGCGGGTCTTGATCGCGCCGTGCCAGGGCTCCCAGCCCTCGAAGATCTGATGGACGATCGCGGTCCCGCGGGTCTCGGTCATCAGCTGCGTGCGCATGCCGATCAGCCCCCGCGTCGGGACCAGGTAGGTCATTCGCGCCCAGCCCTGGCCGTGGTTGGCCACGTCCTGCATGCGGCCCTTGCGGGCGGCCAGCAGCTGGGTGATCGCGCCGATGTGCTCCTCGGGCACGTCGATCATCACGCGCTCGACGGGCTCGTGGCGGGTGCCGTCGATCTCGCGGAGCACGACCTGCGGCCGGCCGACGGTGAGCTCGAAGCCCTCCCGGCGCATCGTCTCCACCAGCACCGCCAGCTGCAGCTCCCCGCGTCCTTGCACCTCCCAGGTGTCGGGGCGGTCCGTCGGCAGCACCCGCAGGCTGACGTTGCCGACCAGCTCCTGCTCCAGCCGCGCGATGAGCATCCGCGCGGTGAGCTTGGTCCCGTCACGGCCGGCCAGCGGCGAGCTGTTGGTCCCGATCGTCACCGACATCGACGGCTCGTCGACCGAGAGCACCGACAACGGGCGCGGATCGTTGACGTCCGCGAGCGTGTCGCCGATCGTGACCTCCGGCAGCCCGGCGACCGCGATGAGGTCGCCCGGCCCCGCCGTCTCGGCCGGAACGCGCTCGAGCGCCTCGGTCAGCAGGAGCTCCGTGACCCGGGCGCGCTCGATCGTCCCGTCGGCGCGGCACCAGGCGACCTGCTCGCCCTTGCGGATCGTGCCGTGGTGCACGCGGCACAGCGCGAGCCGGCCGACATACGGCGACGCGTCGAGGTTGGTCACCAGTGCCTGCAGCGGGTGCTCGGGGTCGTAGACCGGGGCCGGGATGTGCGCGATCAGCGTCTCGAACAGCGGGGTGAGGTCCTCGCCGGGCACCGCCGGGTCGAGCGAGGCCTGGCCGGCCTTGGCGTTGCAGTACACGATCGGAAACTCGATCTGGGACTCGTCGGCGTCGAGCTCGATGAACAGCGAGTAGACCTCGTCGACGACCTCGGCCACGCGGGCGTCGGGCCGGTCGATCTTGTTGACCACCAGTACCACCGGCAGCCCGTGCGCCAGCGCCTTGGACAGCACGAAGCGGGTCTGCGGCAGCGGGCCCTCGCTGGCGTCCACCAGCAGCGCCACGCCGTCGGCCATGAACAGGCTGCGCTCGACCTCCCCGCCGAAGTCCGCGTGGCCCGGCGTATCGAGGATGTTGACCGTGACCTCGCCATACCGGACCGCGGTGTTCTTGGCCAGGATCGTGATGCCCTTCTCGCGCTCGAGATCGCCGGAGTCCATGACCCGGCTCGCGACATCCTGGTTGGCCCGGAAGGCACCGGTCTGCCAGAGCATCGCGTCGACGAGCGTCGTCTTCCCATGGTCAACGTGCGCCACGATGGCGACGTTGCGCAGATCATCACGGTGAGCCACAGATCTCCCTTATCACGGCACGTCGGGGCGGCGGGGCTCGCGTGCCCCGCACAATCGACCAGAGGCCATGGTAGCGGGCCGCATCCAGAATGCCCGGTCCGACGCGGCGGTACGCCTAGGTGCCGACGGCCGACCCGCAGCTCGACGGCACGCCCGTGTGCGCACCGCGCGCGACCCAGGCGGCGGTCCCGGCCGGGGCGGCGGCGGTGAGAGCGGCCGGCGCGATCATCGACCGGCCCCAGGCGCCCGCCAAGCACGCCACCAGGTCGGCGGTCTCGGCGCGCACGGCGGCCGGCGTCATGCGCCCCTGGCGCCGGGCGACCTCGAGCAGGCCCGGGATCCCTATCAGCTGCTGCGCCCAGTTGCCGAGCGCGGTCCCGGCCGCAAGCACATCACGGGCCCGGCTTGCGCCACCCGGCGGCCGCGCCACGCCCGCCGGATCCGCCCAATCGAGGCCGGCACGGGCGAACTGCGCACGCCAGTCCGCGACGCCCTGGTCGACGATCGCGGCATACGACACCGCGCCGTGGGGCGAGCTCCCGATGGCGATGCGGGCGGGCGTCGCCTGCGGGAAGCCCGCCAAGGGCGCGAGCGCGTCGGCGACACCGACCGCGGTCCGCCCGCCGGACCGGAGCAGCGCCGTGCCGCCGAGCACGGCGATCACGACGAGCACAACCACGCCCACGATCAGCCCGTGACGGCCCAGCGGCGCGGTGAGGCGCGGCCACCTTCGCGGAGCGTCGTCCGCAGGCGCGCTCACCAGCGCATTCGCCCTGGGCCTCGCAACGGGTGGCGCTCTCCGCGGCGAGCGAGGTTGATCCGGACCAGAAGTGCCTCGATGGCCAGGTCGACCGTCGGGTTGAGCAGCAGATCCGCGCGGGTGCTCTCGATCTCCTCGAGTGCTCGCTCGCACAGTTCGGCCGGCGCGGCGGCGGCCGCGATCGCCTCGGCCAGGTCGCGGTGGCGCACGGCCGCGCCGGCACCCACCGCCAGCGCCAGCCCGTCGGCGACGACACCGGCAGCGCCGGCCAGCACCGTGGCCCAGCCGTCGGAGACCATCCGGCGCCGTTCGCGCTTTTCCTGGTCCTCGGCCCGTTTGGCGGCCGTGCGGCCGCCGCGCTTGCCCTCCAGCTCATCGGCGGCTCGGCGCAGCTCCACGAGCTCGGCCGATGGATGCGCGGCCGCCGCCGATTCCATGCGCCGCTGGACGTCGGCGACAAGCGCCGCGCCGGCGCGGTCACCACGCAGAATCGACAGGCCCATCTCGACCCCGACCTCGCGCATCGAGCACCAGTACGCGTCGCCCACGAGCGCCATCGGCCCCTGGGTACGCGCGCGGACCTCGGCGACCGCGGCGGGGACGCCCTCGGCGACGAGCCGCGCCGCGATCGCCTGCCAACCCGGGCTCCGGAACGGCACGGGCAGGCACCGCGAGCGGATCGTCGCCAGCACGTCCTCGGGCCGGTCAGTGACCAGGATCACGTACGAGCCCGCCGGCGGTTCCTCAAGGGGTTTGAGGATCCGGTTGCCGGCGACGTCCCGGAGGCGCTCGGCGTCCTCGACGATCGCGACGCGGCAGCGGCCGACCACCGGACGCGTCGCGAGATCGCGCAAGGCGTCCTCGAGATCGTCGACCAGGATCTGGGCACCGGACGCCCGCACGACCGACAGATCGAGCTGGGCCCGCTCGGCACTCTGGTCAGCGGCGCCGATCAGATGCCGGGCCACCCGGTGGGCCGCTGGGCGCTTGCCGGTGCCCGCGGGTCCGTAGAACAGGAATTGCTGCGGGACATGCGCTCCTGCGAGCGCCCCGGCGAGGATCTTCTCGGCAAGCGGCTGGTCCTGGATCGTGATCATTTCAGCCGATCCACTTCGGCCATCACGCGCGCATGGACGTCCGCTGGCGTTCCCCCACCGGGAACCGCGCGGACACGTTCGGGCCAGCGGACCGCGAGCTCGCGGTAGCCGGCCGCAACGCGCCGGTGGAACTCGCCGTCCTCGGCCTCGATCCGATCGGCCCTCCCGCGACGCACCGCGGCCACCTCGAGCGGCATATCGACGACGACCACCAGATCGGGAACACAGCGAGCGACGGCAAGCTCGTTCGCGCGGGCAACCGCGTCGATCCCGAGGCCGCGGGCGATGCCCTGATACACCAGCGAGGACTCCAGGAACCGGTCGCAGACCACCCAGTCACCGCGCATCAGGGCCGGCCGCACGATCTCGGTCACCAGCTGCGCGCGGGCGGCGGCGAACAGGTAGACCTCAGCCACGTCGGCCACGGCGCCGGGAGCGCTGCCCAACAGGACGGCGCGAAGCTGCTCCCCGAGGGCGGTCCCGCCGGGCTCGCGGGTCGCGACAACCGTCTCGCCCCGCGCGCGGAGCGCATCTGCCAACAGCCGGGCCTGGGTGCTCTTGCCGGAGCCGTCGATCCCTTCGAGGACGACGAACCGGCCCGGGCCGGAGCCACCTACCACGGATGCACCGTGACCACCGTCACTGCGATCACGACGAGGATGGCAACCACCAGGATCCGGCCCGCCCAGCGGGACCAGGCCGGCGGCGCGTGCTCGACATGCTGCTGCTCGGCCTCGGCCGCGAGGCGCGCCAGCACCGCCGGCCGGCCCGCAGGAGTGCGTTGTTCTGGTGCGCTCATGTCGGTGAAGGTGCCCGTGCTCAGAGCGGATGTGGTCAGGCCGGGCCGCGCGCCGGCAGCCGACGTCGGTGCCAGGCGGCATGCGGAGGCTACCAGGGCGACGGCACCCCTTCGTCGCCGCCAGGGACGCCGCGGCCGGACACTTGGCGGCCCCGCAAGCGACGCGTTTTCCGCACGCAGCCGACAACGCGTCTGGCCGCGCCCGCCGCCGGGGGTGCACGGCACTTTTCCGCGCCACGCAGGGGCGTATCGTCGCGAGAGTAGGTCATCGCGTCCCGCCAAGGACCGCGCCGTGCACCGACCCGACCAGATCCGCCGCATGCGCCGCACGATCCCCACCGGATCGGCCGGCGATCTGGCCGCCGCGTGCAGTTGCTGCCCGCCGGATCCGGCAGGGACGACCCGCGCCGCATCCGGCGCGGACGAGCGCACCCGAGCCATCGGGTAGCACCCAGGAGCGGCGGCCGACTTGCCTGCGGACGGCCGCCGCCCCGAGGGTCCGAAATCAGCACCCTCGCCTCAGGCCGGCGTGCCGCGCGGCGCGCGCCAACCTGCTGCTGATCGCCGTCGTGGCGGTCCCGTTCTCGACGGCGCTGATGGCGCACGACGTCACCCAGGGCGGGGCGAACTGACACGTGGCGGCCGCCGTCTGTGGCGCGACGATGGCCGTCGCCTCCGGTGCGTTCACCCTGCTGTCGGCGCAACCGGTCCGGCACCGGCACCTGCTGGCCGACGGCGAGGACGGGGATCAGACGCGGCTCGCGGCGCGCGCGTCCGCCCGTGGGCCGGTGATCCATGGCGTCTCGATCGTCGTCGCGTTCATCAGCGCGCCGGCATGCCGCGTGCGCGACATGGTGCTGGCGGTCCGCGTCGCGCTGGCCAGCCGGCCCGGGCGCGATGAGTGCTCACCTGCCGGCGGCTCGGTGGATCAGCTTACGCGGAGCTGATCCACCGCCTAGGCGCGTGGACCCGCAGGGGGTCGGCTGCGGACCGGGGCGTCGACGGGCACGGCAACGCGCGGCGGACGCACCGGGCCGCCGTCGAGGATTTGGCGCGGTCCCTCCTCGACCATCCAGTCGAGCTCCTCGGGCCACACCCCGAGTGCTCGGGCGGCGAGCTTCTGGGCCTCACCGACCCCTGGCGGTCGCCAGGTCGCCGAATGGGCGTCCGAAGCCAGGACGTGGATCAGCCCGTTGCGCAGCAGCAGCTGGGCCGTGTTGGTCACGATGCGGCCGTGATCGCCGACGAAGCTCGACGCGTTGCTCTGCACCAGCGCGCCCCGACCGACCAGGTCGCGCAGCCGATCCGGATTGTGCTGGATCGCCTCCGCGCGCTCCGGATGGGCGAACAGGACCCGGAACCCGCGGATCTCGAGGTCGCCGATCAGCTTGGGCAGGCGGACCGGCCAACCGGCGAACGGCGCCTCGATGAGGAGCCAGCCCGAGTCGTTGAGACTCAGCAGGCGCAGCTCCGCATCGTCGAGACGGTCGACGACGTCGGTGGAGATCTCCGCCCCGGACACGATCTCGAGCGGGATCCCGGCGACCTCCAGCTCGCCCTGCAGCTCCTCGACCGCCGGGCGGATGTTGCTGGCGCGGTTCGGGTACTTGGCCGCGACGTGCGGCGTGCAGGCCATCACTTCGATGCCGGCAGCCACGGCCGCACGGGCCATCTCGAGTGATCCCGCGACATCTGCTGGCCCGTCGTCGAGGCCGGGCAGCAGATGATTGTGAAGGTCGATCATTTCGATTCCGAGGTTAGCGTGGGGGACCGGACGCTTGCCCGTTGGCGGGCACGATGTTGCGCGGGATGACACCGCACGCGCCTCGCGCTAATCTTGGCGGCCGCACGGGGCATTAGCTCAGTTGGGAGAGCGCCTGGATCGCACCCAGGAGGTCGGCGGTTCGAATCCGCCATGCTCCACTCGGCGTCGACAGCGGACGCCCAAGCCCCGAGACGGGCCCAGCCGGGTGGCCTGGCGCCCGCGGTCTGAGACGGGCGTCCGCGGAGCCAGAGCTCGCGCGCCGCAGGCCAGTCATCGTCAGCTGGACACCGCGGCGCTACCCCCGTCTAGCGGGGCCCGAGCAGACGGGCAAGCGCCCCAACTTGGACCCCGCCCGCGCCGAATCGGCGCGCGCGAGCAAGGCTCGCTGTGACCGCGATGACAGGCGCGGCGCTGGGGCAATGAAGGAGCGGGGGGCATGCGGCGGTTTCGGCCCTACAGGAACTACAGCACGGGCTGCTTTGTCGTCTGGGGGCACTGCTCGCGATCGTCGCGGCCACTCAGCCCGCACAGGCGCGCAACACGATGCTGATCGTCTTCGGCGGCGGGCTCGTCGGATGGACGTCGGCGAGCATCGCGCGCCTGGTCTACCCGCCACCCAAACCCCGCCGGCGGCCCACGTCGTCCGAGCGCCGTCCCGCCGACAATCGACACCTTCCTTGAGCACGTCCATCCGGATGACCGTGACTGGATGGCCGTCATGCATCGCGACGGCATCCGCACCGGCGAGGGCTACGAAGCCACATCCCGGGCCGTGCTGGCCGACGGCACAATCCGCCAGATGCGCGGCGTGGTCGAGTTCGACCGCGACGGCGGCGGCCAGGTCACCCGCATCGCCGGCATCCTCCAGGACATCACACCTCCAAGCGGCATCGCCGAGCGTTAGGCCGCCCGCAGTGTGCCCGCGATGGCGCGGGACGCTCGCAGCTCAGTGCGACGAGCTGCTGACGGGGACGGCCAGGGCATGCGCGCCGCGCAGGCCGGCCAGGGCGGTGGCCACGACGGCGACGCATGCCAATACGGCCGCGGACGCCCGGAAACCGGCGGCCGCGTCCGCCGCGCTCACGCCGGCCCCCGACGCCACTTCGTAGACCGCAGCGGTGATCGCAAGCCCGAACGCGGTGCCCAAGCCCCTGGTCATGTTGAGGATGCCCCCGGCGAGCCCGGACTGCTCCCGGGGGGCCGCCGCCATGATCGAGGCGTTGTTCGACGGCGTGAACAGCCCCAGCCCGATCCCGACGAGCACCAGCTCCCCGATGAGTATCCCCGAGGCGTCCCACCCGCACGCCATCGCTGCCAACGCGCACGCGGTGAGCGCCATGCCGGCGACCGTCAGCGGGCGGGAACCGAAGCGATCCGCGAGGCGCCCCGCAAACGGGGCGGTGATTCCGATCGCAAGCGGCATGACGGTCAGTTCCAACCCGACCTGGCTCGAGCTCAGATGCTGGGACCGCTCGAGAAAGAACGGCACCGAGAACAGCACGCCGAACATGACCAGGTACGAGAGCAGGCCGCTCGAGATGCCGGCCGAGAACGGAATCCGGCGGAACAGCGACATGTCGACCATCGGCGATGCGCACCGCAGCTCCCACGCCGTGAAGGTGATGCCCAGCGCGACGGCGGCGGCGAGCAGGCCGACGATCAGCGGGCTCGTCCAGCCGATGCGGTTCCCGAACGAGAGGGCGCCGAGCAGCGCGAGGACCGCGGGGACGAACAGACCGAACCCGACCCAGTCGAACCGCACGCGCGGCTGCAGGTTGCGGCTGCGGGGGATGAAGATCCACGCCGCGACCATTCCCGCGAGGCCGACGGGCACGTTGACGAGGAAGATCAACCGCCATCCGCCGGCGGCGAGCAGGAACCCGCCCACCGCCGGCCCGAGGGCCAGGCCCATCGCCTGGGCGGCACCCTGGATCCCGATGCCGCGGCCGAGTGAGCCGCGGGGCATGGCCAGGTAGATGATCGCGACGCTGTTGGCCTGCAGCATCGCCGCGCCGAGCGCCTGCAGCGCGCGAAACGCATCGAGCGCGCCGAGGCTCGGTGCCAGGCCGCACAGCGCCGATCCGACGACGAAGACCAGGAACCCGTAGGTGTACAGCAGCTTCCGGCCCACCATGTCGGCGAACCGCCCGACGGCCGTGACCGTCGTGACCAGCACCAGCAGGTAGCTCAAGCCCACCCACGTCACCGCGCTGACGCTGGCGTTGAACACGTGCTGGAGCGTCGGAAACGCCAGGGTGACGATCGATGCGTCGAGCTGGCCGATGAAGGCCCCTATGCACACCGTGGCGAGGACGAGCCAGTGAGCGCCGGGATAGCGGGCAACGGCCGCTGGGCGCGCCGGCTCGACGAACACCCGCCGCCAGCCCCGCTGGGATCGCGCGACCTCGGTATGCCCCCCGGGATTCATCACGAGACCAGCGCCTCCGTTCCTCGAGCCCCGCCGTCCACGCCACCGAGCGGATCGCGGGTGCTCGTCCCGACTCAATGATCGATGACCGCGGCCCAGATGTCGAATAGATAGATGTGCCGAGATTGATAAGATCTGTAAATGGATCTCCGCAAGCTCAGCTACTTCCTTGCCGTCGCCGAGCACGGCGGCTTCACGCGTGCGTCCGAGGCGGTCTTCACCTCCCAGCCGGCACTCTCGCTGGCGGTCAAGAAGCTCGAACGCGAGCTCGGCGTGGAGCTGTTTCATCGCGTCGGGCACGACGTGCGGCTGACGCCCGCAGGCGCGGCGCTGATCGGACCCGCGCGTCAGATCCAGCGCGACGTGGAGACCGCCAAGGCGGCGGTGGCCGACGTCGCCGGGCTCCGAGCCGGATCGCTGTCGCTGTGCTCGCTGCCGACGCTGGCGGCGAATCCGCTGGCCGAGCTCGTCGGGACGTTCCGCAAGCGCCATCCGAAGGTGGTGGTCGATCTCGCGGCGCCGGAGACATCCGGCGAGTTACAGGCGCTCCTGCGCAGCGGGGCCTGCGAGATCGGGCTGACGGAGGGCATCACCTCGCTGCCCGAGGAGCTCGTCGCACACGACCTGCTCACCCAGCGACTGATGATCATCCTGCCGCCGGGCACCGCGCAGCGCCGCCGGGGCATCGGGATGGACGAGCTCGAACGCGTCCCCTTCGTCGCCGCCCCGACGGGGACGTCCAGTCGCCGACTCCTGGACGAGGCTTTCGACGCCGCCGGGGTGACCCCGCAGGTCGCCGTCGTCACCGCGCAGCGCGATGCGATCCTTCCGCTCGTCCTGGCGGGCGCAGGAGCTGCGCTCGTCCCGGAGTCGCTCGCCGAGGAAGCCGTCCGTCTGGGCGCCACGATCGCCCGACCCGACCCTCCCGTCACGCGCCGCGTCGTGCTCGCGCATCGCCGGGGGCCACTCGCCCCGGCAGCGCGGCGATTCGTTGAGGAGGTCGTCGCGTAGGCCACGCCGACGGCGTGCATTGGGTCGGTTGCGCAGCGCCGCGCCGTCGGGGCTACGGCAAGCTCTCGGCGACGTGCACGGTGAGGTCGCCGAGCATGTTGGTGTAGCTGCCGTACTCGTTGTCGTACCAGCCGAACACCTTGGCGTGGGTCACCGGCACGCGCACCACCGGATGGGCGAGATGCTCCAGGGCGGTCGCCGGGATGCCCGGCAGGGATGCCAGATCGATCTCAACGAAGCCGGTGCGGGTGTGGGTCTCGATGCCTTCGATCACGACCGCGGCCCGCATCCCCATCACGTCCCGCGGCACGTTCTGGACGTCGCTGTAGACGAGCAGGCCGGCCTGTGCCCCGACACCGGCAGCCTGGAAGATCCGGTTGAGGGCCTTGCGGTTGATGACTGGGTCACCGTTCTCGTCCAGCCGCGTCTGGAAGGTGATGTTGAGGATGATCAGCGACTCGGTCGGGATCGGGGATCCGCACCGAGTCGGCCATGAACCCGATCTCTCGGATTTCGGGAATGACCTCCTCGAGCGCACGCGCCGCGTTGGTCGAGGTCAGCACCATGCTGTTGAGCGCGCTGCGCGTACGGCGCAGGTCCTTGGCGCCGGCGCCCGGCACCGCGTCGAGGACCGTCTGGGAGTTGGTGACCGCGTGCACCGTGCTCATCGAGGCGGTCATCACGTTGGCGGCCTGCATGCTCTCCAAGACCGGCTTGACCATGTGCGCCAGCGCCGTGGTGGTACAGGATGCCGCGGAGATCAGGTGGTGCCGCGACGGGTCGAAGGCGGCGTGGTTGATTCCGTTGATCAGCGTCACGCAGTCCTCGGGGGCGCTCCCGCCCTTGACCTTGAAGGCCGCGGAATAGATCACCTTCTCCGCGCCGGCGACCAGATGGCCGCGCAGCGATCCCGTGGGGGCGGTCTCGGGCACGGTCGGATCGTCGAACGCCCCGGTGGTATCGACGACGATGCGCACCCCCTCCTTGCGCCAGTTGATGTCGGCGGGGTTCCGGGCCTCCTTGAGGATGCGGACGGGCATGCCGGCAACCTCGAGCAGGTTGCGCTCGCGATCGATGATCCGCACGCTCGGCGAGGCCGAAACGCCGAACAGGAAGCGGTCCATGTTGCCGTAGGTCGAGTCGTTCTGGATGACGCCGCACACGGCCTCGAGGTTGCGCCCGACCTCGCGACCGACGTTGACGACCAGGCTCGGGAAGTGCCCCCGGGCGGCGTGGTGCCAGACGCACAGCTTGCCGATGCGCCCCAGGCCGTTGATGCCCACGGGCTGCCCGTGTCCCTGATTCGCCATCTCCTCCATCCTACGTCGCGTTGCCCGCTACTGCTGTGCCCGGCCGCGCACGACGACCTCGGTGGTCGGATGCGCGCCAAGCCGCACCGAGCCGTCGACCCCGGAGATCGAGATCATGTCGCCGCACCGAACCAGGTGCTCACCCAGGCGCGACGGGGCGCCGGGAGGCCCGACGATAAACGGCCGGCAGCCGACAACGCAGGTCTTGCCCAGACGCTTGGCCGCCACGGCGGCGTGGCTCGTCGCGCCGCCGATCGCCGTGAGCAGTCCGTCGACCTGGACCACCAGCGGGATGTCGTCGGGCACGGTGTCGCGCCGCAGCAGGATGCGCGCGTCGCCCGGGTACTCGCGGGCGAGCTGGCCGAGCTCCTCCTGGGTGTGGGCGACGCGGCCCGACAGCGCGCCGCCGCCGACACCGATACCGCCCGCGATCAGTGCCGCCTCGAGCTCCGGGGTGGGGATGAACGCCGGCAGGACTCCGCGCTGGGTCGTGACCGCGTCGCGGGTCTGCAGCACGAACAGGTCCTCGCGCCGGTCGCCCTCGAAGGTGAACTCGATCTCCTGGTGGTTCATCCCCTGCTCGTTGACGAGGACCTCGGCGACCTCGAGCACGCCGCGGTAGATCTCCGGGAAGTCGCGCTCCAGCGAGTGCTGGCCGTGGGTCGGCTCCGCCAGGCGCTGGGCCTCCGACACCGGGAACGTCTCGACCAGGCCCGCCACGACGTCGTCGCCCTGGGCCTGCACGACGTAGTCGCCGTACAGCTGGACGCCGCTGGTCTCGTACACCGGATGACGGGTCAGGACGACACCCGTCCCCGAGCGCGCGCCGAGGTTGCCGAACACCATCGTCTGGACGATCACCGCGGTGCCCCAGTTCTCGGCGATGCCGAGCTCGTGCCGGTAGGTCCGCGAGGCGTCGTCGTCCCAGGACCGGCCCACGTGGGCGATGCAGGCGAGCAGCTGCTCATAGGGATCGTCGACGAGCTCGACCCCGGCGTCGACCAACAGCTGGCGATACGCGAGGGCCACCTCGCGCATCCCGTTGCCGGACAGCTGCGCTTTCTTGGCGACCCCGTAACGTAGCTTGGCGTGGGCGAGCAGGTTGCCGAACTGCTCACGATGCAGGCCGCAGCTCATGCCCCAGAACTGCATCAGCCGACGATAGGCGTCCCAGGCGGCCCAGTCCCGTCCGGGCTGGCGGGCGAGCCCGGCGGCGACGTCGATGTTCAGGCCGACGTTCAGATACGTCTCGAGCATCCCGGGCATGCTGATCGGTGCGCCGCCGCGCACCGACAGCAACAGTGGCTTGGCCGGGTCCCCGAACCGCGCGCCCGTGCGCGCTTCGAGGTTGGCGACCTCGGCGGCGATCCGCGCCGCCAGGCCCGCGTCGATCGCCGCCTGGCCGTCGGCGAAGTGCTGGCGCACGAAGTCGGTCGTCAGGATGAAGCCATCCGGGACCGGGAACCCGAGCGAGCGCATGCGCCGCAGCATCAGGCCCTTGTTGCCGAGCACCACGACGCCGGCGGCGGTCGAGGGGTCGTCGATCTCGACGATCTCCGGCACGCATCCGGGAGTGTGGCGCGGCGAGCCCGCAACCTCGTTGCCGTGTCGGCGTTGATCCTCGATCGCCCGCAGCACGCGTCCGATCAGCAGGTCCAGCCGCTGCAGGCCGAAGCTCTCGGCGATCAGGTCGCGCTCGAGCCCCTCGGAGATCGCGAGTGTCGCCTCCTCGATCGACGCGCCTGGCGGCCCGTCGATGCGCCCGTCCTCGAGCATGCGCCTGATCACGCCGCTGGCCGCCTCGTCGTACACCGACAGGATGCGGGCCTCGACGAGCGTCTCCAGGTTCCGCGAGGCCAACCAGAAGATGTTCAGGTACTGGTCGAGCGTGGTCCCCGGCGTCGCAAGGACCTCGTCGAGCATCGCCGCGCAGTGCGTCAGGCCCTGGGCGCGGAAGCCCTCCAAGCGCACGGCCCGCAACAGCAGCCGGAACCAGGTTCCGATCCGCACCAGCTTCGGGTAGTCAAGCGGCGTCAGGGCCAGGTCGTCGATGGCCCGGTCGCACAACGCCGCCGCCAGCGCTTCGAGCCGGAAGGTGAGCCCCATCGCCTCGAAGCGCGGCTCGCGATAGGAGCCGTACATGCTCGGAATGCCCGCCGCGATGTGGCGCTTGTGGTAGATGTCTTCGACCGCCGCGACCGGACCGGGGGTCTCGATGGTCGCCTTGAGCGACTCGAGGGCCGAGAGCATCCCGTCCAACGCGGCCTCGTGATCGCCGGCGGCCAGGTCCTCTTCGATGATCCGGACCGCGCCGGCGGCGATGCCGGGTACCGTGCGCAGCCGCCCGATGGCATCGCCGGGATCCAGGCGGTACTTGCGGACGATCTCGCGGCGAATCGCGAACAGCAGCGCGACCTCGTCCCGCGCAACGTCGGTGCCTGCGCCGGTGGCCGCGATCCGCCGCTCGAGCTCGGCGGCGTCCAGCCCCACCAGCGCATCGGTCGTCGTCCCGTCGGCCGTCAGCGCGTCGAACACCGCACGGATCGGCCGCCGGTCCGAGTCGGTGCCCAGCGCGAGGTACAGCTCGGCCGGCAGGTACCGCTCCAGCGTCGCCGGGTCGCCCGCCGCACAGAAGCGGATCACCTCGTCGGTGAACCGGACCATCTCCGAATTGGACTCGACGTGGCACTGCTTGCGCAGGAAGTGGAACAGGTGGTCCCGGCGCCCCTCGAGTTCGTCGAGGCGCGTCGAGGTCTCCCGCAGCACGCCCTCGGCGCCGATCTCGCTGTGATACACGGGAAACAGGCGCATGAGCTCTTTGACGTAGAGATAGACCGGCGCGATCTCGCTGGCAAGCAGGGCCGAGATGTCGCGTTGGAACAGATCCGTGTCACTCACCAGGACGCCGCCGAGGCGCAGGTGGGTCACGAGCGCCACCAACAGCGGGCGTGCCAGGACCGGATCGACCTGGATGATCCGCAGGTACGTGCGGATGCTGCGCATGTGGCCCGGGTTGACGCGAACCTGCCACTCGTCGGTGAATCCGGCGAACTCCGGATAGCCGAAGTCGATCGCCAGGATCTCGCCGATGACCGCCTCCGCCAGGGCCCCGTCGCCGGTTGCCATGACGTCGCAGCCGATCTGCTCGATCACGCTGTGGGCGGTCTGGGGATAGGCGAAGCCCTGCCGGCGCAACAGGGCGCAGACGTCGCGCACCACCTCGATGCGCTCCTCGATCGGGCCCGTGGTGACCAGCTCGGAGGCGAGGCGCCGCACCTGGCGCAGCGCCACCTCGTGGACCGGCTCCAGCACCGGCCTGCCGAGGATCTCCAGGAGCCAGCGCAGCGCGTTGCGGGCCGCGTTCGGCCGCTCGGCGTCGTCACGCGCGACGTCGGCCGCGTCGAGGAACATCCGGGCGAGATCCCCGGCATCCGGGAACTCGAGCAGGTCCGCCGCGTACGCGGTCAGGGGCCGGGCGGCCGACATGGCCCGCAGCGTCTGGCCCAATTCGGCGAGGCGGGCGTTGCTGATGGCGGCGATCACGGCCGGCAGGGGCCCGCCGACGTTACGGGCCCACCAGCCCGCCGGATCCTCGCCTTGCGCGAACGCACGGTCGACCTGCACGAGGCTCGCGACCAGGAGCGTCAGCGCGTACTCGCGTGACGCGCCCGCGTCCGCGCGGGCGACCAGCACCCGTGCCAGTCGCCGGATGTGCGGCGACATCGCCACCTGCAGGTTCGGCATCGGTGCGGTGATCTCGGAGAACCGGCGCATCGCGTGGGCGAGCACGGGGGCCATCTGCCCAAACGACTCGGGCCGCGCGTCGTTGGCAACCTTGGTCAGGTAGTACAGCCAGCGGCGGGCCGCGTCGGGGCGTAGCGGCGGCGCCACACCGGCCAGTGCCTTGGCGTAGAGCTCGCAGAACACCGCGACGCCGTCGGCCCCCTTGGGATGGGCGTCGTAGTGGGCGAAGTCGCCCATCGCCCGCGCGTGCAGGTCATCGAGCGCCTGCGGCCAGCCGACGAACTGGTGGTGGACCTCGCGCAGCATGTGGCCGGTCTGGGCCTCCAGGCCCTTCCAGCCCGCCACGACCTCCAGCAGCACCCGGTCCCGCTCGGGGATGACGACCTCGACCGCGGTACGCGCGAGGTTGACGCGCAGCGCGTCATTGAGCGAGGCATCGGCGGCGGGTCGGGTCGAGGACACCTATGTATCGTCGGAAAACCGACACCGAGCGGCATCGGTGAGAACCCCTAGGGGTGCTCCGGCCGATGGCCGCAAACGCGGCCGGTCGCGCGCGTCAGCGGGCGGCGGCCGGCTCCCAGGTGCAGGTCGGATCCTCGGCGAAGGGATCGCCGGCGAACACGTAGGCCCAGGAGCGGCTCCCGCCGCAGACTTGGCGGTACTCGCAGCGCCCGCAGCGACCGCCCAGACGTTCGGGTTCGCGCAGTGCCTGGAACAGCGCAGCCGTCCGGTACAGGTCCACGGGCGAATCCTGGCGCACGTTGCCGACGCTCGGCAACAGCCGACTCGGGCGAACATCGCCGGTCGAGGAGATGAACATGAAGCCCCGGCCGTCGCTTGCCGAATCGATCGGCGTGTCCGCGGCGTGTCCGGTCTGGGCCATGACGCGGACGAATGCGGGCGACGAGGCCACCGAGATCCGGAACGGGACGCGCGCCCAAAGGTAGGCCAACCGTACCAGGGCCTGTTCGTGTTCGTCGGCATTCAGCATCTCGGTGGCGTTGCCGCGTCCGACGGGCGCGAGGAACGTCACGCTCCACAGCGTCGCGCCCGTCATCGCGACGATCTCCGCCATCGCATCGAGCTCGCCGACGTTCCTGTGCGACACGGTCGTGATGATGCGGACCGGGAAGCCGACGTTGCGGGCCGCTTGCATGATGTCGAGCGTGCGGCGGTATGCACCGGGAAAGCCGCGCAGGGTGTCGTGAGCCTCGGGCGTCGCCCCGTCGAGGCGGACCGCGATCTCCGCGTCGCCGGCGAGGTTGTACAGCTTGCGCAGGCGGTGGACCGTCACCCGGGGGGTCGGCGCGAGGGCCAACACGATCCGCAGCTCTCGGCTGCGGGCCCTGGTCACCGCGACCTCGAGGTCCTCGCGCTCCAGCGGATCACCCCCGGTGATCCCCAGCGTCGCTCCGGCAAACGGCCCGAGGTGATCGATCATCGCGATCGCCTCGTTGGTCGTCAGTTCACCAGGGCGCGCCTGGAGCTCGGCCGCGGCCGCGTCGGCGGTCCCGGGGAACCGGAACGCGCGCGTCGCCTCCCAGACCACGAGCTTCGGCCGGACAGACACGTCGGCCGAATCCGGCTGCGCACCGTCGCCAGAGGTCACAGCGAGTCGATGAAGCTGAGTTGCCACGATGGAACATTGGCGCGCGTCCGGGGGCGCGACATCCGCGAACCTCCGGCCCCTGATCGTGGAAAACCCCGACCAGCGCCGCCCGCGCGCCCGCGCCGGCCGGGCGCGATGACCGGACGCCTCACGGCGGTCCGCCCCGCCGGCCGCTGCGCTACCCGCCCCCGGGCTGGTACATGCACGTCGGGTCCTCGGCCAGTGGATCGCCGGTGAACGCGTAGGCCCGTGCCCGGCTGCCGCCGCAGTCAGCGCGGAAGCGGCAACGCCCGCACCGGCCCCTCAGCCGCTCGGGATCGCGCAACGCCACAAACAGCGGCGCGTCCCGGTAGATGTCGACCGGCGAGGTGTCGCGCGCGTTGCCCGCCACGAGCGGCAGGAACCCGCTCGGGCAGACGTCGCCGACGCACGAGATAAACATGAACCCCTTGCCGTCGTTGGCGAAGCCGGCGGCGGGTCCCGGCGTGTACCCGGTCTGGATCATCACGCGCCGGAAGCTCGGCGCCGCCGTCGCCTTGATGCGGAACGGCGTGGTGCCCCACAAGCCCGCCAGCCGGCGCAGCGCCTGTTCGTGCTGATGGGCGTTGAGGGTGTTGGCGCGCTGGCCGCGCCCGGTCGGCACGAGGAAGAACACGCTCCAGACCACCGCGCCCGTGCTGGCGACGATGTCGGCCATGGCGTCGATCTGGGCGACGTTGTGACGCGTGATCGTCGTGTTGACCTGCAGCGGGTAGCCCAGCTCCCGCGCGGTCGCCATGATCGCGAGGGTGCGCGTGAAGGACCCTTTGAGGCCGCGCATGGTGTCGTGACCGGCCGGGGTCGACGAATCGAGCGACAGCGCGACCTGCGCGAGCCCGGCCTGCTTGAGCGACGCCAGGCGCTCGGGCGTCACCCGCGGCGTCGCGCTCGGGGTGAGCGCCACACGCAGGCCACGCCCACGCGCGTGCGCGACGAGTTCCTCCAGGTCCTTGCGCTGCAGCGGATCGCCGCCGGTCAGCACGAGGATCGAGCCGGCAAACGCCTCGAGCTGATCGATCAGCGCGAGCGCCTCCTCGGTGTCCAGCTCGTGAGGGTCCGGATGCGGATGCGCATCGGCGCGGCAATGGGTGCAGCGGTACTGGCAGGCCCGGGTGACCTCCCAGGCCACGACGACGGGCTGGCGGTTGATGTCCCAGCCGACGGCGCCCGGTGCGCCGAACGGCGCGGCGACTGGCACGGCGGTCGTTGTCATGTGCGCCAGAATTCCAGGCCGACCGCACGACGGCATCCGTGGGCGACCCGGGGCGATCGTGGAAAACCCCGAGGCCCAGTTCGGCGTCCCCCCTGATCCGATCACGCGCGCAACGTTCCACAATGAATGCTCATGATCAATGTCAGTTCTCTGCTCGGTGTCCGCGAATCCGCGTCCGACGCCCTTCGGTACGGTCAGAAGCGCCATGGGGAGCACACTCCGCGCTCCTCGACCGAGCGGCACCCGGTCGTGGTGTGGAACGTCACCCGGGCCTGCAACCTCGCCTGCCGGCACTGCTACGCGAACGCCAAGCGCACGGCCGCGCCCGACGAGCTGACCACCGAGGAGGCCCGCGCCTTCCTCGACGATCTGGCGACCTGGACCGTGCCTGCCGTGCTGATCTCCGGCGGCGAGCCGCTCGCGCGCCCCGACATGCTTGATCTGATGGCGTACGGCGTCGACCGGGGACTGCGGTTCACCCTGTCCTCGAACGGCACCAAGATCGACCGCGAGGTGGCCACCCGCCTCAAGCAGGCAGGGCTGATCTACGCCGGCATCTCAATCGACGGCCCCAAGGCCCTGCACGATTACCAGCGCTGCGAAGCCGGGTCGTTCGATGCGGCGGTCAACGGCCTGCGCAACCTGGCCGACGCCGGCGTCCGCCGGGGGGTGCGGTTCACGGTCACACCGGGCAACGTCGACGGGCTGTCGGAGGTCCTCTCGCTGGTGCTGCGCGAGAACATCGAGCGGTTCTGCCTATATCACCTCGTCCCGTCCGGGCGCGGCGGCAACCTGCACGACATCACCCCCGAGCAGCGGCGCGAGGTGCTGCACCGGGTGTTCGTCTTCGCCGAGGCATTCCCGCAGGTCGAGGTCCTCACCGTCGACAACCCGTCCGACGGGGTCGCGCTGGCCCGCTGGCTCGACGCGAGGGACCCGGAGCGCGCGGAGCGCGCGCGCGAGATGCTGGCCTGGAACGCCGGCGCGCGTGGCGGGCCGGGCGTCGGCATCGGCTGCGTCGACGAGCGCGGCGACGTCCATCCGGACCAGTTCTCGCGCCATCGCACGTTGGGCAGTATCCGCGAGATGCCGTTCTCGGAGATCTGGGCGACCGGCCGCACCGAGTGGCTGCAGCAGATGCGCTCGGACGACCGTCCGATGGCCCCGATGTGCCAGGCCTGCCCGGATCTGGCCCTCTGCGGCGGCGGGATGCGCGCCCGCGCCGAGCTCGCCACCGGCGACCCGTGGGCCGCGGACCCCAGCTGCTCGTTGGCGCACGCCGCCTAGCCGAACTCCCCGCGCCCCCGGACCGCAACGGCACCCGGGGGCGCAGCTCGGCCTGCCCGCGGGTGCGCGGCCCAAGATGCGCCGGCCCTCCCAGCATGACGCCGCGACGGACGGCTCCTCCGGGGCGAGCGGGCGGCCAGGTGTGCGTCGGAGCGGCGGGCTCGTCCTACGTGGACGGGTGCGCGGACAAAGATGCGCCCGTGTGCCACGAGATCATCCGGATCGCGTGGCACACGGACATCTGTTCCGGTCCTGCAGGCGGTGCTAGCGGATCGAGAGGTCGATGACCTCCGTCGCAGGCAGGCTGGTCGATGCGGTCGACCCGCCCGGCTCAACCCAACGCACCTCGATGCGGTCGCCGGCCTTAATCGACGCTTCGGCGATTGGCTTGCCGTGACGGTTGGCGTACTTGGTCGTACCGAGCACAACACCGGTCGAGGGCAGCGGGGACGCCGTCGCCAGCGAAGCGGGGTGGTACTTGACCCCGGTCAGCGGCAGAGCCGTCGAGGTCGACGTCAGCGTCGCGCCCGACAGACCCGTCACGTCGTAGCGGATCGGCGGAGGCGGACCCAGGTCGATGACCTCCGTCGCAGGCAGGCTGGTCGATGCGGTCGACCCGCCCGGCTCAACCCAACGCACCTCGATGCGGTCGCCGGCCTTAATCGACGCTTCGGCGATTGGCTTGCCGTGACGGTTGGCGTACTTGGTCGTACCGAGCACAACACCGGTCGAGGGCAGCGGGGACGCCGTCGCCAACGAAGCGGGGTGGTACTTGACCCCGGTCAGCGGCAGAGCCGTCGAGGTCGACGTCAGCGTCGCGCCCGACAGACCCGTCACGTCGTAGCGGATCGGCGGAGGCGGACCCAGGTCGATGACCTCCGTCGCAGGCAGGCTGGTCGATGCGGTCGACCCGCCCGGCTCAACCCAACGCACCTCGATGCGGTCGCCGGCCTTAATCGACGCTTCGGCGATTGGCTTGCCGTGACGGTTGGCGTACTTGGTCGTACCGAGCACAACACCGGTCGAGGGCAGCGGGGACGCCGTCGCCAGCGAAGCGGGGTGGTACTTGACCCCGGTCAGCGGCAGAGCCGTCGAGGTCGACGTCAGCGTCGCGCCCGACAGACCCGTCACGTCGTAGCGGACCTTCACTGGGGGGTGGATATGTGGGTGGTGTCCGGGCACCGCCAGTGCCGCCGGGACGGCGACCAACCCGGCGGCGACTGCCAGCGCACCAACAACTCGTGCTCGCCTCATGTAAAGCGAAGCCTCCATCTCGATTCCTGGGACGCTTCCTTATCGATGAATCGCAAGGGCGGATCAAGCGATCCGATTCGGGCCTTACAGATCCCCAACAGTTTGTTTCCTTGCGGCAAACACCCCGTTCGGACTGCCCGATCCGGGTGATGGATCAATCCCCGTACCGCCCGGCCGGCCACGCCGCGGGGATATGCTCCGCCGAGCCCGTGATCGGGCCGCTTGGCCACCCTCACCCCACCCGGAGCCGCGCCATGTCGATCTCGGATACCCCGTCGGTCTCCGCCGGCTTCAGCCTGAACGCCGGCGACTACGACAAGGCCGTCCGGTACAACATCCACGGCGCCAAGCGGCTGATCGATGCCATCCCGGGGCCGGCGTACGCCAACGTGCTCGACGTCGGCTGTGGCACGGGCTTTGCCACGATGGCGTTCGTGAACCGCTTCGGCACGACCGAGATCACCGGCGTCGACGCCGCCGAAGGGATGCTCGAGCAGTTCCGCGCCAAGGTGGCCGAGCAACCGGCGCTGAACGTGACCCTGCACGCCGCCGACGTCTTGGAGATGCCCGTTCCGGCAGATCACTTCGACGCGGTGATCTGCAGCATGGCGTTCCACTGGTTCCCCAAGAAGGCCGAGGCCGCGGTGGCCATGGCGCGGCCGCTCAAGCCCGGCGGGGACCTGGCGATCATGTGCTCCGGCCGCGGCGCGGAGCACGAGTTCCGGCGCATCCTCACCGACATCTACCCACCGGTGCCCCAGTGGATCGGGTCATTCGATCTGGTCCAGCGGGACATCGACGAGATGGAGGTCTACCTGGAAGACGCCGGCCTGGACATCCTCGACATCTGGATGGAGCGCCGCATTCGGCGCGTCCCGGTCGAGGAGTACTTGACGCGCATGCGGGTCGTGGCCAGCCACCTGAACGCCGGCTACACCCCGGAGCAGCTCGCCGACCTGCACGAGAAGATCATGGCCGCCACCACCAAGGCCGCCGGCCCGCGCGGGTTCGAGTACACGTTTACGAAGCTGTACGCGATCGCCCGCAAGCCCGGCTGAGCCGGGCGCCTAGTGCTGCACCGGCACGTCGACGAGCTCGAGGGCCTCGATCTCGTGCAAGAAGGGCGTGAGGAAGCGTCCGGCGACCTTGCCGGGCGGCCACCACAACGCGTTGGTGACGCTGACGGTGCCGAGGCTCTCGTCGCGGCCGCCCGCCAAATCGCGGCGCAGGAAGTGATCGCCGTCACCGGACCACAGTAGCCCGCGCAACACGGGCCACTCGGGCATGGCCGGCACAGCGATCCCGAGGTCCGCGCAGATCGCGGCGGCGACCCGGTCGGCCTGCTGACAGGCAAGCCCCGCTTGCTTGACCGGGAACGGGCCGGCGTCGCCGGCCACGAACACGCGCCGCTCGCCGCGCACGCGGCCGTCGACGTTGGCGTCAACGAAGCCGGTGGGTGTGCGCGGAAGGCCGCGAACCCGGGGGCCACGGATCGTCGGCAGGGAGATCACGATGTCGGCGGGCACGCGGATGTCCGGCACGACCTGGAGGGCCCCGTCGGCCCAGCCCCGCACGATCGCACCCGTACGCAGCTCGATGCCCGCCGCGTCCAGCGCCGCGCTGATGGTCTCGGTCGCCCCGTGCCCGAAGACGCCGAGCGGCGTGTCCTCGGAGGTGACCACGGCGATGTCGGCGCCGTCAGTGGCGCCGTGCTCGTTGAGGTATCGCCGCGCCATCAGCGCCAACTCATACGCCGGGATCACCCAGCCGACGCCGGGGGGGACGACGAACACGATGCGGACCGCCTCACCGTTGGCGGCGCGTACGATCGCCTTGTCGAGCTCGCGACCCATCGCCGCGACGTCGTCGGTACCCGAGAACGTCAGACCCGGCGCCTCGAGCCACGGCTCCGGGCAGCCACCGATAGCGACGATCGCAAAGTCGTAGTCGACCTCGTGGCCCTCCGGGGTGAACATCTGCCGCTTGCTCGGCTCGATCCGGTCGAGCGATCCGGGGATCAGCGCCGCCCCGGCCCGTTCGGCCAGCTCGTGCAGCGGCCAGCGGGTGCGCGAGATCGGCGCGAACAGCTCGCGGGTGGAGGCCGGGGTGAACACGAACTCGGTCTGGGAGCTCAGCAGATAGCTTTGCACCGAGCCCTTGGAGAAGGCCCGCAGCGCGAGCGCCGACTCGAGCGCCGCAAAGCCGGCGCCGGCGATGACAACGCGGGCCTGGGAGTGTTGGTGCACGGTGCTCAACGCGGTCCCTGCGGCTGAGGATTCGACGGGGCTGAGTTCATCGTCGCGCGAGCTAGGGCATCCGTCAACGGACTCGCCACCCACGGCGACAGGCGCGGAAACCTGAGCCCGCGCGCACCGTGACCGATGCCCGCTAGCGGGCCGCGACGAACGGCAGCGCCCGCTCGAACACGACGCGATCCTGGCCCGGCCCGACGTACTCGGACGCGAAGATCCCGGTGAACCCGAGCGACTCGTGAAAGCGCAGCGAGCGCCCGTTGGTCGGGGCCGCCAGCGTGCGCACCCGCCGACAGCCGGCGTCGTACATCCGCCGCCCGAACTCGTAATACAGCGCCCGCGCGACCCCGGTGCCGCGGGCCGCGGGATCCACCATGACGAAGTGGACGTAGGCGAGTTCCGGCTCGGCGAGGCTCGCCAAGCCCAGCAGCACCCCCAACATCCGGTCCGGGTCGTCGGCGGCGGCCGCGCGCAGGCCGCTCGGGCCGAGCTGGTCGAAAAACAGCCGGTGCATCGTCAGACCGACCGGACGGCCGAACCAGGCGTCGGCGACCCGCCGCGCCTCGGCGAAGTCCCCCGCCCGCAGCGGCCGCAGCGCGAGCTGCGTGCTCACCGACGCCCCCGCTGGCCGGGGACCTGCGACGGCGTCTGCGGCGGCGGGCTCGGCTGGTCGGGGCGGGGCGCCATGGTGCCGGCATCGTACGCCGGATGCAGCAGGAACGGCTGCTGCAGAACGCGCGAGGGACGGTAAACTTCGTCCTCCTGCGCGCCCCACGCCGATGACCCTCGTGTGCCGCGACGCGGGTCGTATCAACCACGACCACCAGGGCAGCCCATGGCCATCATTTACCCGTCCGCGTACCCACCGCCGTTCGAGCCTTCCGACTACGTCGCGCTGCCGCACGCCGGCGAAGACGAGCGCATCGAGGTCGGCGTCCTGATCGTGGGCGGCGGCCCAGGCGGCCTGGCCACGGCGATCCGGCTCGGACAGCTGCTCGGCGAGGACCCCGAGCTGACCGAGCGCCTGGGTGAGGTGCCGATCGCGCTGGCCGACAAGGGCAAGGCCGCCGGCTCACACCTGCTCTCGGGTGCGGTGGTCAACCCGACCGCCCTCAAGGAGCTGTTCCCCGACACCGATCCGACGGACATCCCGCACTACTGGGAGGTCGACAAGGAAGCGGTCTACTTCCTCACCAAGTCCTCGAGCTTCCGGATCCCACCGCCGCCGCAGATGCGCAATCACCACAACTGGGTGATCTCGATCAGCCAGTTGGCCCGCTGGATGAGCGACCAGGCCGAGGAGCTCGGCGTCTACCTGCTGCCGGAGACCGACTGCCAGCAGGTGCTGGTCGACCAGGGCCGCGTGGCGGGCGTGGTCACCGGCGATAAGGGCCGCGGCAAGGGCGGCGAGGAGCTCGGGACCTTCGAACCCGGCATCGAGGTCCACGCGCGCACGACGGTGCTGGCCGAGGGGACCCCCGGCCACCTCACCCAGGTCGTGCGCCGGCACTTCGAGCTGGACATGGACTCGATCCAGACCTGGGAGCTGGGCGTCAAGGAGGTCTGGGAGGTGCCCAAGGCCCTCGACCGACTGATCCACACCACCGGTTGGCCGCTGCGCCTGCGCAAGAAGTACCGCGAGTACGGCGGCTCCTGGCTGTACCCGATGGGTGAGGACAAGATCTCGCTCGGCTTCGTCGTCGGGCTCGATTACGCCGACGCGACGCTGTCGGCCCACGACATCCTGCAGCAGTTCAAGACCCACAAGCTGATCAAGGGCATCCTCAAGGACGGGCGGCGCCTGGCCTGGGGCGCCAAGACGATCCCGGGCTCGGGCATCTACGGGCTGCCGAGCCGCCTGCACGTCCCCGGCGCGGTGATCGTGGGCGATGCGGCCGGGTTCGTCGATCTCGCCGCGCTCAAGGGCGTCCATTACGCCATCCGGTCGGGCATGCTGGCCGCCGAGGCAATCTACGAGGCCCTCAAGGCGGACCGCGAGGGCACGCCGGCAGGGCTGTGGGGCTACGACCAGCGCATCAAGAACTCCGAGGTTTGGAAGAACCTGTGGAAGGTGCGCAACATCCGCCCGGCCTTCCAGCGCGGCTTCCTCCACGGCGGCATGGTGCATGGCCTGGCAACCGCCTCGGGCGGGCGCCTGCCGAAGGAGGTCCGACCGATCCGCGACGCCGAGGAGCCCATCTTCGTCGGCACCCGCACGCCGATCACCGCCGACGGATCGCTCACCTTCGACAAGCTGTCGAGCGTGTTCGCCTCGGGCAACAAGACCCGCGACGACCAGCCCGATCACATCAGGATCCAGCACAAGGTCCCGCGGGCCCTGGCGGTCGCCTGGGAGAACATGTGCCCGGCCAAGGTGTACGAGATCGCCGGGGACGGCGCCCGCACCGCCACCGTCACCGTGCACACCAACCCGTCCAACTGCGTGCAGTGCGGCGCCATCACCGCCAAGGGCGGGCGCCTGACGCCGCCGGAGGGCGGCTCCGGCCCCGAGTACACCCTGACCTAGGCGCCCGGGGACCTCCGACATGTCGACCGCGCCCCACCCCACCGCGCGCGGACTGCTGGTCTGGATGCAGACCCACCACGACCGGCTGCTCGCGCTGGTCGACGAGGAGTCGGTCGGCAGCGAGGACCGCGCTCCGGCCGGCGACCCGGCGATCCGCGCACACCTGCGCTTCGTCGCCGAGGCGCTGGCCGCCAACGCCGGCCCCGGCCAGGCGGCCGAGCTCGAGGATTTCGCCGGGCACCTGGATGCCCGGATGCAGGACGCCGCCGCGGCGATGGGCGATGTGTTTGATCAGCTCGAGGACGCAACCGCCTTCGAGGCCGAGTCGCAGTTCGGTGCCGCCGTCGCCGAGGACGAGGCCTTCGTCGCGGTACTCGAGCGCCGCCTGCGCGTCGACGCCGCGATCCAGACCTTCCTCGAGGCGCTGGACCGCGCGCGCCCGGACCGCGCGCCGATCCGCGCGGCGACGCTCGAGTGGTGGAGGGCCAACGCCCGCCGGCTCGCCCACACGATCTTCGCGCTCGACCGCGGCGCCAAGCAGGCATTGCTCGATCGCGGGGAGGCCGAGGCCGTTGCCAATCCCGAGGTGGTCAACCAGATCGGCCAGGCCGCGATGCTGCAGGGCCACATCAAGTTCTTGGTCGAGGCGCTCGCGCAGAACCTCTGACCGCCGCGCTCGCGGATGAGCCGATCCGGTGGCGAGCGCCCATGGCGAGGTAGTGCGCCGCCGATTCGCGGATGCGCGCCCGCTCGGCGGGCGTGGTCGGCCGCCTCACCCGGGCGGGTGCGCCGACGGCGAGCGAACCCGGCGGGATCTCCGTCCGCTCGGTGACCAGCGCCCCGGCGCCGACGATGCTGCCGGCCCCGATGCGCGCGTGGTTCATCACGATCGCGCCCATCCCGATGAGCACCTCGTCCTCGATCACGCACCCGTGGATGACCGCCCGGTGGCCGATGGTCACGCGTGCACCGATCGTGCAGGGCACCCCTGCGTCGACGTGGACCACGGTGCCATCCTGGATGTTGGTGGCGTCGCCGACGCTGATCAGATCCGTGTCGCCTCGCAGCACGGCGTGCGGCCATACCGACACGTCCTCGCCGAGCCGCACCCGCCCGAGGACCACCGCCGACGGGTCGACCCAGCCCCGGCGCCGGTGTGCGGATCGTGGCCCTCAAAGCCGCGGATCGCCATATCGGCACGCTACGCCGCCGGGGTGTCATTCGCCACGTAGGCGGATGGCGAGGAGCCTCTCACACGGGTCCGAGCCTTGCGTATCGGGCCCCCGGTCGTAGGATTCGCCCTGTTGGCCAACGGTGAGGAGCGAGATTAGGTGCGTACAGTGACCAAAGCAGCAGCATGCGCAGTGGCGATCGGAGCGATCGCGGTCGTCGCGGTCGGATGCGGCAGCTCCTCCACGTCCTACAACGCGCCAACCGTGTCGAACTCCGCGATCCAGACCAACTCGCAAGGCCAGACCGAGACCGTCACCACACCGTCGGCCGCCGCGCAGCAAGGCACGGCGGCATCATCGAAGCCGGGCGGTCCGACGACGCTGCACATCGACACCGATCCGACGCAGCTGGCGTTCGTACCGACCAGCCTCACCGCCCCGGCCGGCAAGATCACGATCATCATGAAAAACGACTCGGCGATCCAGCACTCGGTCGCCATCGACGCGCCCGGCGACGTGCCGGGCCAGATCGTCAACCAGGGCCAGACCTCGACCACGACGGCGACGCTCAAGGCCGGCAGCTACACGTACTACTGCACCGTGCCGGGCCAC
Organism: uncultured Thermoleophilia bacterium; assembly: GCA_963768285.1. Lineage (GTDB taxonomy): Bacteria > Actinomycetota > Thermoleophilia > Miltoncostaeales > Miltoncostaeaceae > CAITWD01. Next base: position 53,057 of record CAVYHI010000017.1, read on the forward strand.
CGCCAGGCCGGAATGGTCGGGACGCTCACGGTCACCGGTTAGCTCGCGCCCACGCATGGCGGGCCCGGGCACGCGCCCAGGGCTGCACCCACCGGATTTGTGACTGAGACCCGGTGGATTTGGGCCGCTCCTGGGGTATCGTCTTGACGTGGCTCTTGATGTCTCAACGACCGAGCACGAGCAGCTCGTTGTCGTCGCCCTCACCGGTGAATTCGACGTGTACACGGTCGCCGCGTTCCGCACCGAGCTGGAGCGCATCGGTCACTTTGCCCGTCCGATCATCGTCGATCTGACCGGGGTCACGCTCCTGGACTCGTCGGGCATCGGCGCCTTGGTCAGCCTGCTCAACCAGGCGCGTTCCGACGGCGGCAGCGTCGGGGTCATCTGCCCGCATCCCCCACTGCTCCGGGTGTTCGAGATCACCGGCCTGCGCAAAGCGTTCGTCTTCGGCGACGACCTCGGCGCGGTCCGCGAAGGGCTGCAGGCCGCCCCGCCCCCACAACCCTAAGGCCAGTCCATACGTGCTTGATCTTCGCCTGCTGCGCGCCGAACCCGAGCGCGTCCGTACCGAGCTGACACGCCGCGGCGGCGCCGACGGCCTCGACCGCGTCCTTGAGCTCGACCGCCGCGCCCGGGAGGTGCGCACGCGGGTCGAGTCGGTCCGCGCTGAGCGCGGCCGGATCAGCAAGGAAATCGGTCAGGCCAAGCGCGAGGGTCGTGACGCCGGCGCCGTCCAGGCCCGGGCCCGCGCGCTCGGCGACGCGCTCGCGGCCGAGGAGACCGAGCTCCGGGAACTCGAGGCCGCCCGTGACGCGGTGCTGCAGGGCCTGCCCAACCTCGCCGAGCCCGAGGCGCCGGCGGGCGGCGAGGACGACGCGGTCACGGTGCGCGTGGTCGGCAGGCGCCCGGAGTTCGACTTCGTGCCCAAGGACCACCTGGAGATCGGCCAGTTACTGGGCGGCATCGACACCGAGCAGGCGGCGAAGATCTCGGGGGCCCGGTTCGCCTACCTGATGGGGCCGCTGGTGCGCCTGCAGATCGCGCTCGTCGGCTTTGCGGTCGACCTGCTCGAGGCGCGTGGGTTCATCCCGGTGGTGCCACCGGTGCTCGTGCGCGAGGAGGCGATGTACGGGACGGGCTTCTTTCCGACGGACCGCGCCTCCATCTACGCGCTGGCCGACGACGACCTGTACCTGGTCGGGACCTCGGAGGTGCCGCTGGCCGGGCTTGGCTACGAGAAGATCCTCGAGGCCGACGCCCTGCCCCTACGCTACGCGGGGATCTCGACCTGTTTTCGCAGGGAGGCCGGCGCCGCCGGCCGCGATAGCCGCGGGATCTTCCGCGTGCACCAGTTCGACAAGATCGAGATGTTCTCGTTCACGGACGCCGACAGCTCGCCGGCCGAGCACCAGCGGATCCTGGGCATCCAGGAGGAGATCCTCACCGCGCTCGGCCTGCACTACCGCGTGCAGGACATCGCCGTCGGCGATCTTGGCGCGTCGGCGGCCCGCAAGTTCGACCTGGAGGCCTGGCTGCCCGGGCAGGGCCGCTTCCGCGAGCTGACCTCCTGCTCAAACTGCACCGACTACCAGGCGCGCCGCCTGAACTGTCGGGCTCGGACCGAGGCGGGCACGCGCTTCGTCCACACCCTCAACGGCACCGCCGCGGCGGTCGGACGCACGCTGATCGCGATCCTCGAGACCCACCAGCGGGCCGACGGGTCGGTGGCGGTCCCCGAGGTGCTCCAGCGCTTCGGCGCGCCGGCGGAGCTCGCACTCGCATGAGCCGACGGCCGCGGGTGGCGATCGTCGGCCACGTCGAGTGGGCGACCCACGCCCTCGGCGCATTCCCGGCACCCGGCGAGATTCGGCTCCTCGAGGACGCCTTCGACGAGCCCGCCGGTGGCGGTGCGATCGCGGCGGCGCAGGCCGCCAAGCTCGGGGCTGAGACCGCGTTTTTCACCGCGCTCGGCGCCGATGCGGCCGGTGACGCGACCCACATGCTGCTCACCGAACTCGGCGTCAGCATGCACACGACCTTCCGCCCCGAGCCGCAGACCCGGGCGATCTCGGTGACCGGTCCCAGCGGCGACCGGGCGATCGCGCTCATCGGCGGCCCCTTGAGCCCCAAGGCCGGCGATCCACTCGACTGGGAGGACCTCGCCGAGACGGATGCGGTGTACTTCACCGGCCGCGACCCCGAGACGCTGGCCGCCTGCCGTGCCGCGCGGGTGCTGGTCGCGACCGCGCGACGCTGGCCGGTCTTGGCCGCTGCCGGCGTCGAGTGCGATGTCATCGTCGGCAGCGCCGACGACCCCGACGAGCAGGTGCCGTCGGGGGCCCTGCCGGTCGCGCCGCGCGCGTGGGTGATGACCGACGGCCACCGCGGCGGTCGCTGGATCGAGCAGCACGACCGGCCGCGGACCTGGGAGGCGGTCCCACCGCCCGGCCCGATTGTGGACAGCTACGGCTGCGGCGACTCGTTCGCGGCCGGGCTGACCGTCGGGCTCGGCGCAGGCTTGAGCCTGGCAGACGCCATCGCCCTCGGCGCACGCTGCGGCGCCCACAACATCACCGCCCGTGGCGGCCTGCGGGGCCAGCTGACCGACGTGATCCGCGCGACCTGAGCCTCGCCCGCGGTGCGTCGGGGCACCACGGACGTGCACCGACGACGACGCTGTGACCCGTCCCGGCCCCGCCGGGACGATCCGGCGCATGCGGGCCGCGGGCCGGTCGCGACAGGCCGCCACGGGCGGGGGGCGGGCCGGGCCGTGCCAGGGGAGCCGTCGGCGCCACCGCGCGCGCTCACCGGCCTACGATCTCAAGACGTACCCGCGATGCGCCGACACGAAGTCGGGAGGTTGCTGTCGTGAACCAGTCAGATTACGGTCGGCGGCATCGGATCGCCGCGCGCGCGCTGCCCAGGCGTCGATCGGTGACCGACGATGGGTAAGGCGCCGCTGTACCGCATGGCCGACGCGATCCTGCAGCCACATCGTCATCACTACACCGTCGTGCCGCTCCCGGGCCTCCGGCGCGATGCGATCTTCGACCGGCGGGCCCGGAAGTGGACGACGCTGTCGGTGCGGCCGGGGTCGGATCGAGACGTCGTCGCGCAGGTGTTCCACCTCGAGAGCTACGGCACCGACGCCCTGAGCCGCGGCGAGGACGTGCGCAAACGCTACGAGCGCGTGATCCGCGAGGGCCGGCGCCCCTTGATCATCGACTGCGGGGCCAACATCGGCGCCTCGGCGGCCTACTTCTCGCAGCGGTACCCGGCGGCCCGGATCGTCGCCATCGAGCCCTGCCAGGAGAACCTCGCGCTCGCACGCAAGAACTGCCGCTCGCCGTACGTCGACTTCGTGGCCGCCGCGGTTGGCTCGCGGATGGGACGCAGCGAGCTCGTCGACCCGGGCTGGGGCAGCTGGAGCCTGCGCGTCCGCGCGGCCGACGATGGCCCGATCCCGATGGTAACGATCGCAAGCATCCTCGCGGACGAGGCGAATGCGGCCTGCACACCCTTCATCGCGAAGATCGACATCGAAGGCTGCGAGGAGGATGTCTTTGCCGGCGACCTCGCCTGGGTCGATCGCTTCCCCGTGATCATGATCGAGCTCCATGACTGGCTGTTCCCGGGGCAGGCGCGGTCGCGGGGCTTCCTCGAGGCGATGGGGGCCCGCGACCGGGACTTCCTGACCTCGGGTGAGACGGTGATTAGCATCGCCAACGGGTAGCCGGCGGCGGCGGCCGGCGCGTCAGGATCGGGACGGCGTCGGATCGAGCTGCGGGCGCTCGGGCACCGGCTCGATCGCCACGAGCACGACGCGCGTGCCCTGCGTGGCCTCCACCGTGAAGTTCCACCCGTCGACGGTGACCATGTCGCCGGTCCGGGGCAGGCGCCCGAGGCGCGTGAACACCAGCCCGCCCACGCTGGTGACCGTCTCGTCCACCACCTCGATGCCGTGGTCGGCGAGGTCCTCGAGCGAGACGTGTCCGCGCACCAGGAAGCGCCCGTCGGGCTGGGCGTCGATCGCCGGTCCGCGGTCGCGTTCGTCGTCGATCTCGCCCACGATCTCCTCGATGATGTCCTCGACGGTGACCAGCCCCGCCAGCTCGCCGTACTCGTCCAGCACGACCGCCAGTGAGGTCCGTCGGTGCTGGAGCTCCCGCAGCAGGTCATCCAGCAGCTGGGTCTCGGGGACGAACAGGGCCGGCTGGGTCACCGCCCGCACGTCTGCGGAGTCCTCGAGCTCGAGCAGCCCGCGCGCGAGCTCGGACAGGTGCACGACCCCGATGACACCGACCCCCTCGCCGCCCACGACCGGGAAGCGGCTGTGGCGGCTGGCAAGTGCCTGGTGCAGCGCGTCACGGATCGGCGTGTCGGCGCTCAGGTCCTTGACCTCGGGGCGCGGCGTCATCACATCGCGCGCGATCCGCTCCCCGAGCGAGAACACGCCCTCGAGCATGTCGGCCTCGGCGGGCTCGATCGTGCCGCCCACCTCGCCCTCGGCGATCAGGCGCTGCAGGTCCTCGGGGGTCGAGGCGAGCTCGTGGGGCGTGGCCGGTTCGATCCCAACCATGCGCACGACGCCGTTGGCGGCGCTGTTGAGGATGTGGATCAGCGGGCCGAGCACCACCCGGAACGCCTCCAGCGGACGCGCGGCCCTGAGCGCGGTCGCCTCGGCCCGCTGGATCGCCAGGTTCTTCGGCGCCAGCTCCCCGATCACCACGTGCAGCACCGTGATGATGACGAACGCGATCACCCCGGCAATCACGGCCGTGCTGGCCGAACCGAGCCCGACGCGCTCGAGCGGCGGGCGCACGATCGCCTCGAATGCCGGCGCGCCGAGCCAGCCGAGCCCCAGGCTGGCGAGGGTCACCCCGAGCTGGCACGCGGCCAGGTAGCGGTCGATGTGGCGCACCTGGTGCGCCGCCAAGTCGGCGGCGTGGCGGCCGTCCTGGGACATCTGGTCGAGGCGGGTGAGCCGCGCCCGCGCGAGGGCGAACTCCGCGGCGACGAAGAACCCATTGAGCAGCACCAGCAGGAGTGCCGCGATGATCCGGACCGTGGTCATCGCACGGCCCCAAGCGCATACACAAGGCGATGATAGACAAGCTTCCGACGGCGCGTGGCCGGCGGGCCCGCAACCCCCCCACCGCCGGCGCCGTCATATGATGCGGCCACATGACGGCGCCCAGGACAGCCTCGCCCCGTGCCCGTCTGCAGGCCTCAGGCGGCCCGGCATGAGCGCCGACCCGGCGCCGGCGGCCGAGCCCGTCGTCGCCAAGCGGCCGCCGCGGCCGGGGCCGTATCGGGACCCCGGCGTGATTGCGGCCGTCGCGGTGGGCGGGATCGCGGGCGCGCTCCTGCGGGCCGAGCTCGAGGAGCACGTTGCCGTCGGCGGCGGGTTCCCGTGGACGACGCTGCTGATCAACCTCGCCGGGGCGGCGCTGCTGGCCTGGATCGTCGTCCGAGTCGGCGAACGGCTGCCCCCGTCGACCTACATCCGGCCGCTGCTCGGCACGGGGTTCTGCGGTGCGCTGACGACCTTCTCGACGATGCAGGTGGAGGCCGTGCGCCTGACCCATCACGGGCACCCCGCCACGGCCGCCGCGTACCTGGTCGTCAGTGCCGCCGGGGGCCTGGCGGCGACGGCCTACGTCATGCGCGCAGCGCGGCGGGCGCGGTGGGCCGCGTGACCGGGCTCGGAGTCTGGTTCTGGGTGGCCGTCGCCGGCGCGCTCGGCGCGGTCGCGCGCTTCGTGGTGGATGGTCATGTGCTCGCGCGCACCGGCGGGCGCCTGCCGTGGGGGACCGCACTGATCAATTGCTCCGGGGCGTTCGTTCTGGGGATCATCGCCGGGGCTGCCCCGGGCCACGCGGTTGCTCTGATCGTGGGGACCGGGTTCCTGGGCGCCTACACGACGTTCTCGACCTGGATGCTCGAGACGCTCCTGCTCGGCGAGTCGGGACGCCCGGCGGCGGCCGTCGTCAACGTGGTCGGCCAGTTGGTCGTCGGCCTCGCGATTGCGGGGATCGGGTTTGGACTGGGGCTGCAGTGGTAGACGCGCTCAAGCTCAGCGTCTGGTTCGGCGAGCGCGATCGCGCCGGCAGCCATACGAGCGCCGACGCGATCGCGCGCGCGAGCACGGCGGCGGGCATCCGTACGGCCGTGCTCCTGCGGGCCGTCGAGGGATTCGGCAGCCGCGGGGCGATCCAGACCGACCGGATGCTGACCCTCTCCGAGGATCTGCCCCTGGTCTGGGCGGCGATCGACACGCCCGACCGGATCGCCGCGTTGGCCGAGACGGTCACCGAACTGATCCCGCAGGGCCTGGTCACCCTCGAGCGGTGTGGCATCGTCGACGCGCCGGCGATCCCGGAGATCGGCGGCGCCGAGGAGCTGAAGCTCACGGTCACCCTCGGCCGCGGCCAGCGCAGCGGCGGACGTCTCGCGTACGTGCGCCTGGTCGACCACCTCCAGCATTGCGGGGTCGACGGCGCCTACGTGGTGCTCGGCGTCGACGGCATCCTGCATGGCGTCCGGGACCGCGCCCGGTTGATCGGCACGAACACCTACGTCCCCGCGCAGGTGGTGGCGATCGGCGCACGCCGGGATATCGCCCGCGCGGTGCCCGGCCTGCGCGCCCACGCCGCGCCGGCCCTGGTCACCGTCGAGCAAATAGCGGTTCTCAAGCGCGACGGGCAGGCGCTGAGCCCGATCGCCCATCCGCCCGCCACGGACGCCGAGGGGCACCCGGTGTGGCAGATGCTCACGCTCATCACCCGCGAAGACGCGGTGGCGGACGGGCAGGCGCTGTACGTGACCGCAATGCGCGCGCTGCGCGCCGCCGGCGCCCGGGGCGGTACTGTCCTCGCCGGTGTCTGGGGGTACTCCGGCACGGGCGCCCCACACGGGGACTCGATGCGCCGGTTGCGCCGGACCGTTCCGGTGGTCTGCGTGGTCATCGATACCCCGGAGGTGATCGCCCGCCTGTGGCCGGTGCTCGACCGGCTGACCGCGTCCGGCGGGCTTGTCACCAGCGAGGTCGTCCCCGCGTTCCGTACCCATGGGCCGGTCGGAACCCACGGCCGGCTGCACCTGTCCCGCCCGCACCGCGGCGGCGTGGGCGACTAGCCGTCGCACGCCCCGCGGGCCGGGGCCATTCGGACGCTAACTGTCTAGTCTGTTGGGCGTATGACGACGCTTGCCGCCCCCCCGGAACGCCTGTCGGACCGTCGCAAGCAGCTGATCCTGCTGCTGACCTGCCTCGGGCAGTTCATGGTCGTGCTCGACATCGCGATCGTGACGGTGGCGCTGCCGGCGATGAAACACAGCCTGGGCTTCTCGGCCACCGGCCTGCAGTGGGTGGTCAACGCGTACACGCTGACCTATGCCGGCTTCCTGCTGTTGGGCGGACGGACCGCCGACATGTTCGGCCGACGCAGGATCTTCCTGTTGGGCCTGGCGGTGTTCACCCTGGCGAGCCTGGTCTGCGGCCTGGCCTGGTCACCGGCGGCGATGGTCACCGCGCGCGCGATCCAGGGGCTCGGCGGCGCGATCCTGTCGCCGGCGACGCTGACGATCCTGATCGTGACGTTCACCGATCCCCGCGAACGCGCCCACGCGCTCGGCATCTGGAGCGCAGCGCTGGCGTGCGGCGGGGCCACCGGGGCGCTCGCGGGCGGCTTTCTGACCGACTACATCGACTGGCGCTGGATCTTCCTGATCAACGTGCCGATCGGCATCGTCGGGTTCATCCTCGCCCAGCGGGTGCTGCGCGAGAGCAAGGCCGAGGGCACCCGGAGCCTGGACGTCGCGGGTGCGGTGACCGTGACCGCCGGGCTGACCTGCCTGGTCTATGCGGTCGTCCAGACCGACTCGCACGCCTGGGGCTCACCGGCCACGATCATCCCGCTTGCGCTCGCCGCCGTGCTGATCACGGCCTTCGTCGTGATCGAGCTGCGGGCCCAGGCGCCGCTGGTGCCGTTTGCGACCTTCAAGTCCCGGTCGCTTGCCGGGGCCAACTTCGTGATGCTCATGATCGGCGCGAGCATGTTCGCGATGTGGTACTTCGTGTCGCTGTACCTGCAGGAGGTACTGCACTACAGCCCGATGCAGGCCGGACTGTGCTTCTTCCCGGCCGCCGTTGCCGTCGTGATCGGCGCCCAGATCTCGGGGCGCATCGTGGGCAGGTTCGGCCCCCGGACGATCATGGCGATCGCGACCGTGGTCGTCGGCCTCGCACTGTTGTGGATGAGCCAGACGACCGCGACGAGCACCTACTGGTCGGGCATCTTCGGACCGATCACGATCGCCGCGCTCGGGCTCGGCTTCAGCTTCCCCGCCGGGACGTTCGCCGCGACCACCGGGGTGGCACCGCAGAACGCCGGACTGGCCTCGGGCCTGGTGAACGCCAACCGGCAGCTGGGCGGCGCGATCGGGCTCGCCGTGCTGGCAACGATCGCCGAGCAGCACACGAAATCGCTGCTCGCCACGACGCCGCTGCCGCAGGCGATCACCGACGGATACACGCTGGCGTTTGTCATCGGCGGCATCTTCGCCTTCGTCGCCGCGGCGGGCTCGTTCATCGTCCCGGCGCACATCAAGCCGCGCCGGCCGCACGCGGTGGCCGTCCAGGCCTCCGACTGACGCCCCGACGCATCGCCGGTGGTCAGCCGGCCCCGTGCGCCGCCCGGAAGGCCTCGATCAGCGCCCGCGCAATCGAGCCGTGCGGCGGCAAATCCGGCAGCGCGTCGGCACGAAACCACCCGGCATCCCGGAGCTCCCCCGGATCGGGCGCGATCTCGCCGGCGACGTAGCGGGCCGTAAACGCCACCATGAGTGCGTGCGGGAACGGCCACGGCTGGCTGCCCGCGTAGGTGAGCTCGCCGACCGTCAGCCCGACCTCCTCGGCGATTTCCCGGGCCGCCGCTTCCTCGAGGGACTCCCCCGCCTCCACGAAGCCCGCCAGGACGGTGTACCACCGGCGCGGGGCGCGGACCGGGCACGCCAGGAGAATCTCGTCGCCACGGGTCACCCGCACGATGATCACCGGCGACACGCGCGGGTAGCTGCGCAGGCCGCAGCGCGGGCACTGGACCGCGTGCTCGTCGGCAGCCGGCGCCGTCGGCGCGCCACAGCGGCCGCAGAAGCGGTGGGTGCGCTGCCATTCGGCGAGCATCCGGGCGCGGGCGTAACGCCCGAACTCGCGCGGTGCGAGGGCGCCGACCAGGGTGCGTGCGCCGGCAAACTGCGCCCCGTCCGGGTCCGGCGTCTCCCCGGGCACCTGCGCGGCCCAGACCCGCGGCCCGTCACCAGCGGCCTCGACCAGCAGCGGCGGCAGGGTTGACGCGACCGGCGCTTCGGCGAACACGATGCCCAAGTCGCCGTCAGGTGCCGCGACCAGCACGTCGTCGGGCTCCCGCAGCACGATCCACGCATCGCCTGGCGCCGGCGATGCCGGGCGTGCGCGACCGGCGGGCGGGCTCATGTCGGTGCCCGGCGGCCGGGCGCAACGCGCGGCCTACCAGCGGGCGGCAACGAGTCCGATCGCAAGGAGTACGACACCCCCGGACAATGCCACAAGCGCCCGGTCGAGCGGGGCGGCAAGCGTCGCAATCGACAGCTCAAGCTCGGTGCCGTCATGCAGCCGCTGCGTGCCTTCGAGCGATGCGGTGCGCCGACGCAACCGCCGGACCGGCGTACTCAAGGCCCGCTGCGCCGCGCTGACCGCGACGCAGCCGGCCGCGACGACGACGCCCGGCCAGGCGAGCTCGCCGGCGTTGACCAGGTAGCCCACGAGCGCCGGAAAGCCGCCCCAGCCGAGCGCGAACCAGAGATCCGTGTGAAAGCGCCCGCCGGCGAGCTCCAGATTGTAGGCCACGACGAGCGCGACGCCGGCGACGACCAGCAGGCCGATCCACCAGCCGACGACGAGGGCCCCCGCGATCCCGATCGCGGTTGCGATCCCGACGCCGGCCACCGCCAGGCCCACCAGGGTGCGATCGGCAAGGCGGGTCTCGAGCGGGTGCCCGTGGAGTTCATCGAGCGCATGGGCCCCGATGCCCACGGCGCACAAGAAGGCGATCAGCGTCCAGATGAGCCGCCCGTGATCGATGATCGGCGCGGCGGCCGCGCCGATCGCCACATAGGACAGGTGCCAAGCCGTGTACGGCGGATGCAGCAGCGTCACGAGGTCGCGCCAACCGCCCGGGGGCAACGCGTAGAAGGCCGGCCGCGGCTCAGTGCCCAGCGGACCGCGCTCCCGACATCACCACGCCGGCGCCGAAGGTCATCCGCCGCACGACCACGCGGGCCATGCCGGCCTCGATCCATGCCCGGCCGAGCCGCTCGGGGGGCCAGGTGCGCGCGAACGCCGCGATGTTCGGACCCAAGAAGCGCCCGACCTCGCCCCACTCGGGCGAGATCAGCCGCCCGCCGACCGGCAACACGGTCCGGGTGACCGCCTCCCATCCGGCGCGCCAGAGCGGCGCGCTCGGCACGCCGAACTCGAGCGAGGCGACCCGCCCGCCGGGGCGAACGACCCGAAACAGCTCCCGCAACGTGGCCGGGACGTCGTCCACATAACGCAGCAGATACGTGAAGGTGAGCGCGTCGAACTCCCCGTCAGCGAACGGGAGCCGCTCGGCTTCGCCGAGCACCGTGCGCACCTTGGGATCGCCGGCGAACCGCGCGGTGGCCAGCGCGAGCATCTCCGGGCTCTGATCGAGGGCAACGACCTCGCAGCCGTACCGCAGACGCAGGGCCGCCGTCACCAGCCCGGTGCCCGCGGCGACATCGAGCACGCGCGCGCGCGGCGCCGGATCCAGCGCCGCCACCATTGCCCGCCGCCAACGCGGGTCCTGACCGAAGCTGAGCGCGGCGCCGGCGCGGTCGTAGGCCGCCGGAAGCCCCGCAAACAGCTCCCGGGCGTGCAGCTTGCGCGGCGACTTGGCGTGTTCAGGCACACTGCGACCGTACCCGACCGCACGCGGCCCGGGCAACGCGACCCGCCGCGGTGCGCCGCGGGTCGGATCCAGGCGTATCGTGAGGCCCAGGGCACGGCCGCGTCACCGCCGCGCCGTGCGCCGGGCAACCGCAAAGGAGACCCCATGCAAGGACGCCGGAAGGTGCGCCGCAACGGCGTGGTCTGCCTCGCCGCGATCGCGGCCGTCGCATTCGTCGTCGCCGGGTGCGGGGGCTCGAGCGGCTCGGGCACGACCACGAGGGCGGCCGCCTCCACGCAGGGCCAGACCAGCACGGGCACCGTAACGACCGTCAACGGAACGACCGTGCTCAACATCCAGGCCTCGGCGTCGGAGCTGGCATTCGTGCCGAACCAGCTCTCCGCCCCGGCCGGCCGGATCACGATCCGAATGACCAACCCGTCCCAGCTGCAGCACTCGATCGCGTTGGCGGTCAGCGGCATCGCGCCGGGTCCGGTTGTGGGCAACGGCGGCGTCTCGGAGGTGACTGCGACTCTCGCCCCGGGCACCTACACGTTCTACTGCACCGTGCCGGGACACCGCCAGGCCGGCATGACCGGCACGCTGACGGTCCACTGACGCATCGGCGGGCGGGCAGCGCGCGCGCCCGGGCTCAGCACACGGCGCCGACGACGACGAGGCTGGTGCCGATGTAGCAGCGCGCCGCCGCGACCTCCGGCGTGAACGTCGACCAGAGCGTGCCCTCGTTGACGCTCGTGATCAGCAACCGGTCGGGCACCGTGGGCGACGACGCTGTAGTCCCAGCGCTCGTTGTGCGGACCCCCGACGTCGATCGCCGTCGGCACGTAGTAGCTGGCCGGCAACCCGCCGAACAGATCGACCTGGAGCAGTGGCTTGCCGTGCGCCTCCCACCAGTTGCGCAGTCGCCAGCCGTCCTGGCCCCAGTCGATGTTGCTGTCGGCCAGGTAGTAGGAGTGGCGACCGGTGGCGAACGCGTTGAAGTACCCGATGCTGCCGACCGGTCCCGCCAGGGTCGCGGCGATCGCGGCGACCGCCAGCACGCCCCCGATCGCGGGCCAGGCGCGTGGGAGCAGCGCGAGACCGACGGCGGCGGTGATCGAGAACAGCGCGATCGACGGCGCGAGGTAGCGGATGCCGATGTTGATCCCCGACTTCATCGTGACCGCGAAGTAGACGACGCCCGGCGCGAAGACCCACACGAGCGCCGGGCTGCGGCGCCATGCCAGCCAGGCCACGCCGATCAGCATCGCGCCCAGCGCGGCGATGGTGGTCTTCAGCAGGAAGGCCTCGGGAAAGTACAGCCAGGAATTGGCCAGGTGCTGCTGCCCGTTGAGCCAGGAGATGTAGTTGCCGGCCGAGGAAATGTGGTCGACCAGTTGCCAGTGAGCCCCCCACAACCACGATTCCGGCACCAGCCAGTTGAGTCCCGTGGGCAACCAGGCGTGGGTCGGCTCCGAGAACCCGAACGGGGCGTACACGGCGGTCACGACGACGTAGGCGACCCCGACGAGCACGGCCGTCGGGACGACGACGCGCCGCAGCCGGGGGAGGATGCCGCCGGGGCCGGTGGCGAAGATCAGCGCCATCGCGACGGGGATCAGGATCACCGCGCCGGCCTTGCTAAGCAGCGCGAACCCGAGCGCCAGTCCGGCGATGACGCGCCATCGCCGGCGCCCGCCGGTGTGCCATTGCCACAGCGCGGCGAGGAAGCTGACAAAGCCGAAGGTGAGCGGGACGTCGAGGGTCGCCAGATGCCCGTGCGCCATGATGGTCGGGTCGAACCCGACGAAGGCGGCCGCGAGCGCGGACGCCACCGGCCCGGCCATCCGGTATGCCCAGAGGGCGCTGACCAGGATCAGCGCGAGGGTGATGAGGATCGCCGGGATGCGCGCGAACACGATCAGCCGCTGAAGGTTGCCGACGCTCGGGTGCTGCATCAGCGATTGGTAGCTGTCGGCGTTGCAGGCGGTGTCCGTCGGGACGCCCGACAGCTCGGCCCCGATGCCGGCCAGCAGCTTCGGGCCGGCGGGGTTCGTCGGCTCGAGGTCGACGAGCCCGGTGTTGAAGGCACATACGCCGGTGTGCACGTAAAAGATCTCGTCGGTCGTGACGCTGTCGTCGATCGCCGCTCGCAGGAGGACGGCGCCCGAGACCAGGATGATGAGCCCAACCACGATGCCGGTGACCAGCGCCCGGTGCGCGGCAAGCCGCCGCCGCACGCCCGATGCCAACTCGGTGCCGCGACGGCCCGTGCCGTGGCCGCGGGGCCGCGGCGCGTGCGGCGGCGCGGACGGAATCGCGGGCGCCTGATGATCGTGCGACGTGCTCATGGCGTCTCAGTCCTGGGGTCGGCCGGCGCGACGCCCGACTTGAGCGCCGGGCCCACCCGGTCCGGGTGCGCGCGGTCAGATCGCCCTGACGGATGCCGCCCCGGGACGGAACGTCACGTTCGGGTCGGTCGCGCTCGCGGTGACGCGGTAGACCCCGCGCACGCGCAGGGCGAGCGCCACGCGCAGCGTGGCGTGATCGACCGTGAGCGTGCGCCGGAACACGTGGCGGCCGCATCGCCAGATAGCCGTCAGGCGCGCCCCGGGCACCAGATGGGCGACCGTCACGGTCGCGGTCCGTCCGTGCCGGACCGCCCTGAGGCCGGCAAGCGCCAGCGTCGCCCGTGCCTTGGCCACCGGCAGCGTGATCATGAGCTCGAGCGTCGCGTAGTACGGCGATGCCGGCACGAAGCGCACCGCCACCTGCGGCAGACCCGCGCCCGGGACCTCGGCCGGCATCGCGAAGCTGAACGCGCCCGGGGTGTCGGCCGCGCCGCCGGTCAGCCGAGAGGCAGCGAGGCGCTGCCCGTAGGAGATGCCGCTGGCGACCGGCAGCGTCTCGATCATCGGGGTGATCTGCGCGTCGGTCACACCGCCGTCTGTGATCGTCCAGTCATCGCCGGTCGCACTCGTCAGTACCGCGTGCGCGGCCGACGCCAGCCCGTTGTAGGCGCTCGCACCGGCGTCGAACACGACCCCCGGATGCACGGCCTCGGCGGCCCAGCCGGCCAGCAACTCGTCGTAGTTGCCCAGCGATAGTCCCGCCGAGCCGCCGAACATGCGCGCCATCGAGGTGACGCCCGCGATGTTCCACGTGCCGATCGGCTGGTCGAAGGCGACTGCGCCGTCGAACATGTCGTCCATGTCGGTGACCGCACCGGTCTCCCAGCCGCCGAGCGGCTGATCGAAGGCGACCGCGTTGGCGAACATCGAGGACATGTCGGACACGTGTCCGGTGTTCCACACGTCCAGCGGCTGGTCGAAGGCGGTTGCGCCCGAGAACATCCCGGACGTCGTCGTGACCGCGCCGGTGTCCCACCCCTCCAGCGGCTGATCGAACGACGTGGCATCGCTGAACATCCCGCTCATGTCGGTGACGTTGCGCGTCTCCCAGCCATCGAGCGGCTGGTCGAACGCGTAGGCGCCGGCGAACATGTTGGCCAGCGACACGACCGCGCCGGTGTCCCACCCCTCCAGGGGCTGATCGAAGGCCGTGGCCCCCATGAACATCGAGGACATGTCGGTCACGTGGCTCGGTGTCCCATCCCCCGAGCGGTTGGTTGACGACGGCCGCGCCGTCGAACATGCCGCGCATCGTCGTGACCCGGGCGGTGTTCCAGCCGCCCAGGGGCTGATCGAATGCGACCGCGTTGGCGAACATCCCGGACATGTCGGTCACCTGGCTGGTGTCCCAATCGCCGATCGGCGAGTCGAACCCCGACGCCCCGTTGAACATGTCGGCCATGTCCGTGACCGCCGACGTGTCCCAGCCGTCGATCGACCCGCCGGTCGCGGCGGGATCGAACGCCGCAGCCCCGCGGAAGGCGCTGCTCAGATCGGTGACGCCGGGCGGCAGGGTGGGCGGAACCGCCGCGAGGGCGCTCGCGCCATCGAAGGCACCGGCGAGGCTCGTGATGCCGAGGGTGCCGAACGAGTCGACGCCGGTGATCAAGCTGGCGCCGCCGTAGCCCTCGGGATCGCCGAACGCCGTCAGCCACGGACCGGACGGCGAGGCGGCCGTATCTGGCGCGATGACCACCGTGTAGGTCCCGTCTGGCGGGAAGGCGTGCGCGGGCGTGTCGCCGGCGGACGTGAAGCTCTCCGGCGCGCTGCCATCGCCCCAGTCGACCGTGACGGCCACCGTGCCCCCGAGCGGCAGCGACACCGACGGGGAGTCGTTCGTGGTCACGACCGTCAGGCACAGATCGTCCCCGGGGCAGCCCGCCGCCGCCGCCGGTACGGCGAGCGGGACCAGGGCGACGCCGGCGGCAAGGGCCGTGAGCACGCCGAGCCGGGCCGCGATCGTCCGGAGCCTTGCCAGCCTGTGCGCCATCGTTTGCCCTTCGCGGTCGCCGAGACCCACCCCTGGTGCTATCGGCAGCCCTGGCGCGCCGGTAAACGCCGGGCCGACCGCGCCGCCACGGGCGCGGGTCGCTGGCGGCGTCCTGCACGACGGTGCCCTGATGAGAGACGTTCGGCCGCCGGCCGCCGAGATGCTCCCAGATGGTCAGGCACGGGGTGCCAGGCGGGGAGCGCTAGGACAGGAGCCCGATCCCCTTGGCGATCAGATCGACGCCGAATACCACCAGCAACACGACCATGATCGTCGCGTTGTTCTCGAACAGCCAGGCCCTCAGATCGTCGAGACTCGCTTCCGCCCGGTGGCCGCCGCGGCGCAGGTACACGACCGGTGCGGCCACCGTCGCGCTGGCGACCACGATGAACACGACGAGCGCGACGACGACGTCGGCTGTCGACAGCCCGAGCTGGGCGAGTCCAGCCGCCGCCCCGACCGTGAGGATGAGGTTCTTGGGATTCGCCGCAACCAGGACGACGCCAAGCCCCGCCGCTTGCCCGGGCCGGAGCGACTCGATGCGGCCCATCCACTTCGGTCGCTCCGGCGGGACCCCGGGCCCCGGGCGCGTGCGCCAGCGCCGCAGCGCCATCGCCAAGAGCACAATCCCGAGAACGATCTTCAGCCACGACACGCTGTCGGAGGCGGCCGTATCCGAGTTCGCGTTGGCGCCGGCCGCGATGCCGTAGACCAGGCCGCTGACGACCGCCAGCCCGGCGACCCAGCCCGCGACGAAGGCACGCCCGTTCACGCGGGCCTGAGGCGAGAACAGGATCAGAATCACCGCGATGATCGGCAGCGGGCTGATCGCGATGCCGACCGCAAACGTGAGGATCTCGCCCACACCTTGGCCCACAGCGCCTCCCCGGATGCGGCAGCGGCGGCTGCCTTGTCCGGCGGCAGGCTCGCGCACCGGCGATTCGGCGTCAATGCGCCCCCGCCAGATTGCCCCGCCGGCGCCTTCAGCCCAGGCCCGCGGGACTCGAAGTCCGGCACCGCCCAAGTGCGCTCGCAGAACGGCGCCGTCGGCGCATAGAGGCGCAGGCAGGCAAACCAGCCGTCCTCGCCACCCGTGCACAGCCAGTTCTGCTCGTGCCCGGCCAGTGCCCGCCGACCGACGAAGATCTCGGTACTGCCGTCGCGATTGACCGCGAGCAGCTGGTCGCGGCCGTCACGACCGACGCTGCGGAGTTCCTGCCCGCCGTTTGGATACAGGCGGCGGGTCGATTCACCGTAGATCGTCGCACTCCACGACCCGGCGACCGGCACCGGGCCTGGCACGCGCAGCCGGCAGGTGACGTCCGGACGCAGGCGCCGTCCGTCGGCCGCCCGAGTGGTCGTCAAGACGACCTGCCCGGTTCCCCGGGCCCAGGGCGTCACCGCCCGCGTGCTCGCCACGGATTGATACCGCCAGGCCGCCTGAGCATCGATGTCGCTCGCGAGGCCACTGTCAGGGTCCGGGTCGGGATCCAGGTTGGCGTACCAGCCGGTCCCGGCCCAATACGGCCGGCGATGCCGTGGCACCATCTGCAGGTTGCGCGCCAATCAGCTCGCCGAGCATCGCCCCCTCCGTGAGGATCCGCGCCTGGCGGGAATCGGGGGCGAACGGGCGGGCGGGGACGAGGCCGAGCGGCTCGAGCATCGCCATGACCGTCTGACCGACCACGGGGGCCGGTTCGTCGGCGAGCACCTCGGCCAGGCGTTCCCAGTACCCGAGGCCGCGCGGCGGCGTCGCGCTCCACTCCCGATCCGGGCCTGCGATGAGCCATACCTGGCGCGGCTCGTCTCCGACACGCGCCATCCGCAGCCACGCGCCGAGGACCCCGAGCGCGGGTGAGGCCGCCTCAGGCACCCGGAGCCCGACGAACACCGCGTTGGTGGCCGGGCGCACGACCGTCTGGTCGCGGGTCACGAACCGCGCCGGTGTGCGGGTGGGACCCACGAGCACGTACCGTCCGCCCCTGCCGCGATCCGGCCCGGTGGGCCCGAGCTCGGTGACCGGGCGCTGTCAGAGGTCGAGCACCACCGCCGACGTCGCCCCGGCAGGGTAGTCGATGACGACCGGTCCCTCGGCGAGATCGACCCACCCGACGACGTACGGCGCACCAAGGCTGGCGGCCACGATGCCGCGCCGCTCACGCAGCGACTCGAACACGACGAAGTCGCCGAGCCGCGCCGCCTCGTACACCCGCCGCTGCTCGGCGCGCCAGGTCGCGAAGCCGACGACCGGCAGAACCCACAGGTACGCCTGGGCGGCCCTGTGGGCGTCCATGACGTCGAACAGCAGTGCCGATGCCTCGTCGGTCGGGTACGCGTGCGCGAGCTGGATCACCCCATACGGGCTCTCGATGATCTCGTTGCCTGCCAGGCTGGCATCCGCCAGCCGCACAACCCGCTCCGACGTCACCCACGCCTCCCCGACCGCGCCACGTTGGCCAGCACCCGGAGTTCTACCGATGGCGACCACGGAAGCCCGTGAGCGTGCGCACCAGACCTTCGGGGATTCCACGTGCAGGGTGCCCGTGCGAGAACGGATTCCACACCCGCTCCGGGCGATCACCATGCACTCGTAGCGACCCGACTCCGGGCGTCTGCCGCCAACCGTGGATGGCAACACCGGGGCGCCGCGCGGGCCGAAGGAGCCAACCATGCGTCCATCCGCTCTCACACGCCTTCGCCGACCGACGGGCCGCCGGCCGTGAGCTGGCCGCCCAGCTGGCCGATCTTGCACCGGAGCGCCCGGTGGTGCTCGGTCTGGCGCGCGGCGGCATCCCGGTCGCGTACGAGATCGCGCAGGCGCTGGACGCGCCGCTCGAGGTGCTCGTCGCCCGCAAGATCGGCGCGCCGGAGAATCCGGAGTTCGGCATCGGCGCGATCGCCGAGGGCGAACCGCCCATGCTCGACGCCGAGACGCTGCGCTGGATCGGTATCGGCGACGCCGAGCTCGAGCGCGCGATCGCGCGCGCACGTGCCGAGGTCGACGAACGGATCGCCCGCTACCGCGGCGGGCGCCCGCTCGAGCTCGCCGGCCGCACGGCCATCGTCGTCGACGACGGCATCGCCACGGGTGGGACCGCCCGGGCGGCACTGCACGCGGTTCGGGCGCTGGGGGCCCGGCGGCTGGTCTTGGCGGTGCCGGTCGGCGCACCGTCGACGTTGCGGGCGCTCGCCGGCGTGGCCGACGACGTCGTGTGTCTCGCGGCGCCCGAGCAGATGCGGGCGGTCGGCGCGTGGTACGAGGACTTCAGCCAGACCACGGACGACGAGGTGATGACGCTGCTGGAGGCCCGACGGGCGGCCGGGGCCGCCGTCTGGCGCACCGAGGAGGTCCGCATCCCGGTCGACGCCGAGCGCAGCATCGTCGGAGACCTCAGGGTCCCGCCGCACGCGCTGGGATTGGTGATCTTCGCCCACGGCAGCGGGAGCAGCCGCCTGAGCCCACGCAACCGCGATGTGGCGGCGGCCCTCAACGCGCACGGCATCGCCACGCTACTTGTCGATCTGCTCACGCCGTCCGAGGCGGACAGCCGTGCCAACGTGTTCGACATCCCCCTGCTGGCCGAGCGCGTGGTGCGTGCCGCGCAGTGGGCGGCCGACGACCCGGGCGTCAGGTCGCTCCCGATCGGGTTGTTCGGCGCAAGCACCGGCGCCGCGGCGGCACTCTGGGCGGCGGCGGACCTCGGCGAGCAGGTCCGCACGGTCGTCTCGCGCGGCGGGCGTCCCGATCTCGCCGACCCGCGGCTCGGTGAGGTCCGCGCAGACGTGCTGTTGATCGTCGGCGGGCGTGACGAGGCGGTGCTCGAGCTCAACCAGACTGCCCAACGGGCGCTGCGGACGCAGAGCGAGCTGGAGATCATCCCCGGCGCCACACATCTCTTCGAGGAGCGGGGCGCGCTCGAGCAGGTGGCCCGGCTCGCGGCCGAGTGGTTTGCTGCACGCCTCGGATCGGCTGCCCGCCCGGGCACCTAGAACCGGCCGGCGATGACGCGCCGGCCATGCGGCGGCGTCCTTCTCGATCGCCGTCTGGTCGGCCTCGAGCTCCTGTTGCCGGCTTGCGCACGCTCGGCGCGCGGAACCTGCGGTCAGCCGAAGCGCCGGCGCGCACGCAGGCCGGCTCGGCGCCCGGCGGCCGACGACGACGCGTCACGTTGGCGCCAGGTAGACCGCGGCCTCGGGCGTGATGACTCGGAAGGCGACGCTCTCCTCGATGTACAGCTCGACGGCGTCGTCGCTCGCAGCCCGAAAGCCGACCGACAGGTCTTCGCCGACGGTGAGCGCGAAGTCGCCGCCGCGCTGGGAGAGCACGACCGCTCCATCGACCGCCGGTGCCCAGACGACGGGGCCGCCGAGGATCTGGCGCAGCAGCTCGACGACCGGGTAGCCCCCATGCTCGGTGGCGGCCATCACGCCGCCATAGGCCCGGGTACCGAGCGCAATGGCGAACGGCCCGCCGACGCCAGCCGCCCGCAGCGACGCCGCCGCGGCGGCGACGTCGCCCGGATACCTGGCGAAGTCGTCGTCGATCGGCACCGATGGGTGGGGTGATGCCGGAATGATGCCTGTCGTGCCGTCGGCAGGGTCTCCGTGGAAGACGATGTGGTCCTCGGCGAACGCCGCGGCCCGCGCGGCGTCGATCACGGGCCGCAGGTCGGCATCGGCCGCGCCGCGCGCGATCGCGTCGAGCTCCGAACGATCGAGCGAAAACCGGGCACGCAGCTCGACCAGAGGCTGTACGCGGCGACGGACGGCCTCGACGCCCGGAACGGCGGGGCTGTCGACAGGGACGACACGGCCGAGGTCGACCGCGCTGTGGCTCCATCCGAACGGCCCGTCGAAGTCGACCAGCCGCCGTGCGGCGAGGAAATTCGTCAGGGTGCGCGTGGCCTCTTCGTCGATCTGCGCCCAGGCTGCGTCCGATATCGGAGCGAGATCACGGGTCAGGTGGTTCATGGCAGTCGCTGGTCCTGGTGTCGAAGGTCGCCGATCCCCAGGCTCCCGTCAGGGCGGGCGGCCCGCGCGAGCGGGTTCGGCGTTGGGGGACCGATCCTGGTCAGGGTGTTGCGCTCACGGTGTGTAAACGGGGCGTCGCGCCCAGGGATCGCCATCAGCCCTTCCTCGTCGTATGACCACGTCCCGTCGGCGTTGATGCAGACGCGGATCCGGTAGTCGAGCATCTTGAAGTTCTGCTCGAGGAACGGGTTGGACAGGATGCCGTAGACCTCGGTGCCGTCGCCGGCGCTGACCTCGAATTCGGTCGCGTCCGGTTGCGCGGGACCGGCGGCCAACAGCACCTGTCCGCGGGGTACGCCCAGCGTCAGCGTCACGGTCTCGGTGGCAGGCTCCCACAACCAGTAGCCGACCTGGTCGTGGAAGGTCTCGACCTCGCCGGGTTTGACGATGTGGGTGTGGTACCGCAGCCCGTAGAAGAGCTGGGGCCCATTGGTCTGCCGGTCGATCGGCTGCAGCTCGTACCGCTCGATGAACGTGTCCCGGCCGGTGCCCTCGGCGACGGGATGCTGGTCATCACCCTTCGCGCCGCGCCAGATGCCCGCCATGGGGCCCAGCGGCCCGAGGTTCGCAAGGGTATCCGGGTCGCCGTCGGGCTCGGTGAAGATGTCCGGGCCGTACGGATCCGGTGAGGGCCCGGTCGGGGAATCGGCGGTCGCGGCGTCGTTCACGGCGCCGACCGTACCACGGATCCCGAGGACCGTGATCCCGCTCGGTGAGGCCGCGACGCGGAGTTACCGGGGGCTGCATACGCCGGTCGCCCCCAGAGTCGGTCGGGCGTGGGCGCGTAGAGGGACTGCCGGGGCCCTGCTCCCCAACGCGACTGGACCGCAGTCATGAACGAGGAGCTTGGCGGAGGGTACGGGGTGCGGACGCACGGATCGTGTGGGCGTTGGCCAGGTGTCACCACGGTTGGAGTGGCCCGGACTCACCTACCCCGGAGTCACCAAACGGACCCGTGCACCTGGCGACGGGCCCGCTGTCCCGGGACGCTGCCGGCTTCGACCGGGCGGATCGCGGCTGGGCTGCGGGCCGCCTGATCGGTGGTGGTGGGCCCGTCTCCCGACGGGCCGACCTTGGTGTCGGCCGTGACCGGGTCCGACGTGTGCGCCACAGCCGTTGCCCGTTCGGCGCCAACATGGCCCGAATGCAGGCGGTCGTGCGCGGCCCCGGCTGGATTGCATCACCGGCGCAACGTGACGCCCGATCGCACGTTTGGTGCTGCAGGTGAGCGGAGGGGGCGAGATTCGAACCCACGGAACGTGTGAGCGTTCGACGGTTTTCAAGGGCGCTACATCGGCCCCTCGGTGCGGGCGGTTTCAACGTCGTTGGGTAGGTCGTTGGGTAGCGCGCGCGTGCTGCGCCGGTGGTGCCTCCACCTCCAGCCGCAGCCGCCGTCTGCGCCGTCTGGCGCAGCTACGGTGACTCCCGGGGCAGCGACCCACCGACTGCCGGGAGTCAGCAACCGTGACCAAGGCTTCAGCACGCTGGTGCATCCTGGCGATCGTGGTGGTGGCGGTGGGGATCGCCGGAATTGGCGCATAAGCATCCCAGCAGCCTGCGACGGGCTGCCCGGGGTCCAATTCCGACCTCGAGGCCCTGGCTCACCACATTTGCGAGCAGACCGGCCTGGGACGCAACGCGGCCCTGCTATCGGCCGACCACGCCGTCTGGTTCTACATCGCGGCGGCGGCGGTGTTGATCGTCGGGCTGCTGGTGGTGTGGGCGGCGTCGGCCAACCGCGGCGGCGTCGAGGGATAGCGAAGCCGGGCCAGGGGCTTTACCTAGGGCGACCAGGGGCCAGGCCCCGCGGGTGAAGTCGCACACCCGCGCGACCGACACAACCGGTAGCGGCCCGCCGAGGTTCACCCTCGACAGGAGGTGTCCCGCCTATCGGCGGTTCCCAACAAGGCCGACGCTCGTGTGTCAACCATCTGATCGGCACGTCACCACAGTCCTTGAGGTTTCTCGGTGACGAACGTTGCGGGCCGCCCGGCCGAAAGGAGTTGGATGCCGACGAGTTACGTTGTGTTCGTCGGTCTGCTCCTTGCGCTGAGCCTGGTCGCGCGTGACCGCCCGACACCGCGCAACAAGCCCCGGCGCAGGAAGCGTTAGCGCACGGCTAGTACGGCGGGGTGGTGCGGGGACTCCTGGCATCACCCCGCACCGCCGGCGATCACGAGATCGGGCCTGTTTTTGACCCTCTTCGGGCATTCAAGTGGGTAGATGTACAGGTACTCGCCCGCATACCAGGGTGATCAGCGACAGCAGCGACTCCAATCTGCGGAAGCCTCGAGCGCGGTGGCTCAGCAGGCGCACCGTGGAGTTCATCGCCTCCAGCCGGGCGTTGTTGACACGGAGGATCACCGCGTTGCATACCGCTTGGGCGTGGCGCTCGATGGTGATCGCCGCCCGCACGAAGGGCTCCAGTCCCGAGGTGACCGCGGCGAAGATCCAGGCGTCCAGGAGCTCCGCGGCTTGGTCGTGATCATCGGCGGCGTAGACGGCTTTCAGCTGATCGGTGAGCAACCACCCCCGGTAGACATCGTGGTTTGTCACCTCAAGTTCCTCGAGCACCGAGCGCGCTCCCGGGCTCAAGCTCTCCGCGCGCCGACGCAGCAGGAAGCGGGTGCCCTTGAGCCACCGGGCCGCCTCGGGATCGCGTTCGCGAAGCCGCTGCCACTCACCCCGGCGCAACTCGTCCAGGGCCCTGCCGGCCAGTTGGATGACGTGGAAGGGGTCCGCACAGATCGCCGCATCCGGGCAGTGCTCGGCGATGGTGGCCTCCCAGCCGCCGTGCAGATCCACCGATACCGCCAGGATGTGCCTGCAGCGCTCGGGGCCCAGCTGGCAGAAGAACATCGCCGCAATTGCTTGGCTTCGGCCCTCGTGGGCCCACACGATCCTTCCCGTGTCGTGGTCGACGACACACATCAGATACCGGTGGCCCTTGCGGTAGGCGACCTCATCGATGCCGATGCGCACCAGGCCATCCAGGCCGTCGCCGGATCTCATGGCCGTGTACTCACCGACAACGCGCGCGATCATGCGGCCCACGCTGGCCCAATCGATGCGCATCAGCTCGGCCACGACGCTCTTGGGCGCGGCCTTGGCCAGATACACGCAGGTGTCCTCGAAGGCCCGCGTGAAGCGGGACCCCGCCCGGGCCCAGGGCACCTGCTCGGATCGGATCCCGCACTCCGGGCAGGCGACGCGCCGGACCTCGCATCGCAGCACCAAGCGCGTGCGCGCCAGATCCAGATGCCGCCAGGTCTGGATCCTCCTGTCGTAGGCGACCCGAACTCGCCGCGCGCACCCCGAGCAGAACATCGCCCGCCGGCGACGTAGGGCGAGGTCGACGATCACGGCCTCCCGCCCGTCGATCTCGGTGAGCTCGAGCCCCACAACCCGCTCGCCGTCAAGCCGCAGCAGGCGCTTGAATAACGTGGCCACGCGCATTCCATCGCTCCTTGTCGCGCTTCCTAGACAAGAGCGAGGTTAGGAACAGCGGCGGATTGCGCGTGGCACCGATTCTCAAGCCGATCTCGGCCGGTTCAGCGCGCGCGTTCACCCACTTGAATGCCCGAAGAGCCGTTTTTGAGACGCACGTCCAAGGGGATTCCCGATCCCCATGTGCGACGCGAGGCGCCAGCAGGAACTTTCCACCCGCGAAATACCCAAGATCGCGCTTACACAAGCCGATCTCAACGAAGCGCGCGAATCAGACCGCTCGGAGCCCGAACCAGATCTTGCGGTGCGGGTGCCGCGTAACCACCACCGTCACGAGGCGCCTTGGCCGTCGTCCATCTTGCGGACGAATAGGTACGGGATCAGCGCGAACACGCCGAACAGCACCGTACAGAGGGCCCATGCAAAGGACCGTCGCCCGCGCCGCTCGCAGTCGCGGCTGACCCACCAGGCCATGCCGCACCACACGACGAAGATTGCTACAAGCAACAGCACTTGCGCGTACCTACCGTGCCGCTTGTATGTGTAACGGGAAGCGTAACAAGTTCGGGGAAAGCCGCTAGCCAGTGCCCGAGATCCCGCGTGGGCTCTCGCGAAACCACCAGCCCATGGTTGAACAGCTGGATCTCCGCGTCGTTACGCGGGCTGGTCGTCGGCATCGAGGTACCCCCACGACCCGGCGTCCGCAAGCTCGGCGTCAACGCGCTCGCCCTGCGGCGCCCACGGGTCGCCGGCTAGCGGCTCGTACCCATCGGTGAGGCCAGAGTCAGCGGGAAGCGGGGATCGATCCGATCGGCCTGCGCGAGTGCCGACGCACCTGCGCCTCGGCGCTGATCGCCAGCGGCGTCAACGCCAATGCGCTGAGCACACCGGTGCGAAACCTTGCCGTTCAGTGCCAACAGGGCACCTGGCACGGATAGTGCCAGATACCCTGCACATGAGCCAAAAATCCGCTTGCCATGCGGGCTCTGAAGCGGAGGGGGTGGGATTCGAACCCACGGAACGTGTGAGCGTTCGGCGGTTTTCAAGACCGCTACCTTCGACCTCTCGGCCACCCCTCCAGAGCCCCCCGGACGCCGCCGACCCGGTCACCGGGCACCCTCGGGCGCCGGGTGACCGATCGCGGTCGCCTCGCCGGTGACATCGCGCCCGGAGCCTATCGGACGGGTCGCGCAGGCTGGCGTCAGCCCGCGTGGGCCGGTTTTCTCAGCTGCAGGTAGATGACGCCCGCCTCATCGTCGGCGAGCTGATTGGCACCGGAGATCAGCGCGAAGTTGCCAGGGCACAGCCACCGCAGCGCGTTGCCGAACGGGTAGGTCCAGGGGGCGTACCGGAAGAAGCGCGCCTCGATCTCCCGATTGACCTGGCGGGCCCGCTCGGCAACTTCGACCTCCCACGGCAGCTCCAGAAGGCGCGCGGCGAGGGTCTCGTCGTCGTAGTAGCGGGAGTAGAAGAACTCGTCCCCGACCGCGACGGTCGCATCGCCGTACTGTCGATGATCGATCATCTCGTTGCGGTGGGACTTGGCAAGCATGGTCGTCAGGTGCAGCAGCGCCCCGGGGCGCAGGACGCGCCACATCTCGCGCATCGCTGCCTGGTCGCCGTCGCCGGGGATGTGCTCGACGACCGAGATGCAGACGCAGCCGTCGAACGATTCGTCCGCGAAGCTCAGTTGGCGGGCATCTTCGACCCGCAGGTCAAGCTCGGGGTCGATGTGCCGCCAGTTTGTCGATCTCGTCCGCGAACAGGTCGACGGCGATCCAGGAGCCGCGGCCTTCGCACCGGAGCAGGCTTGGCAGCAGTTTGGGGCTGGAGACGTCGAGATTCCGCCCGGAAAACGGCTCGTCGACGATCCGCCCGAGCTCCCAGTAGCGCCACGGATCCAACGGGATCAGGAGGCGGCAGAGGCCGACCCGCGGCGCCGCCCAGCGCGAGCGCCACCCGGTCGCCAGCCAGCGCAAACCGAGCCGGTAGCTGTGCCGGCACAGCCGACGCCAGCCGGCGATGTCGGCCGCGGGCACCCGGATCTGGCCGGCCGGCACGGCGTTGTGGTGGATGCTCGGATCGGGTGACATCGGGTCCTGTTCGGGCGTCGACCGGCGTACCTCGCCCGCCAGGATACGCAGTCCCGCAGCCCTACGGGTACGCGTACTTGATCTGCAGCACCAGCGCGGCGATCAACACAACCCCCAGCACGGCCAGCCCGTAAACCCGCCGGCCCGAGCCCCGCTGGCTCCACGCCGCGATCGGCCAGATTAGCGGGAACGCCAGCAACCCGAAGCGCGTGTCGCTTGAGAAGTTGCCGGAGCTCAGGGGCACCAGCAGCGCCAGCACCGTGAAGATCACCCAGATACTGCGCCAGGATTGCTCGAATCGCACCAGCGCCACCACCAGGGCGAGCATCACGATCGTGATGATCAGATCGCGGACCGGTCCGGTCCAGTACAAGATACGGAACCACGGCAGGTTCGGCTTCGAGTTCGGATAGGTGAACACGTACTTGAGCTCGCTGCCGAACTGCTTGAGAGCACGCAGGCCGGGCGGATAGCGGTACCAGGCCTGCTGTCCGATGAACGGCAGCTGCCACGAGCCTCGGGCGACCTGCATCCATCCGAGAAATGCCGCAAACACCAGGATCGCCCCGCCGGCGGAGATCGCGGCGCGCGCCGCCCGCACGCGGCCCGGCACGGCCGGCGCGGTCACGGCGATCATGACGACCAAGAGCGCAACCAAGAACCCCTGCGGGCGGGCCAGGACGGACAGGGCGGCGACCCCGGACGCCAGCCACCAGCGCCCGCGCCAGGCGGCCCAGGCGGCGCCTGTCGCCAGCGCGAGCAGGATCCCGTCGGTGTAGGCCAGACTCGCGTAGACCGCGGCGGGCGAGAACGCCAGAATCCAGGTCGCCCGGTCCGCAAACCGGAGCCCACTGCGCTCTTCGGTCAGCCCATGGAAGGCCACCAGGCCGACCAGCAGCCCACCGTTACTGGCCGCCAGCCCCCACAAGAACGGGTTGGACGAGGTCAGCACGCCGATGTGCATGATCGCCGGCAGCAGCGGATAGAAGACGAAATCGCTGTGGTGCGTGGCGATGCCGGTGGTCGCGGTCTGGTAGCCGTGCCGGGCGATGCGCAGGTACCAGTTGGTGTCCCAGCCACCAAGCAGCGCCAGCGATTTCGGGATCCCATTGTTGGGGGCCATCGGCGGCCACCCGAGCCACACCGAACCGATGCCGGCCATCACGAACACCAGCAGTCGCGACAGCAGCCACGCCGCCAGCGGCGCACGCCAGGTCGGGCTGACGCGGGCCAGGGGATTCCAGCGCCGCGCGGGCGCGGGCGACGCCATGGAGCCAATGGTCATTTCAGGCATGGTCGATCAACAACTTACATTTCGCTCACATTTGGGTTCGCGCGCGCGCCCGGCGACCCTGCCGCGACGGACCGCCGGGCGGCGCCGGGTCAGTCCGCGGTGTGGCGGCGCAGCACGAGCACGGCGTGCGGCGCGATTCGGACCGGCTCGTGGTGGCGGATCGCGGAGCCGATATGCCGACCATAGAGACCGTCGGAGCTCAGCTCGAGGGTCCAGTTGCCGCCGAACTGCTCGCCCGGCAGACAGTGGTCGACGACCCGGTCGGATGCGTTCATGATCACGATGAACGCCTGGTCGTCGACGTACTCGTCCTCGGTACCCCGCCAGTGGATCTCCTCGGCGTTCAGGTACATCCCGAGGCTGCGGAATCCGTCGTTGGCCCAGTCATCACCGGTCATCTCTTCGCCGTCGGCCCGGAACCACCAGACGTCCGGCTGGTGGCCGTCGCCGACGGGGCGCCCGGTCAGGAACCGCCGGCGCCGGAATGCGCGGTGATGCTTGCGCAGCGCGATCAGCCGCCGGGTGAACTCCAGCAGGTCCTTCTGCTCGTCCGACAGGACCCAGTCGACCCACGAGATCTCGTTGTCCTGGCAGTAGGCGTTGTTGTTGCCCTGCTGGGTGCGGGCGAACTCGTCGCCGGCGGTGATCATCGGCGTGCCGATCGACAGCAACAGCGTCGTCATGAAATTGCGCCGCTGGCGGGCGCGCAACGCGCGCACCTCCGGATCGTCGGTCGGCCCCTCGACGCCGCAGTTCCAGCTGCGGTTGTCGTCGGTGCCGTCGCGGTTGTCCTCGCCGTTGGCCTCGTTGTGCTTGTCGTTGTAGGAGACCAGGTCGTTGAGCGTGAACCCGTCGTGGGCGGTGACGAAGTTGATCGAGGCGAACGGGCGGCGACCGTCGGCCTGGTACAGGTCGCTGGAGCCGGCCAGCCGCTTGGCGAAGTCGGCGACGCGGCCCTGCCCCCGCCAGAAGTCGCGGACCTCGTCGCGGTACTTGCCGTTCCACTCGCTCCACAGGATCGGGAAGTTGCCCACCTGGTAGCCGCCGGGGCCGACGTCCCAGGGCTCGGCGATCAGTTTCACCTGGGACAAGACCGGATCTTGGTGGATGACGTCGAAGAACGATGACAGCCGGTCGACATCGAAGAGCTCACGCGCCAGCGCCGACGCCAGATCGAAGCGGAAACCGTCCACATGACATGTCGGTCACCCAGTACCGCAGCGAATCCATGATGAGCCGCAGCACGCTCGGATGGACCGGGTTGAGGCTGTTGCCCGTCCCGGTGAAGTCCATGTACATCCGCGGGTCGTCGGGCATCAGCCGGTAGTAGGACCGGTTGTCGATCCCGCGAAACGACAGCATCGGGCCCAGGTGATTGCCCTCGGCGGTGTGGTTGTAGACCACGTCGAGGATGACCTCGATGCCCGCGCGGTGCAGCGCCTTGACCATGCCCTTGAACTCGGAGACCTGCTGGCCAAGCACGCCGCTGGCGCTATACCCCGCATGCGGGGCGAAGTACCCGATCGAGCTGTAGCCCCAGTAGTTGACGCGGCCGGCATCGGCCAGGTGCGGCTCGTGGACGAAGTGATGGACCGGCAGCAACTCGACCGCTGTGACGCCGAGCTCGGTCAGATAGGCAATCGCCTCGTCGGACGCGAGCCCGGCGTAGGTGCCGCGCAAGTGTTCGGGCAAGCCGGGGAAGTTCTTGGTGAACCCTTTGACGTGAAGCTCATAGATGATGGTGTCCGCCCAGGGGATGTGCAGCAGGCGGTCGCCCTCCCAGTCGAAGTGGGAGTCCACCACGACCGACTTCGGCACCGCGCGGGCGTCGTCGGTGGTGTCGATCTCGAGATCGTCGTCAGGCCCGCCTCTCGGGACGTAGGGCAGCACGTTGGCCGCGTCCCACTGAAGATCGCCTTCGATCGCCTTGGCGTATGGGTCGATCAGCAGTTTGTCGGGATTGAAGCGGTGCCCGTTGCAGGGGTCGTAGGGCCCGTGGACCCGATAGCCATAGCGCTGGCCGGGTCCCACGCCGGGGACATAGCCATGCCACTGGAACGCGGTCTGATGACCCATCTCCAGCTGAGTCTCGGCGCCCTGCTCGTCAAACAGGCACAGGACAACCCCCTCGGCATTCTCCGAGAACAGCGAGAAGTTCGTCCCGACCCCGTCCCAGGTCGCACCGAGCGGAAACGGCTCACCGGGCCAGAGGTTCATGCCGGCACCACACCCGGGTCGACACCTGTCTCATGCCTGAGCGTTGTCATCGACATTGCCGGTACTCTGCCCGATTCCGCGCGCACCGAGCCCGACCGCCGCTCAGCGATGCCCGGGGCGGTCGCATGTTGAGGGGCTTTGTGGCGATATGTACGCGGCCGGCTGTGGGCATTGGTCAATGGTCTAGCACCCGCATCGGCGTGCGGGACTGGCAGAGTTGCGTGACGATCTGCCCCCAACATCGGCAGGAAGCCCCGATCAACGTACCCACGAGGCAACATCCACGATGACGACTCCACCTGCACACCCCGACGACTTGATCGCCCGCGGAAGGGTCGTCCTGGAGGACCTCACCCCCGGCGTGGACGGCGGGCGGTTCGCGATTTGCCGGACCATCGGCGAGCTTGTCGCGGTCGAGCTCGACGCGTTCGCCGACGGCCACGATCTGCTGCACGTGGAGCTGTGCCACCGCCGCCTCGGCGACGGCGACTGGGCATCTACACCGATGCGCGAACTCGGCAACGACCGCTGGGCCGGCGAGTTCGCGGTGACCGAGCTGGGGGTCTACGAGTACGGTGCCCGCGCCTGGATCGACGCGTTCGGCACGTGGCGCAGGGGCCTTGAGCGCAATGCGGACGCCGGCAACGATGTGAGCGTCGACATCCTGATTGGCGCCGAGCTGATCCGAGCGGCGGCGGGCCGCGCCGGCAGGGGCGCCGCCAAGCGCCTGCGCGCCTGGGCCGCCGAGCTCGCCGACGAGACGACCCCGATCCCCGAGCGGGTCGCGCGGACGCTCGACGACGGGCTCACCGAACTTTGCCGCGCACACGCGGACCGCACGCATCAGACCGCCTGGGACCACCCCTACCGGGTGCGCGCCGAGCGCGAGCGGGCGCGCTTTTCTGCCTGGTACGAGCTGTTCCCGCGCTCGGCAGCGGCGCGCAGCCGGGCACGCCACGGCACGCTTCGCGACGTCGCCGCCCGCCTCGACTGACATCGCCGAGATGGGCTTCGACGTCGTCTACCTGCCGCCGATCCACCCGATCGGCCGGGTCGCCCGCAAGGGGCGCAACAACGCGACCGACCGCCGGCCCCGACGACCCCGGCAGCCCGTGGGCCATCGGCGCGGCAGAGGGCGGCCACACGGCGGTCCACCCCGAGCTCGGCACGCTCGACGGACTTCGCGGCGCTCGATCGGCGCCGCCGCGGAACGCGGCATGGAGATCGCGCTCGACCTCGCGCTTCCAGTGCGCGCCCGACCACCCCTGGGTGCCGCGAGCACCCGCGAGTGGTTCCGCGCGCCGCCCCGACGGCACGATCCAGTACGCCGAGAACCCGCCCAAGAAGTACCAGGACATCTACCCGCTCGACTTCGAGCACCGAGGACTGGCCCGCGCTGTGGGAGGCCATCGCCGGCGTCGTCGAGTTCTGGATCGACCAGGGCGTCCGGATCTTCCGCGTCGACAACCCGCACACCAAGCCGTTCGCCGTTCTGGGAGTGGCTGATCGACCGGGTCCACGAACGCGCACCCCGACGTGATCTTCCTGGCCGAGGCGTTCACCCGGCCGAAGGTCATGAAGCGCCTGGCCAAGCTCGGCTTCACCCAGTCGTACACCTACTTCACCTGGCGCAACTCGCAAGCGGGAGCTGGTCGAGTACCTGACCGAGCTGACGCGCGACGGAGCATGCGGGAGTACTTCCGGCCGAACTTCTGGCCCAACACGCCCGACATCCTGCCGCAGTACCTGCAGACGGCGGCCGGCCGGCGTTCATCGCGCGGCTCGTGCTGGCGGCGACGCTGTCGCCGAGCTACGGCATCTACGGGCCGGCGTTCGAGCTGTGCGAGAACGTCCCGCTGGCCGCCGGCAGCGAGGAGTACCTGGACTCGGAGAAGTACGAGATCCGCAGCTGGGACCGCGAGGGCGCATGGACATTGCGCGACCTGATCGCGCGGGTGAACCGGATCCGGCGCGAGCACCCGGCGCTGCAGCGCAACGAGTCGCTGCGTCTTCCATCCCACCGACAACGAGCAGCTGATCTGCTACTCGAAGGCCGACGCCGCCGACGCGGCGACCAGATCCTGTGCGTGGTCAATCTCGATCCGCGCTACACCCAGTCGGGCTGGACCGATCTGCGCCTTTGGCGACCTCGGGCTCGACCGGAATGACACCTTCGGCGTCGAAGACCTCATCGGTGCACGCCACACCAGTGGCGTGGGGCGCGCAACTACGTCCAGCTCGACCCGCAGGTCCTGCCGGCGCACATCTTCGCGATCCGCCGCCAGGTGCGCACCGAGCACGACTTCGACTACTTCGAACTGAATCCAGCTCGATCTCGCACCCGGACAACGACCCGCTCTGGTACAAGGACGCGGTCATCTACGAGCTGCACGTGCGGGCGTTCTACGACGCCAACGGCGATGGCATCGGCGACTTCAAGGGCCTGATCGCCAAGCTCGACTACCTGCAGCGACCTGGGCGTCACGGCCCTGTGGCTGCTGCCGTTCTACCCGTCGCCGCTGCGCGACGACGGCTACGACATCGCCGACTACGCGAGCATCAACCCGAGCTACGGCGACGCTGCGGGACTTTCGCGCGCTTCCTGCGCGAGGCGCACCGCCGCGGCCTGCGCGTGATCACCGAGCTGGTGCTCAACCACACCTCCGACCAGCATCCGTGGTTCCAGCGGGCGCGGCGCGGCCGGTCCGGACAGCCGCTGGCGCGACTACTACGTCTGGAGCGACACCGCCGACCGCTACCAGGACGCGCGCATCATCTTCCAGGACTTCGAGACCTCGAACTGGGCCTGGGACCCGGTCGCGGATGCCTACTACTGGCACCGGTTCTACTCCCACCAGCCCGACCTGAACTACGACAACCCCGAGGTGCAGCGGGCGATGCTCCGCGTCGCTCGACTTCTGGCTCGAGCATGGGCGTCGACGGCATGCGCCTGGACGCCGTGCCCTACCTGTTCGAGCGCGAGGGCACCAACTGCGAGAACCTGCCCGAGACGCACGAGTTCCTGCGAGAGCTGCGCACGCACGTCGACGCGCGCTTTCCCGGCCGCATGCTGCTGGCCGAGGCCAACCAGTGGCCCGAGGATGCGGCGGCCTACTTCGGCGACGGCGACGAGTGCCACATGGCGTTCCACTTCCCCCTCATGCCGCGCCTGTTCATGGCGCTGCAGATGGAGGACCGCTTCCCGATCGTCGACATCCTGCAGCAGACCCCGGCGATCCCGGACAACTGCCAGTGGGCGCTGTTCCTGCGCAACCACGACGAGCTCACGCTCGAGATGGTCACCGACGAGGAGCGCGACTACATGTACCGCGTGTACGCCAACGACCCGCGCGCGCGCATCAACCTCGGCATCCGCCGCCGGCTGGCGCCGCTGCTGGGCAACGACCGCGCGCAAGATCGAGCTGATCAACGGCCTGCTGTTGTCGCTGCCGGGCACGCCGGTCATCTACTACGGCGACGAGATCGGCATGGGCGACAACGTCTATCTGGGCGACCGCGACGGCGTGCGCACCCCGATGCAGTGGAGCCCCGGACCGCAACGCCGGCTTTTCGGCGGCCAACCCGCAGCAGCTGTACCTGCCGGTGATCATCGATCCCGAGTACCACTACGAGACGGTCAACGTCGAGACGCAGCGGCCGAACCCCGAGTCGCTGCTGTGGTGGATGCGCCGCACGATCGCGCTGCGGCGGCGCCACCGGGTCTTCGGCCGCGGCGGGATCGAGTTCCTCGCCCCCGAGAACCACCGGGTGCTGGCGTTCGTGCGCGCCGACGAGGACGAGCAGATCCTGGTCGTGGCAAACCTGTCGCGCTTCGCCCAGCATGTCGAGCTCGATCTCTCGCGGTGGCGCGGGCTCGGCCCCGCGGGAGCTGTTCGGCCAGTCCACGTTCCCGCACATCGGCGAGCTGCCGTACCTGCTCACCCTCGGCCCGCACGACTTCTACTGGCTGCGCCTCGAGGAGCCGGCACGACGGGAGTTGACCGAACACCGGCCCGAGGCCCCGCGGATCCGCCTCGCCGAGCGCCCAGACGCGCTCTTGGCCGCCGAGGCGCGCCCGCGCCTGGAGGCCGCCATCGCCGCATTCCTGCCGCTCCAGCGCTGGTTCGCCGGCAAGGCGCGACGGGTCGCACGGGTGCGGATCACCGACATCCTGCCGGTCGGTCCCGGGAGCGCCAGCCTGGCGGTCATCGTCCTGGTCGAGGTGAGCTACCTGGAGGGCGAGCCGGAGACGTACGTCGTCCCGCTGGCGTTCGCCGAGCACGAGGCCGCCGAGCGGATCTCCCAGGATGCGCCCAACGCCGTGGTCGCACAGCTGCAGGTCGGCGAGCGGGTCGGGCTGGCCGTCGACGGCCTGCACGACCGGGAGTTCTGCGAGCTGCTGCTCGAGACCGCCCAGCGCCGCCGGGCGACCGGGCGCAACGGGGCCCTGGTCAGCCGGCCCACTCCGGCCATGCGGTCGATCCTGCGGGCCGCCGAGGGGCCGCTCGAGCCGGACCTGTTCCGCGCTGAGCAGACGAACACGTCAGTCGTCTTCGGCCACCAGATCATCCTGAAGGTCTTCCGCCGTGCGGAGGAGGGGACGAACCCCGACCTCGAGCTGGGCCTGCATCTCAACGCGGCCGGGTTCGCCTACGCGCCGATGGTGCTCGGCTCACTCGAGTACGCGCCGCCGCGCGGCGAGTCGCGCACGCTGGCCATCCTCCACGAGGTCGTCCCCAACGAGGGGGACGCGTGGTCGTACACGCGCGACGAGCTCGGACGCCTGTACGAGCGGGCCCTCGCGAGCGAAGACAGCCCCGAGGACCCCGCCTGGGACCCGCACACCGCCCCGATCGTGCTGGCCGAGTTCGAGCTACCGCGCATCGCCCACGAGGTGGCCGAGGGCTCGCTGCGCACCGCGGAGCTCCTGGGCCAGCGGGTCGCCGAGCTGCACCTGGCACTCGGCAACCACTCGCCGGACCCGAGCTTCGCGCCGGAGCCGACGACAACGCTGTACCTGCGCTCGAGCTACCAATCGATGCGCACCCTCGAGCGGCGCACGCTGGGGCTCGTGCGGCGGCATCTGGCGATCCTGCCCCCCGAGGACCGGGCCAACGCGGAGGAACTGCTCGAGCGCCAGAGCGAGATCACCGCCCGCCTGCGGGCCGTCACGGACATCAAGAAGCCCGGCATGCGCACTCGCTACCACGGCGACATGCACCTGGGCCAGGTGCTCCACTCGGGACCGGACTTCGTGATCATCGACTTCGAGGGCGAGCCGATGCGCTCGCTGGCCGACCGGCGCACCAAACGCTCGCCGATGCGCGACGTCGCCGGGATGCTGCGCTCATTCGACTACGCCCGCCACGTCGCGATCCGGGATGCGATCGAGCGCGGCCTGGCCGATGCAGCCGGCGATGCGCGTGAGATCCTCGAGACCTGGGGACAATGTTGGTATTCGTGGGTGGCGGCAAGCTTCATCCGCAGCTACCTTGCGACCTCTGACGGGGCCAGCCACCTGCCGCCGCTGCCCGAGGACACCGCAACGCTCCTGGAGATCTTCATGCTCGAGAAGGCGATCTACGAGCTTGGGTACGAGATGGCAAACCGCCCCGACTGGGCCGGCGTGCCGCTGCACGGCGTCCTCGACATCCTCGGTCGGCGATGAGCGCGCGCGGGCCCGACCAGAACCTCGACGCGGCGGCCTGGCGATCGCCCATCTCGGACGCGGACCTGTATCTGTTCGCCGAGGGCCGGCACCTGCGGGTGGCCGAAATGCTCGGCGCCCATCAGGTGCCCGGGCGGGAGGCCACGCGTTTTGCCGTGTGGGCCCCCAACGCACGCGAGGTCAGCGTGCTGGCCGACGGCAACGGTTGGACCCCGGGCGCCGACCGGCTCGCGCCCCGCGGCTCGTCGGGGATCTGGGAGGGCGCGATCTCGGGAATGGGACCCGGGGCCGCCTACAAGTTCCACATCGCAAGCCAGCACAACGGCTACTCGGTCGAGAAGGCCGACCCGGTCGCGCTGTGGTCCGAAACCCCGCCGCGGACGGCATCGATCGTCTGGGACCTCGCCTACGACTGGGGTGACGCCGACTGGATGGCGACGCGCCGTGCACACAGCGCGCTCGACGCACCGGTCGCGATCTACGAGGTCCATCTGGGGTCGTGGCGCCGCGTGCCCGGCGAGGGCAACCGTCCGCTGGGCTATCGGGAAATCGCACCGCTGCTGGTCGAGCACGTGCAGCGGCTGGGGTTCACGCACGTCGAACTGCTGCCGGTGACCGAGCACCCGTTCTACGGCTCGTGGGGCTATCAGACCACCGGCTACTTCGCGCCGACCTCGCGCTACGGCACCCCGCAGGACTTCATGGCGATGGTCGACATGCTCCACCAGGCCGGGATCGGCGTGATCCTGGACTGGGTGCCGGCGCACTTTCCCTCCGACGAGCACGGGCTCGGATACTTCGACGGCACCCACCTCTTCGAGCATGCCGACCCCCGCGAGGGGCAGCACCCCGACTGGGGGTCGCTGATCTTCAACTTCGGCCGCCACGAGGTGCGCAGCTTCCTGCTGTCCTCGGCGCTGTTCTGGCTCGAGCGCTACCACGTGGACGGCCTGCGCGTCGACGCCGTCGCGTCGATGCTCTACCGCGACTACTCGCGCGAGGGCGACGACTGGATCCCAAACGTGTTCGGGGGCCGCGAGAATCTCGAGGCGATCAGCTTCCTGCGCGAGTTCAACGAGGACGTCTACCGGCTGCATCCCGACGTGCAGACCTACGCCGAGGAGTCGACGGCCTGGCCGATGGTCTCGCGGCCCACGTATCTGGGTGGACTGGGGTTCGGCTACAAGTGGGACATGGGCTGGATGCACGACACGCTCCAGTACATGCATCGCGACCCGGTCCACCGCCGCCACCACCACGGCGAGCTCACCTTCCGGGCGATCTACGCCTTCAACGAGAACTTCGTGCTGCCGCTCTCGCATGACGAGGTCGTGCATGGCAAGGGCTCGCTGATCGACGGCATGCCCGGCGACGCCTGGCAGAAGTGCGCGAACCTGCGTGCGCTGTATGCGTACCAGTTCACCCTGCCCGGCAAGAAGCTCCTGTTCATGGGCGACGAGTTCGGTCAGTGGCGGGAGTGGCACCACGAGCGCAGTCTCGACTGGCACCTGCGCGGCGACCCGCTGCACGGCGGGCTGGAACGCTGTGTCGCCGATCTCGCCCATCTGTACCGCGAGCTGCCGGCCCTGCACACCCGCGATTGCGATCCCGGGGGCTTCGAGTGGGTCGAGGCCTACAACGCCGAGCAGAGCATCATCGCCTACCTGCGCCGTGGCCCGGCGGGCGAGATGGCGCTGGTGGTCATCAACTTCACGCCCGTTCCCTGGACCCAGCATCGCATCGGCGTTGACTATCCGGGGCGCTGGGACGAGCGGTTCAACTCGGATGCAACGGTGTACGGGGGCAGCGGGCACGGCAACCTCGGTGCAATCGCCACCGTGCCGGTGCCAAGCCACGGACGCCCGCATTCACTGGTGGTGAGCGTGCCGCCGCTCGGGGCACTCGTGTTCGTGCCGGGCTCCGACGCCGGCGCATAGGTGGCCGACGTCCGCGCGTCGGGCGTGCTGCTGCACGTGACCTCGCTCCCTGGTGGGCGGCTCGGGCGCCACGCGTACTCCTTTGTGGATTGGCTGCAAGCGGCGGGCCAATCGTGGTGGCAGGTGCTGCCGATCACCCCGCCCGACGAGCACGGATCGCCGTACTCGAGCCCGTCGGCATTCGCCGCCTGGGGCGGCCTGCTGGCGGATCCCGATGCGCGCGTCACTCGGCGGGAGATCGACCGGTTCCGCGGCGACCACGCCGACTGGGCCCCGGGCTGGGAGGAGTTCGCCGGGCCCGATGCGCTTGGCGACCAGGTCCGCTTCGCGCGCGAATGGGCCGAGCTGCGCGCATACGCGGCAGGCCGCGGGATACGGCTCATCGGCGACCTGCCGATCTATGTCGCGCCCAAGAGCGCCGACCACGCCCAGCACCCGGAGCTCTTCCGGGAGGGCCTGGTCGCCGGGGCCCCGCCGGACCGGATGAGCGCGGACGGCCAACTCTGGGGCAACCCGGTCTACGACTGGAAGGCCATGCGGCGCGACGGGTATGCATGGTGGATCGCGCGCATGCGCCGCGCCTGCGGCCTGTTCGACCTAGTCCGCATCGATCACTTCCGCGGGTTCGTCTCCGGATGGGAGATCCCGGCGCGAGCCACGACCGCACGCGCCGGGCACTGGCACCGCGGGCCGGGTCAGGACCTGTTCGATGCGCTACAGGCGGCACTCGGCCCGCTGCCGGTGATCGCCGAGGACCTCGGCCGCATCACGCCGGCGGTCGTCCGGCTGCGGGAAGAGCTTGGGTTTCCCGGAATGGTCGTGTTGATCTGGGCCTTCGCCCGGGGGCCGACCAACCCGTATGCCCTCGACAACCATCCGGTCAACGCGGTCGCCTATACCGGGACCCACGACACACCGACGATCGCCGAGTGGTGGGATGAGGTCGCGACGCGCGCCGAGCGCGCCGACGCCGACCGCCAGGCCGCAGCGCGGCGCATCGACGACCCGGCGCCGTACTGGAGGATGGTGCGACTGGCGCTGGAATCCCGGGCGCGCCTCGCGGTTATCCCGATGCAGGACGTCCTCGGGCTCGGCGGCGAAGCGCGGATGAACCGCCCGGGGAGCGAGGACGGCAACTGGACCTGGCGGTTGGATGCGGACGCGCTCGATGCCGCGCTTGCGGCGCGCCTGGCCGACGCCACCCGCCGGGCACGACGTGCCTGAGACGCCGCGCTGCGCCCGCGCGTCGCTGACCTCGGGCCGTTCGGCCCGCTACGATTACGCGCGTTCGATGGAGAGGTGGCCGAGAGGCTGAAGGCAGCCGCCTGCTAAGCGGTTATCGGGGGTCAACCTCGATCGCGGGTTCGAATCCCGCCCTCTCCGTAGTGCACGTCCCGCGGCGCATGTCGCGTTGCGGGCACCGCACGCGGGCAGGGTCCCATGGCCTGGTATTCTGCGCGTCCGGCCTCGCCCAGAGGCCTGTGCGCCAGTAGCTCAGTCGGATAGAGCGTCGGTCTACGAAACCGAAGGTCACAGGTTCGAATCCTGTCTGGCGCGTCCGGAAAAGCCCCGTGAAGTGCGGGGTTTTTCTGTGCCAGAGAGCCGAACCGCGGACCGCGCCTGATCGGTCTGAATCGGTCCGACCACCATGCGGGAAGGTCTCGGACCATGCGGGAGACCATGCGGGAGACTCCCCCGGCGTGACATCACCCCGCCCGAGGCCGGCCGCCAGCTCGGCCCCAAGCGCAGTCGGTCTCACGAGCGGGCAGACGACGCGTACGCTCGTCCGTTCGCCCCCCTCGATGAGTGGTGCGCAGACTTCGTACTACCCCGCTCCGAAGACATTCGCCTGAGGGCGTGGTTGACAGGTGTGTCCACATGCAAGGCCAGTGTCCCGAGGCGGCAAACGCGACAGTCTCAACACCCGTTGGGTGAAAGCCCCCGGGGGTGCGACTCCCCCCGTCGCCACCATTTGAGAACCCGCTGACGAGACGGGTTCTCGTCGTTCTTGGGTCAGTCCCGCGCTGTGTTAAGACGTCCGCTCAAGACCGCTCGAAGCCGACTGAGAGCGTGTGTGACTGGGACACGACCGCGACACGGCGTGACAGCGCCTGGCGCGTATCTACGAACCGGTCTAGCGTCACGTCACCGGACTGAACCACCACCGTTCCGGCCAACCAGAGGAGTCACGCGCGATGATCGAACTCGTCGACACAAACGACGCCCGCGCCGTCCGCAACAAGGACGACATCCTTGCCTTCTATGACCTGATGATCAACCAGAAAAAGCCCGAGGAGGCCACCGCGAAGTACGTCAGCCCCGCCTATATCCAGCACAACCCGCTCATCCCTGACGGCCCCGACGCGCTCGGAGGGTTCTTCGGACAGGTCGCCAAGGAGCGCGCTCGTCCCCGGATCGTGGTCCACCGCATCATCGCCGTCGACGACTACGTCTGGGCGCACGTGAACTTCCTCGGCCTGTTCGACGACGACCCCGACGACCAGGGGCTCGCAGGCGTCGATATCTACAAGATGGACGCCGACGGGATGGCGATCGAGCACTGGGACGCCCTCCAGCTGGTCGGCAGCGCGACCAACGCCGCCCCGTGGCTCATGCCCGACGTCCCCCGTGCCAACGCGAACGGGATGTTCTGACCGCTGGAACCCGCGGACCGATACTCACGAGCGCCTTGCTCTTGCAAGCGTCCGCGACGAAATGGCCACGCCGCGCGCCGGCTTGCACGGTTCGTAGCGGCCAGACCCCACGGCTATGATGGCGGAAGTCTTTGAGGGAAGGCGCGTCTGCGTTGTCGTCGTCCGTGAGGCTTCGGACTCTCCTGGCTTGCCTGATCGCGCTGCTGGCTTTCGGCGCTGGGTTGGCGAGCGCCGATCCGACGCCAGGTGCCACCTACCCGCCTGGGGCTGTCACGTTCAATTCCGGTGGCTTGGCCGTGGTCTGGGGGCCGACCTCATCCCCTCTCTTCTCCGGTTTTGACGGGCAAGTTGGACTGATACGTGGCGCGGGCGATATCTACACCTGCGCGGCTTACCCACCCCCCAACTGCGGTTTGGCTGCTCAGTTGAATTGGTCGGACGTGCAACTGGCGGCAGCGCAAGCATCGTCGCAAGCGCCAACAGCACTTGGCGGCCTTTGGGCATACCCAACACCAACTATCGATGTCTTCACGGTCCCTGGTACGTACGACTTCCAGATCGCCACTCCAGGCACATCAACGGCTCCCGACGTGGTCTGGGGGCCGGTGGAGACCTTCTCGATTCAGGCACCACAGCCACCGCCACCACCACCGCGTGCCGACTCGGCGACCAAGCTCACCTGTCCGAAGACCGCTCATCGAGGACGACGCTTCACCTGCCGGGTGACCGTGACCAACTGGGGTCCGGCGAACGCATCTGGGGTCAGCGTCCGGCTCGTCGCCAACGGGAAGGCGCACGCCTGCTCGATCGGCACGCTGAACGCCGACTACTACTATCCCTGGTGCGCGTTCACGGTGTCTGAGGGCTCCCTTGGGAGACGGACCGTCGTGGCGACCGCGCGATCGAGCACGCCCGATCCGAATGCCCGCAACAACACAGCGAGCGTCCTGGTCAAGGTCACTCGCTGAGGCGACTGGCTCAGTTGGGGCGCGCTCATCGGGAGCTGACCACGAGGGGTGCCGCCGGGGGCTTCCGCGCCGTTCCGTGGTTGGTGCGCGGGGATCGCGGACCGCAGGCTACGCTCTACGGAGCGTTCCCGCTCCGGGATTCCCTCTGGGCGGCTGGAGGTGCAGTGTGAGACGGCGTCTACTTGCGTTGGTCGTCGGTGGCGTGACGCTCGCCCTGAGTCCTGCCGCTTCGCGCGCTCCAGATCGGCTATGTCGCGTTCGAGTTGAGCGATGGCCTCGTCCAGCACGTCCTGCGTAATGACATCCACACGCCGCATCGGCGGCGCGTACAGGCCGAGAATCTTTGCCCGCTCCTGGATGATGCGGAGGTTGGCGTTGATCGCCTGCATGGCAGGACCGTGATCGCTCACCGGTTCGCCGTCGTGCATGACCACTCGGCCGCCGTTGGTGATCCGGAAGTGGTCCTGCTCGATCACCTCATGCAGATAGCGAGCCATGAAGTCGAGTTCGTCTAGGACCAGCTGCTGCACGTCGGCGACCGCTTCGGCGGGGATCGTCTTGGCGTGGCGCTCGACTGCCTCTACTACGCGGGGCTGCTTTTGACCGGCACGCGTGCGGACTCACCCGATTGTGGATCGCGCGCGGTTGCCGTCCGCGATGCGTTCCTTGTCGCTCACAGTGGCCGCCGGCGATCGGCATCGTTGACGAGTTCTAGGGGACGAAGGGGGCGGGTGAGGGCGCCGATAAGCCGGTCGCCCCCACACGAGCTCTAGGCCTCGGCTGCAGCGAAGCTCACCCGGCCGCCGGTAATGATCGCGATTCGCTGAGCTCGCTCGGCAACGTTGCTGTCGTGGGTGACGACCACGAGTGTCAGACCGCGGTCTTGCCAGAGACCTTCGAGTGTGCCAACGATCTCATCGCGCGTATGTTCGTCGAGGTTGCCAGTGGGCTCATCGGCCAGGAGCACCTTTGGGTTCTTGACCAGCGCCCGCGCGATGCCGACGCGCTGCTGCTGGCCGCCAGAGAGCTCTGACGGCAGGTGCCCGCATCGATCCGCAAGCCCGAGCTCCGCAAGCGCTTGTTGCGCACGATCCCGACGTTCCTGCGCCGAGATCCCGAGCGGGACCAGTGCGACCTCCACATTCTCTTGGGCGGTCAGAGTCGGGATCAGGTTGAACGATTGGAACACGATCCCGAAGGCGCGCGCACGAAGATCGGCCAACTCGTTCTCGCCGAGCGATGCGAGGTCCTCACCTTCGAACACGACGCGGCCATCGGTCGGCCGATCAAGGCACCCGAGCAGTGAGAGCAGCGTGGACTTGCCTTGTCCGGTGGGTCCCTGAATTGCCAGGAATTCACCTTCGTCGATCTCGAGATCAACCCCGTCGAGCGCGCGGATCGTCTCGCCGTTCTTGGTGAAGTACTTGCGGACGCCAGTAAGCGCAAACATCGGCTTGTGATCCTCTCGTGTATCGAGGCCGGGAATATGAGCGTTGGTCGCGTCCATCGTTATTCAACCCTCCTCAGTGCCGCGGCGGGGCGCAGGCGTGCTGCGCGCCATGAGCCGAAGGCTCCGGCAATCAGGCCGCCGGTGATGGCCAAGATGACCGCGAGCGCCACCGTGCCGCCTTGGAGGGGAGCGTCCAGTCCAACCGCGACCGAATGTGTCAGTGCCGCGGCGGTGCGGCCGCCGCCTCCGAAGGCGAATCCTCCGCCCCCTCCGCTAGCAAACGACGGTCCGATCGTCGCACTCAGGCTCGGCGCGATTGCTGAGATCACCGCGGAGCCGATTACCCCCAGCGCGATGCCAGCGACGCCGCCGATCAGACCGATGGCGACACCTTCGCCCATGACCTGTCCGACCACGCGCCGCGTCCGCCATCCGACCGCCTTGAGCGTGCCGAACTCTCGCACGCGGCGCGAGACGGCGGCCATCATGAGCAACCCAGAAATCAGGAATGCGACGGCAAGCGCGGCGACCGATAGCCACGTCCCAAGACTCGTGGCGAGCTTGGATACGCTCGACAGCGAGCCGGAAACCTCATTGGCGAGGGTCGCCGAGGTTGAGACGGTTGAGCCTGGTATCGCCGTCTGGATCGAGGAGGCCAGCGATGAGACGTCAGACGCACTCGTGGCGCTAACGAAGATCGTTGTGACATCACCTGAGAGACTCGCCAGCGACTGGGCCGTCCCCAGCGGGATGTAGACGTCGGCTAAGTTTGCCGACACCTGACCGATGCCAATCACCGACATGCTCGTCCCTGCGACGTTGATCTTCGAGCCGACGGTGAGTTTGTTCTGGCTCGCGTACGAGGAACTCACAATTGCGACATCTGCCGTGTTCTCGGTCGCGGCGAAGTACCGACCACTCGTGATCTGAGACGGAGTCAGTGGCCCGACGGCCGACTGCGATATCTGCAGTCCATCGACGCTGAACGAGTTGACGTTAAACGAGGGGCTCGAACCCGATGAGGTCCCCCCGCCGCCAAAACCGCCACCGCTCGGCGCGCTCGGGATGGTTCCGGAGAACGAGATGTCGCTGAGCTGAAGCGCGCCGACGGCTGCAGACGCGTGCGGGAGGGCAGCAACCTTGGCAACATCGGAGGCGGGGAGGGTCGTCTGGCCCGGCGTCGGCCGCAGCGTGTTGCGCGAGATCTGCCGCGTGCCGCTGCCGCTCCCTGAGCCGAATCCACCGAGCCGGAGGCCGCCGCCGCTTCCAGGCGTGACGGACTTGGTCACCGTGATATCCGTGCCGACGCCATAGAGATTATGCAGCACACTCGTCTGCGCGGTCTTCACGCCCGCTGTTGCATCCGACACAGTGATCACGAGGCCAATGCCGATCGCGAGCCCCAACGCGATCACGATCGCCTGCTTGCTGCGTC
Organism: uncultured Thermoleophilia bacterium; assembly: GCA_963768285.1. Lineage (GTDB taxonomy): Bacteria > Actinomycetota > Thermoleophilia > Miltoncostaeales > Miltoncostaeaceae > CAITWD01. The sequence goes on from CAVYHI010000017.1 coordinate 96,601, forward strand.
GCTGAAGCTCGCGGCGCAAATAGAGAAAAAACATCTCAACTCCGGGGTTGGGTTTCCGATTGAGGCCGATCTGGTGGCGACCGTAGGATGGTTTCCTGTGAACGCGCTGAAGAATTGGCGAACGTTTGACGTGGCCCAGCCAACTCGGCGAGCAGGCTCCTGGGCGATGGCGGCGGGTGTTCGCCGATTCGGCTTGGCGGTAGGGCTGAAACCGCGCGCAGTCGCGGTCTGAGGGCTCGGCCGAGCCCTCAGACCGGCTTCGCTCTGCCTTAACAGGGTCTTCAGCCTCTTCATATGCGACGCCAGTTTCCTCCCGCCCAAGGATCCAGCGTGCGTTGTCAGGCGGCGTCGAACCCGTGTCCTCGGAAGTCTTTCGACGTGGACGATCGCCCCTGACTACGCGACACAAGGAGATGGCGTGCTCTACGCGAGCGACGTGTTTAAGAAGTTGCGGCGGCGTACGGGTCGGAGGCTACTGGCGGCTCTTGGTCTCGAGCCAGTGTCCCCTCGATCAGCGCGCTATCGATTGGCCTCGACAGCGCGCGGGCGCAAGTCCTCAGGCCGCTCACCAGAGTCGGAATCATGGCGACGTCCACACGCCCAGTGCCGCGCAAGCCAACCCAGCACGACTTGGGTTTCCAAGGCTGTGGGTGCATGCATCGTCAGCGCGATGTGCGTTGTGCTTGCGGCGTGTGGGAGTAGCGGATCCGTGACTTCCAACCCGTCAGGGCCGTCGGCGGGCGGCTCCGGCCTATCTTCGGGCCAGATGGCGAAGTTCACCCAATGTCTCCGCGATCACGGGGTCACGATACCCACGTCGCCCGGGAATTCGCCGCCCTCACAGTCGGGCCAGATCAGCTCGTCGCTGACCGCCGCATTCGCGGCGTGTCGGAGTCTCATGCCGGCGGGGGGGCCACAGGGCGCGCCGGGGGGGCACAGGGTGCGCCGGGGGGGTCAGGATAGCCTTGACGGACGCACTCCGATTGCCCGTGGCAAGCAGACCGGCCGGTGCGCCGATCGGGATCTGGTGCGGTACGTCGCCGACGCGTGAGATCGCCGCGTGACGCCGCGCGAACGAGTCCTTCTGGTCGACAACGACTCTCATATGCTCGAGGCCCTTGAGCGCACTCTCACGATCAGGGGCCTCGAAATATCGACTGCCGAGTGCGGCACGCAGGCATTGGAGTCTGTTCGTCGTCGAATGTACGACGCCATCGTGATGGACGTCCACTTGCCCGACATCGACGGACTCGAGGTGTGCCGGCGGCTCCGAGATGGAGGGGATCAAACGCCAATCCTCATACTGACCGTGCGCGACGGGGTACAGGACCGCGTTCGAGGTCTTGCCGTCGGGGCAGACGATTACCTCGTCAGACCCTTTGCCCTCGACGAGCTGGTGATGCGCATTCGCGCTCTCATTCGCCGGGCCGACCTCGAAGGGCGCGTGGGTATGCTCCAATTCGCGGACTTGGTCTTGGACCCTGTCAGCGTTCAGGTGTGGCGGCGCGGGCGATTGGTGGAGCTGACCGTGATCGAGTTCCGTATCTTGAAGCTGCTCATGCGAAATCCCGGTCGCGTGATTCCTCGAGAGATGATCATCGAGCAGACGTGGGGCACGGAACCCAGTCTGGCTTCAAACTCGCTTACCGTTCATGTCAGTAGGCTCCGACGCAAGACTGAAAGTGATGGAGCCGGTCGACTACTCCATACGGTCTATGGCGTCGGCTACGTACTGCGGGAGTCGTAACGCCTACACTCCGAGAGCAGCACGCGCTCGCCTGCTTCGTCGTGACGGTCAGAGTCGCCGTGGTCTCGGTTCCTGGATACACGATGATCCAAAGCTAATTGCAGAGTCGGAGTTCGTGATCGGCTCTGAGGCCGACGCTCGCGCACCCGCAAGCGCATTGGCCAACGACCTGCGTGCCTGCGACTTCTGCGACGACGGCATCTGGATTGTCGAATGGCCCTTGTGCGAGGATCGCCAGAAGCACATTCCGCTCTGCATCAGGACGCCCGGCGTCCTTCCGGCGATCCGGCGGGTGCTCGCGGTCGGTGCTCGCGCGGACCGGAAATGACCTCTTTGCGCTCGGAGCGGCCGCAGCAACGTGCGGCCATGGTGCCCCTTGTCAGCGCGCCGGCTGTCCCGCGAAGAGCTGCCCGTACTGCACCAGGTGCCGGTCCCCAAGGTATTCGTCGACGACCCGCGCCTGCGCGCGCCGACCGAGTCGCTCGGCTTCGCCGCGGTCCCTGAGCAATGACGACACCGCACGCCCGAAACCCACGAGGTCACTCGGGTCATCCAGCAGCAGGCCGTTCTCGCCGTCGGTGAGCTGGTCGACGATGCCGCCGACCGCACTCGCGACGATGGGCCGTGCTTTCCACATCGCCTCCGTGACGGTGAGGCCGAACCCCTCGGCGAGACTCTTCTGCACGACGACACTCGCGTGCCGCTGGAGCGCGTTGACAATCGACGCTTGCTCATCCGGATCGGCCATGGGCAAGCACGCGAGGTGCACACGGCTGCGCTCGGAGTGGGGCAGCCGCACGCCACCGGACGATGCAGGCCTCGAGCACCTCGTGCGCCCCAGGGTCGTCGGCCACCCCCGTCACGATCGGGCCGGCGAGCACCAGGTGAGCGTTGAGCTCCGGGTCGACATACTCGGCGAAGCCCGTCATCACGCCCTCCATGTCCTTAAGGCGGTCCCAGCGCGACACCTGGATCACCAGCGGGGCATTTGGCGGGGGTGGTGGCCCGGTCTGAAGGATGTCCGCGTGCCGGTTGATCCGGCCGGGCGACCCGTCGCGACGCGAGAACGGTACGTCCGGTGGCCGCCCGCCGTCGCCAAGGAGCCCGACGTACCCCAAGGTCAGGCGCACGGCACGCCGTGACATCGGTTGGTTCTTGGGGGCGAAGGGATCGATCGAGGGCGGGATCGTCACCACTTGCCCATCCTCCGCCCACGGCGGTGCGAATGCCGCCCGGGACACGATGTAGGTCTCGACCCCGTCGAGATATCGACGCAGGAAGTCCCAGGCGCGCGCGGTCCATTCGTTCGGCGTGTCGGACCCAACATGGCATCTCCACATGACGCGCGCACCAGCCGCGGTGAGCGCGGGCGCGAGGCCCGCCGGCTGGGGATCATGGAGCAAGACGACGTCCCCCGGCCGCACAAGCGCCAGTGCCTCAGTGGCATTCTCGTGCAGCACGCGTTCGTAGTGACGACGCTCCCGCTCGCCGAGGGGTCCACCGTCGCCGGGTCCGCCGTAGAGCCCGTTGTGCAGTCGCTTGGTGATCTCGAAGAAGGCGTGGTCTCCCTGGATCACAACCCACCGCGCATCGACGCCGGCACCGCGCACGTACGCGAGGAGCGAGACCAGCATCTCCGCGACCCCGCCGCCCGCGGCCGCCGAGTTGATGTTGAGCAGGGTTCGCCCGGCGAGCGCCGCTTGCGCGGACTCGGCGACCTCCTCCAACCGCGCCATTCGTTCGTCGCCGATCAGCGGTGCCAGACGCGCGATGTCCATCGCCTGGACCGGCACCTCCTGCAGTCGGGCATACGGCATTCCCACGTCCGCGTCGGTTTCCGAGGCGCACATAGGGTACCGCCTCGGAGCCCTCGGTCAGCGACGCGGGCGTCGCCGGATGGGCGCGACGGCCGCGCGGCGGGCCCGATCCCACCGTTGGGCTCACGGCCGCGGTCGCGGCGAGTTTGTGCCAAAGTCACTTCGATGGGCGTCCGGTGGATCGTCGCGCGGACAAGGCGCGCGCCTGAGCGAGTAATGACGCGCGCGGCCGTGGTGCTGATGCTCGTCGTCGTCGGGCTCGGCGTCGCAACGGCCGGCGGCCGGTGGGCGACCGGTGCCGCGACGGCCCTACGGGCCTCCTCGGGCTCGCACATCGTCGTGATCGTGATGGAGAACAAGGAAAGCGGCGACGTGCTGGGCAACGCCGAGTCGCCCTATCTCAACGCGCTCGCGCGGCATTACGGGGTTGCGACCCAGAGCTTCGCCGTCGGGCATCCCTCACTGCCGAACTATCTCGCGCTCACGAGCGGTTCGACGCACGGCATCCGTAGCGACTGCACGAACTGCAGCGTCCGTGCCCCGAACATCGTGGACCAGCTAACGAGCGCCGGCATCCCCTGGAGGGCCTACCTCGAGGGCTACCCCGGGCGGTGCTTTGCCGGGGCCGGGAGCGGCGGCTACGCACGCAAGCACAACCCGTTCATCTACTACCGGGACATCGCCGACAATCCGGCGCGCTGCAGGAATCTCGTCGGCTTCGGCGCCCTCACCGCCGACCTGCGCGCGGGTCGGCTGCCAACGTACGCCTGGATCACGCCGAATCTCTGCGATGACACGCACGACTGCGGCATCGCCTTGGGCGATCGCTTCCTCGCCCGCACCGTGCCATCGCTGCTGCGGGAGATCGGCCCCCACGGATTCCTGGTCGTCACCTGGGATGAAGGCAGCACCAACCGGGGATGCTGCGGCGGCGTGGCCCACGGCGGCCATATCGCGACGGTCGTCGCGGGTCCCGACGTGATCGCGGGGTCACGCTCGAGCGCGACGATCGACCACTATGGCGTTCTCGCGACGATCGAGCGGGCGCTTGCCCTGCCGCTGCTCGGGGCGGCGGCGGATCCGCGCAGCGGGCGCCTGGACCCGCTGTTCCGACGGCCGCCGCGAATCCGATGACCCGCGCGGGTCACCCGGACACCCGCCCGTCGTGATCCGCAGACCGGAGGCGAGGCGGCGCGACCTGCGGGCATCGGCCGAGGCCTGAGCTGCCGGCTACAAGCCGGTCTCTGCCACGATCCGTCCGCTCGCGACCGCCTGCTGGAGCGCATCGTAGTCCCGCTCGTTCTGATCGGCATAGCTCGCCGAGAACGCCGCGATCGCGCGATCAAAGACATCGCTCTTGCCCAGGTAGGCCGCGATGGCGACCGGATCTCCCGAGCGCGCGTGCGCGCGGGCAAGGGTCCAGCCGCACAGGCGGGCGTAGATCGTCAAGGCCTCGGGCACCATCGTCTCGATCTCGGCCGAGCCCTTCCAGTCGCGCAGCTGACGGACGTAGAAGTCGCGCTCGCGCCCATCGAGACCGTCGGTCACATGGATCCAGCCGAGGAACACGTCGCCGGCGGCTTGCATGAGCCGCTGACCCGCAACGACGCGGTGACCATGGTTGGTGTAGTCGCTGCGCCCGCAGAACTCCTCAAGCACCGATGACTCGGCTTCCTTCATTTGCAGAAACAGCGGATCGTTGCCGTCGCGCCCGAGCATCAGCGCGATCCACGCGCGCGTGCCGACGCTCCCGACCCCGACGACCTTGCGCGCCAGCTCGACGAACCGGTACCGCTCCAGCAGCCGGCGACGATCGGTGTCGAGCGTGCGCCGGTATTCGCGTAGCCGAGCATGGACCCACTCGCTGAACTGTGCTGCGCGCTCGGGATCCATCAGGTCCGTCGCCGGCACCACCAACGGGGGGTCCGGGGTGATGCGCCGCTCGCCGTCGACCTCGTGCGTCAGCTTGCTGAGGGCACTCATGCTGTCGCGCGTGCGGGCCTTGGCCATATTCTTCTCGGTCCGCTTGAGCTGCGCTCTCGGCACCGCCGCCTGATACCTGGCGATCGTCTGATCGATGTCGAGGCTCGCGTAGAAGACCTCGAGGTTGGTCTGTCCGGCGAAGTCGGCCATCGCGGTCCGGTAGGCGGCCACGCATTCGCGGACGACCGCATCGCGCTGGGCCGCGCTGAAGTTCCGATCGCGCGCGGCGACCTCGAAGCTCGCCGCCAGCCGCTTGATGTCCCACTCGAACGGACCGGGCGCGGTCTCATCGAAATCGTTGATGTCGAAGACCAGGCGGCGCTCCGGTGTCCCGAAGGCACCGAAATTCGACAGGTGCGCGTCACCGCACAGCTGCACGCGCAGCCTGGTGGTGGGCGTGGTGGCAAGATCGCTCGCCATGATCAGGGCGGCCCCGCGGTAGAACGTAAAGGGCGAGACCAGCATTCGCCCGTAGCGGATCGGCACCAACTCGGGCACGCGGGTCTCGGCTTGGCGCTCAAGCAAGGCGATCGGATCCGGTCGCTCAAACGTCGGGGCGAAGTCCGCGTGTGCGGAGCGCGGTACCTCGGCGCGCGCGGTGCGTCCCTCCGCACTGCGCTCGGCGATCGTCAGGTGCTCGACCGTGAGTTTAGGCCCCCGTCGGCGGCCGTCGCGTGGTGCTGTGGTCATGGGTGCCCCTCTCGGTGGCCCGCGAAGCGGTGAGGACCTGCGCTGCTCGTCGACCGGCTCGTGTCGGCCGCGGTCCTCGGTGCTCTCAGGGTTGCGAAGCTCGGTTGGTTCATTGAACCCCCGGACGATCCCGAGACGCATCCTCCCAGGGGGATGAAACACCTTACATCCGCCGATGTCCGCTGCCCATCCCGTTTTCGCGGCTGCGCCGGCCCCGACCCGCGTTCGGACGCCCGGGCGCGACCCGGCGGGGAACCGGTCATCCGGCCCTCGCGGCCCTGTTGGCCGGCACCGCCGAGGCACTTCAGGGTAATTTCGTCGCGGGTCGGGCGACGCTCGAGGCAGAGGTTCACCGCGCCCGACGACAATTTCCAAGTACGTGCGTGATCCCCCTGTGGTATCGGCGCTGCTGGCGAGCTTCGAAGACGACTGGGCGGCGCCGGCGCAGCCGCCCAAGCGGCGGTCGATGCGGGGCTCGTCGACTGCGGGACGACCGCCCTGCGGCGGGATCTGAAGGCCTACATTGCCTACGACAACCGCGACCGCACCCACGACGGTCGGATCACCAAGGGGCGCGTCCCGAAGGCCCTGATCGATCCGGCCGGCAAGATGCTCCCATGACAGAACCCACCTGTCGGAACATCGTCGGGGCAGCCCAGGCTAGGCCGCTGTCGTCGGTCCCGCTCCGACGCCGAACTGCATCAGCGACCCGTCAAACGGCCACCGCCGCCCGCGATAGCGCGCCGTCACGCCGTCGAGCGCGGCGCGCGCGGCGGCACACCTCGTCGGGGTACCCCATCTCCCGGACACGCCGCTGCAGGACATCTGCGTCGCGCACAATGACCGTCGATCTGCAGGTCGAGGTCCAGGTCGTAGAACCACAACAGCGCGTCCTGCTCCGACGTGACTGGAGCGGCAGCGTCGGCCTTCATGCGCTCGATGCGGCCGTCAGCGCCCAGCAACGCGGTCAGAACCCACCAGTCCTGGCCCGCCAATGACAGCTCCTCCTGGGTGACCTCGAGGGCGTCGAGCCGCGGCCGCTGCCGGATCCTCCCCACGTCGGTGCGCCAGCACCAGACCGTCGGCGGCCCCGCGACCAGCCGCGCCACCCACCGGGCCGACACCGTCCCATCCCACTTGCGCTTCTCGACCACCACCCGTCCCAGGTCGTCGCCGTCAGGTCCCCGACGCATGTTCAGCCGGTCGGCCTGGGAGGTGTCATCGGCCAGCACGGAGCCCGTGCGCGCGCCGGGGCGCAGATCCCGGCCGCATCGAGCGACCCCCCGCAACCTCGGGCCCGGTCACGCGTCCTGTGAGTGCTTGATCTCCGGAGCCAGGTCTCCTTGGGCGGCCAGCGAACCCGACCGGCCGCCGCCGGGTCCCCGGAGCACGTAGGCGATGCCGACCGCGACGATCGCCCCCGCGAGCGGTCCGGCAACGTACACCCAGTAGCCAGTCCAGTCGCCGCCCACCAGGTCCGGGCCGAACGTGCGCGCAGGGTTCATCGACGCGCCGGAGATCGGGCTGCCCCACAATCCGGCCAATGCGATGTACGCCCCGACACCGATCGCGCCGAAGATCCCGATGTTCTGCGCGCCCGAGGCGGTGCCAGGATGACACTCACCAATCCCAGCGTCAGCAGCGCCTCCATCCAGAACGCGGCGCCAGTCGAATAGCGAGTGCGCCGGGTAGTTGGAGCCGTACTTGGCCGAGACGTTGACCACCTGGCGCAGGAACAACGCGGCGAGCGTCGCTCCGAGCAATTGCACGACGATATACCCCGGCACGCGCCACGACGGGAAATCGCCGCGGAGCCAGAACGCGATGCTCACCGCCGGGTTCAGGTGCGCGCCGGACACCTTGCCCATGAACATGATGATGCCCATGACCATCAAGCCCGGTGCGACGACCGCTGCCGTGCGGCTGATCGTGTCGGGGAAGGCCTGGCTCATCATGCCGCCACCCGCCGCAACGATCACCAATAGGAAGGTGCCGTAGAGCTCTGAGAACAGGCGCCGCCACTCCTGGCGCGGGTCCTGGAAGTTCCGCAGAATCTCCAGGTACTCCCGCTCGTAGCGCTGAACGACTGGGCCCACAGCCACCTGCTCAGGCTCGCTCACCGCTCGCCTCCTCGCGTCGGATCAGGTTGAGGGTACGACCGTCCGGGTCATCCACCATCCTCCCACGTGGATGCACCTCGGGTGCCGGTTGCACCTGCCCGTGCGGTGCGGCGGTGCTCAGGCCGGGACGCACCGCCGTCGCGACGAATGCCGCACGGGCGCGCACGGGCCGACGGGTAACGCGGGATCCACCGCGGGAGCGTGCCGCCGCACGCACGGCGGCTATCCGCCCGAGGTCTGCTCCGTCGCCAGCACGCGGCGAGCGCGCAGTCTGGTGACGAGCGAGAGGGAAATGCCGGTGACCACCGCGGCGATTGCGAGCAGCGCCGCCTCGGATCCGGGCCACTGGAGGCCGAGACCCTCCGCGGCCCAAAAGGTCCCGATGCTGGTCAGTAGGACGCCGACGCCGAACTTGATGGTGTTCTCCGGCACGCGCGTCAGCGGCGCGCGGACGATCGCGCCGATGCCAAGAACCGTGATGGTGGCCGCGATGGCTGCGATCACCGCGACGTCCAGGTGGCCCCTGGCGCCGCCGAAGCTCACGACGATCAGCACGACCTCGAAGCCCTCGAGGACGACGGCCTTAAAGGCGATCGTGAAGGCATACCAGTCGAAGTCTGCGCCGGCGGTCCCCTCCTCCTTCGCCGACGCCTGAACGCGCTGGAACACCGCCTGCTCATCGCGGAGCGCCTTGTACCCGCTGGCCCGCAGGATGGCCTTCCGCAGCCAATGAATCCCAAAGATCGTGATCGCCGTGCCGACCACGATCCGCAGGTCATCGATCGGCACGCGTCGCAGCGCGGGTCCGAGCACAGCCACGGCGGCGGCGAGCACCGCAAGGCCGGCAAGCACACCACGAGCCGGGCCCCGCCAACCGCGCACGACCGCCACCGCGAGCACGATCGTGAACGCTTCGACGAGCTCGACCGCGCTTGCCAGGTACGCGGCAAGAAACGCGAACACCGCACCCACGGCGGTTCCTTCCTGGCGGGTCCATCCCAGCGTCGACGCACCGACGCTCGGATCTCCCCCAACGATACCGCCACGGGCCGCAGCGCGAGAGGGCGCACCACCCACGCAGCGGCGCCAGCCGCCCCCCATCCGCCGACCGGACCAGCCCGGGCTGCCGGGCCGGTCCGGTCGGCGGCCACGCTACTTCTCTGCCTGGGCGACGATGCCGCTCGGCGAGAAGAACGCGTTGTTGGCGGCGGTCCAGCCGCCGAACAGACCGATGGCGAACTGGTGCGAGGGATGTGGAAACTGCTTGCTGAACTGCTTGGCCACCGACGCAATGACGGGCCGGAAGCCATGCTGGGCGAACACGGTCTGCGCCTTGACCGACCACAGGAAGTTCACGAAGCTTTGTGCCGCAGCGAGATGCGAGGACCCCTTGAGGACCGCGATCGGGGTCTGGATGAGGATCGTCTGCGGCGGAATCACGTACGACAGCGAACCCCGTGCGTCTTGGCGAAGAAGGCTCACTCTCGTAATCCAGCACGACGTCCCCCTCGCCGTTCTGGAAATCGGTGAGCGCCTCACGGGCGCTTGCCGGCTGCACAGGCACGTGCTTGAACAGCGACTTGAGATACGCGTCGGCCTGTGAGGTGGACTTGCCCTGTACGAGCTGGGCGCCATACGCGGCGAGAATGTTCCAGCGTGCGCCGCCGCTGCTGATCGGGTTGGGGGTCACGACGGAGACGCCCTTCTTGATCAGGTCCGACCAGCTGTGGATGTGCTTCGGGTTGCCCTTGCGAACGATGAATACGACGACCGAATCGCTCACGAAACCGCCATGCGCGTCGCGATTCCAGGATGCGCTGACCAGTCCAGCATTCACCAGCCGCGTGACGTCAGGTTCGGTCGCGAAGTTGACGACATCCGCGGGAAGCCCGGCGGCGACCTTGCGGCTCTGGTCGCCCGACGGCCCGTATGACTGGGCGACTGACCATCCCTTGCCTCCGGGGGTCTTCTGCCACAACGGGACCAGCGCGCCGTAGGCCGACTGGGGGGTGGAGTACGCCACCAGGTTGAGCGTGCCGCCACTAGCGAAGGCGGTTCCGGCGGCGGCGATGGCGGCGGCGGACCCGGCGATCGCCACGACGAGCGCTCGGCGGCGTTGGTGATGGTGGGTGAGGCGAATCGACAATTCCTGTCCTTCTTCTCGGGGTCGGCCCCGGTCGGCCGGGGCGGGAATGTCGCAGGACGATAGGGCCGGCGCCAATACATGACAATAACTGTTGACTTACTAAAGACGTAAATTCGGTAAATTTTATTGTGTTTTGGCCCAGCGAGCGAACACCGGACGGTCCTGCGGCGCGACGTCGCTGGCGGCACCGTCCGGGCGGATGCCCCTCGCGCGCCGGCGGTCCGATGTGCCATCGTGATGTCGTTAGCCGGCGCCAGGACGGGTCGACGCTGACGCCACCGTCATCCGCACGCGGGCAGGGAATGTGTTTCCACGCCGCCGAGCCCGGGAAGTAGCCAGCACCGGATCGTCGCGTCCGACAGAGGGTGCTGGCATGTTCAGGCGCCGGCGCGTGCGCGAGGGCCATGCGGGCTTCGAGGTCTGGGACCCGAATCCGACGTTGTCGTCGGACGGCTCAGCGAGATCCGCGACGGCTGGCTGATGATCACCGCATCCGATGGGGCGCCCGACCGCCCGGGTTACCTCCCGGCGGGCGCGGTGCACTTCGTCGACCCGCGCGACGAGCGCATCGTCCTGCGCCCGGGTGTCGATACAAGCTATCTGCTCGAGCCGCGCGTCGCCCTCGAGGCACGCGCGGAGCGCATCGTCGACGCCGTCGCGGCATTCGGGCTGTTCGGCTTCGCGTCCACCGACGAGGGGACGTTCCTCAACCCGCGTTGACCCCGCGCCGACATTGGCGTCAGCGCGGGCGGGGTCGCCGCTGCACGACGAGGCCGAGCGAACGGCGGGCAGCTAGGTTGGGAGCGCGGCCGTGTAGGTCTCGTGCGTCCCGCGGACGGCGTAGCGGATCGTCGCCATGCAGTAGAGCGGCCCGTACGGGGCCACGATCATGTAGCGGTTCAGCAGCACCGTCATCGCATACGAATGCAGATGCCCGTCAAAGCAGGCCGGCTTGCAGTCGTTGAGCACAAGCGTGCCGTTGCCGAGGGCGGTGTGGGCCCACGTCGTCCAGGTGACGCCCTTCCAGTACGCGTTCGCGTCGGCGCAGGCGAGCACGTAGACAGCCGGCTTGATCTCGGCGGCCCCGGTGCAGGTGACGACAACCGGGATCCGGTGCACGGCGGGCTGCGTGACCCACTGGTGGGCGACCGGCGACGACCCGCTGCCGTTCGCGGCCCGGGCGAAGATTTCGAAGCGGCGCGTCGCGAACGTCAGGTTTGCCCCGACGTGCACAACATCGGACGCCGAGCCGGTCGAGCACACCAGGGTCTTGGGCAGTCCCGCAATCGCGGGGCTCGAGGCCACGACGCATGACGTGGCGTCGCCCGACCTGATCCGGACCGTGGCCGTGCCACCGATCGCCGGAAGGGACGCCGGGCGCACCGACAGCGACTTGACCGTCGGTGGCGCCGCCGTGGTGGCGGCGGCAATCCCCGCGCCGATGCCGAGCACCGCGATGCGTGGCCGTCGCGAGGCCGACGAGCCGGCGCCTCGAGCGGGGCCGCGAACGCGGTGCACGGGTGGGCCGGCGAGACATGGCGGCGCTCCTTGCGTCGGGCGGCATTTGCCGGACCCTAGACCTTCGGCTAGGTCTCGTCCACCCGGGGCGTCGGCTAACGGCGCACCCGTGCGCGGTTGCCGGGGACGCGCAACGGGTCAGACTATGAGACAATGATCGACACGGACCGTGAGCAGCGCAGCGGGTCGGAGGCGGTCGGCGCCGGCCGCGCCGCGCACCCCGTGGTGGGGCGCTGGTGGCTCGCCGCGCTCGTCCTCGTGGCGGGTGCCGCGTCGCTCTCGACGGAGATGACCGGGGCGCGTCTGCTGGCACCGTACTTCGGCGCATCCGACCTGGTCTGGTCGAATGTGATCGGGCTCATCCTGGTCTCGTTGGCGGTGGGCTACTGGATCGGCGGCCGCATGGCCGACCGGTTCCCGAACTCCCGGGCGCTGGCAACGGTCGTGCTCGCCGCGGCGCTCGCGCTCGCGGTGATCCCGTTCGCCGCCCGACCGCTGTTTCTGGCCTCGGCGAACGCCTTCGCCAACGTGTCCGCCGGTGCATTCGTCGCGAGCTTCTTCGGAGCGCTGGCGATGTTCATCATCCCGGTGACCGCGCTGGGCGCAGTGGCCCCGTGGTCCATCCGACTGAGCGTCCAGTCGGTCGGGCAGACCGGCTCGGTCGCCGGGCGCCTGTACGCACTGTCGACCATCGGCGCGATCATCGGCACGTTCCTGCCGGTGCTCGTGCTCATTCCGATGATTGGTACCCGTCGCACGCTGCTGTGGACGGCGGTCGTGCTCGCCGTCACCGCGGCGCCTGCCCTCGACCGGCGCCTGGTCTGGATGCCGCTGATCGTGATCGGCCTCGCGGTCGTTCCGCTCGGCCCGATCAAGCCGCCGGGCCCCGGCGAGCGCGTGCTGTTCGAGGGCGAGTCGCCCTACCAGTTCGTGGAGGTCGTCCAAGAGCGCAACGGCGACCGCGTGCTGCACCTCAATGAGGGCTGGGCGGCGCACTCGCTGCTGCCGGCGCACGGCGTGCTCACGGACAACTACTGGGATGCGTTCACCGCGCTCCCGTCGCTCGCCGGCGGCCCGTACGGACGCCTGCTCGTGCTGGGCAACGCCGGCGGATCGATCTCGACGCTCTACACGCGGATCTGGCCGCAGGTGACGATTGACGGCGTCGAGATCGATCCGCTGGTCACCTCGGCGGGGCGCCGCTACCTGGACATGACCAATCCGCGACTGCACGTCTACAGCGCCGACGCGCGCTTTTGGCTCGAGGGGAGCCGGCGCCGCTACGACGCGATCGCCATCGACGCATACACCCAGCCGTACATCCCGTTCTACCTCGCCACGCGCGAGTTCTTCCAGCTCGTCGACGCGCACCTGACCGCGGACGGCGTCGCGGCGGTCAACGTCGGGACGCCGCCCGATCAGACGGCGCTGGTCGGGCGCATCGCGACCACGATGCGCTCGGTCTTCCCGACCGTCGTGGCGGCGCGCTATACGAGCTTCAACTCGATCGTGCTGGGGTTCGCCCATCCCATGAGCACGGGGGCCGTGAAGGCGGCGCTCGAACGCACGCGCGGCGTCGCTCGCGGGCCCGCCGTCCAGCTGGCGAGCGAGCTGACGCCCGTCGCCGGCGGCGGCACGCCGCTGACCGACGATCAGGCCCCGATCGAGTTGCTCACCGACCGCGCACTGCTGGCCTACTTGGCGGAAGGGGCCCCCGGGGCCCGCTGATGCCGCTCGCCGCCGCCGGGGGCACGGGCAACCGTCGTGCGATCCCGCCCGGTGCCGGTTGAGCACCGTGCGGCGTCCGGTCTAGCATGCCGCATGCCCTCCACGTGGCCCTCCCTGCCGGATTACGCGAGCTGGCAGGCCACCTGCGACACGCTCCACGCCCATACCCAGGTGCTCGGCAAGCTGGCGGTCGCGCTGGCGCCGCCCGAGCCCCAGCTGCAGCACGCGGCGCTGCGGCTGACCGCGCGGGGCTGGGAGACCGCCCCGCTGCCGGCGCCGGACGGCTCGGGGGCGATTGTCGCCGCGCTTGACCTGCACACCCACGAGGCGGTCGTCGAGCACAGTGACGGACGGGTGCGGCAGGTCTCACTGACGCCTCACCGTGCCGTCGGGGAGGTCACGCGGGAGGTCGTGGCGGCGGTGCGGGATGTCGCCGGGGATGCCGTCGCCATCAACACCACCCCGCAGGAGGTGCCGTGGACCATCGCGCTGGATGCCGACGACGAGCACGCCACCTATGACGCGAGGCAGGTCGCGCCTACTTCGACGCCGCCACGCGTGCCGCCCTCGTCCTGGCTCGCGTTTCGCGCCCCATACCGGGGCCGCGCGACGCCGGTCAACGCCTGGTGGGGCTCGTTCGACCTGGCCGTCAGCCTGTTCTCCGGCGCTCCGGCGGACCCGCCGTCGGACGACTTCATCATGCGCAACGCGATGACCGCCCAGGAGGTCGCCATCGGCTGGTGGCCCGGCGACGCGCGCTACGGCGAGCCGGCGTTCTACGCCTACGCGTATCCCGACCCCGCCGGGCTTCGCGCCGGTGGCACCGGCTCCACCCGCCGCCCGCTGGGATGCGGGACTCGGCGAGTACATCCTTGACTGGAAAGACGCCTGCGCCGCCCGCGACCCCGAGGGCGCGGTCGTGGAGTTCGCGCTCTCGGTCTTCCGGCACGCCTGCGCGGCGTGCGACTGGGATCCGGAACTCGCGGCCAGCGCGGAGGGTTCGCCGCCGCCGGTCGTCTGACCGGCGCCCCAGCGTCAGCCGGCCCCGTCCGCGAGCTCGAACGCGATCTCGTCGACGTAGCACCAGTACCAGTCCTCGCCCGGCTCGAGCGAGCGGACGATCGGGTGTCCGCTGGCGCGGTAGTGGGCGGTCGCGTGGCGGTTGGGGCTGCTGTCACAGCACCCGACCTGCCCGCACTGGGTACACCGGCGCAGGTGCACCCAGCGCGCGCCCATCGCGATGCACGCCGGGCACCCGGCGACGCCCGTGCGGCCCTCGCGGTGGTGGACGGTGTCCAAGTGCGTGCAGGTGCCGGTCAGCGCATGCCTCCTCAACATGGCGTCCCGCGCGCGGACGTGCGCGTCGTCGTCCGATCTTGACCGTCCGGGGCCGGGGACGTCAACGGGCGCCGGCGGCGGCGCGGCCGGGGAGCCGTGCTCGGGCGACATCAAGAAGGCAACCCCCGGGCCGTCGTGCGCCCGGGGGTCGAGTGGGTTCAGTATCGGCGGGCCGCCCGCGTTCCTGAAGTGCCCGGCGGAGCGATCCGTGCCAGGGGCTCAGATGCCGAGCAGCTGCGCTTTCTTGGCGGAGAACTCCTCGTCGGTGAGGATCCCCTGGTCGCGCATCGCGGCAAGCTTCTCGATCGTCTGCAGCGGGTCTTCGGCCGTGCCGTCGTCGGCCGCGGGCGGCGGCGCCTGCGGTTGCTGGGCGTTCTGTTGCTGCTGTTGCTCCATCGCCTTCGCCTGCTGCTTACGGGCAACGCGACCGGAGACGGCGGTGGCCGTCCCGGCGACGACCGCCGTGCGTGCGGCCACGCCGACCAGTCCGGGTCCTCTTCGCATCATTGGCATGCGGTCCGCCTCCTCTTGTTTACGCGTCGTTGCCGAAGTTCTCGAGCGCCCACTCGCGCGCGCCCTGCACGACCTCATGCGGGAGCCGCCCAAAGTCCAGCAGCTCGCCGCTGGCATGGCGGACGGCCTCGGCGACCTTGCGCGCCCAGACGTTCTCCCAAACCAGGAGCACGGCCGACGATCCCGGCTCGAGTTCCTCGCCGGTCGCCAGCAGATCCTCCTCACTGAAGAGCCCGCTGACTTCGAACCCGGCGCGCGCGAATGCCTCCGCGACGCTCGGGTCGAGCTCGGTCAGTTCCACGCCGATGACGTCGCCATCCAGCGTCTTCTGGACGAACACGGTGTCGATGATCCGGACCGTTCCCGCCTCAACCAACTCGGCGAGCGCCGGCGCGATCTCGCCGGTGAACTCGCTGCCGGGGAACGCGATGATCGCGTAGTCGACTGGCCCGATCTCTTCCATAGCCTCTCCGGGGTTCGGCGGCCGATCAACAAAGCTCGCGATCGGAGGCCACATTGCGCCCGATCCGTGATCGGCCATACGGTGTGCCGAGAGGATAACGAACCGCCGGCGCCGATCCGGTCGGCGCGGACGCGGTGTAACTAGTCGGTTGCGCCGGTCGCCGCGCACACACAACACCTCGTCGAAGCTCGCCGTCGGAAGCCCGTCCGCCCGGCCGGCGGCACCCGCGAACGCCGCCGTCCGGATGATCGCCGGGCCGCGGATCTGCGGGCCGCCCGGCACGAGGACATAGCGACTGCCCGCGGGCGTCTGCCGGGTTTCCGCGGGCGCCGGCGTCCGGCCGGCCAGTGCCTCGGCATCGTTGAGGTTGATCGCGACCTGCGCGACGCCGGGCTCGGCGTCGAGGACCTCGAGGGCGCGGCCCACGTAGCGCTCCGGCGCGAAGAACCGCCAGCCGGCGGGGATGCGCAACCAGAACGGCCCGGCGAGCTCGACGCGCAGCATGGGTCCCGGAGCCCCGCCGGCCCCGACCACCTCCATGAACGGGTACTGCTCGGCCACCCACGCCCGGTCGGCGGCACCGAGCCCGGTGTCGACGGCAACGAAGCGACCGATGCGCGGCGCGTCCACACAGCAGCGCAGGAAGGAGTTGAACGCGGCCGCAAACGCGTCCCGGTCGGGCCCCGTCTCAATGGCCAGGGCGATCTCGGGCTCACCGACCGCGGCGCGCGCAGTCGTGGTGCCGCCCCCGGCCGTCGGCGCGGCGGCGGCGGCGTCGGGCGCCTGGCGTCCGCGGCCGGTGCTCAGACGCTCGATCAGCACGTCCGGGTATGTCGTCGCCGCCTCGAGCAGCGCCGGCACCGCGAAGTCACGGTTCTCG
Source organism: uncultured Thermoleophilia bacterium (assembly GCA_963768285.1). Lineage (GTDB taxonomy): Bacteria > Actinomycetota > Thermoleophilia > Miltoncostaeales > Miltoncostaeaceae > CAITWD01. The sequence goes on from CAVYHI010000017.1 coordinate 113,544, forward strand.
GCCACCCGCTCGCGCTCCGCCTCGGGAAGGTCCGGACCAGCCAGCAGCAGACGGCACAGGGCGAAGCTCTCCATGTGCTTGCCGATCCAGTAGGCGCAGATCGCCTGCTCGTCCCGCGCGCGCCACGCGTAGACGTCGGCGCCGACGAACAGCGCGTCGTCGGTGGGCAACGGAATGCTCGCGGCGCGCTCCGCGAACAGGTATCCGAGCTGGTAACGCCCCGCGATGCGGTATTCGCGCGCCAGCGCATGCAACGGCTCGGCCCGGGTCGGTCGGTATTCCCACGCGCGCAGGTAGGCGTCGGTGACGTCGGGCCAGGACGCGCCCAGCTGGACCTGGCACTCACCGCATCGAAACAGGGCGTAGTAGACCTCCTCTTCCCAGCCGCCCATCTCGGTGCGCTTGCGGTACCACTCCAGCGCGTTCGCGTGGTCGCCCGCGTCGAAGTAGCTCTGGGCCAGATAGAAGACCGAGCGTCGCGTCATCGGGGTTGCGCGCGACCTCGGCCAACAGCAGATCACGGTCACGCTCGTACTTCTTGGGATCGAGGTTACGGCCGCCCAGGCGCCGCGAGTCGATGTAGTACGCGCCCTCCAGGCGCGCTTCGGTCATCGGCTCGTCGCAGACGGCGTATTCGTGCACGACGCCCTCATAGCGCCACGGCATGCCGCTGCGAAACAGCTGCCGGCGCCAGTAGCTGAATCCCGAGCCGTAGCGCAGCGAGTAGCAGTCGGCGGTCAGCCCCCCGAAGTCAAGCGTGCCCACGACCATGTCGTCGGCGTCCATGACCCAGATGTAGTCGCCGTGCCCGCGCGCGAGCTCGAGCGCCTCGCTACGGTTGTGCCCGAAGCTGCGCCATGCGCGCTCGTGGAGCTCCCCCGGGATCCCGAGCCGGCGCATGTGCACCCGGATCGCCTCCTGGGTCCCATCGTCGGAACCGGTGTCGACGATCACCCAGAACGAGATATACGGGGCGACCGCGTCGAGGACCTCGTGCACGATGTGCGCCTCGTTGCGCACGATCATGTTCAGGCAGATCGACGGGCCCTCGGGCATGCGCCGGATCGTACCGGCTGGCCCCGGCACCGTGGACCCCACGAACGTCCGGTGCCGGGCCATATGGTAGGCCGTGCACGCGCCGATCGGCTCGGAGGACCCTCTGGAAAGCGTCATCACGATTCGCGGGCTGCGCAAGACCTTCGGCCGGACCGTCGCCCTCGACCAGTTGGACCTTGACGTCGTGCGTGGGGAGGTCCACGGCTACGTCGGACCCAACGGCTCCGGCAAGTCGACGACCATCCGCGTCCTGCTCGGGCTGCTGCGCGCGAACGCCGGGGAGGCCGTCCTGCTCGGGGGGGATCCGTGGCGCGACACGGTCGCTCTGCACCGCCGGCTTGCCTACGTGCCCGGGGAGGTGAGCCTGTGGCCGCAGCTGAGCGGCGGGGAGGCGATCGACCTGCTCGGGCGGCTGCGCGGCGGGTTCGACCCCGCGCGCAAGGCCGAGCTCCTCGAGCGATTCGAGCTGGATCCCACCAAGACGGGGCGCAGCTACTCGAAGGGCAACCGACAGAAGGTCGCGCTCGTGGCGGCGCTGGCGTCCGACGTTGAGCTTTTGATCCTCGACGAGCCCACCGCCGGCCTCGACCCGTTGATGGAGGCCGTCTTTCAGCAGTGCATCGAGGAGGCCAAGACCGCCGGCCGAACCGTGCTGCTGTCGAGCCACATCCTCTCCGAGGTCGAGGCGCTGTGCGACCGAGTCAGCATCCTGCGTCAAGGACGCGTCGTTCAGCGCGGCACCCTCGACGAGCTGCGTCGGGTCACCCGCACGAACGTCGTGGCGACGCTGGCACGGATGCCCGCCGATCTCGACGCCTGGCCCGGAATCCACGATCCGCTGATCCACGGAAACCGGCTTCGCTGTGACGTCGAGACGCCCGCGCTGACGGAGTTCATGGGCCGCCTGACCGCCTGCGGGATCGTGTCGCTGGTCACCCAGCCGCCCACGCTCGAGGAGCTGTTTCTGCGCGAGTACTCGGACGACCGCCCGTGATCGCGCCCCTGACCGGGTTCGCGATCCTGGTCCGCCACGCCCTGCGGCTCGACCGCCTACGCCTGGCGGTCTGGGTGGTCGGCATCACGTTCATCCCGGTGGTCACCTACGCCACCTACGCGTCGCTGTACCCGACGCTGGCCGACCGGATCTCGCTCGCGGCGACCCTGCAGTCGAACCCGTCGTTTGCGCTGCTGCTCGGCCCGGCGGAGAACCTTGGCGACCCGGGCGGCTACACCGCCTGGCGCACGATCGGGGTCTGCGCGATCTTCATCGCGGTCATGAGCATCCTGACCGTGGTGCGCCACACGCGCGCCGACGAGGAGAGCGGCCGGACCGAGCTGCTGGCGGCCGGCTGCGTCGGCCGTTTCGCGTTCCTGGCCGCGGGGGTCACCACCGCGGTCATCGCCTGCCTGATCACCGGCCTGGCGATCGCGGTCGGACTGATCGTCGCGGGCGGCAACGCCGAGGGCGCGCTGGCGTACGGCCTCGCGGCGGCGCTCGCCGGCGCGGTGTTCGCCGGTGTGGCCGCCGTCGCGGTGCAGGTCGGCAGCTTCGGCCGGACCGCGATCAGCATGTCGATCGGTGCACTGGCGGCGGCATACCTTGTGCGCGCCTGGGGAGACGCGTCGTCAGCGCACTGGATCACCTGGCTGTCGCCGCTCGGTTGGACCGAGAAGATCTCGGCCTTTACCGACAATCGCTGGTGGACGCTCGTGCTGTCGCTCGCGATGGCGCTGGTGCTGATCGCGGTCGGCGTCGCGCTCGTCGCGCGCCGCGACTTCGGCCGCGGGCTGATCGCGCCCCACCACGGCCCGGCCGACGCGGGCAGATCGCTGTCGGGTGCCTACGGCCTGGCCTGGCGGCTCCACCGGGCCCGCCTGGCCGGCTGGGGTCTTGGCCTGGCGGCCTACGGCGCCCTGGTCGGCTCGGTCGCGCAGTCGGTGGCCTCGGTCATCTCGCACAGCACGATCGGGCAACAGTTCCTTGGCCACGGGCACAACTTCGTCGACCTCTACCTGGCGGAGATCATCAACCTGATGGGCATCATCGGCGCCGTCTACGGCATCCAGGCCCTCCTGACCGCCCGCACCGAGGAGTCCGAAGGACGCGTGGAGGTGTTGCTGTCGACGCCGCTCACCCGCGAGCGCTGGTTCTCGAGCCACCTGGGCTTCGCGCTCGCCGGGTCGGCGATCGTCGTGATCGTCGGCGGGCTCGGGGCCGGTGTGACCGCCGTCCTGGACGGAGCCCCGACCTCGCTCGGTGGGGTCCTCGCCGGGTCGGTCGCGCAGATCCCGGCGATCTGGCTCGTGGTCGCGCTGACCGCCATGCTGATCGGCGTCGCACCGCGCATCAGCGTGCTCGGCTGGTCGATCGTGGCCGCGATGTTCGTGATCAGTTTCTTCGGCCCGCTGCTGAAACTGCCCCGGCTGGTGCTCGACCTGTCGGCGTTCACGCACATCCCGCGCCTGCCGGGCGGACACGTCGACGCGCTGCCGCTCGTCGTGCTCGGGGTGTTGACCATCGCCCTGCTCGGGGTCGCGATGGTTGGCTTCCGGCGGCGGTCGATCGTCGCCTGACGGTCCGGCGGCTAGCGGGAGCGGTCCTCGTGGGACTCGCGCAGCGCCCGCACCTCATTCACCAGCTCATCGATCCGCTCGCGCAGGGCGGCGATCTCGGTGCCGGTGTCGTCGGCGGTGTTCCGGCGCCGGCGCGCCTGCTCGATGAACAGGTTGGTGATCGCGGCCGTCGTCACCGTCAGGAACGCAATGCCGGTGATCATGACCGCCACGCCGACGATCCGGCCCAACGGCGAGGACGGCACGACGTCGCCATACCCGACGGTCGTCACCGTCTGGACCGCCCACCACAACCCTTCACCGAGGCTGTGGATGTCCTTGGGGTCGGTGAGCCGGATCAGCAGCCCGGCGGCGACGGTCAGGGTCGCCGTGATGATGGTCAGGAGCAGCCACGCGATCTTGAACGGCTCGCTGGAGAGCCGTTCGAACCAGACCTCGATGCCGCGAATCGCCCCGCGCTCGTCAGCCATCGAATTCCATCGCCGGCACCGCGACGTTCTCGACGCGCGCCTCACGCGAGCTGATCAACACCGACAACAGGAACGCGCCGACGAACATCAGCGCCGCGGCGGCGATGAACGCGGCCCGGTAGCCGCTGACCGCCGCCGCCGCCTGGTCGAGTGCGGTCGGTGGGTGGCCGAGCCCGGCGAGATGGGAGGTGACCTGGCTTGCGGCGAGCGTCGACAGCACAGCGAGTCCCAACGACCCGCCGACCTGCTGGGAGGCGTTCAACAGACCCGAGGCGAGCCCCGCATCCTCGGCGTCGGACCCGTAGGTCGCCAGCATCGTCAGCGGCATGAACGTCAGGCCGAGCCCGAGCCCCATGACGACCAGCCCCGGCAGGACTTCGGTCCAGTAGCTGCCGCCGACGGAGATCATCGTCATCAGCGCGAGCCCGGCGCCCGCGATCAGCATGCCGATGACGCCGGTCATCTTGATGCCCAGCGGCCCGACCAGCCGCTGGGCGATGTTGGCCGAGATGATGATCGCCGCCGTCAGGGGCAGGAAGCCCAGGCCGGCGCGCAGCGGGCTGAACCCCAGGACCTCCTGGACGTACAGCGATGCGAAGAAGAACACCGAGAACATCCCACCGGCCACGATCAGCATCGTGATGTCGGCCGCGCGCAGCGTACGCGTTCTGAAGATGCTCAGACGCACCAGCGGGTTCGCCACCCGCGCCTCGATCAGCACGAAGATGACCAACAGCGCCAGACCCGCCGCGAGGAACCCGATCGTCCGCACCGCGAACCAGCCGTACTGGTTCGCGCCGACGATGCCGTAGACAATCGACATCAGGCCCGCGGTCGCCGTCACCGCACCCCCGATATCGAAACCGCGCAGGCCCTGGCTCCGCTCGGGCGCCATCGCCGGCAGGAATCGCCAGGCCGCCACGACGACGCCGATGCCCACGGGAATGTTGATGAAGAAGTTCCAGCGCCAGGACAGGTACTCGGTCAGCGCCCCGCCGAGGACCAACCCGATCGAGGCACCGCCAACGGCGATCGCGGCCCACACCGCCAGCGCCTTGGCCCGCTGCCGCCCGTCGATGAAGGTGGTCGTCACGATCGACAGCGCGATCGGGGAGATGAACGCTGCCCCCAGGCCCTGGACCGCCCGGAAGAAGATGAGCATGCCTGCCGAAGTCCCGATGGCGTTCATCAGCGACGCGAACGTGAAGAGCGCGACGCCGATCAGAAACAGGCGCTTGCGCCCGAACAGGTCGCCGGCGCGCCCACCCAGCAGCAGAAAGCCGCCGAGCACGAGCGTGTAGGCGTTCACGACCCACTGCAGGCTGTCGACAGTGAAGTGCAGGTTGCGCTGGATCGCCGGCAGGGCGACGTTCACGATCGTCGCGTCCAGTACGACCATGAACTGCGCCATGCAGACCAGCACCAGCACCAGCCACGGGTTGACCTGACGCTCGGCCCGACGGGCGTCGGTTACTGCAGCCGCGGGATCGCTCAAGGGACTCCTCACATCGCACGGGGGCCGGCACGCTGATGACGCGCGGACGGGACCTTCAGGCGCGGTGAGCACGGCGGTCGCCCCGGTGCGCATCCCAGGCGCAGGCGACGCGCGTCACGGCGATGGGGGAACGATCGCATCCGGCTGCGTCGTGGCCCACTGTATCGCAGCGGGCGTTTCCCCCGCCGCTCGGGGCGATGCCGATCCGTGGCCAGCCCCGAGCAGTCGGTGGAACAGGAGATCCATGACTGGACTCAACGAGTTCTTCGGCGCGCGGCGACAAAACTTGAGCCGTGCGGCCACAAGGATCCCATGGTGCACGGACGATGCCGGGTCAGCGCCAGATCGGCGCACAACGACCGGTGCTCAAGCGCCCGATAACAGGCGGCTGAGTGCCTGGTCAGCGCCGGCCTCGCCACGCTCGTGCGCGCGCAGGTATGCCGCCCGCGCACCGGCGACATCGCCGCGTGCCTCGAGCACGACCCCGAGGTTGAAGGCGCCGCCCCCGTGCCCGCGCTCGTCGGCCCGCAGGAAGGCTGCCTCGGCCGCGTCGAGCTCGCCGCGCTCGTGCAGGACGACGCCCAGATTCGCGGCGCCCCCGCCGTGGCCGAGGACGTCCGCCTGCGAGAAGGCCTCCTCGGCGCCCACGGCGTCGCCGCGCGCCTCACGGATCAGCCCAAGATGGAACGCGCCGTTGCCGTCGCCGCGCTCGGCCCCGCGCAGGTAGGCGATTTCGGCGGCGGCAATGTCCTTGCGCTCGTGAAACGCGACCAGGCCCAGGTGCGTGGCCGCGGCTGGGTGCCCCAACGCGTCGGCCTCGATCCACAGCGCCTCGGCGCCGGCGACGTCCCCGTCCTGGTAGAGCAGCACGAGGCCGCGCTGGAACGCGTCCTCGGCCACGTCGTGGGCCCCGCGGTCTGGCGTCGGGGCGGTGGGTCTCGGATCGCTCAAGGGTCGCCGTCCTGGTGGGTTGCGATTGGCCGCATGGATGCCGCCGATACGGCCGAGATTACCGCTCACGGCCGGAGCGCCACCACCACGCGGCGCCTCGGGCCGACAGCGTGCGCCAGGCGATGTTGCAGACGCCTCCGAGAAATCCCGATGGTGATCGGGCGTGGGCGCGCGTATCGTACGGGCAATGACCACGCGGATCCTTCACCTCACCCAGGTGACCAAGGTCCCGCTGCTCGACCGGGCCGGTGAGCGGCTCGGTCGCGTCGAGGACGTGCTGGTACGCATCTCCGACGGCGGATATGCCCCGATGGTGGGCATCACCGCCCGCGTCAGCGGCCGGGACGTCTTCCTGCCGGCCGAGCTCATTGCCGCGGTCGAGCCGGGCCGCATGCGGCTGGCCCGCGAGAAGTTCGACATGCGGCGCTTCGAGCGGCGCCCTGGCGAAGTCCTCCTGCGCAAGGACGTCCTGGGACGGCGACTGATCAACCTCAAGGGCGCCCACCTGGTGCGCGCCAACGAGATCGAGCTCGCCCAAATCGGCGAGACGTGGTGTGTCGTCGGGATCGACAGCTCGTTCTCCGCGCTGATGCGGCGCCTGCTGCCGCGTTCGCGTCGCCACCCGCCAAGCCGCCCCTTCCTCGACTGGACGAGCGTGCGGCCCTTCCTCAGCCACGTCCCGGGCGTCGGCGAGGGCCTGCCGACGACCGAGCTGACCCGGCTGCACCCCGCCCAGCTCGCCGACCTGGTCGAGGCGGCCTCCCACGAGGAGGGCCAGGAGATCATCGACGCGGTCCGCCACGACTCCGAGCTCGAGGCGGACGTCTTCGAGGAGATGGACGTCGAGCACCAGCTCGAGTTCCTGGAGGACCGCTCCGATGCCGATACCGCGAACCTGATCGGGCGGATGGCCCCGGACGACGCCGCCGACCTGATCATGGAGCTCGACCAGGACCGTCGCCTGCCCGTGCTCGAGCTGCTGCCGGTCACCCACCAGCGCAAGGTGCGCACGCTGCTCGGGTTCCACCCGGACACCGCCGGCGGGATGATGAGCCTCGATTTCCTGTGCCTGGACGGGCGTACGGCCGTCGGCGCCGCCCGGGCCGCGGTCCGCGATTCCGACCTCCCGTCGGAGGCGATGACGACCATCTTCACCCACGACGGCGACGGGCACTTGAGCGGTGCCGTCCGGCTCGTCTCGGTGATTCGAGCCGACGACGAGACCCTGCTGTCCGAGATCGCCGAACCATCCCCACACCTGGCGACCGATCGCGAGCTCTCCGACATCGCGGTGGTGATGTCCGACTACAACTTGAGCATCGTGCCGGTCGTCGACAGCGAGGACCGGGTGCTGGGCGTGATCACGGTCGACGACCTGCTTGAAACACTTATCCCGGACGAGTGGAAATGGCGGGCGGAGGCGAGCGCCGAAGGTTGACCCCCCGGTGCCGCGTGGTACCGTCTCTGAGCGCCCGCCACGGGCGCGCACACCCGACCCTGGCAACGAAGTGACGGATACCGACACACCCCACAGTACCGAGCGTCCGCGCCTTGCCGGGTTTCCGGAGGTCGCGCCGAGCGCGTAGTCCGCTCGCGGCCATTCCCGGTTAGCACGGCTCACGCGGACGTCGCTGCCCGCGTTCGACAGCTGTTTCTCCGGGAGGTCCGCGATGAGCGATCAGACTCAGCGTGTCCCAGACGGCGCGCCCGTCACGACGCCTCCTGTCCTGGATTCGGCGCACATCGGGGACATCCGGGGCGCGTTCGGGACGATCGGCCAGCACGAGCTGGGGCGCAGCGGCCTGCGGGGGCGCCTGCTGGCGCTACTGGCGGTGATCGGCCCGGGCCTCATCGTGATGGTCGGCGACAACGACGCCGGCGGCGTCGCCACCTACGCTCAGGCCGGCCAGAACTACGGCACGAGCCTGCTGTGGGTGCTGCTGCTGCTGATCCCGGTGCTGATCGTCAACCAGGAGATGGTGGTCCGCCTCGGCGCGGTGACCGGCGTCGGCCACGCCCGGCTGATCTTCGAGCGCTTCGGCAGGTTCTGGGGCGCGTTCTCGGTCGGCGACCTGTTCCTGCTGAACTTCCTGACGATCGTCACCGAGTTCATCGGCGTGAGCCTGGCGCTCGGCTACTTCGGCGTGAGCACGTACATCTCGGTGCCGATCGCCGCGCGTGCTGCTGGTCGCGATCACCGCGACGGGCAGCTTCCGCCGCTGGGAGCGGTTCATGTTCGTGTTCGTGGTCGCCAACTTCCTCGTGATCCCGCTGCTGATCCTCGCCCACCCCACGTGCGGCGACGGTCGCGCACCACACGCTTCGTCCCGGGCATCCACGGCGGGGCCAGCTCGACGGCGGTGCTGCTGATCATCGCGATCGTCGGCACGACGGTCGCGCCCTGGCAGCTGTTCTTCCAGCAGTCGAACATCATCGACAAGCGGATCACGCCGCGCTGGATCAACTACGAGCGCGCCGACACGGTGATCGGCTCGTTCGTCGTGGTGGTCGGCGCCGGCGCGCTGATCGCGATCAGCGCCGTTCGCCTTCGGCGGCACGCCCGACTTGCGGCCACTTCACCGACGCCGGCGGCGGTCGCGCGCGCGGCTGCGCACGACCATCTGGGCGCGACGGCCGGCGCGCTGTTCGCGATCGTGCTGCTCAACGCGTCGCTGATCGGCGCCGCCGCGGTGACGCTGGCGACCTCCTACGCCTTCGGCGACATGTTCGGCAGCCAAGCCACTCGCTGCACCGCGGCATGCGCGACGCGAAGCGGTTCTACGCGAGCTTCGCCGGCATGGTGGTCGCTGGCGGCCGGCGATCGTGCTGATCCCCGGCGCGCCGCTCGGCCTGATCACGACCGCGGTGCAGGCGCTGGCGGGCGTGCTGCTGCCGAGCGCGACGCGTGTTCCTGCTGCTGCTCTGCAACGACCGCGAGGTGCTCGGCCCGTGGGTGAACCGGGCGTGGCTGAACGCCCTGGCGAGCGTCATCATGGGCGTGCTGCTGATGCTCTCGCTGATCCTGATGGTCAGGACGCTGTTCCCGGGCGTGAACGTGCCGCGCCTGACGCTCGAGCTGGCGATCGTCCTCGGGATCGGCCTGATCGGCTTCGCGATCGCGATCGTCGTCAGCCAGCGCCGCCTCGAGGCGGCGGCGCCCCGCGGACCCGAGCCGCCGCGCAGCGTGGACGATGCCCCAGGCCGCCCTGCTCACACGACCGACGCTCACGCTGCCGGTGCGGCTGGCATGCTGGTGCTGCGCTCCTACCTGGTCGTCGCGGTGCTGCTGCTGATCATCAAGGCGATCGAGCTGGCCAACTAAGCCCGGGGCCGCCGGGCGCCACAGGTATCCTGGTGCCCGGTCGCCGCCTCGCGATCCCGCCGCGGCGCCACCGGCCACCCGCCAGGAAGGCGTCCCGTGAGCGATCGGCATGAGTTCGTCCGCAACATCATCGCCCCGCTGCGCGTGCACCCTGGCCATAGGGTCCGTCTCGGCGAGGATTGGGACCCGTCGGACACGTTCGGGCTCCTCACCAGGGAGACCGCCGGGGAGCGCCTGGCGGAGGGTGTCCAGCTCCTGGAGGAGTACCAGCAGCGGCTGGCGGCGCAGAGCGTCTATGCGGTGCTGCTGATCATCCAGGGCATCGACGCCGCGGGCAAGGACGGCACGATCAAGCACGTCATGAGCGGCGTGAACCCGCAGGGCGTGGACGTCCACGCCTTCAAGGTGCCGTCGGCGGATGACCTGACCACGACTACCTCTGGCGCTACCAGTGACCTGCCGGCCCGCGGCCGCATCGGGATCTTCAACCGCTCCTACTATGAGGAGGTGGCGTGGTGCGGGTGCACCCGGACATCCTCGCCAACGAGCAGGTGCCCGACGCCGGGCGCGGCACCGCCTCTGGGAGCGCCGCTACCGCGAGATCAACGACTGGGAGCGCTACCTCACCGACAACGGCATCCACGTGGTCAAGGTCTTCCTGCACGTCTCCCATGACGAGCAGCGCCAGCGCCTGCTGGCCCGGATCGACGTCCGACCAGCAACTGGAAGTTCGCGCCCGCGGATCTCGCCGAGCGCCAGCACTGGGGCGAGTACCAGATGGCGTTCTCCGAGATGCTCAGCAACACGAGCACCGAGTGGGCGCCCTGGTACGTCGTGCCCGCCAACCACAAGTGGTTCGCGCGCGCGGCCGCCGCGAGCATCCTGGTCCACGCGCTGCAGTCGATCGACCCGCAGTACCCGCAGCTCGGCGTCGCCGCGCGCGCCCTGATGGCCGACGCACGGCGCGAGCTGGCGGACGGCGTCTAGGCCGCCCGCCGGCCCGGGATCGCCCCGCTAGAGGCTCAGCCCGCGCTGCTGCCGCCGCTGCTGCTGGGGTCTGTGCTCGGCGGCGGCTCCCGCCGCTGGCCCCACCAGCCCCGGGGCGCCGGTGCTCCCCGACCGACCCATGCAGTGGCCACCCGATCCGCTGGGCCCGTACGACGACAGAATGCCGCCGCCCGGTGCGCCCGAGTTGCCGCCCTCGTGCCACCGCTGACCGCCGTAGGAGTGGTGGCCACCGTCCCGCCCGCCGTGCCCACCACCGCAGGCCATCGCGGCCGGCACGCCGGCGATCCCCATCACCAGTACCGCGGCGGTGCTTACGCGCACCAGCTGTGCCTTCACCGTACTCCCCCTTGATGCTTGACACCCCGTCACGGGCTAGGCCCGTGTGTGCTGCATCGGCAGGTCCGCGCGAAAGGTCAACCCCCGCCGACCACCCCACAGACCCGGCGCGGTCAGACAAGGAGATCGCCCATGGCATCGGGAATTGACAACTGCATCTCCCGTCGACCGACCGCAAGGAGCTCCGACCCGTGACAACCGCAAGCCCAATGCCCTCCTCGGACGACGTGCTCGCCTACGAGTTCGTCGCGGCGATGCGCCGTCTGTGGTGGGTCCCCCTGATCTTCGGGATCTTCTGGGTCATTTTCTCGCTGGTGGTGTTCCGCTTCGACGTCCATTCGGTCAACGCCGTCGGCATCCTGGTCGGCGTCGTCTTCCTAATCGCCGGCATCGAGGAACTGCTCGCGGCCGGCGTCGTGCGCGGCGGCTGGCGCTGGTTCCACGCGATCCTCGGGGTCGCCCTGTTCGTCGGCGCGATCCTGTCCTTCGTCAACCCGGGCGGCACGTTCCTCGCCCTGGCGGAGATCGTCGGCTGGCTGCTGCTGATCAAGGGGCTGTTCGACATCATCCTCGCGCTCGCCAATCGCGACCTCGAGCTGTGGTGGGGGCGCCTCGTGCTCGGCTTCATCGAGCTCGCGCTGGCGTTCCTCGTCTCCGGCGATCTCAACAAGAAGGCCATCTTCGTGCTGATCTTCGTGGGCGCCACCGCGATGCTGCGCGGCGTCGCACTGATCCTGACGGCCTTCCAGCTGCGCTCGCTGGACCACTAGCCCGGCCGATGCGGTGCGGCCCGGCGGCCGCACCGCGTCGGCCGCCGCGGAGCCGCTCCGATGATCCGACCGTCCATCGAATGCTGGCTTGCGCGCCGCACGCCCGCGGGCCCGGTCGTGCTGATGCTGCACGCGCCCAATGTGCCTGGCAAGCATCCGCCGCTGTGGCAGCCGGTCTCGGGCGGCATCGAGCCCGGCGAGAGCGCGCGCGCGGCCTGCCGCCGCGAGGTCCTGGAGGAGACCGGGCTCGACGTCGCCGCAGACGCCCTGACCTGCGTGATCGATCAGATCACGATCGACGCGCGCCCCGGGCTGACGCTCGACAAGACGGTCTTCGCGGCCGTCGCGCCGGACGGGGACATCCGCATCGATATCCGCGAGCACGACGGGCATGCATGGGTCGCGGCCGGCGAGGTCGGCGGTCGGCTGCTCTGGGAGAGCCACCGGACCACGTGGGCCCGGGTCGCACCTGTCATCGCGCGGCTGGCCGGGCCGCCGGGGGCCTGACCCGCGCCGACGGACACCAACCGGTGAAGATGCACTCGGCGCACCGCGGCGCGCGGGCGGTGCACACCTTCCGGCCGTGGTAGATCAGCCGCATTGACGTGTCGCTCCAGTCGCGGCGCGGCCACAGCGCGGCCAGATCGCGCTCCACGCGCACCGGGTCGGTCTGCTTCGGTGAGCCCGAGCCGCCGCGACAGGCGCAGCACGTGTGTGTCGACCGCGATCCCGGGGGTCCGAAACCCATGGCCGAGGATGACGTTGGCGGTCTTCCGCCCGACCCCGGGCAGGCTCACCAGGTCCTCCATGCGGCGCGGAACCTCGCCGCCGAACCGCCTCTGGATTGCGTCCGCCATCGCGATCAGGTTGCGTGCCTTGGCCCGGAAGAAGCCGGTCGAGTAGATCAGCCGCTCAAGCTCCTGCGGATCCGCGGTGGCCATCGCCGCGGCGTCAGGCGCATAGGCGAACAGGGCCGGCGTGACGAGGTTGACGCGGGCGTCGGTGCACTGGGCCGAGAGGATGGTCGCCACCAAGAGTTGGAATGGCGAGCCGTGATCCAGCGGCACGACGATGTCCGGGTACGCCTCGCGCAGGCCCGCGGCCACCACTCGAGCGCGACCGCGCGGCGTGCGCGGTCGCCGCACGGCGGCCGAGCTCATGCGGCATCCGGCGCGTCGTCGATACCCAGCGCCCGGTGCAGCCGCTGGGCAACCGGATGCCATCGACGACCGCGGCCCGTGCCTCGTCCGGCGTCCGGCGCGGCGCGGCCAACCAGCCCTCGAACCAGCGCCGGGCCCGGTCGTGGTCGGCGGCGGCCCCGCCCACCCGCGCGGCGAAGACATAGGTCCGCGCGAACTCGAGCGCCTGCCGCGACGGGTCCTCGGCGGCCACCAGCGCGGCCATCCTGGCGGGCACCGATGCCGGCGGGGTTCGGGCGTGAGCTCGCGCGCCAGCGCCTGCAGCCCGGCCAAGGCGGCGCGATGCGCCGCAACCAGCGCCTGCTGGTCGTCACTCACCCCTGGACCTCATAGCGGACAAACAGGAACACCGTCGGCCTCGAGCAGGGCGGCAATCATCAGGCGCCGCGGCGGAACCAGCAGCGCGCCAGGCAACACCCGCTGGGCGCCGCCGGCCACCAGCAGCGGCGAGATCGCGACGCAGACCTCATCGAGCAGATCGGCCTGCGCCAGTTGGGCGAACAGGCCGGGGCCGCCTTCGCAGAGCACGCTGTCATGCCCGGCGCGCGCCAACTCGGCGAGCACGTCCTCGAGTGCCACCGCCCCGGTCCCGGCCACGATCAGGGAGCCGGCCGCGCGCGCGGCGTCGCGCGCCTGCTCGGGTGCGTCGGTCGGCGCGGCGACGACGGTCGGCGCCTCGGCGTCGGTGAACAGGGCGCTCGACCAGTCGAGCTCGAGCGACCGCGAGACGACCACGATGGGCGCAACCGGCGCCTGGCCGCGGGCGATCCGTGCCGCGCGTACGCCCGGCCGCGGGCGCATCGGCCCGTAGTTGTCGGCACGCGCAGTGCCGGCGCCGACCATGATCGCGTCGGCGATTCCCCGCAAGGCGTGGAAGACCTCCCGATCGGCCGGGCCGGACAGGCCCTTGGACTCGCCCGCGATCGCCGTGGCGCCGTCGACGCTCTCGACGACGTTGATCATCACCCACGGGCGGTCGCCGCGGGCGACGCGCCGGGCACCGACAAAACCGGCGACAGGCCCTGCCGGGTGTGCATCGCCGATCAGAAGCCGGTATGTCGGCGGCGCGGCCGGCTGTTGGTCGGCGCTGGTCATCACCGCTGGCCCGCGGCGCGTTCGTGCCCATCGTGCAGGTCGGCGAAGATCTCGCACACCTCCTCGGGGCTGTCGAGGACGTGCATCAGCTTCAGATCCTCGGAGTCAACCAGGCCATCACCGAGCAGCCGCCTGCGCATCCAGCCGATGAGGTCGTCCCAAAACTCGCTGCCGACGAGCACAGCGGGAAGCCACGGGTCTTGCCCGTCTGGATGAGCGTCAGCGCCTCGAACAGCTCGTCCATCGTCCCGAAGCCGCCCGGGAAGACGACGAACCCTCCGAGTACTTGACGAACATGGTCTTGCGGACGAAGAAGTAGCGGAAATCGCTGCCGAGGTCCACGTAGTCGTTGACTCCTGCTCATGCGGCAGCTCGATGCCGCAGCCGATCGACAGCGCCCCCGGCCTCGGGGCGCCGCGGTTGGCGGCCTCCATGATCCCGGGGCCGCCGCCGGTGATCACGCCGAGCCGGCCTCGGCCAGCCCCGCCCCACGCTCGCGCGCCCGCGTAGTCGGGATCGTCCGGTCGGCGCGCGCCGAGCCGAAGACGCTCACCGCGGGCCCGACCCCGGCCAGCGCGTCGAAGCCGTCGACGAACTCAGCCTGGATGCGCAGCACCCGCCACGGGTCGGTGTGGACGAAGTCGCTTCGGCTCGCGCTGGAGCAGGCGCTCGTCGGCAGTGCCGATCCGCTCCACGGCCTCGCCACGCACCTTCAGGCGCCCGCGGCGTCCGTTCTTGGACTTCGGGCCAGAATTCGCCATGGTTCCTCCGGGTCTCAGGACGTGTGCGCCGGCACAGTCCATCACATCGCCTGGCCCGTGCCTCGGGCAACGTGCCGTGGTGACCAGCAGAATGCAGGTCGATGTCCCGAACCGGGATCTTCCCCAAGGACGAGCAGTTCATGCGGCTGGCGCTGCGGGAAGCCGTTGCCGCCGGCGAGCACGGCGACGTGCCGGTGGGCGCGGTCGTCGTCAGCGACGGTGAGGTCGTCGGCACCGGCCGCAACGAGCGCGAGCTGCGCGGCGATCCGACCGCGCACGCGGAGCTCTTGGCGCTGCGTGCTGCCGCGCTGACCCTCGGCGGCTGGCGCCTTCCCGGAGCGGTCCTGTACGTGACCCTCGAGCCGTGCCCGATGTGTGCCGGCGCAATCCAGCAGGCCCGGATCGCACGCACCGTCTACGGGGCCCCGGACCAGAAGCTCGGGGCAGCCGGTAGCGTCATCAACATCCTCGCTGACCCGCGCCTGCTGCACCGGGTCGAGGTCCAGGGCGGCGTCCTGGCGAGCGAGTCGCTGGCCGTGCTGCAGCGGTTCTTCGACGAGCGCCGTTAGCCGGACCGTCGCCACCGGCGAGTATGCCGCCGGTCCGCGCTGGCCATGCACGGCGGGTGCGGACCGGCCGCCGGAAAGCGGAGGAGGGGGGATTTGAACCCCCGTCGGACCCTAAAGCCCGAAACGGTTTTCGAGACCGCCGCATTCGACCGCTCTGCCACCCCTCCGCGCGGGACGCTACCACGCCGCCCGCGGGCCCGCGGCCGGCGTCAGGCGCTGCCCAGAAGGATCCCGACCGCGACGATCACGATCCCGCCGAGGGCCACCTGCAGGAACGACATCCGAAGCGACACGAACAGGAACCGCTTGCGGATCCACGAGATCACCAGCAGCTCGACGGCGACGACGGTCACCGCAACAAGCAGCGCAGTGTGGACATCGCTGATCAGAAACGGCAGCGAGTGCAGCGTCCCACCCAGCGTGGTCATGACCCCGGTGACGATGCCACGGATGACCCCGGACCCGCGTCCGGTCTGCGCCCCGGTGTCGGAGAGCCCCTCGGACAGGCCCATGCTGATCCCCGCGCCGACGGCGGTGGCCAGGCCGACGAACAACGCGGCATGCGATCCCGCCAGCACCGCGGCCGCGAAGATTGGCGCCAGCGTCGACAGGGTCCCGTCGATCAAGCCGACGAGCCCCGGCTGGATGTACTGCAGCATCAGTTGCTGGTCATCGAGCTCCCGGAAGTGGGCGCGTATCCCGCCGGTCATGCGCCGACGCTACCAAAGCCCTGGGCGGCTCGCGGCCGTCCCGGCGACGCCCGGCGGCCCGGACGGGCCCCGCAGGACGGCGCTAGTATCGGCGCGCTCGACGGGAGAGGTGTCCGAGCGGCCGAAGGAGCGCGACTGGAAATCGCGTAGGTGGGCATTCCCTGCCTCGAGGGTTCAAATCCCTCCCTCTCCGTGAGTGTGCATGGCACGACGACGCCCCCCGGCAAGGTCGCCGGGGGGCGTCGTCGTCTCCGCGATGCGCGGCGATGCGGGAAAGTTGACTGGAAATATCACAATCACTATGGTATTTACCTGAATACGCCGTCCCGCGGTATCGCTGGCGGGCGGGACATCCACTCACCCGCACCCCTTCCGGAGGACCATATGAGCCGTAGTGAAGCGCTCGTCAGCACCGAGTGGCTGGCCGAGAACGCCGAGAACGCCGACACCCGCATCATCGAGGTCGACGAGGACACCGATGCGTACGGCGTCAGCCATATCCCGGGATCGATCGCCTGGCACTGGAGCGATGACCTGCACGACCGGCCCCGGCGCGAGTTGATCTCCCGCGAGCAGGTCGCCGACTTGCTGGCCAAGTCCGGCGTCGGCCCAAATACGACCGTCGTCCTCTACGGCGGCAACAACAACTGGTTCGCCGCCTACGGCTACTGGACGCTCAAGTACCGCGGCTTCGACCGCGTCAAGCTGGTCGACGGCGGCCGCAAGAAGTGGGAGGCCGAGAATCGGCCGCAGACGACGGAGATCCCCGACATCGCCCCGGCCGACCCGGGGCAGCTCGGACCGGAGCGGCCCGAGCTGCGGGCATTCCGCGACGACGTGCTGAAGTCCCTCAACGACACGGACCAGGCCCGCGTCGACGTGCGCAGCCCGGCCGAGTACACCGGTGAGCTGGTCGCCCCGCCACACCTGCCGCAAGAGCAGGCCCAGGTCCCCGGACACATCCCGGGCGCCGCGAACGTGCCGTGGGCGCTGGCGGCCCGCGAGGACGGCTCGTTCAAGAGCGACGACGAGCTCCGCAAGCTCTACGGCGACGTCGACGTGACAGCCGACAAGCAGGTCACCGCGTACTGCCGCATCGGGGAGCGGAGCTCGCACACCTGGTTCGTGCTCCACGAGCTCCTGGAGTACCCGAATGTGCGCAACTACGACGGCTCCTGGACCGAGTACGGCAGCCTGGTCGGCGTCCCGGTGGAGCGCTAGCCGCCGGCGATGCGGATCGTGCCGGGGATGCGATGTACCACCATGCATTCCGCCCGCGCCACCGACGCGCGGCGGAATGCACCCACCGTGCGGTGTCCGGCGGCGCGCCAGGTGACGGGACCGCCGGCCCGATGACCCGCACGATCGCTCCCCGCGACGGGATGCTCGCCCCGTCGGCAGTCACGGCGCTGGAGCACAATCCCGCCGCGGGAAGCGCCGCCTCCCGGGCACCGGATGCGCCCTCGTTTCCCTGGCGCATCCGGACCGGCGCGCGACCGTGGCCTGACCCCTTCGGACGTTGCGCGGATGTCGTGCGTCTGCGCGTGCGTGGACGGGTCGCCGACATGTCAAGATCACAATCAGGACGGGGATCCGACCCCCGGAAGGCGAGTCATCCGTGCGCATCCTGACCATCAGCCATCTGTACCCGAGCGAGGTCGACGACACCGCCGGCACCTTCGTCCACCAGCAGGTCCGCGCCCTGCGCGAGCGCGGCCATGACGTGCGGGTGATCTCACCGGTGGGCTGGGCTCCGCCCGGCGTACCGCGATACGCGGCGCACCGCGCGGTCCCGCGCTGCACGCGCATCGACGACGTGCCGGTGCTGCACCCCCGCATGTTCGTGCTGCCCGGCGCCAGACTGGGTCCCGGGATCGTGCACTCGACCCTGCGGGCAATCATCGGTCACGTGCGGCGAACCTACCGCGACTGGCCGTTCGACCTCGTCCACGCGCACATGCTGGTGCCTGACGGCTGGGCGGCGGCGTCGGCCGGGCACGCGGTCGGCGTGCCCGTCATCGCGACCGCGCACGGATCGGCGGACGTGCTCCAGACCCCGGCACGCAGCGCCGCATGGCGGCGGACGGTGATCGAGGCCATCACCGAGCTCGACCAGATCATCGCGGTCAGCCACGCGGTGGCACACGGCGTATGCGAGCTGGCCCGGCCGCGCCACGGCGTGCGGGTGATCCCCAATGGCGCCGACCCGGCGCACTTCAGGCCCATCGACCGCGGCACCGCCCGGCGCTCGCTCGGGCTGCCGGACGGCCGGCCGATATCGCTGTTTGTCGGCCATCTGACCGAGCTCAAGGGCGTTGCCGATCTGCTCGAGGCCCTCGGTACGATGACCGGCCCGTGCCGGCCGTTCGCGGTGATCGTCGGCGACGGCCCACTGCGTAGCGCGCTCGAGGTGCGCGTTGCCGAACTCGGTCTGGCCGATTCGGTACATTTCGCCGGCAAGGTGGCGCACGACGACGTGGGAGCATGGCTGGGTGCGTGTGACGTTCTGGTGCTGCCGTCCCGGTCCGAGGGGCTGCCGACCGTCGTCTGTGAGGCGATGCTGGCCGGGCGCGCAGTGATCGCGACACGGGTCGGCGGGACGCCGGAACTCGTCGAGGACGGGGCGACCGGCATGCTCGTCGAGCCCCGGGACGTGCCGGCCCTGGCCGCCGCCCTGGCGCAGGTGGTCGCAAACCCCGGACGCACCGAGGCGATGGGCGAGCTCGCCGCGTCACGCGCGCGCGACGCGCTCACGTGGGCGGCGGTCGCGCAGCAGATCGAGGGCGTCTACCGCGAGGTGCTCGCCCGGCGGTACACGACGCTGCCCGACGCGGACCCGGCCGGCGACAATGTACCCCACATCGCCGTTCCCTAGGACTGCATGGGGAGGATTCTCTATATCTCGCAATATGTCGTCACGCCCGATCAGCCGGGTGGAGTGCGCCATTGGCGACACGTGCGAGCCCTCGCCGACGCCGGTCACGACGTCACCGTCATCACATCGAAGGTCCTGCACACGACGCGCGAGGCGCCCGAGGAGTTCGCCGGACGCCGAACGGTCCGGCGCACCGAGGACGGCATCGAGGTCCTGCGCGCGTACTCGTCGACCGGGTACGGCAACGACGCGCGCTCGCGGGCTGCGAACCACGTCAGCTTCTCCTCCTACGCGTTTCCCGCGGCCATGCGCACCGCCCGACCCGACGTCGTGCTCGCCTCCTCGCCACCGCTGACAGTTGGCGTACTGGGCGGGGTCGTCTCGCGGTTGCGCCGCACGCGCTTCATCCTCGAGGTCCGCGACCTCTGGCCGGAGTCGGCGCTAGCGACAGGGCTGCTGACCGACCCGAAGGCGATCGCGGTCATGGAGCGCATGGCCAACTACTGCTATCGGCACGCCGACCGCGTGATCGCCCTCACCGAGGGCATCCGCGAAGGAGTCGTCGACGCCGGGGTCCCCGCGAACGCGGTCACGCTGATCACCAACGGCGTCGACCCGGCAGATGCGCCGATCGACCCGGGCGCCGTCGACCTGCCCGTCGGCCCCGCGACGTTTGTGGCGATGTTCGTCGGCCAGCATGGGACCTACAGCTCGCTGTTTACCGTGCTCGAGGCCGCGGCACGCCTGCAAGCGGATCCCGACATCCACATCGCCCTGGTGGGTGACGGTGACCGCAAGCCCGATCTGATGGCGCGCGCTGCCGAGCTCGGGCTTGGCAACGTCAGCTTCGCGGGGCCGATCCCCAAGCGCGAGGTGCCGTCGTGGCTCGACCGCGCCGACGTCTGCTTGTTGACCTACCAGGACGCCCCGCTGTTCGGCGGCGCAATGCCCAATAAACTGTTCGACTACATGGGCGCCGGCCGGCCGATCATCGCTGCGGTCCCCGAGGGCGAGGCGGCGCGGGCCGTGCGCACGGGCGCTTGCGGCATCGTGACGCCAGCCGAGGACCCGGCGGCGCTCGCCGATGCCGTGCGTGAGCTCGCGGCCGATCGCGAGCGCGCGCGGCGACTGGGCGCGGCGGGCATCGAGTACGTACACACCCACCACAACCGGCGCGAGCTTGCCGCGCGCTTCGTGCAGGTCGTTGAATCAGTCCTTCCCTGAGCCGGTGGGGGACGCCCCAAGCGCATCCTCGACCTGCTGATCACGGTACCGATGTTGATTGTGCTCGCGCCGGTGTTCGCGATCATCGCGATCCTGATCCGGCGCGACAGCCCGGGGCCGGCATTCTACCGGCAGACGCGCGTCGGTCTCGACGGCCGTGAGTTCCGCCTGATCAAGTTCCGGACGATGGTCGAAGGTGCCGAGTTCACCGGCGCCGGCCTGCACAACGACGCCGGGGATCCGCGCATCACCGCGGTCGGGGCACGCCTGCGCGCGCTGTCACTCGACGAGCTGCCGCAGCTCATCAACGTCCTGGTCGGGGACATGAGCATCGTTGGGCCCAGGCCGACGCTGCGCGCCCAGGTCGAGCGCTACACGCCCGAACAGCGCCGTCGGCTGCGGGCGCGCCCCGGCATCACCGGCCTCGCCCAGATCAGCGGCCGCTCGACGCTGCCCTGGTCGCAGCGCATCGTGATCGATGTCCACTACGTCGACAACTGGAGCCTCGGCCTGGATTTGGCCATCATGCTCCGCACGATCCCGGCGCTGCTGCGCCAGCATGAGAACTACCCGGGCGGCATCGACGAGGTCGATCTCGGATAACGTCCCACAGGCGCGAACCGCGCGCGCGTTTGTGGCAGTATCGTGGCGCGCGGACACCGACGGCCCGCGCAGGCGCGGCAGGGTCGCGCGCCATTCCGGGCAGTTAGCTCAGCGGGAGAGCACTCGCTTCACACGCGAGGGGTCACTGGTTCGATCCCAGTACTGCCCATTTGGCCTCGCACGAGGCACAATCCAGCGCATCGCGACGGCCGGCGCGCGCGGTCGCCGCCGGCCCTTCCGGACACGTCGGGGACCGGTCGTGCCCTAGGCACTGAGGCCGCTGATCGCGTCCCCGATGAGCACCGCGCCGAAGACGACGAACACCGTCGTCATGATGACGGCGTTGTGCTGCAGCATCCACGCCTTCATGTGCCCGAGAACGGCCCCGGCGCGCGCGCCGAGGGCAAAGAAGATGACGACGGGAACCGCAATCCCGACGCTGCCGACGACCACGAAGACGCCCAGGGCCAGTGCCTGCTGACTGCCACTGATCCCGGTCTCGGCGATCAGCGTCGCGGCGCCGATGGTCAGGAGCAGATTCTTGGGCTTCACGCCCGAGAAGACCACCCCGAGCGCCAGCGCTTTGCGTGCGGTAAACGCGTCGAGGGCGCCCATCCATTTGGGCGTCTCGGCGTCGCGATCGTCCGCGGGACGCGTCCGCCACTGCTTGGCTGCGAGTACGAGCAGCACCACGCCGATCGCGAGCTGGACGACGGCCGCCCAGGTCGCGGGCGTGCTGTCGGAGCTCGCGCCGGCCGGCTGCGCCAGCAGTAGCACGACGGTCCCGACGACCGAGAGTCCAACGAGCCAGCCGACCAGGAACGCCGGACCGCAGGTACTCGCCCGTGGCGTGGCCAGCAGCAGGATGACCGCGATGATCGGCAGCGGGCTGATGGCAACACCGACTGCCAGCGGTAGTGTCGTGCCGATCGCCGTGCCCACCAGCCAGTCTCCTCGTGCAGCCCGTGCCCCGGAACCCGCCGCGCCGGGATTCGCGTCGGCACAGACTACGCACGCGCGCGACCGGCGCGCGGAGACGGGCGGCGATGTCGCACCTGAGCGCTGGAGGGCAATCGAACTGCGGGGCCGACGACCTAGATGAGTGATTCCACGGCGATCACCGTGGCGTAGGGGTTTGTGGCAGGCAGGCCGAAGTCGGCGGTGCTCAATGCATCGCCGACCCGGAGGCCTCGATGGACGCCGACCTCGACCTGCTCTGCACGGCCGTTTATTGCACGGCCGACGATCTCCTGCCCGAATCGGTCGCAAATGCCAGGCGTCGGGTGACCGACGCGGAGGTCGTCGCCTTGGCGGTGGCCCAGGCCGTGATGGGGATCCCATCCGACCGGCGCTTCTTGAAGGTGGCCGCCCGGCGCCTGTCGCACCTGTTCCCGCGCCTTCCCGGCCAGTCTGGCTACCACAAGCGCCGCCGCCGGCTGGCCGAGGCGATCGAGTGGCTGACGGGCGTGTTTGCCGGCATGAGCCCGGGTTTCGTCGATGATCTGGCCCTTGTCGACTCCACCCCGGTCGAGTGCGCCAGAAGCCGCGAGACGGTCAAGCGCTCGGCGCTGGCGGATGCGGCCGGCTACGGCTACTGCCCCTCGCACACGCGCTGGTTCTGGGGATTTCGCCTGCATGCGATCTTCGCCACCGACGGCACCCCGCGCGCCTTCGCCTTGGCTCATCCCTCGCGCGATGAGCGCGAGGTGGGCTTGGAGCTGGTGGGGCGCATGTGCCGCCCGGATGCGCTGACGCTCATCGGCGACAAGGGCTACGCGGGTCGCCAGTTCG
Source organism: uncultured Thermoleophilia bacterium (assembly GCA_963768285.1). Classification (GTDB taxonomy): domain Bacteria; phylum Actinomycetota; class Thermoleophilia; order Miltoncostaeales; family Miltoncostaeaceae; genus CAITWD01. The sequence continues at coordinate 136,353 of CAVYHI010000017.1, forward strand.
CCGCCGGCGTGCGCCGGCTGGGGGCCCGGATCGTGCGGCCCGTGCGCGGCGACGAGCCCGGTTCCGGTCTGCGCCTGGCCCCGATCCGACAGCGGATCGAGTCGATCTTTTGGACCTCCCAAGGACATCCTGACCTTGGAGCGCCACGGCGGGCGCACCCTTGCGGGCGTCAGGGAGCGCATCGCCATGCGCTTCTTGGCCCTTGCCGCCTGCATCAGCCTCAACCACCAGCTGGGACGTCCGAGCCGTGCCCTGGTCGACTACGTCGCCTGAGGGCGTGGAATCAATCATCTAGGCGCGTAAGGGATCCGTAACGATCGAAGCGGCGGCGCTCGCTGCTCACGCGCCGCCGCTTCCAGCGCAGCGCGACATCCCGCGGCGCTACGGGCCGTCACCCGCCGATCATGCTCATCGGGCGACCCGAATAGGACCATCCGGGCGTACCGATGCCATGACCGGGTCCCTTCGCGGCCACGGCGTCGGCGATGAGCGCGGCGATGTCGGCGTCGCTCGCCCCGGTGCGCAAGGGCGTCAGCAGGTTGGTCTCGCCGGTCGCAAACAGACAGGAGCGCAGTCGGCCGTCGGCGGTCAGACGCAGCCGGTCGCAGCTGGCGCAGAACGGCTCGGAGACCGAACTGACGAACTCCAGCTCACCGCAGCCGTCGGCAAACCGCCAGCGGCGCCCGGGTGCCGACGGCCGCGTCCTCGGGTATTCCCGCAGTGGCCATGCTGCGTCGATCATCCGGCGCAGCTCCTCTCCGGGAATGACCTGCTCCGACGACCACGCGCGCCCGGCGTCGATCGGCATCGACTCGATGAACCTGACCACATAGGGGCGCTCACGCGCCAGCCGGGCCAGCGGCAGGACGTCCGGCTCGCTCAGGCCGCGCAGGACGACGGCGTTGACCTTGATCGGGCGCAACGCAACGTGGCGCTCGCAGGCGGCGAGGCCGTCGATGACCCGTGCCAGGTCGTTGCGTCGTGTGATCTGGGCGAACCGCTCCGGATCCAGGCTGTCGACGCTCACGTTCAGGCGATCGAGCCCCGCGGCGACCAAGTCGTCGAGGTGCTCGGCGAGCAGTACGCCGTTGGTAGTCATGCTGATCTCCTGCACCCCCGCCAGCCGGCGTAGCCGCGCCACGATGTCAACGACACCGGGGCGTACGAGCGGTTCGCCGCCCGTGACGCGGATGTCCGTGACGCCGAGCGCCACCAACACACCCGCCAGGCGAACCAGCTCGTGATCGGTGGCGACCTGCTCGCGACCCAACCACGCCATGCCCTCCGCGGGCATGCAATAGCGACAGCGCAGGTTGCAGCGATCGGTCACCGAAAGCCGCAGCGAGCGATGCAACCGCCCGAAGCGGTCAGTCAGCGCGGAGCTCACAGATCCAGGTTCGCGCACCACGGCCATCCAGGCAACGCCCTTCGGGGGAGGAACCCTCGCATCGCGATCCGAGGAGTGGTTCGCAGTTTTTCACGGCGACCTGTGAATTAACAATGACGTCCCGCGTCGCGCACGCCGTGATCGTGCGCCTGCGGCCCTGAGCGCCGTGGGTCTTCGCCTCAGGGCGTGACCGTCACGAACCGGTAGGGCCCGCACGCCCGGTCGGGCCATGGACGGGTCGCCGAGCTGCCGGCGACGTCACGCTAGGGCAGGGCGCTTGCGAGCACCCGTGCCCCGGCGACGAGCGACGCCTCCCCCGGCGGAATCCAAGCCAGCGCATCGCCCTCGGCCAAGCCGCCGATCGACGCGCTGCCCTGGCGGCGCGCCGGGACGAGGCCGGCATCGGTCACGCGGCACCACACAAACTCGTCGCAGGTCCCATTCGCCTTGCACGGGCCGGCGAGGACCGCCGGTGCCCAGGTAGCCACCCCCAGCAGTTCGCAGCCGATCACATGGAAGGCGATCACGGCGGCCGCAGGCGTGCCCGCCAGCACCAGCACGCGCGTGTCACCGATCGTCGCGAGGGTCGTCGGCCGCCCAGGCCGCATCGTCACACCCGTGAACGCGACCGTCGCGCCCATCGACGCAAGGGTCGGTCGGATGTGGTCGTGGCCGCCGATCGAGGCGCCGCCCGTGGTGACGAGCAGATCCACCGCATCGGGGCCGTCGCCGACAGCGTTAGCAAGGGCGCCGATGATCTGCTCGGCGGTGTCGGGTATAGAGCGGCTCCAGACGACCGCGGCCCCCGCGGCGGCGGCCGCGGCGGCGAGGGCGAAGCGGTTCGAGTCGACCGCCGCCGCATCGTCAGGCAGTTGGCCCGGTGGCACGAGCTGGTCGCAGCTGGCCAGGATGGCGACGCGCGGCTGGCGCTCGCAGAAGGCGCCGTCCCAGCCGCAGGTGGCGATGACCCCGAGGTCGTGGGCCCGGACACGATGGCCGTCTGAGAGCACCTCGGCCGCCCGCGGATACTCGTCGCCGGCAAGGCGAAGATCACGCCCGGGTCCGACATAGGCGGCGACCAGCATCCCCTCCTGCTCGTTACCGAGCTCGCGCCGGAGCACGGCATCCGCGGCGTCGGGGACCACCGCCCCGGTGGCGATGCGCACTGCCTCGCCCGGGCCGAGCGGCCCGCGGTAGGGGCGTCCGGCCGCGCTCTCGGCGACGACCTTGAGGATCCCCGGCGTCGCCGCGCTGCGCAGCGCCCAGCCGTCCATCGCCGCACAGGTGGCATGGGGCTGGGCGATCCGGGCCCGGACGGGCTCGAACAGCCGGCGGCCGGCAAGACGCTCCAGCGGCACCCACTCACGGGGTGCCCGCACACGTAGGTCCCGAGCGATCTCCCGGGCCCGCGCCGCCGATGGCCGGAACTCGGTCACGCTGCGGACCCGGCTCCCAGGCCCTGGGCGGTCGCACCCGCCTTCCCGGGCGACCGGGCGGCGGTGCGCCGCGCGCCGCGGGCGGGTTCGGCGGCCAGCGCCAGCACTCGCCCGAAGTCGTCACCGGCCGGTGGCGGTACGCCGAGCGCCGCCACAAACGCGGCGAGCCAATCGCGGTCAGTCATCGTTGCGCTCCTTGGGGATGGTTGCGTCGACGCCGTCCCGAGGCGTTGCCGCCGACGGCCGGCCGCGCTCGTGCGAATATATTTGCACCATGGCGACAAAAAACCGCACGCGACCCGGCGGACGCGTTCTGGCCCGCGGCCCCGGGTGGCGGTAAGGCGGTCCGGGAACCCCAGGGCCCGCGAACGTCGATGCGCCCGAAGACGCGCCGTAGAACGACCCTGATCGCCCTGAGTGCCGGCGAGACCCGATCGCGGTGACATATCCGATCTCCGCTATGGTCATCGAGGGGAGAGATGACCGAACACACCGCCCAGGAGCGCCGGGGCGGCGGGGCCCGCGCGGCGCCCGCCACGATCCCCCGACGACGTACCGGCGCGCCACAGCCAGTGGCGCTGGCGGCGGCGAGCGTGCTGGCGCATCCCGCCCGGCGCCATATCGCCGAGACGCTTGGCGGCGCCCCGCACGGTCTGACGGTCGCCGAGCTCGTCGCCCAAACTGGCGGCTTGCATCACAACGCGATCCGCAATCATCTCCGGGTCCTGGCGCGCGCCGGCCTGGTCGCCGTCGAGCGAAACCCGCCGAGCGGCCGGGGCCGGCCAACCGAGCGCTTCCTGCTCGTCGATCCTGAAGCCAGCCGTATCGCAGCGCAGCAGGAGCTGCTACGGCTGCTGGTGACCATGCTCATCGATGCCGGCGTCGACGAGTCCCGTGCACGCGACTTCGGGCGCGCCCACGCGGTCCAAGTCACGGACGGCACACGACGCGGGCACCTGATCGGATCCCTGGCACGCCTCGGCTTCGCACCCCACGAGACGACATCGGTCAAGGACAGCGCGCATGGCGTGCTGGAGCTGCGGCTTGACTACTGCCCCTTCGCCGACGCTGTCGTGGCGCCCGGTGGAACCATCGTCTGCGCACTCCATCGTGGCCTGCTCGAAGGCGCGACGCGCACCGCCGGCTCGCCGGTGACGATCACCGCGTTCGACGTCCACCATCCCCATGAGGCCGGCTGCATCGTGCGCTTCGAGGGACTCGATCCCGCGACCGCAGGCGGCAGCACTTCGCGCCACGCAGGGCCTGCGCCCCCCCCGGCGCGCTGACCCCCGGTGGCACGGTGCTGTGCCGGCCAGTGCCGTCGTCGGCGCGCCGGCGCTGCAAGCGCCGAGCGCGATGCCACCCCTGGCATCCTGCGGGAGAATGCGCTCGTGCTGCCGATCACCACCGGGGATATCCGCCTGTTCCTGCACGTGCTCGGCGCGACGGTGTGGGTCGGCGGCCAGCTCATCTTCTCCGCGCTGGTTCCGGTGCTGCGGCGCCTGGGCAGCGACGTCCTCAAGCCCGTCGCGCGCGAGCTGACCCGCATCTTGTGGATCGGCTTCGCGCTGCTGATCGTCACCGGCATCTGGAATCTGTTCTCGGTCGACCTCTCGTCCCAGTCGCAGGCCTACCACACGACGCTCTACGTCAAGCTCGCCGTCGTTGCCCTGTCGGGCCTGGCCGCATGGATCCACATGCGGGTCACCAGCGCCGGCGCGCGAGCCTTCTGGGGGGCGACGACCGGGCTTGCCGCGCTCGCGGCGCTGCTGCTCGGCGTCGTCCTGGCGGGTTAGCGCGAGCGGGCGGAGACCGCGATGATGTGTACCCCCAAGGCGTCGGTGCGCGGCGGGCACGTGCCCGCGTTGAGCCCATGACCCCCGCCACGGCCCGGGAAAAGCGCGGGCGGGCGGCTGACGCGGCCGCCGCGGCTACCGGTCGATCAGCAGTCGAGCGAACACGCGCGCAAGCGTCGCGCGCTCATCGGGGCTGAGCCGGCCCGAGAACGACGCCTCGACGAAGCCGAACAGACGGTGCTGGGCGCGTGCCGTCCGCTCGCGGCCGCGGGCAGTCACGGCGATGTCGGTCGCACGGGCATCGGTCGGACATGTGTGGCGCTCGACCAAACCACGCTCGGCAAGCATGTCGATGATCCGGGACACCCGGCTGACGCTCAGGCCCGTTGCCTCGGCCAGCGCCGTCTGGCGCAGCGTCATGTCATCGGCCCGAACCAGTCTCCCCATGATCCCGAGCATGCTCACGCTCAGGTCAGCGTCGCGGGTGAGCATGTCCTCGGCGCGCCGGCGCAGCCGGCGCGAGAGCTCGAGCATGCCCTCCCACGCCAGCGCGTCTTCGTCCGTCCAGGCGCGCTCGGCGTCACATCCCATCATCAGGACTGCGCGGGCGGCAACGCGCTCGGGATCGTCGGTCGGCGCCGTCACTTCCCCGATCGCCGATCGACTGGGTGCAACAGGTTCACTCACGGTTCCGACGGTAGCACCGCCGCCGAGATCGCGATCCGGGTCCCTGCCGGATCGGTCAGCGTCACGACGCCGTGCGCGTCACACGCAACCGGCACGCCGGCCGCGTCGGCCCGCGCAAGGACGGCCGCCTCGGCGCCTGGGTCGCGCAGCTCGAGTTCGAAGTGACGCATGCCCGCGGTCCCGCGTCGCGGTTGACGCGCCCCCGGCCCGAGCCAGTCGTTCATCGCGATGCGGTGCGGAAACCGCCCGCCGGCGCTCAGGTCCGCCATGCCAAACGGCGCCATGTAGGCGTGCTCGTCGAAGCCGACGACATCGCGGTAGAAGTCCGCGGCCGCCCGCAGGTCCGGGACATGCAGGTGCACGTGCCCGACGAAGGCCCCGTCGGGCATGGCCGCGAGCGGATCGCGCTCACCCAGATGCGCGAGCGCCGTCTCCACGTCGAGGGGCTCGGTCGGGCGGCGCCGGCGCCCGTCGCTGTCGAACATCACGATGTCGTCCGACCCGATCTCCAGCGACCGGAACCGCTCCGGCGTCTCGAGCGTGAGCTCGAGCAGGATCCCGTCCGGATCACGCAGGTAAGTCGCCTGCGAGAACACGTGATCCGTCGGCGACTGCGGCGCGCGCGCGGCGATCAGCCGCGCCAGCACGCGCGCAAACTCGCCCGCGTCGGGCAAGTGCACCGCGAGGTGATAGAGCCCCGCGTCGGCCCTGCCGACGCCGCGCTCGGCGCCTGGGTGCAGCACCACTAGTGGGCGGTCATCGACCCCGAGCGCGGCACCCGGCCCATCGGCCTCGACCGCACGCAGGCCGATGGTGTCGCGCCAGAACGCGACCGAGCGCCGCAGATCGGTCACGTCGAGATGGACCGCGCCGTACAGGATGCGGTCGCTGCCCGGACTCCGGGTGTCCGGCACCGTCGCCGGATCGGTGAGACTGGCCACGGCATCCTCCTCATAGGGTCCGGGGGCATGTGTTTGCGCGCACAAGTAATAGCGCAGTATATGTGCCATCGCAAATAATTCGGCACCATCACGGGCGGCCGCCGCCGGGCGGCCGGGATTCAGCTCCGGAGCACCCGCACGCGCTCGGCTGCGACGCGCACGCCGACCAATGCGCCCGGCTCCACGGGGACACCCACCCCGTCGGCCGTCGGCACGTGCACCATCACCCGCTGCAGGCGCACATGCCACGCGCCGTGGTCATCGTGGACGCTGATGACGCGGTCGGTCAGCGTCGCGGCGTCAGGCGCAGTGAGCGCGATTTCCCATGGGTAGATGGCGACGCGTACCGCCCCGTCGGCCGGCAGCGCGCACGCGAGCCAGCCGCCGCCGTCCAGGTGGATCTCGACCCCCTGTGGCGCGCGCACAGCCACGCCCGCCAGGACGTTCGCGCCGGCGAGGGCGGCGACGGTCGCCGACGCCGGCCGCCCAGCACCTCCGACGGGGCATCGAGCTGGACAAGGCGCCCTTCGTCGAGGACACCGATCCGGGCGGCGATGGCGCATGCGTCGTCGAAGGCGTGGGTGACCAGCAGCGTGGGGAGGCACAGGGCGGACAGCATGTCCGCGAGCTCGTCGCGCACGCGCTGGCGGGTGCGCGTGTCGAGCGCCCCGAATGGCTCGTCCAGCAGCAGTACGCGCGGCTCTCGCGCCAGCGCGCGCGCGAGCGCCGCGCGCTGGCGCTCCCCACCGGACAGCTGCGCCGGACGGACACCGGCCAGGTGGGCGATACCCAGCCGTTCCAGCAGGTCGGGCCGGTCGCGACGGCCGGCAAAACGCACGTTGCCCGCCACGGTCAGGTGCGGAAACAGCCCGTAGTCCTGAGGCACGTACCCCACGCGCCGCTGCTCGGGCTTGCGGTCGATCCGCGCGGCGGCATCGAACCAGACGTCCCCGCCCAGCGCGATCCGCCCTTGCCGGGGCGGTCGAGACCCGCGACGGTGCGCAGCAGCGAGGTCTTTCCGGAGCCCGACGCCCCGACCAGCGCGACGGTCTCGGCGCCGACGCTCAGCCGCGCGCGGAGATCGAACCTCGCCGCGCGAGGATGACGTCGATGTCCAGTTGGTCCATGAGCGCAGGATCAGCTTCGAGGCGAGCAGGATGGCGGCGCTGACGAACAGCAGCAGCACGCCGATCGCGACGGCCTGGTCGAGATTGGCGTCGAACAGGTCGTAGACGGCCAGCGGCAGCGTCTGGGTGACGCCCTGGAAGCTGCCGGCGAACAGGATAGTAGCGCCGAACTCACCCATCCCACGAGCAAAGCTCACCCCCGCCGCCGCCCCGAGCCCGCCGCTTGCCAGCGGCACGCCAACCCGCAGCATCCGACGGATCGGACCGGCGCCGAGCGTGCCCGCGACATCGAGCACATCCTGGTCGACCGCTTCGAAATGCGCCGATCGCTCCACGCAGATAGAACGGGCCGGCCACAAACAGGATCGCCAGCACGACCGCAGCCTGGGTGAACGCCAAATCGATGCCGAGCACCTGCAACCCGGACCCCAACAGGCCGAGCCGCCCGAACGCGGCCAGCAGGCCGAGCCCGGCGACGGCAGGCGGCATCACCAGCGGCAGCTCCACCAGCGTGATGACGACGGTGCGGCCCGGAGAACTGGTGCCGGGCCAGGATATAGGCGAACGGCGTCCCGAGCAGGATCATGATGCCGAACGCGACGGCGTTGGTCTTCAGCGAGACCGTGATCGCGTCGATCGTGACCTGCGCGTCCAGGCCGCCGAACAGCTCGCTGAGCGGCTGATAGGTGACCAGGGCGATGATCGGCAGCAGCAGGAAGGCCAGCACGACCGCGATCACCAGCGCTCCGGCGGCGACCAGGCCCGCGCGCGCGAGTGCCGAGCCGGCGTGGTCCGCGTGCCCTCGGGCGGGCGCTGGCGGAGCGGTGCCGGCGACTCGGCTGCGGCGGCTCATGGGGCGCCGAAGCCGCTGGCGCGCAGGATCGCCTGCCCACGGGCCGACATCACTTCCTGCACGAAATCGTTGGCCGCCGGCCGGATGCGGCCCCCCCTTGACGACGGCGATGTAGTCCGAGGTCGCCGGTTTGGCCGCGGCCGGCAGGCTGACGACGGTGAGCTTGCCGTTGGCGGCGTCGGCGTCGGTGATGTACACGAACCCGGCGTCGGCCTGACCCAGCGCGACCTGAGCGACCACCTGGGTGACGTCGCTCGCCTCGCTGACGACGTTCCTCATCGCCGCGGTCGTGATCCCAAGGTTCGTGAACGCACTGCGCGCGTAATCGCCGCACGGTACGGACGCCGCGCAGATCACGAGCTTGACGCCGGGCTTGGTGATGTCGCCGACGGTGGTGATGTGCGCGGGGTTGTCCTTCGGGACCACGAGCACCAGGCGGTTGGTGGCGAACTTCACCGGTGCGTCGATCAGGCCCTTGGCGAGCAGCGCAGCCGGCTGCTTGGCGCTCGCGGCCGCGAAGACGTCGGCAGGGGCACCCTGCTCGATCTGGGTTGCGAGCGCCCCGGATCCGCCGAACGTGTACTCGGGAGCCGGGTCGATCTTCGGAAAGACCTTCGACAGCGACGCGGCCGCGAGCACGGTCGGTGCCGCCACCGCGCCGGTGCGTGTCGAGGAGGAGTTTGCGCCGCTGCTGCCGCAGGCCGCGACGCCGATCGTGACGGCGATCGTGGCGACCCCGGTGGCGGCCGTCCGAAGTGCGTGTCGACGTCTCATGCCCCACCTCGCGTTGACCAGGACGGACATCCGGCAGACCCGACTCGCCCCACGACGCCCATTACGGGCGCTCGCTGACCCGGGTTTTCCCGAATCGCTGCGGACAAAATACAGGACAACTGCCAGTATCATGGCAGGCATGACCCACCGGTCACTGCGCACGCGACGCCTGGAGCAGGGCCTCACGCAGGCCGAGCTCGCCACGCGGGCCGGCGTCAGCCGCCAGCTGGTGGCTGCCGTCGAGGCCGGCCGCAACACGCCTGGCGTCGATGCCGCGCTCCGACTCGCCCGCGCGCTCGGCACGAGCGTCGAGGCGCTGTTCGCCGAGGCTCCGCTCGAGCACGCCGCGTCGGCGGTGGGCGGCGAGCTCGCCGACGGCAGCGCCGTGCGCGTCGGCCGCGTCGGGGAGCACGTGGTGGCGAGCGAGCTCGCCGACCATGGCGTGTCTGCCGCGGGGTGGGCGACGCCCGACGGGCTCGTCCGAGGCGGGCTCGTACGGATGTACCCTGGCGCCCGGCCGTCGGCGACCGTCATCGCCGGCTGCGATCCCGCGCTCGGGCTCGCCGAAGCGCTGCTCGACCGCGACGGGCCGCGGAGCCTGCTGACGATCCAGGCCGCGACCGGCACCGCCGTCGCCGCGCTCGCGGCAGGCCGCGTGCACGCGGCGGTGGTCCACAATCGCGAGGCCGATCTGCCGTCGCCACCGGGGCCGGTCGTCCGCTGGCACCTGGCCCGCTGGCAGGTGGGGCTCGGTACGCCTGCCGCGCTGCGCGGCCGCGGCATCGAGGCGCTTGCGCACGCGGGCATGCCGGTCGTCCAGCGCGACCCGGCAGCGGCCAGCCAGCAGGCCTTCGTGCGTGCCGCGCGCGCCGCCGGTACAGATCCGCCCGGCGGTCCGATCGCCGCCGGGCACATCGATGCGGCACGCACGGCCGCCCTAACCGGCGCGGCGGCCGTCACAACCGAGTCCGCCGCGCGGACGTTCGGCCTCGCATTCACCCCGCTTGAGGATCACACGGTCGAGATCTGGATCGCCGAGCGGTGGTCGGATCTGGCTGGCATCGCCGCCCTGGGCGAGATCCTCGCCAGCGGGGCATTCGCCGAGCGGATCGCGCGGCTCGGTGGCTACGACCTCAGCCGCTGCGGCACGCCGGTCCAGGGCGCAGCGTAGCCCGGGCCGACGGCGCCCGGGCGGCTCAGCCCGGCTGTGCCACCGCGGGATCGACCGGCGTCAGCGGGGCGGCGGTCCGCGGCCAGGCGTTGACGGGGCCGCGGATGTTGATGCGCACCGCCGCGCCGGGTGTCAGCGCCAGCGCACCGAGCACGCGTGAGGTGATCGGCGCCGGGAGCACGTCGGACTCGATCGCGATGCCGATGATCGAGTCGTGGCCGTGAAAGCCAGTGTGCACGACCTTGCCCGCCACGCCGGGACCGTCCTCGTAGGGGAACACCCAGACCTGCTCCGGCCGCACCAACACGGTCATCTGCTCCCCGAAGCGGGCAGTCAGCCCGCCTCGCACCTCGAGCATGCCGAGCGGCGTCTCGACGCGATCGCCCCGGGCGACGCCCTCCATCACGTTCGCCTCGCCGATGAACCCGCCAAGCTCCACATCGACCGGCGAGGCGTACAGCCGCTGCGGCTCGTCGACCTGCGCGATCCGCCCGTCGCGCATGACCGCCACGAGATCCGCGATCGACAGGGCCTCGTCCTGATCGTGGGTCACCAGGATCGCGGTCATCCCTGAGCGCGCGAGGATCGCCTGGACGTCTTCCCGGACGCTGGCGCGCAGCGTGGCGTCGAGTGCGGCGAACGGCTCGTCCAGGAGCACCAGTCGTGGCTGCACGGCCAGCGCCCGGGCGAGCGCCACCCGCTGCTGCTGACCGCCGGACAGCTGGTGCGGAAACCGCTCCCCGAGCCCAACGAGGCCGACCATCTCGAGCAGGTCGTGCACCCGCGTTCCGCGGCGCTCTCTGCGGGGCAGGCCGAAACCGACGTTGGCGGCGACGGTCAGGTGCGGGAAGAGGCTCCCCTCCTGGGGGACGTAGCCGATCCGGCGCTGCTCGGCACGCACGTGGGTGTGCGCGTCGTCGAGCAGCGTGCCACCGATGGCCACCGACCCCCGGTCCGGACGCTCGAAGCCCGCCAGGATCCGTAACAGCGTGGTCTTGCCGCTCCCGGACTGGCCGACGATCGCCGCAAACGTCCCGGCCGGCACGGTGAGATCGACGCCCCGCAGGACGGGATAGGTCCCGAACGCTTTGTGAAGGTCGGAGATGACCAGGTCGGCGGGTGGATTCGTCACTGGGACCTCGTGGCACGGGCAGGCAGTCGATCAAAATAGCGCGCGATGACGTAGCTGGGGACCGCCGCGACCGCGATGATCACCAGCGCGAACGGCGCCGCCTGCCCGTAGGAGAGGTTCTGCTCGTAGGCCCAGAACTGCGTCGAGAGCGTCTGGGCGCCAATCGGGATCAGCAGCAGCGTCGCCGTCAGTTCGGTCAGCGCCGCCAGGAATACCAGGCAGAAGGCCGCCGCAAGCCCGGGTCCGACCAACGGCAGGGTGACGCGCCGGAACACCGCCAGCCGTCCCGACCCCAGCGACCGGGCGGCCTCCTCCAGGCTGGCCGGCGCATATGCGACCGACGCGCGGACACCGACGAGGGCCAGCGGGAAGAACAGGATCGCGTAGGCGACGACCAGCAGCGCCGCGCTCTGGTAGCCGAGGCCGCCGGCATAGCGCTCGGTGAAGTAGCTGAGCGCGAGCGCGATCACGACCCCGGGCATCGCCAGCACGATGTAGGTGCTGCGCTCGAGCAGCCGGGCCGTGCGCGTGCCGTAGCGCACCGCATACAGCGCGACCGGCAGCGCCATCACCGTCGCCAGCAGCGCGGCCGAGGCGCTGTAGACCGCGGTGTTGATGCCGGCGCTCACGAGCGAGGCACCGGCCACCGTGCCGCCCTGCCGCGCGAAGATCCAGTAGATGCTCGAGCCGACGGGGACGCCGAGCGCAAGCACGACCAGCGCCGTGAACGCCAGCAGCACCGGGATCGTGAAACGTCCGAGGCTGTGGCGCCGGGTCGCCCGCTGGGCGAACGCGCCGGTGCGCACCACGCGGGCACGGCCCTGCACGGCGACGTCGCCCGCCAAGGACGATGATGCCGATGCCGACGAGCACGAGCGACAGCGCACACGCCGTGGCGACGCTGAAGGCGACCTGCAGCTCGGTGAAGATCTCGGTCGTGAGCGTGTAGTAGTGGAGGATCTCGAAGGCGCCGTACTCGGCGAGGATGATCAGCGTCACCAGCAGCGCACCGCCGAGGATGGCGCCGCGGGCCTGGCGGAGTGTGACGCGCACGAACGTGTGGAGCCGGCCGAGCCCAAGGCTGCGGGCCGCCTCCTCCTGTCCGGGATCGGCGCTGCGAAACGCGGCGGCGACCGGCAGGTAGACAAGCGGGTAGACCGCTAGGGTCATCACGAGTACCGCGCCGCGGAAGCCCTGGACCCACGGCGACAGCGACGCCCAGCCGAAGCTCACCACGAAGTCCGGGATGGCGAAGGGGATGACCACCAGCACCGCCCACATGCGGCGCAGGGGCAGGTCGGTGCACTCGACGCACCAGGCCGCCAGTGTCCCGATCACCGCGCAGAGGATCGTCACCACGACGGTCAGGCGGATCGTGTTCCACACCAGCGTCCAGGTCAGCGGCCGCCAGATCAGGTCCCAGACCGTGGACCAGTTGGAATCGCGCGCTTCGAGCAGCAGGAACACCAGGGGGGCGGCGAGCACCACCGCGACGGCCAGGCTCAACGCGAACAGGATCCACGCCGGCGCGCGACGTCGTGCCGCGACCACCGGGCCCGGGCCCGCCGTCGCCTGACGGGGCGTGCTGTGGCCTGTGGTTACCGTCGCCATCGGCGGGAGTCAGATGCGACGTCGATCAGCCAAGCAGGGTTCACAGCAGACCGGCCTGCCGGAGCAGCGCCACCGCGCCCGCGCCGTCGCCGAGGTCGGCGACGGAGATTGGATTCGGCTGCAGCCGGCCGAGCGGCACTTCCTTGGAGGAGGCCGCGACGCCCGGCAGGAGCGGGTACTCGTAGCTTTCCGAGTGGGCGATGATCTGCTGCGCCGCCGGCGACACCAGGAACGCCAGGAACCGCTGGGCGTTCGCCTGATGGGAGCTCGACTTGAGGATCCCCGCGCCCGAGACGTCGATGACATAGCCGACGTCGTGCGGGGCCAGGAAGGCGATCTTGGCGTGCATGTTGGACGCGCCGATCTCGTCGCGGATCCGGTACCAGTAGTACTGGTTGATGATCCCGATCGCCGCACTGCCGTTGTTGACCTCGTTGACCACCGTCTCGTTGTCGGGGTAGATGCGGCTCCCGGCATTGGCGGCCACGCCCTTGAGCCAGTTGACCGCCGCTTGGTTGCCGTAGGCCTTGGCAACGGAGGTGACGACCGGCTGGAAGTCGGTCTCCGACGGCGCCAGCGCCACCTTGCCCTTGTAGGTCGCGTCGGCCAGCTGCATGACGCTCGTCGGCAGCTGGCTCGCCGAGATCAGGCTGGGGTTGTAGATGATCACGCTCACCCGCGCGGAGACCCCGACCCAGTCGCCCTGGGCCGAGCTGTACCTGGCCGGCACCTTCGCGAGCGTGCTGGGGAGCACCGGGCTCAGCAGCCCTTTGCCCTCAAGGTACGCGAGGGCCGGCGAGTTCTCGGTGTAGAACACGTCAGCGGGCGAGTTGGACCCCTCGGTGCTGATCTGGGCAGCGAGCGTGTCCTCGTCGTTGCTGCGGGTGTTGACGGTGATCCCGGTCGCCTTCTCGAACGCCTGCACGAGCGCGGCGGTCGTCTGGACGTGCTGCCCGCTGTAGAGGGTCAGCGAGTTGGCCGATCCCGACGAGCCGCAGCCGGCGAGCACCGCCACGGCCGTCGCAAGGATCGCCGCGGCGAGCACCGCGGCACCACGGGACCTTGGACGCCTGAACAACAGATATTCGGTAACCCTCATTTCGGCAATCTATGTTACCTAAATCGGCGGGAAGGCGGTACGCATGCGGCGGGGCAACTGTCCCGAGGGGGGTGTGGGACGCCGGCCACAGACTGCTGGCGCACCGCCCAGACGTACACGCAGCACTGCCCGAGGCATGCGAGGTCCTGCGCGTCCGTTAGGGTGGTCCAAGACGCACTCGCAATGGCCAAGAAACCGATCAAATCGCCGGCACCGCCGGCAGCGCCCAATCGCTGGCGCATCGTGATGACCGGCGTCCTCATCGGCGCCCTCTGGGGCGTCGTGATGTGGGGAATCAACGCCGCGATCCACCACGACTCGAACGGCACGGTGTTCCTCTACCTGGTGCTGACCATGGCGATGATCGGCGGAGGAGTCGCGGCGTTCTTCGGTGCGGTGGGGATCCGGCGCGGCGGCGAGAGCGTTACGCCGCGCTTCCGGCGGCGCGGCAAGTAGTCCGGCCGGGCGGCTCAGGCCGCCGGGCGGCGCGCGTCCCAGAACCGGTTGCGCGCGCCCTGGACCTTCACGAACCAAATGATCGCCCCCGCCAGGGGGATCAGGTGCCACAGGCCCGTCCAGGCGCTGACCGGCGGGATCTCCTCCTCGCGCAGGTACATCTGCTTGACCTCCGCGGGGATCAGAAACAGCGTCACGGGACTGATGACCAGGTGGATCACCAACCCGAGCCAGCCGCCGACCCCGTTGCCGCTGCGCTGACGGACCTCCTCCTGGGTCCTCCAGACCCAGGAGGAGGTCCCCAGGGTGACGATCGTCAGCCCGATGCAGGCCCAGATGCCGCGCCGCCCGCCGACTGGGCCCGGCCCCACGCCGTCGGTACCGGCCGGCGCGCGGGGAAGCTGCGGGAGGTTGGCATCCATCGGGGGGTCCTCCGGGGGTTCGCTGCGGCCCGGGCAACCGTACCCGACCACCCCGGCGACGACCGTCCCGCGTCGTGTGTCCGCTCGCGGACACGCCGGGGGTCCTCTATCCTCTCGGAGTGACCGTGCTAGGCGGGGAGCTAGCGGTGCCCTGTACCCGAAATCCGCTTCAGCGGGGCACAATTCCCACCCGAGGGGCAGGTCCGGAAGGGTCGGGTCCGTGCAATGCGACGTTGATGGTGAGGTCCCATTCGGTGGGCGACCGCGAACCAGGTCAGGTCCGGAAGGAAGCAGCCTTAAGCGGATCCGCCTACGCGCAGTGGGGTTACCTCGCCGGAGTTGGCGGCACGGGTACCGCTTTCGTGGCGC
This sequence comes from uncultured Thermoleophilia bacterium, assembly GCA_963768285.1. Lineage (GTDB taxonomy): Bacteria > Actinomycetota > Thermoleophilia > Miltoncostaeales > Miltoncostaeaceae > CAITWD01. The sequence goes on from CAVYHI010000017.1 coordinate 151,614, forward strand.
GCTTCGACGGTGGGTGCACGGTCACCTCAGCACCGGCGACCCCTGCGCTGCAGGGTCGCCGCAGCTGACGTTGCGAACCGAAGGGACGACGTGAGCGGCGAATCCGGCGGAAGCCTCTATAACCGCTATCGCCCGACGACGTTCGAGGACATGGTCGGGCAGGAGCATGTCGCGCGGGCGCTCGCCAACGCGCTGAGCTCCGGACGGCCCGCCCGCGGCTACCTGTTCTCTGGCCCGCGAGGGACCGGCAAGACGACGACCGCCCGTATCCTGGCCCGCTGCCTGAACTGCCAGTCGTCTCCAGGGCCGACGGCGACGCCCTGCATGAAGTGCGACTCGTGCCTGCGCACCGGGCACGACGACTGGCTCGACGTGGTGGAGGTGGATGCGGCATCGAGCGCGCGCCGCATCGACGAGATGCGCGACTGGCTCGAGACGGTCCGCTACGCCCCGGTCGTCGCTCGGTACCGCATCACGATCATGGACGAGGCCCACCAGATCCAGGAGGGCGCCGCCAGCGCTCTGCTCAAGACGCTGGAGGAGCCGCCGCCGCACCTGGTGGTCATCCTGTGCACCACCCACCCGTGGGACCTCCTACCCACGATCCGCTCCCGGGTGCAGCACTACGTGTTGCGCAAGCCAGGGATCCCAGCGCTCGTGCGCGTGCTCGAGCGAGTCGCACGATCCGAGAACATCGAGACCTCCGAGGCCGCGCTCGACGCGCTCGCGCGCGCCGCCGACGGCTCGTACCGGGACGCGCTCGGGCTGCTCGAGCAGATCGTCGCCTACTCCGGCGGCCGCGTCGAGCTGGCCGAAGTGCTCGAGTTGCTGGGCGCCGTTGCCCGGGAGACGCTGTTCGAGCTGGTGGACCTGCTGGCATCCGGCGATGTGGCCGGCGCCTTCTCGCTGCTGGAGGATGTCCTGGATTCCGGCAGCGACCCCGAGCAGCTGCTGCGGGGGCTGACGACCCAGCTGCGCTGCGTCTGCCTGCTCCAGCAGGGCGCCGGTGCCCGCGACGAGTGGGCCTTTGCGCCCGATGAGCTCGTGCGCCTGTCGGCGCAGGCGAATCAGCTCGCGCCCGCACAGGTGATCCGGGCGCTCGACCTGCTCGCCGACGCCCAGGTCCGGATCCGTACCGGCGGCGCCGACCCACGCCTGCAGCTCGAGCTGGTGGCCGCCAAGCTTGCCCGCCCCGCGCTCGATGCCGACGTGGCTGCAATCGTGCCGCGCCTGGAGGCCCTGGAACGGACCGGGGCGACGTCCCGCACCATCGCGCCCGCACCGGCCGCGAAGGTGACCGCGCCCGCCGCGACGCCGTCCCCCAAGGGGCCGGACGAGGACGTGCCGGCGACGGCAGCCGCGCCGGCGACGCCCGCCCCGGGGCCGGTCGCGCCCACGCCGCCGCCACCCGCGGAACCCCCAGCGTCGGCGGTGTTCGACCTGCCGCACGTCCAGCGCCTGTGGCCGCAGGTCCTGCGGGAACTGCAGACCTCCCATCCACCCCTGTACACATTCATCGAGGATGGGCGTCCCACAGCCGCCGCCGACGGCGTCCTGGAGATGTCTCTGGCAAGCTCGGTGGGCGCGACGATGCTGTCCAAGCCCGACCAACGGGCCGAGTTCGAGCAGGTCCTGCGCAGCGTGTTCGGGCAGCGCATCCGGGTAGACCTCGTCGTTGATGCGACCGCGGCGCCCGCGAACGCCGACGCGGCCGCGGCGCCCGCCAGCCTCGAGACGCTGCGCCAGGAACTGATCGCCACCTTCGACGCCACCGAAGAACCCCACTGACCCTCACCGTACCGACCGCTATCAAGGAGCCACCGCGGTGTCCTCAGGCATGAACCCCCAGAAGATGCTCAAGCAGATGCAGAAGATGCAGGCCGATATGGAGCGCGTCCAGCTTGAGCTACAGGACGAGTACGTGAGTGCGTCGGCCGGCGGCGGGGTCGTCACGGCGACCGTCAGCGGCGGCCTCGAGGTCAAGTCGATCATCATCAAGCCCGAGATCGTCGATCCGGAGGACGTTGAGCTGCTGTCCGACACGATCGTCGCCGCTGTCAACGAGGCGATGCGGGGCGCCCAAGAACACGCCCAGCGCCGGATCGGTGAGATCACGGGCGGGCTGTCGGGCCTCGGCATCCCGGGCATGTAACTCCAGGGACCGCGATTCTCACCCCCTCCCTCGAGCGGCTCATCGCCGAGCTATCACGCCTGCCGGGCATCGGGCCACGCAGCGCGCAGCGCCTGGCGTTTCACTTGCTCAAGTCCCCGCCGGAGCGCACACTCGCCCTGGCGGGCGCGCTGACACAGATGGCCGAGCGCATCCACCCCTGCGCGCGGTGCTTCTCCTTCGCCGAGGACGAGCTGTGCCCGATCTGCCAGGACGTGCGGCGCGACGCGACGCTGCTGTGCGTCGTCGAGGAGCCGTCGGCGATCCTGCCGATCGAGCGGACCCACGAGTTCCGCGGCTACTACCACGTGCTCGGTGGTGCGCTGTCGCCGATCGACGGCGTGGACCCGGACGACCTGCGGATCACCGAACTCGTGCGGCGCGTCGCGGACGAGGGCGTGCAGGAGGTCGTCGTCGCGACCAACCCGACCATGACCGGCGAGGCCACGGCGCTGTACCTGGCGGATCTGCTGCGGGGCCAGGTGCGTCTCACACGCCTGGCCAGCGGCCTGCCCGTGGGCGCCGATCTCGAGCACGCCGATGAGCTGACGCTCGGCCGGGCGCTGCTCGGCCGGCGCGTGCTGGAGTAACCGCAGCGTCCGGTGATGGGGGACGCGCGATCGCTAGAATCGCGCGTCGGTGACGGACGACGAACCAGGGGGTTACCGATCGGCCTGAGGGTCATGAAATTTGGCGGCAGCTCGGTTGCCGATGCCGACAAGATCCGGAACGTCGCGCGCCGCATCGCCGCCGCGGCGGAGTCCGGCGACGCGGTCGTGGCCGTCGTGTCGGCGCGTGGCAAGACCACCGACGGGCTCCTTCAGCTGGCCAACGAGATCAGCGACCGGCCGGACCCCCGTGAGCTGGACATGCTGTTGTCGACCGGAGAGCGCATCTCCTGTGCCCTGATGGCCATGGCGCTCCACGATCTCGGCCATCAGGCCGTATCGTTCACCGGCTCGCAGGCCGGCATCTTCACCGACAGCGCGCATACCAAGGCGCGGATCGTCGAGATCCGGGCTGACCGGATCCGTGGCGCGCTCGATGCGGGTAACATCGCGCTGGTCGCCGGCTTCCAGGGCATGTCGATCGACCAGAAGAACGTCACGACGCTCGGACGCGGCGGCAGCGACACGACCGCGGTGGCCCTCGCAGCCGCGATCGGCGCCGACGTCTGCGAGATCTACACGGACGTGACCGGGGTGTTCACCGCCGACCCGCGCATCGTCACGGATGCGGTCAAGCTGCCCCGCCTCAGCCACGAAGAGATGCTCGAGATGGCCGCCATGGGTTCCAAGGTCCTGGCGCTACGATCAGTCGAGTTCGCACGCAACTACGACGTCCCTCTGCACGTGCGCTCGTCATTTGCACCCGACGAGGGGACCTGGATCATCAAGGAGACACCCGACATGGAGCAGGCGATCGTGTCCGGCATCGCGCACAAGAGCGACGAGGCCAAGATCACGATCACGGGGGTCCACGACCAACCCGGCGTGGCGGCGTCCATCTTCACGGCGCTCGCCGACGACCTGATCAACGTCGACACGATCATTCAGAACATGGGCACGGACGGGCGCGCGGACCTGTCGTTCACGCTCCCGCTGGACGAGCTCGGCCGCGCCCTCGACACCCTCGACCACATCAAGGACTCGCTGGACTACACCGCGCTGACCGCCGACGACCAGATCGGCAAGGTGACCCTCGTCGGCGCGGGCATGAAGTCCAACCCCGGCATCGCCGCGAAGATGTTCCGCGTCCTTGCCGACAAGCACATCAACATCCTGATGATCGATACGTCCACGATCCGCATCACCGTCGTGATCAACCGGCGCGACGTCGAGCGGGCCGTGCGGGCCTTGCACGACGCCTTCGAGCTGGAGGCCGAGGCCGCGCGGAGAGCCGATGTTTAACGTCGCCGTCGTGGGCGCGACCGGCGCCGTCGGCTCGATGATGCTGCGGGTGCTCGAGGAGCGGGGCTTTCCCGTCTCGGAGCTGCACCCGCTAGCGAGCGCCCGCAGCGAAGGGCGCACCGTCGAGTACCTCGGCAAGCCGTTCACGGTGCACACGCTCACCGCGGACAGCTTCGAGGGCGTCGATATCGCGCTGTTCTCGGCCGGAGGCCAGCGCTCGCGGGAGTTCGCCCCCGCGGCGGTCGAGGCCGGCGCGGTGGTCATCGACAACTCCTCGGCGTTTCGGATGGCCCCGAACGTGCCTCTGGTCGTGCCGGAGGTCAACGAGGCGGCGATCCAGGGCCATGAGGGGATCATCGCCAACCCGAACTGCGTGGCCGCGCCGCTGGTGGTGGTGCTCAAGCCGCTTGCCGATGCGGTCGGACTCGAGCGGGTGATCATCTCGAGCTACCAGGCGGTCTCGGGCACCGGCGCCGCAGGCATCGCCGAGCTGCGCCGCGAGGCCGAGGGCTACCTGGCCGGCGACGAGCCGGCGCCCAAGGTCTATCCGCACCCGATCGCCTTCAACGTCCTGCCGCACATCGACACGTTCGACGAGACCGGCTACACGGGGGAGGAGCGGAAGGTCATCGCCGAGACCCAGAAGATGCTGGGCCTCCCCGACCTGCCCATCAGCGCCACCTGCGTGCGCGTTCCGGTGTTCAACGGCCATTCGGTCTCGGTGCAGATCGAGACAAGCGAGTCGCTTGACGCCGACGTGGCGCGAGGCCTGCTGATGGGTGCGCCGGGACTGATGCTGACCGACGAGCCGGATCAGGCGATCTACCCGCTTCCGCGCCTGGCCTCCGGCCGCGACGAGGTCATGGTGGGTCGGATCCGCAACGACCTGTCCCACCCACGCGGGCTGGCGCTGTGGCTCTCGAGCGACAACCTGCGTAAGGGCGCCGCGACCAACGCGGTCCAGATCGCCGAGTCGCTCGTAATGCGCGGCTGGCTGTAGGTAGGCGCCGCTAGGCCACCGGGGCGCCGGACGGGGTCGTGAGCTCGTAGGGCACCGCGGCATCCCGGAACGAGACCGGCATGCCCCCGACCACCACCCGCCGCGGCAGGAGTTCGTGACCGGCCTTGACCCGCTCGGCGCAGGCGGCGCACAGTGGTCCGTCGTCGCCGGGGTGGGCGACCGGCCCGTGCGCCGGGTCGACGCTGCACAGGTCGGCGAACAGATCCGCGGCCGGCAGGCTGATACCCACCAGCTCGCCCGCGCGCTCGGCGTCGCCGAAGCCAGTCCGCAGCGATTCGGCTCCATCCTTGAGTTCCGGCTCGGTCGTCGCGTGCGAGACGAGGGCGTCCGCGGCGGTGTGGTAGGCCTCGACCGCCTCGACGAGCGCCTGCCACTCCGCGGCCGGGTTGGGGATCCCGGCCAGCAGCTGCGCCCGGACGCCGAGCGCGTCGGCGTAGACCTTCAGGATCCCTCGGGCCTCCATCGTGCGCTCGTGGGCGCGGCGCTGCTCTCGCCGCAGGCCCCAGCCGATCGCGAACGCGCCGCCCAGCAGGGCCAACCCCGTCAGGATGATCAGGTCACGCACGCCGTTGGAGCTGTCGGCCGGCGGCGGGGTGCTCACCTCGGCGGCGACCAACAGGCGTGCGGCGGGATCGCTCACGCTGCTCGCCCCGACGGCCGTCAATGCGGTCTGGATGGAGATCGGGGAGCGCGGGCCGGCCGCCGCGACGTCGCCGTTCGGGGTGGTGACGACGAGCGTGCCCGAGTAGTCGAGCGTCGTGCGCAGGGCCTCGGCGTACGCGTAGAGGTCGACGCCCGGCACGAACGGCACCGCGGCCAGTTTGACCTTCTCGCCGCGACCAGCCAGCTGGGCCGCATCGGCACGCACCTGGGCCGCGACGGTCGGGCCGTAGAGCACCGGCTCCACGTAGGTGCTGCCGTGCTGCAGGGCGCGGACGACGGGCGCGTCGCGGACCTCCGACGCGCCGAGCAGCCCGGCCGGGATCACTGCCGCAAGCGCCACGACGGCCAGCACCAGCCAGCCCACCCCCCGCGGCGCCCGACGATCGGCCGCCATGGCGCTCATCCGACCGGCGCGCCCAACGGCAAACGGCGGCGCAAGCTGACGACGAGGCGCTCGGCACGTCGACGGCGCGCAGGGCCCGCTTCGGCCAGCTCGAGGCGCATCAGCGCCACTTGGCCCGCGCTACGGAGGACGCCGAACCCCAGGCGCTCGAGGAAGCTGCGGTCAAACAGGGTGTGGTGTGCGCCGAAGCGGTCGTCGCTGTGCATCTCATCCGGGTAGTTGATCGCGTACGCCTCGACGGCCGCGACCCCGCGACCCTTGAGGTCCGCGAGGGCCTCTAGGAACAGGCGCTCGCAGGTGCCGGCGCGCTCGACGTCGCCCAGGTACACGCAGGTCACGACCGCCGCGTCGGCCGACGCCGGCCCGGCGGGCATGACGCGCGTGCGCGGAAACAGCGCCCGCGGACCGTACTGGATCATGCCGCGAAACGCGTCCTGCTCACGGAGGACGCGGCCCCAGGGTCCGAACCGGCGCACCGCGGTCCGCCCCCAGCGGCGCTTGGCCGACGCCTTGGCCGGCGTGCGGGTGCGCTGCCAGAACATGCAGTCACCGCAGCATTCGGGCAGTTGCTCGGCGACCGCATCGGTGACGGCCAGGATCCGACTCACAGGGCGATCATGCCAGGTTCCGAGGTCAGCGCACGCGCTCCGTGCCAAAGGGCGGGAAAAACGGCTGGCGGGTTGCCCGCCGCATGGCCGGCGACCCGCGTGATGGGTCCGGTCCGGCCCGGCGCGCCCGGCCGGCGGCGGATCAGGAGCCGACGACCGACAGGACCTGGTCGACCGGCACCATGTGGCGCTTGAAGTCCATGACCTGGTTGTCGAGACCGAGGGCCAGCCCCAGCAGCTGGGGCAGGTGGAGCACCGGCATGTTGTAGGTCTCGCCGTTGACCGCCTCGGCCTTGCGCTGGTACGCGTCCATGGCCAGGTGGCACAGCGGGCACGGGGTGACCATGCAGTCGGCGCCGGCGTCACGGGCCTGCGAGAGCGCGACGTGCGACTCCTTGAGGGCCGTGTTCTCGCGCGCGAGCAGGATCGGGAAGCCACAGCACTTCGACTTGGCGTCATAGTCGGCGACTTCGCCGCCCAGCGCCACGATCAGCCGCTCCAAGGACTGCGGCTGGTCGGGGTCCTCGAAGCCCATCACCGACGAAGGCCGCAGCAGCTGGCAGCCGTAATACGGGGCCACGCGCAGGCCGTTGAGACCCTTGGGCCCCTGGCGCTCGAGCAGCGACAGGCCCTCCTCGGTGGCGATGTACCACAGCAGGTGGGTGACCTCGCGGGTGCCCTCGTAGGGGCGCGCGCCAGCCTTGACCAGCTCCTCGTTGACCGCCTCGAGAAGCCGCGGATCCTCCTTGACGAGCTTGTTGGCCCGACGGAGGTTCAACGTGCACACGTTGCAGATGGTCATGATGTCATGGCCCATCTCCTCGGCCTGCGACAGGATGCGCACATTCAGCGTCAGATAGAGGTTCGGCTTGGCCTCGGCGACGTCGCCGGCGCCGCAACAGGTCGCCGCCGGCATCGGCTGAAGATCGATGTCGAGCAACGGGGCGAGTGCCTTGGTGGTCGAGTTGAGCTCCTTGGAGCTGAACTCCGCCACGCATCCGGGGTAATACGCGAACTTGCGCGCCACCTAGATCGTCTCCTTCACGTTCTTCATGATCTGCTTGACTTCGTCCAGCCTGCGAATCTTGTGGGGCAGCGGCGACGGCGCCTTGCCCTTCGAGATCATCTTAAGCGCAAACGGGAGATCGAACGGGGCCTTCAGGGGCTGGGTGAGCGGCACCAGCAGCGTCTCGTTGAGCTTGCCGCCGGTGCGCAGCGAGACCAGGAACGCCTTGGCGTGACGGGCGCCGGCATCCTTCATGCCGAGGCCTTCCTGGAAGGCGATGCCGCCGAGCTTCTCGATCGCATCGCGCGGGTCGACGCCCTTCGGACAGCGCTCGTTGCAGTACATGCAGCGGGTGCAGTCCCAGATGCCGTGCTCGCCCGAGTAGAGCTTGGCCCGCTGTTTGCGCTGGCCGTCGCGCTCGTCGGCGGCGAAGCGGAAGCCCCAGGCGAATGCGGCCGGACCGACGAACTCCGAATCCGCCGCGAGCGAGTTGCACTCCGAGTAGCAGGCCGCGCAGAGCACGCACTTGCTCTCGTTGTAGATCTTCTGCATCGCCTCCTTGGAGACGATGCGCTCACGCTCCGGCGGGGCGTCGTCGGGGATCAGATACGGCTTGACCGACTTGAACTTGCTCCAGAACGGCTCCAAGTCGACCACGAGGTCCTTGATCGGCGTGAAGTTGCCGATCGGGTCCACGCGCACCGGCTGGCCGCCGTTCTGCTCCTTGAGGTCCTCGACCTGGGTCATGCACGCGAGCACGGTCTTGCCGTCGGCGCGGCAGGCGCACGACCCGCAAATCGCCGAGCGGCATGAATAGCGCACCGCAAGCGTGCCATCCTGCTCGTTCTGCAAACGTAGGATCGCGTCCAGGAGCGTCAGGTCCTCGCCGTGGTCCAGCTCGTAGCTCTGGCGGTAGGCCTCATCGCTGGTGTCCGGCTGGTACCGGAAGACATCAAACGTCGTCTGGGGCATCAGTAGCTCCTCACCTGCGGTTCGTACTTCGTGAAGGTGACCTCGGAGTAGTCGAGGCGAATGTCGTCGTCCTCGAGGTACGCGAGAGTGTGCTTCATCCAGTTCTCGTCATCACGCTCGGGGAAGTCCGTACGCGAGTGCGCGCCACGGCTCTCGGTGCGGGCGACCGCGCCGGTGACCATGGTGTCGGCGAGGTCCAGCAGGAAGCCGGTCTCGATGACGTGGATGAGCGACTGGTTGAAGGTCTTGCCCTTGTCGTCCACGACGACGCCCTTGAACTGCTCGCGCAGGCGGTCGACGGTGTCCTTGGCCGCCTGCAGCTCGGCGCCGGTGCGGAACACGCCGACCTTCTCCTGCATCGTGTTGGCGAGCTCGTCGCGGATCTCGTACTGGCGCGGGCCGTCGGCGCGCTCGAGCAGCTCGCGCAGTTTGGCCTCGTAGGCGTAGCCGTCCTCCGGGCGCGCCTGGATGCCCCGACCGTTGAACTCCTGGGCGGCACGGGCGGCGGCGGCGCCGGTGCGGGCGCCGAACACGACGGCCTCCAGCAGCGAGTTGCCGCCGAGGCGGTTGGCGCCGTGCACCGATACGCACGCGCACTCGCCGGCGGCGAACAGGCCGGGCATGTGCGGGGCGGCGCCCCAGGAGTCCACGTGCACGCCACCCATGTGGTAGTGGGCGCCGGGACGGATGGGGATCGGCGCGTCGATCGGGTCGACGCCGGCGAAGGCCATCGCCAGTTCACGGATCTGCGGCAGGCGCTCCATGATCTTGTCGCGGCCGAGGTGGCGCAGGTCCAAGAGCACCGAGCCGTCAACCCCGCGGCCTTCCATGATCTCGGTGGCCTCGGAGCGGGACACCACGTCGCGCGAGGCCAGCTCGAGCTTGTTGGGGGCGTACTTGCTCATGAACCGCTCGCCGTCCTTGTTGAGCAAGATGCCACCCTCACCGCGGGCGCCCTCGGTCACCAGCACGCCGCTGGGATTCAGCGTCGTGGGGTGGAACTGCATGAACTCCATGTCCTTGAGCGGCACGCCGGCGCGCAGCGCCAGGCTCATGCCGTCACCGGTGGAGCTGTGGGAGTTCGTGGAGGGGGCGTAGACGCGGCCGGCACCGCCAGTGGCCAGCACGACCGACTTGGCGCCGATCGCCTCGATGGTGCCGTGCACCATGTCGTAGGCGATGACCCCGGCACACGCGCCGTGATCGTCGGTGATGAGCTCGGTGACGAAGTACTCCTCGTAGCACGGGATGTCGTACTTGACGCAACGGTGTAGAGGGTGTGCAGGATCACGAGGCCGGTCAGGTCCGCGGCGTAGCAGGTGCGCGGAAAACCGGCGCCGCCGAACGGACGCTGGGCGAGCTTGCCCGTGGTCTCGTGGCGCGAGAACACCGCACCCCAGTGCTCGAGCTGGATGATCTCGCCCGGCGCGTCGCCGCAGAGGATCTCGATCGCGTCCTGGTCGCCCAGGTAGTCCGAGCCTTTCACGGTGTCGAAGGTGTGGTTCTCGGTGGAGTCCTCGGTCGCGTTTCCGAGTGCGGCGTTGATGCCGCCCTGCGCCGCGCCGGAGTGACTGCGCACCGGGTGGACCTTCGTGACTAGCGCGACATCGACTCCAGCCTCGTACGCGGCGATCGCGGCGCGCATTCCCGCAAGGCCGGCCCCGACGACGACAACGTCATGGGTGTGCAAACTTCCGCCCCCCCTCGGGTGCTCTCGTTCTGAACAGCGTGATCGTGATTTCGACCACGGAATCTACCGAATATGCCGCCGAGTTCACTTGTGACATCCGACCCTGTCCGCTGGCTGAACTTCCCTGGCCCGACGGGCGGTTTTTGGGCAAGCACCATGCATGCGGACAGGGCACGCACCGGGCCCGTCTCCGTGTGCTGTCTACAAGCGTATACTCCCGCTGTTTTGCGCGGCGATCCGGGCCTGTGCATGCATTTGTGCGCGTCCGTCGCCCCCACAACCCGCCACACAAGGAGCAGGTTTCAGTGGCATACCGCGTCACGTTCATTCCCGGCGACGGTACCGGTCCGGAAATCGCCGACGGCGACCAAGCGCGTCTTCGACGCGACCGGCGTCGACATCCGAGTGGGACGTGCAGGAGGCCGGCGTCGACTGCATGGAGAAGTACGGCACCCCGCTGCCCGAGTCCGCTGATCGAGCGATCCGCCGCAACAAGCGTCGGCCCTCAAGGCCCCGATCACCACGCCCGTCGGCACGGGGTTCCGCAGCGTCAACGTCGCACCTGCGCAGGCCTTCGACCTGTACGCCTGCCTGAGGCCGTGCAAGTCGTACGCGGCGTCCGCAGCCGCTACAGCGACATCGACCTCGTCGATCGTCCGCGAGAACACCGAGGACCTGTACGCGGGCATCGAGTTCGAGCGCGGCACCGACGCCGACTGCGGCAGGTCTATCGACGCTCATCAACGCGGCGACGCACCCGAAGATCGGCACGCCGGCCGACGCCACCGGCATCTCGATCAAGCCGATCAGCGTCGAGGCCACCGAGCGGATCCACCACTATCGCCTTCGAGTACGCCCGGCGACAACGGCCGCAAGAAGGTCACCAGCCGTCCACAAGGCCAACATCATGAAGTTCACCGACGGCCTGTGGCTGGAGGTGGCGCGGCGAGGTGGCCAAGGAGTACCCGGACATCGAGTTCGAGGACCGCATCGTCGATAATATGTGCATGCAACTCGTGCAGAAGCCCGAGCTGTACGACGTCCTCGTGCTGCCGAACCTGTACGGCGACATCCTGAGCGACCTGTGCGCCGGCCTGGTGGGCGGCCTGGGCGTGGCCCCCGGCGCCAACATCGGCACCGACAGCCGCCGTCTTCGAGGCCACCCACGGCTCGGCCCCGAAGTACAAGGGCCAGAACAAGGTCAACCCGACGGCCCTGATCCTCTCGGGCGTCCTGATGCTCGAGCACCTGGGCGAGAAGCAGGCGGCGGCCGACCTGATGGAAGGGCCGTCGCCGACGTGATCGCCGAAGGGCAAGTCCGTCACCTACGACCTGAAGCCCGACCGCAACGACCCCACCGCCGTCGGCACCGCAGAGGTAGCCACCGCCGTCATCGAGCGCATGAAAGAGATGGGTGCCTGATGGGCGTGCTCAAGGTTGCCGTCACGGGCGCGGCTGGCCAGATCGGGTACTCGCTGCTGCCGCGCATCGCCGCGGGCGAAATGTTTGGCAAGGACCAGCAGCTGGATCTGCGCCTGCTGGAGATCCCGGTCGAGCAGGTGCAAAAGGCGCTGCAGGGCGTCGTCATGGAGCTCGACGACTGCGCGTTTCCCCTGCTGACCAACATCACCCCGACCGACGACGCGCGGGTTGCCTTCGGCGACGCCGACTGGATCCTGCTGGTCGGGTCGCAAGCCGCGCGGACCGGGCATGGAGCGCGCGGACCTGCTCAAGGACAACGGCCGCATCTTCGTCGCCCAGGGTGACGCGATCGACGAGGTGGCCGCCGCCAACGCGACCATCTGCGTGGTCGGCAACCCCTGCAACACGAACGCGATGATCGCCGCGAGCCGCTTCAAGCGGATCTCGCCCACCAGCATCACCGCGATGACCCGCCTGGACCAGAACCGGGCGCAGACCCAGCTGGCCCAGAAGGCCGGCGTGCCGGTCACCGACGTCGAGAACATCATCATCTACGGCAACCACTCCCCGACGATGTTCGCCGACTTCTTCCACGCGACGATCGGCGGCAAGCCGGCGACCGAGGTGATCAGCGACCACGCCTGGCTACGCGAGGACTTCTTGCCGAAGGTCGGCAAGCGCGGCGCCGAGGTCATCGCGGCCCGCGGCCTGTCGAGCGCGGCCTCGGCGGCCAACGCCCTGATCGACCACGTCAAGTCGCTCTACACCCCGAGCGGCAAGATCTACTCGGTCGCGTGCCAGTCCGACGGGACCTACGGGTTCGCCGAGGGCGTGTGGGCCTCGGTGCCGGTCCGTACCGTCGCCTCGGGCAAGTACGAGATCGTCACCGGTGTCGAGCACGACGAGTTCGCCCAGGCGAAGATCGCCGCCTCGAACGACGAGCTGGTCGGCGAGCGCGAGACGGTCGCCGAACTGCTCTAGGCACCTTCCGCACCGGCCGGGAGCGGTGCACGTCGCTCCCGGCCGTCGTGCACCGCTAGGCCGCCGGCTGCGGCACCGCCACGGGCCGGCCGTCCCGCCCGACCGCCACCAGCGTGAAGTGACCCACCACGCACAGCTCGCGCGTGCCGTCCTCGATCCGCTCGCGCCAGACGTCGAGCTTCACCCGCATCGAGGTGCGCCCGATGCTCTCGACCACGCCTTCGATCTCCACCAGATCGCCCTGGACGATCGGGATCCGGAACGTGATCTCGTCCATCGCGGCGGTCACCACCGTCCCGCGCGCCTGCCGCATCGCCGCATAGGCCGCGCAGCGGTCCATCCAGCCGACCAGCGTGCCGGCGAACAGGTTGCCCTGCGAGTTCGTGTCCTGCGGGAACACGGACTGCAGGAAAGTGGCGCGCTCCACGATGGGCCTCCTTCGGCGCGGGACGGGACCGCAGCCTAACCGCTCGCCGACGTGCCGGATCGCCGAGTACGGGCCGTCAGACGGCCGTCATGCTCGCCATCGCGGCGTACCACCCGCCCGCTGCCAGCAGGTCGGCGTGCGTCCCGCGCTCCCGAACGCGGCCGTCCGAGATCACGACGATCTCGTCGAAGCGCTCCATCCCCACCAGCCGGTGCGTGACGATGCAGAGCCCGGTCCGGTCCGTGACGCCGGCCCGATGGGCGTCGTCGAGGAAGGCCGCCTCCGATTGCGCGTCCAGATGGGAGGTCGGCTCGTCGAGGATCAGGAGCCCCCCGGGCGCCAGCAGGCCGCGTGCGAGGGTCAGCCGCTGGCGCTGGCCGCCCGACAGGAGCGCACCGTCTTGGCCGACCGCGGTCTCGAGCCCGTCGGGCAGTTCGCCGACCCAGTCGCCCAGACCCGCGCGGACGAGCGCCGTCTCGAGCTCGGCGTCGGTCGCGTCCGTACGGGCGATCCGCAGGTTTGCGGCGATCGTGGTCGGGAACAGGTACGCGTCCTGCGGCACCAGCGTCACGGCCCGGCGGACGTCGGACTGGCGCAGGTCCTCGAGCGGGATCCCGTCGAGCAGCGCCTCGCCGGAATCGAGGTTGCGCAGCCGCGCCAGGACCTCGCAGAGGGTCGTCTTCCCCGATCCGCTCGGACCCACGATCGCGACCGCCCGGCCCCAGCGCAGCTCCAGGTTGATGCCCACGAGCGCGAACGGCTCGTCCGGGCCAAAGCGCACGCAGGCGTCGCGGACCACGAGCGTCCGGCCCGGACCCGGCGGCGCCGGCGCGACCGGATCAACGATCGGCGCCGGCCGGTCGACGCACTCCTCCAGGCGCACGGCGGCCTGGCCGCAGGCGGTCAGGTTCTGGGCGGCGACCGGCAGCGGGGCGAGCGCCTCGAAGACCGCCAGGGTCATGAGCACCAGCGCCGCCAGCAGGACCCCGTCGAGCCGGCCGTCGCGGACCGCCGGCACCGCCACGATGAGGACGGCGAGCGCGGCGGCCTGGGCCCCGAGCCCACCGAGTCCGGCCGCGATGCCGCCGGCGTAAGCGTCGCGGCGGCCAAGCTTCATGAGCGTGGCGTTCGCCTCGGTGACGCCCGCGATGTGGGCGTCCCGCACGCCCCAGGCGACGATGTCCGGTGCCCCCTCGAGCACGTCGACGACGCGGTTCGACAACTCGGCACGGGCGCGCGCCTGGCGCTGGCCGGCCGCGCGCGCGACGGCCCCGGTGAGGGTCGGAGTGATGATCGCAAAGGCGATCAGCACCACCACCAGCACCGCGCCCGCCGCCGGCAGCATCAGCCCCGCCGCGACACCCGCCAGGCAGATCACGACCACGGCTGCGATCGGGGGCAACAGCCCGCGCAGGAACAGCTCCTGCAGTTGGTCGACGTCCGCGGTGAACCGGCTCATCAGGTCGGCGGCCCGCAGCCGCGGCAGCCCGGCGGGCACGAGCGGGATCAGCCGCCCCACGAAGCTGGCGCGCAAGCGCGCCAGCGCGCCCAGGGCGAGCTCGTGCGAGGTCAGCCGCTCCAGATAGCGCATGATCGCCCGCGCGATCGAGAAGGCACGCACGAGGACCATCGCGACGCCGAGCGCCAGGATCGGCGGGCGTTCGGCGGCGCGGCTGATCAGGTACCCAGAGGTGCCCAACAGGGCCGCTCCCAAGACGACGGTCCCGATGCTCGTGGCGAGCGCGGCGACCGGCATCCAGAACCCGACCCGGGCCTGCCGCACCGCCGACCGTAGGGCGCGGGTGCTCTGGCTCATGCGGCCGCCCCGACCGTGCCGGCGCTCAGCACGCGACCCTGCTCCATCTGGACGACGCGGTCGGCGGCGTGCACGAGCTCGAGCCGATGGGTCACCGCGACGGTCGTCGCTCCGGCGGTGAGCCGGCGGATGACCTGTGCCAGCTCGGCCGCGAGTACGCCGTCGAGATGGGCGGTCGGCTCGTCGAGCACAAACAGCTCGGCCCCGCGCAGAAACGCCCGGGCCAGAGAGATCCGCTGCGCCTCGCCGGCCGACAGGCGCCGCCCGCCCTCGCCCACTCGCGTGGCGAGGCCGTCCGGCAGGCCCGCGACGAGCTCCTCGGCACCAGCCTGCCGTAAGGCGTCGCGCACCGCGCCCTCGCTGGCGGCGGGGTCGGCGACCCGCACGTTGTCGGCGACGGATACGGCGAAGATGCGCGGGCGTTGCGGGACCCAGGCCACCTGCCGGCGCCAGGCATCGGCGTCGATCTCGCGCAGGTCGCGGCCGCCGATGCGCACCGCGCCGCTGGTCGGGTCGATCAGCCGGACCAACAAGTTGGCGATCGTGGACTTGCCGGCGCCGCTCGGCCCCACCAGCGCCACGAACTCGCCCGGGGCGAGCACCAGCTGGACTCGAGTGCAGCGCCGGGACGGTGCGGCCCGGGTACTCGACGCAGACGTCGTCGAGCACAATCGCCTCGCGGCCCGGTGAGGGCGCGGGGACCCGCTCGCCGTGGCCCGGTGCGAGGACCGCCGGGGAATCGAGCACGGCGAAGATCTCCTCGGCGGCGATCATCCCGTCCGCGCTGGCGTGGAACTGCGCGCCGAGTTGGCGGATCGGCTGGTAGATCTCCGGCGCCAGGATCAGCACCGCGAGCGCGGCCTGCAGACCGATGCCGCCGTCGACGAGCCGGATCCCCAGGGCCACCGCGACCATCGCGGTCCCGAGGGCGGCGGCGAGCTCGAGCACGAGCGCCGAGAGGAACGCGAGCCGCAGCGTCGACATCGTCTCGCGCCGGTAGGCCTCGCCGACCTCTTCGAGCACGGCCACCTGCGCCTCGGCGCGGTCGTGGACACGCAGCGTGGTCAGGCCCCGCACGACCTCGAAGAAGCGACCGCCGAGCATCTGCATCGCGGCCCAGCGGGCCTTGGCGCGCCGCTCGGAGCCAAGCCCGATGAGGATCATGAAGATGATGATCACCGGGATCGTCACGATGAGGATCACGGCGGAGACCCAGTCGGTCGGGATGATCCAGCCGATCGCCACGATCGGAACGAGGACCGCCAGCATCAGCTGCGGGAAGTAGCGGGCGAACACGAGCTCGAGCCCGTCGACGCCCTGGACCGCGGTCGTCGCGAGCTCGCCGGTCGTGTCGGCACCTTGCGAGAGCGGGCGCGCCTCGAGCACATGGGCCGCCAGGCGCAAGCGCAACTCGGACATGACCTGCTGCGCACCGACGCGGCCAGTCGCCTCGAACCCCCAGGCGACCAGCGCCCGTCCGACGGCGGCGCACGCCGCCACGATGATGGCGGTGCGGACCTGGCTGAGGCCCGCGCCGTTCATCGCCACCGGGGCGATGGCCGCCGCCAAGGCGACGGCCCACACCACGGTCAACACCGCTTGGATGAACGCCAGCAGGGCGGCCGCGCCGAGGGCACGGCGCGCCACCCTGCTTTCGCGCATCAGCCGGCGCTGGGTGGGTTTCACACCCGGGCGCTTGCCTCCGGCGGGGGAGCCGGGGCGTCAGGCGCGGACTTGGACGAGGATCGCGCCCAAGCCGACGCGTTGCCGGAACACGTAGTAGGTCCAGATTTGGTAGATCAGCACGATCGGCACCAGGATGAGGGCCGTGATCGACATCACCACGAGCGTGTAGTGGTTCGATGACGAGTTGTGGACCGTCAGATTGTAGGCGTGATTGTTGCTGTCGACGATCACGTTCGGGTACAGCGCGGTGAACCACGTGGCCACGGTCATGGCGATACCCAGCCCGCCGGCGATGAACGCCAGCGCGACCCGACCGGTGCGCGTTGAAACCGGACGGCCAGGATCATCGCGACGATGGCGACGATGGCGGTGATCCAGAAGCCCGGGCTGTGGTGGGAGACCTCCTCGAAGGTCCACAGCACGAACGCGATCACCGCCAGCGCGGCCAGCGGCACGAGGATCCGCCCCAGCGCGGCGGCGCGGCCCTTGATCGGGTCGAACGTCCGCAGCTGCAGGAACGTTGCGCCATGTGCAAGGCACAGCAGCAGCGTCACCACGCCGCCCAGCAGGGCGTAGGGGTTCAGCAGGTCCCAGAAGCTGCCGGTGTAGTTCCCGGCCGGATCGAGCGGGATCCCGCGGATGAGGTTGGCGAAGGCCACGCCCACCAGCAGCGCCGGCAGGAAGCTGCCGATCGCCATCGCCCACTCCCAGACCGAGCGCCACCGCGGGCTCTCGACCTTGCCCCAGAACTCGAACGACACGCCGCGAATGATCAGCCCGACCAGCATCAGGAACAGGGCCAGGTAGAACCCGGAGAACATGCGTGGCGTACCAGTCCGGGAAGGCGGCGAACGTCGCACCGCCGGCCGTCAGGAGCCACACCTCGTTGCCGTCCCAGACCGGGCCGATCGTGTGGATGATCGCGTGCCGCTCGTCGGTCGACTTGCCGACGAACCGCAACAGCATGCCGACACCGAAGTCGAAGCCCTCCAGGAACATGAACCCGATCCACAGCACGCAGACCAGCACGAACCAGAGGGTCTGAAGATTCCAAAGTCCGCTCATCACCCCTCCTAGTAGGCCACGTGCAGGTTGGGCTCGACAGGCTGCCCAGCCTCGTCGACTTCGGGCTCGGGCCCCTTCTTGACGATCGCGCACGGTCAGCCACACGGCCACGGCGCCAAGGACGCCGTAGATGACGGTGAACAAGATGATCGACACCCACACGTCAAAGGCCGTGATGCTCGGCGAGATGCCGTTCTTGGTGAGCATGAGCCCATAGACGACCCACGGCTGCCGGCCCAGTTCGGTGAAGAGCCACCCGGTGATGATCGCGATGGTCGGCAGGGCCATCGCGGCGAGGGCAAGCTTGAGGAACCATTTCGACCTGTCGACCTTCCCGCGCCAGACGAGGTAGAGGCCCCACAACAGGAACAGCACCATGAGCGTTCCCGCGCCCACCATGAGGCGGAACGTCCAGTAGGTGACGCCGACGATCGGGATGTAGTTGCCCGGCCCGTACTTGGCCACATCGGCTGCCTGAAGCTGGTTGATGCCCTTGACTTGACCATCCCAGCTGTTGGTCGCCAGCAGTGACAGCGTGTGCGGGACGGTGATGTCGAACGAGGTCCGCGGCGGGTGCTCCTCGAAGGGCGCCACCGCGAACAGCGAGAATCCCGCGGGCTTGGAGGTGTTGTAGAGCGCTTCTGCGGCAGCCATCTTCATGGGCTGCTGCCGGGTCATCAGCTGCCCGTTGAAGTGCCCGATGATCATCGTTGCGGCAGTCGCGATCACGCCAAGGACGACCATCGCCTTGGCAGCCTTCCTGAACATCTGCGACTCGCGGTTGCGGATCAGGTACCAGGCCGAGATCCCGAGGACGATGAACGCCGCATTGGCGTAGGCGCCGATGACGGTGTGCGGGAACGCGAAGAAGACGGTGGAGTTGGTCAGCAGCGCCCAGATGCTGGTCATCACCGCCCGGCCGTGGACGATCTTGTAGCCGACCGGGTGCTGCATCCAGGAGTTCGCGGCAAGAATGAAGTACGCCGACAGCGCCGACCCGAACGCCGCCAGCCAAATCGTCGCAAGGTGCCAGCCCTCCGAGATGCGCTTGTAGCCGAAGATCCAGATCCCGAGGAACGTGGACTCGATGAAGAAAGCGCCAGGGCCTTCGACCGCGAGCGGGGCCCCGAAGACCGAACCCACGTAGCGCGAGTACCCGGCCCAGTTCATGCCGAACTGGAACTCCTGCACGATGCCGGTCACGACACCGACGGCGAAGCTCAGGAGCATGATCTTCCCGAAGAACCGGGTGAGACGCATCCATTGCGGGTCGCGCGTCTTGTACCAGGCGGTCTGGAAGGCCGCCACGATGCCGGCCATGCCGATGCTGATCGGCACGAACAGGAAGTGGTAGACGGTCGTGATGGCGAACTGCCACCGCGACAGCTCGACGACATTACTCACTGAGGCACCTCCCCGGGACCGGGACGCCCCGGTCCTGCCAGTTGAGACTCGTCGCGTGAGGCGTCCGTCCTGTGCGGTGGCACCGACGTGACGGCGTGCATGAGTACCCCTCCTTGCTCGACAGGCGGTGTGCGGAGCGAGCGCGTACGCGATCACGACCGCGGCGACTGATCCCGGCCATGGCGCGCCGCTCGCATCGGGCGCATCCGAACACCACAGCACCAGTGCGGCCCGGCCATCCACGAACGCCGGCACCGGTGTCGCCAGCTCGGTCCGCCATGCGGGGAAGGGCCTCGATGACGAAGCACCGCAGGCAGGCAAACCTGTGAGTCGGCTGTGACACGCGCAAATCCTCGCCAGGCACTACCCTTCCTCACATCGTGGATTTCACGGACTCGCCTGGGGGAAAGCCACAAATTCCTGGCCCGAATGCAAGAGGACTCCGGGGGTCCGCGTCACAAGCGCCGTCGGCGTCCCCAGGGCGCTCGTGCCGATGCATCGGGGTCGTCCGGAGGAGTGGCACGCCGCATGTGAAGGTGGACCCCGATGCCGGTTGAGTACCAGCTGGTCACGCTGACCGGCGCCGACGGCCACGAGCACGATGCGCTGTTTGTGATCGACGAGCGCGCCGCCCGCCGGCGGACGCGCATGACCGGACGGCGCACCGCGTGCATGCACGTCCACGGCATCATGGGCAACTTCCTGGTCGGCACGCTGCGGTTCCTGCCGGCCCCGCTGGCCCGTGAGGGCTTCCCCGTGCTGATCGTCGAGACGCGCATGGGCAACATCGGTCAGCTGGTCGGCCCCGGCATCTTCGACCTCGCGCGCCAGGACCTGACCGCGGGCGCTGAGTGGTTGCGCGACAACGGCTGGGATCACCTCATCTCGATGGGCTACTCGAGCGGGGCATCGCTGTCGACCCGCTGGGCGGCTACCCAGCACGTTCCCTGGCTGCGCGGACTCGCACTCCTCGGCGCGCCGTGGGGCCTGCCCGAGGCGATGGAGGCGCGGGCGGCCGCCTGGGGCGCCCGGCCAAGCTACGACGAGATCTACGCGATCGCCGACCGGATCGTCCACGATCCCAACGGCGCCGACGCCGATCGGCTGTTCGTCATCGAGCACAGCCGCGGGCCGTCGGCCCGGCCGCAGGACTCCGAGGTCTACACCTACCGCACCTGGTGGCACTCGCGCGGGCCGCAGGCGACCGCGGCCAAGACCCACCTGCAGATCGCCCAAGTCCGCGCGCCCATCCTGTTGATCCAGGGGACCGCGGACATCATCGTCCCGCCGGAGGAGGCGGAACGGCTCGCCGACGTCGCGCGCGCCGGCGGGAACGACCAGGTGCACGTGTCGGTCATCGAGGGTGCGGACCACTTCTTTGCCGGGCGCGAGTTCGTCACCACCGAGGCGCTAGTGCGCTGGCTCCGGGTGCACGCGTGACGACCCACCGCGACGCCTTTCACCCGCGGCTGACCAACCCGGTCCCGATCGTGCGGCGGCCACCCGCCTTCGGCAAGGACGACACGCGCATCGAGACCGACCTGATCGTCATCCCGACCGACGACGGGCACAGCTGGGACGGCATGATCTTCCGCCCTCGGCACGGGGCGGTCGATCCGCGCCTGGCGGTGCTGGTCATCCACGGGTCGGTCGGGCATTACCTGACCGGGATGCCGCGTCGGCTGGCCTTCCATCTGGCCCAGGAGGGCTACGCCGCACTGACGGCCAACACCCGGATGGCCAACTACGGCGTGTTCTTCGGCACCGGCCTGATCGACCGCGCGCAGCTGGACATCGCCGCCGCGGTCAGGGCCCTGCGCGAGCGCGGCTTCCGCCGCATCATCCTGTTGGGCTACAGCATGGGCTCGACGATGGTCACCCACTACCAGGCGGTCCACGCCCCGCCCGAGGTGATCGGCGTGTGCACCATCGCCCACCCGCTCTCGCTGCCGCAGTCGCTGCGCCGGCGGTGGGAGCGCTTCGGCAGTATCCCGAGCTACAACGAGATGTGCGCGATCATCAGCCGCCAGATGGAGGGCGGCGACGACCCGGAGCGCGACCGCATCATCATCGTGCGCCGGGCGACGGGCCCGAGCGACCGCCCCGAAGACGCGGAGATCTGGACCTACCGCACCTGGTGGCACTCGCGCGGCCCGGAGGCGCTGTCGGCCGAATCGCGCCGCTGGGTGGGCCTGTTGCGCGTCCCGCTGGGATTGATCCAGGCGGCCGACGATCCGCTGATCTCGCAGCCCGAGGGCGCCCTGTTGTCGAAGCTGGCCCGGGAGGGGGGCTGTCCGGAGGTGCAGTCTGGAGTACGTCGAGGGCGCCAACCACACCTTCGACGGACACGAGCTCGACGCAGTGAACGCGGCCGTCAGATGGGTGACGGGCCTGGCCAGGGATGCCCGGGCCGCCGCCCGGGCCGCCGCCCGCTAGCGGTTGGCGGACCGGCGCGCCAACACCGACGGCCGCGCATGACGGATCCGCGGCGCCCCGGACATCCGGGGCGCCGCCGCTGGAACTACTGCTGGGCCGCGCGGAAGACCGCGCCGAGGCGCTCCATGCCCGCGGCGATCTCGGCGGGGCTGACGCCGCTGTAGGCGAGCCGTAGCGTCCGCTCGCCCCCGTCCAGGTAGCAGTCGGAGCCCTTGACGTAGGCGATCCCCGCCTCGGCGGCCGGCGCGAACAGCGCGTCCGCCGACAGGCCCTCGGGCAGCTCGAGCCACATGAAGAACCCGCCCTGAGGCGGCCTGCACACCGTGCCCTCGGGCATGTGCACGAGTCCCGCGGCCATCGCATCGCGACGCTCGCGCATGAGCGCGGTCACGTGGGCGATGTTGTCCGGCAGGTGGCCGCCGGTCACCAGTTGGGCGATTGCCGCCTCGGCCAGCAGCGACGGCGAGATGTAGGTCCGCGAAGCGGCCGCGGCCAGGGTGGCCGACACCTCTTTGGGCGCCACGATGTAGCCGACCCGCAGCCCCGGGGCGACCGTCTTCGAAAACGACGACGTGAACATCACCTTGCCGCCATCGTGTGCCGCGAACAGGCCGGCCAGCGGGTCGCCCTCGAAGCGCAGCTTGCCGTAGGGGTCGTCCTCGAGCACCCAGAACCCGTACCGGTCGACCAGCTCCAGCAACGCGGCGCGCTTGGCGGCCGAGATCGTGGCCCCTGACGGGTTCTGGAAGTTGGGGATGGTGTAGAGCAGCTTCGGTACGCGGCCGGCCGCGCAGGCGCTGGCCAGGGCCTCGACGTCCAGACCGTCCGGCTGGACCGGGATCGGCAAGACCTCCATGCCGTGCAGGCGCAGCTGCAGCAAGGCGCGGTCGTAGGTCGGCGCCTCGACGGCGACCAGGTCCCCAGGCGACAGCAGCGTCTCCAGCATGAACACATAGCCCTGCAGGGAGCCGTTGGTCACGAACACCTGGTCCGGACTCACCCCATGGTCCTGAGCGAGCACCTCGCGCAGCGGCGGGTATCCCTGGCCGGTCCCGTAGGAGAGCACCCGCGTCGCGTCGGCAGCGAGCGCCGCGGCGGTGCAGTTCGCAATCAGGTCGCCGGACAGGGCTTCGGGGCATGGGGCACCCCGGGCGAATGAAATGGCGTCAGACACGACCCCGCACTCTAGCGGCCGGGTCGCGGCGTCGGGCGCGAACCCGAGCTTGTCAGGATCGCAACGTACCGCCGCGGCGGCACCCAGCACGGCCGGAGACGGGGTGGATATGGGTAGGATGGCCGATGGCACCGCACAAGGCGCGGTGCGGAATCTGCTTGGTCACCACGTTTGAGGGGCGTCGCTTGGACCTTTTTGAGTATCAGGGCAAGCAACTATTCGCACGCCACGGGATCCCCGTCCCAAGCGGCGAGGTCGCCGACACTCCGGAGGCCGCCCGTGCGGCCGCCGAGCGCATCGGAGGCACGGTTGTCGTCAAGGCGCAGGTGCAGATCGGTGGGCGCGGCAAGGCCGGCGGGGTCAAGCTGGCCAAGACACCCGAAGAGGCCGAGGCGCACGCGCGCAACATCCTCGGCATGGACATCCAGGGCCACATCGTCCACTCGGTGTGGATCGAGGCCGCGTCGGAGATCGCCAAGGAGTACTACGTGTCCGTCCTGCTCGACCGCAGCGCGAAGAAGCCGCTGGTCATGCTGTCGGCGGCCGGCGGCATGGACATCGAGGAGGTCGCGGCCGACCCAGCCCGAGGAGCTGGCCACGGTGCACGTCGACCCGCTGACCGGGTTTCAGGCCCATCACGCACGCTGGCTGGTCTACCACGGCGGGATCGACGAGGGCGCCCAGGCAGGCGTCGTCAAGATCCTCCTGCAGCTGTACCGGGCCTTCACCGAGCTCGACACGATGCTCGTGGAGATCAACCCCCTGATCTGGACGAAGGCCGGCGACGTCGTCGCCCTGGACGCCAAGGTCACCCTCGACGACAACGCGCTCTACCGCCACCCCGACCTGCTCGAGCTGCAGCAGTCGGACACCGAGGACCCCCTGGAGCGCCTGGCTCACGAGAAGGGCGTCAACTACGTCAAGCTCGACGGCGACGTCGGGATCCTCGGCAACGGCGCCGGGCTGGTGATGAGCACCCTCGACGTGGTGGCCCTGGCCGGCGGTCGCGCCGGCGAACTTCCTCGACATCGGCGGCGGCTCGAACGCCGACGAGGTCGGCGACGGCGCTCGAGATCATCCTGTCCGACCCGAAGGTCAAGGCTGTGCTGATCAACATCTTCGGCGGCATCACCCGCTGCGACGAAGTCGCCAAGGGCATCGCTGACCGCGCTCGAGCAGGCTCGGCCGTGACCGTGCCGATCGTCGTGCGCCTGGACGGCACCAACGACGGAGGAAGGGCGCACACTGATCGCCGAGCAGGCGCCGCCTCAACGGTCGTCGTCGAAGCAACCATGCTGCGCCGCCGCGCAGCGCGGCCGTCGAGCTCGCGAAGGAGGTTGCGGCATGAGCATCCTGGTCGACAAGAACACCAAGCTGGTCGTGCAGGGCATCACCGGTCGCGAGGGGGCGTTCCACGCGACCCGCAACAAGGCCTACGGCACCAACGTGGTCGCCGGGGTGACCCCCGGCAAGGCCGGACAGGACGTCGACGGCATCCCGGTCTTCAACACCGTGCGCGATGCGGTCGAGGCAAACCGGCGCCAACACCGCGATGGTCTTCGTGCCGCCGCGCTTTGCGACCGACGCGCTCTACGAGGCCATCGAGAGCGGCGTCGAGCTGATCATCTGCATCACCGAGGGCATCCCGGCGCACGACATGCTGCGCGTCTACACGCACCTGCGCCGCGGCAACCAGACGCTGATCGGGCCGAACTGCCCGGGCATCATCAGCCCCGGACAAGGCGTCGGTGGGCATCATGCCCGCGCAGGTGTTCAACCCCGGGCGGGTCGGCCTGGTCTCGCGCTCCGGCACGCTGACCTACCAGATCTGCAACGAGCTCGCGCTCCTGGGGATCGGCCAGAGCACCGTCGTCGGCATCGGCGGCGACCCGGTCGTCGGGCTCGTCGTTCATCGACGTCGTCGGGCCGCTTCGACAAGGACCCCGACACCGACCTGATCGTGATGGTCGGGGAGATCGGCGGCAACGAGGAGGAGAAGGCCGCGGCGTTCATCGCCGAGCAGGTCTCGACGCCCGTGGTCGGTTACATCGCGGGCTTCCAGGCACCGCCCGGCAAGCAGATGGGCCACGCCGGCGCCATCATCACCGGCTCCTCGGGGACCGCTCAGGGCAAGAAGGAGGCCCTCGAGGCCAAGGGCGTGCGGGTCGGCACCAATCCGACCGAGGTCGCGCAGCTCGTCCAGGAGGCGCTGGCAAGCCGCTAGGCCGCCGACCGGCGGCCGGTGACGCCGGCCTTCGGCAGTACTCCGACGGCCTCCGATCGCCTCGCGACCGGAGGCCGTCGCCGTTGCGGGCCCGGACACCGAGCGCGATCCGACGGACGGCGGCGACGTCAGGGATACTCCGGAGGGCACAACGCGACACATCACCGATGCACCTCCGGGCCCCGCGCGGGACCCTCTAGCTGACCCCCCCGATGAAAGGATCGCCATGGGACCTGGATACCGGCACGTTGCCTGCTGCGTCGAGGGCTCGCTTGCGCACAAGGCCGTGATCGCGGCCGGCATACGCATGCTTGACGACAAGGACGGCACCCTGACGCTGCTGCACGTGGTCACGCAGCCGATCGCGATGATGGCCACCCCGGCGCCGGACATCTCCGGATTGTTTGAGAGCGCCGAGCACTGGCTCAAGGATGTGGTCAACGAGACCCAGGCGGCCCTGCACACCGCAGGTTCGACGGCCAAGGTCGACGGCGTCCTGCTGGAAGGGCATCCCGGCATCTCGGTGGTCAGCTGGGCCAAGGAATCCGATGTCGATCTCCTGGTGGCCGCCTCGCATCGCGGCCACTTCGACCGTGCGCTGCTGGGATCGTTCGCGACCTACGTCGCCTACCACTCGCCGTGCGACGTCCACCTCGTGCGTCCGGAGATGTCTGCCGAGGCGGGCGCGGACCGGTAAGCAGGCGATTTGCCCCGGGGTCCCCATGCCCGCCGCGCCTGGTCCCGTGATCACGCGCACGGCGGGTAGGGGGTGTCCCCGATGCCGAACGGCGTCCCCGCTCGCAGAGTTTCGTTTATGAGCACGACCGCCCTTCCGCCAGCGGTAGACGCCAGTCACGCTCCGGCGGATCTCGACGAACTTTGGGCAGCCGAGATCCCACCGTCCGAGCCGCGTCACCGCAGACTCGCCCCCTCCCGCCGCCTGCCGAGCCGGACCGCGCCCCAGGCACCAGACGCCGACGACGCCCTCGAATGGGGCGTCGAGGACAGCCCCGGGATCGACGCGCTGCAGCTGTTCCTGAGCCAGATGCGCGCGATCCCGCTGCTGACCGCATCCGAAGAGATCGCACTCGCCAAACGCATCGAGGCCGGCGATGTCGGGGCCAAGGAACGCATGGTGCAGAGCAACCTGCGGCTGGTCGTCTCGATCGCCAAGCCCTACCAGGGCCAGGGGCTGAGCCTGCTCGATCTCATTCAGGACGGGGTGCTCGGACTGATCCGCGCCGTCGAGCGCTTCGACTGGCGACGCGGCCACAAGTTCTCGACCTACGCGACCTGGTGGATCCGCCAGGCGGTTCAGCGCGGCCTTGCCGACGCGGGCCGCACGATCCGCCTGCCGATCCACGCCGTCGAGCGTGAGCGCGCCGTCGTGCGCGTCGAGCGCGAGCTGGAGCAGCGCCTCGGACGCCGCCCGACCGACGAGCAGATCGCCGAGCAGACGAGCCTGCGGCCCGCGTGGGTCGCCGCGGTGCGCGAGAGCGCACGGGTCGTCGCGTCCCTCGACCGGCCGATCGGCGACGACCGGGACGCGACGCTCGGCGACGTTGTCGAGATCCCCGATGACACGCCGACCACCTTCGACGACATCGCCGACGCCCAACGCTCCGAGGCAATCGCCCACGCCCTCGACCGGCTGCCCGAACGCGATCGGCGCGTCATGCAACTGCGCTACGGCATGGCGGGCGAAGTCCCGCACTCGGGCGCCGACACGGCGCGGACCATGGAGATCTCACCCGACGCCGTCCGCCGCACCGAGGCGCGCGCCTTGCGGACGCTGGCGAACGACGCAGAGCTCGCCAGCTTCCAAGACGCCGCCTAGTCGACGATCGCGATCAGTTGGTCGGCCTCGACCGACTGGCCCTCGACGACCGAGAGCCGCTTGACGACGCCGGCGCGGTGGGCAGCGACCTCGTTCTCCATCTTCATCGCCTCGACGATGCAGAGCACGTCGCCCTCGATAACCTCCTGGCCCTCGGTAACCAGGACGCGCAACACGGTGCCCTGCATCGGGGTCGTGACGGCCTCGGATGGCTGGCCGGCCTTGCCGCTGCCGGCACTGTGCGAGCTGCGGGTCTTGGCCCGCGGCGCGTGCGCCGGTGCCCCGCCCGCGGCCTGGCTGGCGGGCAGGCTCAGCCGCACCCCGAAGCGCCGCCCGTCGACCTCGGCCACGAAGTCGCGCACGACCTGGGGCTCAGGCGCGACGGCGACCTCGCCCACGCCGCCGAGCCGTGTGCGTCCGGAATCCGGCAGTGGCGTTGGCGAATCGGCCAGGCGGGCGAGCGCGTCGTGGCAGGCCCCGCCGGCGATGAACTCGTCGAGGCCGAACAGCCACTTGTGGAACGGGATGAGCGTTGCCGGGCCCTCAACGACGTACTCGTCGAGGGCGCGCAGCATCCGGCGCCGCGCCGACTCCCGATCGACGTCCCACACGATCAGTTTGGCCACCATCGGATCGTAGATCTCGGCGATCTGGGTCCCCGCGCGCACGCCCGAATCCACCCGCACGCCGGGGCCAGTCGGCTCGCGGTACTCGGTGATCAGCGCCGGTGAGGGCAGGAAGCGCCTCGCGGCGTCCTCGGCGTTGATGCGGCACTCGAACGCGTGCCCACGCCGGACGATGTCGGCCTGTGCGATCGACAGCGGCTCGCCCGCGGCGACGCGGATCTGCTCGCGCACCAGGTCGATGCCCGTGACCATCTCGGTGATGGTGTGCTCGACCTGGATGCGGGTGTTCATCTCGAGGAAGAAGAACTCCTCACCGGCGACCAGATACTCCAGGGTGCCGGCCGACACGTAGTCGACCGCGCGCGCGGCGCGCACCGACGCCTTGCCCATCCGCTCGCGCAGGCCGGCGGAGACCACCGGACTCGGCGTCTCCTCCACCAGCTTCTGGTGGCGCCGCTGCACCGAGCAATCACGCTCGCCGAGCCAGACGCAGTTGCCCTTGCCGTCGGCCAGGATCTGCATCTCGACGTGGCGCGGGTTCGTGAGGTACCGCTCGAGGTACACGACCGTGTCCGCGAAGAACTTCTCGGCCTCGCGCCGGGCGCCCTCGAACGCGTCCGCGAGGTCACCCGGGGTCAGCGCGACCCTGAAGCCCTTGCCGCCGCCGCCGGCCGCGGCCTTGACCGCGACCGGGTAGCCGATGTCCTCGGCGACGGTGCGCGCCGCCTCGATCGTGTCGACCGGCTCGGTCACCCCGGGCACGATCGGCACGCCTGCGGCGTCCATCAGGGCGCGCGCCTTGATCTTGGAGCCCATGGCGTCGATCGCGTCCGGGGAGGGCCCGATGAACACCAGCCCGGCCGCCGCGCAGGCGCGCGCGAAGGTCGCGTTCTCGGCCAAGAACCCGTAGCCGGGATGGATGGCCTCGGCCCCGGCCCGTAGCGCGGTCTCGATGATGACCTCGAACTTCAGATAGCTCTCGGAGGCGGGCCCCGGGCCGATGCGATACGCCTCGTCGGCGTAGTCGACGAACGGTGCGTCCCGGTCCACGTCGCTGTAGACGCCGACCGAGCCGATCTCCAGCTCGCGCAGGGTGCGGAACACCCGAATCGCGATCTCGCCGCGGTTGGCTACCAGTACTTTCGAAAACACGCTGACGACGTCTCCAGGTCTCGGGTCATACGGCTAGGGTCCGGCGATCGCCGGACGCCAGGCGGCATCCGGCGCGGCGCGGGGGGCCGGGGCGACGTTGTCGAGGATGCCCGCCCGGCGCCAGGCGGACATGCGGGGAGCCTCGGGCGCGGCGGCGGTGCCCAGCGCCGCCTCGACGCAAGCGATGATCGCCGCGGCGGTCTCCGCGTCGGGCGCCCCCGTGAAGCGGTATCTCACAGCGGGATGTTCCCGTGCTTACGGGCGGGTCCCTGCTCGCGCTTGGACAGCGAGGCCTCCAGCGCCCGGATCAGCCAGGGCCGGGTCTCCTCGGGCTCGATCACGTCGTCGACAAAGCCACGCTCGGCAGCGACATACGGGTTGGCGAAGCGCTCCTTGTACTCCTCGATCAGCTCCGCGCGGCGTACCGCTGGGTCGATCCCGGCCTCGACGGCGCCCTCGAGTTCGCGGCGAAACACGATGTTCACCGCACCGTCGGGGCCCATCACGGCGATCTCGGCAGTCGGCCACGCAGCGTTGAAGTCCGCGCCGATGTGCTTGGAGCTCATGACGTCATACGCGCCCCCGTAGGCCTTGCGGGTGATCACCGTGAGCTTCGGAACCGTCGCTTCCGCGTAGGCGTAGAGCAGCTTGGCCCCGTGCAGGATGATGCCGCCGTACTCCTGCGATGTGCCCGGCAGGAACCCGGGGACATCGACGAAGCTGACCAGCGGGACGTTGAAGGCGTCGCAGAAGCGCACGAACCGCGCGCCCTTGATCGATGCGTCGATGTCGAGCACGCCGGCCAGGGCCTTGGGTTGGTTGCCGACCACCCCGACGACGTGGCCGTTGAGCCGCGCGAATCCGATCACCAGGTTCTGCGCGTACAGCGGCGCGATCTCGAAGAAGTCGTCGTCGTCGACGACCAGCTCGATGACGTGCTTCATGTCGTAGGGCTTCGCCGGCTGATCGGGGATGATCGTCGCCAGCTCGGGCGCCATCCGGTCCGGGGGATCGGCGCTCGACGCGTACGGCGCGAAGCTCGAGGTTGTTAAGCGGCAGGAACGACATCAGGTCCCGGACCAGCCCGAGGCACTCCTCCTCGGAGTCGGTCGCGAAATGACAGACGCCGGAGCGCGTCGCGTGCGACTGTGCGCCACCCAGCTCCTCCATGGTCACCTCCTCGCCGGTGACCGTCTTGATCACGTCGGGACCGGTGATGAACATGTGGCTGGTCTCACGAACCATGAAGATGAAGTCGGTGATCGCGGGGCTATAGACCGCGCCGCCCGCGCACGGGCCGAGCACGACCGAGATCTGCGGCACGACCCCGCTGGCCCGGACGTTGCGCAGGAAGATGTCGGCGTAGCCGGCCGAGCGACACGACGCCCTCCTGAATGCGCGCACCGCCCGAGTCGTTGAGTCCGATCAGCGGGCAGCCCATGCGCACCGCCAGGTCCATGACCTTGATGATCTTGTCGGCGAAGACCTCGCCCAGGCTCCCGCCGAACACCGTGAAGTCCTGGCTGAACACGCACACGCGCCGGCCGTCGATCGTCCCGTGGCCGGTCACGACGCCATCACCCCACGGGCGGTTCTCCTCGAGCCCAAAGCCGTGGGCGCGATGGCGCGTGAACATGTCGAGCTCCGTGAACGAGCCGGGATCGAGCAGCAGGTCGATCCGTTCGCGGGCCGTCAGCTTGCCACGGTCGTGCTGCCGCGCGATCGCGTCCTCGCGTCCGGCGCCGAGGGCCTGTTCGCGCAGCTCGCGCAGCCGCTGGCGCTTCTCCTCGACCGACATCGAACCTCCGGGCGCGATGTGGCGCGCCATTCCGGCAAAGATCAGGACCGCCGCGGCACCCGACGACGGGACGTCACAGCGGTCACGCAGGCTACCAAAACCGCGCCCGGCTCCGGGCTCCTGCAGCCCGCGCCGATCCGCCGGGTGAACCGGCGCACGCGCTGGCGCGGTCCTATGATCAGGCCGTGCCCGACGAGCTCACGGTGACCGTCATGGTGTTCGCATCGCTGCGCGAGCGCCTCGGCGCGGATCGATGCGTCGTCCGTGCACCGGCCGGCGCCGCCGGCCGCGTTGTGGCCGCGGCTGCCCGAGGCGATCCGCCACGTCGAGGCTCCCCCGGGGGTGCGCTACGCGGTCAACGACGTCTGGGCCGAGGACGGGACCGTGCTCGCCGATGGCGACCGGGTGGCGATCATCCTGCCGGTGTCGGGCGGATGAAC
Organism: uncultured Thermoleophilia bacterium; assembly: GCA_963768285.1. Lineage (GTDB taxonomy): Bacteria > Actinomycetota > Thermoleophilia > Miltoncostaeales > Miltoncostaeaceae > CAITWD01. The sequence continues at coordinate 182,545 of CAVYHI010000017.1, forward strand.
GCGTCCGCGCTCACCGAGGCGCCGCTGCGCCTGGAGGAACTGGTCGCCGCCGTGGCCGATCCCGAGCACGGCGGAATCGCCACGTTTCTCGGCACGACCCGCCGCGAGGCCTCGCGGCGCGAGTGCCGCGCCATCGAATACGCGGCTTATCCGGCGCTCGCTGAAACCGAAATCGCTGCGATTGCCGCCGAGGCGCGCGACCGGTTCGGCGCGACCGTGCGCATCCAGCACCGGACCGGCCTGGTGGCCGTCGGCGAGGCATCGGTCGGGATCGCCGCCTCGGCGCCCCACCGCGCCGAAGCGTTCGCGGCCTGCCGCTACGCGATCGACGAGCTCAAGGCGCGGGTGCCGATCTGGAAACGTTCCCACTTTGCCGACGGCACCAGCGCGTGGTTCGATGAGCGCGGCACGACCCATCCCGTCCACGACCCACCAGGGACCTGACATGCCCGAGATCCCCGGATACCCCGGAACCGCACCCAGCCCGATCACGATCCAGGACCCGATGATCTCCGAACCCGATGTCGAGATCGAGGAGGAGCTCTGGACCGACGAGTCAGGTGAGGACTACACCGGCTGGTATTGCGTGCGGACCGACCCCTGGCCCTGCCCGGCCGCCGAGTGCACCTTCGTGGCCACCCACCTCACCGCTGCGCACCTGATCATCGTGTGGCCCGAAATCGACGACCCGAGCCTGCTGCGCCACTCGGCGGCCGCACGCGACATCGGGCGCAACCCGAAGGTGGAGACCTACGAGCCCGCGATGGGTCCGGCCTGCTCCTACTACCAGTGGGACGCGGCGGGCAACCCGGTCCACGGGGTCCGCAAGAGCGACGGGGACGACGTCTACTCGAGCGGTCGCTAGCGGTCGCCGGGGGCGGCGCCCGCGGCCGAGCGGAGCTTGCGCGGGAACACGTCGGTCGCCAGCGACGCCACGCGGTCCAGGATCAGCACACCGTCGAGGTGGTCGATCTCGTGCAACACCACACGCGCTTCGAAGCCTTCGAGCTCGAGGCGCAGCGGCGCTCCGTCCAACCCGACGGCGGCGACCTGGATCCGGGTCGCCCGGCGCACGTTGGCCGTGATGTCGGGCAATGACAGGCAGCCCTCGCGCCCGACCTCGCTGCCGTCCGTCTCCAGGACGACCGGGTTGACCAGGATCCGCGGACTACGCGGCTCGGGAGCCCGCTTGTGGCCGGCGCAATCGACGAACACCATCCGCCACATCGCACCGATCTGGGGCGCCGCCAGCCCGACGGTGCGCGGATAGGCGCGGGCCGTCGCCTCGAGCGCGGCCGCCAGACGCGTGGCGGCCGGACCGACGCCACGCAGCGGGACCGCGGGTGACTTGAGCCGGCGGTCCGGGTAGACCACCACCTCGCGGATGGGCACCTCGAAGCCTGGCACCGTGGCCTACAGCACCTCGTCAGTGACGGGAACCACGGCCAGCTCAACCTGATGGGCGCTGGCCACCGGCCGCAGGCGCACGTCCAGCGCATGGGGGTCCAGCCCCTCGGGCAGCTCCACCTCGATGCCGAGGACGTAGATGGCCGGGTCGCCGGCCGCCCGCGAGGACAGATCGAGGATGTTGGCGCCCGCGTCGGCGAGCGCGGCGGTGATCGCGTGGACAATGCCCGGCTGGTCGACACCGTAGACCGACACCATGCAGCGCTCGGCTGCATGCGGGTCGACATCGGGTGCCGCGGCTCCAGTCCACAGCCCAAGGCCGAGCTCGTCGGCGACCGGCCGCAGGGCGGCATCGACCGCCGCGGCGTCGACGCTGTCCGGCACGCTGACCAGCAGCGCGATCGCAAACGACCCCCGCAGCAGCGCGGCCCGGCAGTCCTCAAGGTTGCCCCCGAGCTCGAACAGTGCGCGCGTCAGGGCGGCCACAATGCCCGGGCGATCGGCGCCGACGGCGGTCACGGCGATTTCGTTCATACCGGGACGCTACAGGCCGACGGCCACACAGCGACGTAGCATTGCGCCTGTGAACGCTGCCTTGTGGGTGACCGCGGTGCGCATTTCCACCATTCCGGTGGTGATGGCGCTGATACTCGTGAACACCACCGAGACGCGGTGGTGGGCGGCGGGGCTCTACGCGTTCGCCGCGGCGACCGACTCGCTGGACGGGTGGCTGGCGCGTGCGCGGGGCCAGGTGACCGTCGCCGGCGCGTTCCTGGACCCGCTCGCCGACAAGCTGCTGGTCAGCGCCGCGCTGGTGTGCCTGGTTCAGCTCGGCTCGATCGGCGCCTGGGCCGCGATGATCATTATCACCCGCGAATTCGCGGTGACCGGGCTGCGCCTGGTGGCCGTCAACGAGCACCTGGTCATCCCGGCCGGGCGGCTCGGCAAGGCCAAGACCCTCAGTCAGAACATCGCGCTGCTCGCGTTCATCGCGCCACACGGCTGGTCGTGGATCGACGACCCGCTGCTGTACGTCGCGCTGGTGCTCACCGTGCTCTCAGGCGTCTACTACTTCATCATGGCGCGGCGTCGGCTCTTTCAGATGCGCGCACCCGACGTCCACGCCGGGGTCGACCCATGACCCAGATCGGGGTGGTCATCCTCGCCTACCTGCTGGGGTCGATCCCGTTCGCCTACCTGGCCGGACGCACCCGTGGCATCGACATCCGCACGGTCGGCAGCAAGAACGTCGGGGCGAGCAACGTGTTCCGCGAGCTCGGCAAGGGCCTCGGCATCACCGTCATGGCCCTCGACATCGCCAAGGGGCTCATCGCGGTGCTCATCGCGGATGCGACGACCTCGAGCCCGTGGCCGCTGATCGCCGCGGCCGCGGCCATCCTCGGACACGTCTTCCCGGTATGGCTGCGCTTCAGGGGCGGCAAGGGCGTCGCGGTCGCAGGCGGCGCGGTGATCGGCCTGGCGCCGCTGCCGGCGCTGATCGTGCTGGTCCTGTGGGTCGTCATCGTCGCCACGACGCGGTATGTCTCGGTGGGCAGCATCGTCGCGGCCGCCGCGTTCCCGTTCCTCGTGCTCGCATTCGGGGCGCCCTGGCCGACGGTCGTGTTCGCCTTCCTGGCGGCGATCATGGTCATCCTCCGCCATCGCACCAACGTCTGGCGCCTGGTACACGGCCAGGAGCACCGCCTGGACTTCCGGCGCCCGCACCGCGGCCAGCCGGGCCATAACAACTGACGCGCGCGGATCCGCCACAGGGCCGCGGATCCGGCCGCTCAGCTGCCGGCGTGCCCTGCGTGGAGCCACTCGCGCAGGCCCGTGTGATGGGTCGAGTGCGCGCGCCCGGCCAGCTCCTGCCGGACCTCCCCGAGGGTGCCTGAGCGCTCGGCCTCGACGTCGTGGGTATGGATCGTCTCGAAGTTGGCCTGGTGGGCCAGGATGAAGGCATCGTCGGGCAACTGCGGGAATCGCTCGGCGACGCCCCGGACCATTTCGCGCACGCTGTCCTCCACGAAGCGCGGACGACGGTGGGCGCGATCGACGACGTACTGCTCGTCGGTGCGCTTGAGCAGCTCGTAGATCTCCGAGGACATGCCCTCCTCGACGATGTCGATCAGCACGTCGGCGGGGATCTGCGTCTCCAAGTCCGTCGTCCCGACGTACAGCGTCCCGCGTGCGCGCTGGTTGTGGGTAGCGATCGGGACATGGGTCACGATGCGGTCGATCTGCTCCCGGGTAAAGCCATCGTTGGCCAGCGCGACCTCCGCCTGGGCACGGATCAGGCCCTGCGCGCACGGGCACGCGTTCATGCCCTGGGCCGAGACGCCGACGATCCGGCGGGCGCGGTTGGGCGTTGCCGACGCGACGCCGATGAGCTCGTACATCTCCTGGCTTTGGATCTCCGAGACGGGCGTCAGGCGCACCTTCGGGTAGCTGGCCCGGATCGTGACCTCGCTGCGCAGGGCCCCCTGGGCACTGACCACCCGCTCGGCGATGTGCTGGGCCAGCGACTCGATCGACAGGGCTTCCCCGAGGATGACCTGGTCGATGGCCTCGTTGATCCCCTCCTCGAAGCGCGACATGTGCACGCCCTTCTGCTGGGGGTTGAGGTCCGCGAAGCACGCGATCTCGGCCTGGAACAGCTGCTCGACGCCCGCGTAGCTGATGCGGATCGCCTTGGCGGACCGGGTCACACCGGCCTTGGTCAGGCTGATCGACGCGGGCGGCTCGCTCTGCTGAAGATCCTCCATCGGAAGGATCGACCTGGTGGTCATCGTTGGGCCTTTCGCTTGGTCCGTACGGGGGGTTCGGCAGTCCGGGATCGCCTGCCGTGCGTCGCGGTAAAGGATGGCAGCATTCTCGCCGAAAGGGCGGGGGTACGGCCCCCTTGTGCGACCCTCTACACTTCCGGGGGTACCGGTCCCCGGGTCTCGCTAAGGACGATCGTATGCCACGCCCTTCCCAACCCGATACAGCCGTCACCGCGATCATGCGGGCACTGATACGGGAGGGGCGCGAGAAGGGCTCGCTGACCTACGACGACATCATCGCGGCCTTTGAGGACCACGAGTTGGCGCCGGACCAGCTCGAGCGCTTCCTGACCGACCTGGCCGAGCGCGGCATCGAGGTGATCGAAACCGACGGATCCCAGCCGGAGTCCGAGGCGGTCAACGTCGACCTGACGATCGATCCCAGCCTCGACTCGCTGCGGATGTACCTGCGGGAGATCGGCCGCGTCCCGTTGCTGACTGCAGGCCAGGAGGTGTCGCTCGCCAAGCGCATCGAGCGCGGCGATCTGCGAGCCAAAGACGAGATGATCGAGGCGAACCTGCGGCTGGTCGTGAGCATCGCCAAGGGCTACCTCGGGCGGGGGCTGTCGTTCCTCGACCTGATTCAGGAGGGCAGCCTCGGTCTGATCCGGGCCGTCGAGAAGTTCGACTACCGGCGCGGCTACAAGTTCTCGACCTACGCCACCTGGTGGATCCGGCAGGCCGTGACCAGGGCCATCGCCGACAAGGCGCGCACCATTCGTATCCCGGTCCACATGGTCGAGAAGCTCAACCGGGTGGTCCAGATGGAGCGCCAGATGACCCAGAACCTTGGCCGGGAACCGAAGCCGGAGGAGCTGGCGACCGAGCTCAGGATGGACATCGGCGAGGTGCGCGAGCTGCTGCGGCTGGCCCAGCAGCCGATCAGCCTCGAGCGCCCGGTCGGCGAGGACGAGGATTCGTCGCTCGGCGACTTCGTCGAGGACGAGGCGGCGCCGTCCCCGTTCGACGAGGCGTCACGCACGCTACGCGAGACCGATATCCGCCGGGCGCTCGACACCCTCCCCGAACGGGAGCGCCAGGTGCTCGAGCTGCGCTTCGGCCTGACCGGCGATCAGCCGCGCACGCTCGAGGAGGTCGGGCGCGAGTTCGGGGTGACGCGCGAGCGGATCCGCCAAATCGAGAACAACACCCTGCGCAAGCTCAAGGCGCTGCCCGAGGCGCAGCGCCTGACCGAGTCGGCTTAGCGCGCCGCGCCGCGGCCGCCGAGCGCCGCGACGAAGGGGGTCAGCGCAGACGCGGCCGGCCGCGTCTCGTTAGCGCCGCGGGCGTCCGCGGGCATCTGGCGCAGCATCGCGTCGAAGCGGTAGCCAACACCGTGCTGGGTCTGAATGTACGTGTACGCGCCGCCGATCTCGTCGACCTTGCGCCGCAGGCGCCGCACGAGCACGTCCACCGAGCGATCGCCGTGACCGCGCTCGGCCCGCCAGACCCGCTGGTAGATGACATCGCGCGACAACGCCCGCCCGCGGTGCTCGGTCAGCACCCACAGCAGCTTGAACTCGAGCGGCGTGAGGTCGATCGGCTGGCCGGCGATCGTCACCGCGAGGCGGTCGGCATCGATGACCAGATCGCCGGCGGCGATCTCCTGGCGCTCGGAGTCGAGCTGCGCGACGGAGGCCCGGCGCACCGCGGCGGTGACGCGCGCAACCAACTCGCGCATCGAGAATGGCTTCGAGACCACGTCGTCGGCGCCGAGGCCGAGGACCTCGACCCGATCATGCTCGTTGGTGCGCGCCGTCATGACGATGATCGGAAGGTTCGGCGCCCATTCGCGGACCTCACGGATGAGGTGCCAGCCGTCGATGTGCGGCAGCATCAAATCGAGGACCAACACGGCGGGCAGGCCGCTCTTGAGGGCCTGCAGGCCCGCCAAACCATCGGTCTCCAGACGGGGGGCGAACCCCGCCCGCTCGAGATGGAACGCCACCGCCTCGCCCGTGCTCTCGTCGTCTTCGATGATGAGAATGTAGGGGTGCTCGGTTCCTGTCATCACGGAAACGAAGGTTAAGTCCTGCGGGCCGGTTCGGCGGGCCGGTATTGTGACGATCCCGTGAACAGGCTGTGAACACATGCTCCGTGATGCGGCGGCATTGGCACGACGTCGCTGCAACCCCGCGGTTTTCGACGGATAACGCGGCGCGTTGGCGCTCACGCCCCAGATCGGGCCCCCGCCCACCAGGCCACCGCAGCGGCCCACGCGGCCGGTTACAGGCCGTTAACAAATGCCGGATTGCAGCAACCAGTTCGTTACATCGAGGTCACGCGATTGCCACCACTGGCTGGTGGACATCTGTTCCACTTAGCCCGCGCGGTTTGAACCCTCCTCACCGCGGCTCCACATACCACCGCGCGGCGGCGGCACCCCATCACCCCGGAGGCCCCACGCTGCGACGCGGACCGCGCGGACGACTCAACGAGACAAGGAAACTCAGCGTGAAGCGAACAATGCGCAACCGTATGGTTGCCGTAAGTGCGGTCGGCGGGCTTGGCCTCCTGGCCGCGGGCGGCGCGTTTGCCGCGACGAGCAACAACCTCATCGTCGGAAGCACGGCCATCCAGCCGGCGTTCAACGTCTTATGCACGCACATCGGCGGCAACTTCTGCACAGACTCCGGCGGTGGCTCGGGTGCCGGGATCACCGCCTTCAAGAACGACACCGCAGACTGGGAGGCGTCGGACGCCCCGCTCGCGGCCACCGACATCACCGGCTTCGTCAAGAGCAACGGATACCGCTACTTCGTGCCCGCCATCTGGGGCGTCACCCTGGCGACGCACTTCTCGGGGGAGAAGGCTCCGATCAAGCTGTCGGGCGCGGTCATCGCCAGCATCTTCGATGGACAAGTCAACAAGTGGAACGCCAAGCAGATCACGTCCCTGAACCCCGGGGTCAAGTTCCCGAACGCGACGATCGTCGAGTGCGTGCGCGGGGACAGCTCCGGGACCTCCTACGTCTTCTCCAACTACCTCGCCCGTGCGAGTAGCACCTTCCTCAAGACCGTTGGACCCGCGTCCAAGCGACCGGCCTGGAAGGGGACGGTCACCAGCTACGGCACAGGCAACGGTCTCGTGTCCGCATGTGTGAACGGGACGTCGAACTCCATCGGCTACGTCGAGCTCGCGACAGCCGTCGGCTCCAACAAGTACCTCGCGAGTGTCGGCCACACGTACAAGGGCAAGACCTACTACACCCCACCAACGTTCAACTCAGTGGCGGCCGCGGCAAGCGTGGCGGCAACGGAGCACGGGGTCTCGCTGACGAACATCCCGGCCATGCAGAATGGCTTGCTGAACACCGCGTCGGCGACCGCCTACCCGATTGCGGCGACAACGGTCATCTTGGCCTACGCCAACTACTCCACGCTCACCGCACACGGTGGCGGAGCCTCCCAGTGGGCGGCCGTCAAGAAGTTCATCAACTTCACCATCAGCGCGAAGGGGCAGAACTTGCTTCCGGGCGCCCACTACGCAAAGCTCCCGGCCGCCTGGATTAAGCTCGACCAGGCCCAGGAGAAGACCGTCAAGCCGTAACCGCCGTCTGTGTGACGCCGGTGCGTCGCTCTGACGCTGACCGAACCGATGGCCGGTCCCCTCGCAGGGGCCCGGCCATCGGCATTTCTGACGATTCGGATTCACACGAGTTTCACCATTCCGCACGACTGCGCTAGTAGCGTGCTCGGCGCACCATGCCCACCGCTGTCCGCAGAGGTTCCTGACCGTTGACTCCCGCGCCGCCCGACGCCAGCGCCGCCGCCGTCTCCCAGGGCCCGGTCGCCCCCAAGCGACACTCGCTCAGGCGCACCCTGACCGGGATGCTCGCCGAGCGCACCTACTTCGGGCTGGCGATTCTCGCCGGGCTCGTCTCCTTCGCCGCGATCGGCTACTTCCTGTGGAAGACCCTGCAGCAGACCGGCGCGACCTGGACGACCTTCGGAGTCTGGGGCTTCATCACCGGCAGGGTCTGGGACGCGTCACCGATCACCGGACCACCGATATTCGGCGCCCTGCCGATGATCTACGGGACGCTGATGACTGCGGCGATCGCGATGGCGCTCGCGATCCCGATATCAGTCGGCATTGCGCTTGCCACGACGTTCTTTCTGCCCCGGCGTGTCCGCACCCCGCTGGCCGGCCTGATCGACCTGCTCGCCGCGGTGCCCTCGGTGGTCTATGGCCTGTGGGGCATCGTGGTCATGGTGCCGTTCGTGAACCCGAAGTTCACCTGGGTCACCGAACACCAGATGGTCGCGGTGTTCGCGCTCGGCGTCCTCTCCGGTCTCGCGGCGCTGGCGCTGCCGCGCGGCTGGATGAAGATCGTCGGCCTCGCGGTCACGGCGTTCTTCTGGGTGACATTCTTCTTGGCGCTCGCCGGCGTCATCGGGCGGTCGTTCACCCTGCTGAGCGGCCCCGTCTTGAGTGGCTCGTACATGTCGGCCGGCCTCGTGCTTGCCGTGATGGTGGTGCCGATCATCACCGCGATCACCCGCGAGGTCTTCGTCACCGTCCCGCGCGAGCAAGAGGAAGCCGCGTTCGCCCTCGGCGCGACGCGCTGGGAGATGGTGCGCGACGCCGTGCTGCCCTGGTCGCGCTCGGGCATCGTGGGTGCCTCGACACTGGGACTCGGCCGCGCAGTCGGTGAGACGATCGCCATCGCCATTCTGATCGGCGACCAGCCGAACATCGGCAACTCGATCTTCGGCGCAGGCTCGACGCTCGCCGGGTGGATCGCCCTGCAGACCGGCGAAGCGAGCGGCCTGCAACTCAGCGCCCTCAGCGCGCTCGCCGTGGTGTTGTTCGGCCTCACGCTGCTGACCAACCTCGGCGCACGGATGGTGACCCGCCGCACCCCGACCACGGGTCGGCTCAGGCTCGCCGATCGGGTGTTCCTGCGACGCGCAACCGGGGAGGCCGCCGTGCCGGACATCGCCGTGGAGGACGCCGACAGCGACTTCCCGACCGCCCGCGAGCCGACCCCGCCACGCGAGACCGAGTCGGCCCGCGAGAGCGCCGGCATCGTCGATGTCGCGCCGGCGCGGCGGCGATCGACGATCTTTGCCACCGTCGGGATCTACGCCGCAGTCGTGATCGCGCTGATCCCGCTCGGTCTGGTCCTCGGCGAAGCGCTCGTGCAGGGCGTGCCGCAGCTCTCGCCGACATTCTTCACCGGCCTGCCGCCGGTCGACCCCTCGAACACCACCGGCGCCGGCATCAGCAACGCCATCGTCGGAACCCTGATCATGGTCGGCATCGGCATCGCGATTGCCGCCCCGCTCGGGATCCTGACGGCGATGCTGATGTACGAGTCCGTCGCATCGGGCCGTACCGGCTCCCGGATCGCCTGGGTCATGGGCATGTTCGTGGACGTCCTGCTCGGGATCCCATCGATCGTGGTCGGCATGATGTGCTACCTGGCGATCGTCGTCGTGCAGCAGCAGTACGACGCGCTGACCGGCGGCATCGCGCTCTCGATCATCATGTTCCCGATCATCGTGCGTACCGCCGACGAGGTGATCCGCCTCATCCCATCGGGTCTGAGCGAGGCCGCCCTGGCACTTGGGGCGCCCAAGTGGCGCACCGCGCTACAGATCGTGATCCCCGCGGCGGTGCCCGGCATCCTTACCGGCGTCGTGCTGGCGGTCGCCCGCGCCGCCGGCGAGACGGCGCCGCTGCTGTTCACGGCCGGCTACAGCAACTTCTTCTCGACCAACATCATGCAGCCGATGGCGTCCATGCCCATCGTCATCTACAACCTCGTCATCAATGCACGCACCCCGGAATCCACGCAGTTCGCCTGGGGGGCCACGCTGGTGTTGGTGGCGATGATTTTGGTGTTAAATCTTCTCGCGCGCCTCGCTGGGCACTACGCGCGTGGATCGGAGCGCTAGTGAGCGACGGAACCCCCCTGGAGCAGGCAATGGCGGCCGAGTCAGAACCCACACGCGCGTCCAAGCGCGCCGAGCAAGGCACGCCGGCCGCCGCCTCGGTGGCCGGAGACGTCCCGCTCCTCACGCGCGACCTCAGTTGCTACTACGGCAAGCACCACGCCGTCGACTCGGTCACGCTCGAATTTCGCGAGAACATGGTCACGGCGCTCATCGGGCCCTCGGGCTGTGGCAAGAGCACCTACCTGCGCTCGCTCAACCGCATGCACGAGTTGGTGCCCAACGCCTACAACACCGGCGAAGCCATCTTGCGCGGGACGAACATCTTCGGCCGCGACGCCGACCCGGTCGCCATCCGCCGCGCCATCGGCATGGTGTTCCAGCGGCCCAACCCGTTTCCGACCAAGTCGATCGCCGACAACATCTTGGCCGGGCCGCAAGTTCAACCGCGTCAAGCTGTCGCGGTCGGAGCGCGGCGACCTGGTCGAGCGGACGCTGCGCGGCGCCGGCGCTCTGGGACGAGGTCAAGGGCCGGCTCAACGCGCCCGCCGGCGGCCTGTCCGGCGGTCAGCAGCAGCGGCTGTGCATCGCCCGCGCCCTGGCCGTGGAGCCCGAGGTGCTGCTGATGGACGAGCCCTGCTCGGCGCTCGATCCGCAGTCGACGCTGCGCATCGAGGACCTGATCCGGGAGCTCAAGGCCCGCGTGACGATCGTGATCGTGACGCACAACATGCAGCAGGCCGCGCGCGTGTCGGACAACACGGCGTTCTTGACGATCACCAACGAGGGCGAGCCGGGCCGGCTGATCGAGGTGGGTCCGACCGAGGAGATCTTCTCCAACCCCAAGGACGCCCAGACCGAGGCGTACGTCTCGGGCCGCTTCGGCTGATCCACGATCGCCGGCCGCGCAGGCGGTCCGCTAGTCGGTCGTGGCGGCGGCCGCCGCGTGGCCATCGCTCTCCAGCTCGACGGCCTCCGCCTCGGCCTCGCGCCGCAGCTGGCCGAAGCTGACGCCTTCGAACAGCAGGAGGATGAACCCGGTCGCCACCCCGACGATGATCTCGGTGAACTGCAGGACGACCGAGAACGCGATCGCCTGCGAGGCCGGGACCCCGTAGGTCGCCGTCAGCGGCACCACCGCCGCGGCCTGGAAGATGACCAGATTGCCCGGCAGCAGCGGGAAGGCCTGCGCGAGCGTGATCGTCACCAGTAGCAGGCCCGCGCCGCCCCACCCCACATAGCCGAGCCCGAAGGCCTGAAGGCAGCAGTAGATCCCGGTCCACTGGGCGAACCAGGTCAGCAGGCTTGCGCCGCCGACGGTCGCGAACCGGCTCGGGCTGCGCAGCACCAGGTGGCTCTCGCGGACCGCCCCCCACAGGCGGGACGCCGCCCGCCACGCCTTGGCCAGCAGGGACCCGTGGGTCAGCCATTCCGGCGGCTGGTGCCCGGTGGCGGTCAGCATCGCGTAACCGATGATCAGCGCCGCCACGGCCCCGATCGCGAGGCTCGCGATCCACGCGTACAGCGGGAGCGGCAGGAACATCCCGATGCCAATCACCAACACGACCCACATGACCGTCCCGATCAGGTTCTCGGCGACAATCGTGCCGAGCAGCGCGGTCGCCGAGATGTCCTCGCCCCGGGCGACCAGGCGGCGGCGCGCAAGCGCGACCTTGACCAGTTCCCCGAGACGCGCGGCGAGCATCGTGTTGAACAAGAACCCGATGAACAGCGGCGGCATGATGTCGCGATAGCGCGTGCGGTGGCGCAGACCCGGCAGCCCGTCGATGATTCCCTTCCAGACCACCCCCTTGAAGCCGACCGACAAGAAGTTCGCAATCACGGCCAGGAGCAGAAACCCCCACGAGGACGGGTGGACGAACAGACGGGCGCTCGACCAGTTCACCCGCCAGATCACGACCAGTGCGACCGCAGCGACGATCAGCACGCGGATGAGATGGATCACCCATCTGCGGCCGCCCAGCCGCTCGAGCGCGCGAGCGGTCATGCGCCGACCAGCTCGTCGAACCGCACGAGATCCAGACCGCGGGCGCGCGCCGCCGCGCAGATGCCAGGGATTGCCTCGACCGTCTGTGGCCGCGCCCGCGTCGCGTCCCAGCCATCGGCGTCGTGCAGCAGGATCACGGCGCCCGGCTCAAGCGCGCGCTCGGTGCGCGCCACGATCGTCTCGACGCCCGGCTCGGCGCTGTCCCAGACGCCGGTCGTCCACGCCGCCATCTGGTACCCGCGACGGCGTGCCGACAGCCAGGTGGCCGGTCCACGGAAGCCGTGCGGGGCACGGAAGAAGCGGGTCAGCGCCTCGGGACCGGCCGCTGCCAGGATGGCCTCCTCGGTTGCGCGCAGCTGCTGGTCGACATGACGGGGGCCGCGGAAGATCAGGATGCCGTGGTCGTAGCCGTGGCTCGCAATCTGGTGGCCGTCGCGATACATGCGCGCGATCAGTTCCGGATAGGACCGCGCCTGGCGTCCGAGCACGAAGAAGGTCGCCCGCACACGCTCGGCGGCCAGCACGTCCAGCAGCTCGCCGGTCGACGGGCCCGGTCCATCGTCGAAGGTCAGCGCGGCGCGCGCGGCCGCGGCCGGTCCGTGGCTGACCGTGGGCCCGAACAGCGGTGCGCGGGGCACGAACGCGGCGGCCGCAAGCCCGCCCGCACCGGCGACGATGCCGGCGGCCGCGGCACGCCGCCCGCGCGCGGCGAATCCCATGGCCACCACCCCGGCCGCGGCGCCCAGCAGGGCCGCGCGCCCTACCGCCTGGTTCTTTCGCATCGGATCGGCCACGTCGGAACCCCAGATCGCGCATCGGCCGGTAAGATCATCGCGCGTCCGTCCGTGGCACGCCGCGACTCCCCGCCGGCCTCGTCGCGCGCATCGTACCAACGGCGTCCCAGCTGACGAACGGCTCGGTTTTTGGCACACTCTTGTCACGAGTGCCAACACGGCCCCCGGCAAACACTCCGCCGCCGGGCCGCCGAACACCGGACGAGGTGCCGCGTGCCGACTTACGTTTACCGCTGCCGTGACTGCGACCATTACTTCGAGGTCGTCCAGAGCATGAGCGACGACCCCGTGTCCGTCTGCGAGGCGTGCGGGGGCGAGGTGACGCGTGTGTTGTTCGCGCCGGCCATCCACTTCAAGGGGTCGGGCTTTCACAACACCGACTACGGGACCAAGCGGCGGCCGGCCGGCGGTGACGGTGGCGGCGACGCCGCTCCCGCCAAGGCAGCCGAGGGCGCCAGCAACGGGGCGGGCAGCTCCACGGCCGCAGGAGCGGGCGCGAGTTCGGGCAAGACGGTCGGCCTCGACAAGGTCTAGCGCCCCGGCGAGGTCACGACGCGTCGCGTGGCCTCAGTTGTTGCCCATGAAGGCCCGCTTGGCCGCCGCGCTCTGGCTCGGGTCGTTGATCACGTAGTCGATGCCGCTGACGTACTGCGGGGTCCCGGGCAGGAGATAGCGATCCTTCGACGGCTGACTCAAGGTCATCTCGAGCCACCCCAGTTCGGTCAGATCGGTCGTGCTCATGTCGGTCGACAGTGCGCTGACCAGCGAGGCCGCGTTCCACGGCGCCTCCCAGATCAGGCTCGGCGAGACGATCTTGGACTTGAGCGCCGACAGGAACACCTGCTGGCGGCGCTCCCGCATGAAATCGGTGTCGCAGTCGCGAACCCGCACGTATTGGAGCGCGGTGGTGCCGTTCAGAGTTGATCGGGCCCTTGGCGAAGCTGACCTTGATCCCGCCCGTGTAACCGCAGTTGACGAGCGAGGTCGGATTGTTGACGGTGATCCCGCCCAGGTCGTTGACCACCTGGCTCAGCCCGTTGAAGCTGACGACCACGACGTGGTTGACCGGCAGCCCGGTGAATTGTTCAACGGTCCGGATCGCCCCCGACTCGCCGGCGAAGAAGTATGCGGCGTTGATCTTCTGGTTCTGCACGTAGGCGCCGCAGGAGGGACAGTTCTGGCTGTCGATCAGCGTGTCGCGGGGGATCGACAGGTACTTGATGTGCCCCGAGTTCGGGTCGACGCGCATCAGCATCATCGTGTCCGAGCGCGAGGCGCCCTCGACCGGGCCGCGCGTCGGAGCCGATGAACAGGATGTTCGTCGGCGTCGTGAGCATCGAGCCGTTACTAGGGCGTCAGGGCCTTCTTCGCCGCGGCCGTGATGCGCGCATTCGAGCCGAGACGGCGCTGCTCAGCGCGACGTAGCCCGCGATGCCCCAGGTCAGCATGATCGCCACCAGCACGACCGCGATGCGCCACGTCCACCCGAACCAACCGATACCCGCGCAGGGAGTACCAGCGACGCTTGGGCGACCGCGGCGGCGGGTCGCCCGAGCCCGAGGCGCGCGTCGGGGTCCGGGAGGCGGTGGCGCAGGCGGCACGGAATCCAGGCGCGCGGGCGCGGCGGCGGCGCGACCGCGGACCGGGCGGTCGGCCGGCGCGCGCGACCTCGCCATCGGTCATGCGCCGCAATTCCGTCGATCCCGCCCGCCGACGACCCCACATGGACGCGGAAACGTCGGTAGCGCTTCGTGGTATTCGTCGTCATGCGTGAATGATGGTAGCGACCTGGATATTCTGGTCGGTGATCCCCGGGCAGAGGACAACGTGAGCACATCAGCAACAGCCGGCCGGCTCGACGGTCGTCGCGACGCCCATCGGGAACTTGAGCGACATTTCGCCGCGTGCGCGCGAGACCCTGCGGGATGCCGCGGTCATCGCGTGCGAAGATACGCGCCGCACCGGCGTGCTGCTGCAGGCACTCGGGCTGAAGGTACCGCTGGTTAGCCTGCATGCCCACAACGAGGCCGCCCGTCTTCCCGAACTCTTAACTCGCCTGGCGGCCGGAGAACGGATCGTCATCGTCAGCGACGCGGGCATGCCCGGCGTCAGCGACCCCGGCGCGCGCCTGGTAGCCGCTGCGCATGCGGCCGGCATTCGCGTCGAGGTGATTCCGGGGCCCAGCGCGGTGACCGCGGCGATCGCGGCCGCCGGCGCGCCGGCGGACCGGTTCGCGTTCGCAGGCTTCTGGCCGCGCAAGGCCGGCGAGCGGGCCGCGCTGCTGGCGGAGCTCGACCGGCTCGGCTGGCCGGTCGTCGCGTTCGAAAGCCCCCGACGTCTGGCGGGCCTGCTCGCCGAGATCGCCGCACAGGATCCCGAACGGCGCGTGGCGGTATGCCGCGAGCTCAGCAAGCTGCATGAGGAGACGCTCACCGGCCCCGTGATGGACCTGGCGGCCCGGTTCGCGGCCGAGCCCGCGCGTGGCGAGATCACGCTCGTACTCTGGCCACGCGAGGACGCCGGGCACCCGGCCGACGCGTCCCGGCTGCAGGATGTCGTCGCGCTGCTGCTCGACGCGGGCCTCGGACCGGCGACGGCCGCCGACGTGGCCGCGCGCGTCGGGGCCGGCTCCCGCAACGCCGCCTATCGCACCGCCCTCGCAGAGGCCAAACGCCGGAAGACATAGGCCGAGCGCGGCGGCGGCCCTCCGGCGGCGGCGATCTTGGCGATCCGCCCCCAGTCGCCCGCGACCAGCGCACGTACCAGCTGTTCCTCGACCGGCGCTAGCACCACCGGATACCCACCGACGGTGACCGACCGCGACCAGGCGCGCACGAGCGCGTCATCGGGCTCGAGCCCCCACTCGGGCCCGATGACCGCGATCGCGGCGCTGACGTCGACCTCGACGCCTCCGATGCGGCAGCGCCCCCGGAGCGAGGACCACACCCCGCCGTGGTCGACCGCCAGCGCGCAGCCGAGGGCTGCGCCGGCCCGATCGGCATCGTCGGGGACGACCTCCACATCGAGGTCATTCGGGACGGCGTCCGCTCCAGCCAGCGCCCGGGCGGCCGAGCCGGACAGCACCCAGTCGACCTCCGCCGCCCCGAGGCGGCGGGCCACCTCGGCCACGGCCGCGGCGAGTCGCGGCGGCAGCCGCGCGTCTAGACTGTTGGACTCGTGAGCCACGAACGCTTCTACGTCACCACGCCGATCTACTACGTGAATGCCGACCCGCATGTCGGACATGCGTACACCACGATCATGGCGGACATCTTCGCCCGCCATCACCGCCAGCGCGGCGAGGACGTGTTCTTCCTGACCGGCACCGACGAGCACGGCGCGAAGATCGCGCGGGCGGCCGAGGCCGCCGGCCAGACGCCGAAGGCCCACGCCGATGCGCTGTCGGCCAAGTTCCGGGATCTCGGGCGTGTGCTCGAGGCAAGCAACGACTTCTTCATCCGGACGACCGACCCCCAGCATGTCGCCGAGGTCCAGCGCCTTGCAGGCGTCCTCCATGAGCGCGGCGACATCTACAAGGGCAGCTACGAGCGGCTGGTACTGCACGCCGTGCGCGGACTTCTAGGTCGAGAGCGAGCTCGGCGCGGGCCACACCTGCCCGATCCACGGCATCCCGCTCGACGTGGCTCGAGGAGGACAACTGGTTCTTCCGGCTGTCGGCCTACCGCGAGCCGACTGCTCGAGCTACTTCGATGCCCACCCGGACTGGATCGTGCCCGCCCCCCGCTACAACGAGGCGCGGCGCGTTCATCGAGGCCGGCCTCGAGGACATCTGTCGATCTCGACGGTCGCAGATCTCCTGGGGCGTGCCGGTCCCGTGGGACCCCGAGCAGGTGATCTACGTCTGGTTCGACGCACTGCTCAACTACTGGCACCGCACTCGGCTACGCGCGGCGGGCAGGACCTGACGGCAGGCGTTCTGGCCGGCCGACCTGCACCTGATGGCCAAGGACATCCTCAAGTTCCACGCCGTCATACTGGCCGGCGCTGCTGATGGCCGCCGAGCATCGAGCTGCCCCGGCGTCTTCGTCCACGGCTACCTGCTATGGGCGGCGAGAAGATGAGCAAGTCGACTCGGCAACGTGCTCGACCCGTTCGCGTTCATCGAGCGACTACGGCGATCGACGCCCTGCGCTTCTACCTGATGCCGCGAGGTCCGCTTCGGCCAGGACGGGACCTTCAGCGCCGAGGGCTTCGAGGCGCGCTACACGAGCGAGCTGGCCAACGAGCTCGGCAACCTGCTCAGCCGGACCGTCAGCATGATCGGCCGCTACCGCGACGGCGTCGTGCCCCCGGACCAAGGCCGGGACGACGCGCTCGCCACGGAGCTCGCCGAGCGCCAAGCAGAGATCGTCGCGGCGTTCGACGCGGCAGACATCACGCGCGCGCTCGAGGCGGCCTGGGTGCTGGTGCGGGCGCTCAACCGGCTGGTCGAGCAGCGCGCGCCCTGGGTGCTGGCAAAGGACCCCGCGGCCGCCACCGAGCTCGATCAGGCCCTGTTCTCGCTCGCCGCTGGCCTCAAGGCCGTCACGATCCTCTTGTGGCCGTTCATTCCGGCCAGCGCCGAACGCGCCCTCGCCTCGCTCGGGCAGGACCCGACAGCCGTCGGGCTCGACCGCGCGGCCTGGGGCGATCGGGTCGCCGGAGCCCGCGTGACGGCAGTCCCGCCGCTGTTCCCGCGCGTGGAAGGACGCCCCGAGTAGTCGACACCCACGCGCACCTGGGAGTCCCTTGACGACGAGATCGCGACCGTGCTCGCGGAGGCCGCCGCGTGCGGGGTCACCCGGATCGTCGGCATCGGGATGGGCCGCGAGTCGAGCCTGCGTACGCTCGCGCTGGCCGAGGCGCACGAACAGATTTGGGCCGTGATCGGCGTGCATCCCAACAGCGCCGCGACCTGGACCGACGCGGACGCGGACTGGATCGCCGAACTGGCCCGGCACCCGCGGGTGGTGGCGATCGGCGAGTGCGGGATGGACTTCTACCGCGACGCCGCCACCCCGGCCCAGCAGGAACGCGCTTTCCGTGCGCAGATCGCGATCGCTCGCGCCATGGACCTGCCGCTGGTCATCCACACCCGCGAGGCGAGTGCGGCGACGCTGGCGATCCTGCGCGCCGACGCCCGCGGCCTCCGGGTGATCCTGCACTGCTTCTCGATGGTCGAGCACCTCGAGGAGGTGATCGAGGCCGGCTGGTACGCAAGCTTCGCTGGACCCCTGACCTACAAGGCCAACGACGCGCTGCGTGACGCTGCGGCGCGCATGCCGGCCGGCCGTATCCTCGTCGAGACCGACAGTCCCTACCTGGCGCCGATGCCGCTGCGCGGCAAGCCCAACCGGCCAGCGTACGTCGCCCACACGCTGGCCAAACTCGCTGAGGTCCGCGGCATCGATGTCGCCACCTGTGATGAGCTCACCACCGCCAACGCCGCCCACGTCTTCGGCTGGTAGCCCGGCGCCCGAGTGCGCGCGTCCGGGTCATCCGCCTGCTGGAGGCCCACGGGCTGACCCCGAACACCGATCTCGGACAGCACTTCCTCGCCGACGAGAACCTCGTCGACCTCTCGTTGCGGGAGGCGCACCTGACACCCGAGGACGTCGTGTTGGAGGTCGGCGCCGGGGTCGGGGTCCTGACCCGTGCGCTCGCCGCGGCGGTGCGCTGGGTCCACGCGGTGGAGATCGACACGCGCCTGGAGCCCCTGTTGGCCGACGTCCTCGCCGGCCAGCCCAACGTGGCGGTCCACTGGCAGGACGCGATGCGGCTCGAGTTCGACGCACTGCGCCCGGCCCCGACCGCGCTGGTCAGCAACCTGCCGTATGCGATCGCCACGCCGCTCGTGGTCGAGAGCACCTGGCGGCTGCCCGGGCTGCGGGTCTGGTCGGTGATGGTCCAACGCGAGGTCGCCGACCGCTGGGTGGCGCAGCCGGGCACGCCGGCCTACGGCGCCCCGTCGGTGCTGATCCAGCTTGCCGCGGCGCCGGTCTTCCGGCGCAACGTCGGCCGCGAGGTCTTCGTCCCGCGGCCGCGGGTCGATTCGGCACTCATCGTGCTGCAGCGGACCGGCCCCGGCGCCGAGCCGGCGCTGCGGCAGCTGGTCCGGGCGTCCTTCGCCCAGCGCCGCAAGACGCTCGCCAACAACCTCGCCGGACACGGGCTCGCGCGCATCGAGGTCGTCGCCGTGCTCGAGGAGCTCGGGCTGCCCGCGTCCGCGCGCCCCGAGCAGCTTGCCCCGAACGACTACCGCACGCTCGCCCAGCGGCTGCCATGGCCGACCGCCTCGTAATCACCGCACCGGCCAAGCTCAACCTCGTGCTGCGCGTCGGCGCGCGGGCAGCCGACGGCTACCACCCACTGGCGAGCCTGATGATGGCCCTCGCCGGGCTCGAGGACGAGGTGCGGATCGCCGCCGCGCCGGAGCGCACACTGATCTGCCCGGGGGCGCCGGCCGGACCCGCCAACCTCGCCTGGCGGGCGGTCGATGCCCTCGAGGCGGTCTGCAGCCGGGCGCTGCCCGTGCGGATCGAGATCGTCAAGCGCATCCCGCTGCAGGCCGGGCTCGGCGGCGGCTCGAGCGACGCCGCCGCGGTGCTCGTGGGCATCAACGCGCTCTTCGGGCTCGGGCTCGCGCCGGCCGAACTCGAGGGGGTCGCGGCCAGCCTCGGCGCGGACGTGCCCTTCTTCGTCCGCGGGGGCACCCAGTGGGCGACCGGACGTGGCGAACGGCTGACGCCGCAGCCGTTGCCGGAGGACCTGTGGGCGGTCATCTGCGGTCCGGTGGCGTCCCTGTCGACGGCCGACGTATACCGCGCCTTCGATGAGCTCGGCGCCACGACACCGCTCGACACCGCGCCGCCGACGGGCACGTGGGCACGCGGCGGATGGGTCGCCAACGACCTGTGGCCCGCCGCTCGGGCGCTCGCCCCGGCACTGGACGACGCGGCGGACCAGCTTGCGCGCGCCGGTGCCCGGGCGGTGCTGCTGTGCGGCAGCGGCGGCGCCATCGCCGGGCTGTGGGCCAGGCGCGCGACGGCCGAGAGCGCCGCCGCGCGCCTGCCCGCGGCGATCGCGGTCACCACCCCGCAGGCCGCGCGGACCGATTGACGGCGCGCGAAATCCCGCGCGCGATACACTTGTCCGACCGTGGATAACCAGCAGCCCATCATCATCGAGCATCGCGCCCGGGGCGCCGGGCCGGGGATGGGCGGGGGCCGCACCAACTTCCTGCGCCGGCGCCGCTGGTCCATCGCTGCCGTACTCGCGGTGTGCGAGATGCTCTACGTGATCGTCGGTCACCCGACCTGGTTCGTCGCGTCGCTCGTGGCACTGCTCGTACTCGTGCTCGCGGTATTGGGCATCCGGCATCTGCGCCCCGGCATCGTCCGCGACGCGCTGTGGATCGTGGCGATCTCCCAGGGGCTGGTGCTGGTGATCCCGATCGCGCTCACGGCCTCCCTGGCGCTCGGGCTGATCCTGGCCGTGCTGGTGATCATCGGGGTCGCGGTCTTCGCGTTCCGGCTCGGGGCCTGATCCCGCGACGGCCCCGCGCCGTCGATGTTTCACCTGCAAATCGGCCGTCCACTTCCGGGATTCGCCGATCCGCGTCAGACTACGCACGATGTTGGACACCTCAGACCTCACAGGCGTGCCGATCGATCTGCGCGATCCGACGCTCTACACCAACCGCGAGCTGAGCTGGCTCGACTTCTTCGCGCGCGTGCTCGCCCAAGCCGAGGATCCGAGCGCACCGCTGTTGGAACGGTGCCGGTTCCTGGCGATCTGCGCCAGCATTCTCGACGAGTTCTTCATGGTGCGCGTGGCGGCGATGCAAGAGGCGGCCGCCGCCGGGCGGCGGCCGTCGACGCCGGACGCGATGCCCCGTGACGAGGTCATCGCCGCCGTCCGGACGCGGATCGGCAGGCTGATCGTCGACCAGGTGCGCGTCTGGACCGAACACGTGCGCCCGGCCCTCGCCGCCGAGGGCATCCTGATTACCGACTTCGCGGACCTCGACGATGAGCTGCGCGCCAAGGCGGACGAGCGCTACGACCATCAGGTCGCCCCGACCCTGACCCCCTTGGCCGTCGGCCCCGGGCTGCCGTTCCCTTACATCTCGGGCCTGTCGCTGAACCTCGGGCTCATCGTCCGGAACCCCGAGACCCGCGAGCAGCGTTTCGCGCGGGTCAAGGTTCCGCCCGGGCTCCCGCGGCTGATGCCCCTCGACGGGCATCTGGTCCCGCTCGAGCAGTTGATGTCCGCGTACATCGACCGGCTATTCCCCGGCATGGACGTTGCCGAGTGCGTGCAGTTCCGCGTCACGCGCGACGCGGACTTCGACATCTCCGAGGACGCCGACGACCTGCTCGGGGCCGTCGAGGATCAGCTGCGCCAGCGCCGCTTCGGCCACGTGGTGCGGCTCGAGATCCAGGAGGGCGCCTCGCCGATGATCCTCGAGTGAGCTGGCGCGGGCCCTCGAGGTCCCGACCAGCGACATCTTTGTGGTCCCCGGCATGATCGACATGACCTGCCTCGGGAAGGTCGCCAACCTTGATCGCCCGGAACTCAAGTACGAGCCCTGGCAGCCGGTCGTGCCGCGGCGCCTGCGGTCGCTCGACGAGGAGCCGGTCGACATCTTCAGCGTGATCCGCCACCGAGACCTCATCGTCCACCACCCCTATGACGACTTCTCCCAGAGCGTCGAGCGCTTCGTGGTCAACGCGGTCGACGACCCGTCGGTGCTGGCGATCAAGCAGACCGTCTACCGCACCAGTGGCGACTCGCCGATCGTCCCGGCGCTGATCCGCGCCGCCGAAAGCGGCATCCAGACCGTCTGCCTGGTGGAGGTCAAGGCCCGCTTCGACGAGGAGCGCAACATCCACTGGGCACGCGCAATGGAGCGCGCCGGCGTCCATGTCGTCTACGGCATCCCCGCGCTGAAGACCCACGGCAAGCTGTGCCTGGTGGTGCGCCAGGAAGGGGACGCTGTCGCGCGCTATGTGCACATCGGCACCGGCAACTACAACCCGGCGACCGCGAGCCTGTACACCGACGTCGGGCTGTTCACCTGCGACGCCGAGATCACGGGCGACGTGGCCAACCTGTTCAACTACCTGACCGGCTTCGGCCGTCCGCCCGAGTACCGGAAGATCCTGGTCGCGCCGGTGCACCTGCGCGACGGGCTGATCGCCGAGTTCGACCGCGTCATCGCGGCCCATCAGGCCGGGACGCCGGGCCGTGTCGTGATGAAGCTCAACGCCCTCATCGACGGCCCGATCATCGAGGCGATCTACCGCGCCTCACGGGCCGGCGTCAAGGTGGACTTGATCGTGCGCAGCATCTGCGGCCTGCGGCCCGGCGTCGCGGGCGTCAGCGACAACGTGCGGGTGATCTCGATCGTCGGGCGCTTCCTGGAGCACGCGCGCATCTTTGTCTTCCAATCGGGCGCCTCGACGCGGGTGTTCACCGGCTCGGCGGACATGATGGTCCGCAACCTGGATCACCGGGTCGAGGTCATGACGCCGGTCGAGGACCCGGCCTGCCAGCGGGAGCTGCTGGAGGCGCTGGATCTCGAGCTCGCCGACACCGAGCTGGCCTGGGACCTGCACCCCGACGGCCGCTGGGAGCAACGGCGCCCGGCCGAGGGCCAGGAGCCGCTCAACAGCCAGGAGTCGCTGATGCGGCGCGCCCGCGCGCGCTAGCTGTAACCACTCAGAGCGTTAGTAACAGCCCTTGACCGGGTGAGGACCCCGAGGCTGTTGTGGGAGGTGTCAAAGCCATCCACACCTCGGAGGTCCTCATGCCACACCCTAATGCGCGCCTGACTCCCCATGGAAGACGCGTGCTGGTCGAGCGCATCCTGGCCGGATATCGCGTGGCAGATGTCGCAGCCCAATTGGGCTGCTCACGCACCTGCGCCTACAAGTGGCTTCACCGGTATCGGACACAAGGCCCAGACGGGCTCGCCGATCGCACCAGCCGGCCCAACCACACCCCGCACCGCATCGATGCGGTGCTCGAGCAGATGATTCTCCAGATGCGGCGCACGATGCGCCGCGGCGCAGACTGGATCGCCGGCGAGCTCGGCATCTGCGCCGCAACGGTGGGACGCGTCCTGCGACGCAACCGCATGCCGCACCTGTCAATGCTCGATCGGCTGACGGGAATCCCGATCCGCCGCGGGCCGGCAACACGGGTGCGCTACGAGCGCGAGCGCCCGGGCGAGCTGATCCATATCGATGTCAAAAAGCTCGGGCGCATCCCGGATGGTGGCGGCTGGCGGGCCTACGGGCGCAGCAGCCGGCCGGCCACCAAGCGACGCGTCGGTTTCGACTACGTCCACGCGGCCATCGACGACCACTCACGCCTGGCCTATGCCGAGATCCATCCCGATGAGACCGGCGCGACCTGTGCAAGGTTTCTGGAGCGCGCGGTGGCCTACTTTGCCGGGTGCGGCATCACCCGTATCGAACAGGTGATGACCGACAACGCATTCTGTTATCGACTGTCGTGTGAATTCCAAGACGCCCTGGTGCGCCTGGGCGCGCGCCATATCCTCATCCGCCCGCATTGCCCGTGGCAAAACGGCAAGGTGGAACGCCTGAATCGCACGCTGCAGGCCGAGTGGGCCTATTTCCAGGTCTTCACCGACAATCTTCAGCGCGCCCAGGCCCTGCCAGAATGGATCTCGTACTACAACACCCGACGCCGCCACTCGGCGCTCGGGGGCCGAGCGCCGATCAGCAGGCTGTCACCAACGTGGTGAGTGGGT
>CAVYHI010000018.1:0-218548 GCA_963768285.1 uncultured Thermoleophilia bacterium
TCGGGGCGCCCTACGCAACGACACCCTTGCGTGGCAGGCTCCTGCTTCACGAGGTCCGGGGTCTGCCTGCCCACAATCGCTACAGCCCGTGCGGCCTCACCTTCTCGGCGTCAGCGATCGTTGCGTATATATCCGCCCATTGCGCAACCAGCCGTCGGCGACTGACGCTCTTCCATGAGCTCCATGAGGCGCCCGAGGACGGCCGCCTTCACGTCCAGGTCTAGAGCAAAAACCTCGTCAACTGTTGCCATCGCGTTACCCGCGCTTTCCGTGGTTACCAAGCGTTTCCCACTGGCCCCGATCCTACTGCGTCAAGCGGCGCCACGGTCCCTGCGGCGAGACCGCGTTAGGCCCACTGAAGGGCCTAGCGCGCGGCCTAATCGCCCTCCGCCCGTTCAACTCGCCCTTGGGCAAGCGGTTCTGACACATGACGGCGCCGCCGGGGGACGGCGGAACGGTCCCGAGCCGACTCTTACAGCAGAGGATCGATCGCCAGCACGTCTGCGCGACGGCCGATCATCCACCTACCTTCGCCGACGCTGATCTCGTGGACGATCACCTGTGTGGGGTCGTCAGACACTTGCCGCAAGGCCGCCTGGAAGCGTTCGACCGCCGCTGGGAAATGCGGCGGGGAGTCGCTGTGCGAACAGCGACGGAGGAGGCGGCCCACAATGACCCCGTCGCGGTCTTCGTCCACTACGAAGACCCCCTGACGACGGCCGCTTGAGTCGATGCACTTACCGCAGACAACCAACATGTGGTTCGGGCCGATGTCCGCCCACTCAAGTGTTCCCCACACTATGCGTCCTCCGTTCTAGCGGGCTGGTCTTGCCCAGCCGCGGACACTGCGTCACTCGCCTGTCCGGGACGCGGAGGAACGACCGGTAGACCGACTTCTCCGTCGGTCATTGCAGCAGGCTAAATCGATGCGGTGCGCCGCGCCATCGGGCCGAGGCCTTAGAAGCTCTAACCAAATGAAGGGACCAGCACCTTGGGGCTGAACCCAGTGCGCGTCACCACCTACGCGATACTGGGAGGCACCGATGGCCAGTTCTCGCACGAAGCCCTGGATCGTCGACGATGAGCTGTGGGGGCTCATCGAGCCCTTGTTGCCGCAGACCCCCAGGCGCTTCCGCTACCCGGGCCGACGGCGCCTGGACGATCGCCTGGTGCTCCAGGGCATCCTGTTCGTGTTGCATACCGGGATCGGTTCGGAGCACCTCCCGCAAGAGCTGGGCTTCGGCTCGGGCATGACGGCCTGGCGGCGTCTGCACGCCTGGCAGGCCGCCGGGGTGTGGGATCGGCTGCATGTGCTGCTGCTCGAGCGCCTGCAGGCCGCCGGTCAGATCGACTGGTCACGCGCGATCATCGATTCCTCATATGTCCAGGCCAAAAAGGGGGCGCCTGGCTCGGGCCGAGCCCGGTCGACCGCGGCCGGCCGGGTGTCAAGCACCACGTCCTAACCGACGCTCGTGGCCTGCTGTTGGCCTTCTCGGCGACGCCGGCCAATCGCAACGACGTTACCGAGCTGATCCCGCTCATCGACGCGATCCCGCGCGTCCGAGGGCCGATCGGCAGGCCCCGCCACCGCCCCGAGCGACTCGTCGCCGACCGCGGCTATGACCACGACAAGTACCGGCGCCTGCTGCGGGCTCGGGGGATCGCCCACGCGATCGCCCGCCGGGGGACCGGTCACGGATCCGGGCTGGGACGCGAGCGCTGGGTCATCGAGCGCACGATCAGCCACCTACACAACAAGCGCCGGCTTTTGGTGTGTACCGACCGCACCAAGGCCACCCACGACGCCCTGCTCAGCCTGGCGGCGTGCCTGCTGTGCTACTCCCGCTACCGGCAAGCATTGTGTTAGAGCTTCTTAGACCCACTGAGGGCCGTGCGCAGGGACTAGCGCAGGGGCGAACGCCTACGTGCCTGCGCAAGCACCGCTTGATTACGCGACTGCGCGCCGCCGTATAGAGGCGGCAGCGCCCCGCCGGGGGAACGCGGAACGGCCGACCTCGCGCGCACGGTTCAGTGCCCTGGGCGGTATACATGGAGTGGGGACGCGATCGGATCACGCATCGCATGACTCGCGATGCATGACGTCGGCCCGACCAGGAGATACCGATGACCCGCCCGTGGAGACGGTGGATGCCCGCCATGTTGGCTGGGGCACTCGTGGTGGCAGGCATGGCGTCTGCTGCGGTCGCTGCGACAACGAACACGACTCTCCCGGCTCCGTACATCAACCTCCGAGTAACCCAAGCCCACAATGCGGCCGGCAACACGGTCGTATCGGCTTGGATATCTACGAATGCCGGCCGTGAGCTCAACACGCCGACAGGCGACGCCGAACCCCTCGTCTTTACCCAACCCTGGCACACGGCCTGCCAGGCAGATCCGCGACGCCCGCTGCCCGGCGGAAGAACCCAGCTGGTCTACTCGGGTGTAAGCAACAACGTCTTTGTGACATGGCAGCCCACGGTCAGCTTCCCAACCAATCACGCACAGCAGCTGACGCTGTGCGCGTATCTCGTCAGCCCTCCGCATCCTGAGTTCCAGTTCAGCGTCGTTGCCACCGCGCGGACGTCGGTGGCGGTCAGTCCGCCGCGCGGGCGAACTACGCTCCCGTTCAACCAGGGCCCCTGGCGTACGTGCTCGGCCAATCGCGCCAACCAGCTATTGCGCGTCCAGGCATACGCGCGTTTGGCGAACGGCTGCCAGAATGCGACCACCATCGCCAGCACCTGGATCGCTCAGTGGCGTGCGAGTTTCGATGAGCGCGACAACTGGAGCAACGATTGGCTGACGTCTGCTGGCTTGCCCCTCCAGAACCTCACCTACCCGTCGGTCAAGTGGACGTCGGTTCCAGTCACGTCGCTGCACCGGACGCTCATGTGTCAGGAGACCGCGGTCACACCGCACTACCTACTGTCTGACCTCATCGTGAACTGCGGGCTCGCGACATTCCGGTTCGCACCACGCTTGTGATCCCACGCCGTTGGCGGCAGGTAGTTGCTCAACGGCTCCGATCGAACCGACGAGGAATGCAATGGCAGCGCTCGGGGGCTAGCACAGGGGCGAACGTCGGAGTGCTTGCGCAAATCCCGCTTGCCTCAGCGCATGCGCGCCGCCGTAAGTAGGCGGTAGCGACCCGCTACAGCCGCCGGGCCAGGGGCCGAACCGCCGCCGACGGGGCTCCCCGGCCCCGGCGGCGACCCTTGTACGGCTTTGGCTTAGCGCCCCTTTTGCGCCCCCGCGCCCCTAAATTCGCCCCCGTGTGAACCGCTCGGACCCGTCCCTAAGCGTCGCTAACCGGAGCGAACGGGAAACCTGAGATCACGCTTGGCAATTGTGATCTCAGGTGATAATGTGGTGGCCGAGCGGGATAGCGCATACGGGATTTGAACCCGTGTTACCGCCGTGAGAGGGCGGCGTCCTAGGCCCCTAGACGAATGCGCCGAGAACCAACCACGAGCCGGTCTGACCGAAGCTGGGGGAGGAGGATTCGAACCCCCGCTACCGGGGCCAGAACCCGGCGTCCTACCGCTAGACGATCCCCCACCGGCAGATCGAACGGGGGCACGTTAGCACACCGCCTGCGGGGGCTTGGTCCGCCTACGGGATCGGCGCGTTGGTCGCCTGTTCCCAGTCTCCGTACAGCCGCGCGTAGCGCCCATCGCGATCCAACAGCTCGTCGTGCGAGCCCTGCTCGACGATGCGTCCGTGATCGAGCACGACGATACGATCCGCGTTGCGGATCGTCGACAGGCGGTGCGCGATCAGGATCGAGGTGCGGCCCTCAAGCAGCACGTCCATGGCGTGTTCGATGCGCTGCTCCGTGCGGATGTCGACCGAGGACGTCGCCTCGTCGAGGATCAGCAGACGCGGGTCGGCGACGAGCGCCCGGGCGAACGCGATCAGCTGGCGCTGACCGGCCGAGAGTCCGGACCCGCGCTCGTTGACGACCGTTTCCAGGCCGTCGGGAAGTGCCTCGAGGATGTCGTCGCCGCCGACCGCCAGCAGGGCCGCGGTGATCTGGTCGTCGCTGGCCCCGGGGTGGCCGAAGATGAGGTTCTCGCGCAAGGTGCCCGCGAACAGGTGGCCCTCTTGCGGGACGATCCCGAGCTGTGCGCGCAACGATGCCAGGCGCACCGAGCGCAGCTCGTGGCCGTCGATGCGCACCTCGCCCTCCTGGGGGTCATACAGGCGCGCGATCAGCTTGGCCAGCGTGGACTTGCCGGCGCCGGTCGCGCCGACGAGCGCCACCGTCTCGCCGGCATTGATGTGGAGGGTCACGTCGTGGATCACGGGCACGCCGGGGGAGTAGCCGAAGGTCACGTGATCGAGGTCGACCTCGCCGGCCACATGCGGCAGGTCCGGTGCGTCCGGCGGGTCCGAGAGTGCCGGCACGGTGTCGAAGACCGAGTGGATCTTCTCGAGCGCGGCCATCGACGACTGGTAGTCGTCATAGAGCTGCGACAGCTGCTGGATCGGGTCGAAGAAGTTCGCCAGATAGCCGATGAAGGCCACCATCACGCCGATCTGGATCTGGTGGTCGAGGACGCCGAGGCTACCGAAGTACAGGACGATCACCAGCCCGATGCCCGACAGGAACTCGATGCTCGGGAAGTAGTACGCCGACAGGCGGATCGTCTGCATGTTGGCTTCGCGGTAGTCGGCGTTCGCGCGCCGGAACGCCTCGCGGGCGGGCTCCTGGCGCCCGAAGCCCTGCACGACACGTACGCCGGCCAGGTTCTCCTGCAGCACGGTCAGCACGTCGGCGACGGTCTCACGCGTGCGCCGGTAGGCCTTCGCGGAGGCGACCCGGAACCAGGCGGTGCCCGCCGCCAGGAACGGGAACACCACAAACGACAGCAGTGCCAGGCGCCAGTCGTACAGGAACAGGATCACCACGACGCCGATGAACGTCAGCCCGTTGACCACCACCGAGGTGAACCCGTCGGTGACGAGATCGTTGAGCTGCTCGACGTCGCTGGTCAGGCGGCTGACGCTGCGCCCCGTCGAGGCGCGCTCGTGGTAGCCGAGCTCGAGCGCCATGAAGTGCGAGAACAGCTTGATGCGCAGGTCGTAGAGCATGCGCTCGCCGATCCAGCTCGATAGGTAGGTCTGGGCGTAGCCGGCCGCCCAGCCGAGGAGCCCCGCGAACACGAAGGCGATGACCGTCAGGACCAGGACCTGCTCGTTGCCGACGGTGATCCCCTGGTCGATGCCGATCTGGGCGAGCGCCGGGCCGGCGAGGCCGGTGAGGGCGACCAGGACCGTGAGGATCAGGGCGATGACGATCCGGCCCCGGTACGGGCGGGCGAAGGGGGCCAGCCGGCGCAGCTGCCGTCCGGAGGGGTGGGCGATCCCTTCCATGTCGTCTTCGGCGTGGTGCCCGCTCAACCGGCGGGCGCCGCCGCCGCCGCCCCCGCCACGCACCCCAGGACCCATCCGCGTCGTCATCAGACGTCCCCCAGCACGAGGTCCGGCCGTGCCAGGCCGCTGTCATGGATGTCCCGATACAGCGCGCTGTGGGCGTAGAGCTCGGCGTGCCGCCCGCGGGCGGCGATGGAGCCGTGGTCGAGCACGATCAGCTCATCCGCCAAGCGGATCGTCGACAGGCGGTGGGCGATGATGATCGTCGTGCGTCCCGCCATGACCGCGCGCAGCGCATCCTGGATCTCGCGCTCGGTGCTGGCGTCCACCGAGGCGGTCGCCTCGTCCAGGATCAGGATCCGCGGATCGGTGATGATCGCCCGGGCGATCGCGATGCGCTGGCGCTGGCCGCCGGAGAGGGTGTACCCCCGCTCGCCGACGATCGTCGCATAGTCGTTCGGGAGCGCCTCGATGAAGGCGTCGGCGCGCGCCCGGCGGGCCGCCGACCGGACCTCCTCGTCGGTGGCGTCAGGGCGTCCGTAGGCGATGTTGTCACGCACACTGG
Organism: uncultured Thermoleophilia bacterium; assembly: GCA_963768285.1. Taxonomy (GTDB): domain Bacteria; phylum Actinomycetota; class Thermoleophilia; order Miltoncostaeales; family Miltoncostaeaceae; genus CAITWD01. The sequence goes on from CAVYHI010000018.1 coordinate 5,945, forward strand.
ATGAGAACAGGAACGGCTCCTGGGAGACGACGCCGATCTGGCGGCGCAGGTCGTTCAGGCGCAGGTCGCGGACGTCGGCGCCGTCGACGAGCACCCGGCCCTCGGTGACCTCGAAGTAGCGCGGGACGAGCTCGGTGAGCGTGCTCTTGCCGGCGCCGGTCATACCGATCAGCGCCACCGTCGCCCCGCCCGGGATCGTCAGGTCGATGCCGTGCAGCACCTCGCGCCCCGGCGTATAGGCGAAGTGGACACCCTCGAAGCGGATCTCCCCGGGCCCGGCCGGGAGGGGGATCGGGTGTTCCGGCTCTTTGACGTCGGGGACCGCGTCCATGATCTCGAAGATCCGCTGGCCGCCGGCCACGGCGCGCTGCGCGTTGCCGACCAGGACGCCGATGATCCGAAACGGCCCCATCAGCAGCGCCAGGTACAGGTAGAACTGCACGAACGCGCCGAGGCTCAACTGGTGGTTGATGACCAGCGTGCCGCCGTAGATGATCACGACCGCCAGGCCCAGGATCGGGAGGAAGCTCAGCAGCGGGGAATAGAACGACTCCAGCCGCGCGGCATCGACGTTGCGCCGGAAGGCCCTGTAGGACACGTCGGAGAACTGGTCAGTGCGGTAGTCCTCGCGACCGAAGGCCTTGATGACCCGGATCCCGACCACGCTCTCCTCGGCGGCTTGGGCGACCTCGCCGGCCTTCTGCTGGACATCGAGCCGCACCGGTGCGCTGCGCCGCGAGTACCGCGTGGCCACGACCAACAGCGCCGGCCCGATCAGGAGGGCGACCGCCGCCAGACCCGCGTTGATCCAAAACAGCAGGATCGTGATCAGAATGAGCTGGAACGTGTTCATGAACAGGAACACCAGCCCGTACCCGAGGAAGAACCGCACGACCTGGAGGTCGTTGGTGGTCCGCGACATCAACTGCCCGACCGGCATGCGGTCGAAGAAGCCGAACGACAGCCGCTGGATCTGCGCGAACACGGCATCGCGCAGGTCGTACTCGACCCCGAGGCTGATGCGCCCGGCCCAGATGCGCCGCATGAAGTTGAAGCCGAACCGCAGCGCGATGACCAACAGCGCCCAGCCGATCAGCGGCGCGAGCTTGTCCCGCTGTCCGGCCTCGATGACGTCATTGATCGCCAGCCGGGTGATGTACGGCAGGATCAGCGTGCACACCATCAGCCCCGCGCCGAACAGCGCCGTCATCGCAATCGCGAGGCGATACGGGCGCAGATACGTGATGAGGCGGAGGAGCGTCGGCAAGGTGATTCACCGGTGAACGGTATCGTGCACGACGGGCACGCTCAACCGGGGTCCGACGGTGAGACGCCGTTGGCGACCCCGTCGCGGATGCTGTCGGTGCCCAATGTCAGCGAGGGGCGCGATGAGCAGGCCATCGCAGCGCTGACCGATGCCTGCAGCGTACCGGGTGCCGAGGTCATCAGCCGCCACAGCGACCCCGACTACAACCGGACCGTCCTCAGCATCGCCGGCACGCCGGAGGGCCTGTGCAACGCGCTGGTCGGGCTCGCGGCCGCGGCGCTCGCGCGGATCGACGTGCGCTGGCACCGCGGTGCGCACCCGTTCACCGGCGCGCTCGACGTCGTGCCGATCGTGGTGCTGGGCGACGCCGACGCGGCGCCGGCGCGGATGATCGCCGAGACCGTCGCGCAGCGGATCGGCGACGAGCTCGATCTGCCGGTGTTCTATTACGGCCAGATCGCGACCACCCCCGAGCTCGTACGGCCCTACGGCCTGCGGGCCTACGGACCCGACCGTCTGGCGGAGGCCATCGCCGACGGGCGCCTAGTGCCCGATGCCGGCCCGCGTCGGCTCCACCCGACCGCCGGGTGCGTGCTGGTCGGGGTGCGCCCGCCGCTGATCGCCTGGAACGTCGCGTTGCCCGACGCCTCGCTTGCCGAGGCCCGCGCCATCGCCGATCGCGTGCGCGAATCCAGCGGCGGGCTGCCGGGCGTGCGGGCGCTCGGGCTGTACCTTCCCGACCAAGGGATTGCACAGGTGTCGATGAACCTGGAAGACTCACGCAGAACGCCGCCCTGGGTCGTCATGCAGGCGGTCCGCCGCGAGGCTGACCGGCTCGGGGTCGAGCTGGGTGCGAGCGAACTCGTGGGGCTCATGCCACGACGCGCGTTGGGCGACGTGGACCCCGAGGAGCTTGGCCTGCGCCGGTTTGACCGGTCGCAACTGCTCGAGGAACGTTGCCCGGCGCTCGCCCGAGACGACAGCTAAGGAGTTCGCGATCGCCAAGCGCCGCAAGCCACGCCCCACGGGCCCGCCGCCCGCCAAGAGCCCCAAGCTCGAGCGCGAGGCGACCGCGCCGTCGAAGTCCGGCCCCAAGCGTAAGCCCGGCGAGCCGGTCCCGCCGGCGCCCCAGAGCGTGCTCAAGCGGGCCGGGTTCATCGCGGCCGGCTACGTGCTGATCCTGATCTTCCTGCTGCACGTCAACGTGATCCTGGCGATCGGGATCGGCGCGATCGGGTTCGGCCTGATGGTGGCGATGGGCCTGTTGATCGAACGTTGGCGCTACCGCTCGCAGCTGCGCAAATGGACGGGCCCCCGGGCGGGCGCAAAGTGAGCCCCGGGCGCCTGGAGGCGCCGCGCGGCACCCGCGATGTCCTGCCGGCCGAGCACCGGATCCGCCGCCGGATCCTCACCGTGGCCGCGGAGCTGTTCGCCGCCTACGGCTACGGCCAGCTGACGACCCCGACCTTCGAGCACACCGAGGTGTTCGCGCGGGGCGTCGGCAGGAGCACCGACATCGTGCGCAAGGAGATGTACACCTTCGACGACCGCGGCGGGCGCTCGATCACGCTGCGCCCGGAAGGCACCGCCGGCGTGGTGCGGGCCTTCGTCGAGCACGGCATGCACAAGCTGCCGCTGCCGGTGAAGGTCTGGTACACGGGCCCGATGTTCCGGTACGAGGCCCCGCAGTCGGGGCGCTTTCGCGAGCACACCCAGATCGGTGCGGAGGCCATCGGCTCCGACGATCCGCTGCTCGACGTCGAGGTGATCGCGCTGCTTTCCGCCATGTATACGGCGCTCGGGGTCCCGGATGTGCGGCTGCGCATCTCGAGCCTGGGCGATGCGGCCACCAGGGGCCCATACCGGGCCAGCCTTCTGGAGTACTTGGCCACCCACGCCGACGCGCTGCCCGAGGAGGCGCGCCAGCGGATGGCCGAGAACCCCATGCGCCTGTTTGACTCCAAGGACCCGGCGGTCGCGGCGGTGATGGCCGCGGCCCCGCGGATCGCCGACAGCCTCTCGGACCAGGCGGCCGCGCACTACGGGCAGGTGCGGGCGGCCCTTGACGCGGTCGGGATCGCCTACGAGCAGGACCCGGGACTGGTGCGCGGGCTCGACTACTACACCCACACCGTGTTCGAGTTCACCTGCGACCGCCTGGGCGCCCAGAGCGGCATCGGCGGCGGCGGGCGCTACGACGGGCTCGTGCACGAGCTCGGCGGCCCCGAGCTGTCGGGGGTCGGGTTCGGGACGGGGATCGAGCGCATCGTGCTGGCGCTCGAGGCCGCGGGCATCACGGCGCCTGCGGCACCGGTCGACGTGTACTTCGCGGCGGTCGATGAGGCATCGCGTCTGGAGGCATTTGCCATGATGACCCGGCTGCGGGCGCGCGGGCGCTCCTGCGAGGCCGACCGCGCCGGGCGGAGCCTCAAGGGAATGATGCGCCACGCCGCGAGCGTCGGGGCCCGGCGGACGGTGATCCTGGGACCGCGCGAGCGCGCGCAGGGAATCGCGATGGTGCGTGACATGCAGTCCGGGGAACAGGTCGAGGTGCGCTTGTCGGAGTTGGAGGGAACGCTGTGATCGGTGCCGGGCGGTTTCGCACGCACACCTGCCTGGATGCCGCCGGCGCCGAGGGGGCCGAGGTCCGCGTGGCCGGCTGGGTCCACCGGCGCCGTGACCACGGCGGGGTCCTGTTCATCGACCTGCGCGACCGCAGCGGGGTGCTGCAGCTGGTGATCCATCCCGACACCGGCGCGGTGCTCGAGCTCGCCCAGCGCCTGTCGCCCGAGGATGTGATCAGCGCCTCGGGCACGCTTGTTGCCCGCAGCGCCGAGACCGTCAACCCGCGCATCCCGACCGGTGGGGTCGAGCTCCGGGTCACCGGGCTCGAGGTGCTCTCCGAGGCGGCGCCGCTGCCGTTCTCGGTCGAGGACGAGCACGCGCACATCGGCGAGGAGCTGCGGCTGACCTACCGCTACCTCGACCTGCGCCGGGGACCGCGGCTGCGGGCGCTCGAGCTGCGCGGCCGGGTCGTCCAGGCGATCCGGACGGTGCTCGAGGCCGAAGGGTTCCTCGAGGTCGAGACGCCGATCCTGACCCGCTCGACGCCCGAGGGCGCGCGCGATTTCCTGGTGCCCTCGCGGCTGCAGCAGGGGACCTTCTACGCGCTGCCCCAGAGCCCGCAGCTGTTCAAGCAGCTGTTGATGGTCGGCGGCCTCGAGCGCTACTACCAGATCGTGCGCTGCTTCCGCGACGAGGACCTGCGCGCCGACCGGCAGCCGGAATTCACCCAGGTCGACATCGAGGCGTCGTTCGTCGAGCCCGCCGACATCCAGCGCCTGGTGGAGGCGATCATGGTCGCCGCCTGGGCGCACGGCCGGGATCGCGCTCGCGACCCCCTTCCCGCGCATGGGCTACCACGAGGCGGTGCGGCGCTTCGGCACCGACCGGCCGGACGTGCGGTTCGGCTGCGAGATCCGCGACTGGACGCCCGCGGCGGCCGCGTCGGGGCTCGGGGTGTTTGCGAGCGTCGTCGGCGCCGGCGGCGTGGTGCGGGCGATCGTCGTTCCGGGCGCGGGCGCCGCGCTGTCGCGCAAGGACCTCGACGGCCTGGTCGTCGAGGCCAAGGAGCTCGGGGCCAAGGGGCTGGTCTGGGCGGTGCCGGGCGCCGAGGGTGCGCTGCGGGCCTCGGTCAAGGCCGAGTTCCTGGCGGGGCTCACCGCGGCGGTCGGGGCGGGGCGAGGGCGACCTGGTCGCGATGGTCGCCGACGCCGAGGCCACCGCCCAACACGTGCTCGGGGCGCTGCGGGTGCGCTGGGCCGAGCGCTTCGGGCTCATCCCCGAGGGGGTCTGGGCGCCGCTGTGGGTCATCGATTTCCCGCTGGTGGAGTGGAACGCCGACGAGGGCCGCTGGGATGCGCTGCACCACCCGTTCACGGCGCCGCGACCGGAGGATGAAGATCGCCTACAATCGAATCCCGGCGAGGTCCTGGCCCAGGCCTACGACGTGGTGATGAACGGCCTCGAGATTGGGCGGGGGCAGCATCCGCATCAATCGCACCGATCTTCAGGAGCGGGTCTTTGCCGTGATTGGACTCGAGGCCGACGAGGCGCAGGCGCGGTTCGGGTTCCTTTTGCGCGCGCTGGAGCTCGGCGCGCCGCCACATGGCGGGGTCGCGCTGGGGCTCGACCGCCTGGTCATGCAGCTGGCCGGCGAGCGGTCGATTCGTGACGTGATCGCCTTCCCGAAGACCGCGACGGGCAGTGACCCGCTGACCGGGGCGCCGGCGAGCGTGGATCTGCCGCAGCTGCGCGAGCTCGGCATCCGGTCGAGCGTCGCTGCGGGCGAAGGGCCGCGCCCGTGACGCGCCGCCGCGTGCTCGCCGCGGCCGTCATCGCGGGCTGCGCGGTGGCCGCCGCCTCCTCGGCGACCGGCGTGCTCGGCTCGCGCAACCTGTCGAGCTCGGCGGCGCCGGCGCACACCGTGGTGGCCGCCAACGGGCACGCGGGCGTGTTCACGGTGCGCGACGGGGCGCTGACGCGGCTGGACGTGCAGGCGCCGCCCGGGCGCGCTGATGATCCCGCCGCCGGCGGCGACCCCGAACGCCGCCGCGATCACCGTCGGCCAGCACCGCGTCTGGATCGCCCGCGGGCGGACGATCATCGGCTACAGCACCGACCAGACGAACCTGCAGCAGGTCTGGACCACCGCGCCCCAGCACCTGCCCGCGGGCCGCCTGGTGCTGGCGAGCGCCGGCGGCTGGCTGTGGGTCGCCGACTCCCGCGGGCGCGAGATCGAGCCGATCAACGTCCATGAGCCGAAGGTGTGGACGGCCGCCCAGCTGACCACGGCCCCCGTGCAGCGCGCCGCGGTCGCGGTGCCGAACCCGATCCTTGGCCTGGCGGCGGTGCCCGGGGCGGTCTGGGCACTGACGACCTCGAGCGCCGGCGGGACCCAGCTGGCGCGGATCATCGCCCGGGCGGGCACCGAGTCCGCGCGCGTGCTGTTCTCAAGCCCGCGGGCTCCGGTGGGGATCTCCTCCTACGGCGGGATCCTGTGCGTGCTGGTCCGCGGCGAGATCCTGCACCTGAACCCGCGCACCGGCGGGATCGTCCAGAAGATCACCGTGCCGCCGACCATGCAGGCGATCTCGGTCAGCGACGGGCATGTCGTGGTCAGCGCGCCCGCCACCGGCGCGGTCCTCGACATCTCGCTGCTCGACCCGACGATCCACCAGATCCAGAAGGTGGACGCGCCGGCACGCGCACTCGTTGCCACACCGGCCGGGTTCTGGGTCTCGGTGGGGCCCAACGCGACCCCGACCAAGTACGTCGGCCTCTAAGGGGCCGGCGGCTCGAAGGCGCGTCGCGCATCGCGGCAGAGCGCGTCGGCCAGCCGCACGAGCGCGGGCGCGCCCGCGGCGGAGGCCCACTCGACCCGGATGCGCCGGGCCTCCTCGAGCGCGCCGAGCGCGCTCATGATCTCGAGCAGGCCCGCACGCCCGTCGGCGCAGCCGAGCTCCTCGGCGGCGGCCATGACCTGGAAGGTGACCTTGCCGTCCTCGGGCGCGCCGGCCTCCAGCCACTGGGCGACCAGCAGCATCTCCAGGCGATCGGCAAGCGGCGTTCCGGTCATGTCGCCCTGAGGGTAGGGGACCCCGCCGACCGGGTCGATGGGCGCCGGCGGTCGGCGGCGCACCCGCAGGCGCGGAGGCTCCGGACACGATTGCCCGCGAGGGTCTTGAGTTGCCGCACCGGATTGTCGACACATGGGATGTCAACTACTCTCAAAGGACCCGACCGTGTGCGCCACCGGCGCGAGGCCTGAGCCAACACTTAACAACCGGGATGCGATGTTTGGTCGCCGCCATTTGTGCCGCGGCTGCACGCGTCCCACCTGCTACGGCAGGTTCAGCACTCATACCGGAACGGCACGGTGGGGTCTTTCATCTTGCAGGCGGCGCGGGTGAGCGGCGTACGCGAACGCCTTGCCCGCCTGCCCCGGCGCCAGGTGGTCCTGGGCGCGGTCATCGCGCTCCTGGTCCTCGTCGTCGGGTACCGCGTTGTCGGCTCCGGGTCGGGGGGCGGGACAAACGCACCGGTGCTCGGGACGCCGGTGGCCGTGCCGATCCACGTGGCCACCCCCACGCCCGCCGGCGCGCGCGTGGTCACCGATCCCCAGACGCCGGCCGCGGTGACCGACTGCGCTGCGCAATCAGGAGATCGTGGTGGTGGGCTTCGTCATGCGGGGACAGGCCGATGACGATGCGGTGGCGGCCGCCATCGCCGGGCTCGCGGCGCCGTCCCAGGCCATCGCGGGCGTCCGCTACCTGGTCTACAACGTCAACAGCGGGGACACCTACGGCGACCTGACGACCCTGCTCGGGGTCACCAGCACCCCGAGCGTGGCGATCATCGGGGCCGACGGCCGGATCGCCAACACCTGGACCGGCTACGTCGATCAGAGCGTGATCGCGGCGGCCCTCAGCCAGGCCATCTCCTCGCCGGCGACCTAGGGCCACTCACCGCGCGAGGGCCCGGCGCGAGCGGCTAACCTTGCGCGGTGCCCGCCTACACGCCTGAGATCGTCCGCCACGTGGCCCGCCCGACCGGCGCCGGCCCGCTGCCCGACGCCGACGCGGTCGGCGAGTCGGGTGCGGTCGGCTGCGGCGATGTCGTGCGCATCCAGTTGCGGATCGCCGGGCAGACGGTCACGGCGGCGCGCTTTCTGGCCTACGGCTGCCCGGCGGCGCTGGCTGCCGCAAGCGCGGCCTGCGGCCTGTTGGAGGGGGCCAGCCTGCGCGAGGCGATGCTGCTGTCGGCCGATCGGTTGGACCGCGAGCTCGGCGGCCTCGGCGAGGACCGGCGCCACGCGGCCGAGATCACCACGGACGCCGTCGCGCGGGCGCTGGAGGCCTGGTACTCGCGCCGCCTCGGCGAGCAGGGCCTGCCGCTCACTGAGGGCCGCGTCGCGGTCGCGATGAGCGGCGGGGTCGATTCCGCCGTCGCGGCCCTGGTGCTGCGGGATGCCGGCTGGGAGGTCGTGGGGGTCACGATGCGCCTCTGGCACGACCCGGCCGCCGTGGCCGCCGAGCGCTCGTGCTGCTCGCCCGAGACGGTCCGGCTGGCCCGGGCCAGTGCCCACGCCCTCGGGGTCCCGCATCTGACGATCGATGCCGCCGAGCCGTTTCGCGCCGGTGTCGTCGAGGCGTTCATGGCGGGCTACAGGGCCGGGCTGACGCCGAATCCGTGCGTGGTCTGCAACGGCAGCGTGCGGTTTGCGGTGCTCGCGCAGGCGGCGGCGCTCGTCGGCGCCCAAGGGCTCGCGACCGGCCACTACGCCCGCCTCGAGCGGGGGGCCAGCGGGGCGCCGGTGCTGGCCGCCGCCGCCGACCAGGCCAAGGACCAGAGCTACATGCTCAGCATGCTCGGGCCCGACGTGCTCGGACGCCTGGTGTTCCCGCTGGGCGAGCTGACCAAGGCCGCCGTGCGCGCGCGGGCGCGGGCGGCCGAGCTGCCGGCCGCCGAGGCGGTCGAAAGCCAGGAGATCTGCTTCGTCGGGGCCGACGGCTACGGGCCGTTCCTGGAGCGCAACGCCGGGCTTGCCCCGGAGTTCGGGCCGATCGTCGATCGCGACGGCACGCCGATCGGCGCGCACCAGGGCTACTGGCGCTTTACCGTCGGCCAGCGCAAGGGCATCGGGGTCGCCGCCGACGAGCCGCTGTACGTGCTCGGGACCGACCCGCAGCGCAACGCGGTCACCGTCGGCCCGCGCACCGCCCTGGAGACCTGGGGGCTCGAGCTGCGTCCGGCGGTCGCCCACGACGTGCTCGATCTGGGCGCGCCGTTTGAGGTGCGGGTCCGGTACCGCGGGCGCCCGATCCCGGGCCGCGCGGTGGTGCCGATCGACGAATCCGGGGTGCGCATCGACCTCGCCGAACCGGCGGATGGCGTTGCTCCGGGGCAAACCGCGACGATCTACCAGTTCGGACGACTCGTCCTAGCGGGTACGATCGCGGTGTCACATCCTTCGAGCGGGAGCCAGTAACTCGTGCAGTGGTCCGATGTCCTCAAGGCCGCACTCTCGTTGTTCCTTGTGCTGACCGGCCTTGGCCTGGCCTATCTGTTCTTGCGCATGGCCGGGGTGTTCGGCCGCCTGGGGACGTCGGTGACCCGCGTCACGGACGAGGTCGTGCCGATCCTGAGCAAGGCCCAGACCACGATGGACGGGGTCAACCGCGAGATCGACCGTGTCGACGAGATCATGGTGACGGCGGTCAACGGCGCCAAGGGCGCCGAGCGCACGATCCAGACGATCTCGAGCGCCGCCACCGCGCCGGTCCGCATCCTCACCGGCGTCGCCGCCGGCGTCAAAGAGGGCCTGGCGACCTTCGTCGCCCGCCGGGCGTCCGACGCGCAGCAGGCAAGAAGCGCGCCCGCATCGCCGGTGCGTGAGGATACCGGCGCCGCGGCCACCGCCGCGGCGACCGCGACCGCCACCGGAGACGAGGAGGCCACAACGTGAAGCTGCGCACCGTCGCGGTGCTGGGCGCACTGGGGTACCTGTACTCCAAGCTGCCCCGGGACCCGAACGAATGGCCCGCCTACGCGGGCGAGCAGTATGCGACCCTGCGCGAGCAGGTCGAGGAGGCGATCGAGGCGGGCAAGCGCGCCAGCGATCGCCGCATGGCCCAGCTCGACCGGGAGATGGACGAGGCGTTCCACGCCGCCAAGACCCGGCGGCCCTAGGCGCCCGCCGGCGGCACCGCATGCGGCCGCGGGCCGCGTACCGGTGCTGGTACCATCGGCCCTCGGATGACGACTCACCAGATCCGCCGTGCGTTTCGGGAGTACTTCGAGCGCCAGGGGCACCTCGCGTTGCCCTCGGCGTCTCTGGTGCCGTATGACGACGACCCCTCGGTGCTGCTGACGATCGCCGGCATGCAGCCGCTGAAGGCCTACTTCATGGGCACCGCGGTCCCGCCGGCACCGCGGCTGACCTCCTGCCAGAAGTGCTTCCGCACCGTCGACATCGACCAGGTCGGCCACACGGCCCGCCACCTGACCTTCTTCGAGATGCTCGGCAACTTCTCGCTTCGGCGACTACTTCAAGGAGCGACGCGATCGCGTTCGCGCTGGGAGCTCTCGACCGAGGTCCTCGGCCTCGGACCGCGAGCAGCATCTGGGTCACGATCTTCGAAGGCAACGACGCGTCCCCGGCGACGACGAGGCGCGCGAGCTCTGGATCGAGCTGCGGGATCCCGCCGAGCGCATCCAGGCGCTCGGCGAGGCCGACAACTTCTGGAAGGCCGGGCCCACCGGCCCGTGCGGGCCGTGCATCGGAGATCTACTACGACCGCGGTCCGGAGCTTCGGGCCCGAGGGCGGGCCGCGAGGTCGGCGAGGGACCGCTACCTGGAGTACTGGAACCTGGTGTTCATGCAGTACGAGCGGTCCAGCCGACGGGACGCCTGAGCCCGCTGCCGGCGAAGAACATCGACACCGGCGCCGGCCTCGAGCGGATCGCCGCGCTGCTGCAGGACAAGCCGGTCGGTGTTCGAGACCGACGCGTTCTGGCCGCTGATCGAATGGGCCGAGGGCCGCCTCGGGCGTGCGCTACGGCGCACGAGCCGACGCAGCGACCGCGCGCCCTGCGGGTGCTCGCCGACCACGGCCGCGCGATGACCTTCCTGGCCGCCGACGGCGTGCGCCCGTCCAACGAGGGCCGCGGCTACGTGCTGCGGCGGATCGTGCGGCGCGCGGTCGCCGAGGGCACCCAGCTGGGGCTGCCGGTCGACGCGGTCGTCGCGCTGTCGCGAGCAGGTCGCGGCCGGCTGGGGCGACGCCTACCCCGAGCTGGTCGCCGAGCGGGCCGCGATCGCCGACACCCTCGGGGCCGAGGCCGAGCAGTTCGCGCGCACCCTGCAGCAGGGCCGGCGCCTGCTGGGCGAGGTGATCGCCAGGGCGGCGGACACCGGGACGCGTCTCGGGCGAGGACGCCTTCCGGCTGCATGACACCTACGGCTTCCCGCTCGATCTCACCGCCGAAGCCGCCGCAGGACGCGGGACTGCGCGTCGATACCGGCGCCTTCGAGCAGCTGATGGACGCGCAGCGCGAGCGCTCGCGCGCCGGGGTGGCGATCGCGACCGAGACCGAGCTCGCGATGCGGGCCGCCGAGCTCGCGGCCCAGGGCACGCGCACGCGGTTTGTCGGCTACGACGCGCTCGAGGTCACGACGACGGTCATCGGCGTCGCCGAGCTCGACGGCAGCCGGCACCTGATCAAGCTCGCCGAATCCCCGTTTTATCCCCAGGGCGGCGGCCAGATCTCCGACCGGGGCTGGATCGCCACCGACGGGCACCGGCGCCAGGTCAGCGACGTGCTGCGCGTGGGCGACGACCAGGTGCTGGTGGTCGCGGGTGCGGCGATCGCCGCGGGCGCCGCGGTCACCGCGCACGTCGACGTGCCCAGCCGGCGCGCCACGCAGGCCAACCACACGGGCACGCACGTGCTCAACTGGGCCCTGCGCGAGCGGCTGGGACCCGACGTCAAGCAGGCGGGCTCCTACGTCGGGCCGGACAAGCTGCGCTTCGACTTCACCCATCGCGGCCGCATCCCGCGCGAGGAGCTCGAGGAGATCGAGCGGCTCGTCAACGCGCGCGTGGCCGAGGACAGCCCGGTGACCTGGACCGAGATGCCCAAGCACGAGGCCGACGCCCTGGGTGCGATCGGCCTGTTCGGCGAGAAATACGGCGATGTGGTGCGGGTCGTCTCGGCCGGGGACTTCTCCAAGGAGCTGTGCGGCGGCACGCACGTCGCGCGCACCAGCGAGATCGGCCCGTTCAAGATCGTGACCGAGACGAGCGTCGGCTCGGGCGCGCGGCGGATCGAGGCGATCACCGGCGCCGAGCTGGTCCGCTGGCAGGCGCACCGCGCCGACGAGCTCGAGCGGGAGCTGCATGCCCGCGAGGCGCGCATCGCCGAGCTCGAGCGCGAGCTCAAGCGGGCCAAGCAGGGCCGCATCGACCCGGGGGCGATCGCCGCCGAGGCGATCGTGGCCGGCGACGTGCGGGCCGTGGTCGCCGAGGTCGAGGCCGGGGATGCCGACGAGCTGCTGGAGATCTCGGACCAGGTCAAGCGCGTGCTGGGCGATCAGGGCGCGGTCGTGCTCGGTGCGCGCACCGACGGCCGGGTGATGCTGGTGGCGAACCTCGGCCCGGGGGCGGTCGCCGCCGGCCGCTCGGCGGCGGCGATCCTCAAGGAGATCGCCCCGCTGGTCGGCGGCGGCGGCGGTGGGCGCGAGGCGATGGCGCGCGCCGGCGGCAAGGACCCCGCCCGCCTGCCCGAGGCGCTCGCCGCCGCCCGGTCACTCTTCGGCGCCGCGGACGCGTGAAGCTGCTGGCGCTCGATCATGGGCGTGCCCGGACCGGCGTGGCGGTGACGGACCCGACCGGGACCCTGGTCCGGCCGCTGCCGGCGATCGCCCGGGTGGACAGCCCGGCCGGGATGCGCACGCCTGGACGAGGTCATCGCCCGCGAGGCGCCCGAGCGCATCATCGTCGGGGAGCCGCTGCTGATGTCGGGCGAGCGGGGCGCGCAGGCGCGCGCGGCCGCCGGCTTTGCGGACCGTCTGCGCGGGCGCTTCGGCATTCCGGTCGAGCTGGTCGACGAGCGCCTGTCGACCCGCGAGGCCGCGCGGCGCCTGGGCGAGGCCGGCAACCGGCGCGGCGGGCCCGACCTCGACTCGGCCGCCGCGTGCGTCCTGCTGGAAGCGGTGCTGGGCCCCGCCGGCGCCACGGCCGCCCCATGACGACCCGGCGCCAGCGCCGGCCCCGCCGCCGGGGCTTGCGGGCCTGGGTGCTCATCCTCGTGGTGATCGTCGCGGTCGCAGCGATCGCCTACGGGGTGCGTCGCTCCCGCCAGCACGCGGCGCCGCCCCCGCCGCCGACGCCGGTCAACGTGACGTTCCCCGAGGGCCTGCGGCGCGAGCAGATCGCCGCCATGCTGGCCGCCAAGACCCACCTGTCGGCGAGCGCGTACCTCGCGCAGACCGGGGTCAGCGGACAGGGCCAGGTACTGGCCGGGACCAAGGCCCCGCGCTCGCTGGAGGGCTTCCTGTTCCCGGCGACCTATCCGTTCCTGCCCACGACGACCGTCAGCGAGTTCATCAACGAGCAGCTGGCCGCCTACCACGACTACACCGCTGGCGTGGACTACTCGTACGCCGACGTCCAAGAACCTCACCCCGTACGACGTGCTGACGATCGCCTCGATGATCGAGCGCGAGGTCGCGGTGCCGGCCGAGCGGCCGATCGTCGCCGGCGTCATCTACAATCGCCTTCACGCGCACATGATGCTCGGCATCGACGCGACGGTGCAGTACGCGCTCGGCTTCTGGAAGACGGACCTCACCCAGGCCGATCTGCAGATCGCCTCCCCGTACAACACCCGCAAGTACTACGGCCTACCGCCGGGGCCCATCTGCAACCCGGGCCTGGCGAGCATCCAGGCCGCCGCGCATCCGGCCCACGTCCCATACTTGTACTACGTCGCGCGCAACGACGGCAGCGGCCGGCACTACTTCGCCACGACGCTCGCCCAGTTCAACGCCGACGCCACCAGATCACAGGCGAATCTCGCCAAGGCGGGCTGAGGTGATCTCGGGTGCGACGCGGGTGACCGGGATCATCGGCTGGCCCGTCGCGCACTCGCTCTCGCCGGCCATGCACAACGCCGCCTTCGCCGCGCTCGGGCTGGACTGGACCTACGTCGCGTTCCCCGTGGAACCGGCCGCGCTCGGGCCGGCGGTCCGCGGGCTGGCGGCGGCCGGCGTCGCGGGCTTGAACGTCACCATCCCCCACAAGCAGGCGGTGCTCACGGAGTGCTCCGGGGTCTCGCAGGCGGCGGCGGCGATCGGGGCCGGCCAACACGCTGATCCCGGACGGGGCCGGCGGGTGGCGCGCCGACAACACCGATGCGCTGGGCTTCCTGCGGGCCCTCGACGAGGCGGCACCCGTGGCACTCGACGGGCGGACGGCCCTGGTGATCGGCGCCGGGGGCGCCGCGCGGGCGGTCGTGTTCGCCCTGCGCCAGCGCGGGGCGCGGATCGTGGTCGCCAACCGGACCCCGGCGCGGGCCGCCGCGCTCGGCGAGCCGGTCGGGTTCTCGCGCGCGGCCCTCGAGGAGGCCGCGGCCCGCAGCGAGCTGGTGGTCAATTGCACGAGCCTCGGGCTGCACGGCGACCGGATCCCCGACGAGTTGCCGCTGGATGCGCTGGGCCCGAAGCACGTGGTCGTGGACGTCGTCTACCGTCCCGGGGGGACGGCGTGGCTGGCCGCCGCGGCCGCCCGCGGGCCGCGCTGCGTCGACGGTCTCGGGATGCTGCTGCACCAGGGCGCGGCGGCCTTCGTCCAGTGGACCGGCCAGGAGCCGCCGATCGGGGTGATGCGCGCCGCCCTGATGCAGTCGGGAAGGTAATGTCGGCGGGCGTTCCGGCCGATCAGACTAGGGGTGAGCACTCCCCCTGACATTCCCGCGCACGCGCAGGACGGACCGCCCCCGCCGGGCACGCCGCGCGCCAATCCGCGCAACGGCGCCGACCGCCGCCGCGTCGAGGATGTCCGACTGCCCCGTTCGGGGATGCAGCGGCTCGATCCGGGGCCGCTGGCGAGCGCCCGCCCGGCCGCCCCGGCGCCCGCGCAGACGGCGCCGCAATCGCGGACCCAGTCGCTCAGCCAGGTCCTGTTGGGGCTCCAGTACATCACCGTCGAGCAGCTGCGCGGGGCGTTTCCCGACGGGCCGCCGCAGGGCGGGCGCCTGGGCGAGCTGCTGCTCGAGCGCGGGCTGATCACCCGCGAGCAGCTGGCGCACGCGAGCGCCGTCCGCGCGGGCGTCGGGCTGTTCGAGCCGGGCACGCCGGTCGACAGCAGCGTCACCGAGCTGATCGACGCGCGGACGGTGCGCCGCTACCAGGCGGTGCCGGTGCGCATCGACCCCGACGGGCGCCTGGTCGTGGCGATGGCCGACCCCTCGAACGTGCTCGCGCTCGACGACCTGCGGATCATCACCGGCCGCGAGATCCGGCCGCTGCTGGCCCCGCCGGACGAGATCACCCACCTGCTCGGCGAGACCCGGCGCCTGGACAGCGTGCTCGCCGGCGTCGACGACGCCACCAGCTTCGCCGACGTGCGCGTCACCGACGACATGGTCGACGACGGCGATGCCGCCAACGACGATGCGCCGGTCGTGCGCCTCGTGAACTCGATCGTCGCGCGCGGCGGTCGACGAGGGCGCCTCCGACATGCACTTCGAGCCGCAGGCCAACGACATGGTGGTCCGCTTCCGGGTCGACGGCGTGCTGCGCAACGTCACGACCGTCCGGCGCGGATCAGCCACGGGATCGTCTCGCGCATCAAGATCATGGCCGACCTCGACATCGCCGAGCGCCGCGCTGCCCCAGGACGGCCGCGTCGGCCTGTACGTCGACGGGCGCCACCTCGACCTGCGCGTCGTCACGCTGCCGACGCGTCTACGGCGAGGAGATCGTCATGCGCATCCTCGACCAGGCACCAACCTGGTCGATGGACCTCGCGAAGCTCGGGTTGCGACCACGAGGTGCGCGCGCAGTTCGAGCGCGATCTACCGACGTCCGCACGGCGCGCGTGCTGGTGACCGGCCCGACCGGCTCGGGCAAGTCGACGACGCTCTACGCGGCCCTGAACGCAGCTCAACACGGTCGAGCAGAACATCATCACCGTCGAGGACCCGGTCGAGTACCAGCTGCCGGGGATCAACCAGGTGCAGGTCAACCCGAAGGCCGGCCTGACGCTTCGCCGCCGGGCTGCGCTCGATCCTGCGGCCGACCCCGACGTGATCATGGTCGGCGAGATCCGCGACCGCGGAGACCGCGCAGATCGCCGTCGAGTCCGCGCTCACCGGGCCACCTCGTGCTCTCGACCCTGCACACCAACGACGCGGCCGGCGGCGATCTCGCGCCTGATCGAGATGGGCATCGAGCCGTTCCTGGTCGGCCGAGCGCCGTCGACTGGGATCCTCGCCCAGCGGCTCGCGCGGCGGCTGTGCGCGCACTGCACGCGAGCCGCACCATATCCCGACGTCGGTCTTCGGCGAGCTCGTCGATCCGACGCGGATGCCGCCCGGGCTGGGGGACACCGCCCAGGTCTACCGGCCGATCGGGTGCGCGCGCTGCGGCGGGTCCGGCTACAAGGGCCGCGCTCGGGCGTCTATGAGCTCATGGTCGTCAGCGAGGCGATCGCCGAGATGATCGTCACGGGCGCGTCGGCCGACGCGATCACCCACAGGCCCAGCGCGAGGGCATGCGCACCCTGCGCGAGGACGGGCTGGACAAGGTGCTGCGCGGCGACTACCAGCCTGGAAGAACTGGCGCGCGGCGGTCGGATGATGCCCGCGCGCAACGATGGCGCCCGCGGCCGCGGGCGGCACACCCGACGCAAGGCCGAGCGATGATGGAATTCAGCGAGATGATGACCACGGTGGTCGCCAGCAAGGCCAGCGACCTGCACCTGGCCGTCGGCGCCCCGCCGGTCATGCGGGTCAGCGGCGAGCTCAAGGCGATCGGGCGCGACGTGCTCAGCCCGCAGGACACCCGCGAGCTGCTGTACGGGATCCTCACGCAGGATCAGCGCCGCCGCCTGGAGACCGACCTGGAGCTCGATTTCTCCTACCAGGCCCCGGGCTGGCGCGCTTTCGTGTCAACGCCTACCACCAGCGGGGCGTGCTCGGGGCGGCCCTGCGCGTGGTGCCGACGACGATCCGCTCGCTGGACGAGCTCAAGGTCCCCGACACGGTCGGCGACTGGTCGACGACCGCCCCGCGGACTGGTGCTCGTCACCGGGGCGACGGGGTCGGGCAAGTCGACGACGCTCGCCGGCCTGATCGACCTGATCAACGAAACCCGCGTCGGTCCACATCATGACCATCGAGGACCCGATCGAGTTCCTGCACAACCACAAGCGCTCGCTGATCAACCAGCGGGAGCTCGGCGGCGACACGCAGTCGTTCGCCAGCGCCCTGCGCAGCGCGCTGCGTCAGGACCCCGACGTGATCCTCGTGGGCGAGATGCGCGATCTGGAGACGATCCAGATCGCCCTGACCGCCGCCGAGACCGGGCACCTGGTGCTCGGGACGCTCCACACCTCCGACGCCCCGCAGACGATCGACCGCGTGATCGACGTGTTCCCCGCCGAACAGCAGGAGCAGGTGCGGGTGATGCTCGCCAACTCGCTGCAGGGGGTCATGTGCCAGCAGCTGTTGCCCTCGACCGAGGGCGGCCGGGTGGTGGCCTGCGAGGTCCTGGTGGCGACCTCGGCGGTGCGCAACCTGATCCGCGAGGGCAAGACCCACCAGATCTACTCGATCATGCAGACCGGCGCCCAGCACGGGATGCAGTCGATGAACGCCGCGCTGGCCGATCTGGTGCGCGCGGGCCTGATCCGCCGGGACATCGCCGCTCGAGCGCTCCAGCACCCCGACCGAGCTGCAGCGGCTGATGGAGAGCGAGGCCCTGGCGGTCATGACCAACGGCCGCTCGCGGCCGCGCCGGGGCCCGGGCGTGAGATGAGCAGCGCCACCTACACCTTCAAGGGCGTCGACGCCAACGGCGCCCCGGCCCGCGGCGAGGTGCAGGGCGAGTCGGCCGCGCAGGTCGCCGCGCAGCTGCGCGGGCGCGGGTTCACGATCGTGGAGATCTCGCGCAAGCGGATGGCCTTCACGCTGCAGGATCTGCGCGACCTGTACACGCCGGTCGCCTCGCGCGATCTGACCGTATTGGCCCGCCAGCTGGCCACGATGGTCTCCTCGGGGCTGTCGCTGCTGCGCGCGCTCTACGTGCTGGAGGAGCAGACCGAATCGCCCAAGCTCGCCCGCACGATCGTCGCCGTGCGCCAGGACGTCGAGACCGGCTTCTCGCTCTCGCAGGCGATGTCCAAGCACCCGGCGGTCTTCAACGACCTGTTCGTGTCGATGGTGGCCGCCGGCGAGGCCGGCGGCAACCTCGAGGCGGTGCTCGAGCGCGCTGGCCAACCAGCTGGAAAAGGACGACCACCTCAAGCGCACCGTCCGTTCGGCGATGGTCTACCCGACGCTGATCGGGTGCTTTGCGCTGGCGGTGCTGGTGGCGATGGTGACCCTGATCGTCCCGGTGTTCGCCGGCATCTTCAAGAACCTGCACGGCCAGCTGCCCACGCTGACCAAGGTGCTGATGGGGATCTCCAACGCCTTCCGCAGCGAGTGGTACCTGTTCGTGATCGTGCCGGTGGCGCTGATCTGGACCTTCCGCTGGGCCAAGCGCACCGACCGTGGCCAGGTCATCTGGGACCGCATCAAGCTCAACCTCCCGATGCGCATCGGCGAGATCGTCCGCAAGGTCGCGATCGCCCGGTTCGCGCGCACCCTGGCCACCCTCACCTCCGCGGGCGTGCCCATCCTGCATGCGCTCGAGATCACGGCCAAGACCACCGGCAACCGGGTCATCGGCGATCCGATGGCCGAGGTCGCCGAGCGGGTCAAGGATGGCGAATCTCTCGCGGGCCCGCTGGAGCGCTCGGGGGTGTTCCCGAAGATCGTCACCCAGATGCTGGCCGTCGGGGAAGAGACCGGCAATCTCGACGAGATGCTGCACAAGCTCGCCGACTTCTACGACGATGAGGTCGAGACGATGCTCAAGGCGCTGACCTCGATCATCGAGCCGGTGATGATGCTGGTCGTGGGCGCGATCGTGGGCCTGGTCGTCGTCGCGATGTACCTGCCGATGTTCGACGTCTACAACCTGGTCAAGTAGGCGACTGCGCGGCGGATGCCCCGCCGCCGAGCACGCGACGACGGATCATCTGCGGGCCTTCGTGCAGCGACCGCCACCCGCTGCGGATCCCGACCTCGCTGCGGGCGACGTGCGGTCCCCGGGCCCTGGGTTCGCGGGCCTCACTGGCGCGCCGCTGAGGCTGCCTTACAGCGGCGACGCGCATCACGGTCGGTGCGCCGGATGCAGCGGGCGCCATGCGGGCCGACCGGCCCGTCGGCGTCTGCCGGTCGACGCGCTCTCGGCATGGCTTCGCGGCTAAGATCTGGGCGGACGCACAGTCATCCCTGGGGCCGGAGGAGCGAACATGGATAACGGAAGCAAGTGCCCGGTCTCGGGCGGCGCGAACACGCACGTGGCTGACAGCCAGGCGAACCAGCAGTGGTGGCCGAATCAGCTGAACCTGAAGATCCTCCACCAGAACTCCCCCCTGGCAGATCCCATGGACAAGGATTTCGACTACGCCGAGGAGTTCAAGACCCTCGATCTCGACGCCCTGAAGCGGGACATCGAGGCGCTGATGACGACGTCGCAGGACTGGTGGCCAGCCGACTACGGGCACTATGGGCCGCTGTTCATTCGCATGGCGTGGCACAGCGCGGGCACGTACCGCATCGGGGACGGCCGCGGCGGCGCAGGGTCCGGCGCGCAACGCTTTGCGCCCCTCAACAGCTGGCCCGACAACGCGAACCTCGACAAGGCGCGCAGATTACTCTGGTCAATCAAGCAGAAGTACGGCCGCAAGCTCTCGTGGGCCGACCTGATGATCTTCGCCGGCAACTGTGCCCTGGAATCGATGGGGTTCAGGACCTTCGGTTTCGCCGGTGGGCGCGTGGACATCTGGGAGCCCGAGGAGGACATCAACTGGGGACCTGAGGACACGTGGCTCGGTGATGAGCGATACAGCGGCGACCGGGAACTCGACAATCCGCTCGGCGCCGTTCAGATGGGTCTCATCTACGTGAATCCGGAAGGGCCGAACGGCAACCCGGATCCGCTCGCTGCAGCCAGGGACATTCGCGAGACCTTCCTCCGGATGGCGATGAACGACGAGGAGACGGTGGCGCTCATTGCCGGCGGTCACACGTTCGGCAAGACCCATGGGGCGGCGGATCCCGACAAGTACGTCGGCCGCGAACCCGAGGGTGCCGGCCTCGAGGAACAGGGCCTTGGCTGGAAGAACAGCTTCGGCAGCGGCCGCGGTGACGACACGATCACCAGCGGCCTGGAGGGCGCCTGGACCACCAGCCCGGCGACAGTGGGACAACAACTTCTTCGACAACCTCTTCGGCTACGAGTGGGAGCAGGCCAAGAGTCCCGCCGGTGCGACGCAGTGGACCCCGAAGGATGCGTCGGCGGCAGGCACCGTGCCGGACGCCCACGATCCGGCGAAGCGGCATGCCCCCATGATGCTCACGACGGACCTCGCACTGCGGGTCGACCCGGTCTACGCCCCGATCTCGAAGCGCTTCCACGAGCACCCGGAGGAGTTCGCCGACGCCTTCGCGAGGGCGTGGTTCAAGCTGACGCACCGCGACATGGGCCCGTACACGCGGGGCCTCGGCGCGTTGGTCCCACCAGAGCCGCAGCTGTGGCAGGACCCCGTCCCCGCGGTCACGCACGAGGTGATCGGCGCGCAGGAGATCGCTGATCTGAAGGGCAGGATCCTCGCATCAGGCCTGTCCATTGCCCAGCTGGTCTCGACCGCTTGGGCGTCGGCGGCAACGTTCCGCGGCACCGACAAGCGCGGTGGAGCCAACGGTGCGCGCATTCGCCTCGCACCGCAGAAGGATTGGGACGTCAACGATCCGGCCGAACTCGCGAAGGTGCTGCGAGACCCTGGAGGGGATCCAGCAGCGACTTCAACGGCTCGCCGACGGGCGGCAAGCAGGTCTCGCTCGCTGACCTCATCGTGCTGGGCGGGTGTGCAGCCGTCGAGCAAGCAGCCAAGAACGCCGGGCACGACGTTCAGGTTCCGTTCTCGCCTGGGCGCACGGACGCCTCGCAGGAGCAAACCGACGTCGAATCCTTTGCCGTGCTCGAACCGACCGCGGACGGGTTCCGCAACTATCTCGGGCGCGGACACCGGCAGACGGCGGAGGAGCTGCTGCTCGATCGGGCGCGCAAGCTGACCCTGACCGCTCCTGAGATGACGGTGCTTGTGGGCGGCATGCGCGTCCTGAATGCGAACTTCGGGCAGTCCGAACTCGGCGTCTTCACCGAGCGGCCCGAGGCGTTGTCCAATGACTTCTTCGTGAACCTGCTCGACATGGGCACGGAGTGGCAGGCGGCGTCCGCAGCCGAGGAGACGTTCGAGGGGCGCGATCGCGCGACCGGCGCGCTCAAGTGGACCGCCACCCGCGTCGACCTCGTGTTCGGTTCGAACTCCCAGCTGCGAGCGATTGCCGAGGTCTACGCGTGCGAGGACTCACCGCAGAAGTTCGCGCGCGACTTTGTGGCTGCGTGGGACAAGGTCATGAACCTCGATCGATTCGACCTCGCCTGATCCTGACCGACAGGTCGTGCCCGTGCGGACCTCGCTTCCTCGGGTTCGCACGGCACGGCGAGCGGGGAAAACCCGAGCACACCCGGGCGCCCCTCGGCAGCCGCCCACCGGCGCCCCGGCGCGGCCGTGGGCCGCGGTGCGCCGCGGGGCGCGTCACGCGGCGGCCGTGCGCGGTGACGGATCCGGTGGAAACCCTGATGACAGGCGGGCCGGCATCGCCGACAGTCAGGCTAGGACGACAGGCCACCCCCCAAGGGTCGGTCGTCCGGGCACGGTCCGACCGGCCGGCGCGGCCGGCCGCCAGCGATCAAAGGGGGATCCATGCACGTGCGTGACGCGATGGCCACGACGCTCGTCGTCGCCCATCCATCGACCACCATCAAAGAAGTTGCGGTGATGATGCGCCGCCAGGACTGCGGGTTCATCCCGATCATCCGCGACGATCGCCTCGACGGCGTGGTGACCGACCGCGACATCGTCCTGCGCTTCTGCGCGGACGGCGGCACCGACGCCTCGATGCTGACGACCCCGATCGGCGACATCATGACCCGACGGCCGGTCGGCGTGCAGGCCGACGCCGACATCGAGGCCGCGGGCCACCTCATGGCAGAGCATCACGTTCGCCGGCTCCCCGTGCTCGACGGCACACGCCTGGTCGGGGTCTTGAGCTTCGGCGACCTCGAGCAGGCGCTCCACGCCCGCGGCAACTGCGCCGAGGAGGTCACGCTCGGCGTGACATCCGGGTCGTAGGGGACCCCGCCGCGCCGGTCTCCGGGCGGGATCTCGTCGGGGACCGGCCGCGCGCACCGCGCCCGGCGGGGACCCGCCCGGGTCCCCGCCGGGCGTGTGCATACACACCTTTTACGTTCTCGGATTGAAGATGCGGGCACGATCCGCCGATGGCAATCAGGATGGCGATTGACCTGCACCTGGGCGCGTCGGCCCGCCGCGCGCGACGCGGTTGGCCAGCGGGCCGGCGGACCCGGCCCGGGTTGCGTCCGAGTGGTCAGCTGCAAGAATCGCCGCCAGGCACTGTCCGCCGTCAGCACGCCTCGTTTGCACTGGGAGTCACGACACGCCCTTCGGCCTGAACAACTTCCGCTCGCGCGTCGCGCTCATGGCAGCCGCGGTGGCGATCGCCCTCGTCGGCGTGGCCCTCGGCGCCGCAAGCCCGGCGCTCAAGACCGTCAGCTACCACGGGTACCGAGTCGCCGTCCCCGCCGCCTGGCCCGTCGTCAACCTGTCGGCAGATCCGACGGCTTGCGTGCGCTTCGACCGGCATGCGCTGTACCTCGGCACGCCCGGCGCGCGCCAGGCGTGTCCGGGCACGGCGATCGGGCACACCGAGGCGATCCTGATCGAGCCCGCCCCGCATGGGGCCGGGGCGGTGCGCCTCGCCACGGCCCTGGCGCCGGCATCCGGCGCGGCATTTGCGGTGCCCGGCAAGGGTGTCGTCGTCGTGGCCACCTGGTCCAGGGATGCGGCGACGATCGCCCGGGCGGTCGGCCACGCGGTCACCGCGACCCCGCCGGTGCCTGCGCCGCGGATCCACGTCGCCAACGGCGCCATGCGGGCCGCGAGCATCAACGCGGCGATCGCGCCGTCGACGACGCTCGGCATCGACACCTGCGCGGCCCCGTCGCTGGCGGCGATGGGGGCCTGGGGGGCCTCCCCGTACCGGACGATCGGGGTCTACCTGGGCGGCGCCAACAGCGCCTGCGCCCAGCCGAACCTGACCTCGTCGTGGGTCGTGGCGGTGACCGGTGCCGGCTGGCGCCTGATCCCGACCTACGTCGGGTTGCAGGGCGTCGGGTCCTGCAGCGGCAGGTGCGCCGACATCTCCGCCAGCCAGGCGACGGCCGAGGGCATCGCCGCCGCCAACGACGCCGCGACGAAGGCCGCCGCGATCGGTATCCCGCCCGGCAACCCGATCTACGACGACATGGAGGCATACAGCACCGGGGGCGCCAACACCGCGTCCGTGCTCGCCTACCTGTCGGCGTGGACCACCCAGCTGCATGCCGACGGCTACACCTCGGGCGTCTACAGCAGCGGCGCGTCGGGCATCACCGACCTCGTGCACGCGGTCGGTACCAGCACCGTCGAGCCCGACGAGCTCTGGATCGCGGACTGGAACAACCTCCAGTCGACGAGCGATCCCTACGTGCCGGCGACCGACTGGCCGAACCATCAGCGGCTGCACCAGTACCAGGGCGGCCATAACGAGACCTATGGCGGCACGACGCTCAACATCGACAACGACTACGTCGACGGCGCGACCGCGGGCACCACCGCCTTCCCACCGCCCAACGGCACGTTCGTCAGCTACCAGGGCAAGGCCTACGAGATCGCCGGCGGCGCACCGCTGTACGTCTCGAGCTGGGCCGCCGTGGGGGGTCCGCACGCCAGCCTCGCGCTGACCACGCTGCAATGGCGCCAGCTGCATGGCGTGCCGGTCGACGGGACGCTTGTGCGCAGCACCGCCAACGGCGCGGTCTACGAGATCGTGGGCGGCTCACCGATGTACGTCCAGACCGTGAGCGCGCTCGGCTCCTCGCAGACCCCGGTCAACATCGACCAGTGGGACCTTGCGAACCTGGGCAACCCCGCCGCCCACATGCGCACGCTCCCGCCCGACGGGACCTTCATCCTGGTCGCCCAGACCGGGCGGGTCTACCGGGTCGCCGGCGACGCACCGATCCCGGCGACGTCATGGAGCGTGTTCGGGGGCGCCCAGCCCGCGACGACGATCGATGCCTGGGACGTGCTGCACCCGGCCAACCCGCTCTCGCGCCTGCGGGCCCATCCGAGCAACGGCGCCCGGGTCGAGGCGATCGGGGCGAGGACCTACTGGTTGTTCGAATCGGGTTTCCGGATGCGGACCACCCCCGCCGCGGGCGCGGTCGCCGTCGACGACGTGGGCCTCGCCGGCTTCCCGGTCGCGCCGGCCTGCAGCGTGCCGCGCCTGGCGCACCTGACGCTCTCCCAGGCACAGTTGGCCCTGGCGCACGGGTTCTGCGCACTCGGGTCGGTCCGCCGGCCCCCCGTGGTGCACCGGGGCCATGTCCTGCATGTCGTGCGCCAGTCGGTGAGCGCCGGCACCCGCCGGGCGCCGGGATACCCCGTCACGCTGACGCTCCTCTAGCGGGACCCGGCGCCCCTGCGGGGTCGACCGGGCCGGCGGACGGGCCTACGATGGGCCGTACCGTGTCGAGCACGCCGCCCCCAGCCGATCCGTCGTTGACGCGCATGCAGGCCCGTCCGGAGAACACGCGCCACATTCGGCATGCCGACCTGATGCGCCGCTGGCCCGTGCTCGCCGAGCCGTGGGCGCAGAAGATCGCCGCGGCCCACGACCCGGCCGGAAACGGCGGCCGGCGCCGGGACGACATGTCAGGGCCGTCGGCCTAGGGCCCGTGCGCCGGCTCCCGGGGTCGGCGCGGGCCGTGGGATCGCGGGCTCAGCCCGCAGGTGGGCGCTAGGATCCTCCGCCTGACGGGCACCCCGACGCGGGTGCGACAGGTCCCCGGAAGGCGTACCCCGCGTGCTGGCAACGTTGCTGCGCAATCTTGCGACCGACATCCGCCCGCTGCGGGCGTCGCGCAACTTTCGCCTGCTCATGCTGGGCGCGCTGATCACCGGGATCGGGACCCAGGCCACGCTGGTGGCCCTGCCGTATCAGATCTACGTGACCACCCATTCGGCCTTCTTGACCGGGCTGCTCGGCCTAGCCGAGCTCGGCCCGCTGATCCTCGCCTCGCTGTACGCCGGGGCGCTGGCCGACCGGGTCGATCGGCGGCGGCTGCTGCTGTGGTGCCAGGTCGCGCTGACCGTGCTGGCGGCGACGCTGGGGATCGTCACCCTGCTCTCGACGCCGCGCGTGTGGGAGCTGTTCGTGCTCGCCGCGCTGATCGCGGGCGCGGCGGCCGTCGAGCGGGTGGCCCGTTCGGCGATCGTCCCGAACACCGTCACCCCGGACCACCTGAAGGCGGCCCTGTCGATGAGCTTCGGCCTGATGCAGGTCACGATGGTCGTCGGGCCGGCGATCGGCGGCTTGGTGATCGACTACTTCGGCCTGGCGGTCCCGTACTTCGTGGACGCGGTCAGCGTGCTCGGGATGGTCGTCGCGGCCTGGGCCCTCAGCCCCCAGCCGCCGCCCGCGCAGCCGCGGGCGTCGACGGTCAAGTCGATCCGCAGCGGCCTGCGCTTTGTCGCGCGGCTGCAGAGCCTCATGGCGAGCTTCGTGATCGACCTGCTGGCGATGACCTTCGGCATGCCGCGCGCGCTGTTTCCGATCCTGTCCATCAACGTGTTCCACACCGGCGCCTTCGGTGCCGGCATCCTCAATTCGGCCGTGGCGGTGGGCGCCACGGCCGCGGCGCTGACGACCGGCTGGATGGCCCAGGCACGCCGCCTGGGGCGGATCGTGCTCGGTGCGGTGGCCGTCTGGGGGCTGGCGATCGCCGCGGCCGGCTTGATGACCTCGCTGTGGCCGGCGGCCGTGCTGTTTGCCCTGGCCGGCGCGGCCGATAGCGTCAGCGCGGTGTGCCGGACGACGATCACCCAGACCCTGACCCCCGATGCCATGCGCGGGCGGGTCTCGGCGGTGTTCAGCCTGGTGGTCGCGAGCGGCCCGCGGCTCGGCGATGTCGAATCCGGCTCGGTGGCTGCGGTCACCTCGCCGAAGTTCTCGGTCGTCTCGGGCGGCCTGGCGTGCCTGGTGTCGGTCGGGGCGATCGCGTTCTTCATGCCGGCGCTGGCGGCCTACGACACCGAGCGTGCCGAGCGGGACATGCTGGCGGCCCACCAGGCCCACGTGCAGGCCGGCGCGTCGCAGGCGGGGGTCTCCTAGTCGGAGGGGCGCACCGCGGTCAGCATCGGCCACGGGTTGATCGCGACGCCGCCGTCGTCCCAGGCGAACGCCACCGAGCCGGCCGAGGTGCCCAGCGGCTGGCCGAGGGTGACCTTGGCGCCGGGGCCGATGCCCGCCGCGTAGGAGGCCAACGGTCCGTAGCCGATCCGCCCGTAGCTGGTCGTGTCGATCCAAAACGCGATTCCGGCCGCGCGCTGCGCGGCGGTCGCGGCCTCGAGCGTGCCGGGCGTGGCGGCGACGACGTCGGCGCCCACCGGCGTGGCGAGCTCGACCTGGCACGACGCCCCGACGGTGCAGGCCGGGGCCACGTAGCGGGCCTGACCGCCGGTCGGCAGCGCGATCGGGAAGGCGAACGGCGAGATGGTCGCCGGCGTGTCGGCGCCCGGCGTGCTGCCGCCGGCCGCGCCGGGGCCGAGGGTCTGCGGCGGGTTGCCGCCCCAGACAACCACGACCGGCGTGCCCGACCCGGGGGCGAGGGTGGTTTGGCTGGCGAGCTTGAGCTCGGCGGCCTGAACCGTCGGGGACGCCGCGGCCAGGAACGGCAGCGGGTTCAGGCCGTTGGAGGGGCTGCCGTCGGCGTAGCTGCGGCCGAGGGCGAAGTGGAGGTGATCGACGCCGTTGGCCTCGCCGGTGGCGCCGATGAGCTGGCCGGCGACGACGCTCTGGCCGGGGGTGACGTCCACCTGGCTGAGGTGGGCGTAGTAGGCGGCCAGGCCGCGGCCCGAGTCGAGCCCGACGCTGATCCCGGCGAAGCGCCCGGTCTCGCCGGAGTGCACCGTGACGATCGTGCCGGAGAAGCTCGCGTACACCGGGGTGCCGATCGGGACGCCGAGATCGACCGCCCAGATGCTCTGCCAGTTGTAGGACCCGTTGGCGAGGTTGAACTGCGGGTCATGGGTCCCGCCGGGTTGGGCCGGCCCCTGGATGAACGTCGCGTTGGCCGTGCCGAGGGGCTTGATCGTGATCAGCGGCGCCGGGTCGGTCGCGGCGGCGGCCGTGGTGCCGCAGCCGGAGCTCTGGGTGGTCAGGGTGACCGGCTGGGCGGGGTCGCCCCCGAGGGCCTGGTAGAAGGTGCTGACGTCGGAGGGCCAGTTGAGGTTGAGGCCCGAGGGATCGTTGCCGGCGCCGGGCGGTGCCCACTTGCCGGCGATCTGCGGGATCGTGGTCAGCCCGCCTGCGACGTAGTTGTCGGCGAGGGTCTGGGCGGCGTAGGTGATCGCCGCGGCATCGGAGCCGAAGGCCATGCCCGGGCCGAGGCCGAAGGCGTTGTGGATCGGCTGCGACGGGCCGTAGGTCTCGAGGATCGACTCCTGTGCGGCGATCGCGACGAGCAGGCGCGGATCGATCCCGGCTTGGACGCCCGCGTTGACGAACGTCGCGCCTTGACCGGCCAGCGGGCTGCCGGCCGTGGTCAGGATCGCGTCGATCCCCTGGGCATCGGTCGGTGCGATGCACCGCAGGGCAGCATCGGGTCCGCCACCGGCGGCGCCGGTGGGCGACGTGGCCGCGCCCGACGCGAGCGCGGCGGCGCCGCTTGCGCCGAGCAGGGCGGTGCAGGCGGCCAGAAGGACGACGTTGCGACGCATCGGGGCCGAAGTAAACCGTACGGCCACGCTAGACGCGTAACGATTTTGTGAAGTCCGTCACGTTCTGGTATTCGGCACTTTCCGGTTGCCAGTTGAGGTCTGGGGTATGGGCGGACCGATCCGCGGTCCCCGGCGGCGCTCGATCCTGGGCCACAGGTGTTCTACGGTCAGGCGCGTGAGCACCCGGTTTGCCCATCGTATCCGGTCCGCGTGGTCACGTCGCGGCCTCGCGGGTCGGACGGCACCGCTCGCGGCGCTCCTCGCGGCGCTCGGGATCGCGGTGCCCGTGCTCGCCGTCGGGGGAACCGCTGGCGTCGGGTACGACGTCTCGTTTCCCCAATGTGTCGGTCAGGGGGTGCAGGCGCTGCCGGCGACCCCGGCGCTGGCGGTGGTCGGGGCCAATGACGGCCGCCCGTTCACCGCGAACCCGTGCCTGGCCGCCGAGCTTCGCTGGGCCGGGCCCGCGGCGCAGGTGTATGTCAACGCGGACGACCCTGGGCCCGCGATCCGCATTGTCCGGGGCCGTGTCGTCCAAATCCGGACCCATTGGCCGACGACGGCCCAGACGACGCCGGAGCGGTGCGTGCTGACCGGCAAGAACGGGACCACATCGACGGCCCCGTGCGCCTACGACTACGGCTGGAATGCCGCCCGGGACGCCTACGGGCGCGTCACGGCGGCGCTGCGGACACTTGCCGGCGCGCCGCCGGGGACCGTGCCGGTGCCCCCGTTGCGCTGGTGGCTCGACGTGGAGTCGGCCAACGTCTGGCTGCGTGGGACCGCGCTCAACACCGCGTCGATCAACGGCTTCCTCGGCTACCTGCAGGCGGTCCACGCCGCGAGCGTCGGCATCTACTCGAATCGCTCGGATGCCCAGACGATCTTCACCCCGGCGTCCCGGTTCCCGACCGGGACCGAGCGCTGGCTGGCGACCGGCTCGGGCACGCTGACCGGTGGCTTGAGCTTCTGCGGGTATCCGGGCTTCGTCGGCGACACCCTCGCGATGGTCCAGTACTGGCCGTCGTCGCTCGACGCCGACGCGCCGTGCGTCGGCTACATCTCCGGGAGTCTTGACCCGGTCGCGGGCGCCTGGGCGCCGGTCACGCTGACCCTGTCGCACCCCGCGCCGGCCGCCGGGGTGCAGCTGACCGTGTCCTCGAGCTCCTCGGGCGGGCGCTTTACCGGGCCCGGCCAGCCGCAGGCCGGCCCGACGCTGACGCTCCAGATCCCGTCCGGGGCCAAGAGCGCCTCGTTTGCGTACGCCGACACCCGCGTCGGCACGCAGACCCTGTCCGCGCTCGGCCCGCTCGGCCGCATCGCCAACTTTGCCGCGATCACGCCGGGCCCGCTGGCCGGCCTGGCCATCGCGCCGAGCCAGTTGACGGTCCCCGTGGGCGCCACGGTCACGCTGACGGCGACCGGCGATGACCAGTACGGCAACCGCACCGCCCGCCAGCCGGCGCCGGTCTGGTCGGTGGCGCCGGGCGTCGCAGCCACCGTCGGCCGCGGCCCGGCGCGGACGGTCAGCTTCCGCGCGATGGCGACCGGGCAGGTCACGGTGACCGCCGCGGTCGGGGCGATCAGCGCCGCGCGCACGTATACGGTCACGGCGCCCCCCGGAGGGGCTCCGGGCACGATCACCGGCGGCGCGCGACTGGCGGCCGGGGTGCCGTCGGGGCCGCAGCGGGTGCGCCTCTGGACGGCGGCCGCGCCGGCTGGATCGGCGTGGGCGCTCGCCCCGGCCTCGGCGACCGGGCTGATCGCCACCAGCCCGAACGGTCCGTGGGTCCGCAGCCTGGTCGAGGTGGTGCCGGCCGGGCAGATCCTCAGCCCGGAGTTCTACCTGCGTGAGACGGCTGCCGGGGGGACCCGCATCACGGCCACCCAGGGTGCGCTTGCGATCGTCCGGCCGGAGACCGTCGGCGCGGGTTCCGCGGCGCACCTGACGCTCGCGCCGCCGCGCGTGCGCGTACCCATCGGGGCGAGCGTCGTCCTGCAGGCGGCCGCCAGCGATGCCTTCGGCAACGCCGTGCCGGCGCCGGCGGGCTGGAGCGTGGTGCCCGCGGCCGACGTGCACCTGTCCTCGCGGCGCGGCACACGCGTCGTCGTGCGCGGGCTGAAGGCCGGCGGGGCGGTCGTGACGATCACCCTCGGCCGGCTGACCGCACGCGCGGTGGTGACGGTCCCCGTAGTGCTCCCGGCCGTCACGGGGTCGTGGCGGCGATAATGCTGCCGTCGATTCCATACCAAGGGGGCACTGTTGGCAACGCGGACGCTTGAGACCAGCGACGGCCCGATGGGGGTCTATGTCGCCGAGCCGGCGAACCCGCGCGGTGCGGGGGTCGTGGTCATCCAGGAGGCCTTCGGGGTCAACCATCACATCCAGTCGGTCGCGGACCGCCTGGCCGCCGAGGGCTACCTGGCCCTCGCACCGCATCTGTTTCACCGGACCGGCGACCCGCTGGTCGCCTACGGCGACATCGGTGCCGCCATGCAGCACATCGGGGCGCTGACCGCGGCCGGGTTGGCCGAGGACCTGGACCTGACGGTGGGCCTGTATGACGAGTACGCAATCGCCGCGCCGCAGATCGGCGTCGTCGGGTTCTGCATGGGCGGGTCGGTGAGCCTCTTCGCGGCCACCCACTGCGCCCTCGGCGCCGGCGTCGGCTTCTACGGCGGCGGGGTCGTCCAGGGGCGCATGGGCTTGCCGCCGCTGCTCGAGCTGGCCCCCAAGGTGAAGGTGCCGTGGCTCGGCCAGTACGGGGACAACGACCAGAGCATCCCGGTCGAGCAGGTCGAGCAGTTGCGGGCGGCGCTGCGGTCCGCGCCCGTGCCGACCGAGATCATCCGCTACCCGGGTGCCGGGCACGCCTTCCACTGCGACGAGCGGCCGGAGTCGTACCACGAGCCCTCGGCGACGGCGGCGTGGGCGCGCACCCTGGAGTGGTTCGAGCGCTATCTGGCCGCGTAGGCGTAACCAGCTCGCGCGATGTCAGGCGGGGGCGGGGGCGAGGCCGATCCGCTCCCGCATGACCTGTACGGCGTCCACCATCGTGGCGCGGTCGAGCACGACCAGCTGCGCGTTGGCGATCGTCGTGATCGGTCCATCGATCGGGTCGTCGCCGCGGGCTGCGTTGGCGATGAAGCGGATCGGGACGTCGTGCAGCACCGCCAGCAGCCCGGTGGTCTCGAGTTCGAGCAGGCGCTGGACGCCCGCCACGTAGCGGGTCAGCGCGTCGATCCGGCTCTCGCCCCCGGGTGGCCGCTCCTCCGGGGAGCGGCCGGTGCGCCAGCGGCGGTACTCGCCGACGGGTCGACCCTCGAACATCCCGAGCCGCACGTCGCCGAACTCGGGCATGCACACCCGCGGGACGTCGCGTCCGTCCAGGAGGATGTCGAGGGATTCCTGGGTGCGCGCGAACTGGGTATGCACGGCGAGGTCGAACCTGCGCGCGGCAAGCTCGGCCGCCCGGCGCGCACACTGCTCGCGGCCGAGCGCATTCAGGTACACGGGGACGGCGGGGTCGCCGTTGAGGCGCTGGGCGGCGTTGTAGGTGGTCTGCCCGTGGCGCATCAGGGTGAAGTGCATCGGCAGGTGTCCAGTCGTGGCTGGGGCGCCAGCAGGGCCCATTATGGCCAATGCGGTTCGCGGGGCTCCTCGCCGGGTGCGGGGCCCGCGGCCAGGCGGGCATTGGCGGCCCGGATCGCGCCGCGGATGCGCTCCGCGGCCTGGGCGGATGCCGCGGGGCCGAGCGCGATCACCATCCGCTCGAGGTCGCCGAGCGCCTCGCGGGCCGACGGGGATGCGTCGGCGAGCGCCGCGCGCGCCAGGCCGTCTTCGATGAGGGTCGGGACGCCCATCATGCCGAGGATCGGCGCGTCGGGGCCGAGGCTGTCACGCAGCGAGCGGACCACCGCCTCGACCCCGGCCCGCGCCAGGGGCACGTCGCCGGGCGTGACCCGTACCAGCATGAAAAAGCCCGTCATGGCGACCGCGACCTCGTCGTCGAGCGCGTCCGGCTCGAGGCTCCAGGGCTCGCCGTCGGCCTCGCGCGGATCCGGGCTCACGGCTCGCGGTCGCCGCGGGGCCCCGGCCAGGGGGGTGGACCCCAGGCGGTGACGCTGCCGACGAGCCCCCGGCAGGCGGCGTCCAGCATCTCGAAGACCGCGCGGTACTCCTCGGGGCCGCCGGAGTACGGGTCGGGAACCTCGCGGCCGGGTGGCCCGGAGGGATCGAAATCACGGATCAGGTGCACCTTCGTGCGGGCGACCGGCGAGGGGGCGAGGGCGCTGAGGTGTGCGAGGTTGCGCTGATCCATCGCCAGGACGAGGTCGAGCTCAGCGAACTCGGCCGGGTCAAAGGTGCGGGCGGCGTGGGTGATCGGGATCCCGCGCGCTGCCAACTCGGCCACCGTCAGGGGGTGGGCGCCCGTGCCCGCGTTGCCAGCTGGCGGTCCCGGCGCTGGTGACGATCATCGGCGTTCCCGCCGCCGCCGCACGGGTCCTGAGGATGGCCGCGGCCATCGGGGAGCGGCAGATGTTGCCCAGGCACACGCAGCTGACCCGGACCGGGCGTCCGGGACTCGCGGCGCGGTGATCTGCGGCGGGCATCCCGCGCAGGCTAGCGCGCGCACCCCGCCGGGCGCCGTCGGCGCCGCGGCGGGGCACCGACTAGGCTTGGCGGCGTGAACGAGCTTGAGCGGATCGTCGTGTACTGCGGCGCGCGCAGACGGTGCGGACCCGGCGTATCGCACGGCGGCCGAGGCGATGGGCCGCGCGCTGGCGGCGCGGGGGATCGGGTTGGTCTACGGCGGTGGGTGCTACGGGCTCATGGGGGCCGTGGCCGACGCCGCGCTCGCCGCCGGCGGCGAGGTCATCGGCGTCATTCCGGCGTTCATGGACGGCCGCGAGGCGATTCACCAGGGACTGACCCAGCTGCGGATCAGCCGGTCGATGCACGATCGCAAGGCGACGATGCTCGACCTGGCCGACGGGGTGATCGCGTTACCGGGCGGCATCGGCACCCTCGACGAGCTGGTCGAGGCGATGACCTGGGCGCAGCTGGGGCTGCATCAGATCCCGTGCGGGCTGCTCGATGTCCGCGGCTTCTGGCAGCCGTTTGTCGACATGCTCGAGCACTGCATCGCCCATGGCTTCCTCGAGGCCGACCGGCGGGACGCGTTCGTGCGAGCGTCCGACCCGGACCGCCTGTTGGACGCCCTGCGA
This sequence comes from uncultured Thermoleophilia bacterium, assembly GCA_963768285.1. Taxonomy (GTDB): domain Bacteria; phylum Actinomycetota; class Thermoleophilia; order Miltoncostaeales; family Miltoncostaeaceae; genus CAITWD01. Next base: position 39,242 of record CAVYHI010000018.1, read on the forward strand.
CAGGCACCGCTGCCGCCGCGGACCGCGGGCACGCGGGTCTAGCCGACCCGACCCCGCGTCGGCCCCGCATCGGGCGTCGCCGGAGGCCGCCGTGCGCGGGCGCGCAGGTTCAGGCCTGGCGCAGCTTGTCGGCGGGCAGGTTCTCCGGCAGGGGGACCTCCTGGGGCGCCCCGCCGGTGTGGTCCTGCCAATCGGCGAACGCGACGCCATCGCGCCCCTCGTGGGGCACGGCGCCCCCGAGGGCGACCAGCAGCGTCGGTCCGGGGCCGAGGTTGGCGATCTGGCGGCGGACATCGGGTCCGACCCGCACCAGCCCGCCGGCCGGGATGTCGGTTGCCTGGCCCTCGACGTAGAGGGTGAGCGTACCCTCGATGACGAAGTAGACCTCTTCCTGGTGCTCGTGGCGATGGATGCGGCCGCGCTCGCCGGGCCGCAGGATGATCTGGTTGATGCCGAACGTCGAGACGCCGAGCTCGCGGCGCAGCGAGACAAAGCGCTCTGCGGCGTCGGGCTGCAGCTGGGTGATGCTCACTCCGGTGTCCATGGCGCCAGACGATAGCGGTCCGGCGGGCGGGTGGGGACCCCGCACCCGGCGCTCGGGCGCGTTGACAGCCCCTGACGCGCGCCGTAGCATTTCCGACAAACCCGGTGGGATTTCAATGATTGTCACCCCGCCGTCACCCAGTTCGCGGCGGAATCACTACAATTGCCCCCAACTTCACAGGAAGGCCCCGGAGAACCCGGCGGGCGGATCGCCCGCGGTCTTTCGCGGCTCTTCGGCAAGCGCGCGCCGCAGGCACAGGCCGCCCGACCGACGAGGAACCCATTGAGCGCTCAGCACCCTGAAACGATTGCCTTGCACGGCGGTCAGGCACCCGACCCGACGACCAATGCACGGGCCGTACCGATCTACCAGACGACCTCCTACGTGTTCAACGACGCCGAGCACGCGGCGGATCTGTTCGCCCTGCGGGTCCCGGGCAACATCTACACGCGCATCATGAACCCGACCTGGGACGTGCTCGAGCAGCGCGTCGCGCAGCTCGAGGGCGGCGTCTGGCGCGCTCGGCGTGACCGCGTCGGGCCAGGCGGCCGTGACCTACTCGGTGCTCAACGTCGCCCGCGCCGGGGACAACATCGTCTCGCCTCGACGCTCTACGGCGGGACCTACAACCTGTTCGCCCACACCCTGCCGCAGTTCGGCATCGAGGTGCGCTTCGTCGACCCCGACAACCCGGGCGAGGTCGAGCGCGCTGGCCGACGACAAGACCACGGCGGTGTTCTGCCGAGACGATCGCCAACCCGCGCGTGAACATGGTGGACCTCGAGGCCTGGCCGGGTCGCCGCCCACGCCAGGGCGTGCCGTTCATCGTCGACAACACGGTCGCCACGCCATACCTGTGCCGCGCCGTTCGACCACGGGCGCCGACATCGTCGGTGCACTCGCTGACCAAGTTCATGGGCGGCCACGGCACCTCGATCGGCGGCATCGTCGTCGACTCCGGCAAGTTCGACTGGACCGCCCATGCGGACCGTTTCCCGGGCTCACCAAGCCCGATCCCGTCCTACCACGGGGTCGTGTGGTCCGACGCCCTGGGCCCGGCGGCGTACATCGGCCGCGCGTGCGGACGGTGCTGCTGCGCGACACTCGGCGCGGCCCTGTCGCCGTTCAACGCGTTCCTGATCCTGCAGGGCGTCGAGACCCTGCCGCTGCGCATCGAGCGCCACTCGAGCAACGCCCAGGCGGTGGCCGAGCACCTGCCAAGCACCCGAAGGTGACCTGGGTGTCCTACCCGGGTCTGCCGAGTGCACCGGATCACGCCGTCGCCCAGCGGATCCTCGACGGCGGGTACGGTGCGATCCTGACCTTCGGCATCGAGGGCGGCTCGGAGGCCGGGCGGAACTTCATCGACAACCTCAAGCTGATCTCGCACCTGGCCAACATCGGCGATGCCAAGTCGCTCGCGATTCACCCGGCGACCACCACGCACTCCCAGCTCAACGAGCGCGAGCTCGAGGAGGCCGGAGTCACCGCCGACATGGTGCGGCTCTCGGTCGGCATCGAGCACATCGATGACATCCTGGCCGACATCGACCAGGCGCTGGCGGCGGCTGCGTAGGCGGCGCGATTCGCACGGTCGCGCGCGGCACCGTGTGGGCCGCGCGCGACCGCGGCGACAAACGGGCAGGATGAGGGCACGTGACTGACGCCGTGCACAGCGGAATCGGTGGGTCGGTCGGCCTGACGACGACGCAATACGTCCAGCTGTTCGATGCCGCGCGCCCGCTCGAGCTCGAGAGCGGCCTGCGCCTGGCACCGGTGGAGGTCGCCTTCGAGACCTACGGGACGCTCGACGCCGAGCGCTCCAACGCGATCTTCATCTGTCATGCGCTGACCGGCGACGCCCATGCCGCCGGGCACCACGGCGACCCGAGCCGGCCCGGCTGGTGGGACAACTTCATCGGACCCGGCAAGCCCGTCAACACCGACCGGTTCTTCGTCGTCTGCGCGAACCTGCTCGGCGGCTGCATGGGCACGACCGGGCCGTCGTCGATCAACCCCGACACGGGCGAGCCCTACGGCTTGCGCTTCCCGCTGTTTACGGTCGGCGATCTGGTCAACGTGCAGCGGGCGCTGATGCAGCATCTGGGGATCGTGCGCCTGCGGGCCGCCATCGGGGGATCGCTCGGGGGCATGCAGGTGCTCCAGTGGGCGATGGAGTTTCCGGATGAGCTGGGCGCCGCGGTGCTCGTGTGCGCGACCAGCCGCCTGTCGGCCCAGAACATCGCGTTCTCGGCGGTCGCCCGGGAGGCGATCATGCGCGATCCGAACTTCCACGGGGGCGACTATCAGCGCATCGGCGTGCGGCCGGACGCCGGGCTGGCGGTGGCGCGGATGATGGCCCACATCACGTACCTGTCCGAGGAGGGCATGCGCGAGAAGTTCGGCCGGCGGCTGCAGAACGGCAGCACGCCGCGGTTCGGGTTCGACGTGGACTTCCAGGTCGAGAGCTACCTGCACCATCAAGGCGAGGTCTTCCTGCGTCGCTTCGACGCCAACAGCTACCTCTACCTGACCCGCGCGATGGACTACTTCGACCCGTTCGGCGACATGGTGCAGGCGGGTCCCAAGCTCGAGGCGCTCACGACGCCCTTCCTGGTCGTGAGCTTCGATTCGGACTGGCGGTTCGATACGGCCCACTCGCGCGAGATCGTGCAGGTCCTGGCCGCGCACCGCGTGCCGGTGAGCTTCCGCGAGATCACCTCGCCGCACGGGCACGACTCGTTCCTGTTGGTGATCCCCGAGTATCACCGCACCATCGCCAACTTCCTGCAGCGCGTCGACGCACCGCCGGCGTTCACCGACGCCGCCGGGATCTGATGCGGCTCGATCTCGGCGTCATCGCCGACATGGTGCCGCGGGGCTCGCGGGTGCTCGATCTCGGGTGCGGCGACGGTGCCCTCCTCGAGGAGCTCATCCGCCGCCGCGGGTGCCAAGGGCAGGGGGTGGAGGTCTCGGCGGAGGCGTTCCACGCCTGCGTCGCGCGGGGCATCCCCGTGGTCGCGGCCGACATCGACGAGGGCCTGCCCGACTTCACCGACGGGTCGTTCGACGTCGTGGTGCTGTCGCTGACCCTGCAGGCGACCCGCCGGCCGGCACTCGTGCTGCGCGAGATGATGCGCGTGGCCGATACGGGCATCGTGTCCTTCATCAACTACGGCCACATCAGCCTGCGCCTGCACCTGCTGCTGCGCGGGCGCGTCCCGATCCCGCAGCGGGCCGCCGAGCGCTGGTTCGAGACCCCGAACATCCACCCGTGCAGCATCCGTGACTTCGAGGCGCTGGTCCGGGCCGAGGGGCTCGAGACCGCGCCGCCGGTGATCCTGGCGGCTGACGGGAGCCCCGCCGGCAGGCTTGCGGTGCGCCGGCCCAACGCGTTCGCACGCGCGGCGGCGTATGTGGTGCGCCGGGCACCGGCGCGGGGTGGCCGCTAGCGGCCGCTGCTCAGAGCGCCGACGGCCGGGCGAGGTCCTGCATGCCGACGATCCCCACCAGGATGCCGTCGTCGACGACAAGGGCCCGGCCCCAGCGGTCGTGGGCGATCGCCCGCTGGGCTGCGCCGAGCGGCGTGTCGGGTGCGATGACGGTCAGGTCGGGCCGGTGGATCATGAGATCGACGGCGCTCGCGGCATGCCGATGCTCGGCCGGCAGGGCGAGCACGACCTCGCGCAGCAGCAGCCCCTGGACCTCGCCGTCGGCGATGACGGGGTAGGCGGTGCCGGGCGGGGCGGCCTCGAGCGGCGCGGCGACGGTGACGATCGAGGTCGTCGGGGTGACGCTTGCGATAAACGGGTGCATCACGTCGCGGATGCGCCGGGCATCGATGGTCTGCGGCGCGGTGTTGATCTGGCCCTCGATGGCGGCCGCCTGCATGATGAACACGCCGATGAACGCCAGCCAGATCCCGCCCAGGACGTCTCCGAACGAGACGGCCAGCATGATCCCGACCGCGATCACGCCGAAGGCGATGACGCGCGAGACCCGCATGGCGATGCCGGTGGCCTTGCGCAGGTCGCCGGTCACGGACCAGGCGATCCCGCGCAGCGTGCGGCCGCCGTCCAGCGGCAGGGCCGGGAGCATGTTGAAGGCGCCGAGGATGAGGTTGATCATGGCCAGCCACCACAGCACGGTCTGAGTGGCCAGCGGCAGGCTGGCGAGGTTCGCGAGGCCGAACAGGCCGAGTCCGAGCACCAGCGACACCGCCGGCCCGGCGAGCGCGACCCGGATCTCGGCGGCCCCACTCGGGAAGAAGCCCTCGAAGCGCGCGACGCCGCCGAACAGCCACAGCGTGATGCTGTGGATCGTCATGCCCTCCCGGCGGGCCTCCATGGCGTGGCCGAACTCGTGCAGCAGGATCGACAGCGCGAACGCGACGGCCGAGATCGCCCCCATCGCCAGATAGGCATTGGGGGACAGCCCCGGGTCGGCGGCCGGGTAGATGCTCTGGTCGAGCTGCCAGCCCAGCAGGCCGAGCAGGATGACCAGGCTCCAGTTGGCGCTGACGGGGATCCCGGCGATGCGGCCGAGTGGGAACGAGGACTGCATAGCACCAAGTGTTGCAGGGTGCGGGCGGTCGTGCCGCCGGTGCGGTTACCGATCGAAGGTGAACCCGAGCTGTTCGTCGCGGCCCTCAGGCGGCACCACCACGGGCGCCGCGGGCGGCGGCGGCCCGTGGTCCTCGAGCGCGGCCTGCTGGGCGAGCCGGTCGGCCCGCTCGTTGGCGTCATGTCCGGCGTGACCGCGCACGAGGGTCGTGCGCACCCGGCGGTGGCGAGCGAGCTCGCGGATCATGCGCTCCCAGAGCTCGCGGTTGGCGACCGGCTGTTTGGCGGCGGTGCGCCAGCCGCGCCGCTGCCAGCCGTCGAGCCACCCTTGCGAGATCGCGTTGGCCAGGTAGGTCGAGTCGGTGACCAGCTCGATGTCGGCGCCCGCGGGCGCGGCCGCGAGGCCCTCGAGCGCGGCCATCAGCTCCATGCGGTTGTTGGTCGACGGCGCCTCGCCGCCGGTGAGCACCAGCTCGCGGCCGGCGCCGTCGATCAGGATCGCGGCCCATCCGCCACAAGCGTCGGCGGTCCCGTTGCCCGAGCAGGCGCCATCGGTGATCAGGGTGATGGGGGAGGACAGGACATCGGCAGTCATGGACTCCGAGCCTAGCGCGGGCGCCCCCGGGAAGGCCGGTCGGCCCACCTGTTAAGAGAATCTTATGGCGGGCGTTAAGTCTGGGCGGCGGCGGCCGATCTAAGTAGGGCCCGTCCCACCGCCCGGGCCGACCCCGGCGGCCGTGGGCACCACCGCATTCTTGGAGGAGACCCGATGATCACCAAACTCCGCAACCGCGCCGCGCGGCAGAGGGGTTTCACCCTGATCGAACTCCTCGTGGTCGTGATCATCATCGGCCTCCTGGCCGCGATCGCGATCCCGACGTTCCTCGGTCAGCAAGGCAAGGCCAACGACGCCGCCGCCGAGTCGCTGCTGCGCAACTCCGCAAGCGACATGGAGGCCGCCTACTCGAGCACCCAGAACTACTCGACGATCACCGTCGCCCAACTGGCGGCGATCGAGCCGGCCGTCACGTTCCAGACCACGGCCGCCAACGCGGCCCAGAACCAGGTCCAGGTCACGGTGACCGCTAACGGCTACTCGCTGGACACCACCAGCAAGAGCGGCAACAAGTTCGACTACACCAAGGACCTGACCAAGACCCCGCCGGTCGCGCGCAGCTACACGACCCCGGGTGGCACCACCAGCAACTGGTAGGCACGAGCGCACCGCGGCGCAGCACGGCCGCGGCAGCATCACCCTGAGGGCCCGCCACGGCGGGCCCTCAGTCGTGTGGTACATCGGGATCGCTGGCGCGCTCGGGGAGCGTGTGGGGCGTCGGCGCCGATGTCAGGTATTCGTAAGAGATTTGTATGAAGAAGGTTATTAAGCCTCGGAGGACTCGGGTCGATGAACGGAGTGCCTGGCCGCGACGCACCGACCGCCGCCGCATACCGACGCCGGGCACTACCGCTTCCTTTGGAGGAGACCCGATGATCACCAAACTCCGCAACCGCGCCGCGCGGCAGAGGGGTTTCACCCTGATCGAACTCCTCGTGGTCGTGATCATCATCGGCCTCCTGGCCGCGATCGCGATCCCGACGTTCCTCGGTCAGCAAGGCAAGGCCAACGACGCCGCCGCCGAGTCGCTGCTGCGCAACTCCGCAAGCGACATGGAGGCCGCCTACTCGAGCACCCAGGATTACTCGGCGATCACCGTCGCCCAGCTGGCGGCGATCGAGCCGGCCGTCACGTTCCAGACCACGGCCGCCAACGCGGCCCAGAACCAGGTCCAGGTGACCGTCAACGCCAACGGCTACTCGCTGGACACCACCAGCAAGAGCGGCAACAAGTTCGACTACACCAAGGACCTGACCAAGACCCCGCCGGTCGCGCGCAGCTACACGACCCCGGGTGGCACCACCAGCAACTGGTAGGCACGAGCGCACCGCGGCGACGCCGCACCGCACCACCGCACACCCAGGGGGTCCGCCACGGCGGGCCCCCTGCCGTTGTGCGGCGTGGCGGGGACGCCGCAGGCCCGGGTTTTGCCGGTCGGCCGCGGCCGCGCACGCGGCGTTTCAGAAACACCGGCCAAGGGCTCAGTGTTTCGCAAAGCCGCGCCGATAGGTACTGCGGGGCGGGCGCAGGTCGGCCCCGCCCGGATCATCGCGCCGCGCAAGGACGCCGTCCGTTGAACCATCCGCGCCAGTTCTTTCGTGCTTCGACTCACGCCCCCGCAAGCGCCGACGCGCGGTCGCGTGGTGCGTCATCGCCCGCCCTGTCCGGGTGGAAACGCGCCGTCGGGGCCGTCGCCGTCGGGGCGATCGCCGTCGCCGTGGCGATTGGCGCGGGCGCTGCGCCGGCGCAGACGGGCGGGCGCAATGCACCGCTGGTCCCGCCGACCAACGATGCGACCTCGCCGTTTGCGGCCGACCCCGGGTCGAGCCTGCCGGTCGGCCTGACGCCCAACCAGACCGTCAACCCGCTGATGGCACCGGGGCAGCCGGTCGTACTGTCCTGGGACTCGGTGCCGGGTGCGGTGTCCTACAACGTCGAGGTGTCGTCCTCGCCGGGGTTCACGAAGATCGTCTGGTCCCAGAACACCGACCAGGCCCAGGTCGCGCCAAGTCTGATCCTGGCGGACGGCACGTACTGGTGGCGTGTCACCGCGATCGATAAGGCAGGCACACACGGCATCACCAGCAGCGTGGCGACGTTCGCGAAGGTGTGGGATGGCACGGTCACCGGCGGGGTGCTCTCGGACACGCCGGGCGGTGCCGCGGCGAGCCTGATCCGCGTGACGCCGTATCTGACCTGGAACGCGGTGCCCGGCGCCGCCTACTACCAGGTTCAGATTGCCCTGGCGGATCAGTTTGGCTCGCCGTCCTACGACTCCGGCCTGATCACCCAGACCGGGATCGCGCCCGGGGATTGCGGGCGTCCTGCCCGATGCGGACTACGCGTGGCGGATCCGGGCGTTCGACGCCGCCGGCAATCCCGGGCCGTGGACGGCGGAGTCGAGTTCAAGAAGGCCTGGATCGCGCCGACCCCGACCTTGCCGACCGACGGAGCGACCGTCAGCAGCTTCGACCTGCGCTGGAACCCGGTGCCCGGCGCGTCGTCGTACGAGGTGCAGGCCACCCGCCAGGAATACAATTCACGTCGGCCTCGATGGTCGTGAAAGCGACCACCCGAGCGCCGGCTTCTCGCCGGACCTGAGCGAAACCCAGTCAAGCGGCATCGGAGCGGGCCAGTACTGGTGGCGGGTCCGGCCGGTCGTCGATGGGGTGCTGGGCACCTGGAGCCGGACGAGACCTTCACCCTCGGCTCGCCGACGACCACGTCGAGCGTGCCGACGCTCTCCGCGGACACAGCGGCCAGCGCGACGGCGCTGACGCCGATCCTCAGCTGGACGCCGGTCACCGGCGCGGCGGTCTACCGGATCGACATCGCCACCGACAACCAGTTCAACAACATCGTCTTCTCCGACCTGACGACCAATACCACCTGGGCGGTGCGCAGCCCCCTGCCCGACAACGAAGAGGGCAACGGCTACTACTGGCGGGTCGTTTGGGGATCGAACGCCAGCGCCGACGCGCCCGACTACCTGGTCCCCGAGAACGCCGTGCCGGTCGCGACGTTCACCAAGCAGGCCCAGCCCACCGCCGGGACCGCGGCCAGCGGCGTCGTGCCGAGCCCGCCGCTATTCACATGGTCCGACATCCCCGGTGCCGGCGAGTACCAGCTGCAGGTCAGCCGCGACCAGCAGTTCGGCGATTCCTCGACCCAGAGCATGAACGTCTTCGGCCTTGGTACCTGGTGGAACGCGGCCCAAGGCAACCCGCTGACCTCGGGAACCTGGTACTGGCGTGTTCGCCCCGAGGACACCGCCGGCAACAGCCTGACCTATAACTCGCCGGCACGGAGCTTCGTGATCAGCCCGCCGGCGCCCACGCCGACCTTGCCATCCGGCGGCGCGACCGTCGTGGCGTCGCCCGAGCTGCAGTGGACGCCGGTCAACGGCGCGTGCAGCTATGACGTGCAGCTGTCGGATACCGGCACGTTCGCGGACGCCGACGGGGGATCTTCGGTGCCCAACGGCGCCAACACCGCACAGGCGGCCTACGTCCCGACCGGGACCCTAATCACCCACCCGGGCACGTGGTACTGGCGGGTGCGGGCCGAGATGTGCAACGCCGACACCGGCGCGTGGTCGGGCACGGAGTCGTTCGTCAGCGTGCTGCCGCCGCAGTTCAACCTGAACACGATCCCGACCCGGGTCAATTACAACACGAGGATCACGGTCGTCGGCCAGCTGGTCGCCAACGGGAGCCCGGTCGCCAACCCGACGCTGATCCTCGAGCGGCGGCTGTACCCGAGCGACACCTACACGCCCGTGGCCGCGGTCAGGGCGGACGCGGACGGACGCTTCGCGTTTGGCCTCACCATGACCCGCAGCGCCGCCTGGCAGCTGCGCTGGTCGGGCAACCTGCCCTTCGACCAGGGCATCGCCTCGTTCGACGTCACCGTCGTGCCGCGCGTGTCGTTCACGCTGAACCGCTCCCGGGTCGTGCACGGTCGCAGCTACGGGGCCAGCGGCTTCGTCTATCCGATCCGTCCGGCCTGGATCCAGGTCCAGACCTCCAACGGCTGGAGCAACCTGGCCCGCGTGCCCTCGCACACGCGGTTCTCGGTGAACCTGCGCGCGACGCTGCTGCCGGGGACCCATCACCTGCGGCTGTACGTGCCCACCGACACCAACCAGACCATGGCGGCGATCGGCTCGAGCGCACGCGCGCTGTTCGTCTACGACGTGATCGTGATCAAGTGATGGGCAGCGCATCCACTTCGGTCCCGCTGTGGTGGTGGACGCTGCTGGCCGGGGTCATCGGCCTGGCGGTCGGCTCCTTCTGGACGGTGGTCGTCTGGCGGTGGCCGCGCGGGGAGTCGGTCGTGAGCCCGCGCTCGCACTGCACCGGCTGCCAGCGCACCCTCGAGAACCGCGAGCTCGCGCCGGTCGCTTCCTGGGTGTGCCAGCGCGGCCGCTGCCGCGGCTGCGGCAGTGCGATCCACTGGCGGTACCCGGCCATCGAGGCCGTCACCGCCCTGCTGGCGGCCGGCGCGATCGCGTACTTCGGTCCGACCCTGACCGGCCTGGCCGCCGCCCTGCTGGGCATGGTGCTCGTGCCGGTCGTGGTGATCGACCTCGACCACAAGCTGATCCCCGACGTGATCGTCCTGCCGGCCGCCGCCGCCGGGCTCGGGCTTGCCATCGCCGCGCATCCGCAGCGGTGGTGGGTCCCGGTCCTGGCGGCGCTCGGGGCCGGTGGGTTCCTATTTGCCATCTGGCTGGTCTTCCCGCGCGGCATGGGGCTCGGGGACGCCAAGTTCGCGCTGTTGCTGGGCGCCGTGCTCGGGCTGTCGGTGGTCCCGGCGATGGGCGTGGCGTTCGCGGCCGGCGCACTGATCGGGATCGCCATGATCGCCCGCCACGGCGCGGCGGCCCGCAAGCGCGCCATCCCGTTCGGCCCATTCCTGGCCGCCGGGGCCATCGTCGGGCTCGTGTGGGGCCCGACAATCGTCCACTGGTACACGAGCCGGCTCGCCTGAGCAGAGGTCTGAACGTGACGCACACGAGGAACATCCACCGATGAGCGGAGTCATCGCACTCGACTTGGGCTCGAGCGCCATCGCGGCGGTCGAGGTCACCACGACCAGAGAGCGCGTCAGCCTGACCAACGCCAACGTCGAGCCGATCCCACGCGGGCTGATCCATGACGGCGAGATCCAGGAGGCCGACGAGCTGGCCGAGTACGTCCGCCGGGTCTGGAAGAGCGGCGATTTCTCCGGGCGCAAGGTCCGCCTGGGCATCGCCAACCAGCGCGTCATGACGCGGGTCATCGACCTGCCCTTGCTCGCGGATCAGCGCGAGCGCAACGCCGCGGTCGCCTACGAAGCCCAGGAGCACATCCCGATCCCCCTGGATCAGGCGGTGATGGACTTCCAGCCGATCGGGCAGTTCCCCACCGACGCCGGTCCCCGCGAGCGCCTGGTGGTGGTCGCGGCCCCGCGGGAGATGATCGATCAGCTGGTGCGCGTCGTGCGCCGCGCGCGCCTGCAGCCGGTCGGCATCGACCTCGAGGCGTTCGCCATCCTGCGGGCGGTGATGGCCCCGCCCTCGGTGCTTGACGAAGGCTCGCCGGACACCGATGCGCAGGTGGTCGTGCACGTCGGCGCCGAGGTGACCCACGTGATCGTCTCGGTCGACCGCAACTGCCACTTCACCCGCCAGGTCAACTTCGGTGGCGCCGGCATGACGCAGGCGATCGCCCAGCGCATGGAGTGCTCCGCCGACCAGGCCGAGGCGCTCAAGATCACCTGCGGGCTGCTCGGCGATCCGCACGGGGATTGGGACTCGGAGACGGTCGCAGAGGTGCAGCACGCACTGGCGCTGGCGACCCGGCCGCTCGTGCGGGAGATCGTGCGCTCGCTGGACTACTACCGCTCGCAGCCGTTCGCCCGGCGCATCGATCGCGTGGTGCTCTCGGGCGGTACGGCGCTCTGCCTCGGGCTGGATCGGTACCTGAGCCAGGGGCTCGGCATGTCGGTGGAGGTCGGGGACGCCGGTGGGCAACTCGATGACCGCGGCGGGATGTCGATGGCGATGGCCCACCGGGCCTCGGTGGCGATCGGCCTCGCGCTCGACGGATCGGGGGCCCCGCGATGAAGGCGGTCAATCTCCTTCCCAAGAATCAGGGGATCGCGGGGGGCCTGACCGGCAACCGGCCGCGCCTGCTGATCGCGGCGGGCGCGTTGGCGATCGCCGCGATGGGCTTCTGGGCCTATTCGGCCACGCAGTCGGCCGATTCGGTGGCCGCGCAGCTCGCCCACGCCCAATCGCAAAAGCTCGCCCTCGACCAGCAGGTCGCCGCGCTCAGCGTCTACAGCCAGCGCCAGCAGGCAACCGCGGCCCAGGCCGCCGTCGTCGACCAGCTCGCGTCGGCGCGGGTCGACTGGGAGCGCATGATCCGCGACGTGATCACCGTCCTGCCGAGCGGCGTATGGGTCAACACGATCAGCGGATCACTGCCGACCACGGCCACGACGTCGGGCGCCAACTCGGCCGCGGCGTCGGGGACACTGCCGCAGCCCGACACCAACGCGCCGCAGGGGCTGCACATCGTCGGCGACGCCTTCACCCAGGGTGAGGTCGCCGACACGCTGTCACGGCTGGCGACCGTCCCCGGTCTCGGGACACCGCGACTGGCGTCCTCCCAGGCGACCGACACATCGAACAAGACCGTGGTCGCGTTCACGATCGACATCCCGGTCAATGCGCAGGCGCAGGACGTCTCCGCGACCGCGGCCGGCGCGTCGGCGACCGCAACCGGGACCGGAGGCACGCCATGAAGCTCACCCCGCAGCGGTGGCTCATCCTCGGCGTGATCGCGACGGTGGCGGTGATGATCATCATCTACACATCGGTTATCTCGCCGGCGCGCTCGCGCGAGGCCGCCAAGGCGGCGGCCCTGTCGAGCGAGCAGACCGCGATCGCTGGCGACCGCGCCCAGCTCGCGCAGCTCCAGGCGCTGGCGGCCAACGAGCCGGCCGAGCTCGCCAAGGCCTTCCGGCTGGCCCAGGCGGTTCCCGTCGGCCAGCAGACGCCGGGGATGATCCTGGAGCTGCAGGCGCTGGCCAAGGCCTCGGACGTGACCCTCGCCCAGGTGCGCACGATCTCCACGACGCCCGTGAACGACCTCACGGCGACCCTCTACGAGGTCGACGTCATCGGGCGCTTTTTCAACGTGGACGACTTCGTCTATCGGGTGCACCACCAGGTCAATGTGTCGACCAGCGGCGCGGTGGCCATCAAGGGCCGCCTGTTCGCGGTCACCAGCGTCCAGCTGAGCCTCGCCGGGTCCTCCGGAGGGCCGGCGTCCACATCGCCCAACTCCGTCCAGGCCACCCTGCAGTTGATGACCTTCTCGACGGCGGAGTCGAACGCGAGCTCAGGCAGCTCGGGCGGTTCCGGGGCCTCGGGCGGCGAGACCAGCTCGACCGGTGCCGGGACCACGACCACGCCCGGCACCAGCACCACACCAGCGAGCACGGGGAGCCCGGGATGAACCGTCGCTATGTGATCGGCGGTGTCACCGTCGTGGCCGTCGCCGCCCTGTGGTTCATGTACAACCAATCGCACTCCGGCGGGAGCAGCTCGGGCACGGTCGCATCGAGCTCGGCCGGGGGCCCGCAGATCTCGGGCCAGGTGGCGGCCGGCACGCTCCCGACCTCGCAGTTGTACGGGGTCGTCACGGCGACGGCGCCGATGTCACCCAGCGGCACGCTCGGCAGCCTGATCAGCTTCGGGCAACCACGGGACGCGTTCGTGCAGATCGTCGGGGCGACGACGACGCCCGCAAGCTCCCCGAGTACGGTCGCGACCTCGACGACCAGCACCTCGCCGATCCAGCTCGGCAGCGGGCCCACCAGTGCGGTCCCCGGTGGCGGGACCACCACGACCCCGACCACGCCGGTGGGCTCCACCACGCCGACCGGTGAGACCCTGGCGGCCGAGTTCGACATCAACGGCGAGCCGGTGGTCGCCTACGACGGCGATGCGATCCCGCCCGAGACCCAGCAGTTCAACGTCGACTCGATGACCACCAAGCAGGTGGTGCTCGGGCTCAACGGGGCCCTGCTCGCCAACGGCGCCAGCTCGGTCACGATCAAGGTGGGCCAGACGCTGACGCTCGCCAACGAAACCGAGAACACCACCACGGTGATCCACCTGCTGAGCGTGCACCCGGCCTGAGCTGGAGTGCGCCCGCGGGCCGCCGGCCGCGACGTCATGTCGCGGTCGGGCGGCGACGGCGCGCCCGGGGTGGGGCGCGCCGGCGGGCTTAGGCGGACCCGGCGGTCTGCTGCTCGACCCGCTGCGCGGCGGCAAGCGCCAATTCCAGGCGCTCCCACGCGCGGCGCTCGGCCTCTTCGTGATCGGCGGGTGACGCGTATAGGTGCGCTCCGCGCGAGACGGCGAGGTAGTCGTCGCGTGCCCGCTCGAGCTCAGCGGTGGCAGACTGCTGTGGAGTCTCAGTCATTCGGGTCACACCCCTTGTCGGAGTCGTGGCCGGAGTATGACGCGCCGAGCGGCCGTTGTCTTCCGCTCCGGTCGGCCAGCCGTCGGGCGGTCCGACGAATCCGACCAATCTGCGAGAACTCGGACCCCCCGGTCGGTCGGGCCAAGCCCGTCGTGGGGGGCGTCCCCGCGCATCCCAACGGGTCGGTAGACTTTCGCGTCCATGGCCCTGATCTATCGCACAGCCGGGGAATCACACGGGCCGGCGCTCTTCGCGATCATGGAGGGGCTTCCGGCCGGACTCGAGCTGATCCCCGCCGACATCGACGCCGACCTGGCGCGGCGTCAGCTGGGCTACGGCCGTGGTGGGCGCATGAAGATCGAGACCGACCGCGTGACGGTCAAGAGCGGTCTTCGCCACGGCCGGACGATCGGCAGCCCGCTGACGCTCGAGATCCCCAACCTCGACTTCCCCAACTGGGCCGAGGACCGCATGGCCGTGTGGGAGCCGAGCGGTCCGGTCGAACCGATCACCCTGCCGCGGCCGGGTCACGCGGACCTGGCCGGCATGATCAAGTACGAGGGCCAGGACCTGCGTCCGATCCTGGAGCGCGCCAGCGCGCGTGAGACCGCCGCGCGCGTCGCCGCCGGCGGCGTCGCCAAGGCCTTGCTGCGCCGGTACGGGACCGAGATCCGCAGCCATGTCGTGCGCATCGGGGGCGTGGCGGTCCCCTACGGGCAGGACCTCGAGCTCGCCGACTTCGACGGGGTCGACGAGAGCCCGGTGCGGTGCCTGGACCCGACCGCCTCGGCGGCGATGCGGGATGCGATCCAGGCCGCCGGCCAGGACCACGACACCCTCGGCGGTGTGTTCGAGGTGCTGGCGTTCGGCGTCATCCCCGGGTTGGGCTCGCACGTGTCGGGCGATGCCCGCCTGGATGGGCGGATCGGTCAGGCGTTCCTCGGCATCCAGGCGATCAAAGGCGTCGAGATCGGGGCCGGCTTCGAGCTCGGCCAGCTGCCTGGCTCGCAGGCCCACGACGAGATCTTCTGGGACCCCGAGCAGGGCTACCATCGCCACACCAATCGCTCCGGCGGCATCGAAGGGGGCATGACCCACGGCGCGCCGGTCGTGGTCCGGGCGGTGATGAAGCCGATCTCGACGCTCTCGCGCCCGCTGGCCTCGGTCGACGTGGCCACCAAGGAGGCCCGCGCGGCGTTCAAGGAGCGCTCGGACATCTGCGCGGTGCCGGCCGCGGCCGTGGTCGGCGAGGCGATGCTGGCACTCGTGCTGGCCCAGGCGCTGCTGGAGAAGTTCGGCGGCGACGCGATCGGGCAGCTGGACGAGAGCGTGGCGCGCTACCTGGCCACGGTCCGCGAGTAGGCGGCGCGGCGATGGCCTGGGTGGTGCTCACCGGCTACATGGGCGCGGGCAAGAGCACGGCCGGTCGTGCGCTGGCCGAGCGTCTGGGCTGCGGGTTCGTCGACTCAGACGAACGGATCGAAAAGGACGCCGGCATCGACATCCCCAGGATCTTCGCGACCAAAGGGGAGCTGTGGTTCCGGCGCTGCGAGGAGCGCACGATCCGCGGCATCCTCGAATCCGCACCCGACGGGGTGCTGGCGATCGGCGGGGGCGCGCTGGAGAGCGCGCGCACGGCCGGCCTGGTCCAGCGGGTCGCGACGGTTGCGTGGCTGAGGGCCGATCCCGAGCGGCTGTGGGCGCGCGTGACCGGCTCGACGCGCCCGCTGGCCACCGACCGCGACCGCTTCCTGCGGCGCTACGTCCGGCGCGAGGCGGGCTATGCGGCCGCGGCGCACATCACCGTCGACGCGGACCAGCCGCTCGAGGCGGTCATCGACGCGCTGGAGGCGGGCGTCCGCGCCCGCTGGAATCTGGCGACCGGGACGGGATCATGACGACCGGCCGCGCGCCGGTGCCGCGGCACCTGGTCTGGGGCGAGATCGGCCCGGCGCGATTCCCGGTGTGCATCGGACCGGGGGAGATCGCCACGATCGGCGACCTGTGGACCGAGCGCAGCATCGGCGCCGCGGCGCTGGTCGTGTTCGACGGCGCGGTGGCCGGACACGCCCAGGCGGTCGAGGAGCGCCTGCGGGCGGCCGGCGTGCGGGTCGTCCCGGTTGCGGTGCCGCCCGGCGAGCCATCCAAGTCGCTCGGCGAGCTCGAGCGCATCTGCCGCGTGGCCGCGCAACACGGGATCCGGCGCAGCGACGCCGTCGTCGCGGTCGGGGGCGGGGTCATCGGCGACCTGGCCGGCTTCGTGGCCGCCAGCTACCAGCGCGGGATCAACCTGGTGCACGTGCCGACCACGCTGTTGGCGATGGTCGATTCGGCGATCGGCGGCAAGACCGGCGTCGATCTGCCCGAGGCCAAGAACTACGTCGGGGCCATCTGGCAGCCGGAGCTGGTGGTGATGGACACCGAGGTCCTTGGGACCCTGCCGGTGCGCGAGCTGGCCTGCGGGTTCGCCGAGGTGGTCAAGTACGGGTTGCTGGACTCGCATGAGCTGTTTGCGCGAGTGGAGGCCTGGCCGGCCCTGCCCGGCCCGCCCGAGGCCCTGGTCGAGCTGATCCGCGACTGCGTGGCCCACAAGCTCACGGTCGTCAGCCAGGACGAGCGCGAGCAGGGCCTGCGGGCGAGTCTGAATCTGGGCCATACGGTCGGGCACGGCATCGAGGCGGCCGCCGGGTACGGGCGCTACCACCACGGCGAGGCGATCAGCCTCGGGCTCTTGGCCGCGCTGCGGATCGGTCACGAGTTGCGCGGTGCCGCCCCCGAGTGGCGATCGCGGACCGCCGCGGTGCTCGAGCGGCACGGCCTGCCGACGCGGCTGGCGGTCGACGTGGCGACCGACGACATCCTGGCCGCGATGGCGCGCGACAAGAAGGCGAGCGCGACATCGTTCAATATGGTCCTGGTAGAGGAGCCCGGGACGGTGCTGCTGCGCCAGAACCCGCCGCGCGAGCTCGTGGTCGCGGCCATCGAGGAGTTGCGATGAGCCCACAGGACGTTCCCCGCATTGCGCTGCTGCACGGTCCGAACCTGGGCATGCTCGGCAGGCGCCCGTCGGCCCACTACGGTCAGTTCTCGCTGTTCGAGCTCGAGCAGCAGGTCCGCAGCTGGGGCGCCGAGCGCGGGATGCGCGTGGGGTGCTTCCAGTCGGACCACGAGGGTGCCTTCCTCGAGCACGTGCATGGCTTGTCCGGGCTCGTCGACGGCGCGATCGTCAACCCCGGGGCCTGGACGCACTACCAATGGTCGATCCGTGATGCGTTGGAGTCGCTGGGCGCGCCGTTCGTGGAGGTCCACATCTCCGATGTCGAGGCCCGCGGGGACCTCGAGCCGCACCGGCGCGTGTCGGTGGTGCGCGACCTCGCCCTGACCGCCATCTGGGGCCGGGGGCCCGAGGGCTACCGGGACGCCCTGGATGTGCTCGCCAAGGAGCTCGGATGACCGCGGCGGCCGCGCGGCGCACGCGGCTGCGGGAGGCCCTTGAGGGCGCGGGGCTGGATGCCCTGGTGGTCAGCCACCTGCCCAACGTCCGCTACCTGACCGGCTACGTCGGCTCGAATGCGGTCGCGGTGATCGGGCGCGCGGCCGACCGCCTGCTGACCGACGCCCGCTACACGGTCAGCGCGCGCGAGCAGGTCGATGACGAGGTCGCGGTCACCATCGGCCCCGGGGACCTGACCGGTGACCTGGCGGCTGCCGTGGCCGCGATCGCGCCGGGCGGGCGCGTCGGGCTCGAGGCCGCGCATCTGTCGATGGCCCGCGGCGCGCAGATCACGGCCCGCATCGCCGAACTCGACCCCGGGGTCACGGTGACCCCCGCGGTCGGCCTGGTCGAGGCGCTCCGGCTCATCAAAGACGACCAGGAGATCGCTGCGATCGCCCGCGCCGCGGACATGGTCGACACGGCGCTGGCCGCGGTCCTCGAGGCGGGGATCGTCGGTCGTAGCGAACGCGCCGTGGCGTTCGCCCTGCAGACCCGCCTGTTTGAGATCGGCGCCGAGGCTCCGAGCTTCGAGATCATCGTCGCCGGCGGGCCCAATGGGGCCAAGCCCCACGCGGTGCCGGGCCCGCGTGTGATCGGCGAAGGCGAGTTGGTCGTGATCGACCTCGGCGCGATCGCCGACGGCTACTGCTCGGACATGACCCGCACGATCCCGACCGGGCCGCTGCCCGCGCCGCTGGCGCGCGCCTACGAGGTCTGCGCGCAGGCCCAAGCGGCGGCACTCGCCGCGGTGCGCCCGGGCATCGGCTGCGCGGCGCTCGACGCGGTGGCGCGGGAGCTGATCACCGCCGCCGGCCTGGGGGAGGCCTTCGGGCATGGGCTTGGCCACGGCGTCGGTCTCGAGATCCACGAGGGACCCCGCGTCGCCCGCGAGGGCACCGACACCTTGCGTCCGGGCATGGTTGTCACGATTGAGCCCGGGATCTACCTGGAGGGTCTCGGCGGGGTCCGCATCGAGGATCTCGTCGTTGTCACCGACGACGGGGGCCGGGTGCTCTCGCATTCCCCGAAGGCATCGATAAGCTCGGCCATCGTCTGAGCACGACGCAGGGAGAACAATGGCGATCACCACGAACGACCTCAAAAACGGGTACGTCCTGGACCTGGACGGCGAGCTGTGGAGCGTTGTGCAGTTCCAGCACGTCAAGCCCGGCAAGGGCGGCGCGTTCGTGCGGACCAAGCTCAAGAACCTGGCCAAGGGGAACACCGTCGAGCGCACCTTCCGCGCCGGCGAGAAGGTCGAGCGGGTGACCACGAGCACCGCTGAGATGCAGTACCTGTACGACGACGGCGACCAGGTCGTGCTGATGAACACCGAGACCTACGAGCAGATCAGCGTGCCGTCCGAGGGCATCGAGAACGCGGACCTGCTCGCGCCGAACGCGACGGTGCAGGTGCTGTTCGTCCGGGACGCCCCCTTCCGCGTCGAGCTGCCGACGTTCGTGGAGCTCGCCGTCGCCCGCTGCGACCCCGGCGCCAAGGGCGACACCGTCTCCAATGTGATGAAGCCGGCCGAGCTCGAGACGGGGGCGACGGTCAACGTGCCGCTGTTCGTCAACGAGGGGGACCGCATCCGCATCGACACCCGCACCCGCGAATACACGGCGCGCGCGTGACCCGGGTCGCCTATATCGACACGACCCTCCGGGACCTGGCGACCTACCCATGGGGCTCGTCGATCGACGCCAACGATCTCGCGGTGGCCGCCGGTGCCCTCGCGCAGGTGGGCGCGCAGGCCATCGAGGTCATGGATCCGCGTTGCGCGCGGGCGGCCCTCGAGCTGCGGACCGAGTCCCCCTGGGACCGCATCCGCGCGGTCGTGCGCCACGCCAGTCGCACGCCGGTCGGGATCGTCGTGCACGGGACCATGCTCTGGCACGATCGGCCCGTCGCACCCGATGTGGTGCGCCACTTCGTGCTCGCCGCCGCCGAGGCCGGGGTGGGGCGCCTGCGTGCCCTCGACCCGCTCAACGACGCACCCGCGCTGGAGACGATCGCCGCCGCCGCGCGCGAGGCGCGCGTCGGGTTCGTGCCGACGCTCGTGGCCGGCCCGGCCCCGCCGGTCGACGATCCCCGCTGGGAGCGCGAGGCGCGGGCGCTGGCGGGCCTCGCCGGCGCGTCGGCGCTGTGCGTGTCCGACGGCGGCGGGCATCTGTCGCCGGGGCAGCTTGCGACGCTGGTCGCGACGGCGGCCCGGGTCACCGACCTCCCCGTCGAGGTGATCGTCCAGGCCCCCGGGGGCCTCGCGCCGATCCTCGCCCAGTCGGCGATCGACGCCGGGGCGGTCGCCGTGTACTGCGCGGCGGGCCCCCTGGCGATGACCGCCGCCCGGCCGAGCGCCGAGACCCTGCGGGTCGCGCTCGCGGGCACCTCCAACGCCTTGAGCGTCGACCGCGACGCGCTGCATGCGGCCGCGCGCGTGATCGGGCCGATGCTGACCCCGGACCGCCTCACGCTGGCTGCCGCCGACCTGTTCGGGCCGGCGGTGGCGCTGCCGCCGGACCTGGAGGCGGCGGTCGTGAGCCGGCTCGGGCGGCTCGGCATGTCGCGGAGCCTGCTGGAGGTCGCCGACGAGGTGCGCCTGGTGGCGACCGAAATCGGCGCCGCGACGCTTGCCTATCCGCTGGGCGACGCCATCGTGACCCAGGCGGCCGACCACATCATCGACGGCGAGCGCTGGACCGACATCGAGCCGATCCTCGCCGCGACCGCGCTGGGCCAGCTCGGTCCGGTCCGCGGTCCGGTCAGCGAGGCGGTCCTGAGCGTGGCGCGGGCCGCCACGCCGGTGGATCTCAGTGTCGTCAGCTTCGGCGAGATCGCCCACGAGGCGCCGCGTGGCGTCGCCGAGGAGGACCTGGTGCTGTGGGCGCAGTTCCCGGAGGCCGTCCAGCGCCTGGTCGCCCGGCGCCAGTCGCTGCGCACCGAGGTGGCCGACGAGGAGGGCGCGGCCATCGACCGGGCGCTGCTGGAGACCCTGATCCAGGCCGTCGAGGGCTCGTCGGAAGCCGAGATCAGCGTCGAGCTCGGCGGGGCGCGGGTGACGGTCCGGCGCGCGGCACCGGCGCCGGCCGTCGGGGCACCGTCGGGCGCCGGGGTCGGCGAGGTCGCCGAGGACGACGGGTTGCACCACGTCACCAGCCCGATGGTCGGAACCTTCTATCGCGCCCCGTCGCCCGAGGCGGATCCGTTCGTCACCGAGGGCGAGCGCGTCGAGGTCGGCCAGACCCTGTGCCTGATCGAGGCGATGAAGCTGTTCAATGAGATCACCGCGGATGTCGCGGGCGTCGTGCGCAAGATCTGCGTCGAGAACGCCCAGGGCGTCGAGTACGGAGATCTGCTCGTCCTGATCGATCCGGCCTAGCCGATGGCGATGAAGCTGCTGGTCGCGAATCGTGGCGAGATCGCCGTGCGGATCATCCGTACCGCGCGGGAGTTGGAGATCCCCACCGTGGTCGTGTACTCGACCGTGGATGCCGACACGATGGCGGTCGAGCTGGCCGACGAGGCGGTGTGCATCGGTCCGCCGCCGCCGGCCGAGAGCTACCTGCGGATCTCGAACGTGGTGGCGGCGGGGGAGATCACCGGCTGCACCCATGTGCATCCCGGGTACGGCTTTCTCGCCGAGAACGCCGGATTCGCCCGTGCGTGCGCGGATTCGGGTCTGGTGTTCGTCGGGCCGTCGCCGGAGGTCATGGAGCGCATGGGCGACAAGGTCCAGGCCAAGCAGGCGGCCCGCGAGGTGGGGCTGCCCGTGCTCGAGGGCTCCGACGGGGCGGTCTCGGGGCTTCCCGAGGCGACCGCGGCCGCCGAGCGGGCCGGGTTTCCCGTCCTGCTCAAGGCCGCCGCCGGGGGCGGTGGTCGTGGCATGCGGCGCGTCGAATCGCCCGACGAGCTGCCGGCGGCGTTCGACATCGCCCAGCGCGAGGCGATCGCCGCCTTCGGCGACGGCGGGCTCTACGTGGAGCGTCTGCTCGACGGGGCCCGCCACGTCGAGGTCCAGGTCCTGGCCGACGGCCTGGGCGGGGTGTTGGTCGCCGGCGACCGCGAGTGCTCGATTCAACGCCGGCACCAGAAGCTGGTCGAGGAGGCCCCCGCCCCGCATCTGCCCGAGGTGACCCGCACCGCGATGCACGAGGCCTGCGCCCGCGCCACACGCGCCTGGGGCTACCGCAGCGCCGGCACGTTCGAGTTCCTGGTGGACGCCGACGCGAACTTCTTCTTCCTCGAGCTGAACGCGCGGCTGCAGGTCGAGCATCCGGTGACCGAGCTGGTCTCGGGGCTCGACCTCGTCGCCGAGCAGCTGCGGGTGGCGGAGGGCCAGGTGCTGTCGCGCACCGGGGTCGTGCCGGCCATCGGCCACGCGATCGAGGTGCGGGTGAATGCCGAAGACCCCGCCCAGGGCTTTCGGCCGAGTGCGGGTCGGCTGCGTGAGTTCCGGATGCCCGGCGGGCCCGGCGTGCGGGTAGACACCTTCTGCGCGCCGGGCGTCAGCATCCCGCCCAACTACGACTCGCTGATCGCCAAGCTGTGCGTCTGGGGCGCCGACCGCCCGCGCGCGGTGGCGCGGCTGCGTCGTGCGCTCGATGAGGCGGAGGTCGACGGGGTGCCGACGACGCTGGGGCTGTTCCGGGACATCGTCCGCGAGCCGGCGTTCATGGACGGGCGGTACACGACCGCGTACCTCACCGAGCGCGGGCACCTGTTGCCCTCGCTGGACCACCGGGCGGTATGAGCACCGCGGGCCGGACCCCGGGCCAGGAGGGGCGGCGGGCCGGGCGCACGCAGGCGGTCGTGCTGCTGTATCAGCACGACGTGACCGGGCTGCCGATGGACGAGCTGATCGCCAACCTGGAGCGGGATCGGCGGCGCGCGATCGACGAGTTCACCCGCGCCCTGGTCGATGGCGTCACGGTCGATGCCGCCTCGATCGACGCGCTGATCAGCGGGGCCGCGTCAGGGTGGACCGTCGAGCGGATCGCCCCGCTTGAGCGCAACATCCTCCGGGTCGCCGTGCACGAGCTGCTCGACTGGCCGGAGATTCCCGCCGCGGTCTCGATCAACGAGGCCGTCGAGCTGGCCAAGCTCTACTGCGGTACCGAAGCCCCGCCGTTTGTCAACGGGATCCTCGGGCGCATCGCCCAGGACGTCCGGCCGCCGGAGGTGACCGCATGAGCGCGCCCGAGCCGCCCGCGAGCCTCGCCGACGAGGTCGCGCGGCTGGAGGCGCTCGCGCAGCTGCTCGAGGCCGACGGCCTGACACCGGAGCGGCTGCGGGATCTGGCCGACGAGGCGCTCGAGATCGCCCAGCGGGTGTCGGTGCTGCTTGCCGACGTGCGCGGCGGCGGGCGCGCTGCCGCAGATGCGGGTCCGCCGGAGGCGCCGAGCGCGCCGGGCGCCTAGATGAGTGATTCCACGGCGATCACCGTGGCGTAGGGGTTTGTGGCAGGCAGGCCGAAGTCGGCGGTGCTCAATGCATCGCCGACCCGGAGGCCTCGATGGACGCCGACCTCGACCTGCTCTGCACGGCCGTTTATTGCACGGCCGACGATCTCCTGCCCGAATCGGTCGCAAATGCCAGGCGTCGGGTGACCGACGCGGAGGTCGTCGCCTTGGCGGTGGCCCAGGCCGTGATGGGGATCCCATCCGACCGGCGCTTCTTGAAGGTGGCCGCCCGGCGCCTGTCGCACCTGTTCCCGCGCCTTCCCGGCCAGTCTGGCTACCACAAGCGCCGCCGCCGGCTGGCCGAGGCGATCGAGTGGCTGACGGGCGTGTTTGCCGGCATGAGCCCGGGTTTCGTCGATGATCTGGCCCTTGTCGACTCCACCCCGGTCGAGTGCGCCAGAAGCCGCGAGACGGTCAAGCGCTCGGCGCTGGCGGATGCGGCCGGCTACGGCTACTGCCCCTCGCACACGCGCTGGTTCTGGGGATTTCGCCTGCATGCGATCTTCGCCACCGACGGCACCCCGCGCGCCTTCGCCTTGGCTCATCCCTCGCGCGATGAGCGCGAGGTGGGCTTGGAGCTGGTGGGGCGCATGTGCCGCCCGGATGCGCTGACGCTCATCGGCGACAAGGGCTACGCGGGTCGCCAGTTCGCCGCCGGCGTGCGCCGGCTGGGGGCCCGGATCGTGCGGCCCGTGCGCGGCGACGAGCCCGGTTCCGGTCTGCGCCTGGCCCCGATCCGACAGCGGATCGAGTCGATCTTTTGGACCTCCCAAGGACATCCTGACCTTGGAGCGCCACGGCGGGCGCACCCTTGCGGGCGTCAGGGAGCGCATCGCCATGCGCTTCTTGGCCCTTGCCGCCTGCATCAGCCTCAACCACCAGCTGGGACGTCCGAGCCGTGCCCTGGTCGACTACGTCGCCTGAGGGCGTGGAATCAATCATCTAGCGCGGCTTCATCCAGGCCATCAGCTCGGCCAGCGGCACCGGGGAGCCGAGCAGCGCCCCCTGGGCCCGGTCGACGCCGAGGCTGCGGGCGGTCTCGAACTGCTCGGCGTTCTGGATGCCGGTGGCCACGGTGACCACGCCGAGCGCGCGGGCCAGGCCGACGATCGACGCCAGCGTCGCGCGGTCATCGGCGTTGACCGGTGCGCCGTGGCAGATCTCCGGCGCGATGCGCATCTCGCCGATGCGCAACGTGCGCAGCTGGGTGATGGCCTCTGGCCCCATGGACGATTCGTCAACGGCGAGCATGACGCCCATGTCGCGCAGCATCTGCAGGTTGGCGGCGACCTCGGGGGACTCGGCCTCGGGCGGATGGGTGAGCTCGAGCACCAAGACGTCCGGGCTGACCCCGCTGGAGGTCAGCGCTTCGGCGACGCGCGGGGCAAACCCCGCGTCGGCGAGCTCGGGCATGGCGACCTTCACCGACAGGCCCACCGGGCCCTCCGGGCGGGGTGCCTGCAGGATCGTCGCCAGCTCGAGGACGGCCTCGCGGATCATCCAGGCCCCGATCGGCACGATCGCGCCGGTCTGCTCGGCCAGCTGCACCACCCGCTTGGGCGGGGCCTGCGCGAGGACCGGATCGGTGAACCGGATGCGTGCGGCGATACTGGCGACCACACCGGTGGTCAGGGTGACGATCGGCCGGTAGTGGACGGCCAAGCGCTCGGTCAGCCCGGGTGCCGCGAGGGCGGCGAGCAACGCCTCGTCATCGGGGCCCGGCTCGTCGGCGGAGCTGGGAGCGGGCGGCGCTGCGCTCACGAGTGGCTCCGGAGGTCGAACGCGTGCAACACGGTGAGACAACTCTACTGCCCGGAACGGACGCATCGACCAGCGCTGTCGCGCACGGACCGGCGCGCCGGCGTCTGCGACGCGTCGGGGGGTGGCGTTGCGCGCATTGTTGTCTAGGATCTGCGGAATGAGCGACGACCCGCAGGTCAACTACCCGATCCTCGCCGGCCTCGAGGGCCCCGCGGATCTGCGCGACATGAGCGATGAGCAGCTTGCCGCGCTCGCGGCCGAGATGCGTGAGGCGATCATTACGACGGTCTCCCAGACGGGCGGGCACCTGGGCGCGAGCCTCGGCACGGTCGAGCTCACGGTGGCGCTGCACTGTGAGCTGGAGAGCCCCCGCGACAAGATCATCTGGGACGTCGGCCACCAGGCCTACGGGCACAAGCTGCTGACCGGGCGACTGGCCGAGTTCCCGACCTTGCGTCAGCAGGGCGGCCTGTCGGGGTTCCTCAAGC
Organism: uncultured Thermoleophilia bacterium; assembly: GCA_963768285.1. GTDB lineage: Bacteria > Actinomycetota > Thermoleophilia > Miltoncostaeales > Miltoncostaeaceae > CAITWD01. The sequence goes on from CAVYHI010000018.1 coordinate 64,648, forward strand.
GCAGCGAGAGCGAGCACGACGTGATGGGCGCCGGCCACGCCTCCACGTCGATCAGCTATGCGGTCGGGCTCGCGGAGGTCGAGCGGCGCAAGGGTGGCCGCCGGGGCGCGGTGGTCTGCGTGATCGGCGACGGGGCGATGACCGGCGGGATGGCCTACGAGGGCATGAACCAGGCCGGTGAGCTCGGCGCGCCGGTGGTCGTCGTGCTTAACGACAATGGGATGAGCATCTCCCAGAACGTCGGGGCGATGTCGCGGATGCTGCAGCGCGCGCGCGTGGACTCCACGATCACCCGGGTCCGCGAGGAGCTCGAGCGCGGCCTGGCGCGCGTGCCCGGCGGTGATGCGGTCGGGACCGGCCTGCGGGACGCCACCAAGGCGCTGTGGTTCGAGTCGGGCGCCCTGTTCGAGGCGCTCGGGTTCGCCTACATGGGGCCGTTCGACGGGCATGACGTCGAGACCGTGCGCGGTGCGATCCGCCTGGCGGTCCGGCGCGACCGGCCGGTGCTGGTACACGTCAAGACCACCAAGGGCAAGGGCTATGAGCCCGCCGAGGCCGACGGCGAGGCGATGCACGGGGCCACCCCGTTCAACCCGGCCTCGGGCAAGGCCGCCTCCGCCGCCAAGCCGGCCCCGCCGAACTACACCGAGGTGTTCGGCAAGGCGATGGTCGCCGAGGCCGAGCGGGACCCGCGCGTCGTTGGGATCACGGCCGCGATGCTCAAGGGCACCGGGATGCAGCACATGAACGCGCGCTTTCCCGAGCGCACCTACGACGTGGGCATCGCCGAACAGCACGGCGTCGTGTTCGCCTGCGGGCTGGCCATCGCCGGCATGCGGCCGGTGGTGGCGATGTACTCGACCTTCCTGCAGCGCGCGTTCGACCCGATCGTGCACGACGTCGCGCTGCAGAATCTGCCGGTCGTGTTTGCGATCGATCGCGGCGGCCTGGTCGGCGACGACGGCGCGACCCATCACGGCATACTCGATATCGCCTACCTGCGCAGCATCCCGAACATGACCGTGATGGCGCCCGAAGATGAGGCCGAGCTGGTCTCGATGCTGCACACCGCCTTGCGCGTCGACGGACCCGTCGCGATCCGGTATCCGCGCGGGGCCGGGATCGGCGTACCCCTGCCCGATTATCCGGAGGTGTTGCCGATCGGCGTCGGACAGGTCATCGAATCGGGCGAGCGTGTGGCGCTGGTGGGCTACGGCTACGGCAGCCAGTTGGCCCGCGCCGCGGCGGCGCGGCTGCGCGACCAGGCGGGGATCACTCCGACGGTCGTCAACGCACGGTTCGTCCGGCCGCTGGACGGTGACCTGATGCGCCAGTTGGCCGCCCGCCACGAGCTGGTGGTGACGATCGAAGACCACGCCGCACACGGTGGCTTCGGCTCGGCCGTGCTCGAGGAGATCGCCGAGATGCGCTCGCGCACGCTCGTGCTGGGCCTGCCCGACCGGTTCGTCGACCACGGCCGGCGCGATCTGCTGCTCACCCAGGCCGGCCTCGGCCCCGAGGAGATCGCCAGCCGGGTCGTCGCCGAGCTCTCGCGCAGCGGGCGCGGGGTCGCGAGCTCGGTCTAGCCGGCACACGGCGCGTGGGGTGCGGGTCGGCACCGGGGCTATCATCCCCAGGGCATGCCGCGGTCGCGCCTAGATATCGCGCTCGTCGAGCGCGGGCTCGCGCCAACGCGCGCACGCGCGCAGGCCGCGGTCCTGGCCGGTCGGGTGCGCGTCGACGGCGAGGTCCGTGACAAGCCCGGGATGCCGGTCGACGAGGGGCGACAGATCGAGATCGACGCGGGGCCGGAGTACGTCTCACGCGGAGGCCTCAAGCTCGCCAATGCGCTGGACGCGTTCGGGCTCGATGTCACCGGGGCCCGCGCCCTCGATCTGGGGGCCTCGACGGGCGGCTTTACCGATTGCCTGCTGCGGCGCGGGGCGGCGCAGGTGATCGCGCTGGATGTCGGCTACGGCCAGCTCGACTGGCGGCTGCGCCACGACCCGCGCGTGCACGTGCTGGAACGCACCAACGCCCGCCACCTGACGCCCGAGACGCTGCCGTATGCGCCCGACCTGGTCGTCTGCGACCTCGCCTTCATCTCGACCGCCTTGGTGTGGTCGGCGGTCGCGCCCTGCCTGGCGCCCGGGTGGCGGGCGCTGATCATGGTCAAGCCGCAGTTCGAGGCCGGTCGGCAGCATGTCGGGTCCTCCGGCGTGGTGCGCGATCCGGACGTGCGGGAGGCGGCCGTGCACCGGGTCGCCGACGCGATCTCGGCCGCCGGCGGGGTGGTGCGCGACGCCGCCGACAGCGGCGTTCCCGGCCCCAAGGGCAATCGGGAAGTATTTTTGCTTGCGTGTGCAGCGGCCGGCACTGCCCCGGCGCCCGACATCGATCAGCGGATTGCCGCGGCGGTCGCCGTCGGTCATCCTCCGGAGATCACATGACCGAACCGAACCGTCCGATCCCGATCGTGCCCGCCAATGTCCCCGTCGAGCGAGTGCTGCTGCTGACCCACCGGGCCCCGGGTCAGACCAGCGGGGCGCTGGACTCGGTGCTCGCCATCCTCGAGGAGTCGGGGATCGAGGTGCTGGTCCCGCCGGTCGAGGTCGCCAAGCATCCGCGCCTGGATCAGTACGTCTCCAGCGAGGACGTGACCATGCGCGCCTCCGGGGAGGACCTGATCGTGGTGCTCGGCGGCGACGGGTCGATGCTGCGCGCCCTCGCCCGCGAGGCCGGTGCCGACACCCCGGTGCTCGGGATCAACTTCGGCCGGGTGGGGTTCCTGTGCTCGGTCGAGCGGGACGACCTGGAGCACGGGCTGCGGCGGGCGTTGCGCGGTGAGTACTCGGTGCTGTCCTTGCCGTCACTGACGGTGGACTGGAGCGACGGATCGGTCCGGGCCGTCAACGACCTGGCGCTCGTGCGCAGCGGGGAGACCCGCATCGCGGACCTGTCATTCGCCATCGACGGCGAGAAGGTCGCCACGGTCCGCTGCGACGGCGTGGTCTGTTCGACACCGGTCGGCTCGACCGCCTACAACCTGGCGGCCGGCGGGCCGACGGTCAGCTGGCGGGTGCGGTGCTTCGTGCTGAGCTTCCTAGCCGGGCACCACCTGGACACCCGTCCGCTGGTGATCGCGCCGGAGGAGCAGCTGGTGGTCACCAATTCGGCGATCTGGGGCGACTGCGACGTGCTGACGGACGGAGCGAAGGTCGGCAGTCTCGCCCCCGGGCGCCAGATCACGGTGGGCCTGGGCGGCCCGGACGTGCACCTGGCCATCTTTCCGGAGGCCTCGTTCTTCCGCCGCTACCGGGAGAAGTTCGGACGGGGGTAGGCGCGTGATCCGCTCGTTGGAGATTCACGGGCTCGTGGTGATCGAGCGGGCCGAGCTCGAGTTCGGGCCCGGTCTGAGCGTGTTCACCGGCGAGACCGGTGCGGGCAAGACGGTGTTGACCAATGCCATCGGGCTGCTCGGCGGGGCGCCCGCGGATGCGGGCGTCGTGCGGCCCGGGCACCGTCAGGCGCTCGTGCAGGCGGAGTTTCACGTCCCCGCCGACTTCTGGGAGGAGCTCGACGAGGACGATCCGGCCGCGGGGCTGCGGGAGCTGGTCGATGACGCCGAGCAGTTCACCGTGACGCGCCGGATCCCGGCCGATGGCCGCAGCCGCACGCTGGTCGACGGGACGGTGGCCCCGCGGGCGGCGGTCGGCGCGTTGGTCGGCCACCTGGTGCGGTTCTCCGGGCAGGGTGATCAACGGACGCTGAGCTCACCGCGGGCGCAGCTGGCGGCCCTCGATCGGTTCTGCGGGCCGGACGCGGTCTCCCGGTCAACCGAGCTTGCCCGCCTGCGGCGGGAGATCCGTGCGCGTGCGCGTGCCCATGAGCGCGCGATGGCGGACCACCAGGCGCTGATGCGCCGTCGGGAGGAGCTCGCCGAGCTCGTTGGGGCGGTCGACGCGCTGGCCCCGCTTGAGGGCGAGTACGCGCAGCTGATTGCCGAGCGCGAACGGGTCCGTCACGCCGATCGCCTCGCCCGCGCCGCCGCGCTCGCCGCCGAGGCGATCGCACCGACCGATCAGGAGGCCGGCGCACGCGAGCTGGTCGGCCGGGCGCAGCGCGCGGTCGGGGAGGTCATCGACCTCGACCCGCTGCTGGCACCCGCGTCGGAGCTCCTGGGCGAGGCACAGGCGCTCATCGGCGAGGCCGCGGTCCAGCTGCGGGGCTACCTCGACGGCCTCGATGCCGAACCGGGCCGGATCGACGTGCTCGAAGGGCGGCTGGAGCAGTTCGCCCGCCTGGCCCGGCGCGCCGGCACGGAGCCCGAGGGCATCGACGGCTGGGCCGATGCGGCCCGCGCCGAGCTTGCGGTCATCGCGGCGGCCGATGAGGGCCAGGAGCGGTACGCGACCGAGCAAGGGGCGCTCGTCGATCATGCGGCGGCGCTCGCCGAGGAACTGCGCGGGCTGCGGGTGGCCGGCGCGGCGGTGCTCGCCGAGGCGCTGCGGGAGGCGCTCGTCGAGCTGGCGATGCCGGCGGCGCGCGTGCGCGTCGAGGTCGTCGGCGCAGACGACCCGCTGGGCTCCGACACGGCGACGATCTTCGTCCAGCCCAACCCGGGTCTGGCCGAGGCCCCGCTGGGCGATGCCGCATCGGGCGGGGAGCTCTCGCGGGTCCTGTTGGCGCTCCACGGGCTGAGCGCCGGCGCGGACGCGGCGACCTGGGTGTTCGACGAGATCGACGCCGGGATCGGCGGCGTTACCGCGACGGCCGTCGCGGGTCGGCTGGCGGCGCTCGGGCGCGTGACCCAAACGTTGGCGATCACCCACCTCGCGCAGGTCGCGGCGGCGGCCCAGGCGCAGTTTGTCCTGGACAAGGGTGTGAGCGAGGACGGCGTCGCCCGCACGCACATCAGCGAGGTGGTCGGTGAGGCGCGGATCGCGGAGCTGTGTCGGATGCTCGGGGTCCGCGATGACGATCCCGGTGCACGGCAGCACGCCGCGCAGCTGCTGCGTGACGCCCCGCGCGGTCGAGATGGCGCCGCCCTGCCGTCGTGATCCGACCGGCGCCGCCGGCGAGCTGCTCAGCGGGCCCAGCTCAGGCTCCAGATCCGCGACGCGCGGGCGCCGCCGGCCACCAGCGCCGTGGTGCTTGCGGCCGCGGCATCCGAGATCTGCAGTGACTCGCCCAGCTCGCGGTAACCGGGCCCGGCAGGGCCAGCCAGGACGGTGCGCGGTGACCCGAGGGCAACCATGCGGCCCGCCGGATCGAGCCCCACGCGCCGGACCTGGTAGCTGACGGCATCATCGCTGCGCCGGTGACTGGCCGTCAGGAGGACCGCCGCCCCTGCCCGGGCGCTGCCGAGGGCCGGCAGCAGATCGTCGACACCGGCAGCCGGGGTGATCGTGCGCCGGACCCAGCCCGACCCCGAGGGGGCCGCGAGGGCGAGTTGGATGACACCTCGCCCGCCCAGCCAGGCGGCCCAGGCGAGCGCGGGCCGGCCGGCGATCAAGGTCATCGTGGGGACGGTGAACGCAGGGAAGCTCGCGCCCGGAAGCTGGGCCGGCAACGCGGTCCCGGAACCGACAAGGATCGTCGGACTCACGTGCGTGCGGTCGGTAATCCGCGTCGCCAGGATCCTGAAGGTGCCCGATGCGCTCACTTGGGCCCAGGCGACGTCCGCGGCCTGCGGGCCGGTGGGCGCGATCTGGACGCCGAAGTTTGCGCCTGAGGCGCCGATCGTCGTGCTGGGCCCGAAGGTGCGGCCGCCATCGCTGGAGAGCGCGACGTGGATCTGATCGTCGGCACCGATCAGATCGCACGACGCCGCGTGTGTCCCGCGCGACCATCCGGCCCACACCTCCGTGCCCGCGCCGGCGGCGACGGTCGGACGATCATCGAATCCGGACGCGTGCCGCTGATCGTCGACCAGGACGGGCACCGACACGCCCGCTGGCGAGATCCGCGTCAGGGCGACCGAGCCGCCGTCGAGGCAGTACGGGCGCAGGTTCAGGTCGACGCCTGTCGTGACGACGATCGTGCCGTCGGTCAACGTGGCTGCCGACGGGTCGTAGCCGCGCCGAAAGCCCGGGGGGAGCAGCACCTGGGCGGGACCCCAAGGGTGCCCTTGGGTGCGCCGCCAGGTGGCCACCGCCGCCATGGTTGGTCCCCAGGTCGTCGCCGCCGCGACCTCAAGTGACCCCGACGATGCTGCGACCGATTCCCCAAAGCGCAGCGGGGTACCCGTCGCCACCAACGCCGCCGCCGGCAGCGGCGCGGCAAGCCAGCTGGTGCCGGCCCGGACAGCTCCCCGTGGGGCTGGCGTGGATGGCGCAGGACGGGCCGATGCGCCCGTGCGGAGCGCAAGGGCGACGGCGAGCATGCCGACCACGGCGGCGCCGAGGATCAGCGCCCCCCAGCCGGTGCGGCCCGAGGCGGGTGGTGCGGGGAGCTCATCCCGCCGGCGCGCTAGGCGGGAGTGCGCGCAACCACCAGGCCGGCTTCGTTACCGAGCTCGAAGGTTGTCACGCCGACAAACCCGGCGTGGCTCAGCAGTTCCCGCCACGTCTCGGGACGTTCAGGGTGCTCCCAGGTCCCGCTCGCGATGCGCCCGGCGTTGCGCATGATGCGCACGATCCCGGCCGGTCCGCGTCGGGCGACCACGCGCACCTTGTCGAGGATGATGCGGCGGTCGCGGGCGCGCAGCGAGAGCCCGAACATCATGTCGCAGATGACGACGCGGCCGCCGGGGACCAGCACGCGGGCGAGTTCGGCCAGCGCGCGCTGCTTGCCGGCGTGATCGAGGTGGTGAAACACGTAGTTCGAGACCGCCAGCGTCCGGGAGTGGTCCGGCAGGGGGAGCGCGCGGAGGTCCGCGATCTCGCACGCGACGTGGTCGAGTGCAGTGCGCTGGCACACGGCCCGCAGGTGGGCGACCATCGACGGCGCCGCGTCGACGGCGAGGACGTCGCCCGCGGTGCTGGCAAGCCGGAGGGTCAGCAGCCCCGTCCCGGCACCGAGATCGATGGCGCGGTCCTCGGCGGTCGGATTGGCTGCGGCGAGGACGTGATCGGCCAGCCGCTGGAACGCAGGGCTGGCCGCCACATCCTGCCATTCCACAACACGGGTGTTCCAATCGATCACGCTGGGCTCCTGGGCGCACGTGCCGGAATCTGTCGGCGCGATCGCGCGACGGCCGTCCGGCACCACATGTGCCTGAACACGGTAGGTGGGCGAGCTGGACCCCGGCTGTGAGCGACCTAAGTGCCGGCAGAGGCCGGTGTTAAGGGATGATGTGCGCACCGCGGCGCCTGCGGGCACGCGACCTCGCGGTCGAGCCGGCTGCGGGGTCCCGCACGGTCGTGCCGTGGCCGGCCTGGTGTATCGTCGGTTCAGCGCTGATCGACCGAGGAGATCTCGTGAGCGACCACCCCGTCAAGTATGTGTTCGTCACCGGGGGCGTGGTGTCCGGGCTTGGGAAGGGGATCACCGCGGCATCCCTCGGAACGCTGCTCAAGGCCCGCGGCTGGAAGGTCTTCTTCCAGAAGTGCGACCCCTACATCAACGTCGATCCCGGGCACGATGAGCCCGTACCAGCACGGCGAGGTGTTCGTCACCGAAGACGGCGCCGAGACCGACCTGGACCTCGGCCACTACGAGCGCTTCACCGACGAGAACCTGACCCGCGCCTCGAACGTCACCACCGGCGGCGTCTACGACACGGTCATCAAGCCGCGAGCGCCGCGGCGACTACCTCGGGGCCACCGTGCAGGTCGTGCCGCACATCACCGACGAGATCAAGCGGCGGATCCGCGCTGGTCGCCGAGTCCGGCGACGTCGACGTCGTGATCGCCGAGATCGGCGGCACGGTCGGCGACATCGAGTCGCTGCCGTTCCTCGAGGCGATCCGCCAGCTGCCCATCGACGTCGGCCGCGAGAACGCTGCGTTCATCCACCTGACGCTCGTGCCGTACATCGAGCCACGCGGCGAGCTCAAGACCAAGCCGACCCAGCACTCGGTCAACGAGCTGCGGCGCATCGGCATCGAGCCGGACGTGCTGGTGTGCCGCTCCGAGACCGCGCTATCACCGACGATCCGCAAGAAGATCGCCCTGTTCGCGAGCATGCCCAGGAGGCGGTCGTCTCGGCGGGCGACGTCGACGACATCTACAAGGTGCCGCTCGGCCTGCGAGGCGAGGGCGTCGACGACGTCGGTCTTCGAGCGGCTCGGCCTGCCGAGGCGTCCGGCCCGACCTTGGCGAGTGGCGCGAGCTGGTCGAGCGCATCGCGCGCACTGCGAGGGCATGGTGCGGATCGCGCTGGTCGGCAAGTACGTCGCAGCTGCGGGACGCCTACCTGTCGGTCGCCGAGGCGCTCAGCACGCGGCATCTTCCACGGCGTCGAGGTGGAGATCGACTGGATCGACTCCGAGACCTCGAGCCGACGACCTGGAGGCGCGCGCTCGGCCGACGCCGACGGCATCCTGGTCCCCGGCGGCTTCGGCGGCGCGGCATCGAGGGCAAGATCGCCGCCGCGCGGTACGCCCGCGAGCGGCTGCATGCCGTATCTGGGGATCTGCCTCGGGATGCAGGTGGCGGTGATCGAGTTCGCGCGCAACGTGCGCGGCATGGAGCGGCGCCAACTCGACCGAGTTCGACCCCGAGACGCCGTTCCCGGTCATCGACCTGCTGCCGGAGCAGAAGGAGGTCGCGGAGCTGGGCGGCACGATGCGCCTCGGCGCCGACCCGGTCGAGCTGCACGCCGGGACGCGCGCGGCCCGAGCTCTACGGCGAGGCGGTCATCTACGAGCGCCACCGCCACCGCTACGAGGTCAACACCGGTCCTGCGCCCGCAGATCGAGGAGGCCGGCCTGGTGGTGTCCGGGACCTCGCCCGACGAGCGCCTGGTCGAGTGCATCGAGATCCGCGAGCACCCGTGGTTCGTGCGCCTCCCAGTTCCACCCCGAGTTCAAGAGCCGGCCGACGCGTCCGCAGCCGCTGTTTCGCGAGTTCGTCGGGGCCGCGCTCGCGCGGGCGACGTCGCAGCGGCGCCGGACCGCGGCGGCGCGGAGGTCGACGGCGCGGCGGTCTCGGTCACCCAGGCGTGAGCACCGCGTCCGCTGAGCTGCCCGAGGTGGCTCAGCTGCTGGTCGAGCTGTGCGAGATCCCCTCGCCCTCATACCGCGAGGGGCAGGTCGCAGCGCGGGCCCGACGCGAGCTCGAGGCGCTGGGCTGCGCGGTCACCGAGGACGACGTGGGAACCCGGATCGGCGCAGGGTGCGGAAACCTGCTCGGGTGCCTGCCGGCCACCGCGCCCGGCACGCCGGTGCTGCTGTGCGCGCACCTGGACACCGTCCCGGTGACCGGGGCGATCGAGGTCGAGCTGCGCGAGGGCGGGAGGTTGACCAATCGCCACGAGGCAATCCTCGGCGGCGACGACAAGGCCGCCATCGCCGCGATGATCGTGGCGGTGCGCCAGCTGCTGCGTGACGGGGCGCGGCATGCGGGCATCGAGATCCTGCTGACCCCGTGCGAGGAGGTCGGCCTGCGGGGCGCGGCCGGCTTCGATCCCTCGGTGCTGGCCGCCGAGGTCGGCTTCGTGTTCGACCACGCCGGTCCCATCGGACGGATCATCACGTCGGCCCCGTGGCACAAGCGGATCACCGCCACGTTCATCGGCAGGGCCGCGCATGCCGGCATGCAGCCCGAGGATGGTCACAGCGCGATCACCGCCGCCGCGCAGGCGATTGCGCGCATGTCACTGGGCCGCATCGACGACCAGACGACGGCGAACGTCGGCATCATCACCGGCGGGGAGGCGACCAACGTCGTCGCGCCGCGCTGCGAGCTGGTCGCCGAGGCGCGCAGCCGGGATCCGGAGCGCCTCGCCGGCCAGATTACGCGGATGATGGACGCCCTGACCGGGGCCGCGGTCGCGGGCGGGTGCGATCTGGAATGCCGGGTCGAGACCCAATACGCCGGCTACCGGCTGCGGGCCAGCGATCCGCAGGTCGTGCTCGCCGAGCGGGCGCTCGCCCGGGTCGGGATCGCCCCCGAACACGCGGCCGGCGGGGGCGGTTCGGATGTCAACGCCCTGGTGCGCAAGGGATTCCCGGCCGTGAATCTGTGCAACGCGATGCTCGACGTGCACACCGCCGATGAGTCGATTTGGGTGGCGGACCTTGAGACGATGGTGGCCGTGACGCGGGCGATCATGGATGAGGCGGTCAGCGCATGAGCGACGCGCAAAGGTTCCTCGGAGCCGTGACCCAGCCCCCGGAGGGGCTCCTGGACGGGCCCGTGGCCACCGAGCCGATCTACGACGGCGAGATCGTCCGGCTGCGGGTCTCGCACTACCGCCGGGCGAGCGGCCTGGTGGTCCGCCGCGAGGTGCTCGATCACTACGGAGCGGTCGTGATGGTGCCGATCGAGGATGACCACCTGCTCATGGTCCGGCAGCCGCGGGAGGCGGTCGAGGAGCTGATGTTGGAGCTGCCGGCCGGCAAGCTCGATGCGCCGGGCGAGGATCCGCAGGCGGCAGCGACCCGCGAGTTGGCCGAAGAGGTTGGCCGCGACGCCGCCCAATGGAGCTACCTGGGCGGGTTCTACACCGCTCCGGCCATGCTCACGGAGTTCATCCACCTGTTCATCGCCTCCGACCTGCGCCCCAGCGACGTGCCGCCGATCCCCGAGGAGGAGATCGAGATCGTCCGCGTGCCACTGTCCCAGCTGCCGTCGCTGATCACCCGCGTCCGCGACGCCAAGACGCTCGTGGGCCTGCTGCAGACCGCCCGTGCGCTCGGGATCTAGGGCGATGAGCGCGGCAAGGCCCGGGTCGGCGGCGATGATCGTCCTGCGCGCCGGCACGCGCTTGCGACTCGTTCGCCAGGTCGACCATCAGGCCCAGTGCGGGGTCATGGCGCGCGCGTGGGGCAACGCGACCTTCCTGCGACCCGAGCCCTACGAGCCGCTGATCGAGGTCGCCGAGTGCCACGACGAGGGCTGGCGCGGCCAGGATGCGGAACCGCACGTGGATGCGGACGGGTATCCGGTCAACTTCACGGATCTCGAGCGGTCGATCCATGCGCCGATGTACGAGCTGGGGATCGCCGAGGCCGTCGTCCGCGGGGCACACGTCGGTCTGCTCGCCAGCATGCACGGCCAGGGCCTGTATGAAAAGCGGATGGGCCTCGACGGCCCGTGCCCTGCGCGGGACGACCGGCCGGTCTACGAGCAGGCCTTTCTGCGCGATCAGGAGCGGCTGCAGGCCGAGCTGCGCGCCACGATCGGCGACGGGGCCGCCCTGGAGGCATGGGCGTGGGCCGCCTACCGGCTCCTGCAGGCCTGGGATGTCCTGTCGTTGTACCTGTGCTGGAACGGCCTGGCTGACGCGCAGGAGTGGGTCCTGCCGCAGGTGCCGCGGCAGGTCGGCGATCCCGGCATCGACATCCGGCTGCGCCCCCGTGGTGCCGACGCCTGTGAAGTCGATCCCTGGCCATTTGCCGACGAGCGCCTCGATCTGTCGGTGCCGGTGCGCTGGATCGAGAGCCGCCCATACGCGTCGAAGGCCGACCTGTGCGCGGCCGTGGACGCCGCCGAGCAGACCGCCGCGGCGCTGAGCGTCGTGCCGCGCTAGCCCCCGCCCGCCAGGCGCGCCACGTGCAGGCCAGCACGCGCGCGCAGGTTGGCGTCGGCCGGGACGGCGAGGGGCGCGGCGGGATCGCCGAGCAGGAGGGTCTGCTCGGGCATCGTCAGCAGACGCCACGCCGCATATGCGCAGGCCAGCGCGTCGAGGCGGGCGGCATCAGCGATGGCCTGCCAGTCATCGGGATCGGCGACCGGCAGCCAGTCGCCGAGGTCGATGACCCCGGCCAGCAGGGCCGCGGCCGGCGCACGGCCCGCCGCCCGCGCGCGACCCCGGCCCTTTGGGCGGTACCGTGGCGCCCGGACGCCGAGCCAGGCGGCCCGGTACTCGGCCAGCGGGAGTGCTGCGGCAGTCGGCGGATGGCCGGCCTCCCAGGCCAGCTCACGCAGGATCAGCTCCGGAAGCGCCTCGACAAGGCGCGCCGAGTGCCCGGCGAGGCGCTCCCGCAGGCCGACCCCGCGCAGGCCCCCATACACCTGGGTCAGCCGGGTCACCGAGTTGGGGAACGCCGGGGCATCGAGCCAGGCCAGCAGTTGTTCGACGGGGCGCTGGCCGGCCGCGTTGGGGACCACCAGCGGAGCGTCGACGGCGACGACCCGCACGCCGTCGGGCACGGCGGCGACAAGCTCATCGTCGGTGCCGACCAGGGTCAACAGTCCCAGGCCGCCGTCGGCGTCGAGTCCGGCGACGCACGACGGGCGCGGGGTACCGATCGCGTCCACGACCGGCATCACGTGGACTCCGCAGGCAACGATCATGGGAAGGGACTTAGGGCTCGGCGGCTAACAATTGACGGACGGGCAGTCCTGGCGGGGTCTGCGGCTGGGACAGATGACCTTCCACAGTCGGGGGACGTGTACGTGGCATCGATTGTGATTCTGGTGATCGCGGTCCTCGCACCGTGGGTTGTACACCTTGCGCCGCCGCGCCAGCGGCCCCTGGCGCTCGTGTGTGCGGTCGGTGTGCTGTTGATCGTCGGGATCTTCTTCCGGAATCCGCTTGCCACGTGGGAGTTCTGGCTCGGGCTGATCATCGGCACCGGGAGCGTGGTGTTCACGGCGCGCCGCGGGATGCACGCGCGCCTGCGCCGGTCATCGCGTCAGCGCCGCCGCGCAGCGCACCCCGACGACGACGATGAGACCCTCCACGGGGACTGATCCCGGACCACGCCGGGGGAGATGACGATCCCGTTGCGGGGGGACGGTTTGCTCGGCGACGCAGGCGAGGCGCGGGCGGGCCGGGGCCGGGTGAGATCGCCTACGAACGGTTGGGCGGCCGGATCGGCAGGACCGGTGCCGGTGCCGGGACCCGGCCCACCGGGGCGCGAGCCGGCCTGCAGGTGCCCCTGGCGCCCGGAGATCGTGACGCGGACCCTCATGGGACCGCCGGCTCGAGGAACGTCGTGATCAGAAACTGCGCGCGGGCGGGGTCGTCGGTCAGCAGCAGGCCGCGCTGGAGGGTCGCGACGCCGGCGGCGCGCCGACCGGTCTGGATGTCGGCGATCCCCGCCGCGGCAAGCGCGTTCGGGTCCGACGGGTCGATCGAGATCGCCGAACCCGCCGGTCCCAGCCCAAGGAACGGCAGGTGGGCCTGCTCGAGCGCGAGGGCGGCGTAGGCCGGGTCGGCGGCGCTTGCGGGATCCAGGGCCGCGGCGCGCAGGAAGGCATTGGCGGCGGCCGGGTCGTTGCCCACCGCGTCCTCGGCGATGCCCAGCCCGAACGCGGCCTGGGAGAGCGCGCCGTCGGTGGCGAGCGCGCGCGACCAGAATGCCAGCGCGCCCGATGGGTTGTGTTCGGCGGCCGAGAGCTGGGCGCGGGCCATCTGCGCCGTCGCGGACGCGGCGTTGGTCTTCGACCACGCCGCGATGATCTTCGTCGCGGCGGGGATGTTCCCGATCGCGATGTCGTAGCTGGCGAGCGCGTAGCCGTATCCGAAGGCCTTCGTCGCGGCCGCGGCGCCCAGCTGCGTGGCCAGGTCGGGGAGTGGGGTCCAGTCGGGCGGCGCGCTGAGCGCCGTGGTCACAAGGACGCTGGCGCGCAGGAGCTCGACCGGGACCGGCGTACTGGCGGGCAGTGTGCGGGTCGCCCGCGCAAGGCCGCCCGGCGTCGTGACGGGGATGCCGTTGAGCTTGGTGATGACGTCGCCGCGCATGATGCCCGCCGCGGCGACCGGACTGCCCGGCGGCACGGCCGCCACCACTTGCCCGACCGAGGTGTGCAGTCCCAGGCTCGTGCGGATGTCGGCATCGTTGGGGATCGTGTCCCAGTCGAGCACGCCACGCGGGGAGGTGTAGGTAAGCGTCAGCGCGTAGCTGTGCCCGCGTGCGTTGCGGCCGTGGGCGCTGGTCGCCCCGAGGAAGACCGTGTAGGCGCCGGGCGGGAGCTGGTACCCGCGGCCGTCGGTGGCCTGCACCAGCAGGAACACCCGGCCGGCCCGGTGGACCCCGGCCGTGGTGACGGTCTTGATCACCCGGTTGGTCGCCACGCGCGTGATGCGCACGACAAACCGTGCCGGCACCGAGAGTCGGGCGCCCACCAAGAACCGCGCATGCCCCTGTTGGGCGGTGACGGTCCGCGGCGAGATCAGCCCGGTGAGCACCGGCGTCGGGCCGCTGGCGCCGAGCACCGGCGCGGCCGCTGGCGCCGCGCCTGCGAGCCCCAGAACGCCGAGCGCGACGACGGTCTTGACATATCTGCACCGCACTGCAGGCCACGATACCAGCCGTCTGTAACATCGCCTGCAATGGCCGTACCGTTGTCGCCTTTGGAGCTGCTCGAGCGCACGTGGCGGGGGGAGCACGTCGACGCCGACAGCATCCGGCGATTCGTGCGCAGCTGGCTCAGCAACGGCGCCCCCGATGCGCAGATGGCGGCTTGGTGCGCGATCGCCCAGGCGCGCGGGCTCGACCGCGACAGCACGCAAGGCCTGATGTCGGCGCTGATCGCCTCCGGCGAGCGACTGGACCTGGCATCGCTCGGACAGACCGGGGACCTGCATTCGACCGGAGGCGTCGGGGACAACGTCAGCCTGGTGGCGGTGCCGCTGGCTGCGGCGCTGGGAGTCCGGGTGGCCAAGATGAGCCGCCGCGGGCTCGGTCATTGGGGCGGCACCATCGACAAGCTGGAGGCGATTCCCGGCTACCGGACCACCATCGACCTGGGGGAGTTCATCGGGCAGGTCCAGCGCGTGGGGTGTGCGGTGATCGCCCAGAATCCGCGACTGGTGCCCGGGGACGGGCGCTTGACATCGTTGCGCGAGGCAACCGGGACGGTCGCCAACCGGGACCTGATCGCGGCATCGGTCATGAGCAAGGCCCTGGCCGGCGGGGCCGAGGCGCTGGCGCTCGAGGTCACCTGGGGGGAGGGCGCGGCCTGCGCCAGTCTCGAGGAGGCCCACCAGACCGCCGAGCTCATGACCTGGCTGGCGGCGGGTTGGGATCGCAACGTACGCACGATCGTGACCGCGATCCGCGAGCCGCTTGGGCGCATGGTCGGCAACGCCCTCGAGGTGCGCGAGGCCGCCGACGTGCTGCGCGGCGGCGGGCCCGGCGACCTGCGTCGCGTCGCCGTCAGGATCGCGGGAGACTTGGCCGAGGCGGCGGGGGCGGTGCCGCTGGGCGAGGGCGCGGCGCGGGCCGATGCGGCCCTCTCGGACGGGTCGGCCCTGGTAATGGCCGAGCGCTGGGTGGAAGCGCAGGGCGGCAACCCAGCGGTTTGGACCGCGCCCAACGCGCTCGCCGTCGCGCCGGTCGGGGTTCCGGTACCCGCCGACCGCGCTGGCGTGGTCGGCGCGATTGACGCCCGGGCGATCGGCGATGCGGTCCGGCGGCTCGGCGCGGGCCGACTGCACCCGTCCCAGCAGGTGGACCACGCCGTGGGGATCGAGCTGATGTCCAAGGTCGGGGAGCCGGTGAGCGTGGGTGCGCCGCTCGCGATGATCCATGCGCGCGACGCCTGGCTCGCCGAGGACTGCGCCCGGCAGCTTCGCGGCGCCATTCAGGTGGGGCCGGGTGTCGGCGCCGCCGGCGCACCCGAGGCCCGCTGATGCCCGAGCTCCCCGAGGTCGAGACGATTCGTGCCCAGCTGGCCGAGCGGCTGGTCGGTCGCCGGATCACCGCCGTTGAGATCAGCGATCCGTTGCTGATCACCCCGGCGGCGCCGGAGGCATTCGTCAGGTCCCTGGTGGAGGAGCGCGTCGCGTCCGTCGGGCGCCGGGGCAAGTATCTGCTGTTCGGGCTCGAATCCGGGGCGGTGCTGGCGCTGCACCTGCGGATGACCGGTCGCCTGCATTGGCGACCGGCCGCGCCGGGGCCGGACGAGGAGCGGTATCTGCGCGCGGTCTGGTGGTTCGACGATGGGGCGACCCTGACCTTCGGCGATGCGCGCAGGTTCGGCCGGGCGTGGGTGATCCCCGCCGGGACCGATCAGGCGGCCTACTGGGCAGGACGCCTGGGGGTCGAGCCGCTGGGCGACCGGTTCACGGCCCGCCGCCTGGCGGAGCTGGTGCGGGGCCGCCGGGTGGCGATCAAGTCCGCGCTGCTCAACCAGGCCCTCATCGCGGGCCTGGGCAACATGTACGCCGATGAGGCCCTGTTTGCCGCGCGGGTGCACCCGCGGTGTCCGGCGGGTGCGCTGCGCGAACGCGAGTACCGGGCGCTGCATCGCGCGATCCGTGACCGGCTCACTGCGGCGATCGCGGCAGGGGGCGCGTCCATCGATACCTACCGCGACGGCCTCGGGCAGCGCGGCCGCATGCAGGAGCAATTGCGCGTACATCTGCACGAAGGCGAGCCGTGTCCGCGGTGTGGGAGCATCATCGTCAAGACAGTCGTGGGGCAGCGTGGGACGTACTGGTGCCCCCGTTGCCAGCCGGATCCGAGCGGCGTGCCCGCGCCGACCGGATCACGGCGCCCGCGGCGGGTGCGCAAGGAGGTCTCGGCATGACGGAGCGATCGGCGTGGCCCGCCGGCTTCCGGGTCGGGCACTGGACCGAGGCGGCCGCAGGGACCGGCTGCACCGTGGTCATCCCCCCGCCGGCCACCGTGGGGGCCGTCGACATCCGTGGCGGGGGCCCGAGTACGCGCGAGACCGAACTGCTGGCGCCCCAGGCGCCGCTGGCCGAGGTGTCGGCGCTGTTGCTGTCCGGCGGCAGCGCGTTCGGCCTGGACGCTGCGGCGGGGGTGGTGCGCTGGTGCCGGGAGCAGATGATCGGCTACGACGTCGGCGTCGCCCGTATCCCGATCGTGCCGGCCGCGGTCGTGTTCGACTTGGGCATCTCCGGCAACCTGCGTCATCCCGGACCAGACGACGCCTACGCCGCCTGCGCGACGGCCGCCGAGGTGCTGCCTGAATGCGGCAGCGTCGGGGCCGGTACGGGGGCCACGGTCGGCAAGCTGCTCGGGCGCGACGGCTGGTGCAAGGGCGGCTTCGGCGCCGCCGCCCTCGAGGCCCTCGACGGCACCCGCGTTGCGGTGCTGGTGGTCGTCAACGCCGTCGGGGACGTCCTCGACGAGCAGGGACGGGTCCTGGCCGGGGCGTGGCGGGATCCGGACGGGTTCGTCGACGCGCGCCGCGCGGGCAGCGAGGTCGCGCCCAGCCATCCGCGTCTGATCAGCAACACCACCCTGGTGGCCGTGCTCACCGACGCGCGGCTCTCCAAGGCCGAGGCCGGGCAGGTCGCGCGCCTGGCCTCCTCGGGCATCGCGCGGGTGATCGCACCGGTGCACACGCCACTCGACGGCGACGTGACGTTCGTGCTGGCCAGCGGCGCGCACCCCGCCAGCGGGTTCGGCGTCGGGACGGTCGCCGCGCGCCTGGCCGAGCAGGCCGTGCGCATCGCGGTGCGCACGGCCACCTCGATTCGTGGAGTGCCGACCGCGGCCGAGCGCCGCGGTTAAGCGGCGAGGAGCCGGTCGAGCTCGCCGGACCGGTTGAGCGCCGACAGCTCGTCGAACCCGCCGATGGGGGTCTCGTCGATCAGGATCTGCGGCACCGTATACCGGCCCGTGAGGTCGACCAGGAACTGCCGCCCCTGGGGCGTCAGTTCGACCGAACGCTCCTCGTACTCGACGCCCTTGGCCTTGAGCAGCGCCTTGGCGCGGGAGCAGTAGGGACAGATGCGGGAGGTGTACATCACGACACTTGGCATACCCCTCAGGGTACATGACGCCTGGCTGGCCGGGCCCGGGGAGCCATCGCCGGGACCTGTCACGATGGGGGCGTGCCCACCATCGATACCGAAGCGGTCATCCTCCGCAGCATCCGGTTCTCGGAGGCCGACGTGGTGCTGTCGATCTACTCGCGCGACGCCGGCCGCATCTCCGGGATCGCCAAGGGCGCGCGCCGCGCCACGTCGAAGTTGGGCGGCCGGCTCCAGCCGGGCGTCTGGCTGCACCTGGGGCTGGTGCAGGGGCGCGGGGACCTCAGCACCGTGCGCAGCGCCTCCATCGTCGAGGCCCACGCCGGACTGTGGCTGGAGGGCTACCGCCTGCGCGCGGCCAGCTCGGTGCTCGAGACCGTCCTGCGGGCGGTCCCCGAGCACGAAGCGAGCCCGGAGATCTTCCACCTGCTGACCAGGACGCTCGGGCTCCTCAGCGATGCCCCGCCGCTCGCTGGGCCGCCGCGACTGGATCCGATCGTCCTGGGATTCCAGGCCAAGCTGCTGGTCGTCAGCGGGTTGCTCCCGCGGCTGGGTGCGTGCGCGGGCTGCGGTGGACCCGGCCCCTTGGTCGCCTTCTCGGCACACGCCGGAGGCGCGTTGTGCGCGGCCTGCGCCCGGGGCGGTGAGCCGCTCGAGCCCGCCGCCCGCGAAGGCTTTGCGGTACTCGTCGGGCATCCGTTGTCCGAGGCGCGGGTGCGTTTTCCCGGGCAGGCCGGGCTCGGAGTCGAGCGCATGATCGGCCTGGTGTTGCACGAGCACCTCGGGGTCACCCTCCGATCGGCGACGCCCGTCTGATCGTCGGGGTGGGGCGCGTGGCGGGCCGGTGCGCCCGTGGCCGGGGCGGTATGCTCCGCAGCGCCCGGTCGACCAGCCGCGCCGGGTGCGATCGTGCCCGCAGTGCGGTGTTCGTCCCATGACAGGATGGCAACCGGTTGTGCCGATGGGATGCGGCCGTATGCGGGGGAAATCCGAAACGGCGGGCCGGAGTGCGGACGTTGCGGCGTTCGCGCAAGGCGCGCGAGAGGGCAGTCAGCACGTGGCACTGACGTTTCAGCAGGTCATCCTGCGTTTGCACGCCTACTGGGGCGACCGCGAATGCCTGATCATGAACCCGTACCACACCGAGGTGGGCGCGGGGACGTTCAACCCGGCCACGCTGCTGCGCAGCCTCGGGCCGGCCCCGTGGCGCACGGCATATGTCGAGCCGTCGATCCGGCCGACCGATGGCCGCTACGGCGAGAACCCCTTCCGGCTGCAGCACTACTTCCAGTACCAAGTGCTGCTCAAGCCGTCGCCCGACGACGTGCAGGACCTGTACCTGGGGTCGCTGATGGCGTTGGGCATCCGCCCCGAGGAGCATGACGTCCGCTTCGTGGAGGATGACTGGGAGGGCCCGACGCTCGGCGCCTGGGGGCTCGGCTGGGAGGTGTGGATGGATGGGATGGAGATCACCCAGTTCACCTACTTCCAGCAGGCCGGCGGCATCGACCTGACCCCGATCTCGGTCGAGCTGACCTACGGCCTCGAACGCATCGCGATGTACCTGCAGGGGGTGCGCTCGGTCTACGACCTGGTCTGGACCGAGGGCGTCACCTACGGCGACGTGTACCAGGAAAACGAGCGCCAGTGGAGTGTCTACAACTTCGAGGTTGCCGACACGGCGGCCCTCTTTGCCCAGTTCGCCGCCCATGAGGCCGAGTGCCTGCGCTGCCTCGAGGCGGAGCTGGACCTGCCGGCCTACGACCAGGTGCTCAAGTGCAGCCACAGCTTCAACCTGCTTGATGCGCGGGGCGTCATCAGCGTGACCGAGCGCGGCGCCTACATCTGGCGCGTGCGCGCGCTGGCGGCGAAGGTCGCCGCGGCGTACCTCGCGCGCCAGGCCGAGCAGACCGAGGGCGTCAATGCCTGAGCTGCTGCTGGAGATCGGGTGCGAGGAACTGCCGGCCTCGGCGTGCCGCGAGGCCATCGCCCAAGTCCCGGGGCTCGTCGGCGATGCGCTGGCCGCCCAACGGCTTCCGGATGCGCCGGTCGAGGTGATGGTCGGGCCTCGGCGGATCGCGATGCTGGTGCGTGGCCTGCCGGACGAGCGCGAGGGCCGCACGCGCGAGGCCCGCGGGCCGGCCGAGCAGGCCGCCTACACCGACGACGGTACGCCGACCGCGGCGGCCGCCGGCTTTGCGCGGGCCCAGGGGGTCGCCGTCGAGGACCTCGTGCTGCGCGAGGACGGCGGGCGGCGGTTCGTGTTCGCGCGCATCGCCGAGCCGGCCGCGCCGACCGCCGAGCTTGTGCCGGAGATCGCGCGGGCCGTCGTCAACGGCCTGCGCTTTTCGAAGAACATGCGCTGGGGAGCGGGCACCGGGCTGCGCTTCTCCCGCCCCGTGCGCTGGATCGTCGCCAAGCTCGGCACCGACACGGTCGCGTTTGAGGTGCACGGCCTGCGCGCGGGCGAGGTCAGCCGCGGGCACCGCTTCCTGGGGGGCCCCGTGCAGGTCGGATCCCCCGAGTCCTACCGGGCCGACCTGCGCGGGGTCGGCGTGGTCGCCGATCATCGGGAGCGGCGGGCCGAGATCATCGCGCAGCTCAACGCGGCAGCCGCGGCCAGCGGCTGTACCTGGCGCGATCCGGGCGGCAAGCTCGAGGAGGTGCTGTTTCTGGTCGAGCACCCCAGCGCGATCGTCGGTGACATCCGCCCCGAGCACCTGCGGTTGCCCGAGCGCGTGCTGGTGACCGCGATGCAGTCCCACCAGCGCTACTTTCCGCTCACGCGGTCCGACGGATCCCTCGAGCCGCGCTTTCTGGCGGTCTCCAACGGCGACCCGCGCCACGCCGAGACGATCGCCCGCGGTAACGCCGACGTGCTCGATGCACGCCTGCAGGACGCCGCGTTCAGCTTCGACCGGGATCGCGACGCCGGGCTCGCCGCGCTCGATGCACGCCTGGATGCGATCGTGTTCCATCAGCGGCTGGGGTCGATGGCCGACAAGCGCGATCGGCTCGCCGCCGGGGCGGCCGAGCTGGCCTTCGCGGCCGGCCTGTCCGAGGATGCGGTGGCGGCCGCGGAGCGCGGCGGTCGGCTGGCAAAGGTTGACCAGGGCGCCGTTCTGGTCGCCGAGTTCCCAGACCTGCAGGGGTATGTCGGCGCGGAATACGCGGCGCTCGAGGGCGAGGACGAGGCCGTCGTGACCGCCGTGCGCGAGCAGTACCTGCCGGAGGGCCCGGAATCGCCGTTGCCGTCCACGGAGGTGGCCGCCTGCGTGGCCATCGCCGAGAAGATCGACAACCTCGTCGGCGCGTTTCTGGTCGGCGAGATTCCCACCGGATCGAAGGACCCCTACGGCCTGCGACGCGCCGCGACGGGGCTGGTGCGCGTCGCCAGCGACCGCGGCTGGCACTTCGACCTCGGACCCGTCATGGCCTCGGCGGCGGCGCGGCTCGTGGCCGACGGCACCGACATCCCCGCGGACACGCTCCCGGCGCTGGCCGAGCTTGCGGCGTTCGTCGGCGACCGGATCGCCTTCCAGCTGGTGGAGGAGGGGGTCAGCGCCGAGTGCGCCGCCGCCGCCCATGGGGCGCAGCTGGGCAGCATCGTCGCGACCATGGACTGGGCGCGCGGACTGGATGCGGCCCAGGGCGACCCGGCGTTCTGGGAGGTCTGGACGGCCAGCACCCGACTGGTGCGCATCGCCGCCCGTGGTGATGCGGCCCCGGGGCCGTTCGTCTCGGCCGGCGACCCCGGTGAGGACGCGCTGGCCGACGCCCGGGCGCGGGCCGCCGCCGGCATCGCCGAGGCGCGCGCGCGCCGGGACCTCGCTGCGGCACTCGCCGCCGCGCGGCCGTTGGCAGAGGCCGTCGATCGCTTCTTTACCGACGTGCTCGTCAACGCCGAGGACCCGGCGGTGCGGGGTCGGCGCTACGCCCTGGTACAAGAGACGGCAGAGGTGCTCGGCGGCATCGCCGACTTCACGAAGGTGACCGATCAGGGGGGCCACAGATGAGCGCGACGGCGTCGAGCAAGCGTGTGTACGACTTCTCGGAAGGCTCGCGCGACATGCGGATGCTCCTCGGCGGCAAGGGGGCCAACGTCGCCGAGATGACACGGTTGGGCCTGCCGGTGCCCGCCGGCTTCACGATCACCACGCGGGCCTGCGTCGACTACCTGGCCGCCGGGCACACGATGCCACGGGGGCTGGAGGCCGAGATCACCCGCCACCTGGAGGCCCTCGAGGTCCGCACCGGCAAGCGGCTTGGTGACCATGACGATCCGCTGTTGGTGTCGGTGCGCTCGGGGGCGCCCGAATCGATGCCGGGCATGATGGATACCGTTCTGAATCTGGGGCTGAACGACGCATTCGGTCGCCGGCCTCGCGGCCCGCACGCACAACCCCCGCTTTGCCTACGATTCCTACCGGCGCTTCATCCAGATGTTCGGGGACGTCGTCGCCGGCGTGGACCGGAACCTCTTCGAGGACGCGCTGACGCAGCTCAAGAGCGCGCGCGGGGTCGAACAGGACGTCGAGTTGGGCGCTGAGGACCTGCGCGGCCTGGTCGACACGTTCAAGCAGATCTACCGCGATGCGAAGGGCGAGGAGTTCCCGCAGGCTCCGCGCGCCCAGCTCGACGCGTCGATTCGGGCCGTGTTCGAGAGCTGGGACAACCGGCGCGCCCGTCGACTACCGGCGCGTGCACCGGATCCCGGACGATCTGGGCACCGCGGTCAACGTGCAGC
Organism: uncultured Thermoleophilia bacterium; assembly: GCA_963768285.1. Taxonomy (GTDB): domain Bacteria; phylum Actinomycetota; class Thermoleophilia; order Miltoncostaeales; family Miltoncostaeaceae; genus CAITWD01. The sequence goes on from CAVYHI010000018.1 coordinate 87,179, forward strand.
AGATGGTATTCGGCAACACCGGCCCGCGTTCGGCCACCGGGGTCGCCTTCACCCGCAACAACACCACCGGCGAGGCCGGCGAGCCGTTCGGCGAGTTCCTGATCAACGCCCAGGGCGAGGACGTCGTCGCGGGCATCCGCACCCCGGAGCCGCTGGTCCGGCTGCAGGAGCACCTGCCGGAGGCTTACGACGCAGCTGGTCGAGCATCGATGGCCATGCTCGAGAAGCACTATCGGGACATGCAGGACGTCGAGTTCACGATCGAGGACGGCCAGCTGTACATGCTGCAGACCCGCAACGGTATGCGCAGCGCCGAGGCGGCGCTGCGCATCGCGGTCGAGATGGTCGACGAGGGCCTGCTGGCGCCGGGCGAGGCGATGACCTCGCTGATCGACGCCGATCAGGTCCGCCAGCTGCTGCTCCCGCGCTTGGACCTCTCCGGCGGCCCGGTCGTGGCCGCCACCGGCGTGCAGGCCTCACCTGGCGCCGCGACCGGGATCGTCGTGTTCTCGGCCGACGACGCCGAGCGGCGCGCGACGGGACGGCGAGCACGTCATCCTGGTGCGCGACGAAACCACGCCGGATGACTTCCACGGGATGGTCGCGGCCAAGGGCATCCTGACCTCTCGCGGCGGCAAGACCAGTCCACGCGGCCATCGTGCGCCGCGGGCATGGGCACGCCGGCGGTCACCGGGGCCACCGACCTGGAGGTCGACGAGGCGGCCGGCGAGCTGCGGATCCGGGACCGGTACACCGTGCGCGAGGGGGAGTGGGTCACGATCGACGGCGCACCGGGCGACCGTCTACGTCGGCCAGGTGCCGCTGCTGCCGCCCGATCCGCACGAGACGCGTACCTGGAGCGCGGTGCTGTCGTGGGCCGACGCGTTCCGCACGATGAAGCGTGCGCGCCAACGCCGACACGCCCGACGACGCCCGCCGGGCACGCGAGTTCGGCGCGGAGGGCATCGGCCTGTGCCGCACCGAGCACATGTTCGTCGGCGAGGATCGGCTCCCGCACGTCCAGCGCGATGATCATGGCCGAGACCCGCGACGGACCTGCGTGGCGGCGCTCGACGAGCTGCGCCGGTTCCAGAGCGAGGACTTCATCGGCATCTTCGAGGCGATGGACGGGTCTGCCGGTCACGATCCGACTGCTCGACCCGCCGCTGCACGAGTTCCTGCCGGACTACACCGAGCTGCGGATCCGGATGGTCGCGCGCCGAAGCGCCGGCATCCCGGACGAGGAGGCCGCCGAGCAGCTCCCGCAGGTCGAGCGGCTCCAGGAGGTGAACCCGATGCTCGGCACGCGCGGGTGCCGGCTGGGCATCGAGATCCCGGACCTGTATCGCATGCAGGTGCGCGCGGTCGTGCTGACGGCCGCGTGCGTCGTCAAGAACGCAGACGACGGTCGAGCCGATCGTGGAGATCATGATCCCGCTGGTCGGCTTCGAGGACGAGCTGCAGCTGGCTGCGCGAGCACATTCTCGACGTCGCGGACTCGGTGTTCGCCGAGGAATGGGCACCACGGTCGAGTACCACGTCGGCACGATGATCGAGCTGCCGCGCGCGGCGCTGGTCGCCGACGAGATCGCGCGCCAGGCCGACTTCTTCTCGTTCGGGACCAACGACCTCACCCAGACGACGCTGGGGTTCTCGCCGCGACGACGTCGAGACGAAGTTCCTCGGCGACTACCTGGCCAAGGGCGTCCTGCGCGGTCGACCCGTTCGAGTACGATCGATCGCGCCGGGGTCGGCAAGCTCGTCAAGATGGCGGTGAGGGCGGCCGCGAGGTCAAGCCCAACATCAAGCTCGGCGTCTGCGGCGAGCACGGCGGCGATCCGGAGTCGATCCACTTCTTCGGGTCGATCGGTCTGGACTACGTCTCCTGCTCGCCGTTCCGGGTGCCAGATGGCGCGCATCGCCGCCGCCCAGGCCGCGCTGCAGTCCCGCGTCGGCTAGCCGGTCGCGGCCCGTGCCGCCCGGACCGCGCGCGATCAGCGCGTTGGTCGAGCTGTCGTGGGCAGCTCGGGCGGGGCGGGGGACACGATCTGATCGGCGATCGCGTCGCCAACTCCTTGCCGAGCTCGACGCCCCACTGGTCGAACGAGTCGATCCCCCAGACGCCGCCCTGGGTGAACACGCTGTGCTCGTACAGCGCGACGAGCGGCCCGAGCGTGCGCGGGGTGAGCGGCTCGGCCAGGATCACGTTCGTGGGCCGGTTGCCCGCCATCACCTTGTGCGGGACGAGCGCGGCCGGGCGTGCCCTCGGCGCGCGACCTCCTCGGCGCGTCTTGCCGAACGCGAGCGCCTCGGCCTGGGCGAAGACGTTCGCCATCAGCAGGTCGTGGTGGCTCGCCGAGCGGCGTTGGGCGGGTGCAGCGAAGCCGATCGAAGTCGGCCGGGACAGTCTGGTGCCCTGGTGCATCAGCTGGTAGAAGCCGTGCTGGCCGTTGGTGCCCGGCTCGCCCCAGAAGATCGCGCCGGTGTCGTAGTCGACCGGCTGCCCGTCGACGCGTCACGTGCTTGCCGTTGGACTCCATCGTCAGCTGCTGCAGGTAGGCGGGGAACCGCTGCAGGTACTGGCTCGTAGGGCAGCACCGCGCTGTCGTGGCCGCGCCGAGGAAATTGCGGTACCAGACCGCACAGGCCCATCAGCACCGGCAGGTTGGCCTCGAGCGGGGCCGTGCAGGAAGTGCTCGTCCATGGCGTGGAACCCGGCCAGCAGCTCGCGCGAACGCCTCGCGGGCCGATGGCGATCATCGTCGAGAGCCCGATCGCCGAGTCCATCGAGTAGCGGCCGCCGACCCAGTCCCAGAAGCCGAACATGTTCTCCGGTGCGATGCCGAAGGCCGCGACCGCCTCGGTGTTGGTCGACACGGCCACGAAGTGGCTGGCGAGGCGGCCTCGTCGCCGAGCGCGTCGATCAGCCAGCGCCGCGCCGAGTGGGCGTTGGTCATCGTCTCGAGGGTGGTGAAGGTCTTGGAGGAGACGATGAACAGGGTCTCGGCGGGGTCGAGGTCCCGCGTGGCGTCCAGGATGGCAGTCGGCGTCGACGTTCGAGACGAAGCGGCACGTCGAGCCCCGGCTGCGCAGTACGGGCGCAGCGCCTCGTAGGCCATCACCGGACCGAGGTCCGAGCCGCCGATGCCGATGTTGACGACCGTCTTGATCGGCTTGCCGGTGTGCCCGCTCCACTCGCCGGAGCGCACCCGGTCGGCGAAGCGAGCCATGCGCTCGAGCACCTGCGTGGACCTCGGCGACGACGTCGGTGCCCGTCGACCTCCAGGCGCATCGTCCGGGGCATGCGCAGCGCGACGTGCAGCACCGAGCGGTCCTCGGAGACGTTGATGCGCTCGCCGGCGAACATCGCGGCCCGGCGTTCGGCGAGGTCGCATTGGTCGGCGAGGGCGACCAGGTGGCGCAGGGTCTCGTCGGTGACGCGCTGCTTGGAGAAATCGAGCTCGAGGCCGGCCCCGGTGGCCCGCAGCCTGGTCCCCCGATCCGGATCGGCCGCGAACAGCTCGCGAAGGTGCACGCTCGCGGTGCGCACGCGGTCGGCCTCGAGGGCGCGCCAGGCGGGATGGCGTCGCGGTCCATCGGTCGGGGTTCGGGCGTCATCGGCCACCTGGGCGCTCCGTCGGGTCGGTCCGGGCACGGTCACCGCGAAGCCTACGGGCTCGTGCGCCGCCCGCCTACGACCCCGCTGCAACGCTGCACCGGACCGACGGCGCCCGGTAGCCTGTGTCCATGGCCGGTCAGGGCGACGCCGCCGAACATCCCCGCGAGAGCTTCGATCGCAGCGCGCACCTCTATGACGACCACGTGGGCTTCAACCACGCGGGGGCGCAGCGGCTGATCGGGGCGCTGCCCGACCGCCCGTACCACGATCTGCTGGACGTCGCGTGCGGGACCGGGTTCGCCACGATGGAGACGATCGCCCGACGGGGCATCACGACCGTGGTCGGCATCGACGCCTCGGCGGGCATGCTGGAGCAGTTCCAGGCCAAGCTGGCCGCCTATCCGGAGATCCAGGCGACCCTGCGCGTGGCGGACGTGCTCGACATGGGCGTCGCACCGGCGAGCATGGACCTGGTGCTGTGCACGATGGCGCTGCACTGGTTCGATGACCGCCGCGCGGCGATCATCGAGATGGCGAAGACGCTGCGGCCCGGCGGCGTGCTGGGGCTGCTGGGCCCCGGACCGGGTCACGACGCCCAGTTCGTGGCCCTCTCGCGCGCCAGCGAGCCGCCGATCCTGCCCGAGCTCGCCGAGTCCATCGTCAGCAACGAGATCTACCCCGAGGAGATGCGCGGCTACCTTCAGGCCGCCGGGCTCGAGGAGATCGATCTGTGGATCGAATCACGCGAGCGGCGACTGCCGGCCGAGCGGTACCTGGCCCGGATGCGAGCCGTGGGGTCCCACCTGTGGGCGCACCGGACCGCCGAGGACCGCGAGCGGGAGCTGGCCCGCGCGCAGGCAGCGTTGCGCGCTGCCAGCGCCGACGGCAGCTTCGTCTACGCGTTTACCAAGCTGCTCGTCATCGCCCGGGCTCCGGCGGTCTGAGCGGCCGCGCTGGGCCTAGCCGGCAACCCCGTGGGCCAGCCGGCGCACGATGGCGTCCTGGAAGCCGTGCGCGGAGGTGATCTGGCTGCCGGTCAGGTCGTTGCAGATGATCGAGAACGTGTAGGTCTTCCCGTCGGCGGCCTGCACGATGCCGCTGAGGGCCGAGACGTCGTCGAGGGTGCCGGTCTTGGCGTGCACGCGCGCGCCCAGGCCCCTCATGCGCTGCGTGAGGGTGCCCTGGCCGGGTGACGGCAGCGAGGCGATCAGCGCGGTCCCCCACGACGGGTTCCGCTGGGCGGCCAGGAGCAGCAGCGCCAGGGTCGTTGTGGTCTCGCGGTTGGTGCGGGCGAGCCCGGAGCCGTCGACCATGCGGTCGCCGGGCTGCATGATCCCCAGCTGGCGCAGCTGGGCGACGACGCGTGCGACCCCCTCGGCGGAGCTCGCGGGCGTCTGCGCCTGCGCGCCGATCGCCTTGATGAGCTGCTCGGCGATGAAGTCGTCGCTGGGGACGTTCATGATCCGCAGGATCGTGCCCAGCGTCGGCGAGCTGACCGCGGCGAGGGTGATCGGTGCGTCGGGGATCGGCCCGAAGCCGGCGGGACCGGTGGTGGTGATGTGCACGCCGCGCAGGGCGGCCCGCAGGCGTTGGGCGGTCGCCTGGATCGCGTTGGCGACGGGCGAGTTCTGGACGTCGCCCGCGAAATCCTCGTTCGAGGCGGCCCCGGAGAGCGGCTGGATCGAGCCGAGGTCGTGCAGGCTCCAGCTCGGGGGCACCGCGCGGGCGTCGAAGACGCTGGCATTGACGCGCAGGGCACCGGTGACCTTCTGGATCGCCGGGCGCGTGCCGTCGGCGCGCCGGAGCCGTGCCGCGAGCGCGTTGAGGGTGTCCCCGTTAGAGCCCAGGTACTTGTGCGCGTACGCATAGGTCGCAAACAGGGGATCCCCGCTGCCGACGAGCGTGATCGGGGCGGTGAGCGTGCCGCCGGGCAGCTGGGTCACGTCGGCGGTGTCGGCGGCCACCAGACGCGTCGTGAACCGGTAGGTGGGCCCGAGGGTCAACAGGGCGCCGGCGCTGGTCAGCAGCTTGTTGTTGGATGCCGGCAGTAGCGGCGTCTCGGCGTGGTAGCTCGCGATCCCGATCGGGCAGGTCGTGCCGGTGCGCCAGACGCTCACCGCCGTGGCCGGGTGGCTGGCCGTCCAGGAGGCGATCAGCGCGCGCACGACCGGGTCCGAGGGTCCGGCGACCACGCGTGTGCAGGGCGTGGGTGCCACGACCGCCGCGGACGGGAGGGTCTTCGGCACGCTGGCGGCGGCCTGCGAGACGCCCTGGGCGGCCGTGGGCTGGTGGAGGTAGAACCAGGCACCCGCCGCGATGCCACCGAGGAGTGCGACCGCGAGTGCCGCCTGAGCGATCCGACGGGCGCGCCGTCGGGGTGGCGTGGCCTGCGGCTTGGGGCTAGCTGACGTCAACGAGCGTGCCGATCGGCGTGTACGGCCAGACCGCGCCAGCGGCGGCGTACGGCATCTCGACGCAGCCCAGGCTCTGCGGGTATCCGTACGAGCCGCGGATGAATCCGTGCAGAGCATCGCCGCCGTTGAAATAGCTGATCCAGGGGATGCCGGGGTCGTGGTAGACGGATCCGTCCGGGTTGTGGCCGGACATCGTGCCGACCTGCTCACGCAGGAAGACCGGATACACGCCGTCGGCCGTGGGCGCGGCGGCGATGCCCGTGTTGACCAGCGGGGTCATCAGCACGCGTCCGTTGTGCCAGAGCGACAGCCGCTCCGGAAGGGACTTGCTGACCGAGACGAAGCTGTAGCCGAAGGTGCTGTGCTGCCCGGCGAGATCGGACTGGATCAACGCCTGCCACACCTGTGGACCCAGCACACCGTCGCTGGTCATGTTGTGCTGATCCTCGAATGCCATGATGGCCCCCCGCAGCACGGTGGCCGGATCGGAGGTCCAGGTGGTCCGCAGACCGACGGGCACCGACCTCCAGCGCCACGTGAAGTGCCCGCTCGGCGGCGCGAAGACGGCCTCGACCTGGGCCTGTTGGGTGGGCGACACCGGCGTGGTGGCCGTGAACGACAGCGGCATGTAGCCGAGCTGGGCCAGCAGCTGCTCGGCGCGCAGCGGTGAGGGCTGCGCGACCGTCCACGTAAACACGCGTGAGGGTGCTCCGGCGACCTCGGTGCTGACCGGCAGGGTCACGTGCACGAGGCTGTCCGGCGCGAAGCCCGCGCCGCCAGGGACGAAGGCGACCGTATGGGCGTCGAGCTGGTGCCAGCGGCCAGGCACACGCGGGCTGACGTGGGCGTGCAGGGCCCCGGGGATGTCGGCGACCGGCGCCGAGTAGGTGAGCTCGAGCGGGGTGTAGGGCGTGATCGGCGTCGCGACGTTCGGGGTGCCGATGACCTGCGTCTTGGTGTCGGGCGCGAACCAGGCGATCTGCACGGCCGGCGGCAGCGTCTCCCAGGGCCGCGGGGCGGCCGCGACCTGGGCCGTCCCGTAGGCGCCGGCGTTGGGGATCGTGACCTGCGCGACGCCCGCGGCGGAGTGCAGGGTGGTGGTGCGGATGCCGTTGGCGGTGATCGCTGCGTGGGACACCGGGGTGTCGAAGCTCACCATTACGGGCTGGCCGGCGGTGAGCGTCTGGACGGCGGGCGTGACCACCGACGCCACCGGGGCGATGACCGTCGTGGTGATGTGCGTCGTCGAGCCCAGCAGCCAGGCGGCGGGCTGGCCATACCGGACGGTTGCGTGGACCGTGATCGGCGTGCCCGGCGCCATCGGATGACTGGGGATGATCGACGACCCCGTGCGGATCACCGACACCGGGGCGCCGTGCGCGTCGGTCGCCGTGATCGCGGTGACCGACGCGCCGGGCGGCAGGCTCACATCGGCGAGCGATGCACCGCCGGAATCGATCGACGCGCGGCTCTCGACGAACGCCGCCGAACCGACGCCGATGACGATGACCACGACCGATGCGCCGGCGATGATGGCCACGCGCTTCCAGCGGCGACGGCCGCCGCCGGTTGGGGATGACGCGTCCTCTGTCACCGGCGCCGTGGCGCCGGAGGCTGCGGTGGTGTCAGGAGCGGCCATGGTCCCGTCTGACAGTTTCGGGGCTGTGGGGGTTTCGTCGGCTCATACAATAGGGACTCTCGTCACGGAAGCGCCCACATGGGGCCGGTGCGAACCGCTCGGCGGGTTCTGCGTTGGGTTCGACGCGGCCCGCGCCGTCCCTTGCCGAACCGTATCCAGCCGTGGGTGCCGTTGTCACCGTACCCGCCCTATCGGCTCGTTAGGGTGCACCCATGACGACCCCTGAGCCCCTCTCGGCACGCCTCGTCCAGTACCTGGCCGACGAGCGCCCTGCGCTGCAGGCGATCATGGCTCAGGAGAGCTCGCGATCACTCCACGAGGAGTTCCTGCTGGCCGAGGGTGGCACCCTCCCGGACCGGCAGGCGCGGCTGGAGCGGATTCGGGCTGTCGGTTCGCGGGCATGGTTGCGCCACGTGGCCGCCGCGCTCCAGGCCGAATGGCCGGGTGCGCCGAGGGGCATGCAGGGCCAGCTCGAGCTGTGGGTCGCACGCGGGCGCGATCGCCTCGAGGCACTTGAGCTCGAAGAGGACGCCGCGCTCGAGCGCGACGGGATCTCCGGTGATGTGGACGCCGACCGGCGACGGGTCACCCTCACCGCCTACGTGCGCCTGTTCGCCGAGGGCGTCGGCGAGATCGCCGCGCCCGGCGGCCGCTCGGGGCCGGAGTTCGCGCGCGCGATCGCGACGATCATGCGCCGTGAGGCGCCCCATCGGCGCGCCGTCGAAACGGCCGCGTACGAGGCGTGGTCGGGCAGCCCGATGGAGGGCGTCTTGGAGCAGGCGCGTCTGACGGCGGCACCCCCTGAGCCTGACGTGGTGCGGATGCTGGAGGCCGCCGCGGTGTGGTCGTACATCCGGACCCTGTGCATCGCCCTCGGCGAGGCCCTCGAGCCGCCGCCGGCGGCCGCCGGCGGCGCATGAGCGAGGTCGAACTCGGTGAGCCGGCCCGACTGGTCGACGAGATGCCCGGGATCGGCTTCGGCTGGATCGCCCCGACCCCATCGGTCATGCAACGGACCTCGCACGCGATCCTCAGCGGCGGCGGGGTCTGGTTCACCGACCCGGTCTACGATGAGGCGATGCTGGAGCGTGCGCGTGCGCTCGGGCCGCCGGCGGGGGTCGTGCAGCAGGTCGACCGCCATTCGCGCGACTGTGCCCGCGTCGCCGACGAGCTCGGGGTGCCGCTGTACGTGCTGCCCGCGCGGGCGCCGGACGGCGCGCCCTTCGAGGTCCGGCCCGTGGTGATGTCACGCGTGGCCCGCTGGCACGAGATCGCGCTGTGGTTTCCCGCCCAGCGCCTGCTGTGCGTGGGCGAGGCGGTCGGCGGCGCCCCGTACTTCTGCGCACCCGGCCAGTCGCTGGGCCCGCATCCGCTCCTGCGCCTCGCGCACCCGCCGCGCCGCCTGGTCGGCGTGCGCGGCGAACACGTGGTCTGCGGCCACGGTCCCGGCCTGCACGGCCCGGACGCGGGCGACCGCCTGGCCGACGTGATCAGGTCGTCGCGCAGCCGCACCCCGCGCTGGCTGCTCAGCCTCGCCGGCATCGGGCGCGATGCGACGGGCGCCGCCTCTGAGCCCGGCTGACCCCGGCTCAGGGCGCGGTGCCCTCCAGCCGCGCCGAGGCGGCCGACCCATAGGCGACCGCGCAGCGCCCGGTCCCGGCGCAGACCTCGCATTCGCCGACCTCGCCTGCGACGTGGGCCAGGCAGTGGGCGACCCGCGATTCGACCACGCGGGCCATCAGCGGGTGCAGCCCGAGCGGAGCGGCCACGAGAAACGGCACGCCGGGATGGCGCGTGGCGGCCTCGGCCGTGAGCCCCGGGATGTCCTGGTCCCAGTGGCGGCCAGGCAGCAGGAAATAGGGGCTGACGACCACCATCTTCGCGCCGCGCTCGATGCAACGGTCGAAGGCGGTCTGGATCGAGGGTTCGGCCAGCTCCATGTGGGCGGGCTCGACGATGCCGTACGACACGGCCTCGGCGACCATGCCGGCCATCACCTCCAGCATCTCGTTGGAGGCGCCGCGCCGCGAGCCGTGGTCGACGACGATCAGGCCGATCTCATGCGCATCGGGGGTCTTCATACCGCGCATGGTACCCCGCGCGGCGACGGGGGCCGGCGGGTTCGGTCGGTGGGCCCGGCCTCGGCATCGGTGTACCATCCAGACGGCGGCGGCCATGGGCCAAAGGACGACCGATCGACCTCGATACCAATCCGTATGAGCTCAGCAGCCTGAGCGACCTGGTCGGAATGCTGATGGACGGCTGGCAGATCTCCCACCTGCGGTATGCCGACCACAGCGACGCGCCGGGCGCGCCAGTCTCGCCGGCCGCCTTCCTCGGACTCGAGCGCTCCGACCAAGCGGCCTGGATCTACATCCTCGACGACGGCCGGAGTCTGTCCCACCGCAGCCTGATCGCCCTGTTCCGGGATCATCCCAACGTCTGGAAGCACCGCTCCGGGGCGCAGATCGACCGCGCCACCCCGGCGCCCGACGGGCCGCCGGTGCCGGCCGGGCAGTGGGGTGGGGACCCCGACGCGCTCCCGCGGGAGGTCGACCTGTCGCCGACCGGCCTGCGCGGGGTCGTCTGCGTCAACCAGTCCCAGGCGATCGACGGCGTGACCGTGGCGATCACGAGCCTGGAGCGTTTCGCCGACGGCGCCCGCGCCCACTACCTGTGCCACGCCCCGGGACGCCGCTTTCGCGAGCAGGCCGGCGCGCTGGACGCAATCGCCGTCGACGATGCCGCGCGGATGTACCGTGTGGCCTCGCTCACGCGCCGCCAGCGCGGCAATCGTATCGAGGGATCCCTCGCGCTGGCGCCGGCCATACCGCCGCACGCCCGCACGCTGACGATCACGATCGGTAACCTCGGCCCGAGCGCCAGCGGGACCCCGCAGCCCGGCCCCTGGGTGTTTCCGATCACCCTCGACGCACCCGCATGAGCCTCGAGCTCGGCACCGAGGCGGCGCTCGATCCCCGGGCGGCGCGGGCCGCTGAGGCGGTACGCGAGATACCCGAGGAGCCGTGCCCGTACCGCACCGCGTTTCAGCGGGACCGCGACCGGATCCTGCACACGAAGGCGTTCCGGCGGCTCAAGCACAAGACGCAGGTGTTCGTGACCCCGGAGGGCGATCACTACCGCACCCGGCTGACCCATACGCTGGAGGTCTCCGCGCTGGCCCGCACCGTGGCGCGGGCGCTGCGCCTGAACGAGGATCTGGTCGAGGCGATCGCGATGGGCCACGACCTCGGCCACGCGCCGTTCGGGCATGCGGGCGAGCATGCCCTGGACGACCTGCTGCAGGAGCGGCTCGATCGCCGGTTCCACCACAACGAGCAGAGCGTGCGGGTCGTGGAGGTGCTCGAGCGCGACGGGCGGGGGCTCAACCTGACCCGGCAGGTGCGCGACGGCATCCTGCACCACACCGGGCCCGGCATGCCGGCGACGCTCGAAGGGCAGATCGTGCGGCTGGTCGACCGCATCGCCTACGTCAACCACGACATCGAGGACGCCGTCCGGGCCGGGGTGATCCGGGAGGCGGATCTCCCGCCGCGCGAGGTTGCGGTGCTGGGCACCACGACCTCCGAACGGCTGACGCGCCTGGTGGGCGACATCGTCGCCCAAAGCCGGGACGCCGAGCGGATTCGCCAATCTCCCGAGGTGGGTGAGGCGTTCCTGCGCCTGCGCAAGTTCATGTTCGCGCGGGTGTATCTGGCGCCGCCGGCGAGCATCGAGTCCGAACGTGCGCGGGGCGTCGTGCAGCACCTGTTCGAGTGGTACATGAACAACCCGGACGCACTGCCGGAGTCCGCCGAGCCCGACCTGGTGCGGCGCGTGACCGATCACGTGGCCGGTATGACCGACCGCTACGCGCTGCGGGAGTTCCGCCTGCGGTTCATGCCGCGCGAGGGCCCCCTGTAGGTGGGTGCACCGTGCCGCTGATCGCGCCCGACAGCGTCAGCGAGATCCTCGAGCGCAGCGACCTGGTCGAGCTCGTCCGAGGCAGGGTCAACCTGGTCAGGCGGGGCAATCGCTGGGTGGGGCGCTGCCCCTTCCACGAGGAACGCACGCCCTCGTTCAGCCTGATCCCGCCCGACAACCGGCGCTACTACTGCCACGGGTGCGGGGCCACGGGCGATGCCGTGCGCTGGATGATGGAAAAGGAGGGCGCGGCGTCGTTTCCGGACGCGATCGAGGCGCTTGCCGAGCGCTTCGGCCTGGAGGTCCGCTACGAACAGGCCTCCCCGGAAGAGGAACGGCGCCGCAAGGCCGACCAGCGCCGCCTTGAGCTCCTCGAGCGCGCCGCCGCGTTCTATGCGGCGTACCTGTGGCGCGCCGACGAAGCGGCCGCCGCGCGTGAGTATCTCGCCGAGCGGGGCTTCGGCGAGGAACTCCTGCGCGGATTCCGTGTTGGCTATGCACCCGGCGGCGGCGCGGTCCTCGCCAACCGGGCCCTCAAGCAGGGCTATACGCGCGAGCAGCTCGTCGAGGCCGGCCTGGGGCGCGTGCGGGGCGCCCGCGTGACCGACTTCTTCGTCGCGCGCATCACCTTCCCGATCACGGACCTGCGCGGGCGTGTGCTCGGCTTCGGGGCCCGGACGCTGGATCCGAAGGAGCGGGCCAAGTACGTCAACAGCCCCGAAGGGCCGCGCTTTTCCAAACGGCGCCTGTTGTTCGGCCTCGCCCAGGCGCGCCAGCCAGCCGCCACGGCCGGCTGGATCGTGGTCGTCGAGGGCTATACGGACGTCATGGCCCTCGCCAAGGCCGGCATCCCGCAAGCCGTCGCGTGCATGGGAACCTCGTTGACGACCGAGCAGGTGCACGAGCTGCGGCGCGCCGCCCCGCGGATCCGGCTGTGCTTCGACGGCGACGCCGCCGGGCAGCGCGCGGCCTGGCGCACCGCGCAAGCGGCGGGGGAGTACCTGACCGACCTCGAGGCGGTGGTGTTGCCGACCGGTACCGATCCGGGCGATCTGGCGCGCACCGATGAGCTGGACCGGCTGCATGAGATCGTGACCGCCCACACGCCGCTGGCGACGTACCTCATCGACTCGCGCGCCCGCCGCGCCGGGCCGACACCGGCCGGGCGCGAAGCGGCGCTCAAGGAGATCGCCGAGCTGCTGCGGGTGCTCCCCGAGTCGGTCGAAAAAGACGAGGCCATCCGCCTTGCCGCGGGCCTGCTGCAGCTCTCGCGCGGCATGGAGGAGCACCTGCGCAGCGCGGCACGGCAGGGCGCCCAGGCACCGGCCCCTGGGGCGCCGCTCGCCGAGCTGCCGTCGTTGGGCACGGACTGGGAGCGTGAACGGCGACTGCTGGTCCTGGCCGCCGCCTTGCCGGAGCTCGCCCCGGCCGTCGTCGACGCCCTGCCCGAGGAGGCCATGAGCGATCCTGCCCACCGCGAGGCGCTGGGGCTCGTGCGCGCGGGCGTGCCGCTCGCCGCGTGGCCGGAGGCGCTCCAGCCGCTGGCGAGCGCCCTCCAGGCCGATCCCGGCGGCGAGCATGCGAGCGTTGACGAGCTGCGCGAGGCGGCCTACCGGGTGCAACTTCCGGCGCTCGAGCGGCGTGCCCAGGCCCTGCGGGACGCCGGCGACGCCGAAGGCGCCCTGCGCATGATCGACCTGGTCCAGCGGGTGCGGGCCGCCCTGCGCGGTGAGGTCTAGCCGGCCGGACCCCGAGGGGTCGCTCGGACGAGCGCCAGGGCCTTGGCGGTGCGGCGCGTGCCGTCCACCAGCCCGACGCAAGCGGCGTGGATCTCAATGCCGGTCGCATCGGCGGGTCGTCGCTGCTCGGGACCGATCCAGCTGATCGCCGGTGTCGCGCCGAGCAGCGCGGCACGTTGGGCCCACACCAGCAAGCGCGCGATCGCAAGGGCACCCAGGCTCGTTGCGTCAGGCGCCCCCCGCGCGGAGACGTAGGCCTGGTGGGCGGCCCGGATGGCGGCGAGGCTCACGCCATCAGGCTCGCCGTCCGCGTCGAGCGCCAGCGAGATCACCTCGACATCCGGCGCCGTGGCCGGGTCGGCCCCCTGGGACAGGGCCGGACGAAGTCGCCCCAGCTGTCCGCCGAGTGCTGTCCCGATCGCGAGGGCGGCGCCGCGCAGGTCGGGGTCCAGTTCCTCGAGCGTCTCCTGGAGAGCAGGTGCGAAGCGCAGGCTCATCCCGGAGACGCTCGTCTGAGGCTTAGTACGCGGTGTTCGCGGGTTGGTCCGTGCTCGTCGAGTCGGCGACCGGCGCTTCGGTGAACACGAACTCGTCGGGCTCGCTGCCGAGGCGATCCTTAAGCAACCAGTAGGCGAGCGCGGCAACGACAATCAGCACCAGAAGCTTCTTCATCTGGTCCCTTTCTCGGAAAGTAGTTGAACCCGCCCCCAACGGTAGCGGATGACTCGGCGGGACGCGTCGAGTGGGGTCGAGGTGGCGCTACATCTCGACGAGTCCGTCTTCGGAGATTGCGAGGACTACCTTGCCGACCGATTTGTTGCGTTCGACCTCGCGGTGGGCGTCGGCGACGCGGGTGAGCGGGACCAGGTCGTGCACGATCGGACGCAAGCGCTCGTCGGCCAGGCGGGGCAGGCCCCATTCCCGGAAGCTCGCGACGAGCTCCGCCTTCTGCGCGGCGCTACGCGCGCGCAGGGTGGAGGCGACGATCGTGGCCCTGCGCGCCATCAGCACGCCGAGGTCGAGCTCGGTGCGGGTGCCGCCGACCATGCCGATGAGCGCGACCGCACCGTCGAGCGCCAGCGCGCGCAGGTTCTCCGCCCAATATGCCGCACCGACCAGATCGACGATCACGTCGGCCCCGTGCCCGTCGGTGAGCCCGCTGACGCGGTCGGCGAACTCCGCGCCCGCCGCGACCACGACGTGGTCGGCCAGGTGGACGATCTGCTCGGCCTTCTCGGCCGAGCGGGTGGTGGCGATCGTGTGGCCGCCGAGCTCGCGCGCAATCTGCAGGGCGGCGGTACCGACGCCGCTGGCCGCGGCATGGACAAGCACCCAATCATCTGGCGCGACGCGGGTCTGGCGCCCGAGGGCCTGCCAGGCGGTCAGGAACACCTCCGGGACGGCCGCTGCGAGGATCCAGTTGAGATTGTCGGGCACCGGCAGCGCTTGGCCGGCGGGCGCCGTGACGTACTCCGCATACCCGCCGTCGGTCAGCAGCGCCATTGCCCGGTCACCGATGGCCCACCCGTCGACGCCGTCGCCAACGGCGTCGATCGTGCCGGCGGCCTCGAGTCCCAACACCGGGCCGGCGCCGGGTGGCATCGGATAGCGGCCCTCGCGCTGGAGGATGTCCGCGCGGTTGACTGCGCTCGCGCGCACCCTGATGCGCACCTCGCCGGGCGCGGGGTCCGGCACCGGCAGCTCGACCATCTCGAGCACGTCGGCGCCGCCGGGAGTCCGGGCGACGATGGCTTTCATGTCTGTGGCCGATCCGGCCCTTCGAACAGGGCCTTCGTCTTGCGCTGGCGCTCGGCGAACATCTTCTCAAGCTGCCGCCGCCCGACCAATCGGTCGGCTAGCCGGCCGAGGGGCCCGAGCGGGAGGGCGTAGGTGACGTGATCGGTCATGCGCGTGCCGCCACCGGGCAGGGGCGCAAAGCGATGCTCGTGACGCCAGTACGCGAACGGCGAGCGCTCGGCGACGTCGACCACGCGCCGGTCGACCTCGGTCTCGGCGATCCGGATGCGCCAGGTCTGGGTGACCGGGATGGGCGGCTGCTTGACGCGCAGCACGACCCGTGATCCGGCCTGGACCGGAAACGTCCCCTCGATGCCCTCGAACACCGCGGCATCCGGAGAGATCAGGGGGGCGTTGCGGGTGTCCAGATGAAATCGGTACAACAGATCGACCGGAGCGTCGATGTCGACCGAGCGCGAGTAGGTCGTGGTGCGCGGCATGATGGTGAGGCTACCGCCGGTCGACGCCCGGCGGGCCGACAGCGGGCGCGGCCGCGCTCACCGGACGATCCGGCGTAGGCGCTCCAACTCGGGTACGAGGTCGCGGGGGACGACGTCGCGGTGATCCACGAGGAGGTGGTCGACCCCGAGGGCGGCAATCCGCGGCGCAAGCTCCTCGAGCTCGCGCGCCGTCGTCCGCACGCGCACCGAGACGACAAACAGCGCACGATCCCGGCCCGCGGACTCGAGCAGCCGCTGGAGCGTCGCCAAGCGCACGACCAGGGTCGCGGGATCCGCGATGGTGGTGTGCCAGCCGTCGCCCATCGTGGCCGCTCGCCGCAGGCCCGTGTCCGAGTTCCCGCCGATCCAGATCGGCGGTCCGTCCTGGCGCGCGGGCAACGGGGCGATGCCGGTCGCGGTCACGACACGCCCGGCGAGCACGTATTCGGTCGCGCCGGACCACAAGGCGCGGCAGACGGCGATCGCCGCATCGGTGCGACGGCCGCGCGTCCGGTACGGGACCCCGAGGGCCGCGAACTCCGGCGCCAGCCAGCCCGAGGCGAGGCCTGCGATCACGCGACCGCCGCTGAGGGCGTCAAGGCTGGCGAGGGCCTTCGCGAGAACCACCGGGTTCCGGTACGGCGCGACGAGCACGCTGGTGCCCAGCCCGACGCGCACCGTGGCAGCAGCAGCCCAGGTCAGGACGGTCAGGGCGTCGTGGAAGTAGGCCGGCGGGTGCGTGCTCGCCGGATTGAGGGCGATGTGATCCGACACCCAGACGTCGTCGACGCCGGCGTCCTCGGCCGCGCGTGCGAACGCGGCGATCGAGGGCCCGGTTGTCGGATGCCGGAACTGTGGAAGATGGACGCCGAGGCGCACACGGGCAGCCTAGCGACGCTCCCAACAGTCGCTGAGCCACGGCGTAGTCTTGGCCCACCGATCCCTGGAGCGCAGATGGCAAACGACTTTGAGGTCTTCGTGGATACGACGGTCTCGGCCGACCACGCGTGGGCACTGGCTGGCGATCCTGCGGCGGTACCGGCGTGGTTCCCAGCGGTCAAATCGGTCGAGCTCGACGGGGACATCCGCCGCGCGGAGATGGCCAACGGCGCCGAGATCGTCGAGCGCCTCGTCGATCGCGACGATGCGGCGCGACAGTACTCCTACGTCGTCGTCTCGGGGATTCCGAGCCTGACCAGTCATCGCGCCACGATGCGTGTCGAGCCGACGCCCGGCGGTGCTCGGATCTTCTGGCGACAGACGGCAACGTCGAGCAATCCGGATTACGACATCGAGTCGCGCCTGCGTGGCGTGATGACGTCAGCGCTAGAGCGCATGCGGGCAATGCTCGAGTCCGGCGAAGGCGCGTGACGGGGGCGTCAGTTGGCCAGCCCACCGGGGCGACCGCAATCCAACCGCGGCGACCTCACCTGAGCGCAGCCCGTCCGCCGGGCGTATCCGAAGGCCGCGTCGACGTTGCGATTTCGCGCTACCGGCAGCGACGAACGGGAGCGCCACGACGGCGACGATTTCCCGCAGGCCGGTGCGCTCTCCCGCCTGCCGTCCGAGACCGCCAACCGGCAGCTGGTCGGCGACGCAGCGCTTCCAGTACGAAAATGTCATGTGGGTGTCCTCGCGGCTGGCGGAGTGGCTGGCTGTGTCTTCATTCCTGCATGCGCGAGCCGGACGGCGCGTCGTGTTGGTCGAGCTCGGCGTGCCGCGCGCACCCGGAAGTGCCACAATCGGTTGCCGATGATCATTTCCTCGGCGCTGCGCATGCCCAGGCCTGACGTGCGATCGAAGAAGCTCGCCGACGGTCGCCTGGGCGCGCTGACGGACGTCGGACGGGCAGCGCGCAGCCTCCGGCCGCCGTCGGCCCTGCGCGTCGCCGCCCACCGCTGTCTGAGGACGATCCCGCCGGACGGTCAGCGCACACGGCGCGTCGCGCGGGTCGTGCTCGTGCCACGCTCCGGTGGGCGCATCCGCATCCGGTGGCTGCATGAGCGCTCACACCGACGGTGAGTCGATCGCCGGCGATGTCCTGCTGCGCTCCGGCCACGCCGGCGATGTGGGCCCCATCATCGCCCTCATCGAGCGCGAGAACCACCGACCGGCGGACCCTGATCGGATCCGGCGACGGCTTGCACAACTGCCGTCGGTGATTGCCGAACGGGACGGGCGCATGGTGGCGTTCCTGTACTGCCGCCGCTTTTCACCGGACATGGTCGAGCTGTCGAACATGGTCGTGGCGTCCGAGGCGCGGCGCGGCGGTGTCGGCGCGCGGATGGTCGGGATGCTTGAGCCCCAGTTGGTGGCCCTCGGGTTTCGCGCGGCGATCTTCGTCAACTGCAGGCTGCACGTGGGCGCGACGGACGCCGGCGCCGCCGCAGCGCGGGCGTTCTGGCTCCATCACGGCTACCGGATCATCTTCTCCACCCAGGGGTCAGCCGTGTTCGCGAAGTTCCTTGCCGATGCCGGCCCGCGGCTCCCGGGTAGGGTGGGCCCGCCGCGGCGTCACGTCTCAACCGGACGTCTGGCCCCCGCCGCCGGCCCGTGCCACACACGCACCGCACGGATCACGTCGGCGGGCACGGCGTCGGCCAGAGGAGCTTTACAGAGCGTTTACATTTGCGCGATCAAGGTCCATGGCCTGCGGCCGATGACGATGACGGTGGTGTGCGTGCTGTGGCCGCCAACATCCTGCGCCGGTGTCGGACGACACCCACGCAGGCGCCCGCCACGTGATTGTCGCTTCCGTTCCGGTCGCACTCTGGCGCCGCCGGTTTACGCGATACCCTGGGCCGCCATGTTCATCTTCCTCATCGCAGTAATCAGGCTGGTGCGCAGCAGGCTGTGGCGCTGGCGATCGATGGGCCGCGTTCGCCTCGTACTGCTCCTGCTCGGGCTCGCGTGGCGCCTTGCCGTGGCGACCCGCGCACGGAAGGCGTCTCACAGCACCGGGGGACGCCACAAGACGCCCCATCGTCGCTCGGGCCCCGCACTGAGCAACTCGAGGGGCGCCCGCGCGCGGCGATGGGCCGTCTCGGTGGCGTCTCGCCCCATCAAGTAGCGCGAGGCGGCACTCACACCCTGGCGGCGGTCATCGCCGAAGGCGACGGCCAGCGGAACTCTGGAGCCACACGAGCGCACGCTGCGCGGTCGGCCGCCTGGACAGCCTGACTGCCCAGGAGCTCTCCGGACGGGTACGGGAAACTCCACGGCGCAGCTCAGGAGTGCCACGGCTCGCCGCCGTGTCGCCAGCGCGCCGTCGCTCCGTGGCGGCCCAGAACGTCGAACCCCGGGCTCAGAACGGGATACGCACCGGTCGGTGAGGTCGGCTGAGCGCTGTGGAGCCCCTCGGCACATCCATCACCCCGACGGCGAGCGAGGGGCACCACAACGCAAGACACCAAATCGGTTCCGGAGGCCCGCCACAACCCAGTTGACGCGAACTATCGAGAATCTTTACCCGTGATGAGCCGAGCGAAACCCCACCGCGTTGTCCTCGAGGGCCCTTGGTCAGGTCCCACACACTGCCGAGAGCGCGCGGGTGTCGCTTACGTCAGTCGGCGAGTTGCTGTTGGTACCCCTCCACCAACCAGCCAGTCGCGTCCTTGCAGCCATCGACGGGGCCGCTGTGCTGGACAGCGGCGACGATCTCGGTGGTGACGGCGGGCACGAGCACGCTGTCGTTGCCGGCGAACTGCTGGGTCCACTTCCCCTCAAGCCAACTCATTGACGTTGCCCCCGGTTTGGTCGCGCTGGCTACTGAGGGGAGGCTAGGCCCCGGCGCGGATGGACCCCCCGCATGGGTTCGTCACTGCGGAAGTAGTTGCGGTCGAAGCGGTCGTCATCCGTGGCGACGTAGTCGGCGCGCCGTGTTCCGACGATCCAGCCCGACGCAAACGCCTGCGGATCGTCGTCAAGTTGGAACGGCTCGTCGATCCGAGCCGCCCACACGGTGATCTCGTCGTTTCCGCGCAGGTACTTCACCCACGTCCGGTCGTCGTCAGGCTCCGCCGGGTCCGTGGCAAGGCTGCCCCGGGTTATCACCCTCATCTGGTTGGCTCCAATCTGGAACGACCGTGGCAGCACCGTGGATCGCGCGACGCGCAGGGGTGTTCGGCCAGGGCTTCGGACACAGTGTCGATCAGATCAGCCGTCTCAGCAACCAAGTCTGTCGCGGCGCAAGCCGCCCGAGGCGCCATCCTGTCGGCCCGCATGACCTTGTGATCGAACGTCCGTCGAACCCAGCTTGAGCGCGCGGGCGGGAACTGGCGCGCATCCGCGGCCCCCTGGTGGGGCGAAAGCCGTGTAGCTACGCCGCTTCCCGTCCCGGCATGTCGCCAACCGTTCCGCCTGATTGGCCTGGGGAGCCAACGCTCGCAGGTGCGGGTCGTGCCGCGCGCGCTGAGAACGGTGTCGGCTTCGCAGTGACCGCGAAGGTCACGCGACCTCGCGCGCAGTCGCATCTTTCGCCCCGTCGCAACCTGGTCGCAACCCCACTGCTTCACGGGCGGTAAGGGTTGACGCCCCGATCCTGTGCTTGGAGACTGGCGAACGGACCAGGGGGCAAGGGTGGACCAAACGAAGGAACGCACGCGCTGGGCGGTTGCCGGGCTCATCGTCGTCGCGATCGCGATCGCTGCGGTCGGGGTCTATGCGGCGAGCCAACCCCCACGCACCACCGCCTATCTCAGACCGAACCACGCGGTCGTGTTCTACGCGGTGGCGGTCGCGGTCCTGATCGTTGGCCTGCTGATCGTGTGGGCGGCGTCCGCCCGCACGCAGGGTCAGGCCCGGTCGTAACTCGAGGCCCGCGGCACCGTCGCGCAGCGATGCAGGCGGTCCTTCAGCGGTCTTGAGCGGATATCGCCCGAGACCGGGGGCCTCGAACGCGTTGCCGACATCGCTGAGCCAGGGCAGCCCGGCTGTGAGGACGAGGCCGCCGCGGGAGACACTGGCGTGTCACATCCGGTCGCCAGCCGGCGCCCCGCGTGTCACCGGTCGCGAAGCGATGATGCCGCTTCCACACCGTCTGCTCCGGCCCGAACCGCCTGGAGAGATCACGCCCGGCCACCCGGGCGCGACACCGGGACACGATGTCCTCGACGACCTGACGAAGGTCACGCCACGGGCGAGTGCGACCCACCGCCTGAGGCATCATCGGCTCGATCCAAGCCCACGCAGCCTGGGTCGAGGACGTAGTCGGAGCAGATGGGGCCAGAGCGGACGCGGAGTGAGGTGGGACGCCAGCCGCGCTAGGCATCTCCGGCGCAACGTGGCACGATCTCGCAGGTGACCAGCAGACCCGCCGCGGCGCAGCACCTGCGCGACCTCGCGCGGCTGCGCCGCGTCCGCGACCGGATCGACCGGGAGTACGCGCAGCCGCTGGACGTCGAGGCGCTCGCCCGCGGCGCGCACATGTCGGCCGGGCACCTCAGCCGCGAGTTCCGGCTCGCCTACGGCGAGTCGCCGTACGGCTACCTGATGACGCGGCGCATCGAGCGCGCGATGGCGCTGCTGCGTCGCGGCGACCTCAGCGTCACCGAGGTCTGTTTCGCGGTCGGCTACTCGTCGCTGGGCACCTTCAGCACTCGCTTCACCGAGCTGGTCGGTATGCCGCCCAGCACCTACCGGCGCCACGCGGCGCGCGCGACGGCGGGGATGCCGTCGTGCGTGGCGAAACAGGTGACCAGACCGATCAGGAATCGAGAAGCGCCGGTCACCGGCCGCAGCTAGCGTGACCGCCATGGACATCACCATTCACTCGACGCTTCCTCCCGCACGACGACCCGGACGCATCCCTGGCCTTCTATCGCGACACCCTCGGCTTCGAGGTCCGCAGCGACGTCGGATACGGCGGGATGCGCTGGATCACGGTCGGCCCCGCCGACCAGCCCGACACGTCCATCGTCCTGTACCCGCCGGCCGCCGACCCCGGCGTCACCGACGACGAGCGCCGCACCATCGCCGAGATGATGGCCAAGGGCAGCTACGCCCGCATCATCCTGGCCACCGCCGACCTCGACGGCGCCTTCGCGCGGCTGCAGGCCAGCGGCGCCGAGGTCGTCCAGGAGCCGACCGAGCAGCCGTACGGGGTTCGCGACTGCGCCTTCCGCGATCCCGCGGGCAACCTGATCCGCATCAACGAGCTGCGCTGAGCCATCCGGCGATCGCAGCCATGACCTGCACGGACGGCACCGTGAGGAGCTCAGACGAGATCTCTCATCCGTTTCGAGTCGTCCGTCCGGCCAGCCATCGAGCACGGTTTCCGAATCACTCGATGGCATCCCCCGAAACCGCCAGGCCGCCGCACTGACGCGGGCCGCCGCAAGAGGAGACGCGTCCGGGCCCCAGAATGACGAGCACCCGTGATATAAGCGGGTTCTCGGGCAGCAGGGACCGGGGAGTCGAAGACCTCGACCCGCCGGTTCGGACCGGAGCCGAGCGAGGCAATCACCGGCGCCTTCGGCTCCTTCGCCGCCTCGTGACGCGCCCTCTGCCCTCCGGACAGCCGCATGACCCCCCGGCCGGTAGCGACACCACAGTCATACGCTCCGACGCCTCCCGACGGCGACCCGCACCCCTCCGGGGGTCCCCCGACTACCGGAGGGGTGAGCGGGTCCGCAGCGCGGGGGGAAATCGAGGGCCATCACCGCCCCGGTGGGAGGTCCCTCGGGCCCGGGCTGCGTTTGCCGCCAAGAAACCTACTTTGATCGCTCGGAGCGGAAACCTCGCCGATCGGGGGGTTTTGGCACATTGTCACAAACTCCGACGCGGTCTCCGCGGCGTCCGCGTACGGTCCCGAGCGGATTCCCCGCGTCCGCCGCGACCGGCCGCAGCAATGCGAGAACCGCCCCCGTTCGCAGGGGCTCTCAAGTAGTAGGGACCGGGGGGAGTCGAACCCCCACGAGGTTGCCCTCAAGGGTTTGAGACCGTCGTGGCGTGCGTCTGAGCAGGGCGCTTTGGTGCCATGCGCCAGCAATTGCGCCAATCCATGCCCGAGACTCGCGGCACGTCCGCAGTCTGCGCGGTGAGGCGCCCGGCCGAGGTGAGGCTCGACGTGTGGGATGATCGGCACATGCCATCTGAAGGCGATCCGGCCGTCCAATCGTCAGTAATCGTCGCCAGCTTCGAGAATCGGCACGCCGCAGAGCACTTTCTTGCAGCACTCGGACGAGACTTCCGGAAGCAGGCCCGCAAGGGACGCGTGTCGGCGTTCGTGACTAGCGGCAACAAGGATGGCTCGCTGAAACTCACGCAGTCGCGGGTAGTGACGAAAGCGGGGATAGAGGCCGCCATCATCGGCGTGTTTACGTCGATGATGGTCGGGTTCATGGGCATACGCGGGACGCTGAAAGGCGTACGAACCGGGGGCCACGCGATGCGCGTGCACTCTGGCCATGTCGGATCAGACGAGCAGGCGGTCCACGCGATCCTCGCTCAGGCAGGCCCGCATGCAGCCATCGCGATGGTGTGTTGCGACGATCCTGACACGCGACAGACCGTCGCTTCCGGGGCACGCGGGCGTGCCGTCAGGAGCTGGGACGGGGGGCGCTCGGAATTCCTGGCGGCCCTGGACCCCGGCAGCACGCACGACTGGGTGCGCGCTGCGCTCGGTGAACCCTCTGGCACGAGGAGCTAGCGCCCTTCGCTCAGCCATCAAGCGCGGCCAGGCGAGCGGCCGTGTTCGCGAGCTCTAGGTAGGCATCAGCGAGCGCCGCGGCTTCGGATTCGCCGCCCGGCATGAGCTTTCCGCACAGATCGAACGCCGTTGCGATGTTCGCGTGCCCCATGCAGACGCTGAGCGCCTTCGCGTCCACGCCGGCGGCGATCATCACCGACGCGAAGGTGTGCCGGCACTCGTGCAGGCCGATCGGCTCCCATTCGGCGGTCTGCCATGCGGCTTGCGCCCTGGTCGCGAGACTCCGAAGGTCGACGTGTTCGATCGTCAGGCCGGGCAACACGAGCCCTTCGCCGGTCCCGGTCATGCGCAGTTCGACGAGCACGCCGCGCAGCACGGCCAGAATCGGCACCCGCCGGCGTCCGGCCCGCGATTTCGGCGACACGTACGTCTTCGATCCCCGGTCGAATGAGCGCTCGACGCGAATCACGCCGCTCGCAAGGTCGACGCACTCCCACGCGAGCGCCTCCAATTCGCCGGCGCGCAGTCCCGCATAGATCGCCGTCGCCCAGAGTGGCCGATCGCGAGCCGGCAGCGCGGCGAGCAGGCGTTCGGCTTCGGTGTAGACGCTGAAGCACTGGTAAGCACCGATTGCGCCGACCACGGCGGCCACGAATGCTCCGATGCCCAGGTAGACCCGGGCGTTCACCATCGCCCCTCGGGGGTCAAGGAAGCGTTACCGTGCATGAGTTCAAGCCGTGGGTGTCAACAACGTTCTGGGATACAACACCTAGGTGTGATCTCCAGAGAGGTTGTTGACGCGGCTGATGGGTGGCCCGCCAACTGCGGTGTGGTAGCGGTGATGGTTGTAGGCGTGCAGGAACCCGTCAAGGGTTCTGGCACGCTCATCCTCTGAGCCGTAGAAGCGCACAAACGCCCACTCCTCCAGCAGCGTGCGGTTAAAGCGCTCTGCTTTGATCACGGAATCCTCGGCACTTCGCCGACGTCCCCGAGGATGCGAGCACAGCTGTGGATACAGCGACGAACACGCTCTAGCTCAGGATCGTCAAGGCCGCCCGGCCGCCGCGTGTGGGACGACCGCGCCGTCGGCGCAGCGGGCCCAGCAGGGGGTGTGCGCATGTCCTCGGCCCAGGCCGCGCTGCTGATTACTCCACGGGAAGGAGCGTGACCACGCCCGTGCCGTCGCCGACGGTGACGACGATGAGCTCACCATGCGTGTCGGCGACCAGCAGTCGCCAGACCCCGGTACCGACCTGGGGCGTCGTGGGCGCATTGAGCCGGTCCGGCTGCGCGGCCATGACCAGACCCTCGCATTTGATCTGGCCGTCCGGTCCGAGTTTGGTGACGTGCCGGCCGACGATTCCCGCGGTCGGCCCTCGGAACTCATCCATAGCTCCGTGCTCCTTGTAGCGAGATGCAGGCCGCGCAGCCCCCTCGACCGCCCGGCCGCTCATTCACCCGCGCCGTCACTGGTGCTCATCGCCGGGGGCGATCGGAATCCGGGTCGCCTCGCTGCTTTCCGGCAGCTTGATCGTGACCTTCAGCACGCCGTGGGCGATGTTGGCGTCGATATCCTTCTCTGAGACACCCTGCGGAAGGGCGAAGGACCGCGCGAACGCACCGTATGAGCGCTCGATGCGCCGGAAATGCTGGCCCTCGGTCTTTTCTTCCTGCTTGCGGGTGCCGCGGATCGTGAGCATGCGGTCCTGGAGGAGGACCTCCACATCCTCGTCTTTGCAGCCCGGTAGCTCCGCGGTAACGACGATCGAGTCCTTGGTCTCGACGACGTTCGAGACGGGTCGCCACGGAACCCGGGCGGCAGGCGTCGCGCCGCCAGCGGCACGGTGGATCAGCTGCTCGATCTCCGAGCGCAGCTCCGAGAGGTCGCGAACCCGATCCCAGTAGGTGATCTCAGGCATTGACGCTCCCGTTGAGCGGTAGGTAGCCGTCTCCTGCGACGCTAGACCGACGCGCGCCGCGCGACGTCCGGAAGATCCCTGAGGTTGCCTCACCCGCAGCTCAGATCCTCGAAGTCAGAGTCCGACCCCCACCTCAGGGCCGTCCGGGGCCGGTCCCGCACCGTCTCGGACCGCCTCACAGCAACGCGCCGATGGGCGCGCGGTCGACCGCCCGGCTCAAAAGGCCCGGCGATTCGCAGGGCATGCCATGGGTGCGGCAGGACTCGAACCTGCGACCGAGGGGTTATGAGTCCCCTGCGATCAGACTGAAAGCCGCTGCCTAGAAGATGCTGTAAAGGTCGGCCGCACCGATCGAACGACGCTTGCTGCTCGGCTGTGTTTCGTCGAGTCGGACAGCACGGAAGCCGGCCTCCGCCTCTGGGTGTCGGGCTAGCGCGGCTGATTTCACCTCGCGACTTGGTGCGCTTGTTTGGCGGCCAAAGATCTCGCAACGAGCGATTCCTGCCGGCGCACGAAGCTGTCTTGGGCCGCCCAAGGGATCTCCTTGGGCCAGAATGATCTTTTGCGTCGCGTGATCGTGATCCGCTCGTCGCAGTCGTCAGGAGATGCCGTGGTCGAGCCTCGCCCAGAGAGTCCAGTTGTCCGGAGAACGAGCCCGACGCCGGCCCGGCTGCTTGGTCGCCACGCCCTCTGGCTGCGCGTCTGTGTCGCGCTGATCGCTGCTGGGGCGCTCATTCTGGGATCGAGTGCTGCCTTCGCGAGCACGTCGAACCCCACGATCACGGTCAAGGTCACTGGATCTGGGAAGGTCCAGTTGACCACGAAATACCATGGTCGTACCGGGCACTACACGCTCACCACGACTCGGACCATCAGGATCGCTGCTGGCACGCGCGTCACGCTGGTCGAGCATCCGCTCAACGGTGCCGGGTTCGGCGGCTGGTCTGGCGGCGGGTGCACACCATCGCGCACGAGCTGCGCGTTGACCGTGCAGAAGTCGACAGCGATCCAGGCGCGGTTCGTGGCAACCGCCACCAAGACGACGATCACCTGCAAGACCGTGACCTACAACGGTTCACCGCAGACGCCATGCTCGGCACGGGTGACCGGTAACGGCGGGTTCAATGAGGCTGTCACGGTCGCCTACGTCGGAAACCACACCACTGCGGGGACCGTCACCGTGAGGGCGACCTTCAGCGGCAACGTGAGCCATCTGCGCTCAACGGCATCGACGTCGTTCGTGATCGCGAAGGCATCGGCCAGTGTGAGGCCGTCGATCAACGACCTGCCCGCCAGCGGCACGTACAACGGATCGTTCACCCCAACGGTCACGACCGGTGGTGACGGCACCCCATCGGTGACTTCTAACTCGCCAAGCGTCTGCACGGTCGACGGCTCAGGCAAGGTGACCTTCGTTGGCCTCGGACCTGTCGCTGATGCGCACGTGGCGGCCGGCACCAATACGCCGCAGCCTACGGGACTCCCCAGACGGTTGCGGTCGGGCAGGCATCTCAGACGATCACCGGCTTTGCCCGACCCTGGCGCGGTGGGCACCACTCCAACCTGTCAACGGCTGGCGCTGCCGGCGGCGGCTCGGGAGCCGATTGTCTATCGGTCGATCCCACCACGACCAACGCCGCCTGCTCACTCGGAGTCGATGGCGTCACGCTGAGCTTCAACTTATCGGCAGCTGCGTGATCGATGCCAACCAAGCCGGCAACACCGACTACACCGCCGCCCCGCAGGTCCAGGCGACATCGCCGTCAAGCTCACCCAGAAGCTCGCGTTCACCACGACAGCCCCCTCCGGGGCGGTCGTGGCCGGGGCCGCCTACGCACCCGGCGTCTCCGGCGGCGGGTCAGGCAACCCCATCACGCTCACGATCGATCCCACCAGCAGTTCGGTGTGTGCGATCTCCGCGGGCGTGGTCAGCTTCACCGCTGTCGGCACCTGCACCATCGATGCCAATCAGCTCGGCAACAGCGGGTACTTCCCCGCCAGCCAGGTCCAGCAGTCGTTTGCGGTGGGCAAGGGTACTCTCTATGTCGTGCCGGCAGACCTGACCGTCACCTTCGGGTCGCCCGTGCCGACCGTGCCGTTTGCCCTCTACACGGGGAGTGCAACCGGAGGAACGCTGGTCACTCCGACCCTCCAGACGCCGCCGACCTGCGGATCCGCCTACACGCAGACGCTCGCCGTGGGAACGTACCCCGGCCTCGTGAGCTGTGGCGGCGGCAGTCTGTTTGGCACCGCTGGTTCTGATCCCAACTACAACTTCAACTACTCCACCACGGCAAACTTGACCGTAAGCCCGTAGATCAACAACTCGCCCGCCACCGGCGCGGTCGCTGGCGGCGGTACACCGACGTGGTGCCAGCGACGCGACCGGCGTCGCAAGGTGGCGATCCGCGTCAAGTCTCCGCACCGTTGCCCGGACCGTATGGGACCTGTCCCGCACCGTGTCAGACCGCGTCAGACCGACTCGGCGCAGGTGACACGAGCGCCCACTCAGAGTGCGAAAGCCCCGACGGAGCGGGGCTTTCAGAGGTGGGCGCGGCAGGACTCGAACCGGGGACCCGACGGTCAGTCGTCGTCCAGGCCGCCGCCGGCGGGATCCTTGTGGTGCTCCTCGATTAGCGCCACGACGCGGCTCGGCATGAATCGGTTGGTACGCACACTCTCACCGAAGCGCGTGAGCTCGGAAACCTCGATGAACTTGCCCCGCGCCCCGATGCTTACGGTGCGGCCGGCCTTGGTCGCGGCGGTGACGTACTCGGCCGTCTTGCCGTCGCCGATGTCGACCAAGACGATGATGCGGTCGCCTTTCACGCTCGCGCCTCCCGCTAGGAAGTGTTGCACGCGCCGCTGGTGCGACCCTAGCAGCGCTTGCCGTGGCAGTAGCTGCGATGACGACGAGCGCGAATCGCACAAGCTGTCACGAGCGTGTCCCTCGACGCTCCGGAAACGACGGGGAATCAGAACGGTGCTGGCTGGCCCGAATCCCCGTCCACAACCGCACATCAGCGGTCTCCAGCGGAAGAGACTGGATCGAGCCCGAACGTACGAAACCCCGCTCGTAAACGGGGTTTCGCGGTGTGTGCAGGTGATAGGGACGGGGGGAGTCGAACCCCCACGAGGTTGCCCTCAACGGTGTTTGAGACCGTCGCGTCTGCCATTCCGCCACGTCCCCGGACAACGGCAGTGGAACTCGGGCCCCCGGCTAGTCACCCACCTCGCGGCGGGCGAGGCCCTGCTCGCGCGCCACCTCGACCACCGCGTCGGCGACCCGGGGGGCGACGTTGCGGTTGAACGCGCTCGGGATGATGTTCTCCTCGTTTAGCTCGTCGCCGGAGATGCAGTTGGCGATGGCGTGCGCGGCGGCGACCTTCATCTCCTCGGAGATCTGGCGGGCGCCGCAGTCGAGTGCCCCGCGGAAGATGCCCGGGAACGCGAGCACGTTGTTGATCTGGTTCGGGTAGTCCGAGCGCCCGGTCGCCATGACCCTGACGTATGGGCCAGCCTCCTCGGGCATGATCTCGGGCGTGGGGTTCGCCATGGCAAAGACGATCGGATCCTTTGCCATCGAGCGCAGCTGCTCCACCGAGAAGGTGCCCGGGCCCTGAGAGCCCCATGAACATGTTCGCCCCCTTGACCGCCTCGGTCAGCGATCCGCGGATGCCCTCGGGGTTGGTGTGCTCGGCGTACCACTCCTTCATGAAGTTCATGTTCTCCGTGCGCCCGGCATAGATGGCCCCGCGGGTGTCGCACCCGATGATGTTCGTGACGCCGGCGTTGAGAAGGATCTTCGAACACGCCACGCCGGACGCGCCGACTCCAGAGACCACGACCTTGAGGTCCTCCATCTTCTGGCCGGTGATCTTCAGCGCGTTGATCAGCGCCGCGAGCACCACGATCGCGGTGCCGTGTTGGTCATCGTGGAACACCGGGATGTCAAGACGCTGCTTGAGGGCGTCCTCGACCTCGAAGCACGCGGGCGCCGCGATGTCCTCCAGGTTGATCCCGCCGAACGCCGGCGCAATCGCCTCGCACGATCGCGATGATCTGCTGGGGATCATGGGAGTCGACGCAGATCGGGAAGGAGTCGACGTTGCCGAACTCCTTGAAGAGGGCCGACTTGCCCTCCATGACGGGCATGCCCGCAGCCGCGCCGATGTCGCCGAGCCCGAGCACGGCGGTCCCGTTGGTGATGACGGCGACCATGTTGCGCTTGATCGTGTAGTCAAAGACCTTGTCGCGGTCGTCGGCGATGGCCTTGCACACCTCGGCAACGCCGGGCATGTAGGCCACCGAAAGATCGTCGCGGGTCTCGAGCGGCAGACGCCCGAACAGCTCGATCTTGCCACCGCGATGCAGCCGGAAGGTCCGGTCCCAGCTGTCGAGCACGGTGATGCCGTCCTGGGCTTGTGCCGCCGCCACGATGTCCTCTGCGTGCTCGATGTCGCGCGCGTTGACGACGATCTCCCGTATCACCGAGTGGTGTCCGGTCGACACGAGGTCGACGGCACCGATATCCCCGCCGATGGCGCCGATCGCCATGGCGAGACGGCTGAAGGCGCCGTGATCGCCCGGGTCGGTCTCGATGCGGAGCGTGACGGAGTACTGAGCGCTCGGCGTAACTGCCAACGTGGCCCTCCTGGGAATACGGGAACCGGCGAAGCATACCGAGCCCACCCGGGTGCGCTGGCAGGGCTGCGCCCCCGCGGGCGCTAGACTCGCAGCGTGGCCGAGCCCGTCTCCGAAGCCGCCGTCGCCAACGCCACACCGCCGGGCGGCGGGGGGCTGATGCTGATCGACGGCAACAGCCTGGCGTACCGAGCCTTCTTCGCCCTTCCCGAGACGATCGCGACCGCCTCGGGCGCGCCGACGAATGCCCTCTATGGTTTGGCCGCGATGGTGATCAAGGTGCTCGTCGACGAGCGCCCGGATCGCGTGATCGTCTGCTGGGACCCGCCCGGTCCGGTGTTCCGGCACGAAGCCTTTGCTGACTACAAGGCCGGACGCGCCAAGACGCCCGACCTACTGCGCGAGCAAAAGCCCCACTTCCGCCCGCTGATGGAGGCGTTCGGGTTCACCAACATCGAATGCCCCGGCTACGAGGCCGACGACGTCATCGGGACGCTGGCCTCCGAGGCCGCGGCCAGCGGCGAACATGTCGTGATCCTCACCGGTGACCGTGACGCGCTGCAGCTGGTCGACGACCGGATCTCCGTGCTGGCGACCGGGCGCGGCGTCACCGACACCGTGCGCTACACGCCGGAGCGGGTGCTCGAGCGCTACGGCGTGACACCGGCGCAGATGCCGGAGTTCCGCGGCCTGGTCGGAGATTCGAGCGACAACCTGCCTGGTGTCCGCGGCATCGGGGAGAAGGGCGCCGCCCAGCTCATTCAGAAGTACGGCACGGTCGACGAGGTCCTGGCGCACACCACCGAGCAGACCCCCAAGCGCCGCGAGGCGCTCGAGGCCGATGCCGACAACGCACGCCTCAGCCGTGACCTGGCCGTGATCCGGCGCGATGCGCCCCTCGAGCTGGACCTGTCCTCCATACCTCGGCTGGCCTTCGACCACGACCGCCTGGCCGCGCTGCGTGCGGCGTTTGGCGAATGGGAGTTCGACTCACTGGCGCGCCGGCTGGGAGAGCTCGCGGCGCCCGGTGCCGATACACCGGACGCGGTCGTCGCGACCGAGGCACTCGAGCTTACTGACTGCGCGCTCCCGGAGCTCGCGCTGCGGGTGGCCGGCATGGACCGGCTCGCCGTCGGCGTCGCCGACGAGCGGTGGGCCGTCGCCGCGCCCGGACCCGTCGTCTATGGTGGCGCCTGGAACCCGTCGCAGGCTCCGGCGCTGGCATCCGGACTTGCGGGCGCCTCGGTGGCTTGCCACGACGCCAAGTCACTGCCGCCAGGGTTGGCGGACGCGGGCTTTTCCGCCGGCGACGACACCATGGTCGCCGCCTACCTGTTGCAGCCCCGTCGGCGTGGGTATCCCCTGGACGAGCTGGCGCACGAAGCCGGGGTCGACGTCCATGCCGGCGAGGACCAGCCGGCGGCGACCATCGCCGCCCGCACCCTGGGGCTGGCCGCCTGGCAGCGCGACCGGCTCGTGGCGGAAGGGCTCGAAGAGCTGTACCGCACCGTCGAGCTCCCGCTGGTCGGGGTGCTGGGGGAGATGGAGCGGGTCGGCGTCCGCCTCGACGTCGCCCGGCTCGGAGAGATCGCCGCGCGGGTGCGCGATCGCACCGAGGAGCTGCGCGACCAGATCTGGGAGCTCGCCGGGGAGCCGTTCGTCATCGACTCGCCCAAACAGCTCGGCCACGTCCTGTTCGAGGTCCTGGGGCTGCCTACGTCGCGTCGCGGCAAGACGGGCTACTCGACCGACCGCCAAGTCCTGCGGCAGCTGGAATCCCAGCATCCGATCGTTCCGCTGATTGGCCAGTACCGGGAGTTGACCAAGCTCGACAGCACCTACCTGTCGGCCCTGCCCGAGCTGATCGACGCCAGCGGCCGCGTGCACACCACCTTCAATCAGACCGTCGCCGAGACGGGCCGGCTGTCCTCGACCAACCCCAACCTGCAGAACATTCCCGTGCGGACGGCGGTCGGCCGCGAAATCCGGGACGCCTTCGTCACCGACGAGGGCTGGCTGCTGATCAGTTGCGACTACAGCCAGGTCGAGTTGCGGATTCTGGCCTACTGCTCGGGGGAACCGACGCTGGCGAACGCGTTCCGCCACGGCGAGGACGTCCACCGCGCGACCGCCGCCGAGGTCTTCGGCATCGCGCCGGACGACGTCGATCGGCACACCCGGGACCGTGCCAAGGCCGTCAACTTCGGGATCATCTACGGCATCTCCGACTTCGGGCTGTCCGAGCAGCTCGGCATCTCGCGCAAGGACGCCCACGCCTACATCGAGACCTACCTCGCGCGGTATCCGAAGGTGCAGGAGTTCATCCAGTCGACGATCGCGGCCGCCGCGACCGACGGGTACGTCTGCACGCTATTAGGTCGCCGCCGCCCGATTCCCGAACTCGGTGCCGCCACCCACCACGTGCGCCAGCTCGGGGAACGGCTGGCGGTCAATACCGTCATCCAGGGCAGCGCCGCCGACATCATCAAGGTCGCCATGGTGCGGACCCACGACGCGTTGCGCGATGCCGGGCTCGCCGCCCGGATCGTATTGCAGATCCACGACGAACTGCTGCTGGAAGCGCCGGCGGCCGAGCGCGAGGCCGCGATCGCGATCGCCCGGCGCGAGATGGTGGGGGCGTATCCGCTCGACCCGCCGCTGGCGGTGGACGTCGGCTCCGGGACGACGTGGCTCGAGGCGAAGCCATGACGGGCGAGCTCGATCTGTACGGCGTCCTCGAGGTGGCCCCGCACGCCCGAACGGCGGTCATCGAGGCGGCCTTCGGCGTCCTGCGGGAACATGCCGCCCGCGACCAGGGCGACGCCGCCGTGCGGACCCTGGTGCTGCTCAACCGCGCCCACGCCATTCTCGCCGACCCCGATCGCCGCGCCGCCTACGACCGGGAGCGCGCCCGCTGACCGACGCCCGAGGGGTCGACCGCGTCGCGGCCCGCCTGGCATCC
This sequence comes from uncultured Thermoleophilia bacterium, assembly GCA_963768285.1. Lineage (GTDB taxonomy): Bacteria > Actinomycetota > Thermoleophilia > Miltoncostaeales > Miltoncostaeaceae > CAITWD01. Next base: position 119,924 of record CAVYHI010000018.1, read on the forward strand.
GTGCTGGTCGGGCTCCTGGCGCTCGAAGGCGGGCTGTTTCGCCAGATCATCCCGGTGGCCGTCGCCGGGGTTCTGGCGGCCTGGGACGCCCTGGCACCCGGCAAATCGCCGGCACCGCGCCTGGTGCGCTGGGTCGGGCGGCCGCCGTTGGCGTTCGTCAGCTCCGCGGAGGTGCGCTGGGGCCAGGGCGCGCTCGCGGTGGGGTGCCTGGCCGCGGTCGTGGCGGCGGCCGGCGGTGCGACCACGGCGGCGTGGGTGCTCGCCGTGGTCGTCGGCGTGATCGCCATCGGCGCATGCGTGCTTGGCCGCCCGGCGCTCGGTCTTCGCCCGCCCGGCCAGCGACGCGGCTGAACCTAGGCGTTTCAGGGCCGTCGCCCAGGCCCTATACTCGGTGTTTACCGGGTCGGCCGGGACAAACGTCCCTGCCGGCAATCCTACGAAGTTTTGTCAAGGACAACCACACGTGACCCAAGTAGATCTCGATACCCCAGTCCGCACGCTCGACGGCCCCGAGTACATTGAGGTCGACGGCCAGCTGATTCCGAACTACGACCTGACGATCCCGATCTTCTCCGAGGGAGATGTCGTGAACGGCCGCGTCGTCCGCATCGACAAGGATGAGGTCCTCGTCGACATCGGCTACAAGAGCGAAGGCGTGATCCCGCTCTCGGAGCTCTCGATCCGCAAGTCGGTGAACGTCTTCGACGAGGTTGAGCTCGGCGAGATGGTGGATGCGCTGGTGATGATCAAGGAGGACCAGGATGGTCGCCTGATCCTCTCCAAGAAGCGCGCGCGCTTTGAGAAGGCCTGGAAGCGCATCGAGGCCGCCGCGGCCGCGGGCGAGCATGTCGAGGGCACGGTGATCGAGGTCGTCAAGGGCGGCCTGATCCTGGACCTGGGGGTGCGGGGGTTCCTGCCGGCGTCGCTGGTCGATATCCGTCGCGTGCAGGATCTGGACGAGTTCTTGGGACGCAAGCTCGAGTGCAAGGTGATCGAGCTGAACCGCAACCGCAACAACGTCGTGCTGTCGCGTCGCGCCGTGCTCGAGGACGAGCGCCGTGAGGTGCGTCAGAAGATCCTCGACGAACTCCAGCCCGGCGACGTGGTCGAGGGCGTGATCTCGAACATCGTCGACTTCGGTGCGTTCGTCGACCTGGAGGGCATCGACGGCCTGATCCACATCTCCGAACTGTCCTGGAGTCACGTCAACCATCCGTCCGAGGTGCTGACGATCGGCGAGAAGGTCGAGGTCAAGGTCCTCGACATCGACCGCGAGCGCCAGCGGATCTCACTGGGCCTCAAGCAGACCCAGGCCGACCCGTGGCAGAGCGTGATCGACCGCTTCGGCATCAACGACGTCGTCGAGGGCAAGGTCACCAAGGTCGTGACGTTCGGTGCCTTCGTGGAGATCCACCCGGGCGTCGAAGGCCTGGTGCACATCTCGGAACTGGCCTCCCATCACGTCGAGAACCCACGCGAGGTGGTCAGCCAGGGCGACACCCTGGCGGTCCGCATCATCGAGATCGACCCCGAGCGCCGCCGCCTGTCGCTGTCGCTCAAGCGCGTCACCGACACCGAGGGCGCCGAGAGCCACCAGCGTGGCGATGCGCCCGAGTACGCCGACGGCCCGGAGTACGAGGAGTCTGCTGATGCCCCGGCGTACGACGAATCTCACGAGGCTTCGGTCTACGACGGGTCCGCCGACGCCGAGGCGGCCGACGCCGTTGCTCGAGGCGGACGCGGTTGTCGAGGCCGACGACGAGGTCGAGCCGACGCCGTTGTCGAGGCGGACGCGGTTGTCGAGGCCGACGACGAGGCGGCCGACGCGGCGGTCGCAGCGATCGCCGACGAGGTACGCCGAGGAGGGTCGCCGACCAGGCCGTTCCGGCCGAACGCCGGGGCCTAGCGACGGCCGACGGCGGCAGCAGCGTCGACGCGGCAGAGCGTCGGCGAGTCGGCGGATCGCTGCCGACGCCGCGCTGTCTCGGCCTGACCGGGGGCATCGGGTCGGGCAAGAGCACGGCCCTGGCGGCCTTCGCGGCATGTGGCGCCGCGACACTCTCGAGCGATGACGTCGTACACGCGCTCTACGCTCAGGACGATGTTCGGAAGCTTGTCCGAGATCGGTTCGGGGCGGGGGCCTTCGGTGCCGACGGCGCGGTCGACCGGCAGGCGCTGGGCGCCCGCGCCTTTGCGCGAGCCGGACGGGATCGGATTCTTGCAGCGCATCCTGTTCCCGCGGATTCATGCCGTCCGCGACGCCTGGGTCCGCGACCGGCGCGCCGAGGGCCGCTGGCCCCTGCTGGTCGTCGAGGTCCCGCTGCTGTTCGAGGCCGGCCTTGCGGCGAGCTTCGATGCGGTGCTGGTCGTGACCGCCCCGGAGCAGGTGCGGCGCGCACGCGTGGCCGAGCGGGGCCAGGACTTCGCCGCGCGCTCCGACCTGCAATGGACCGAGGAGCGCAAGGTTGCCGCGGCCGACCGCGCGTATGTCAACGACGGGGATCCGGCCCGTCTGCGCGCATGGGTCATGGACGTATTCGCGGAGTTCGCCACACCGGCCCACCAGTGACGCGCCGTCGGGCCTGGCTGCTGGGGGTTGTCGGGGTCATCGTCACGCTCGGCCGTGGCCTGGGCAATCATCGCCGCGATCATGCCCGCGTGGTATGCGCGCCTGCTGTACCCGCTCAACAACATTCCGACCCTGCAGGCCGCGGCGCATCGGGAGCAACTCGACCCGGCGCTGGTCGCGGCGGTGATCCAGGTCGAAAGCAAATGGGATCCGGACGCGGTGTCCCATGCCGGCGCGGTCGGCCTCATGCAGCTCGAGCCCTCCACGGCCAGCGTTCATCGCGACCCAGCCCGACCCGCCGCCCGGGGACCCGGGCCGGCTGAGCGACTCCGACGTGAGCATCGACTACGGCGCCTGGTACCTGCGGTATCTGATCAACCGCACCGGCAGCGTCGAGGCCGCGCTGGTGGCCTACAACGCAGGTGAGCACAATCTTGCGACGTGGCGGGCCCAGGCCGCCGCCGCGGGCCATACCTTCGCCGTGCCCGCCGACGTGCCCTACCCGGAGACCAGGGCCTTCGTGCAGGACGTCCTGAGCGACGCCAGCATCTACCGCCGCGCCTACCCGGGGGACCTGCAGCCGCGAATCCCGGGCTATGCGGTCGTCACCGCGACGCCGACCGGCTAGTCGCGCCCGACCTGGATGAGCTCGATGCGGTACCCGTCCGGGTCGCGGACAAAGCAGATCAGCGATCCGCCGGGCCCGCTTTGGTACGGAGCTCCGCTCGGGCTGGATGCCGAACTGCGCCAGGCGCGTGAGTTCCTCGTCCAAGTCCGGGATCGCCAGCGCGATGTGGCCATAGCCGGTGCCCACGTCGTACGGCTCCGTGCGACCGTCGTTGAGGGTCAGCTCGAGGCGATTCCCATCGCCGGGGAGGCCCATGAAGATGACCGTCGCGGTATCGCCGCCGACGCGCTTGCGACCGCGCTCGTCAAAGCCGAGGGCACGATAGAACTCCAACGACCGCTCCTCATCGAGGACGCGGATGCAGGTGTGCATGATCTCTCTGGCGGGCATCACGTCTCCTTGGCATGCCGGTACGGCCCTCGGGGGCCGAGATCAACGATACCGTTAGCGTGATGAGCCGGCCGACCTTCGAACTGTCCAGCGCCTACGCGCCCACGGGTGACCAGCCCCAGGCCATCGCCGAGCTGTCGGCGGGCGTCGGGCGCGGCGAGCGCTACCAGACGCTGCTCGGCGTCACGGGCTCGGGCAAGACCTTCACGATGGCCAACATCATCGCCCAGACCGGCCGCCCGGCGCTGGTGATCGCCCACAACAAGACCCTCGCCGCACAGCTGTGCAACGAGTTCCGGGAGTTCTTCCCGGCGAACGCCGTCGAGTACTTCGTCAGCTACTACGACTACTACCAGCCCGAGGCCTACATCGCCTCCACCGACACCTACATCGAGAAGGACAGCTCGATCAACGACGAGATCGACCGCTTGCGCCACGCGGCGACGGCGTCGCTGCTGGCGCGACGCGACGTCGTCATCGTCGCCTCGGTCAGCTGCATCTACGGCATCGGCTCCCCCGAGGTCTATCGGGATCGGGTCGTGACGCTGACCGTCGGCGAGGAGTACCCGCGCGAGGCGCTGTTCCGGCGTCTGGTCGAAGTCCACTACCAGCGCAACGACACGGTGCTCGAGCGCGGCCGGTTCCGCGTCCGCGGCGACGCAATCGAGATCCAGCCCGCCGACGCCCAGACGGCGTACCGGATCTCGATGTTCGGCGATGAGGTCGAGAGCATCGCCCACTACGACCCGCTGACCGGGGAGGTTCTGGCGACGCCGGGGCACATCGCCGTCTACCCGGCGACGCACTACGTCACCCCGCCGGATGTCATCGACCGGTCGCTGAAGGAGATCCGGGCCGAGCTCGAGGCCCAGGTCGCCCTGTTCGAGTCGCAGGGCAAGCTCGTCGAGGCACACCGGTTGCGTCAGCGCACCGAGTACGACATGGAGATGATCCGCGAGCTCGGGTTCTGCTCGGGGATCGAGAACTACTCGCGCATCCTCGACGGCCGCGCACCGGGCACGCCGCCGCACACGCTGATCGATTTCTTCCCGGACGACTTCGTGTGCTTCATCGACGAGTCGCACAACACCATGGGCCAGCTGCGTGGCATGTACGAGGGCGACCGGTCCCGCAAGCTCAACCTGATCGAGTACGGGTTCCGCATCCCGGCCGCGCTCGACAACCGTCCGCTACAGCTCGACGAGTTCCTCGAGCGGGTTCCGCGGATCGTGTTCGTGTCGGCGACGCCCGGCGCGTTCGAGCAGCGCGTATCGGGCCACGTCGTCGAGCAGATCATCCGCCCGACCGGGCTGGTGGACCCCGAGGTCGACGTGCGGACGACCACCAACCAGATCGACGATCTGATCGCCGAGGTCGCCGCCCGCGCCAGCCGCGGGGAGCGCGCCCTGGTGACGACCCTGACCAAGCGCATGGCCGAGGACCTGACCGAGTACCTCACCGAGGCCGGCCTGCGGGCTCGGTACCTGCACTCGGAGATCGACACCCTCGAGCGCATCCGGATCGTCCGCGAGCTGCGGCTCGGGCAGTTCGACGTGCTCGTCGGCGTCAACCTGCTGCGCGAGGGCCTGGACCTGCCCGAGGTCACCCTGGTGGCGATCCTCGACGCCGACAAGGAGGGGTTCCTGCGGGGCACACCTCGCTCATCCAGACGATCGGCCGCGCCGCGCGCAACGTCCACGGGCAGGTCATCATGTACGCCGACAAGCGCACCGACGCGATGGACACCGCCATCGCCGAGACCGAGCGTCGCCGCGAGATCCAGCTGGCCTACAACGCCGCGCACGGCATCACCCCGCAGTCCATCGTCAAGGGCGTGTCGGACATCGTCGGCCTGCTCGGGCTTGGGGAGGACCGCCCCGGCCGCCCGGGCCGGCGCGCGGCACGCAGCCTGCGGGCAACGGTCGGCGACCGCAGCCCCGAGGAGCTCGAGCAGGCGCTCATCGATCTCGAGACCGAGATGTTCGCGGCCGCCGAGGAGCTGCGGTTCGAGCAGGCGGCCAGCCTTCGTGACCAGATCGCCGAGGTCCGTCGGGAGCTCGATGCGCGGGCGGCGCGCCCGGCCGGGCGGGCGGTCCTGCCGGGGGGCCCGCTGCGGCATGGCCGCTCCGGCCGCGCGCGGCGCTAGGCCGGCCGTGGGCCACGGCGGCGGGGGGCACGCCTGACTACACTCGGTCTCGTGCCCGATTCGCCCCGCAGCCACGCCCCGGACGTCCTGCGCGTGGTGGGCGCGCGGGAACATAACCTCAAAGACATCACCGTCGAGATCCCGCGGGACGCGCTGGTCGTGGTCACCGGCCTGTCGGGGAGCGGCAAGTCGAGCCTGGCGTTCGACACCCTCTACGCGGAGGGCCAGCGACGCTATGTCGAGAGCCTGTCGGCCTACGCCCGCCAATTCCTGGGCCAGATGGACAAGCCCGATGTCGACCACATCGAGGGGCTGTCGCCGGCGATCTCGATCGACCAGAAGACCACCAGCCGCAACCCCCGCTCGACGGTGGCCACGGTGACGGAGGTCTACGACTACCTGCGCCTGCTGTTCGCGCGCATCGGCGAGCCCCATTGCCCGGTCTGCGGACGGCCCATCGCCGGGCAGAGCGTCGAGCAGATCGTCGACCGTGTGCTCGCGCTGACCGCGGACACGCGCTTCATGGTGATGGCGCCGATGGTGCGCGGCCGCAAGGGCGAGCACAAGGACGTGCTCGAGCAGATCCGCGGGGAGGGATTCACCCGCGTGGCGATCGACGGCGCGGTGATGCTGCTGGAGGACGTGCCGCCGCTGGCCAAGACCCATCAGCACACGATCGAGGTCGTCGTCGACCGCCTGGTGATGCGGGATGACCTGCGCCGGCGGCTCACCGAGTCCCTGGAGACGGCCACCCAGCTGGCCGACGGCCTGGTGCGGATTCAGGAAGTCGGCGGCCAGGAGCGCTCCTGGACCTATTCGGAGAAGTTCGCCTGCCCCGAGCATGGCGCCTCGCTGGCCGAGCTCGCGCCACGGGTGTTCTCGTTCAACAGCCCGCACGGCGCATGCCCGTCGTGCACGGGTCTGGGCTTCATGCCCGAGATCGACCCGGAGCTGGTCGTCGATCCGGGGCGGACGCTGGCCGAGGGGGCGCTGATCCCCTGGGCCGACCGCACCACCGATTACTACGACCTGCTGCTGCTGGCCATCGCCGAGGAGTACGCGATTCCCCTCGACGTGCCCTGGCGGGCGCTGGCCGTCGAACAGCAGGCGCTGCTGCTGAACGGGCCGCCCGGCGGCCGGCGCCAGCGGATGTATCTGGGCCCGCGCAAGGGGCGCCAGAACCCCGTGGGGTGGTTCGAGGGCGTGCTGCCCCAGTTGCGCCGCCAGCACACGACCTCCATGTCACCCGCCGTGCGGGAATCGGTGGAGCAGTACATGTCGCTGCGGCCCTGTGCTGCCTGCGGCGGCGCACGGTTGCGCCCGGAGAGCCTGGCGGTAACGGTCGGCGACCGGTCGATCTACGCGGTCAGCCAGCTCTCGGTCGAGCAGGGGCTCGTCTTCTTCAAAGGACTCAGCCTCGATCCGACCCGCGCGATGATCGGCGAGCGGGTCATCCGCGAGATCACCGAGCGGCTGCGGTTCCTGGCCGACGTCGGCGTGGGCTACCTGACCCTCGACCGGGCGGCGGGCACGCTCTCGGGCGGCGAGGCGCAGCGCATCCGGCTGGCGACCCAGATCGGATCCGGCCTGATGGGCGTGCTCTACATCCTCGACGAGCCGTCGATCGGCCTGCACCAGCGGGACAACCACAAGCTCATCGGCACCCTCGAGCGACTCCGCGACCAGGGCAACACGGTGCTGGTGGTCGAGCACGACGAGGACATGATGCGGGCCGCCGACCACCTGATCGACATGGGCCCGGGGGCCGGCGAGCACGGTGGCCACGTCGTCGCCGAGGGCACCCCCGCTCAGGTGCAGGGCGCCCCCGATTCGGTCACCGGCGCGTTCCTGTCCGGGCGGCGGCGGATCGCGATGCCCTCGGTACGTCGGCGCCGGGCGCGGCTGGCTGCAGGTCCATGGGGCCAGCGAGCACAACCTGCGCGACATCGACGTCGAGATCCCGGTCGGCGTCCTGACTTGCGTCACCGGCGTGTCCGGATCCGGGAAGTCGACGCTCGTCAACGAAGTGATCCTCAAGGCGCTGTCGGGGCGACTGTCGCGGCGCCCCCAGCGGGCGGGCCGGCACGAGCGGATCGAGGGACTCGAACACTTCGACAAGGTCATCGACATCGACCAGTCCCCGATCGGGCGCACCCCGCGCTCGAATCCCGCCACCTACACGGGCGTGTTCGACCATATCCGCGAGTTGTTCTCGCTCACCAGCGACGCCCGCGCACGCGGCTACAAGCCCGGGCGTTTCTCGTTCAACGTCAAGGGTGGACGCTGCGAGAACTGCAAGGGCGACGGGACGATCACGATCGAAATGCACTTCCTGCCCGACGTGTACGTCCCCTGCGAGGTCTGCGGCGGGCAGCGCTACAACCGCGAAACACTGACGGTCCGCTACGGCGGGCGCAACATCGCCGAAGTGCTGCAGCTGAGCGTCAGCGACGCCGTGGCGGCGTTCGCGGCGGTGCCGCGCATCCACCGGCGCCTGCAGACCCTCGAGGACGTGGGCCTCGGCTACATCCGGCTCGGCCAACCGGCGACCACGCTGTCCGGCGGTGAGGCGCAGCGAATCAAGCTCGCCGCCGAGCTGTCGCGCGTGGCGACCGGACGGACTCTCTACGTGCTCGATGAACCGACCACGGGGCTCCATCTGGCCGACATCGAGCGGCTCATGCAGGTGCTCCAGCGGCTGGTCGACTCCGGCAACACGGTGCTGGTGATCGAACACAACCTCGACGTCATCAAGTGCGCCGACTGGCTCGTCGATCTCGGGCCGGAAGGCGGGGCAGGGGGAGGGAGGGTCATCGCCCAGGGCACGCCGGAGCAGATCGCCGCCACCCCGGCGTCGTTTACCGGCCAGTTCCTGGCCGGCGTGCTCGGCGCCAACGGCGCCGTCCGGCCGACCCAGGCACGACGCAAGACCCGCACCGCGGCCGCCGCACGCTGACGGCGGGCACCGCCACCGACACAAGGACTGCCACGCACGATGACGCCCGACGAACGCGACCGCCTCTTCGCACTCCTGCGGATCCCGAGCGTGAGCGCCCTGCCCGACCATGCCCCCGACATGCAGCGGGCGGTCGACTTCCTGGCCGCGGAGATCGCCCGCGCCGGCGGCACGAGCGAGGTCGTGCGCAATGGCGGGCATCCTCTGCTGATCGGCGACGTTCAGGCGGGGGTGCCCGACGCGCCGCGGGTCATCGTCTACGGGCACTACGACGTCCAGCCGGTCGGCGACATCGGCCAGTGGCGCTCGGACCCCTTCGACCCCGAGATTCGCGACGGCAACCTGTACGGGCGGGGAACCAGCGACGACAAGGGCAACCTGTTCATGCTGATTGCCGCGGCGCAGCGGCTGGCGGCGGCCGGCCCGCTACCGGTCGCGGTGCGGTTCGTCATCGACGGTGAAGAGGAATGCGGCGGCGAGAGCGCGGTGCGCTTCGTCGCCGAGGACCCCACGCCCGCCGACGCCGCGGTCATCTTCGATGCCCCGATGATCGGACCCGGTCGCCCGATGATCTGCGCGGGACTGCGCGGGCTGGTCTACCGGCGCGTGGTGGTGCGCACCGCCCCACAGGACGCCCATAGCGGCCTCTACGGCGGCGCCGGCCTGAGCGCGGCGCACGTGCTGGTGCGCCTCCTCGACGGGCTGATCGCGCGTGACGGAGCCCTGCACCCGGAGCTGTGTGTCGGGATCGCCGAGCCGGCGCCCGACGAGCGCGCCGCCTGGGCCGAGCTGCCGACCGGCGCCCAGATGCTTGCCGATGCCCAGCTCGCGCCGGCCGACGCCCGGGCCGCGTCCGAGTTCTACCGGCGCACCGTGGCCGCGCCGTCGCTGGAGATCCATGGCCTTGCGTGCGGCGAGCCGGGCGCCATCAAGACCAACCTGGTCAGCAGCGCCACGGCCACGCTGTCGGTGCGCGTCGCACCCGGACAGGACGCGCACGGTATCGCCGCGGCACTCGATCGCCTCATCGCCGCCGGTGCCCCGGACGGCGCCGAGGTGGCGATCGAGGCGTTTGGTGTCGCGGACCCCGCCCTGTGCGATCCGCGCGATCCGGTGCTCCGCGCGGCCGCCGCGGCCATCACCGGTGCGACCGGCTGGCCGTGCGTGCCGGTACGCAGCGGCGGGAGCATCCCGATCGTGGCGACCCTGGCCGGACGCGGCATCCCGACCGTGCTGTCGGGGTTCGCGCTGCCGGACGATGGCATCCACGGACCGAACGAACATCTGCGGGTCGAACACCTGGAAATCGGGACCCGGGCGGCGATGGCCATATTTGCCGCGATCGGAGAGCTCGGGCGCTAGTCTCCCGACCTGACCCTGTATGACCTGAAGTGGTCGGGAGAGCTCAATTCACGAAGGGAGCCTAATGGCGGAGCTGTGGGGTGCCGAGACCAGCAAGGCGGTCGACAACTTCCCGGTGTCGGGCGAGCGCGTGCCGTTGCCCGTGGTGCACTGGCTGGGCCGGATCAAGGGCGCCGCGGCCCGCGTGAACGCGGACCTCGGGCCTGCTCGATGCGGAGCTGGCCGGCGACATCGCCGCCGCCGCCGATGAGGTCGCCCAGGGCAAGCACGACGATCAGTTCCCGGTCGACGTCTTCCAGACCGGTTCGGGGACGTCGACCAACATGAACGCCAACGAAGTGCTCGCCAACCTGTCCGGCGCGCACCCGAACGACCATGTCAACATGGGGCAGAGCTCGAACGACGTCTTCCCGTCGGCGGTGCACCTCGCCGCCCTCGAGGAGACCACCGAGGAGCTGGTGCCCGCCCTGGTGCACCTGGCCGACGCCTTCGGCGCCAAGGCGGTCGCGTTCAAGGATCTCGTCAAGTCCGGCCGTACGCACCTGATGGACGCGGTGCCGGTCACCCTGGGGCAGGAGTTCGCTGGCTATGAGGCACAGATTCGGCAAGGCATTGCCCGCGTTGCGGACGCGACTCCGCGCGTGGCGCAGATCCCGCTCGGCGGGACCGCAACCGGAACCGGGCTCAACACCCACCCGGAATTCGCCGCACGTGTGCGTGAGCTGCTCGCGAAAGACACTGGTCTGACGATCAACCCGCCCGCGCATCCGTTCGAGGCGCAGGGCAACCGCGACGGCCTGGTCGAGCTCTCGGGCGTCCTCAAGGTCATCGCCGTGTCGCTGACCAAGATCGCGACCGATCTGGCCTGGATGGGTTCCGGTCCGCGCTGCGGCCTCGGGGAGATCTTCCTGCCCGAGCTCCAAAAGGGCTCGTCGATCATGCCCGGCAAGGTCAATCCGGTCATCCCCGAGGTCGTCACCCAGGTTGCCGCGCAGGTCATCGGCAACGATGCCGCGATCACGATCGGTGGCATGCAGGGCAACTTCGAGCTCAACGTGCGCATCCCGTTGATGGCGCGCAACCTGCTGCAGTCAATCCACCTACTGACCAGCGCGGCGACGCTGCTGGCCGACAAGTGCGTGGCAGGCATCAAGCCCAACCTCGAGGGCCTGCAGCGCAGTGCCGAGGGCACGCTGGCGGTGGCGACCGCGCTGAACCCCTACATCGGGTACGACAAGGCGACGGACATCGTCAAGGACGCCACCAAGTCCGGCCGTCCGCTGCGCGAGGTCGCCCGCGAGCACGGCGTCGACGAGGACACGCTGAACGCCGCGCTGAACCTGCGCGAGATCGCCGCGGGTTCGGGAGTCGCCGAGTAACACGGTCCGGGCCCGTGGCGCGCGCTGCGCGCGCCACCGGCCCGGACCGTCGCCGGCCGGCGTCGCAGGTCATTCGGGCCGGGTCGCCCCCGCACCGACGCGTCGCCGGGCTCCCCAACTCGCGGCCGGATCGCGGACGGCGCGGTGTGCGCGTGCCGGCACGTGCGCGGCGAAGAAGATCACGGCCGCAACGGCGACGATCGCGCTGCTCGGCGGCACGCTGGGGGCCAGCGTGGCGATCCACAACCCGAGCCAGACCGACCCGACCCCGATGGCGCCTGCGAGGGCCATACCCAGGTAGGGACGGGCCGTCAGGCGATGCGCGGCGCCCGCCGGCGCGGCGACGAGGCCCAGGAGCAGGAGCGCGCCGACCGCCTGCGTGGCCTCGGCGGCGACGCCCGCGAGCGCGATCAGGAAGACCAGTCCGAGGACCCCCACGGGCACGCCGCGCGCTTGGGCGACGACCGCGTCCAGGCTCGCGAACAGCAGCGGCCGTGCGATCACGACCATCACCAGGCAGATCGCCATCGCGATCAGTACCGCCAGCTGCGTCTGGGCGGTGTTGAGTCCGAGAATCGTCCCGAACAGCGCGTTGGCCGCCGTGAGGCCGCTGCCACCCGCCGGGCCCTTCGCCACGATCGACAGCGCCAGCACGCCCAGCCCGAGGACCCAGGTGATCGCAACGCCGATCGTCACGTCGTCGACGCGCGAGCGCCCCCCCAGGGCCGCCAAGAGCAGCGCGCAGGCGAACGTCACGGCGAACACGCCGGCGCGCGGGTCGATGGCGATCGCCACTCCGGCCACGGCGCCGGTAAACGCGAAGTGGCTCATGGCGTCGGCGGCGAAGACCTGCACGCGCAGCACGGCAAACCAGCCGACCAGACCGCAGGCGATCGCGATCGCCGTGCCGGCCACGAGCGCGTGTTGGACGAACACGTCGCCGATCATGCCGCCGCCTCGCGGCGAAGCGCCGGCACCGCGGCCCGGCCGACGGCGGCCGCGACGTACAGCGCGAACGCGAAGGTTGTCGTGTAGAAGCCGAGCGGATAGGTCGTAAAGTACGCGGCGATCAGCGCGCACCAGATCACCGCGATGGCGAACACCACGCTCAGCACCATGCTGGTGGCCGGCCGCGCGGCCAGGCGCTGGGCGGCCGCGGGCGGGCTCACCAGCAGCGCGAACACCAACAGGGCCCCCGTGATCTGCGTGGTCGCCGCCACGGTGAATCCCAGCATCAACAGGAAGGCAACCTCGAGTGCGCGGACCGGCACGCCGAGCGCGCGGGCGGCCTCGGGGTCCAGCGAGACAAACAGCAGTGGCCGACCGATGACCGCGAGGGTAGCGAGCACCGCGACGGCCACGACACCCAGCGTGACCACCTGTGCGGGCGTGATGCCCAAGAAGCTGCCGAACAGCAGGTCGTCGAGACCCCCGAGGATGCTGTTCGACAGCGACAGCAGGACGAACCCGGCCGCCAGTCCGACGGCCCCGATGGTCCCGATGCGCGCCGACTGCAGTCCGCCGCCGCCGTCATGGGTATCGGGGCGGCGGGCCATCGCGAGCGCCGCGATGATGCAGGCGACGTAGTAGCCCAGCGCCGCGGGCAGCGCGATCAGGGCTCCGGCCGCGGCCCCGGGAAACGACATCGTCGACAGCGTGTGGCCCGCGAACGTCTGCCGGCGCAGGACCATGTACCAGCCGAGCACCCCCGCCAGCACGGCCGCGATCGTCCCCGCCTCGAGCGCCTGCACCATGAACGGGTAGGCCAAGAGCTGGCGCAGGTCCCACAGCGGGTTCCAGGACAGCGTGGGCGTCGTCATGCGTGGCCGTGGTCGGCATGGTCAGCGCGGCCGTGACGGTGCCCGTGATGATGCGGGGCCTCCGGTTGTCCGACCACGACGAGCCGCCCGTCCCGGGTCGTGAGCACTTCGATCGGCACCCCGAACAGGGCGCTCAGCCGCTCGGTCGTGATGACATCGTGCACCGGACCCTGGAACGCGTGACCGTTGGCGATATAGACGACCTCATCCAGCGCGGGCAACAGCGGGTTCACATCGTGGGCCACCAGCAGCGCCGCGACCCCCTCGCGCGTGCAGACCTCCCGGATCAGCCCAACCACCGCGGCCTGGTTCGGCAGATCGAGGCTGTCCAGCGGCTCGTCGAGGATCAGCAGCCCCGGTCGCCGCACGATCGCCTGCGCGATCAGGATGCGTTGCTGCTCGCCGCCGGAGAGCTCGCCGAACGGGCGCAGGGCGTAGGCGTCGGCACCGACCATCGCGATGACCTCGTCGATGCGACGGGACTCGTCGCGCCGCGTCCCTCGGCGCACCAGCGGGAGGGGCACCCCCCAATGCGCCCCCGTGAGGCCGAGCCGTACGATCTCCCGGGCCCGGATGCGGGCGGCCGTCTCGAGGTGACGATGCTGCGGCAGGTACCCGATCGCGTCCCGGCGCACCCCCGGCGGGGCCCCGAGCACGCGGACCGAACCGGACGCCAACGGCAGCATCCCGAGCAGGACCTTGAGCAGGGTGGACTTGCCGGCGCCGTTGGGTCCGAGGATCGCGGTGAACTGTCCTGCGGCCACGGTGATGTTCACCTGCGACCAGATCGTGCGTCCGCCGACCCGCACCGCCGCGTCGTGGACCTCCACGACCGGGCCGGCGCCCGGGCGACCCGCCGCCGACCGCGATGCACGCGCGTCGGTCTCGCTGGTCATCGGGTCCGACCTGCTGCCGGCTCGGCCAGGGCGCCGGCCAGCGCCGTCAGCTGGCCGGTCTGCCACTGGGCAAACGGGGCGTCGGCGGGATTCGGCGTTTCGGTCATGCTGACGACCGGGATGCCGGCGGCGCGCGCCTGCGCGGTGAGGTTGTTGACGGTCGGCGTGGTGTTCTGCGTGTTGAGCACCCAAACGCGGATGGCGTGTCGGGAGATCTGCGATTGCGCGGTCGACAGATCACCGGCGGTGATGTCGCTGCCCTCGCTCACCGCGCGCAGCAGCCCGCCCGGAGTGACCAGGTCCAATCCAAGCGCGCTGGCCATCGGCGCGAACACGCTCTCGGACGCACCGACCGGGACGCCCTGATCGTGCAGACGGATCGCGGCGATCAGCCGGTGGTAGGCGCCGAGGTCCACGGAGTTGAACCACGCGGCGCGCGCGCGCAGATACGCTGCCCGCCGGGGCTCCGCGGCGATCAGGGCCGTGGTGATCACGGTGGCGATGCGCTGGACGTCGGCGGGGGAGTACCAGCGGTGGGGATTGTCGCCGTCGTGGAGGCCCAGCGTGTGGCCGACGTTGATCGTGGTGCGCCCGGCCGGGGCGTCGGCGGCCAGCAGGCGTGAGGCCCAGTCGTCGTAGGCGAGGCCGTTGACGATCGCCACGTTGGCCTGGGCGAATGCGCGCGCGTCCACGGCCTCCGGCTCGTAGCTATGCGGATCGACCGCGGGGTTGGAGATGATGCTCGTGACGGTGGCCGCGTTGCCGGCGAGTGCCGCGGCGACCGAGCCCCACGTGCTCTCGGCGGCGACCACCTGCACGCCGCGTGGCGTCGCGGTCGGCCCCAGCGCCCCGCAGGCGACCAGCGCCAGCGGGGCGAGCAGGATCGTGCTGAACGTCAGGAGGCGGGGGCGCGGGTCGACCCGCTTTCCGGGACGGGTGGCGAGGCGATCATACCCACTACTGGGACTCAGTCTCAACAGATGCCTCCAGCGGACCCTCGGCCCGCGACGGCGCCGCCGCTAGCGCGTGTCGGTGCCGACGGCCGCGCAGTCTCGGCACGTGCCGTGCAGCAGGACGTCGTGGTCCTCGATGCGCATGCCAAGCCGCGTTGCCAGGCGCGCGATGGCGGCCTCGAGGTCCGGGTCGTCGAACGCGGCAAGGCCACCGCAGACCTCGCAGACGACGTGGTGGTGGTGGTGGCCGCCGGGCTGTGCGGGCTCGTAACAGGCCTCCGCCCGTCCCACGTCGAGCCGCTTGACCAGGCCGTAGTCGGCGAGCGTCTCGAGCGCCCGGTAGATGCTGGCCCGGCCGACGCTGCGGCCGCGACTGCGCAGCGCCGCGTCGATGTCCTGTGCGCTCAGCGCACAGGATTGGCTGGCCAAGAGTTCGATGACCTCGTCGCGCGCGCCGCCGCGGCGGTGGCCGGCGTCCTCAAGAACCGCCCGCGCGTGAGCACTCCAGCTGGGATCGTGGCCCGGCATGGCCATCAGCGTAGCGGGCGACGTCGATGCGTCGGCGGCGGGATTGCCCCGGAGGCCCATGCGGCGCCTCCGGGCACCGCGGTCAGGGGCGCGGGACCGCCGACGGGTCCGGGCTGCGCACCTCGCGGGCGAACTCCCGTCCGGCGCCGATCACCAGCTCGAACACGTTCGCCTTGGGCGTGACGAACCGCGGGGGCTCCGGCAGCTGACCGATGAGGTCGGTGGACACCAGGACCTGGCCGTCGGTCCCGAGGCCCGCGGCGATGCCGATCGTCGGGGCGGCGACGGCCGCCGTGATCGCCGCCGCGACATCGTTGTCGACGGCCTCGATGACGATCGCGTAGCAGCCGGCGCGGTCGAGGGCGATCGCGTCCTCGAGAATCTCGCGCGCCTCCTCGGGTGTGCGGCCCCGCCGGCGGCGTTCGGTATGGGTCTGCGGGAGCAGGCCGACATGGCCCATGACCGGGATGCCGTCGGCGATGATCGCCTCGACCTGGGGGAGCAGCGCACCCTCCAGCTTGACGCTCATCGCGCCGGCGTCCACCAGGGCGCGCGCACTCTCGACCGCCTCCTGGGGCGTGCGATAGGTGTCGTGGGGCAGGTCGCCGACCAGGTGCGTGCGCGCAACGCCGCGATGAACGGCGCGCACGTGGTGGCACATGATCGCCAGGGAGACCTCCCGGGTCGAGGCCATGCCAAGTTCCACCTCGGCCAGGCTGTCGCCGACGAGGATCAGATCGAGGCCGCTGGCGTCGAGCGCCAGGGCGGTCGGGTAGTCATAGGCCGTCAGCATCGCCAGGCGACGCTGACCCTTGCTGGCGCGGATCTCGGTTGCCGACTGCCCCGACGGGCCGTCGGCCAGCAGGCGCGGGACGCTGTACATGGCTACCGGTCTTCCCACGCCGCGGGCACCGACTCGGGCAGCGGCTGAATCGCGCGGTTGGTCTGGTCCACATGGACGACGATCGGCTCGTAGCGATGCGTGTCGGCCTCGGTGTACTGCGCGTATGAGAGCACGATGACGAGGTCTCCCGGCTGGGCGAGGCGGGCGGCGGCGCCGTTGAGACAGATCGTGCCGCCGCCGCGCACGCCCTCGATCGCATAGGTCTCGAAACGCGCACCGTTGTTGATGTTCACGATGTGCACGTGCTCGTAGGGGCGGATGTCGGCCGCCTCGAGCAGATCGGCGTCCACCGTGATGCTGCCGACGTAGTTCAGGTTCGCATCGGTGACCGTGGCGCGGTGGATCTTGCTCTTGAGCATGGTGCGGGTGACAGGCGGCACTGTGCCTCCGGGTCGTGGTTAGTTGGGGATCAGAACAGCGTTGTCGAGCAGGCGCGTGGCTCCCACGCGGGCGGCGACACACAGGACCGCCGGACCCTCGAGCCGGGTGAGTGGGGAAAACGTGTCCGGATCGACGACCGCCGCGTAGTCCGGCGCAACGCCCAGCGCCTCGTCGAGCACGCGCCGGGCGGCGGCGGCGATCCGGTCGGGGTCGGTCGTGCCGGCATCGATCTCGCGCTGGGCGGCCGCCAGGCTGGCCGGCAGCGCCAGGGCGGCGCGGCGCTCGGCCGGGCTCAGGTACCGGTTGCGGCTGCTCATGGCCAGGCCGTCGTCTTCCCGGACGATCGGATGCACGACGAGCTCGACGTCATCGAGGTTCAGATCGCGCAGCAGCCGGCGCACGACGGCGACCTGCTGGGCATCCTTCTGCCCGAGTACCAGACGGTCCGGGCGCACCATGAGCACGAGCTTGGCCACGACCGTCGCGACGCCCGGGAAGTGGCCGGGTCGTACGGCGCCTTCGAGCCCGAGCGCGGGCCCTCCGACTTGGATCGCCGTGGCGAACCCGTCCGGGTAGACCTCGCCGGCGGTGGGTGCGAAGACCGCCGATGCCCCGGCCTCGGCGACAAGGGCGACGTCCGCGGCCTCCTGGCGCGGGTAGCGGTCGAGGTCCTCGTGCGGTCCGAACTGGGTCGGGTTGACGAACACGCTGACGACGACCTGTTCGCCCCGGCTGACGCTGGAGCGCACCAGCGCAAGGTGCCCGTCGTGCAGGGCGCCCATCGTCGGCACCAGCGTCACCAGGCCCCCTTGCGCGCGGAGTTCGCGGACAAGTTGGCGCACCTCTGACACAGACCTCAGGACCGCCGCGTGGGTGGCGACGGCACAATCCTCTGGAGAAGAGTTCGTCATCTCACCGATGTAGGCACACCGCGCACGGGGCGACGGTGCTCCGTTGGACGGGGATCTCCCGCGCACCTCAATGCGACTCCAACTCCGCGATCAGGCGCGGATGCCGGGTGTCGAGGTGTCCGCGGAGTCTAGACCGAGACTTTCCGCGTACGCAAGGGGTGCACGGGCTCCCGTCCGGATCAGGCATTACGCTGGGAGGGTATGGACACTCCGGCCACCGATCGCGCCGCGGCCCTGGCCGCGTACCACGCCGCCCACGTCGTCAACTGCACGCGCTGCCCGTTGCACGCGACACGCACGCAGGTGGTCACCGGCAGCGGCGACCCCAACGCCGCGATCATGTTCGTCGGCGAAGCACCGGGCTATCACGAGGACCGGCTCGGGGTGCCCTTCGTGGGCCAGGCCGGCAAGCTGCTCGATCGCCTGCTGGAGGGCATCGGTTTGACCCGCCAAGACGTGTTCGTTGCCAACGTGCTCAAGTGCCGGCCCCCGGAGAACCGGGATCCGCAGCCCGCCGAGATCGCCGCCTGCCAGGACCATCTGTTCCGCCAGGTCGCGATCATCCAGCCTCGGCTGATCTGCACTCTCGGGAACTTCGCCACCAAGCTGCTGTCGGGTCGGCCCGACGGCATCTCCCGCGTGCACGGGTGCGAGCTGGCGACGAGCGTGGGCGGCACGCCGACGCTGCTGTACCCGCTCTATCACCCCGCCGCGGCGCTCTACACGCCGGCGATGCGTAGCGTGCTCGAGGCGGACTTCGCGCGCATCCCGGCGCTGATCTCCCAGGTCGGCGAGTCGGCACCTGCGGCCGCGCCCGAGGGCGTCCCGGCGCCGGCAGAGGCCGGCCCGCCGTCGCCGCCGATCCGGTCCAGCAGCTGGGCCTGTTCTAGGTGGCGGAGCCGATCGAGTGGGTCTCCGCCTCTGCCGCGGACACCGCCAGGCTGGGCGCGGCCCTGGCGCCGATGCTCGGTCCCGGTGATCTCGTCGTCGTGCGGGGGGAGCTCGGGGCCGGCAAGACGACCCTCGCGCGGGCCATCGGCCGGGGCCTGGGGATCACCGCGCACATCACCAGCCCCACGTTTGCGCTGGCGCAGCGCTACGAGGGACGTGTCCCGCTGCTGCACATCGACGCCTACCGTCTCCACGGCGCCGACGACGAGGAACTCGGCTTGTTGCTCGACGGGGCGGCGGATGCGCTGACGGTCATCGAATGGCCCGAGCAGCTCGGGGACACACCTGGGCGTGCCGCGGGTGTCCGTGGACCTTCGCCACGCTGGCGGCGATCGCCGCTTGGTAGCGTTGGCGAGTGATGACCCTCTGACCCGGGAGCGGCTCGCCCACATCGTTGCTGACCTTCGCGCTCGACACATCCACCCAGAGCCCTAGCCTCGCCGTCACCAGCGGCGACCGGCTCGTCGGGGAACTGTGGCTCGGACCCGATCCCGGCGCCGGACGGCGCGTCCTCGAGGCGGTACATCACCTCCTGTGCGCCTGCGGGATCGGGCTCGATGCGCTCGAGCGGATCGTCGTCGGCGTGGGCCCGGGTGGGTTCACCGGCCTGCGGATCGGCCTGGCGACCGCCGCCGGCCTGGGGCAGGCGCTGGGGTGCCCGGTCATCGGGGCGAGCTCACTCGAAGCCCTTGCCGCCGGCATCGCCGAGACCGTGCCGCCGGGCGCCGTGGTCCTGCCGGCGCACGACGCGCGCCGCAGCGAGCTGTTTGCCGCCGCCTATCGCGTGTCCGGCGACGGATCGCTCGACGAGCTGATCGCCCCGACGGCCATCGCCGCGGGCCCGCTGGCCGAAGCGATGGCCGCACTGCGTGCGTCGGGAACCAAGGTCGTCGCGGCCGGCACCGGCGCGCTCGTCGCCGCCGGCGTGCTCGCCGCGGCGGGGATCGACATCCCGCCGGAGCGGGTCGCGGTCCATCGGCTGCGCGCCGCGCAGCTTGTGGTGCGGGTCGATGCGGGCGCGGGTCGCGATCCGCGCCCGGTCTACGCGCGGCTGCCGGATGCCGAGATCAACCGGCGGCGCGCCGCGGAAGCCCGCCGCTGATGGCCCGGCTCTCGGTCCCCGGTGGACGGCGCAAGCCCGCGCCCGAACACCACCCGCGCATCCGTCCGATGCGGATGACCGACGTCCCGCAGGTCCACGCGATCGACTGCGCGGTCTCCGGGATCCCGTGGCCGCGGCACATGCTCCAGGCCGAGCTGGGCAAGTCCGGCACCGTCGACGTCGTGTGCGTCATCGGCAGCGAGGTCGTCGGGTTCGTGCTCGCGTCCCGCTACGCCGACGTCTGGCACGTGCTCAACGTCGCGGTCCGCCCGGACCACTGGCGGCGCGGGATTGGCCGGCGCATGCTCCGGGACGTGTTGGACCGGGCCCAGGAGTTGCCCAACCTCGGCTTCACCCTGGAGGTCCGCGTGTCGAACGCTGGCGCGATCGCCCTCTACCGGGAGCTCGGCTTCGTCGACCACGGGGTGCGCCCGCACTACTACACCGACAACGACGAGGACGCGCTGATCATGTGGCGCCAGGGGACCCCTGAGGACTCCGGGAGGGGCCGGCCCAATGATCGCCGGGCCACTGTTGGCGATCGAGACCTCCTGCGACGAGACCGCTGCCGCGGTCGTCGACGGACGCCGGGTCCTGTCGTCGATCGTGGCCTCACAGGCCGAGCTGCACAGCCCGTACGGCGGGGTGGTCCCGGAGGTCGCCGCGCGCCATCACCTCGGGACCGTCAACCTCGTCGTCGAGCGAGCGCTGCGCGATGCGGGGCTCGGCCTCGAGGACATGCGGGCCATCGCGGTCACGCAGCGCCCCGGCCTGATCGGCGCGCTGCTGGTCGGCGTCTCGACCGCGAAGGCGCTCGCCTACGCCACCCGGCGCCCGCTGATCTGCGTGGACCATCTGCTCGGACACGTCTGCGCCTCATGGCTCGAGCCGGTCGCGCTCGACCCGCCGTTTGTCAGCCTCATCGCCTCGGGCGGCCATACGCGCCTGGACCTCGTGCGGGATCTCGCGCGTCCGGAGCCGCTCGGCCACACCATCGATGACGCCGCGGGCGAGGCCCTCGACAAGGGCGCGCGCCTGCTCGGCCTGGGCTACCCGGGTGGACCGGCCCTCGAGCGCCTGGCGCGGGCCGGCGACCCCGGCGCCCATGCGTTTCCCGTTGCACTCGGTGGCAAGCACACGCGCGATTTCTCGTTCGCGGGCGTCAAGACCGCGCTGCTATACGTGGTCCGCGACGAGGGTGAGCTCTCGGATGCCCGCCGGGCGGACTTGGCGGCCAGCTACCAGGAGGCGATCGTCGTGCCCCTCGCCGCGCGTCTGCTGGACGCCGCGCGGGAGCATCGGGTCCCGGCGGTCGCGCTGGGCGGGGGGGTCGCAGCCAACGGGCGGCTGCGGGCGCTCGTGACCGAGGGGGCGACGCGGGCCGGCCTGCGGGTGGCGATGCCGGATCTCGCGCTGTGTACCGACAACGCTGCGATGATCGGCGCGGCGGCCCAGTTCACCACGCCGGTGCCCTGGCCGGACTTCCTCGCGCTCGACGCGATGCCGACGGCGCCGCCGGGGGGCATCGCGGCCTGATCGACCGGCGGTGTCACACCCGCCGACGCATCGGCATTCTCGGGTTGCGCGGGTGTAACCGTCGGCGTAGTTTGATACTCGGCGTTACAAAGTCTCGGAGGGTCGATGGCCTCGGACCGACTCACGCTGGGCGTCGCCGCCCGGCTGTCGCGATATCTGCAGGTGCTCACGCAGGCCCGCAAAATGGGCAAGTCGAGCATCTCCTCGCAGGCCATCTCGGAGTACACGGGTGTCAACCCCACCCAGATCCGCCGCGACCTGTCGGGCTTCGGCAAGTTCGGCAAGCGCGGCGTCGGCTACGACATCGACAGCTTGATCGAGCAGATCCGCAAGATCCTGCGGACCTCGGGCACCCACAAGATCGCGCTGTTCGGGGCGGGCAACCTTGGCCAGGCGATCGCCAGCTCGAGCGTGTTCGCCGACCACGGGTTCCAGATCTCGGCGATCTTCGATGTCTCGCCGGAGCGGGTGGGGCAGAAGGTTGGGGACCTCGTCGTGCGCCACTACGACGAATTCGCCGGGATCGCAGCCAGCGACGGCATCATGGTCGGCGTGCTCGCCGTGCCGGGCGAGGTCGCCCAGCAAGTTGCCGATGACCTGGTCGCGGCGGGCGTCAAGATCATCTTCAACTACTCCGACGCCCTGCTGTCGGTGCCCTCGGATGTGACAGTGCATACATCGAGCCCCGCCGTGGAACTGCTGTATGCGCTCTACTTCTATCTGACCTGATCGCGGTTCGACGCCAGACGGCCGTGCCCGCCCGCACGGCCGGTAGTGTTCCCCCTCGTTGATGAGCAACCGGCCAGAGACCTCCGCCATTCTTGCGGGCGTGCGCGAGCGCTTCGCCGCCTCGACCGATTTCACGATCGGCCTGGAAGAGGAGTTCCAGATTCTCGATCCGGTCACGCTCGGCCTGGTGAACCGCTACGAGGACCTGACGGCGGCGGCGGAGCCCGCGCTGCGCGACCGTTTGGCGGGCGAGCTGATCGCCGGCGAGGTCGAGTTCAAGACGCACGCGCATCCGGATCTGACCAGGGCGGCGGCCGAGCTCGCCCAGGGTCGCATCGACCTCTGCACCGCCGCCGACCGTCTCGGGCTCACGCTGGGGGTCACCGGCGTGCACCCGTTCACCCCGTGGACCCAGCAGCGGATCATCGACACTCCCCATTACCGGTTGGTCGAGGACGAGCTGGGCTATGTGGCGTGGACCAACAACACCTGGGCACTGCACCTGCACTGCGGCATCCATGACGCCGACCGCGCGATCAAGGTCGCAACGCGCATGCGCAGCGTGCTGCCGGAGCTGTTGGCCCTGTCGGCCAACAGCCCGATCTTCGGCGGTCGCGACACACGCCTGGCCTCCACCCGCACGCAGATCTTCATCAGGAGCTTCCCGCGCTGCGGCATCCCCGATGCGTTCGCCGACTGGGACGACTACGCCGCCCACGTCGCCTTCCTCGAGCGTGCCGGCTCGATCCGCGAGTCGACCCAGATCTGGTGGAGCGTCCGCCCGCATCATGCGTTCGGCACGCTCGAGGTCCGGATCTGCGACGGCCAGACCGAGCTTGCCGAGACCCTGGCGGTCGCCGCATTGATGATCGCCCTGATCGCCGAGTTCTGCAGCCAGCTCGATGAGGGCCGCACGCTGCCGGTGCATCGGCGATCGCATATCGAGGAGAACCTGTGGCGGGCGGAGCGCCACGGCCTGACGGGGGAGTTGATCGATCTGGAGACCGGTCTCGCCCGGCCGGCGCGACTGGCCATCGCCGAGCTGCTCGAGTCGACGCGCGCCCATCACGGCCCGCTCGGGCTGACCCCGTGGCTCGACCGCGTCGCGGACATGCTCGAGCACGGCAATGGCGCCATCCGGCAGCGCGCGCTGCTGGACGCGCTGGACGGCGATGTCCGGGCAGTCCACGAGCAGGTCGCCGTCCGCACGCGGGCGTCGGCGCAGGAGATCTTGAGCCAACTCACGACAGGGGCAGCGGCATGAGCACCGACGACGAGCACGACGAGTACACCGGCGAGGTCGACGCGGAGTCGTCGGCCGAGGAATTCGCGGCCGCCTTCGTCCATCACCTCGGCCGCACGCCGGTCCGGGATCTGGTGATCCAGGCCATGGCGACGCTCGCCGACGCGGCCGGCATCAGGATGGGCCTCGGCCCCGAAGGCGCCGCGGTCGCTGACATGTCCGAAGCCCGCACGGCGATCGAGATTCTGCGCGCACTGCAGGCGGTCGCCGAGCAGGAGCTGGGGCAGGCCTCCGTGCGTCCCTTCCGCGAGCCGCTCGCCCAGCTGCAGTTGGCCTACGCGAAGATCGCCGAGAGGAACGCGGGGGGCGGGCAGACGGCCGCGGCGCCGGATCCGGCCAGCCGCCTGTGGGTCCCGCCGGGGGGCCGCCCGGAGTGACCCCGGCGACGGTCGGGATCATCGGGGGCTCGGGGTTCTACTCCCTCCTCGAGGCCGCCGAGCTGGTCGCCGTCGAGACCCCCTACGGGCCGCCGTCCGCACCGCTGGCGCTCGGGAGGGTCGCCGGCGTGCCGGTGGCGTTCCTGCCGCGCCATGGTCTCGAGCACCAGTTCCCACCCCATGCCATCAACTCCCGTGCCAACCTCTGGGCGCTGCGGGAGGCTGGTGCCGCCTGGGTGATCGCCCCGTGCGCGTCCGGGAGCCTGCAGGCACAGGTACGTGTGGGCGACTTTGTCGTCTGCGACCAATACGTCGACCGGACCTCCGGCCGCGCGGACACCTACTTCGACGGGCCGGAGGCGATCCACGTATCCGCCGCCGAGCCCTTCTCGCCCGTCCTGCGCGGTCTGCTGATCGACGGCTGCCGCCTGCTCGGCATCCCGGTGCACGACCGCGGCACGGTCGTCGTGATCCAGGGCCCGCGCTTTTCCACCAAGGCCGAAAGCCGCTGGTACGGGTCGATGGGCTGGGAGGTCGTCAACATGACCGCCTACCCGGAGGCCCACCTGGCGCGCGAGCTGTGCCTGTCCTACGCCAACATCAGCCTGGTCACCGACTACGACGTCGGGCTCGAGGGCCTGCCCAACGTCCCGGCCGTCTCGGCGCAGGAGGTCGCGGCGGTCGTCGCACGCAACAACGCCCGGCTCCGTGAGCTGTTGTTTCATGTGATCCCGCAGATCCCCGACGAGCCCGACCCGCATTGCGCCCACGCGCTGGATGGCGCCCGGATCTGACGCGCGGTCCGAACGGGCCCCGCCGGGACTCCTGACGCGCCGTCCGCCGCGGTGTGGTAGAAACAGCGGGCTTTTTTTCTGCGTCCGCTGCGTGATGAACCCTGCCCGAGCGCAGGTCCGGCGCGCACGGCAACCGTTCCCGCACGTCGCGCGTCTCGCGCGCGGCTGCGCACACTGATCTCGGAGGACACTTTTGGCCGGCTTTCTGTCGGACAACACCAAATGGCTTGCGGTCGTTCTCGGCCTGGTCGCGGTCGTCTACGGGCTGGGGCTCATCGCCTACCTGCTCAAGCAGCCGGCCGGGAACGAGAGCATGCAAGAGATCGCCGACGCGATCCAAGAAGGCGCGAAGGCGTACCTCAAGCGCCAGTACACGACCGTGGCCAGCGTCGCCGTCGTGATGTTCCTCGTGATCGGGTTCTGGGAGCGCCGTCAGCCGACCTGCTGGGTTGGAAGCCGCGATCGGCTTCGCGATCGGCGCGATCCTCTCTGGCGCGGCCGGCTTCATCGGCATGCTCGTCTCGGTGCGGGCCAACGTCCGGACGGCCGAAGCCGCCCGCAGCGGGCTGCCGCCGGCGCTCAACCTCGCATTCAAAGGCGGCGCGATCACCGGCCTGCTGGTGGTCGGCCTCGGCCTGTTCGCCGTCAGCGGCTACTACGCGATCCTCGGCGGCAAGGCGACACGAAGTCGATCGCGGCCCTGATCGGCCTCGCCTTCGGCTGCTCGCTGATCTCCGTCTTCGCCCGTTTGGGCGGCGGCATCTTCACCAAGGCCGCCGACGTCGGCGCCGACCTGGTCGGCAAGGTCGAGGCGGGCATTCCCGAGGACGATCCGCGCAACCCGGCCGTCATCGCCGACAACGTCGGCGACAACGTCGGCGACTGCGCCGGCATGGCGGCCGACCTCTTCGAGACCTACGTCGTCACGACGACGCCGGCGATGCTGCTCGGCCCCCTCTTCTCGGCACCACGCTGGCCACGGCGAACGGCGTTTCCGCTCATCATCGGCGCGCTGTCGATCATCGCTCGATCGTCGGCACGTTGTTCGTCGCGCGTCGGCAAGGGAGGCCGTCATGAACGCCCTCTACGGCGGCATGGTCGTCGCGGCCGTGCTCTCGGCGATCGGCTTCTACTTCCGGCCACGTACTGGATGCGCCGGCATCAAGGCCGACGTCGGCAACCAGCACCTCGGCGCTCGACATACTACTCATACTGTGCGCTCGTCGGCCTCGCCGTCACCGGTCTGATCAGCACATCACCGAGTACTACACCGGCACGACGTTCCCGCCGGTGAAGAACATCGCCGAGGCCTCGGTCACCGGCCACGCGACGAACATCATCGCGGGCCTCGCGGTCTCGATGCAAGCGACCGCGCTGCCGGGGCTCGTGATCGTCGTCGGCATCCTCGGCTGCGTACGGCTAGGCCGGCTTCTACGGCGTCGGGATCGCGGTCATGTCGATGCTCTCGATGGCCGGCATCGTGGTCGCGATCGACTCGTTCGGCCCGATCACCGACAACGCGGGCGGCATCGCCGAGATGGCCAAGATGCCCGAAGACGTGCGCAACGTGACCGATCCGCTCGACGCGGTCGGCAACACGACGAAGGCCGTCACCAAGGGCTACGCGATCGGTTCGGCCGGTCTGGCGGCCGTCGTGCTCTTCGCGTCGTTCGTTCAGGAGCTGAGCGACCGCTGCAAAGCCGACACCAACCTCGCCTGCTCCGGCACGGCGATCACGTTCGGTCTGCAAGCCCCTACGTGCTCTGCGGGCTGCTCGTCGGCGGTCTGCTGCCCTACCTGTTCGCCTCGCTCTCGATGGAGTCGGTCGGACGCGCAGCCGGCTCGGTCGTCGAAGAAGTCCGGCGTCAGTTCCGCGAGATGCCCGGCATCATGGACGGAACGCAGAAGCCGGACTACGGCACCACGGTCGACATCGTGACCCGCGCGGCGCTCAAAGAGATGGTGCTGCCCGGCGCTGATCCCGATCGGCGTGCCGATCATCGTCGTCTGCTCGGATTCATCCTCGCCCGACAACGGCGGCGCCAAGATGATGGGCGGCGTGCTGCTCGGCGCGATCGTCACCGGACTGTTCCTCGCCCTGTCGATGACCAGCGGCGGCGGCGCGTGGGACAACGCCAAGAAGTACATCGAGGACGGCCATTACGGCGGTAAGGGTTCGTCCGCGCACGCGGCGGCCGTCACCGGCGACACGGTCGGCGATCCGTACAAAGACACGGCCGGCCCCGCGATCAACCCGATGATCAAGGTCCTCAACATCGTCGCGATCCTGATCATCCCGTTCCTGCACTAACCGCGGCGTGCACCCCCCGCGGCGCGCATACTGGCGCGCCGTGGGGGGTGCACGCCACCGGGATTGCTAGGCTGGCGGGAATGGCTGCCAAACCCGCATCAAACTCCAAGCTCCCGCGCAAGCCCAACGCCGACAAGCCGCGCGCCGGCGAACCCGTGCGCAAGCGGTCCGGCGCCGACCTGCAAAACGGCTGGCTCGCCCGGCATGGCACGTTCTCGATGACCGACGACCGGCTGGTGTTCGTGCCGACGCCCCTGGACACCGGGCTCGGTGCGAAGCGGCGCGAGATCAAGCTCGAGGACGTCCGGACGATCGAGCGCTTCCCGCGCAATCCCAACAGCAGGCCGCTCGGGGGCAAGCGCCCGCGGCTGCTGCTGCACACCGACGAATGCGTCTACGAGTTCATGTTGCCGGACCTGGACTTGTGGATCGACGCGCTCGAGAAGATGTTCGTGATGCGCAGCAAGCGCGGGCTGGGCGACCCACCCCCGGTCCTCCGCGAAGGCGTCGAGAACTTCATGCTCGCCGAGGAGTAGCGGCGGCACAGCGCGTTTTGCCTGGTCGTCGGGTAAACTTCCCGAAATGCCCGGTACATTGTCCTGTTTATGGCCTCGATAATCGCGATCAGCGACAAGAGCCGATCCGCGATCGTCGCGTTGACCGAACTCGCCCAGCACGGCGGAGGCGGGGGTCCGGTCCCGATCGTGGAGATCTCCGAGGCACGTGACATCCCCCTGCATGTGCTCGAGCAGCTGTTCTCGTCGCTGCGTCGCGCCGGCATCCTCGCCAGCCAGCGTGGCGTCAAGGGCGGCTATTCGTTCCTGCGACCGCCCGCGGAGGTGACCCTCCTCGAGGTTGTCGAGACCGTTGACGGCCGTCTGGCGCCCGGCGGGGACACCGCCGGCGTCGACGGGGTGTGGCGCCAGGCGCGCCAGCTGCTGGTCGGGCTCTTGGGCGATCTGACGATCACGGACATGGTCGACGAGGAGGAGCGCATGTCCGAAGCTCCGATGTTCTACATCTAGCGCCACCTGGGGGAGGGAGCGGTCATGAGTCACCCTGTGCAGTTCGACGTGGTCGGCATCGGCAACGCGATCGTCGACGTGCTCGCTCACGCGGATGAGGTCTTCCTCGAGGACCAGGGGCTGCAGAAGGGCTCGATGACCCTCATCGACGAGACCGTCGCGGACTCGCTCTATCGCGCCATGGGGCCCGCCGTCGAGATGTCCGGCGGCTCGTGCGCGAACACGATCGCGGCAGCCGCCTCGCTCGGCATCCGGGCCGCCTTCATCGGCAGGGTCGCCGACGATCAGCTCGGGCGGATCTTCACCCACGACATGACCAGCGGCGGCGTCCACTTCGACACTCCCGGCGACGCCCGGCCCCGCGACCGCCCGCTGCCTGGTGTTCGTGACGCCCGACGCCCAGCGCACCATGGCGACCTACCTGGGTGCGAGCGTCGACCTCGGGCCGGACGACATCGACACCGACCTCATCGCCGCGGCGCGGTACGTCTACCTGGAGGGATACCTCTGGGATCCGCCGGAGGCCAAGCAGGCCCTCCGGGACGCGATCGCCGCCGCCCATCGCGCCGAGCGCAAGGTGGCGATGACCCTCTCGGACCCGTTCTGCGTCGCGCGCCACCGTGACGAGTTCCGCGAGTTGATCGCCGGTCGGATCGACGTGCTGTTCGCCAACCAGCTCGAGGCCGAATCGCTCGTCGAGGTCACCGACGTCTGGGAGGCGGTCGGGGTCCTGCAGGGCCAGTGCGAGCTCGTGGTGGTCACCCGCGGCGACCAGGGCTCGCTGGTGGTGACCCCCGAGGCGGTCTACGAGGTGCCCGCGATCCGGGTGCCCGAGGTCGTCGACAGTACCGGTGCGGGAGATCTGTACGCGGCCGGGTTCCTGTATGGCCTGACCCAAGGGTGGGATCTCGTCCACTGCGCCCAGGCGGGCGCGGCCGCGGCGGCCGAGGTCATCAGTCATTTTGGTGCGCGGCCCGAGCGTGATCTCCGTGAGCTCGTGCGCATCGCAATCCGCGAGGAGGTCTGAGCAATGAGCGCCACGACGAGCAGTCCGGGAACCGCCCGGATCGCCGACTCGATCACCGAGCTGATCGGGCGGACGCCGCTGGTGCGGCTGCGGATGGGGGAGGGCACCGGGGCCACCTCGTGGGCAAGCTGGAGTCCTTCAACCCCGCCGGCAGCGTCAAGGACCGCATCGGCGCTGGCGATGATCGAAGCCGCCGAGCGCGACGGGCAGATCACGCCCGGACGCAGCACGATCATCGAGCCGACCCGCGGCAACACCGGCATCGCCCTGGCGTTCGTGGCCGCCGCCAAGGGCTACCGGTGCGTGCTGACCATGCCCGAGACGATGAGCCTCGAGCGGCGCGTCGCTGCTGCGCGCCTCGGCGCCGAGCTGGTCCTCACGCCCGGGCCCGAGGGCATGCGGGGCGCCATCGCGCGGGCCGAGCGAACTCGCCCGCACGACGCCCGACAGCCTTCATGCCCCAGCAGTTCGAGAACCCGGCCAACCCCGAGATCCACCGCGAGACCACCGCCCGGGAGATCTGGGACGACACCGACGGCGAGGTCGACGTGCTGCGTGGCCGGCGTCGGCACCGGCGGCACCATCACCGGCGTGGGCGAGGTGCTCAAGCGAGCGCAAGCCCGGGCTTCCGGGCGATCGCCGTCGAGCCGACCGACTCGCCGGTGCTCTCCGGCGGCAAGCCCGGCCCGCACAAGATCCAGGGCATCGGCGCCGGCTTCGTGCCCGAGGTCCTCGACACGCACGTCTACGACGAGGTCGATCAGGTGACGCGACGAGGACGCGTATGCGACCGGCCCGCGAGCTGGCCCGCGAGGAG
Organism: uncultured Thermoleophilia bacterium; assembly: GCA_963768285.1. GTDB lineage: Bacteria > Actinomycetota > Thermoleophilia > Miltoncostaeales > Miltoncostaeaceae > CAITWD01. Next base: position 149,719 of record CAVYHI010000018.1, read on the forward strand.
GGCATCCTCGTCGGCATCTCGTCCGGCGCCAACGTCTGGGCCGCGATCCAGGTGGCCAGACGCCCGGAGAGCGCCGGCAAGCTGATCGTCGTCATCCTGTCCGACACCGGCGAGCGGTACCTGTCGACGCCGCTGTTTGGCGACGTCTAGCGGGCGACCCAGCTGCGCGGGGCCGTCGATCGGCGGCCCCGACCCGCCGCTAGGCCCCATCGCCGCGGCGGATCACCAAGACGCGCCGGCCGCGCGCCTGGAATCCGAGCCGCGCGAGAAACGGGCCCGCCGGCGTCCCGTCCTCGGCGAACGCCAGCAGGTGGGTGCCGCGCGCAGCCGCCACGTCCCGCGCGACGCCGGCGATCAGGAGCCACCCGATGCCCCTGCGGCGCGCGTCGGGTACGACCCCACACCAGTCCAGGACGCCGTCGGGCAGATCGGCGTGGGCGAACCCCAGCAGGTGTCCATCGGTCGTCCGGGCGATCTTGAAGCTGCCCTCGCCGGCGCCCCATTCGTATCCGGACGGGCTGCCGAGCTCGGCAAACGCGGCCAGGCCCTGCATCGCCTGCGCCTCGGCGGCCGTGAGCGCCGGCGCCCAGTCGTTGTCGTAGCTGACGATCTCGATGCCCGGCACCCGGGGGGCGGCGATCCCGTCCACGCCGCGCGCGTAGAAGGTCCCGCGGGCATACTCGCTGAACCCGCGCTCGGCCAGGAGGCCCAGCAGCTGGGTGTCGTCGGCGTTGACCTCGACGTCCCAGGGTGGCTCCGGCAGCTGGTCAAGCAGGGCGTCGAGGGCGTCCTGGTCGCGTGCTTGGAGCCCGTCCAGCCGGACGGCCAGCGCGGTCGGCGAGGGGCGCAGGCGGCACGACCCGCCGGGGGCGGTCACCGCCGGACCCAAAGGAGGAGTTCCCATGCAAAGAGCCTATACTCACCAGCATGGTCGCCAAGAGGCGCGGCAGGTCTCCCCACAGCTACGCACGCTTCTCCAAGGCGCTGGCCACGTTGCGCGACGACCTTCGCGCAGCTCGTGAGCGCGACCCCGCCGCCCATTCCACCAGCGAAATCCTGCTCTATCAGGGCCTGCATGCGGTGTGGATGCACCGCGTTGCCCACGCGCTCTACGTCCGCGGCCACCGTTTCTCCGCGCGCCTGGTCTCCCAGATCTCGCGCTTTCTGACCGGCATCGAGATCCACCCGGGCGCCCGCATCGGCCGCGGACTGTTCATCGACCACGGCATGGGCGTCGTGATCGGCGAGACGACCGAAATCGGCGACGACGTCACGCTGTATCAGGGTGTGACCCTCGGTGGCACCGGCAAGCAGGGCGGCAAGCGACACCCCACGGTCGGCAACCGGGTGATCGTCGGCACCGGCGCCCAGGTGCTGGGTCCGCTGGTCATCGGCGACGACGCCAAGATCGGCGCCGGCGCCATCGTGATCAAGGACGTGCCGGCCGAGACGACGGTCGTGGGCAACCCCGGGCGCCCGGTGACGATCTCGGGCAGGCCGGTCGCCGGCCCGGAGCTCGAGCACACCCGGCTCCCCGACCCGGTCGCCGAGGCGCTCGAGACGCTGACCCGCCGCGTGACCGAGCTCGAGCACCAGCTGGGCGCCAGCCACGGAGGCCCCGAGGCGGCACCCGACACGGCGAACGGCAAGGGTCCCGCCGGCCGGCCGCACCGCGACAGCCCCGAGGTCCGGGCGCCGCGCGAGGGTTAGGCGCCGGCCGCCGCGACGGTCCGGCTGGGTGATCCCGCAGCCCGCCGGGGGCCGCGCCCGCTAGGATCGGTGTGCGTTGGCCAACCTCCTGGACGATCTGAACCCCCCGCAGCGCGAGGCGGTGCTGCACACCGAGGGGCCGCTGCTGGTGCTCGCGGGCGCCGGCAGCGGCAAGACCCGCGTGCTTGACGTACCGGATCGCCCACCTGATCCACGAGCGCGGGGTCGCGCCCTGGTCGATCCTGGCGATCACCTTCACCAACAAGGCCGCGGCCGAGATGCGCGAGCGCATCGCCGCGCTCGTCGGGCCATCTGCGCGGGACATGTGGGCGAGCACGTTCCACTCGGCCTGCGTGCGGATCCTGCGGCGCGAGGCCGATGCGGCCGGCTACCGCCCCGATTTCGCCATCTACGACGCCGACGACCAGCTGCGGCTGATGCGGGCCTGCTTCGCCGACGAGGAGGTCGACCCCAAGCGGGTGGCGCCCCGGCACGTGCTGGGCCGCATCTCGGACGCCAAGAACCGGCTCGTCGACGCGGAGGCGTTCTTCGAGGAGGCCGACGGGTTCGGCGACGAGATCATCGCGCGCCTGTACCGCCGCTACGCGGCACGGCTGCAGGCCGCACGGCGCGATGGATTTCGATGACCTGCTGATGGTCGCCACGCGCCTGCTCGAGTCCGATGCCGAGGTCAGGGAGCGCTATCAGGCGCGCTTCGCCCACATCCTGGTCGACGAGTACCAGGACACCAACCACGCCCAGTACCGCCTGGTGCGCGTGCTGGCCGAGCCGCAGCGCAACCTTTGCGCCGTCGGCGACGACGACCAGGGGATCTACTCCTGGCGCGGCGCGGACGTGCGCAACATCCTCGACTTCGAGCGCGACTACCCCGACGCCCACGTCGTCGCCCTCGAGCAGAACTATCGCTCGTCCGGGACCATCCTGCGGGCCGCCAACGCCGTGGTCGCACGCAACCGCGGGCGCCGACCCAAACGGCTGTGGACCGATCAGGGCGACGGTGAGCCCCTGCAGATCCTGGCCGTGCGGGACGAGCACGACGAGGCGCGCACCGTGCTCGCCGAGATCGAGCGCGCCCGCGCCACGGGAACCTCGCTCGACCAAATCGCCGTGTTCTACCGCACCAACGCCCAGAGCCGCTCGATCGAGGATCAGCTCGTGCGCGGCCGTATCGCCTACACGGTGGTCGGTGGCCCGCGCTTCTACGAGCGCGCCGAGGTGCGGGACGCGCTGGCCTACCTCCGGGCCGCAGCAAACCCTGCCGACGAGATCGCCGTCGCGCGGCTGCTGGGCGCCCCCAAGCGGGGGCTCGGGCCCGGGTGCCTGGTCAAGCTGAGCCTGGCGGCTCAGACGCACGGCTTTGCCCTGGGCGATGCGATCGGTCACGCCGACCTGATCGCCGGCCTGACCCAGGCCCAGCGCACGGCGCTGACGCGGACAGCAGCCCTGCTCGCCGCGCTCGCGGATGCCGATGCCGCCGGCATGCCCCTGAGCGGGCTGGTGGCGATGGTCATCGAGCGCTCAGGGCTGCGTGCGGCCCTGGTCGCCGAGGGGACCCTCGAGGCCCAGGGACGGATCGAGAACCTCGATGAGCTCGAGAACGTCGCCGCCGAGTACCAAGCCAGCGCCCCCGAGCCGTCCCTGTTGGGGTTCCTCGAGGAGGTCGCCCTGCAGTCGGATGCGGATCTTGTCGACCAGGACCACGGCCAGGTGACGCTCATGACGGTCCACAACGCCAAGGGTCTCGAGTTCGACGTCGTGGTCATGACCGGGATGGAGGAGGGGATCTTCCCGCACATGCGGGCCGACGAGCCCGAGAGCCTCGAGGAAGAGCGCCGGCTGTGTTACGTGGGAATGACGCGGGCGCGCCGGCGGCTGCTGCTCACGCACGCCGAGACCCGTGCCATCCACGGCGGGCGTGAGTATCGTCTGCCCTCGCGCTTTCTCGCCGAGATCCCGCCGGAGGCCGTAGCGGCGCGCGCCGGGGCCCCGGTGCGGGAGGCGTTCGCCGGCGCGACCCGGCGGGTGGCGCAGGTGCCGCTGGAGGCGGGGGACACGGTCATGCACGCGACATTCGGGGAAGGCATCGTCACCGGGGTCGAGAGCCGCGGCAGCCTGGTCCGGGTCCGATTCAACCGTGATGGAACCGAGCGGCGCCTGATGGCCGGGGCCGCACCGATGCGAAAGGTCGGGTGATCGAGTGGCGGCGACCGTCATCGACGGCAAAGCCGTGGCGGCCACGGTGCGGGCGGAGGTCGCCGAGGGCGTGGCCGCATTCATCGCCCGTACCGGCCGCGCACCGGGGCTCGTCGGCATCCAGGTCGGCGACGACCCCGCATCCGAGCTCTACCAGGCCGGTAAGGCGCGCGCCGCCGAGGAGGTCGGGATGATCTCGCGGCGGATCACCCTGCCGCACGACACCAGCCAGGCCGAGCTCGACGCGATCATCGACGAGCTCAACGCGGACGACGCCGTCGACGGCATGCTCGTCCAGCTGCCGGTGCCCGACCAGCTCGCGGAGCCGATGATCGCCAACCGCATCCAGCCCGACAAGGACGTCGACGGCTTCTCACCCGTCAGCCTGGGCCGGTTGATGCGGGGCGAAGCCGGCAATGTCCCGTGCACCCCGCAGGGGGTCATGCGGCTGCTCGTCGAGGGCGGGGTCCCCCTCGAGGGCGCGCACGCAGTGGTCGTCGGCCGGAGCCTGATCGTCGGCAAGCCGCAGTCGATGCTGTTGCTGGCCGCCAACTGCACCGTCACCGTGGCCCACTCGCGTACGCGCGACCTGCCCGCGCTGTGCCGCCAGGCCGACATCCTCGTCGCCGCGGTCGGGCGCGCGGAGATGGTCCGCGGCGACTGGGTCCGCCCGGGCGCAGCGGTCATCGACGTCGGCATCAACCGCACCGCAGACGGCCTGCGCGGTGACGTGGCCTTCGATGAGGTCGCGGCGGTGGCCGGCTGGATCACGCCGGTGCCCGGCGGCGTCGGGCCGACCACGATCGCCTATCTGCTCGCAAACACCCTCGAGGCCGCACGCCGGCGCTCCGGGGCCGACTCATACCAGGGAGTACGTCTATGAAGATCGCCATCTTCGGCGGCACCGGTGACCTCGGTCGCGGGCTTGCCATCTGCTTCGCGGCCGCCGGCCACGAGATCATCGTCGGCTCGCGCAGCCAGGAGCGCGCCGACCAGGCGGCCGCCGGCCTGCGCGACGCGCTGCCCGAGGGCAAGTTCACCCCGATGGAGAACGTGCCCGCTGCCGAGGCGGGCGAACTCGCCATCGTGTCGATCCCGTGGGAGGGCATCGAGCAGACGATTCCCCCGATGGCCGACGCACTGGCCGGCAAGATCGTGATCACCGTCGCCAACGCCCTGAAGTTCGGCAAGTCCGGCGCCATCGCCGTGCAAGGCGCGGAGCTGCCGGCCGCTGCGCCCTCATGCGCCCACGCGATCCAGCAGCTGGCGCCCGAGGCGAAGGTCGTCGTCGCGTACAACAACCTCCCGGCCGCGGCATTGCAGGCCCGTCATCACCTCGGTGCCGACGTGCTGGTCTGCGGCAAGAGCCGCGAGGCACGCGATGCCGTGATTGAGTTGACCAAGGACCTTCCGGGTGCGCGCGGGCTTGACGCCGGCCCGCTGGCCAACGCCCTGATCATCGAGGGCACGACGGCCCTCGTGATCAACATGAACAAGCGCTATGGCGGCGAGGCCAGCCTTCGGATCACCGGGCTCGAGCACGCCCCGGCCATTCCGGAGGTGTCCCACTAGCACCGCTCGCGCGCGCCGGGCCCGCGGCGGCCCGGTGCGCCCGGTGCGCCCTCCAGGCGGCACTACCCGTAGCCGAGATCGCGCAGCTGCTGCTCGGACATCCCGAGGTGGTGGCCAAGCTCGTGCAGGACCGTGACGCAGATTTGGCCGATCAGCTTCTGGCGATCGGGGAAGTCCTGCTCGAGCGGGTGCCGGAAGATCGTGATGCGCGGCGGCAGTTGCCCGTAGCCCCGCGATTCCGGGTGGGTCAGGGGCACCCCCTGATAGAGCCCGTACAGGCGCCCGTACTCGGGCGGCGCATCGTCGTCGATCAGGACGGCGACCTCGTCCAGCGCGGCCTGGAAGGGGGCGGGGACCAGCCCGAGCGCGAACTCGACGGTGTCCTCGAATTCGTCCGGATGCATCATCGCCGACAGCCTAACTGGACCGACGGTTGGGGAAACATCCGACCGACGGGGGGTGGGCTGTCCGGATGGCGGGCGAAAGCACCCCGGCGCCCCGGTTTAGTTGCGCGCATGAGAACTCGCCGCCGTCTTGCCGCACTCGCCGTCATCGCCGCGCTGAGCACCAGCTCGCTGGCCGTCGCCGCCGGCCCCTCGGGGGCCGCGCCGGCGGGCAGGCCGGCGCCGCTGTCGACGCTGTTGACCCGCCTGGCCCAGGGCGATGCCTCCTCGGCGGCGCTGGCCGGGACGGCGGGCGATCTGAGCCTGCGCGTGACCGCCGCCGGTCACGTCTACGTCGCACCGGTGCTCGCCGAGTTGTCCGGACAGGTCCTGAGCGCGGCCCAGCAGGGCCACGTGCCCCTCAGCGTGACGCCTCCGGCCCCGACGCGGACCACGGTCGCCCCGGTCGCCTCCGGGGGCGGCTTCTCGCTGACGCTCTGGCTGCAGACCTGGGGCCCGCTGATCCTGCTGACCGGACTGGTTGCCGTATCGGGCGCCGCGCTGCGGATGGCCGGCGGCGGACGCTTCCGACACCGGGTGCGCCCGGTGGTCTCACACACCAAGTTCGACGATGTGGCCGGAATCGACGAGATCCGCGACGACGTGGCCGAGATCTCCGATGTCCTGTCCGAGCCGGAGATCTACCGCGCGCTCGGTGCCACCGTGCCCAAGGGCGTTATCCTCCACGGCCCGCCCGGGACCGGCAAGACACTGCTGGCCAAGGCGGTCGCCGGTGAGGCGGGCGTGCCGTTCTTCTCGGTGTCCGGCTCCGAGTTCGTCGAGGTGTACGCGGGGCTCGGGTCGAAGCGGATCCGTGCGCTGTTCGCCGCGGCCCGCAAGGCGGCCCCTGCGGTGATCTACATCGATGAGATCGACGCCATCGGGGGCCGACGCACCGGCCACGCCGCCAGCGGGGAGCGCGAGCAGACCCTCGACCAACTGCTGTCGGAGATCGACGGGTTTCGGACCGACCCCTCCAAGCCGGTCGTCGTGCTCGCATCCACGAACCGACTCGACGACCTCGATCCGGCGCTCGTGCGGTCCGGGCGCTTCGACCGCAAGATCGCCGTCGGGCTCCCCGACCGCCGCGCGCGCCGCGAGATCCTCGATGTCCACCTGCGGACCCGCCCCGTATCGCAATGGGCCGATCCCGACCGCGTGGCGGCCATGACCGCGGGGCTGGCTGGTGCCGACCTGGCGGCACTGTGCAACGAGGCGAGCTTCGAGGCCGCGCGGGCCGGCGACACGCAGATCAGCATCGCCCACTTCCGCAAGGCGCTGCTGCGACTGGCCGGCGGCCCCGAGCGCCGCAGCCGCATCCTGAGCGGCGAGGAGCGACGCCTGGTCGCCTACCATGAGATGGGTCACGCCCTGGTGGGCTACATGTCGCCGACCTGCGACCCGGTCGAACGGGTCACGGTCATCCCCCAGGGCCACGCCTTGGGCGTCACCGTCGCCCTGCCGACCGAGGATCGCTTCCTGGCCACGCGGACCGAGTGCATGGAGCGCCTGCGGATGCTGCTGGCCGGCCGCGCCGCAGAAGAGCTGGTGTTCGGCGAATGCACCAGTGGGGCTGGGGACGACCTCAGGCGCGCCGCCGCGCTGGCACGGCACATGGCCGGCGACCTGGCCATGGCCGAACCGCGCACCGACGAGAGCCTGATGGTCGCCCTGCCGGCGGCCGACGGCGACCGCAACCTCCACGACGTCGAGACGGCAGCCCAAATCCTCGTCCGCACCGCCTTCGAGCGGGCCATGCACATGCTCGTCAGCCACCGTGACCTGCTGGAGAACGGTGCCGCAATGCTGCTCGAACACGAGGCTCTCGAACGGGAGGACCTCGCTGCACTGTTCGGGCCGCGCCCAGGCGTGTCGCGACTTGCCCCGGTAAGCGACAGCGCCTGACACGCAACGTCGGCTAGCGACTCCCCTGGTCGCTAGCCGACGTGATCCCATCCAAGCCGCGCCAGCCGCACCGGACGCCCGCGGCGCACGATCGTCAGGCCCGGTGCGCCGGCGCTGACGGTGCCGACCGGCGTCAGGGCGATCCCGGCCCGCTCGAGCAGCGCCGGATCGAGCGCGACCAGCAGCTCGTAGTCCTCACCGCCTGTGCTCGCCAGCTCCGCGGCGTCAAGGCCCGCGTCGCTGGCGACCGCCAAGACGCCCTCCCCGATCGGCACGCGGTCCAGATCGATGGTGATGCGCACACCCGAGGCCAGCGCCATCCGTTCGGCGTCCAGGCAGAGCCCGTCGGAGATGTCCATCATGGCCGCCACGCCGGCGCGCGCGAGTGCGCCGCCGGCCGCCAGCCGCGGCTCGGGCCGGCGGTGGGCAGCGATCAGCTCGGCGGCGTTCGGCACCGGGTGCGCAGGCGGGTCGTCCAGGATGCGCTGCCCGGCCGCCGAGCGACCAAGGCGCCCGGTGACACACACCAGCTGGCCGTCGCAGGCCCCGGATCGCAGGACCGGCGCGAGCCCCTCGGGCATGCGACCGATCACCGTAACCCCGACCACCGTCTCCTTCGCCCGGGAGATGTCGCCGCCGATGATCGAACAGCCGCTGGACACGGCCAGGTGCTCCATCGCCGCGTAGAGCTCCCGAATCTCGGCTGGGCCGAAGGCCCCTGGAGGGCTGGCCAGGCCGACGACCGCGGCAACCGGCTCACCGCCCATCGCCGCGATGTCCGACAGGTTCACGGCCAGCGCGGCGTGTCCGACATCGCCAGGGGAGTGGGTGGTCCACCGGAAGTGCACGTCCTCGACGAGCATGTCGTGGGCGACCAGCAGCGGCGGATCGCCGGCGAGCACCGCCGCATCGTCGCCGATGCCGACCTGGACCCCCGGGCGCGTGCCGATGACCGACAGGATCTGCTGCAGGACGGCTGACTCGGGCACGGACGGCGGGCTCCACGGACAGGTTGTGGCCCCGATCCGGGTGCGGGGCCACATCCGAGGCTACACGAGCCCGCCATGTCGCCACGGGTGGGCCGAATGCCTCACCACGCGGGGCGCAGGCGCCCTGGCGGACCGGGACGGCGGGCAGACCCCCGCGCCGTGGCGTACCCTCGCCGACGTGCGGAAATGGCGCTTCATTGCATATCTCGTCGGCGCAATCGTCGTGGTGTTCGTCCTGGGCGCGCTGACCATCGTCGCATTCACCCGCACGACCCATCAGGGTGGGAGCTTCACGGGTCAGATCAGCAAGCTCGTGGTCAACACCGAGCGGGGGTCGATTACCATCCGCAACGGCCCGCCCGGGACCGCGACCGTGTCGGTAGAAAAGAAGTATGTGTTCACCGGGCCGGCGGTCACCGAGCAGCTGTCGAACGGCACCCTGACCGTGCTGGCCAACTGCCCGCTGTTGGCCTTCATCTCCTGTAGCGCCGATTTCGCGATTACCGCACCGGCCAGCACCCCGATCAACGCCACCGCCCAGCGGGGCCTCCTGACCGTCACCGGCATGACCGGCAGCGTGTACTCCAACAGCGACAGCGGCAGCTTCGTCTACACCGGGACCTCGCCGTCGGTCACGGCCTACTCCCTGAACGGCAACATCACGATGACCTTCAGCGCCCCACCGAGCTATGTGCACGCACGGACCGAGACGGGTGTCACGACGATCACCGTGCCGCGTGGGGCATACGCGATCAATGCCAACTCGGGCGCCGGCCTGCACGAGGTCGTCGGCCTGGTGTCGGTGCCCAGGTCCCCGCGGTCGATCTACGCAAGCTCGGGGGACGGCGTCGCCAAGGTGGTCGCCGGCGGCTGACCGGCGGGCTGTCCGGGCCGTGCGCTAGCCTGGGAACAGATGTTCGACAGGGAGGCAGACAGGATGCACCCGCCCGAGCACACACCCGAACCGGCCCATCGCGACGAGCAGATGGCGCTGTTCACCCACACCGCCCACCCGCCGGCGAAGCGGGCACGCCTGAGCCGCAACGAGCGCATGGCGCTCCGGCTCGAGCAGCTCGCCGACGACTGGGAAGAGCAGGCCGAGCAGGAACGCGCGGCTGGCGACCAACTCAGCGAGCGGCGGCTCCGCGAGCAGGCCCGTGACGCGCGCCGCTCGGCGCAGCTACTGCGTGCCGGGCCGGGCGGGGTCTCCCGGCTGCTGGCCTCCTAGACGGGCGGGCCGCCCTTCAGCCGCGTCAACAACGTGGTTGGGCATCACACCTAGGCGCCCTTGATCTCCCCCGGCCAGAACGACGGCAGGTCGACGTCGAAGAACCCGTCGGCGTCCGCGTGGGTCTTGTGCCATTCGCTGAAGTTCGGGATCGAGAACCCAATGACCTGATTGCTCGTCTCGTCCAGCCGAACCTGGATCTCGCGCTCCGGATCCCAGACCGTGCGGGCGTGGCGCAGCGGGCCGTAGGAGCAGTGGTAGGCGTCCTTGGCCTGGTCGTAGTGGGTGAAGGTCTCGATGGGGGGCGGATCCCCCTCAGGCCCACCCGGCTGGGTGGGAGGTGGTGTCGTGCTCACAAGCGCTCCATCGTCGTCTGGGACACGGCGTCGCCGTCAGTGGTGATGGTAGCCGACGTCCCCACGCCTTCCGCCCGCCGCGGCCACCGCGCTCGCGGGCGCGCGGCCCGGGACATCTGCGAGGATGGCGGCCTCCCGACAGGGCCGTCGCGCCCACGCTCCGCCCCCCCGGAAAGGAACACCGTGACCACCGCGACCACCGTGACCAAACGCGCGGAGACCCGCGGCGCGATCGTGCTGGTGCTGCTGAGCCTCACCCAGTTCATCCTGGTGATCGACGTGTCGATCGTGAACGTGGCGCTGAACTCGATCAAACAGTCACTGGCATTCTCCGAGGCCAACCTGCAGTGGATCCTGAGTGCCTACACGCTGACCTTTGGCGGTCTGCTGCTGCTGGGCGGGCGTGCTGCCGACCTGTTCGGCCGTCGTCGCATGTTCATGATCGGGCTCGTGATCTTCACCTGCGGCTCGGCGATGTGCGGGTTCTCCCAGACCGAGCTGATGCTGATCCTGGCGCGGGCCTTCCAGGGCATCGGGGCGGCGATCATCTCGCCGGGCGCGTTGTCGATCCTGATGACCACCTTTCGCGAGGGCAGCGAGCGCAACCGCGCACTGGGCGTCTGGGGTGCGATCGCCGGCGTCGGCGGCGCCGTCGGCGTGTTGGCCGGCGGCATCCTCGTCCAGTACCTGTCCTGGCGCTGGATCTTCCTGGTCAACGTGCCGATCGGGCTGGTCGTGCTGCTGCTGACGCCCCGGTTTATCCCCGAGTCGAAGGGGGCCGCCCCAGAGGGCCGGCTCGACGTCGCCGGCGCCGTGTCGATCACCAGTGGATTGGCGCTGTTGATCTTCGGCCTGACCCATGCCCAAACGGCCTCGTGGTCCAGCCCGGTCACGATCGGGGCGCTGGTCGCATCGGTGATCCTGATCGTCGGTTTTGTGGTGATCGAGGCGCGTGTGACCGATCCGATCCTCCCGTTGCGCATCTTCCGCAACCGCAGCGTGACCGGTGCCAACGTCGTCGGGTTTCTGCTGGGATCGTCGATTTTTGCAACCTTCTTTTTCCTGTCGCTCTACATGCAGCAGGTGCTCGGCATCGACGCCCTCGGTGTCGGCGTGCGGTATCTGCTGCTCGCCGGCGTGATCATCATCGCCGCCGGCGTCTCGCAGGCCCTCGTGACCCGCTTCGGCGTGCGTCCGATCCTGGCCATCGGGATGATGCTGCTGACCTTCGGCCTGCTGTACTTCACCAATCTGCGCGTCGACGGCACGTATCTGCACGACCTCGTCCCGGGCTTCATTCTCGCGGGCGTCGGGCTCGGCTTCGCGTTCGTGCCGGTGTCGATCGCCGCGCTGCAGGGCGTGACGGGCTCGCTGGCCGGGGCCGCGTCGGGCCTGATCAACACCTCGCAGCAGGTGGGGGGCGCGGTGGGGGTCGCCGTGCTGTCCACGATCGCCGGCACCGTGGCGAGCAACCACGTCACCAGCGCCGTCACGTCCGCGGTGGCCGCGGGTGGCAATGCCCAGAAGGCCGCCGCCGCCGCGACTCCCCAGGCGCTGGTGGACGGCTTCCAGGCCGCCTTCTATGTCGGCGCCGCGACCGCGCTCGCCGGGCTGGTGTGCACGGTGGTCCTGATCCGTCGCGCACCGCGGACGGTGCACGTCTGAGCCCGTGCCCGGCCTCAGGGCCGGCCGCGGGGATTGCAGGCTGTGGCGCACCGGCCGGCCGGAATCGGCATATCCTTGGCGGGCACGCAGACCGGTCCGGAGGAATTCATGCCGTCCTCAGATGCCCCGCAGCACCCCGACCTCGGCGCCTGGGCGGCCGCAGCCCAGGCCGAGCTCGGTGCGCGACCGCTCGAGGAGCTGACGCGGTCAACGCCCGAGGGCATCCCGGTCAAGCCCCTCTACACGGCCGCGGACCTCGAGGGCATGGAGGCCGCCGACACGCCTGCCGGGCTTCGCGCCCTTCACCCGCGGCCCGCGGGCCACGATGTACGCCGAGCGGCCCTGGACCATCCGCCAGTACGCCGGCTTCTCCACCGCCGAGGAGTCCAACGCCTTCTACCGCGCAACCTGGCCGCCGGCGCAGCAGGGCGTGTCGGTGGCCTTCGACCTGGCCACCCACCGCGGCTACGACTCGCGACCATCCGCGCGTGACCGGCGACGTCGGCAAGGCCGGCGTGGCCATCGACTCCGTCGAGGACATGAAGATCCTGTTCGACGGCATCCCGCTCGACAAGATGTCGGTGTCGATGACCATGAACGGCGCCGTGCTGCCGATCCTGGCCGGCTACATCGTCGCCGCCGAGGAGCAGGGCGTCGCGCCAGGAGAAGCTGTCGGGCACGATCCAGAACGACATCCTCAAGGAGTTCATGGTCCGCAACACCTACATCTACCCGCCCGCGCCGTGCATGCGGATCATCGCCGACATCATCGGGTACACCGCGCAGCAACATGCCGAAGTTCAACTCGATCTCCATCTCCGGCTACCACATGCAGGAGGCCGGGGCGACGCAGGCGCTGGAGCTGGCCTTCACGCTGGCCGACGGCCTGGAGTACGTGCGCACGGCCATTGCCCGAGGGCCTGGACGTCGACGCGTTCGCCGGCCGCGGCTGTCGTTCTTCTGGGCGATCGGCATGAACTTCTTCATGGAGATCGCCAAGATGCGCGCCGCCCGCCTGCTGTGGGCGCGGCATCATGAGCCAGTTCGGCGCCAAGAACCCGAAGTCGCTGATGCTGCGCACCCACTGCCAGACCTCGGGCTGGTCCCTGACCGAGCAGGACCCGTACAACAACGTCGTGCGCACCACCATCGAGGCGATGGCCGCGGTGTTCGGCGGCACGCAGACGCCTGCACACCAACGCGCTTCGACGAGGCGATCGCGCTGCCCACCGAGTTCTCGGCCCGCATCGCCCGCAACACCCAGCTCATCATCCAGGAGGAGACCGCACATCACCAGCGTGGTCGACCCCTGGGCCGGCTCGCTACTTCGATGGAGACGCTGACCGCAGCGACATGGCCGACCAGGCCTGGGCGCATCATCGAGGAGGTCGAGGCGCTCGGGCGGCATGACCAAGGCCGTCGAGTCGGGCTGGGCCAAGCTGCAGCATCGAGGAGCCTGCGCGCGCCGAGAAGCAGGCGCGCATCGACTCGCGGCGAGGACGTCATCGTCGGCGTCAACAAGTACCAGCTCGGCCGAGGAAGACGCCGATCGACATCCTCGAAGTCGACAACGCGAGCCGTGCGCGAGCAGCAGATCGCCCGGCTCGAAGCAGATCCGCGCCAGGCGCGACGGCGCCGCGGTGCAGACGCGGCGCTCGACGGCGCTGACCGCGGGCGCCGAGCGCGGCGACGGCAACCTGCTCGAGCTCTGCGATCACGGCGATGCGCGCTGCGCGCCACGCGTCGGCGAGATCTCCGACGCGCTGGAGAAGGTCTTCGGCCGCCACCGCGCCGAGATCCAGCAGCATCGCCGGCGTCTACGGCGCCGCGCTACGACGGCGACGCCGAGCTGCGGACGCGCTCAAGCACGAGATCGCCGACGTTCGCCGACGCGCCAGGGCCGCCGCCCGCGCATCCTGGTCGCCAAGATGGGCCAGGACGGCCACGACCGCGGCGCCAAGGTGGTCGCCACCGCCTTCGCCGACCTCGGCTTCGACGTCGACGTCGGGCCCGCTGTTCCAGACGCCGGAGGAGGTCGCCCGCCAGGCGATCGAGAACGACGTGCACGTCGGTGGGCGTCTCCTCGCTGGCGGCCGGCCACAAGACGCTGGTGCCCGCAGCTCATCCAGGAGCTCCGAAGCCCAGGGCGCCGACGACATCATCGTCTTCGTCGGCGGCGTCGATCCCGCCGCAGGACTACGACTTCCTCACGCAGGCCGGCGTGGCCGGCATCTTCGGCCCGGGCACGCATGATCCCCGCCGCGCGCCAGCGAGCGTGCTGGCGCGCGATCGACACGCGTCGCACGCGGCCTGAGCGACGGCAGCCGTCGCGAGCCCGTGGCCCCCGTCGAGCGGCGCTCGGCAGCGGGCGTCGCCGCACCGGCGAGCCGGCGCGCGCCTGGCCCAGGCCATCACGCTGGTCGAGTCGACCCGCGCCGACCACCGAGCGGCCGCCGCAGCGCCTGCTCGACGCGCTGCTGCCCGCACACCGGCCGACGCGATGCGCATCGGCATCTCCGGCGTGCCCGGCGTCGGCAAGAGCACCTTCATCGAGGCGCTGGGCATGCATCCTCACCGGCGCGGGCGAGCGCGTCGCCGTGCTGGCGGTCGACCCCTCGCAGCACGCGCTCGCGGCGGCTCGATCCTCGGCGACAAGACGCGCATGGAGCAGCTGGCGCGCGACCAGCGGCCTTCATCCGGCCCTCGCCCGTCGGCGGTCACGCTCGGCGGCGTGGCGCGACGCACGCGCGAGGCGCATGCTGCTCGTGCGAGGCGGCCGGCTACGACGTCGATCATCGTCGAGACGGTCGGCGTCGGCCAGTCCGAGACCGCCGTCGCGGGCATGGTCGACATGTTCGTCCTGCTGCTGGCGCCCGCGGGCGGCGACCTGCAGGGCATCAAGCGCGGGCATCATCGAGCTCGCCGACCTCGTCGTCATCAACAAGGCCGACGGCGAGCTAGTCGCCAGGGCCCGGCAGGCGGTCGCCGAATACCGCAGCGCGATCGGGCTGATGATTCCCCGGCACGCCGGGCTGCCGGCGACCGCCCTGGGCGTGTCCGCGCTCGAACGGACCGGGCTGCCCGAGCTCTGGGAGGCCGTCACGACGCGCTGGCAGGCGCTGGCGGACTCGGGTGAGCTCGCTCGTATGCGGGCCGCCCAGGCCGTGTCATGGATGTGGGACGAGGTGGGCCAGGGCCTGCGCGACCACGCCGCGCGCACCGCGGGCGACCGCGGCCGCGCCTTGGAGCGCGAGGTCGCCGAGGGGCGGCTGCTGCCGCACCTGGCCGCCGCGCGCCTGTTGGACGAGCTACTCGGATCCGGCGGGCGCTAGCGGGAGACGTCCCCGAGCGTGGCGACCGGCCCGAGCGCCACGACCACATCGCCCGCAGTCAGCTCGACATCCGGATCGGGCGCGGCGCGCATTACCGTCGAGGCGCCCGAGCGCACGGCGAGGATGGTCACGCCGCGGAACGTCGTCGCGACCTCGCCGACGGACATCCCCTCCAGTGCGCCACCCTCGCGGACCTCGAGCTCCTCCAGGCGCAGGTCCGGGGTGATGCTCACCAGGTCCATGAAGTCGACGACCGCCGGCCGCACCGAGACCGCCGCGAGCATGCGGCCCGAGACGGCGTACGGCTGGATCACGCGGTTGGCGCCGGCGCGATACAGACGGTCAATCGATTCCAGGTCGGTGGCGCGGGCGACGATCGTCAGATCGTCACGGACCGCGCGGGCGCTCAGGGTGATGTAGACGTTCAGCGCCACCGAGTCGACCGCGCAGACCAGCCCGCGGGCGCGCGCGATCCCGGCCTGCAGGAGCGTCGCCTCGCGCGTGGCGTCGCCGATCAGGTGCGGGATGCGCGAGTCCTCGAGATCGTCGGCCGCCTCCTTGCTGACGTCGATCACCACGACCGGCAGCCCCTGCTTGCGGAACTCCTCGGTGGCCGCCCGCCCGACACGTCCGTAGCCGGCCACGACGAAGTGGTCGTACAGCCCGCCGATTTCCCGCTTCACCCGCGTCCTCCTCACCGTGCGCTCGAGCTCGCCCGAGGCGATCAGCTCAGTGGTTGCCGCCAACAGCGCGAACACCGAGATCAGTCCCATCACGATCAGCAGCGTCGTGAATGCCTCGCCGCCAGGCCCGAGCGGCCTCACCCGGTCATACCCGATCGTACTGAGCGTGATCACCGTCATGAACTCGGCGTCACGGAAGCTCCAGCCGAGCAGGACCATGTAGCCGACGATCCCGAACAGGGCGACCCCGACGATCATTGCCACCGGCAGCCGGAAGCGCCGGATGAAGATCGCGAGGCTCGTGGTCTCCGGCGTCGGCATGGTGCATTGTCCCATCCTCAGGCGGACGTCGCCCCCCCGAAGGAACAGGCGTGCCCTGCAGGCCTGGACTCCCGGGGACGGGCGCGGCGGCCATGTCTGGTCTTTCGCCGAACCCGATCTCCATATCATCGGCGGCGGGAGCCGATCCGCGCTCCGAAAAGTTCCCGCGCAAATCATGTAGGGGAGCGCGCCCCGACGGCGAACGAATCGTCAGCATGCCGATGCCCTCAGATATCGAAACGCTCCGGGAGCGCCTGCGTCGGGACTACGACGGGTTCAGCCCTGCCCAGCAGGCCCTCGCCCGGTATGTCGCCGACCACCTAGCCGATTTGCCGCTGATGTCGGCGCACGAGGTTGCCCGGGCCGCGCACTGCAGCCCCGCCACCGTCGTGCGCTTCGCGCAGGCGCTTGGCTACAACGGCTACCCCGACCTGCAGCAGCTCGTGCGGCGCGATCAGCGCCCGTGGCTTCCGGTCGCCGCCCGCGAGCACCGTTTCGGGCTGATCGGAGGATCCGACAGCGTTGCCGCCGCGCTCGCGGCCGAGCGCCACGCGCTCGAAGACACCGCGGACCGCCTCGGTCAGCGTGGGCTCGGGCCGCTGGCGCAGGCGCTCGCCGGCCGCCGGCCCGTCGTGGTCGCCGGCGATGGGCACGCACGCGTCGTGGTCGCGCTGTTAGTGGATCGTCTGGCACGCGTGGGCGTGCCCGCCGTCGCCGTCACGGGGCTCGATCTGCCCGATCGCGCCTGGCTCGAGGCGCTGACCCCGAACGGGGCAGTGCTCGCGGTCAGCATCGGCCGCGAGGCCCAAGTCGCGCAAGCCGCGATCGATGCGGCCCGCGCCGCGAACGTCCCCGCCGCCGCGCTCGTGGACTCGAGCCTGTCGTCCCTGGCGCGCTTGCCGCTCGCACGGGTGGTGCCGGCCGATGTTCGCGCCGGCGCGCCGAGCCTCGTCGCGCTGGTCGCCGTCGCGCAGGCCCTCGTGGTGCTCGTGGAGTCCGCGGTGCGCCGCGGCGCCTCGCGCCCGGACGAGAACGGCGAGCGGGAGCTCAGCGCCATCGGCGCCTAACCCCTGCTTCGGCGCAATCGCGGTCGGCTACACTGGCCGGAGCGATCACGATGTTCGGAAGCGAAGGGGTTGGCGTGGCAGATCAGTCCGGGGCCAACGGGCGTACGGGGACCATGCGGGTCAAGAGCGGGCTCGCGCAGATGCTCAAGGGCGGAGTCATCATGGACGTGGTCAACGCCGAGCAGGCGCGCATCGCCGAGGAGGCGGGGGCGTGCGCGGTCATGGCGCTCGAGCGCATCCCGGCCGACATCCGGGCCCACGGCGGCGTCGCCCGCATGAGCGACCCGGATCTGATCGCCGGCATCAAGGATGCGGTCTCGATCCCGGTCATGGCCAAGTGCCGCATCGGCCACTTCGTCGAGGCGCAGATCCTCCAGAGCCTGGAGATCGACTACATCGACGAGTCCGAGGTCCTCACCCCGGCCGACGAGGCCCATCACGTCGACAAGCACGCCTTCAAGGTGCCGTTCGTCTGCGGGGCCACCGACCTCGGGGAAGCCTTGCGCCGCATCAACGAGGGCGCGGCAATGATCCGGACCAAGGGCGAGGCCGGGACCGGCAACGTCGTCGAGGCCGTGCGGCATATGCGCGCCATCCACGGCGGGATCGCCCGCCTGCAGGCCTGCCGGGGCGACGAGCTGTACGCCGCGGCCAAGGACCTGCGCGCCCCGTATGAGCTGGTGGTGGCCGTCGCCGAGTCGGGTCTGCTGCCGGTGGTCAACTTCTCGGCCGGCGGCATCGCCACGCCCGCCGACGCCGCCCTGATGATGCAGCTCGGTGCCGACGGCGTGTTCGTCGGCAGCGGGATCTTCAAGAGCCAGGACCCGGCCGCGCGCGCCCGGGCGATCGTCGAGGCCGTCACACACTACGACGACCCGTCGGTGTTGGCGCGTGTGTCGGCCGGACTCAAGGACGCCATGCCGGGCATCGAGATCAGCGCCCTCGGCGAGGGCGAGCTGCTGCAGACCCGCGGCTGGTAGCCCCGAGGTCGATGGGCAGCCAACCGCGGATCGGGGTGCTTGCCGTCCAGGGCGCCGTCGCCGAGCATCAGCGTGCGCTCGCTGACGCCGGTGCCCTCCCCGTGCGGGTTCGCGACGAGGCGGGCCTGACCGGCCTCGACGGGCTGGTGATCCCCGGCGGCGAGACGACCACGCTGCGCCGCGTGGCCGGCGACTCGGGCCTGATCGATGCGCTGCGGGCACTGCGGCGGGCCGGCCTGCCGATCCTCGGCACCTGTGCCGGGCTCATCGCCCTTGCCGACGAGCTCCTCGACGGCGACCCGGTGCTGGTCGGGGGGCTCGACATCGCCGTACGCCGCAACGCCTACGGACGCCAGGTGGCGTCGTTCGAGACCCCGCTGCAGATCGAGGGCATCGGCGAGGGCCCCATCGAGGCGGTCTTCATCCGCGCGCCGGTCATCGAGCGCGTCGGCAAGAGCGTCCGAGTCCACGCGACCCATCGGGGGCATGCTGTGGCCGTCAGCGACGGGCCGCTGCTGGGGCTGAGCTTCCATCCGGAGCTCACCCCGGACCGGAGGTTTCACGAATGGCTGGTCGGCCGCGCGCGGGCGTACGCCGCCGGTACGGCCGCGCACACGAAGGAGGGGCTGGGTGTCGGGGCATAGCAAGTGGGCGACCATCAAGCGCAAGAAGGGTGCGGCGGACGCCAAGCGCGGCCAGCTGTTCTCGAAGCTGGCACGGGCGATCATCGTCGCCGCCAAGGAGGGCGGCCCCGACCCGGAAGCGAACGCGACCCTGGCCAATGCCATCCAGAAGGCGCGCGACAACTCGATGCCCAAGGACAACATCGAGCGCGCGATCGCGCGTGGCGCCGGCTCCGGCGACGGCGAGGCGTACGAGTCGATTGCCTACGAGGGCTACGGGCCCGGCGGCGTGGCGATCCTGTGCCTGATCCTCACCGACAACCGCAATCGCGCGGCATCCGACGTGCGCCACATCTTCTCCAAGTACGGGGGCTCGCTGGGCACCCCGGGCACCGTAGCCTGGCAGTTTGAGCGCAAGGGCATCATCCTTGTCGACGCCGACACGACCGACGAGGACACGATCATGGAGGCCGCCCTCGAGGCCGGAGCCGAGGACATCACGCTCGACGGCTCGCAGTGGCAGATCACCACGGCCCCCGCGGAGTTCGCCCGGGTCCGGCAGGGCCTTGAGGACGCCGGCATCAGTACTGCGTCCGCGGAGCTCACCATGATCCCCAAGAGCACCGTCGCGCCGAACGAAGCCGAGGCCAGGCGGCTGCTCAAGCTCGTCGACGCCCTCGAGGACAATGACGATGTCCAGGAAGTGTTTGCCAACTTCGACATCTCCGAAGAGATGCTGGAGGCCGTTGCGAGCTGACGCGGCGGAAGGTGCGGGGTGATCCTCGGGATCGACCCCGGCCTCGCCTCGACCGGGTATGCGGTCGTCGAACGCGCAGGCGGCCGCCTGCGCCCGGCGGTCTGGGGGGTGATCCGTACCGCCCCGGCGGACCCGCACCCGCAGCGCCTGCTGGCGATCTACATGCGGGTGACCGAGCTGATCGCGACCCATGCGATCGAGGCGGCCGCGATCGAATCATGGTTTGTGCACCCCGTGAGCAGGGCCGCCATGGGGATGGCCGAATCCCGCGGCGCGGTGCAGGTGGCGATCGCCCACGCGGGCATCGCGATCGTCGAGTACTCGCCGAACACCATCAAGCAGGCCGTCACCGGCAGCGGCAGGGCGGACAAGGCCCAGGTGCGCGCAATGGTCGAGCGGCTCTCCGGCGTCGATCCCGGCTCCGATCACGCCGGCGACGCGCTGGCTGCGGCCATCTGTCACCTGTCCGGATCGGGCCTGGCCGACGCCATCCGGCGCGCGCGCTAGCCTCGAGCGCGATGATTCGATCGGTCCGCGGGACCCTCGCCGCCGTCGGCACCGACGGAGTGGTGGTGGAGGTCGGGGGAGTGGGGCTCCTGGTGCACGTCTCGGCGCAGACCCTCGGCCAACTGCCGGCCGTCGGGGGCCGCGTGGATCTCGAGACGCACTTGGTGGTGCGCGAGGACGCGCTGGAGCTGTTCGGGTTCGCCACGGCCGCCGAGCGGGAGCTGTTTGTGGCCTTCATCGGCGTCAGCGGGGTGGGCCCGCGGCTGGCGAGCGCGATCTGTGGCCTGTCGGATCCGGCGGCGCTGCGCGAGACGATCCAGGTCGGGGACCCGAAGCCGCTGCAACGCGCTCCGGGCGTCGGCAAGCGCACGGCCGAGCGGCTGGTCGTCGAGCTGCGCGACCGGCTCGGCCCGGTTACCGAGCGCGTCCGCCCGCTCCCGGGCCGCGTGCCCGCAGGCGGCGCGGACGCAGAGGCCCAAGAGGCCCTGCTGGCGCTGGGGTTCCGCGGTGACGAGATCGGCTGGGCGTTCGCCGAGGCGCCCGGGGACCTGTCGACCGCCGAGCTGGTGCGGTACGCCCTCGGCAAACTGCGGCGCGGCTGATGGACGACGCCCGCGTCACGGCCCCCGACGAGCGCCCGGATGACTCGGCGTTCGACCGCGCGCTCCGGCCGCGCAGTATCGACAGCTTCATCGGGCAGCAGGCCGCCCGTCAGAAGCTCGACATCTTCCTGAAGGCCGCCACCCAGCGCGACGAGTCGCTCGACCACGTCCTGCTGGCCGGACCCCCGGGGCTCGGCAAGACCTCCCTGGCCCGGATCATTGCCAACGAGCTCGCTGTCGGCTTCCACGCCACCAGCGGCCCGGTCGTCGAGCGCAAGGGCGACCTCGCGGCCATCCTGACCGCGCTCGAGCCGCGCGATGTCCTGTTCATCGATGAGATCCACCGGCTGGGTCGCGCGGTCGAGGAGGTCCTGTACCCGGCCATGGAGGACTTCGAGATCGACGTGATCATCGGCCAGGGCCCGTCCGCCCGCACGCTGCGCCTGGATCTGCCGCCGTTCACCCTCGTCGGCGCGACCACCCGGACCGGGCTCCTGTCGGCTCCGTTGCTGGGGCGCTTCGGCGTCGTCGAACGGCTCGACTACTACAGCCACGCCGAGCTGGCGCAGATCGTGCAACGCTCGGCGACGCTCTTGGATCTCGAGATCGACGAGCAGGGCGCGCTGGCGATTGCCTCGCGCGCACGCGGGACCCCGCGCATCGCCAACCGCCTCGTGCGTCGCGTACGCGACGTCGCGCAGGTACGCGGGGTGCGGGTCATCGACGCCGCGCTCGCCGCCGAGGCGCTCGACCTGCTCGAGGTCGACGCGCTCGGCCTCGAGGAGCTGGACCGGCGCATCCTGCGGACGCTGGCCGTGTCCTTCGAGGGCCGCCCAGTCGGGCTGGGCACGCTCGCCGACAGCGTCGGGGAGGCACCCGACACGATCGAAGACGTCTACGAGCCATATCTGCTCCAGGAGGGGCTCATCGCCCGTACCCCGCGCGGGCGGATCGCCATGCCCAAGGCCTACCGACACCTCGGGTTCGAGCCCCCCGCCGAGCCGGCCCTGTTCTAGCCGGTCCGGGCGCCCCCTCCGCGCGCCGAGCGCCGGTTCCGCCCAGGCGTCCCGCCCGGATCAGCGCCGGCGCTTGCTCTTGGGCAGTCGGCGGGTCGGGACGGGCGCCGGTGCGCGGTCGAGCGCTTCGGCGATCTGCTGGCCCACCAGGCCGACGGCAACCGAGGCCGGCACGTAGGCCAGCGCGGCCGCGTCCTGGTGGGCGGCCTCCTCGGCGGCCGCGTAGGCGGCCGCCGGCGACTGCGGCTCACGGAGCACCTTCATGGCCAGCCGCAGGGCCTGCACCTGCGCGGTGTCCTCGCATCTGGCAAGCCCGAGGTGCTGGAGTTGATGGGCGAGTTCCCGCTGCGCCGCGTCGCCGCCCGCCGGGCCGTGGGTGAACGCCTCGTGCAGGAGCATCAACCCCGAGCGCTGGGTGAAGGTCCCGCCGGCCTGGCGGGCGATCCGCCAAGCGATCTGGGGCTCCCACGCGTCCAGGGCCTCGGCGTGCTCGGTGAACACCACATCCAGCAGCGCCTGCTGATGGGCGTGCGCGTCCTCGTCGTCGTCGTGGTCGTGCTCGTGGTCGTGATGGACCGCCTCGCGGCAGGCCGCGCAACCGGTCGCCAGGCCGAGGGCCTCGTGGGCGATGTCGTACAGCGGGGCGATCTCGTCGTCGTCGGCGTCGGGGGCCTCCTCGGCGTCCTCGGGCTCGGGCGACTCCGCCTCCTGGCGCAGCAGCTCGAATGCCTTCTCGAGGTCAAGCCGATCGTCGTCGCCGCAGGCGTCGTCGAGCAGGTCCGCCAACACGGGTGCGACATCCAGCGGCGTCGCCGCCGACAGGATCGCGATCTCGGTGTCGAGCGCGTTCAGGTTGCGCAGCACCACCGGCGGCGTGTTGTCCAGGCGCGTGATCAGGTCGCCACCGGGGGTGACGCCCGTCTGCTGTGCGAGTGAGCGGAGCAGCCACTCCGCCAAAGACCATTCGTCCAACGCATCCCCCTGCGATTAGTAGCGGTCGTCCCGAACAGCGGCCGCCGGCGGGTTGCACCGGCAGGTGGGTCGTATTACATCAGCAACGGCGGTCGCGGGTCCGAGGGCAGGCGCCCTCTAACCGCGCGCCGTCATAGGCGCGGCCACGCGCAGATCGATGCCCTTGCTCTCGAGCACCTCGATGTAGATCTCCTCGATCTGGCGGGCGACGATCGGCCAGGCGTAGCGCGCTTCGGCGACCTCGCGCCCGCGGCGGCCCCAGTCCTCCCGCAGACCCGCGTCGTCGAGCACCTTGGCCAGCCCGTCGGCGAGCGCGGTGGGGTTGTCGCCGGGCACGAACTCCCCGGGGGCCCCGTCACGGATCACCTGGCGGAAGCCGACGTTGTCCGCGCAGACGACCGGGATACCGCTGGCAAAGGCCTCGAGCAGGATGACCCCGAACGACGCCAGGGTGCACGGGGCCGCCAAGACGCTCGCCTGGCGGTAGAGCTCCGGACGCTCCTCATTGAGCAGGCCCAGCCAGCGCACGCGGTCCCAGATGCCCGCGCGCCTGGCGTGGTGTTCGTACAGCGGCCGCGCGGGGCCGTCCCCGACGACCTGCACCTCGAACTCGTAGCCGCGGTCCTGCAGGATCGCGGCGGCGTCCAGCAGCGTGCCGAGCCCGTTGCGCGGGTCGAAACGCCCCACGAACAGGATCCGCGGGGGGCCCGGCAGGCGCTCACCGGGCCGCTCGAGCGGCCGGAAGAACTCGGTGTCGATGCCGTTGGGCACGATGTCGAACACCTCGTCGGGAAAGTACCGCCCGGTTGACATCACGCACGCCTTGGAGACCGCGATTTTGCGGTCGGCATTGCCGAGCGTGGTCGCCAGGTAGGCGCGCAGGGTGCGGTAGGCGATATGGCCCCCGTCGAAGTAGGTGTGGAAGGTGCCCACCGTGCAGGGCGCCTGGGAGGCGCGCAGCGACCACAGCGGAAAGAACGGGCCGGCGAGCCCCTGGGAGTGCACGACATCCATCGGCGCCTGCACCCGGCCGAGCCGGCGCTTGAGCGCGTGGCCGACGGACACGCGCGCGATCGACCCGTTGGACGGCAGCGGAATCGAATGCCCGATGCGCACGGTCCGGTAGCCGGCATGGACCCGGTGGTCGGCGTCGATGACGTCGGCGGCCGCGCGCATGCCACGCGGCGGCTGTGAGGTCACCACCGTCACGTCATGGCCCAGTTGGGCGAGCTCGCGCGACAGGAAGTGCACGTGCTCGGAGATGCCTCCCAAGACGGGGTAGGCGTATTCGGTCACCATTGCGATGCGCAACGGTCGGATCATGCGCTTCCTCTCGCGCGCTGCCGTATCGGGGCGAGGCTATCGGTTCGCTCGGCCGTCGTGCGCAACGCCCACGGACGCGGGATGTCGTCCGCCGAGACCCAGTTGATCACGGCCAGCGCGACCAAGACCGTCAAGATGCCACCGATCCCGTCGAGCAGGTAGTGGTTCGCGGTGGACATCGTGACCCACGCCATCCACAGCGGCAGGATCCAGAACACGTTGCGCCAGCGCCCCCATGATGCGCAGAGCCAGAACAGGGTCAGCGCATAGAGGAACGACAGCCCGATATGCAGGGACGGCATTGCCGCGTAGTCGTTGCGCAGGTGCTGGAACCAGTCGAGTGCACCCCCAAGGGTGAGCGCCTGCTTGGTGGTGTCGACAAGGCCCGCCTTGACCAGTCGCGGCGGCGCGACCGGATAGGCCCAGAACACGACGAGCGCGATGCCGTGCGCCGCCCAGAACCAGTTGCGCACGAAGGCATAGCGTCGGCCGGCGCCAGTACCAGATCAGAATCAGGAAGCCGATAAACAAGGGGAGGTAGGCAAGGGTGTAGTACCAGGTCGTGACGAAGCGACCGCCCGAGAGCTCATCGGTGACGCGCTGACTCCACGCCTCCATGGACACGCCCAGCCGCGTCTCCAGCCGCAGCACCGCATGCGCATTGGCGACCGCGCTGCGGATCGCGGATGTATCCGGGGCAATCAGTGCCCGGATCGTCTCGTACATGAGGTCCAGGAAGGCGCAGAACAGGATCTCGCAGTACACCGGCCATTTCGCGCGCCAGACGCGCGAACCCTCCCGTCGAATCCAGTCCGTCATCGTGCGGGCAACCTAGCAGGGCGCCCCACCGCCGCCGGGGCATCGGCCCGAACCGCTCACGCGGCGACGCGGCGCGCTGCGACCCTCGCCATGTCCGGCCGCGCGCCGGAGCCCTATGATCGGTCTGATGCCCGAACCCGTGCATGAAACCGCCTCTGCTAGGGTCCGCCGGTCCGTTTCTGCCTGCCGGAAGGCCGCCCTGTCGTGAACGCAACTGGCCTGCTGCTGATCGTCCTCATCTTCGGCGGAGGGTACGTCTTTCTCATCATGCCGCAGCGCAGGGCTCAGCGTGCCCAGAAGGAATTGCTCAACAAGCTGACGCCCGGAACCGAAGTCATTACGACTGGCGGGCTCCATGGCACCGTGACGGAGATCGAAGATGACGACACCGTCCTACTCGAGGTGGCGGAAGACACGGAAGTGCGCGTCGCGCGGTCCGCGATCGTGCGCACAGTCACGCCTGCGGGGCCAGCCGCGCCCACCGAGGCCGAGAGCGACGCCGCCGAGACGGACACCCACAACACCGACGCATAGCGCATGAGCAGGCGCCGCCGCTCACTGCTGTTGTTGACGCTGGTCCTCGGGCTGGCGCTTGCGTCGCTGGTGGCCATCGCGCTGCGCCCGGTGGTGCTCGGGCTCGACCTGCGCGGCGGCGTGCAGGTCATCCTGCAAGGCAAGCCGACGGCCGACTCGCAGGTGACCCCGCAGTCGATCCAGCGCTCGGTCGACATCATCAACAACCGCGTCAACGCGTTCGGGGTCTCATCGCCGTCGATCCAGACGTTGGGCACCGACGAGATCTCGGTACAACTCCCGGGCGTCAAGAATCCCGACGAAGTCGTCACCAACCTCATCAAGCCCGCCCAGCTGGCGTTCTACGACTACGAGAACAACGTCGTCACGACCTCGCCGTCGTCGAGCCTTTACGACACGGTGATCAAGGCCCAGACGACCCACGTCGACGACCCCACCAAAGGGGCCGAGACGCTGTATGCGTTCGACAAGACCACCCACGCCAACACGGCCGGCCCTGAACCGATCACCGTCGGCGAGACGCGCGATCAGGCGGTCACCGCCCTGCGCGACACGGTCGAGGGCGCCGGGCTTAAGTGGTCCGACCAGGTCGTCGAGTCGGTGCCCAAGGGGCTGACGATCGTCAGCCAGCAGCAGACGCTGGCGACGCGGCAGAGCCAGGGGATCTCGACCTACCAGATCTTCCAGGACCGGCCGGCGCTGACCGGTGCCGACATCAGCTCGGCGTCGGTCTTGGCCAACTTCGGCAACGGGGGCACCGGCCAGCCGGTCGTGACCCTGTCGTTTACCGGCAAGGGCGCCACCGACTTCACCGACGTCACGCGCACGCTGGCCGAGCGCGGGCGGATCCTGCAATCCAACCAGAGCTTCGCGATCGTGCTCGACGGCCAGCTGATCAGCAACCCGATCGTCGACTACACCCAGTACCCGACCGGCATCGACGCCTCCAACGGGGCGCAGATCCAGGGCAACTTCAGCCAGTCCAGCGCGTCGACACTCGCCGATCAGATCAACTCCGGTGCCCTGCCGATCCGGCTGGTGCCGATCAGCGAGAGCCAGGTCTCGGCGACCCTGGGCGCCCAGTCGCTGCGCGAGGGCCTGATCGCCGGCCTCACGGGACTGGCGCTCGTTCTCATCTTCCTGATCGCCTACTACCGCCTACTCGGTGTCGTGGCGGCGTTGGGGCTGATGATCTACGCGGCCCTGTTCTACGCGGTGGTCGTCCTCTGGCCGATCACCCTCACACTGCCCGGCATCGCCGGCGTGATCCTCACCATCGGTATCTCTGCGGACGCCAACGTCGTGATCTTCGAGCGGGTGCGCGAGGAAGCCCGTGCGGGCAAGAGCCCCGCCGCCGCACTGTCGGCCGGCTACCGGCGCGGGATCGCAGCGATCATCGACGCCAACGTCGTCACCCTGGCCACCGCGATCATCGTGTTCATGTTCGCCACGGCCGGTCCGAAGGGCTTCGCGTTCACCCTCGGCATCGGCGTACTGATCTCACTGTTTACGGCCGTCGTCGCGACGCGTGCCATTTTCGGCGTCTTGCTAGACAGCAGGATCATCCGCGAGGACCGCGTGATGGCCCTCAAACAGGGCCGGGTCTTCAAATTCGACTGGGTCGGCCACTGGCGCTGGTGGGTCGCCATCTCCACTATCCCGGTCGGGATCGGACTGATCTGGTTGAGCATCTTCGGACTCAACCTGGGTCTGGACTTCACCAGCGGCACACGGCTCAGCACGGCCCTCGAGCGCCCGGCCTCGGAGGCAAGCCTCCAGCAGACCGTGGCCAACGCCGGATTCCCCAACGCGACCGTCCAGACCTTCACGCAGAAGATTCAGGGCAAGACCGTCGACGGGGTCCAGATCGAGACCAAGGCGCTCGACCAGACCCAGATCCGCGATCTGCGCCAGGCACTGGACGCCAAGTACGGCGTCAATACCTCGACCTTCAACCTCGACGAGGTTGGCCCGACGTTCGGCCGGCAGGTGATCCAGAATGCGATCTACGCGATCATCCTGAGCTTCATCGCCGTGCTGATCTATCTGATCATCCGGTTCGAATACCGCCTCGCGCTCCCCGCCATGCTCTCGGTGGTCCACGATGTCCTGCTGAGTCTCGGCGTCTACGCGATTACCGGCCGTACGGTGACCAGCGATACCGTCGCCGCCCTGCTGACTATCCTCGGCTACTCGCTGTACGACGTGGTGATCGTCTTCGACCGGATCCGCGAAAACGTTCCGCTCATGCGTGGCTCGCGGTACCGGGACATCGTCAACCGCTCCGTCAACGAGACGATCACGCGTTCGGTCATCACGACGATGACGACGCTGATCCCGGTCTTGTGCCTGTTCATCTTTGGCGGCTCCGAGCTGCAGGACTTCTCGTTCGCGCTATTGGTCGGGATCCTGTCCGGCGGCGTCTCGTCGATCGTCATCGCCGCGCCGCTGGCGGCCTGGTGGAAGGAGCGCCAGCCCGAGCACCGCAAGCAACAGGCCAAACGGGCCAAGCGCATGCGCATCGATGAGACCCGCGACGCCGACGTCGTCGACGTCGCCGTGCTCGAGCGCGCCGAGCGCGGGGTCATGGCGCTGCCCGACCCGTTCAACGAGGTCGAGACCCGGCCGCTTGCCACGACGGTCGCCGAGAGCGTCGAGACCGAGCCCGCACGCGAATCGATCGTCGCATCGGTCGAGGCGGAGCTGCTTGACGCGCCCCCGGTACGCGAGCCGGACACCGGCCCGGTCGAACCCGCGCCGGCGCCCGATGAGCCGGACGCCCAGCCGCAGCCGGCCCAGACCGCACCATCCGAGAACCCGCCCCGCCCGCCGCGGGAGCGGCGCCACCACCGTGCCCAGCAACGCCGGAGACGCTCATGACCCCGCCATCACTGCGTGACACGCTCGAGCAGGCCATCCTGTTGTCGCTCGGGGCGGCGTCCCTGACCCGCGAGCGCATTGAGCACATCGTCGGCGAGCTCGTCGCCCAGGGCCGTGTCTCGGCCGAGGACGGGCGCGTGCTGATGGAGCGACTGATTGCCCGGGTCGTCGACCCGCAGCGGCCGTCGCCCTCGGGGGTGATCGGCCACCTGCAGGAGGCCGTGCGCGGCACGCTCGCGGACGCGGGCGTCGTGACCCGCAACGAGGTCGAGGACCTGCGCGTGCACCTGGCCGAGCTCGACCACCGCCTGCGCCTGCTCGAAGGGGCCGCCGAAGCGCCACCCGCACCGGAGGCGATCTCCGAGCTGGAGCAGGCCACCGGACCCGTGGATCAGCGTCATCGCGGGGCCCTTACGGACCCGAAGGGCCCCGACACGATCGTAAAGCGCCACCGTCGGCCTGCCGATACGTGACCCGAAGGTGCTGCACACCGCAGCACCGCAGCCATGGGAAACGAGAAGGCCGGGACACGATGGCCCATTACGCCCGAAACACCCCTCCCGTGCGACCGCCCGGGCGGTCGTTGATGCCCGACCAGCCCTGGACGGCCTGGTGGGAGATCGACGACGCCCAGCTCGAGGCCCCGCGCGAGCACCGCGGCGAGACGCCGCACGGTACGGCCGCCACCGAGGCGACCGCGCCGACGACGACGCCGGCGAGCGAGTCCACGGCGGCGCAGGCACCGACCGACATCGGCCCAGAGCCGTATGAGTTCCCGCACGCCGAGGTGACCGGGGGTGGGGGATTGCGCCGCATCGGCGTGGCGCCGCCCGAGGTGCCGGCCGCACCGGCCGATGCCGCGCCGGTCGGTGCGACACCCGCCGCGGAGCCGGTCGAGGCGCCTGTGAACTGGGGACTGGTCGAGACGGCCGCCACCGGCGCGCCGGCGACCGCCGGCGTACAGACGATCTACGGACGCTTCAGCGTCGAGGGCGTCGCGCGCCGAGCCGGCGATCTCGTGTTCACCGGCGTGACCTTCCCCGATCCGGTCAGCGCTGTGCCCGCCGCCAACGCGATCGACCTGAGCATCGGCAGCGCGACCAACGTCGCGCCGGACGGGGTCATCGTCGCTGACATGGGCGGCTTCACGCCCGGACGGCAGGGCTTCACATTAATCACGACTGCCCTCGGTGCCGGACCGGTCCGGGTGGATGGTCAATACGTGGTGGAGAACTAGAATGGTGGCTACTGAGTCAGTTGCCGCGCGCCTTGGCGCCGACCACCGAGGGACATCCCTGACGCGCCGTGCGCGGAGGTATGGTGAGATCCACGATGGGGCTATCGCGACCATGGGGATCCGGAGTGCCGAGTGGAAGATGAGGCGGTCATGACGCCGCTGAGCGCCGAACTCATCGCCGCGCCGGCAGCCTTGATGATGCTGCTGGCGATGATCTGGTACCGCCGCCGCCGCGCGACGCGCATCGCGCCCGTCGACACCGCCTCCGAGGAGGATTTCGACGACCGCTTCAAGCGGTTCATGTCGCCGGGCCGTCGCCGCCGCAAAGACCGGGCCATCCACGAAGACGCCGAGACCACCGGGGTGATCCCGGTCGCCAGCGTCGAGGCGGCCGCGACCGGTGCGCCCGCGCTGGCGGTCCCCGAGGATGCGATCTTCGGTCCGACGGCGACGGTTGCCGACGAGCCGGACTGGGAGTCCATGCGTCTTCCGCACGCGCCCGAGCCCCAGGAGGTCGCCCACCAGACCGCGCCGGAGATCGTCGCTCCGCCGCCGCCGCGCGCGCCCGTCGTACACGAGGATGAGCTGATCACCCGCCCCGGCTGGCCCCTGCCCGGCGACCTCGAGGCCTGGGAGAGCGCAGATCTCACTGCGGCGCCTGCGGCACCCGAGCCGGGCTTCGGGCAATGGGCCGAAGTCGCCGCCGCACGCACCGAGGAGCCCGTCGGCGCCGAGGGCACCGGCCGCCGCACCCCGGCGCCCGGAGCCGAGGCGATCGTGCTCGGCGCCCCGTATCCGGCGCCCGGCCGTGTCCCCCCCGACGTCGTTTGCGGGCGCGATGGAGCCTGCTGCGGGTGCGCTGTCCGAACCGCCGTTTCGGTCGTTCGGTGACGGCGTCGACGATCTCGGCGAGCCGCCACGGCCCACCAGCCCGAGCACCGATCCGAGCTTCTGGGAGGTCGGTCCCGCATCCGAGTCGGCGTCGACGCCCGAGCACCCGGCTGCGAGCGACACCGAGTCGATTGAGACATGGCCGCCGCAGGCTCCCGCAAGCGGCCCGAGCGCGTGGGGCACGGCAGCGCCGGAGAACGCGCCGCCCGCGCCGGAAGCGGGACCCGCGCCCGAGGTTCCCGGTCAGGTGGGTCCGGACGACTGGTGGGCCGCCGAGGCCGCCGACGTCGTGACGGAGCCGACCGCGGTGCCCGACGCCCGATCGCTGCCGCACGCCGAGCACGCAGGCCTGCAGCGTCCATCGGTGACCGCGGTGCCGGCGGAGGCCGACTGGTGGGACACGACCCCGGCCGCGCCGATGATTCCGACCGGCGAGGACTGGTGGACGACGTCGCCTGACGCCATCCCGTCCGCCGAGGTCACGAGCCCGGTCGAACCGACCGCCGCGCAGCCCACGCCGATCGCGCCCGCGCTCGTCGGCGCGACCGCGGTGGCCACGGGCGCCACCGGCGTTCCGGGCGGCACGCCCGGGGCACGGGTCCTGCCGCGTCTGGATGCCTCCGCCCAGAACCGGCAGACCGCGGGCCGCTTCGCCGTCGGCGGCAGCGCGGTCGCGCAGGGTGACGGTGCGTTCACGCGCGTGCGCTTCCGGGCGCCGATGGACCGGCCGATCCTCGGCTGGGCCATCGGCGACGGACCGCACCATGCCCCGGGAACGCTCGTCCTGGTCGTCGAGGCGGTGCTGAACTGCTCCACCGCCGGGCTCACGGTCCTGCAGGAAGACACCGATGCCGTACGGCCAGACGGCTTCACGCTGAGCCTGTCCTCCGACGGGCCGGGTCCGTTCGCGGTCAGTGGCAGCTACTTCGTGGTGACCGGATAACCCGCACACCCCGGGCGGACCAGGGGAGTGCCCCTGGTACGCTCGGAGGGCGATGACCTCAGAGCGGCGCCAAAACCTCGCCCGCGTCCGTGAGATTGCCCAAGTCGCTGCGCGGTACGGCTTCGGGCAGCTGCTCGGCCGATCCGCCGCCAAGGCGACTGCCGACACACCCGAGGTCCCGGGAACACGGGGACGCCGGCTGCGCGACATGCTCGACGAGCTCGGGCCCACCTTCGTCAAGTTCGGGCAGGTGATGTCGACCCGGCCGGACATCGTCCCGCCCGACATCGTCGAGGAGCTCCGCCAGCTCCAGGACCACGCCCGCCCCGAGCCATTCGCCAACATCCGCTTGGTGGTCGAGGCCGAGCTCGGGCTGACGATCGAGCAGGTGTTCACCGAGTTCGACGAGGAGGCGATCGCCGCCGCCTCGATCGGGCAGGTCCACCGCGCCCGCCTGCCCAGCGGCGACGAGGTCGTGGTCAAGGTCCAGCGCCCTGACGCCGAGCGCCAGATCAACGCCGACATCCAGTTGCTGTATCAGCTGGCGCGCATGCTCAAGGACCGCGTCGACCGCCTCTCGTTCATCGACCTGGTCGCCCTGGTGGATGAGTTCTCGCGTTCGATCCGGCGCGAGCTCGATTACGGCGTCGAGGCACACAACGCCCAGACGGTTCGCCGCAATTTCATCGACGACGCGCACGTCGACGTCCCGAAGATCTTTTGGCGGTACACCACCGCCCGCGTGCTGGTCATGGAACGCATCCAGGGGACCTCGCTTGCCCAGCTGGACGTCGACGACTGGAGCGAGGAGGACCGCCGCCTGCTGGCCACGCGCCTTGCCGAGACGTGGATGCAGATGGTCTTCGTGCACGGGTTCTTCCACGCAGATCCGCACCAGGCCAACATTCTCGTGCAGGCACCCGATCACATCGGCCTGGTCGACTTCGGGATGGTCGGCGAGCTGTCCCAGCGCGACCGCGAGGCCGCCGTCGGGCTGCTGATCGACGTCCTGGATCTCAACGCCGACGCACTCCCGCGCCGCCTGCGCGAGCTCGGGCTGCGGTATCCGCGCCAGCGCGAGCAGGAGCTCGCGGATCAGCTGGCGATCGTGCTGCAGCGCTACAGCGGCCAGGCCATGGGGGACATCGACGCGCGCGCAATGCTGTCGGAGATCTTCCAGACCGTCTACCGGCTCCAGCTGACCCTGCCGACCCGCTGGGTGATGCTCGACAAGACCCTGGCGACGCTCGGCGGCGTCACGCTGCAGCTCTCGCCCGAGTTCAACGTGTTCGAGTCGGCCCGTCCCTACGCCCGTCGGCTCATGGCCGAGCGGCTGCGGCCGGATCGCGTGGCGGAACGGGCGCGGCGGGACCTCGAGCGGGGGATCCGGGTCGCACGGGAGTTCCCGCTGCAGGTCGGCGAGCTGCTGGTCCAGCTGACCGAAGGCGATTTCACGGTCGGCATCCACGTCGACGACCTTGCCCCGTCGATCGAGCGGATCGAGCGCAGCATCAACCGGCTCGTGCTGTCGCTGCTGGCGTTCGGGCTGATGCTCTCCTCGGCGATCATCGGCGCGCTCGTGCACACATCCGTCAACTTGGGCGGGTTCGCGCTCCTGGCGGTCCTGCCTGGGTTCTTCGGCTTCTGCATCATCGTGTGGCTCGTCGTCGGCATCTTGCGCTCGGGGAAGTGGTAGTGGCGTGGACCGCCCGCCGCGTGCCGTACGCGAAGGTCCGCACCCTTCGCGACGGCCTTGCGATCCCCGAGGCGCTCGCGTGGACGCTCGTGCGGCGCGGGCTCGACACGCCCGAATCGGCGCGGGCGTTCATCGACGCCGATGGGCCGCTGGACCCGCCCGACGCGCTGGCGGGTATCGCTGAGATCGCCGACCGGCTCGCGCTCGCGCTGCGCCGCGGCGAGCGGATGGCGATCCATGGCGACTATGACTGTGACGGGGTCTGCTCGACCGCCGTGCTGGCCCGCCCGCTGCGGGCCGCCGGCGCCGACGTGCGGACCTACCTGCCGAGCCGCTTCGACGACGGGTATGGGGTCCGGGTGGAGACGGTCGAGCAACTGGCCGACGAGGGGATCGCGGTCCTGGTGTGCGTCGATTGTGGCACGTCGGCGATCGACGCCCTCACGCGCGCGGTCGAGCTCGGCATCGAGCCGATCGTCCTGGACCATCACCTGGCCGGTGGCGTGCGGCCCCCGGGGCTGATCGCCAACCCGGCCCTCGGCCAATTGCCCGAGGACGCCCCCGCCGCGGCGGGGGTGGTCTTCGCCGTGGTCCGCGCGCTCGCCGACCGGCTCGGCGCGCGGCTGGTGATGCCCGATCCCGACCGCGAACTCGATCTGGTCGCCCTGGCGACGGTTGCCGACGCGGTGCCGCTGGTCGGGCAGAACCGCCGCCTGGTCATCCGCGGCCTCGCGGAGATGCGCAAGGCCCCGCGCGCCGGCATCCGCGCGATGTGCGAGGTGGCGGGCATCGACCCGCGTGCGCTCGACGCCCGCGCGCTCGGCTACACGCTCGCGCCCGTCATCAACGCGGCCGGGCGGCTCCGGCATCCCGAGGACGCGCTGACGCTGCTGCTCGAAGACGATCCGGTCCGTGCGCGCACGGTCGCCGACGCGCTCTGGTCGCTCAACGCCGAGCGGCGTGAAGTCGAGCAGGCCATCACCGCCGAGGCGATTGCGCAGATCGAGGCATCGCCGCCCGAGATCCGCGATGCCAACGCGATCGTCGCGATCGGTGACGGCTGGCATGAGGGCGTCGTCGGCATCGTCGCCTCGCGCCTGGTCGAGTACTTCGACCGCCCGGCGCTCGTGCTCACCCGCGACGACGAGACCGCCAAAGGCTCCGGGCGCAGCCTTCCGGGTCTCGACCTGCATGATCTGCTCGGACGGGCGTCCGGACGGCTCAGCCGCTGGGGTGGCCACGCCGGAGCGGTCGGGCTGCAGCTGCCGGCCAACCAGGTGGCCGCCTTCCGTGACGAATTCCTGGCGGCGGCCGGGGCACTCGGCCCGGTCCTCGAGCGCGCGCGTGTCCGGCCGATCGACGCGGTCGTCGGCGCCCGCGAGCTGACCCTCGAGACCGCCGAGGCCTTCGAGGCGTTGGCGCCGTACGGACGCGGCAACCCCCAGCCGCGCCTGCTGATGCCCGCCTGTACGGCCGAGGGCGCGGGTCCGATGGGGAAGGGGGGTCGCCACCTGAACGTCCGCCTGTCGTGCGGGGGCGCCCACCTGCGCGCGGTCGGGTTCGGGCATGGCCACCGGGTGGGCGACCTCGCCGACGGCGAGCGGGTCGACGTGCACGTCTCACTCGGCATCGAGCGCTATCAGGGGCTCGTGGGACCGCGCGTGAGCATCGACCGCCTCGAGCCGGTCCGGCCGCCCGCCACGCCGGCGATCACCTGCGCACCGGCCTGTGATCTGGCCTGCCAGACACGCGTCACGCTCGCCGACGTCCGCCGGGCGATCACCGCCCCGTGCCAGGAGCCGATCGCGCCCCGCCCGACCGGGCCGCCCCGCGCGATCGCCGACGAGCGCCGCAACGGCACCGCCCTGGTGCGGATCGCGGCCCTGGCGGGCGCCGACGCAGGGGTCGTCGTCGTCGCCGCCGACGTCCCGCGGCGGCGCGGCATGCTCGAGGACGTCCTGCACCCGGAACGGATCGGTGTCGAGCTGGCCGTGATCGGTGGGCGTCGATGCGCACGCGACCCGCTGCACGCCCGCATGGCGCAGAGCACGCGCCGCGCGTGCATCGCCGTGGTCGACTACGCCGCGCTGGCCGAGATCGCCCTGCCCGAGGAGGCGCATCTGGTCGTGCTCGACCCGCCCCAGGATGCCGGGCAGGCCGCCTGGCTGCAGGTGCATGCCGCAGACCGGGACGTCCATCTGACCTGGACCGATCACGAGGTCGCCTTCGCGCGCCTCATCGCGCTCGAACGCTGGGACCTGCGCCCGTTGGCGCAGCGGATCTGGCGTGAGCTCTCGGCGCGCCCCGCCTGGC
This sequence comes from uncultured Thermoleophilia bacterium, assembly GCA_963768285.1. Classification (GTDB taxonomy): domain Bacteria; phylum Actinomycetota; class Thermoleophilia; order Miltoncostaeales; family Miltoncostaeaceae; genus CAITWD01. Next base: position 185,297 of record CAVYHI010000018.1, read on the forward strand.
GCTGGGATGCCGAGTGCGAGACCGTGCTGCTGGGCGGCGAGGGAGGCATCCGCAATCCGGACGCCGTCGCCGACACGCTCGCGGCGTTCGTCGAGCTCGGGCTCGTCGCGTGCGGGCCGGACGGGCTGGTCCTCCTGACCCCGAGCGAGCGGCGCCCGCTCGAGCAGGCCGCGCGCGCGGCGGCCGCGGCATCCCGGCTGGCCGGCGGCGGACGAGTATCTGGATCGCGCGCTGACCCTCGACCTGTTCGCCGCCGAGGACAACGCCCTGGCAGCTCCCGTCGGCGGGCGCGAGGTGCTGTAGCGCCGCCGCCCGACGGAGTACCGTATAGCGAGATGCACACGCCCACAGACATCGACGCCACGCTTCCGCAGCCGCATCTGGCGCCCCAGTTCGACGAGCTGCTGCGCGACCTGCGCGAGCGCCACCCCGACGCCGACGTCGCGGCGATCACGCACGCGATGATGTTCGCCCAAGAGCATCACGGTGGGCAGGTGCGCCACTCAGGCGAGCCGTACATCATCCACCCGGTCGGGTGTGCGCGGATCGTCGTGGAGGTCGGCATGGACGACGTCTCGGTCATCGCGGCGCTGCTGCACGACACCGTCGAGGACACCGTGCGACGCTCGACCGACGATCGAGCGCGAGCTTCGGTGACGAGGTCGGCGACGATCGTCGACGGCGTCACGAAGCTGATCGAAGATCACACTTCGAGTCCGCGACGAGCGCCAGGCCGAGAACTACCGCAAGATGATCGTCGCGATGGCCGCGGACATCCGGGTGCTGATCTGATCAAGCTCGCCGACCGCCTGCACAACATGCGCACGCTCGGCGCGCATGCCCAAGCAGAAGCAGATCGAGAAGGCCCGGGAGACGCTCGAGATCTACGCGCCGCTGGCGCACCGGCTGGGTATCCACGCGATCAAGTGGGAGCTCGAGGACCTGGCGTTCGCCGACGCTGCACCCGCGCAAGTACCGGAGATCAAGCGACTGGTCGACCAGCAGCGCGACGACCGCGAGCGCTACGTCGCCGAGGCCGGCGAATACCTGTCGGGCGAGCTGCGGCCGTCGGCATCACGCGCCGAGATCACCGGCCGCGCCAAGCACTTCTACTCGATCTACTCGAAGATGACCCGCAAGGGCCGCGAGTTCAACGAGATCTACGACCTCACCGCGATGCGCGTGCTCGTCGACTCGGTGCAAGCGACTGCTACGGCGCGGTCGGCGATCATCCACTCGCTGTGGAAGCCGATGCCGGGACGCTTCAAGGACTACATCGCGATGCCCGAAGTTCAACATGTACCAGTCGCTGCACACGACGGTCGATCGGGCCCGAGGGCCAGCCGCTGGAGATCCAGATCCGCACCCACGAGATGCACCGCACCGCCGAGTTCGGGGTGGCGGCGCACTGGCTCTACAAGGAGCGGGCACGGCGCGGCCCGACGCCGGCTGGCGAGTGGCGACGCGAAGCTCAAGTGGCTGCGCTCGATGCTCGACTGGCAGGAGGAGATCTCCGATCCGACGGAGTTCCTGGAGACGCTGCGCGCGCGACCTGTTCGAGGACGAGGTGTTCGTGTTCACGCCCAAGGGCGAGGTGCAAGTCGCTGCCGGCCGGGGCGACGCCGCTCGACTTCGCCTACGAGGTGCACACCGAGTCGGCCACCGCTGCGTGGGCGCGCAGGTGAACGGGAAGCATCGTGCCGCTGCACTACGAGCTGCAGCTCGGGCGACATCGTCGAGATCCTGACCTCCAAGCGCGAGCGCGGGCCCTCGCGCGACTGGCTGGCGTGGTCAAGCACGACCGCGCGCGCAACAAGATCAAGGCGTGGTTCAAGGCGGAGTCGCGCGAGGACACCGAGCACAGCGGCCGCGAGCTGCTGCAGGAGCACCTGCGCAAGCCGGGCCTGCCGCGCGCAGAAGATCACCGGCTCGCCGCTGCTGGCCGGACGTCATCCGCGAGATGGGCTTCCGCAAGGCGGAGGACTTCTACATCGCCCTCGGCGCGGCGAAGATCTCGCCCAAGACGGTCGTCAACAAGGTCATGCAGCGCCTGAAGCAGGGCGAGGCGGCCGACCGAGGAGCGCCAGACGCCGCCGACGCTCGCGTCGGCGCGCCGGCGCCGTCGCCGACCAGGTCCTCCGGCGAGTACGGGCATCAAGGTGGAGGGCGTCGAGCGACGTGATGCTGCGCCTGGCCAAGTGCTGCCGGCCGGTGCCGGGCGACGAGATCGTCGGCTACATCTCGCTCGGCCGCGGCATCACCATCCACCGCGACGACTGCCCCAACGCGGCGCTGCTGCGCAAGAACCCCGAGCGCTTCACCCGCGTCTCCTGGGAGGGCGACCAACCGCCATGGGTTTCGTGTCGAGATCCAGATCGACGCGTGGGACCGCCACCGGCTGCTGGAGGACCTCTCGCGCAGCTTCTCGGAGTCGGGCGTCAACATCGTCTCCGCCAATTGCCACATGGAGAACCAGATGGTCAACAACCGGTTTGTCGTGGAGGTGGGGGACATCGACAGCCTGAAGGGTGTGGTCAACGCGCTGCGCAACATCGAGAGCGTGTTTGATGCGTATCGGGTCACGCCGGGCTAATCCCCGACTGCTGCGGCGATCCGGCCGCGTGACCAGCGCACGCCGTGTCCTCCGAACGGCCTGGTAACCTCGCCGACCGTGAGCTGGTTGAATCTTCTTACGCCGTCGGCGGCGGTGATCGCGATCTTTCTGGCGATCGCACTGGTGATCCAGTCGTTCCGCCGTGGCCGTCAGATTCGACGCATCGAGCAGCAGATCGCATCGGCCGGCCTGAGCGCGTACGATCCCACGCTCGAGCGGCTGAAGGCCCTGTCCGGGCTCTCCGAGAAGCCCGCGGCGGCCGGCGCCGGCCGTCAGCCGATCGCCGGCCGCCGCACGCAGATCATCGTGGCGGCCGTCGTGGCGGTCCTGGTCGGCGCCGGCATCGCGTGGGCGGTCTCGTCGCGCGGCAGCTCCTCGTCGGCCAAGACCACCACGTCCGCCAAGACCACCACCAAGCCCGCCAAGACCCATACCGCGACCTCGACCGGCGCCACCAGGACGACGACCCCGGCGGTCACCGCCTCGTGCGCGACGGCCGCCCCGATCTCGAGCCCGTCGGCGATCACCGTCTCGGTGTATAACGGCAGCGGGGTGCCGGGCGCCGCCGGCAAGCTCATCGGCCCAAAGCTGACCTCGATCGGATACTCGCTCGGGACGGTCGCAAACGCCCCCAACGGCGAGTCAAACGCGACGGTGAGCTCGGTCCAGTACGTGACCACGTCCGATCTGGACGCCGCCTGCAGCGTCGCGACGGCCCTCGGGGTGCAGCCCGCACATGTCACCGCGCTTACGCTGATGCCCGCCTCCCAGGCCGGCAACGCCGGCGTCGTGGTGCTGGTCGGACAGGACCTCGCCTCCGGCTGACCGCACGGCGGGGCCTGGCGGGACCGAAACGCTGGCTGCACGCGCGATCGCGCGCATCGCGACTTGCATCGTTCGTGGCAATCGCTACAATCTCCGGGACAGGCGCTGGTAACGATCGTCACTTTTTAGGGGGTTACCCATGGCCACGCTGTATCGCGCACGTGCGGCGGCCGAAGGCCTCGCCGCCGCCCACCGGATGAGGTTGTCGCGCAAGAGCGTCTACGCCTGCCGCTTCTGCTGGGAGTCGGTACAGGTAACCAGCGCGCGCTATCTCCCGTCGGCGTGCCCCAGCTGCCGGGCCTCGACGTGGGAAGACGACGGCCGCTGCAGCGCCTGGGTGGACTGTGACGGCGTGAAGCGCGAAGGGGCGTCGGCCCAGGCGCACTGCCAGGCCTGCGGCTATTCGGTCTGGACGCCCGTCCGCGAGCGTTCCACGACCACATAGCGCGACCCGTCGATGCTCAGGGGGCCGCCGATCCCCCTGAGCGGTCGCCGGGCGCCGGACCCCATCCACCGCCGCCCGGCGTAGCGATCTCGATCAGGTCTCCGGCGGCGACGCGGCCGCGCCACTTGGCCGGCAGCGGAGCGCCGTTGAGCCGATTCGCACCCGGTGTCCCATCCGCGCCGCCCTCCGCACCCCGCGGGCCGGTGCGGCGACGTTCGGAGATCACGCTGACCTCGGCCTCGACCAGCACCCGCAGCGCACGCACGACACCGTCGCCGCCGACGTGCGCCCCCGCGCCGCCGGTCCCGCGCCGCACCCCGTAGCGTTCGACCCGGATCGGGTAGGCGGACTCAAGCGCCTCCACGGGGGTGTTACGCGTGTTGCTCATCGCCACGTGCACCGCCGACGGGCCATCGGCGTCGGGACCCGCGCCTTGGCCGCCGCCCAGGGTTTCGTAGTACGTGAATCCCGGTGCACCGATGGTCAGGTTGTTCATGGTGCCCTGGCCTTGGGCGGGCATGGGGACTGCCTGGCCGAGGGCGGCGAACACCGCGTCGACGATGCGGCTCGAGGTTTCGACGTTTCCGGCGGCCACCGCCGCCGGAAACCGGGCGTTGACCAGGCACCCGTCCGGGGCCTCGATCGCGACGGGCGCAAAGGCGCCCGACGATGCGGGGATGTCTGGATCGGTCGCGCAGCGCACAACGTAGTAGACCGCCGAACGGGTGACCGCCAGCGGACAGTTGCAGTTGCCCGGGCTCGCCGGGTCCGTGCCGGTGAAATCGACCTCCAGCCGGTCCCCCGAGACCGTCACCGCCACGCGGATGGCGATGGGCTCGTCGGTGACCCCGTCGCCCTCGAGCCACTCCTCGGCGGCATACGGTCCCGTCGGGGATGCGCGCCAGCTCGGCGCGGGTCCGCCGCTCGGCGTAGGCCAGCAGTTCCGCACACGCCTCCTGGATCAGCGCCCGCCCCCAGCGTTCGGTGAGCTCGGTCATCCGCGCATCGGCCAAACGGTGGGCCGCGACCTGTGCGCGCAGGTCGCCGGCGCGCTCGGCCGGCGTGCGAGAGTTGGCCAGGATCACCGCCACGATGTCCTCGCGGACCGCGCCGGCCGCGACCAGCCGTACCGGCGGGAGGACCAGACCCTCCTGGAACAGCTCCCGCGACCCGGCGGGCATCGACCCCGGCGACATGCCGCCGACGTCGGCGTGGTGCGCCCGCGAGACCGCATATCCGATGAGCGCACCGTGTGCATGCAGGGGGCTTACCAGCGTCAGGTCCGGCAGGTGCGTGCCGCCGGTAAACGGGTCGTTCAGGATCCAGATATCGCCCGGGTCGGGCCGCGCGGCGATGACGGCCCGCACGGCGTCGGGCATGGCGCCCAGGTGGACGGGGATCGACGCAGACTGGGAGATCATCCGCCCGTCGGCATCGCAGATCGCGGTGCTGCAGTCGCGGCGCTCCGTGATGTTGGGCGAGAAGGCGCTGCGCACCAGTGCGGCCTCCATCTCCTCGGCAACCGCGCGCAGCGCGCTGGCCATCACCTGGAGGGTTATCGGGTCCATGCCGCCGGCCCTCGGTCACGCCGGATGTCCTGGCTACCGTCGGCGCAGGCGCGGGACGTCCAGCCCGCCGGCACCCACACGCTGGCGCCGGCCATCAGGAGCCCGGCCGGGCCGGGGCAGGGCGGACCCGTCGGAAGCGTGTCGATGGCCGGGACATCGCCGGGACGCTCGACCGCGACACGCAACGACACGACCTCGACCGGCGCGTTGCGGTCGGCATCGCCGTAGCGCGCCACGTGGGCCGCCAAGAACTCCTGGGCCAGGACCCGAGGGTCGGTGTGGCCGGGCCACGGGACCGTCAACGCGTGCGCCTGGCCGACGAAGCGGCAATCCGCTGCGACCTCGAGGGTCGCCCCCGGGAGGGTCCGCCGGGCCCGTTCAACCAGGGGCGCCAGCGCCGTGGCGAGGCCGTCGGCGTCGGTGAGCGGCAGCAGGACGGTCTGTACCCAGTCCCGACGCTCGCCGGCGATCAGGGTCCCGAGCGCGGCCAACACGCCCGCGCAGGCCGGGGCGATCACCCGCTCGATGCCGAGCAACTCCCCGACCTCGCAGGCGTGCAGCGGGCCCGCGCCGCCGAAGGCGATCAGCGTCGCCCCGGCCGGGTGCACCCCGCGCTCGACACTCACGACCCGCAGTGCCCGCGCCATCTCGTGGTTCGCCACCCGCACGATCCCCTCGGCACACGCCCTGCGGGTGAGGCCCAGCACGCCCGCCAGGTGATCGACCGCGGCCGCCGCCTTGTCGACATCCAGCGGGGTCTCGCGGCCCGGGGTCCCGACGGTGGCGATGCGTCCGAGCACCACCTGGGCATCGGTGACCGTCGGCGCACTGCCGCCGAGACCGTACGCGGCCGGCCCCGGACGGGCACCGGCCGACTGGGGCCCGACGCGCAGCGCGCCGCCCGTGTCGGCCCACGCGATGCTGCCGCCCCCGGCCGAGACGGTCTTGATGTCGAGCATCGGCAGGTGCAGCGGATGGCCGTTGATCTCGGTACCCGCCGTGCGGCCAGGGACCCCGTGCGCGATCAGGGCCACATCGCACGAGGTACCGCCCATGTCGAAGGTCAGCACGTGGGCGAGCTGCTCGGTGCGCGCCCACAGCGATGCCCCGATGACTCCGGCCGCAGGCCCCGAGAGCACCGTTCGCGAGGCGTGGCGGGTCGCGGTCTCCAGATCGATCAGGCCGCCGTTCGACTGCATGACCTGCGGGGACGGCAGCCCGGCGGCACCGGCGCGCTCCGCCAGGCGCGCCAGATACGCGCCCAAGAGCGGCGTCAGGGCCGCATCCACCGCGGTCGTCGCCGCACGCTCGTACTCGCGCATTTCCGCGAGCACCTCCGAGGACAAGCTCACGTGGACGCCGGGCACCGCTTCGGCCAGCGCGGCCGCCAGGGCGCGCTCATGGTCCGGGTGGCGGTACGAGAACAGCAGGCAGACCGCGACCGCCTCGATCTCCAGATCGCGGACCTCGTGCGCGACCCGCCGTGCCTCGGCGGGTTCCAGTGCGACCAGGGGGCCGTCGGGCCCGCACCGCTCGGCGACCTCGACGACGCGTGCGTGCGGGACGACCGGGGCAGGGTGGGCGGCGGTCGGGCGGTACAGCTCGGCACGGTCCTGGCGGCGCAGCTCGAGTACGTCCCCGAAGCCGCGGGTGGCGACGAGGGCGGTCCGGGCCAAAGTGCCTTCCAAGAGGGCGTTGGTGCCGACCGTCATCCCGTGGGCGATCCGCCCGACCGCGCGCGAGGGGACCCCCGCGGCGGCGAGCACCGCGCGGACCGCCTCCATCACGCCGAGGCCGTGATCCTCGCGCGTCGTCGGGACCTTGACCGTGTGCATCCGCCCTGCACGGACCAGCGCGGCATCGGTGAAGGTCCCGCCGACATCGACGCCGATGGCGATCGAGACCGGACGCTCGGTGGAATCAGCGCTCATCGCCGCAAGACTCTACTGCCGCATGCCCCGCGGGGCGCGCTCAGGAGGCGGCGGGGATGAAGCGGGCGTAGGCGCCCGGGTAGCTTCCCTGGACGCCGTGGGCGGCCGCCTGGGCGGCCGATTGCGTCGAGTACTGGCCGGAGAAGACGACCCAATATCCCGGCGTGAGCGTCGCGTAGGAGCTGCTGTAGAGCACGCCCGCGCTCAGCCCATCGCCGCTGGCTTTGGCGGCGATCGAATCGGCGGTGGCCTGGCTCGTGGTGGACGCGAGGATCACGGTCCAGGCTTGGGTTCCAGCCGGCCAGCTGGCCGTCGTCGACGTCGAGGTGGTCGACGTCGGGGTGGTCGTGGTCGTGGGTGTGGATGTCGTCGGGGTCGAGGTGGGCGTGGAGCTCGTGGGCGTCGAGCTCGTCGGTGTCGTGCCGGAGGTCACGGTCTCGAAGCCCGTGCTCGTCCCGGTGGACCCGGTCCCCGTCGAGGTGGTCGTGGTGCCGGTGTGCGTCCCGGTGCCGACCGGCGTCGTGGTCGATGTCTTGGTGCTGCCGTTGCTCTGTCGGGAGACCGCGACCGCGAGGGCACCGGTGCCGATCGCCAGCAGCACCAGGGCGAGGGCGATGATCCGCGCACCCTTGCCCGTGGCCAGCCGGGGCGCCCTGGGGGTCGGCGCACCACACTGCAGGCAGTAGCGCTGGTTGGGATCCAGCGGCGCGTCGCACTCCTGACAGTGCGGGGTGTTGAGCGGAGCAGCCTCAGGCGGCTCGTTGGGTTCCGGCGGGTCGGTCATGGGGTTGGCTCGCGGTTCTCAGCGGGCGCCAGGTGGGCGCCACATTTCATGCAATAGCGCGCTTCTGCGACAAACAGGGTGTGGCAGGTTCGGCACGACCCGACCACGATCGGCAGCCGCTGCTCGGACGGCTTGGTGGAGCTCCGCGAGGCCAGTTGCGCATCGATCGCGCTGACGGTCGAGTCGAGTTCGTAGATCATCCCCGCCCGCCGCTGGGCGACGGGGGCGTTCAACTCACCCAGCCGATGCAGCTCGTAGGCGAGACCGCCCAGGTGGAAGACCAGCTGGTCACGGGTGCTCAGCAACCGGCGGCGCTGGCGCCGCAGCCCGCGCGCGGAGCTCGCCAGGGCGTCGGGGATGTCCATCGGTCCGGCCAGATCCGTGCCGAGATCGGTCCGGGTGCCGAGCGCCTCCTGCGGTTCGGGCGCCGCAGGCGCCTCGCCAGGCGCGACGGGCGCCGCCGCCGCGGCGGGGGCCTCGGCCTTGGCGGCCTTCGCGGCACGCCGACGCGCGCGCCAGCCCTTCGGCGGCTCCTCGGCGGCGCCCGATGCGGGTTCCGGCGTCGCCGGCGCACCCTCCTCGGCGGAGGGGTAGGGGAGCCGCGGAAACGCGACCGTCGGCTGGGCCTGCTCCGGCGGGGTCGGCTCGGGTCCGGGCGTGCCCGCGGCCCCCGGATACGGAAGCTGTGGAAATGACGCGGTGGGCTGATCGTCGTTCACGGAATTACATCTTAGATCTCACTACCTGCATTCCTCCCGGAATGCGGGCGGTTTCTACCCGGCGTCGCAGAGAAGTTGCAAGGGCGCGACACCGTCCTGATGACACCTGACCCTGGCTGGCGTGTCGATCGGCAGCGTCGATTGACACTCCCCCGATCGACTGTGTAAGTTCCGGGGCAGCATCTAGAGCGGTGGAGGGATTTGGCCCTTTGAAGCCGCGGCAACCAGCGCATCCGCGCCAGGTGCCAATTCCAACCGGTACGTCGCCGGGGAGATGCGAAAGCCAACGATCGTCGTCGGATCGCCTTTCGCGGAACCCAGCGGAAGGCTTTTTTGTTGCTCAGGATCCGACCACGAGGGCAGATGCGATGAGCGGGACGAGCGGGGATTTCGGTGGCTGTGCCACCGGTCTGTGGTGTAAGGAATGCGGGCATCGGACCGGCCTGATCGCGGCGTACGTGTGTGAGTACTGTTTCGGTCCGTTGGAGGTCGAATATGACCAAACGCGCCTTGCCGAGACGGTGACCCGCGAGCGCATCGCGCGCGGGCCGCTGAACCTGTGGCGCTATCGCGACCTGCTGCCGTGTGCGCCGAGCGACCCGACGCGCGTGCTCAGCGCCGGTCTGACGCCGCTGGTCTACGCGCCGCGGCTGGCCGAGCGCCTGGGTCTCGGCGAGGTGTGGGTCAAGAACGAAACGGCTAACCCGACTCACAGCTTCAAGGACCGGGTCGTCAGCGTCGCCCTCCAGGCCGCTCAGTGTCTGGGCTACTCGACCGTCGCGTGCGCATCGACGGGCAACCTGGCCAACGCGGTCGCCGCCCACGCGTCGGCGCTCGGACTCGAGAGCTACGTGTTCGTGCCGGCCAATCTCGAATCGCAGAAGATCGTCGCCACCGCCGTCTTCGACACCACGTTGCTGGCCGTCGCGGGCACCTACGACGACGTCAACCGCCTGTGCGGGGAACTGGCGGCCGATCGTCCGTGGGCGTTTGTCAACGTCAACGTGCGTCCGTACTACAGCGAGGGCTCCAAGACCTTGGCATATGAGGTCGCCGAGCAGCTCGGCTGGACGCTGCCCGACCGATGCATCGTGCCGATCGCCTCGGGCTCGCTGTACACCAAGATCCACCGCGGCTATCGCGATCTGCTGGAGCTCGGGCTGTGCGATGGCTCGGTGCCGAGGCTCAACGGCGCGCAGGCCGCCGGCTGCAGCCCCATCGCGACCGCCTGGGACGCGGGCCGCGACTTCGTCGCGCCCGTGCATCCGGACACGATCGCCAAGAGTCTGGCGATCGGCAATCCAGCCGACGGCGTCTTCGCCCTCGAGGCTGCCCGGTCGACCGGCGGGTCGGTCACCGCCGTCACCGACGAGGAAATCGTTGCCGGCATCCGCCTGCTGGCCGAGACGACGGGCATCTTCACCGAGACTGCCGGCGGCGTGACGACCGCGGTGCTGCGCACGCTGGCCGAGCGCGGGGAGATCGACCCCGACGAGCGTGTCGTGCTCTACATCACCGGCGACGGCCTGAAGACCCTCGACGCGGTCAGCCCGCATGTCGAGGCGGTCCAGATCGAGGCCACCGTTGACTCGTTCGAGGCGGCGACCGCCGCCTACCCGGCGCTGCCCACCCTTGCGACCGCCGTCGCCTGACGCGGGAGGACCGCACATGCCTGTGACCGTGAAGATCCCCTCGCCGTTGCGCAACCTCACCGCCGGCGCCGCGACCGTCGATTGCCAGCCGGGCACCATCAGCGAGCTGATCGACCAACTGGACGCCGCGTACCCGGGCTTCCGGGACCGCCTGTGCCAGGACGGTCAGCTGCGGCGGTTCGTCAACGTATTCGTGGCCGGCGAGGACGTCCGCTTCGGTGACGGGATCGCTACTGTGACGACAGACGGCCAAGAGGTCACCATCCTTCCGGCGGTCGCCGGAGGCTGACGCGGCACCTGAGTCGCCGTCTGTGTGCGGCGACCAAGTTGGCGGACATCCGCCCGGAGGTGCAGTGGCAATCCATTTCGTCACCGGCGGCACCGGCATGGTCGGCCCGCGGCTGATCGCCGAACTGCTTGCCGAAGGCGCGCGCGTGCTCGCGCTGGGGCGCAGCGGCCAGGCGCTGCGCCGCCTCGAGGCGATGGGCGCCGAGCCGATCTACGGCGACTTGGCGGTACCGGGCGTCTGGCAGGAGGACGCCGACGAGGCGGACGTGCTGTGGCATCTGGCCGCACCGCGCGTGCACACGCCGCTCCGCCGCGTGCGGGTGCGCAAGGACGCACGCCAGGCCTGGCGCGGCGCGCATCACCTGATCGCCGGCGGTGACCGCGCGCGGACCGTCGTGGCCGCGTCACACGTCTTGGCCTGGGGCGACCACGGCGCCGATCCGGTCACCGAGGCCACCGATCCGGACCCCGTCGCGATGGGGCACTGGGGGCTCGCCGCCGAACAGGCGCTCGCCGGACCCGGACTGCGCGCGGTGCGCCTGGGCTGGACCTACGGGCCGGACGGCCTGTTCGGCGAGCTGGTGGCGGCGGTGTGGCGACGCCAGTTCCGCATCGTCGGGGACGGCCGCAACCGGCTGCCGCTGATCAGTGCCGCCGACGCTGCCCGCGCCTTGCGCGCCGCCGCGCAGGCGCCGCCCGGGGTCTATGCCGCGTGCGAGCCGGGGCCACCGACCCAGGAGGAGGTCATCCACCATATCTGTGCAGAGCTCGGCGTCCCGCGGCCCGACCGGGTGCCCCCGCGGCTGGCGGCGCTCTCGCTCGGGGGCGCGATGACCGACGCCCTGCGGGCGTCGGTCAACGTCGCCGGATCGGGGCTGGCCGGGGTCGGCTGGCACCCCGCCGACCAGTGGCGTACCGCGCTGGTCGAACTCAGTCGCCGGGCGGCGGTACGGCGTTGAGCGGGACGTTGGTCTGCCACTCGGCCTGGCCCCCGCGGCGAAACGCCAGGTCGAGCTGATCGCCCTTGACGTCCCCGTAGACGCCGATACCGAAGGTGAGCATCAGCTTGCCGCCAAACGAGGTCGGCTGAGGTATCCGCAGCGGCTCATCGAACCAAATCCGACCGTCGCGCACAGTGATCCCGTGACCCTCGGTGCGCTCGGCCCCGTTGACATAGGCCGAGATCGGCGACTCCGCGCCGACGGGCAGCGGTACCGAATGGACCAGCTGCGTTGTGATCGATCGAGCCACGCGCTCTCCTCCGTTCGGTTACTGGCGGCCCGACAGAGGCTAGCGAAGCCCGCCGCCCGTCGGCGGCGGGAGGTCCCGCCCAGACGCAGTCGGGCCCGCTGGCGACGCGCCGGCGCGGGCACATGTCCGCACTGTCGGGCAAGATTGTGAGCGGCGGACAACCGCCGTGACGGCAACCGGCGAGAGGCGCACATGGATATCGTGATTTGCGGCGGCGGCATGGTCGGCCTGACCCTCGCGCGTCTGTTGCGGCTGCGAGGCGAGGAACCGGTCGTGCTGGAGCGCATGCCCGCCGGAGCCTTCGTGCCACGCGGCTACATGCTTGGGTTCCAGGGGTTCCCCGTGTTCGAGGAGATCGGGATCCTCGATGAGATTCGCCGGGCGGGGTGGGACATCGCCCCGCGTCCCGACGGCAGCGCCGTCGCGATTTGCGTCCAGGTCGGCCGCATCCTCGGCCTCCTGGCCGAAGGGCTGCCCGTCGAGTACGAGCACACGGTCACCGAGCTCGTCCACGACCCGACCGGGCGCGTGGTCGGCGTGCTCGCCGAGGGTCCGCAGGGCACCCGCACGATCCCCGCGGATCTGGTGGTCGCGTGTGACGGGACGGGTTCGCCCGTGCGCCAGATGGCCGGCCTCGAGGCGACCATCGAACCCCTGCCCGAGGCATCGCTGGCATGGATGAGCCCCGAGCCCGGCGGCGTGTCGTTTGCGATGGCCTACATGTCCGACGGGGGGCACATCGGAACCCTCGGCTGGCCGGAGGGGTCGGCGGGCTGGCGCAGCATCGACAAGGTGGGCGCCGAGGCGGCCCTGGCGCCCGGGCTGGACGCCATCAAGAAGATGTGGATCCGGCTGCTGCCGGAGTCCGAGAAGGGCATCTCCGGGCTGACCTCGATCGACCAGGTGCGCTACCTGGAGCCGTCGCTGCTCAGCTGCAAGGAGTGGTGGAGGCCCGGCGTGCTGCTCATCGGCGACTCGGCGCACTTCTTCGGCCCCGAGACCGGCGTCAGCTCCGGCATCGGCCTGGGGGACGCGCAGGCACTGGCCGAGGCCGTGCGCCAGTACCCGAACGACTCGGACGCCGCCTGCCAGAGCTTCATCACCTGGCGTACGCCCGTCGTCCGCCCCTATGAGGCGATGGACCCCGGGCGGCAGCGGATGCTTACCATCGGCCAGCGCCAGCCACGGCCCGAGGAGCGCTGGCCTCCGGCGGCCTAGATGATTGATTCCACGCCCTCAGGCGACGTAGTCGACCAGGGCACGGCTCGGACGTCCCAGCTGGTGGTTGAGGCTGATGCAGGCGGCAAGGGCCAAGAAGCGCATGGCGATGCGCTCCCTGACGCCCGCAAGGGTGCGCCCGCCGTGGCGCTCCAAGGTCAGGATGTCCTTGGGAGGTCCAAAAGATCGACTCGATCCGCTGTCGGATCGGGGCCAGGCGCAGACCGGAACCGGGCTCGTCGCCGCGCACGGGCCGCACGATCCGGGCCCCCAGCCGGCGCACGCCGGCGGCGAACTGGCGACCCGCGTAGCCCTTGTCGCCGATGAGCGTCAGCGCATCCGGGCGGCACATGCGCCCCACCAGCTCCAAGCCCACCTCGCGCTCATCGCGCGAGGGATGAGCCAAGGCGAAGGCGCGCGGGGTGCCGTCGGTGGCGAAGATCGCATGCAGGCGAAATCCCCAGAACCAGCGCGTGTGCGAGGGGCAGTAGCCGTAGCCGGCCGCATCCGCCAGCGCCGAGCGCTTGACCGTCTCGCGGCTTCTGGCGCACTCGACCGGGGTGGAGTCGACAAGGGCCAGATCATCGACGAAACCCGGGCTCATGCCGGCAAACACGCCCGTCAGCCACTCGATCGCCTCGGCCAGCCGGCGGCGGCGCTTGTGGTAGCCAGACTGGCCGGGAAGGCGCGGGAACAGGTGCGACAGGCGCCGGGCGGCCACCTTCAAGAAGCGCCGGTCGGATGGGATCCCCATCACGGCCTGGGCCACCGCCAAGGCGACGACCTCCGCGTCGGTCACCCGACGCCTGGCATTTGCGACCGATTCGGGCAGGAGATCGTCGGCCGTGCAATAAACGGCCGTGCAGAGCAGGTCGAGGTCGGCGTCCATCGAGGCCTCCGGGTCGGCGATGCATTGAGCACCGCCGACTTCGGCCTGCCTGCCACAAACCCCTACGCCACGGTGATCGCCGTGGAATCACTCATCTAGCGGCGCAGGACCGCCGATACAGCGACGGGCACCCGAGGCCTCGGCTGCCCGTCGCGTCGATCTTCAGCTCCGCGCCAGGCGCGCGCAAGCCACCATCCGACGGTGATCACTCCTCGTCGTCGTCCTCGTCATCCTCGTCGCTCGCCTCGAGCACATGACCGAGCGTCTCGTAGAAGGCCTCCTCCAGCTCGTCGGGGATCTCCACGGTGATCGCGACGACGTGCATATGACCGCCGTGGGCGTGCGCGTCGGTGCGAATCGACGCGCCGGCCAGGACGTAGGCCGGCAGGAGGCTGATCTCGTCGATCTCGTCCTCGATCGCGGGATCCACGCCGAACTCCGCCAGCAGGTCGTGCAGCTGGTCGGCGTACTCGGCACCTTCATCGGTGATCTTCATAATGAGTGTCATGCGCCCATCCTGCAGGATCGGCGCCCAACCCGCCAGGCCGGGTGAATCCGTGTGTCAGCTGTCGGGCGATCAGGCCGGGGGGTGCGCGGTCCCGGGTCAGCCGCGCTCACGGTCCGGGTAAGATGCCCAATTGACGCCAGCGGGCAATCCTCGCGGCGGCGCGACCCTGGGCACCCCCCGTCGGTCGCGTGCACCGGCACGGCGGCCAGCTGGACGTGGGCCGGGCCGCTCCGCCCCTACCCATGATGGAGATTGCATGACGACAGGTGCGCTACTGGCTTCCACCGACTTCAAGGTGGCCGACCTGTCCCTGGCCGAGTTCGGCCGCAAGGAGATCCGCCTCGCCGAGCACGAGATGCCCGGCCTGATGGCGATCCGCGCCGAGTACGGCCGACAGCCAGCCGCTCGCCGGGCGCCCGCATCACCGGGCTCGCTGCACATGACGATCCAGACCGCGGTGCTGATCGAGACGCTCGTCGCGCTCGGCGCCGAGGTGCGCTGGGCCTCGCTGCAACATCTTCTCCACCCAGGACCACGCCGCCGCGGCGATCGTGGTCGGGCCCGACGGGACGCCGCAGGCGCCATCGGGCGTGCCGGTGTTCGCCTGGAAGGGCGAGACGCTCGAGGAGTACTGGTGGTGCACCGAGCAGATGCCTTGCGCTGGCCGGACGGCGGGGGCCCGAACATGATCCTCGACGACGGCGGCGACGCCACGCTGCTGGTGCACAAGGGCGTCGAGTTCGAGCGGGCCGGCGCGGTGCCGGATCCGGCGACGCCGACTCGCGAGGAGTACGCGATCATCCTCGAGCTGCTGCGCCGCTCCGCTGCGCGAGGACCCGAGCCGCTGGACGACGATCGCCGGCCGGACATCAAGGGCGTCACCGAGGAGACCACGACCGGCGTGCACCGCCTCTACCAGATGGCCGAGCAGGGCGCGCTGCTGTTCCCGGCGATCAACGTCAACGACTCGGTGACCAAGTCGAAGTTCGACAACATGTACGGCTGCCGCCACTCGCTGATCGACGGCATCAACCGCGCCACCGACGTGATGATCGGCGGCAAGGTCGCCGTCGTGTGCGGCTACGGCGACGTCGGCAAGGGCTGCGCCGAGTCGCTGCGCGGCCAGGGCGCCCGGGTGATCGTCACCGAGATCGACCCGATCTGCGCGCTGCAGGCGGCGATGGAGGGCTACCAGGTCGCCACGCTCGAGGACGTGCGTCGAGACCGCCGACATCTTCATCACCGCCACCGGCAACAAGGACATCATCACCGTCGAGCACATGGCCGGATGAAGCACCAGGCGATCGTCGGCAACATCGGCCACTTCGACAACGAGATCGACATGGCCGGGCTGGCCAAGTACCCGGGCGTCGCGCCGCGACACGATCAAGCCGCAGGTCGACGAGTGGATCTTCCCCGACGGCCACGCGATCATCGTGCTGTCCGAGGGCCGCCTGCTGAACCTCGGCAACGCCACCGGCCACCCGAGCTTCGTGATGTCCAACTCCTTCACCAACCAGGTGATCGCCCAGATCGAGCTGTTCACCAAGCACGACGACTACGAGCGCGAGGTCTACGTGCTGCCCAAGCACCTCGACGAGAAGGTCGCGCGCCTGCACCTCGACGCGCTCGGGCGTCGAAGCTGACCGACGCTGACCGAGGAGCAGGCCGAGTACATCGGCGTGCCGGTCGAGGGCCCGTACAAGCCGGACCACTACCGCTACTGACCCACGTTGGGCGGCCCAGGCGGTGTCGGGGCGCCCAACGTGCCAGCGCACGCGCCCGCAACGTGCAGGGAATTGCGCAAAAGTGACTAAGATTGCCGTCACACGAGACCAAGGGGTGCGCATGCGGCGGCTGGCGATCATCGGCGGAACGGCCCTGGGAGCCGTCGTGGTGCCCGCGCTGGCCACGGCAACCCCGGCGACGACCGGCGTCACATCGTCGCTGACCTACACCCAGGGCCAGACTCCGCCGGCGATCACCGCGACCTACAACGGCACGCCGCCGACAACGGCGCCCACCTGCCTGGCCTACCAGCGCTCCGATACCGGGTTCACGTCCGGCTTTGTGCCGTCGGGTGCGACACCGCCCGGCATCTACGCCACCGAATGCACCGACGGGTCGCTCACCTTCACGCCCGGGACCATGACCGTCGTGCCCTACCTGCAGGTCGACCGCACCCCCGCGGTCGTGGTCGGCGGCGGCATGCTGCCGCTGCAGGTGAGCGTGAAGTCCGCCACCCAGATCACCGTCACCGTCACGCGCGGGCCAGAGACGGCCACCCACGGCCAGTCGGTGCCGGCCGGCACCACGCTCGTCGCGACCCCGCTGGTCGACGTGCACGGTCACCGCCTGCCGGCCGGCGAGTACGCCGTCGCGGTGACCACGACCATCAACAACGTGGGCACGACCAGCACGTTCCCGGTCAACCTCGGCAAGGGTGTGGCCGCCACCGAGATCGCGCTGCCGCCGGGCCGCCTCGGGGTCACGCACCCGGTGGCGTTCACGTTCTCGCAGCCCGTCGCCGGCAACCGTGCCGACCGGCCCTCGATCCGTCCCGGGGCCAGCGGCCGCTGGACCGTGCCGACGCCGTATGTCGCGATCTTCACGCCCTCGGGATCCGGTTTCGCGCCCGGCGCGACCGAGACCTTCACCGACCGCGCAGCGGTCTGGACGGCCACCGGAACCCACGCGGTCACCGCAACGGTCAGATCGCTTGCGAACGCCCGTGCGGTGCAGCTGCTGGCCCAGCTCGGGTACCTGCCGCTCAATTTCATCCCGCGCACGCCCGTGGCCCGG
This sequence comes from uncultured Thermoleophilia bacterium, assembly GCA_963768285.1. Taxonomy (GTDB): domain Bacteria; phylum Actinomycetota; class Thermoleophilia; order Miltoncostaeales; family Miltoncostaeaceae; genus CAITWD01. The sequence continues at coordinate 202,791 of CAVYHI010000018.1, forward strand.
AATCCGGCCGCCGAGGTCGCGGCCGCCACCAGCCCGCCCGCAGGCACCTTCAGGTGGCGCTACGCCCACACGCCCTCGGCCCTCGTCCATCTGTGGACCAGTGATCGCGGGGTCATGCTGCGCGGCGCCTACATGGCGTTCGAGGTCGATCATCACCTGCCGATGGACGGCACCCTCGGCCCCGGGGTCTGGCGCGGGCTTGAGTCCGCCGCCATCTCCGGCCGCGGCAACCGCTTCGGCTATTCGTTCGTGCACATCTACCGCGCGCTACCGCAGCACCTGGTGGTGTGGCACAACGGGCGCAACGTGTTCAGCACTCTCGTCAACACGGGGATCCCGGGACGGCCCACCAACTACGGCATCTTCCCGATCTACCTGCGCGAGACGGTCGGCACGATGTCCGGGACGAACCCCGACGGCAGCACCTACCATGACGGCGGCATCCGCTGGATCAGCTACTTCTCCGGCGGCGACGCGCTGCACCAGTTCTCGCGCCCTGGCTACGGCTACCCGCAGAGCCTCGGCTGCGTCGAGATGACCGACGCCGGCGCACACCGCACCTTCGAGCTGACCGAGTACGGCACGCTCGTCGACACCCTGTCATAGCGGGCCGCATGCCCATGCGCGGCGCGCGCCGGCGGGTTCGCGGCCCAGGAGCCGAAGGTGCCCGGCCACAGATGTCCGCGTCCTCAGAAGTGGTGCGCGAACCAGAGCAGGATGTCCGCCGGCATGTATGCGACCAGCAGTAAGCCGACCAGGCTGACCCCGATCCACGGCAGTATCGTGATCGACAATCGCTCGACCCGCACCTTCGAAATGCTGCTGACCAGGAACAGCACCAGCCCGACGGGCGGGTGGATCAGCCCGATGACCAGCGCCAGCACGACGACACACGCGAACTGCACCGGGTTGATGTTGTAGACGGTGACCGCCACCGGCGCCAGAAACGGGGCGAACATGTAGAGGGCCGGCAGTGGCTCGATGAAGATCCCCACCAGCAGCATGATGACCATCACCATCAGCAGGAACACGTCGGCGTTCGAGGTCAGGCTCGTCATCGCGTTCTGGATCGACTGTCCGAAACCGTCGATGTAGAGCAGCTGCGCCAGGATCGCCGAGTCGCCCAACAGCAGCATGACGATCCCCGTCTCGATCGCCGCCACGATCATCGCCCGACCGAGCACGGGAAATGACAGGCGGCGGAATGCGATGGCCAAGATGAGCGTCACGGCGAGCGCCACGGACGCGGACTCGGTCGGCGTATAGAACCCCGACAGGATCCCGCCGATGATGATTACCGGGATCATCAGGATCGGCAGCGCGGCGATCCCGGACCTGGCAACCTCGCCCCATCCCAGGAATCCGTGGGGCGGTGTGAGGCCACGGCGCCGAGCGACGATCGACACGACCGCCCCCTGGAGCAACAGGAGCCCGATGACGAGCACCACTCCGGACGCAAGCATCTGGTTGATGGGGGCCTGCCCGGGGCCTGAGACGATGTAGCCGTAGGCGATGAACATCACCGAGATCGGGCCAACCGGCCCCTTGATCGACGCGCCCGCGACCACCGCGGCCGCGACGTCGCGGTCATAGCCCTCCTTCTCCATCGCCGGGACGAGCAGCGGGGTCATCACGGCCGCGTCGGCCTGCGCCGATCCGGAGATCCCGGACATGACGGCAGACGTCAGCTGGCAGACGAACGCCATGCCACCGCGGAAGTGACCGACGAGCGACGCCGCAAAGCGGATCAGCCGCTGCGACAAGCCCGCGGCATTCATGATCTCGGCCACCATCAGGAACAGGTAGATGACGACCAGCTCGCCACCGGTGGACAGGCCCATCGCGTTCTGGGTGGTGCGGAACGGAAACAGCGGGTCGGTGCCGGCAAACGGGAAGAACGCCAACCACATGAACGACGTGGCGCCGAGAATGCCGACCAGCGACAGCATGAACACGACGGGCATGCCCGCCAGCGAGAGCGACACGAACACGATGGCCAGCGGAACAAGCGGCGCGACATTCGCGTTGATCAAGCCGAAGCACACCACCCACAACACCGCGGCCAGGACGACCCCGCCCGCGATGCCGACGAGCACCGGCCGCCACGGGTGCGGGCCCGCTGACGACCGCACGCGGTCGAGTGATCGTGAGGCGATGTACAGGTACTGGATGACGATGAACACGTAGCCGACCGGCATCGACAGGATGGCCGTCCACATCGGAAGGCGCATGGCCGGACTCACGGCGTCAAGCGATTCTTGAGAGAGGACGTAGTGGATCGACTGCCAGCAGGCATAGGTGAGCAGAATCGCCAGGCTGCCCATGGCGAGGCCGCGGAGGCTGGCTCGCCACCACCACGGTCCATGATCGGTGCCGATGGTCAGCACGGTCACCGCGCTCCGGCGCACGGCCAGGGAGACCCCCATCCAGACCACCCACAGGAACGCGAAGCGCGACATTTCCTCCGATCCGTAGATCGACCCGTTGAGGAACTGCCGGTCAAGGATGTTCCCGAGGACCACGACGAAGATCATCAACCCGGCGATGACCGCGATCGCCATCGCAATGGCGGCGGTCGCCTGGGCGACGACCCCGAGGATCCGGGTCGCAACGCTCGGGTGCGGGTCGGGCGGATAGGGCCCGAGCTCGAGATCGACCGCGTCGGCGACGACGCCGATGTTCGTCGAGTCGCTCACGACATCCATATCAACACACCGGGCCCGCGGTTGCGAGACCGCGGACCCGGGTGCGGCGCGGGATCAGACGCTACGAAGCAGCGCATCCTGCCGGGAGGGGTGCCGGCGTCGGTGGCGTCACCGTCGCCTTCATTGCCTCAATCTGAGACACGAAGCTCCCCGTCGGCTGGGTGGCGGTGTACTTGCTGTACACGCCATTTTCCGCGTTGCGCATGTCAGTGAGCGCAGAAGGCGATGCTTTGGCGATCTTGACGCCGGCAGCGCACAGCTCCGTGACCAGCGGGCTCGCGGGGTTTGAGACGATGGCGATCGACTCGTCAGGCAGCTTGGCTGCTGCGGTGTTGATCCAGCCCTGCTCCTGGCTTGTCAGGCTTTTCCAGGTGGTGTTGTTGATCGACAGCACCGTTGGGAACGGCCACAGGTTGACGTTGCCCGTGATGCACTTGGCAACCTCGTAGTACTTGTTCGTGTACACGAGGCCGTAGTTGGCTTCCATGGCCTTGACCTCGCCGGTCTTGAGGGCGAGGTACACGTCGCTCAATGCGAGCGGCGTCGGAACGGCGCCCAGCGCCTTGATGCCGTCGACGAGCAGCGCGCCGGGGGCCACGCGCATCTTGTCGCCGCTGAAGTCCGCCAGCGTCGTGATGCACTTCGTAGCCGACAGCGGCTTGCGCAGACCACCCTCGTGGATAGCCAGGCCGTGCAGGCCGAGCTTCTGGGTCCCGCTGAGCATTTGCGGCTCGATCGAGCTGTCGAGGACCTTCTTTTCCAGCGTGTAGTTCGTGATCAGGAACGGCATCTGCAATGCCTGGAAGGACGTCACGCCTTCGGTGTCCCAGATCGAGGCCGACACCGACCCCATGTTGACGGTGTTGCCCTTGAGGTCATTGAGCAGCGTAAGGTCGTTTCCGCCGCCGTACGTCGGCAGAAGTTTGATCTTGAGTTTGCCGCCCGAAGACGCATCAACCTGGGCCGCAAACTGGGCGAGCGCGAGACCGTACGGGTGGGTTGGGCCGGTGACATAGCCCAACGTCAGCGTCTTGGTTGAGCTGCTGGACCCACACCCAGCAAGCCCCAAGCCGACGCCGACCGCGCAGAGGGCAAGCAACGCTCCAACGAAGCGTCGTCCCAATCGCATGTTCGTCCTCCTATCGGTCGGAAGAACCCGTGACTTCCGGAAAGTGACGAAAATGTTAATTCGAATGAAACCTCTTGGCAACAAATGTCACGAAGTGATACTGGCGCCGCTTTCACCCCGCTCGTAGCGAGACTCCGGCGCCGCGCTCACGGCGCGGTCACGGCCCAGGTGCCGCTGGAGTAGACGTATGTCCCGACATTCCCACTCGGCTGATACAAGGCGATGCCGAAGCCCAACCGGTTCGCCAGCGACCCGGGAGCGAGCGGATCGAACACCTCGGGCGTGGTGCCCGCCGACAGGTCGAACGCATACACGCACAGGTCGCCGGGCATCGCCTTCGGGCGCGCCAGCGATCCGGGGCACTCGGGCGGCGGCGGGGCGCCCGGCGGCACGAACACCGCCACCGGCGCGCGCGACAGCGGGATCAGAAACGACACGGCCGATTCATTGACGTGACCGGTGCCCTCGACGGCATAGAGCCCCGACAGCGACTGGTGGCGGGGCAGGACCGCCGGCAGCGGGACGGTCCCGAGTCGGGACACGTCGATCTGGGCCCCCGAGAGGGTGTGAGGGACGAGCTTGTTGCCGGGAATCGACCCATTCTTGATCGAAGCGCCGTTGATCAGGGTGCCGGCGGCAAATGCACCGCCGGACATCGCGACCGCCAGCGCAGCGGTCGCGATCACGGTTGCAGGGCGGGGCAGGGGGGGCACGAGGTCCTCTTTTCCTGACGGGGCGGGTGCGCTCTTCGAATACCACCGCCCGGACCGCAGGACAAACCTCCGACGGCGACGGTGCGGAACGCGGCGCGACCCCTCGGGGCGCGCACAGACTCCTCCGAGGCACAGGCGCCCCGCCACCGACCCCGAGGTGCCCAAGGAACTCCCCGCAGAGCTGGCCTTGGCCGGTGGGGCGCGCCGCGACGGGCAACCGTCCCGGAATGCCGCCGCCGGGAAGCCCCGGTGCTGCGGACTCGCCCCGAGGATTCGAACACCGGCGGCGATGCTCGGCGGTTGCGTCCGTGGGTCGACGCAACGTAGGGTCACCGCGATCGTCAATGGAGGCGCGGATGGCACGAAGACCGACGCTGCGATCCGAGATGTATCGGACCGCGCGCATCATGGGCGACGTCGAGGCCATGCAGAAGGGTCCGTCAGCGTACGGCAAGCGGGTGCTGCGCAAGCAGATGTACCGGCGCAGCAACTCTGCCACCAGGCAGTTACTGCGCATGGTCGGTCTCAGCAAGTAGCCCGACGGCTGCCAGACGACCGCGAACATGGTGCGGCGGACCGTCGGGGGCATGTCGAGCGTGTGTGCGACCGGGCGTGGCACCGAGCATGGGCCGCAGCGGCCGGCCTGCGAACGGACGCTTGGGCCGCCGGAACCGAGGTCCGGTGGCCGCGCGCGCCCGTCCCGCCGCATCCCTGAGCGAGCGCGCACAGGTCCGCCGACCCCGGGACATGACCGCGAGCTCGCCCCGGGGTCGCCAGCATCGCCGTTTGGATTTAGGCTGAGGGCGCAGTTCGCCGCGTCGAACCGGGGAGTGCTCATCATGCGCACCCCGGGAGCCGACTTCGGGGAGCTGTACGCCTCCCTTCTTGACGGTTCGGGGGGCAAGCGTAGGGCGCTCGCTCCCCGCGACCATGCCTCCGCAGGAGCCAGCGCCCTACGTCGTGTGGCGGCGACCCTGGACCTCCGGCGAGTATCAAGCCCGCGGTGGGAGCACTAGTTTCACTGGTAGCAACGCGATGCAGGTGTGACGGACTCGCCACCGGGGCGGCGAGCCAGCTCCCATGGGCGCCTGCATCGCCGCGCTGCCCACCTTCGCGACCGGCCCGGTCGCGTCGGCGCGCGGGCCGATCGCGAAGCCGATGAAGGCCCTGCTCGCGCCGCACCAACACCACGTGTCCCCACAGGGCCAAGGGGGTTGCCGCGGCGCTCGAGCCGGGCGATGCGGCGGAGAGCCCTTGGGGCTCGCCGAGCGTGATGCTGCCTGTCGGCGTCGCGACCACCCCGGGGGATCGACTGCTCGGCTGCCTGTCCGAGCCCAACCAGGGGCAGGCGACCTCCGCGACCCACGCGGTGCTCGCCTCGTCGGCGCAGCCCTGTCCGCGGCAGGCCCAGGGGAGCAGCCCCCAAGGGTACGGCCGATGACGACGATGACCCGTGATCCCGCCGTGCCAGCGCCCCGTGGCACGAGGGTGCCGGGGCGATCCAGTCCGCGGTCATGTCATCCGCGAGCATGGTCATGATGCCGTGTGATAAACGTGATGCTTGACGTTCTTCACTGACGCTCTTGTATCAAGGGCCGTCAAGAGCCCGGTACCGTGCGGATCCAACGGCCTGACCTGGGGTAATTGACCGGACTGAGGGGGCACGATCGTGGATCCAGCATCTGTCTTCCAACTCGATCCCGCCGCGGCCCATTGGCTGGCGGAGACCTTCGACGACGAGAGCCCGGAGCACGCGCTGCTGGACTCGCTGGCACTCTCGGCCGATGCGGCGGCGGGTCGCAAAGGCCTCCGCCGTGTCGGCGACAGCCGGTCCGCGTCCGCTCATCGACCTGCTGTCCGAGGAGACCGTCGGCGAAATTGTGGAGGACGTGACCGCCGCGTTCCCCGGTCTGCCGATCCCCCGCCAGCCGGGGCACGCACAGTTGCGGGCGATCGACCGGCTTGTCCGCCAGAGCTCACACCGGCGCGATGCCAGCGAGCACGGCCCTGCGCGGCGCGTCGACCCGGTCCTCCGGCGACGCGGCCGCAGCCTAGACGGCCGCGTCCATGGGTGGGGCGCGAGATTCCCGCCCGACACGGTCGCGGTCTTTGGCCCCACCAGGACCGTGCCGACCAGGAGTACCTCACGAGCTGAATCGGTCACACTCCGCATCGCCTTGAGTTGCGCGGAGGGACGCAAAGGTCCTGATGCGGGGTGCCGCAGGCGCGGCTGCGGCCTCAGCAGCAGGTCGATCGGATGGTGGGGATCCATCGGACCGCGCGAGCCCCGCCGCCTGCGCGTCGCGGGCCGCCCCGGACGGGGAGCGACTTCGCCGGCACTGCGTCGAGCGCCTTCCCGCGACGACCGAATCCACGTCGAGGGAAGACGCGACGACGTTGCACTCAGAGCGTTCCCGCGCAGGAGGCTCGCGCGGGAGCTCGGCGCGGCAGGAACCAACGCGGCCGCCGGTCTGCCACACGGGCGACGGCTTGGACTCGGCTAGGCGGGAATCCCGCAGCCGGCCGGCCGCACCGCAACCTCCTGGACGTACTCTTCGAGCCGGGCCCCAAGGTGGTCCAGTTCGCCGGTCGGAATGGGACCGGCAAGGCACTCGCACACCGTCGATGCGGCGACACGACGGTAGGCCTGACCCTCCTGAGTCGAGGGCGCAGGGTGCGATGCCTTGACAGAGCGAGCGATCCCAGCCGGCTGGGAGGGATGCGCTCCGAGCACTGCAGCCAGCCTGTCAACCTCGACGAGCACCGCAGCAAGCTCATGGGCTTCGAGATCCCGATGGGCCCGGTCGAGGACGTCGATGACTGGGGCCAGCGGATCCAAATCAGCACGCGGATCTTCGGACGGACCGCGCGCCGCGGCAAACAAACGCAGCATGGGTGTCCTGCCTTTTGACGGAGGTGACCGAGCTCCGAACGTAGCACCGGCCCTGAGCGGCCAGGAGGGCCGTACGGCCACATTCATGCAACAGGACGTGGCCGCGTGGAACGTCCCACGCGCGGCCTTGCCAACGTCGCCCCAGACCCGCCAGGGTCGGTGGCTAGCGGGAGCCCAGCGGCAGCGGCACAGACGCCCGCGAACGAGGGGCGCAGCAGGGCAGGACCACGTTGCCCGCGCGAGGGCGCCCTGCTCGGGGCGCTCGTCTGGGTGCTCGCCTTGCGTCCGCGGACCGATCCGAGGCTGGGCGACGATGGCACGGACATGCAGCGGCTGATTCTGGCTGCGCGCCTTCGGGATGGTGCCGACCGCCGCGCCCCAGACGCCCGCCGAGACGGTTCGCGGGGACTCCGGTGAGAGGAGCTTCGAGCGGTTGACCATCTATCTCTCCCCGTCACAGGTGATCGTCCTGTTGGCGGCTGCGGAACCTGAACCGCTCGTGCGGCAAGTGCTCGACGACCCGGATCCGGCGGCCGCATTGAGCCCGTGGCTGCGCCTGTTTGACGGCCCCCTGCACCGAGCGGACGAGTTCTCTCGCCGGTCCCGCCAGGAGCCGGCCGGTGCCAGCCGCTCGCGATCCGGGCCGGCCGTCTGGCGGCGCCCGGCGGCGCTTCGCATGCGCGACACGGTTCGCACCTGCGACCGTCGGCCTCGAGGCCGGCTGGGCCGTACCGCGGGGAAGGGGGCAACGGCGAGCCCGACCATTGTCGGGATTCACGCTCGATGCGGTGCCCGTCGTTGCCGGCCATTTGGCCTTCCGGTGCTACGACGGTGCTACAAGAGCTCGCTCCTGGCGGCCGAGGGACCTCCGCGTATCCCGCGCAACCCCGTTCACCACCAGGCTTTCCTCGATCTGGTCCACGCCGTGCGAAGCGGTGGCAGGCTTCATCTGAGCGGTCCGACGACGCGAAGCGCGGCGCGCAGGCCCAACGCGATGCCGTGTAGGTTCGTCGGTGCCGAGTTCTGCTCGTGATTTCCCCTCATCGAAAGGACCACCATGCCGGACCCATCCTCAGAGAACCCTGTCCTCGACACCATCGCCGCGATGACCGCGGAGTCAGTTGCGCGATGCGGCCTCGACGACAACTCGCTCATCGGCACGCGTATCGCCGCGCTCGCGGCCGTCGATGCGCCCGCGGCCTCCTACCTGCTGCACGTCGGGCCCGCGATGGACGCCGGGGTCACAATCGAGCAGGTCCAGGACATCTTGATCGCCGTCGCGCCGATCATCGGCACGCCACGGACCCTGGCCGCCGCCACGAAGATCACCAAGGCGCTGGGAGTCGTGATCGTCGCGCTCGAGGCGGAGCTTGAGGCAGAAGACGACGCGCAGTAGAGGGCCTGACTGGTGGCTCGCTCGCACCGGTTTGAGCGAGCCGACTGTCGTCAGGCGAGTTCACGGCGAATACTAAGGGAGGGGAACAATGGCGGATGACAATCTCGTTCTCGTAGTGGGGTCGTATGCCGATGAGGCCGGCGCAGAGGATGACTTCAGGGCGCTCAAAGCCGCGCAGGATGCCGGTGAGTACCAGGTCGTCGCGGCCGTCGTGATGAGTCGCGACGCGAAGGGCGAGGTCACGGTGCACGAGCACGGCGACGAGCGCGTCGCCGGTGGCGCGGTGGTCGGCGGTGCTGCCGGGCTGGTGGTCGGGCTGTTCGCGCCGCCGTTGCTGGCCGCGACCGCGATCGGTGCCGGGATCGGGGCCGTGATCGGCAAGTTGAGCAAGCGGCACGCCGAGAAGCAGCTCGGTGTCGATGTCGAGGAGTACCTGCCACCGGGATCGTCGGCGGTCGTGGCGGTTGTCGATGACGTCTGGGCCGACAAGGTCGAGAAGGCCCTGGTCAAGTCGGACAAGCGAATCGCCAAGGCGATCGACGAGGGCGACTACGAAGAGCTGCAGAAGGCCATCGCCCAGTCCTCCGGCGAGGTCTCGGACGCGGCCAGCTCCTAGTTGGCCGGGTGGGGGGAGCGTCGGCGTCGGCTCCGACCCTCCCCACCATGATCTTGAGGGCGTCGCGAAGGTCCGCACACGAGGTCTCCGTGGCCGTCCGACACCAGCCGCATCACGCCCGGTCGCGTGGAAGATCGTGTCCTTGCTCGCTGTCGAGGTGGGCCATCGCGTATTCGGCGTAGCGCGTTCCCGCGACGGCCTCGGCCGGCATCGCCGCCTCGAGGCGCCCGAGCGCCTCCGGGGTCAGGTGCACCGCGAGAGCGCCCAGCGCCTCCGTGAGCCGCGTTGCGCGTGCGCGCACCGATGAGCGGGACGATCAGCGGATCCCGTGCGGCGACCCACGCAATCGCAACCTGGGCGACCGAGGCGTTGAGGTCGTCGGCGACGGCGCGCGCCGCCTCCACCAGGGCGAGGTTGCGGGTCAGGTTGTCGCCGACGAAACGCGGCGCGCTGGCGCGAAAGTCGCCGTGAGTGAGCACACGCCCGGCATCCCAGTGGCCGGGGAGATCAGCCCGCGCGAGAGGACACCGTAGGCGGTGATCCCGCTGCCGAGCTCACGGCAGGCGGGCAGGATCGAGGCATCGGGGCCCCGCGAGATCAGCGAGTACTCGATCTGCAGATCGCAGATTGGATGGACCGCGGCCGCACGCCGGAGGGTCTCCGCGCCGACCTCCGAGAGCCCGATGTAGCGCACGTAGCCAGCCGCGACCATCTCGGCGATCGCCCCGACGGTCTCCTCGATCGGAACGTTGGGGTCCAGGCGCGCCGGCCGGTAGATGTCAACGTAGTCGGTACCGAGGCGGCGCAAGGTGTAGCTGAGCGCAGTCTTGACCGCGGGCGGGCGCGCATCGAACCCGACGTATGCACCCGACGGCTCGCGCTGGGCGCCGAACTTCACGCTGATCTGGGCCGCCTCGCGCGGGCGGCCCGCAAGCGCCCGGCGGATCAGCGCCTCGTTGTCACCCATGCCGTAGAAGTCGCCGGTATCGAGCAGCGTGATCCCGGCATCGAGCGCCGCATGGATCGTGGCGATCGACTCGCGTCGTCCGCGGGACCATAGTAATCCGACATGCCCATGCAGCCAAGGCCGAGCAGCCCGACCTCCGGTCCGGCGGACCCGAGCTGACGTGTCTGCAAGCGCGCTCCTCGTGACGTGATCAGGAGCACGAACAATGCCACGCGGCCCGCGGTCGCGACCCCGAGACGGGGTCGCGGCGGGTCCGCGGGGGCACGTCGCCGGTCATGGTGGCAGCCCTGGCGGGCAGCAGCCCGGAGGCGATCGGAGAGGCACGACGCGTGCTGGGTTCGACCGGTCGCGCGAGGTGGCGGACCTGTTGACCGCGGCGTGCTGCTACCAACCCGGAGGTGCAGGTGGCCTTGAGGCCGGCCCGCGCAAGGACGGCAGTCGCTGCTGCTTAGCGTGCACCTTTGTCGTCCGGTGACTCCGGGGAGCCCGAACGCGGGGCCCGGTTGGGAAGAAAGGCGAGGACAACCAACGCGGCCCCAGCCACGACCCCGGCGGCGATGATGAGCGCGAGGTCCATGCCTGATACAAAGCCGTGGCGGGCGGCATCGGCCAGCTCATCACCAAGCCTGGCCGGGGCGCGCTGGGCGACGGCCAAGGCGCCGCCCAGCGACCCGAGGATGAGCGCGTGGATGCTGGCCGGCATCGCTTGATGGGCCAGGAGGGGCCGCATGAAGTTCTGATAGCGGATGCTGAGGGCGGTACCAAGAACGGCGACGCCGAGCGCTCCGCCGATCTGCATCGAGGTGTCGCTCGAGGCGGAGCCAACTCCGGCCTCCTCTTTCGGCAACGATCCCATAATCGACTCGGTCGACGGTGCCAGGGCCAGGCCCACTCCGAGCCCGATGAGCAGGAAGGCAGGCAGGCTGTCGACGTAGACGCTGTCGACCGTGGTCCCCGACAGCAGCCCGAGACCGACGGCGATGACGAGCAGGCCGCCGACCACCACCCATTTGGTGCCGACCTTCCGGGCGAGCAGGGTCGATAGCGGCGCGACGACGAGCAGGACCAAGGCGACTGGCAGGATGCCCAAGCCCGTCTGGATCGGGGTGAACCCGAGGCAGAACTGCAGGTACTGGGTCATGAGGAAGAACATGCCCAGCAAGGCGAACAACACCAGCGCCAAGGACGCGATAGCCGCCGTGTAACGGCGCTTGCGGAAGAACTGCAGCGGGAGCATGGGATGGTCGATGCGCCGCTCCCAAACCACGAAGCAGCCGATGATGATGGCCGACACCAGCGAGCGCACCAAGTATGAGCGGGGACGTCCAGCCGTGGTCGGGGGCTTCGATGATCCCCCACAGAAGTAAGCCGAAGCCGATCATGGACAGCACCGCCCCGACCGGGTCGGAGCGCTTGGCTACCGGGTTCTTGGAGTTGGGGACGAGAAAGACGGCGGCGACCAAGCCTGCCATCGCAATCGGCACGTTGATCAGGAAGACCGAACCCCACCAGTAGTGCGTCAGCAGAATGCCACCGAGGATCGGGCCGATGGCGACGCCCAGACCCGTGGTCCCAGACCAAATCCCAATCGCTTTAGACCGGTCCCGCTCGGCGGTGAACACATTCGTCAGGATCGACAACGTGCACGGCATGAGGGCGGCGGCCCCAACCCCCATAACGGCCCGAGCGACAATGAGACGGTCCGGGGTGGGCGACCACGCGGCGAGCGCGGATCCAGCCGCAAAGACGACGAGCCCGCCCATGAAGACCCACTTGCGCCCGACGCGATCACCGAGTGCTCCGAGCGTGAACAGCAGCCCGCCGAAGACGACGGCATAGGCATCGACAATCCACTGGAGCTGGCTGGATGTGGTGTGCAAGGCACGCACCACCGACGGCAGCGCCACGTTGAGGATCGTGTTGTCGAGGCTGATCAGCAGCAAGGTGACGCAAAGAACGGACAAGGTTGCCCAACGCCTGCGACCTCCGACGCTCGCCGCACCCGACGCGTTGGAACTCCCACTCAACGTCGCCACGGCGTCGCCCCCCGCCCTCAGCCGGTGCTCCCCGTTACAGCGTAGGACGACTTCGCGTGATATCGGCTGGCACGGGCCGAAGATGGCGAGATCCCCACCACGGCCGGAGCAGCACGCGCTGTCTCGTGCCAGTCCGCCGACCCACTTGCTCAGCTGGCGCAACCGCATGCCCGAGGCGGTCGCAACTGCCGTTGGCGTTCCCTGGGCGATGCGGTGCGCCGGCAGGTGCACCTGCCGCACGCTTCGGATCTCCGCGGGCAGCTCGCCGGTCATGGCGTCCGCCCGAGCGGGCCGCATCCCGGAGGCGATCTGGCGGCACGACGCTCGCGCGTTCGATCGCTCGCGGACGATCACGCCGGTCCCGCGGGAGACCGCGCTGCGGGCAGCTCGCGGACAGATCGCGCGATCCGGCGTTCCCAAGGTGCGCCAAGACCCCGACGCGGCGCAGGTCGAGGATCTCCGGTTGAACGCCAGAGGCCCAGCAAATCACGGCGTGTGTCACAGCACGCGCGGCAGGAATCGAGCCTGCGCCCCCTGGCTCCCGAGATGCCTGGCTTCGGGAAGTGCCGGGAGCCCAGCCCGCTCCGTTGCGGTGTCTTGGTCGGCTGATCGTCCCGCTGTTGGCCCGGATGTCACCGACTGGTGGGCGCACCGTGGACAGCCGGTATCCGGCGCGTCAGCACTCTGGAGCGCTCATCGGTTGGGCCGAGGGGACCGTCGCAGCACAATCCACGAGATGACCCCAAACACCACCAAGCACACGAAGGTGATCAGGGAGACGACCCAGATGACGTCAAACAGGGTGGCGCGCCACCCGCTGGAGTTCTGGATCTCTGCGAGCACCCAGAGCCCGATAACGGCGACCGTCAGTTCAATCCACGTCCGGCGACTGAAGAACATGAGCCGACGCTAGTGCAACCAGGCTGATCGGCGCAATCCCTCGCGCGGGCGGGTGGGGAGCGCGGCACCGGAGATTCGAGGTTGCGCTCTCGCTGTCGTGCCTACACAGGTTCCGAGCGCGACTGATCGGAGCCTGGCCGCCGAGGGCGCTGTGCGGCCGCCGCTCGTTGTAGGGGCATGACAATGCATCCCACGGCCACCTGACTCGAAGGGCCACCGGCGTAGTGTCGGTGGCCAACCTGCGGGACAGGGGCTCGTTGGGAGGCGAGGGTTGGGCAGGCCGTCGTATTTCTATGAGCCGTGAGCTCGCTGTTTGTAGTTGGCCGCCCCTGCGACGTGCCCGGATGTGCCGTGAGCACGTATCCGTAGTTGTCGTCATGCCCGCTCCGCCTCGTGACCGTCGAGACAAAGGTGGTGATGATGCGAAGCGTGGCCCTTGATGCCCATCGTGATTTCTGCGAGGTCGCGATCAGCGAGGACGGCACGGTGCGGCTCGCGGGCAGAATCGCAACGACGCCGCAGGCGCTACGACTGTTTGGTGCGAGCCTCGCGCCCACGGACCAAGTGGTGGTGGAGGCAACCGGCAACGCGGTGGGAATCGCACGCATCCTGGAGCCGTTTGTGGCCCGTGTGGTGTTGGCCGATGCCAAGGCGGTACGCGCGGTGGCCAGGGGGCGGGCCAAGACCGATCGCATCGACGCGGTGCTGCTTGCGCGGTTGTTGGCGGGCCGGTTCCTGGCAGAGGTCTGGACGCCGAATGAACACACACGGGTGCGTCGACGACTGATCAGCCGGCGCGCGCAACTTGTCAGGCAGCGCACACGCGAAAAGAACCAGGTACATGCCGTATTGATGCGCACACTCTCGGGTACGCCGCCGATGAGCGACGTGTTCGGGGTGCGTGGGCGCGCCTGGCTTTGTCGCACCACCTTCCCCGCCGACGAGCGGCTCACCGTCGATGGCTGCCTGCGCCACATCGACATGCTCGACGAGGAGATCGCCCTGGTTGAGTGCGCGATCGCAAACGAAGTGCTGGCCTGTTCGCAGATGCGATCATTGCTGACGATCCCCGGTGTCAACGCGGTCACCGCCTGCACCCTGATCGGCGCGATCGGAGACATCGGCCGGTGTCCGACGCCCTCACACCTTGTCGGGTATCTGGGGCTCGACCCGCGCGTGACACAATCAGGCAACGAGCCCGCCGGCCACGGGCGTATCTCCAAGCAGGGGCCGGGCGAGGCGCGCCACGTGCTCGTGGAGGCGGCCTGGCACCTGTCGCGCTGCGCCGGGCCGATGCGCGCGTTTCACCAGCGCATCCGTGCGCGTCGTGGTGCGAACATCGCCACCGTCGCCGTCGCGCGCAAGCTCGCCGTGATCTGCTGGCACATGCTCACCAAGGGCGAGGACTACGCATTTGCCCGCCCCTCGCTCACGCGCGAGAAATTACGTCGGCTCGAGCTCATGACCGGTGCTGCGCGCCAGCCCGGACGCCGGCACGCCGAGCGTGCGTTCGCCCCGCGATCCCAGCACGAGGCCGAGCGCGAGCTGGCAGTTCAAGCCGAGGCCGCCTATCTGCGGCTGATGAGCGACTGGCGATCCGGGCCCAGAGGGTGGGTGCGGGCGCGACAAGGGGGCGCGACAAGACGCCGACCAAGCAGCGCGGCAGCGCGGCAGACCTCTGAGCCCCAGGATCCTGCCCTTCAGCTGGTCAGTCACCCGCACCCGAGGATGACTCTGGCATAAGGAGGCAACATCGTCGAGACAACTTGACTTTCATCCGTAGTGGTCGAACCAGTATGGCAACGCCCGCTGCCGGTCGGCGTGGGTGGCGTACACCACCCCATGCCCCCATTCGCGCGCCATGGTCTGGTGAAATCGCTCGATGTTGCCGTTGGTCTGGGGCCGGTAGGGCCGGGTGACCAGGTGGCGGATCTGGTGTGTGGCCGAGCAACTCGGCGAGCGAGCGGTTGTGGGTGTAGCTCCAGGCGCTATCGGTCATCACGCGCTGCACCCGGACGCCATGGGCTGAGAACCACCAGAGCGCGCGCCGGGTAAACCCGGTCACGGTGCCGGCACGCTCGTCGTCGTGCAGCTCGACATACGCAAGGCGTGAGTGGTCGTCGATGATCGCGTGGGCGTACTGGTAGCCGACACCGCGTGAGCGGGTGCCGCGCGCGCCGGTGACGGCGTGTCCGGTCGTACAAAACGCGCATAGCGCTTGGTGTCCATGTGCAAAAGATCGCCCGGGCAGGGCCACTCGTAGCGGTGCGCGGCCACGGGGTGCCCGGGCGATGCGCGAGCACCCGTGCGGTGAAGGACCTTCCACACGCTCTGATGGGCCATCCCCAGTTCGCCGGCGATCAGCCGCGGCCCCCAGCCGGTGCGTCGACGCGCCAACACGAT
>CAVYHI010000019.1:0-11163 GCA_963768285.1 uncultured Thermoleophilia bacterium
GACTCGTCCTTCGGGCCGCCTCAGACCAGCTCAGACTGACTTCGGTCCACCGGCAAAGCTCGCAAGAAGATAGGACAAGCCCAGCACCAGCGGGGCTTGTCTCAAGCCGCGCGACGGGGCTGGAAACCTCGACTTCCGGCTTGGGAAGCCGACCAGTACAGTCGCCAAAAACCCCTATTCAAGGGTTGCACGGCCCATCAGCGTCCCCAGCACCGTCTTCCCCGCCGTCGAAGCGATCCTCGCCTGCCACGCGATGGCTTGGTCGCGCGCAGACGCTGACGCGCGACTACGCCGCGTACGGCGCGACTCTCGTCGGAGATCTGAGCATCGCGCGCGGGACTGGTCACCTAGCGGGAGTCGGCCGCGGCGAGGACCTCGCGCGCGGCCTCGAGGTCGGACGGGTGCACGAGGATGGTGATCTGTCCGGCGAGGACGCCGGCGAAGGCCGAGTCGGAGGCCGTACGCGTCATGCCGCACTCGAGGCCGGCCGTACGCAGGAGGTCGCAGACCATCTCGGCCTCGAACCTACTCGTCACGCTCGTCACGGGAACCGGCTCCTCCATCCGCAAAACCGTAGCGGATCCTCCATCGACACTCTGGAGCTCCGCCTTCTGGATCACTGGCCTTTCGGGTCACAGTTTGGCCGGGCTTCCAGGCTGCGTCGCTCCGAACTCCCGCACAAGACTGCGGGGAAGAAAGAATGAGCAGTGAGTCGGAGCCGTCGCGCCTTCGTGGACACGAGTCCTAAGCCTGACCCATGCTCCGTGCGCGCGAGTGGCCTCCGCCCGACCTCGCCCCGCACCCCTTCCGGCGAGTTGGGACGAGGCTCACAGACGGCCGGGATGAGCTCATGCGCATTGTGCAACCGGGGCTCGCAGCGCGCCGGGGCGTCACGAAACGGGTCGCACGTGCCGGCGCCGCGAGCCGGGTCAGTACCCCGGACGCCTACGACCCTTGGCCGCGCGCTGCATGCTCGCGAGTTCGTCGAGGGACTGACCGGAACCGATCGCGACACAGGTCAATGGGGACTCGGCAATGTGGATGGGAATCTGGGTCTCGTCCCGCAGGAGGTCATCGAGCCCGCGCAACAGCGCACCGCCCCCAGCGAGCATGATGCCGCGATCCATGATGTCGGAGGCCAGTTCAGGAGGCGTCTTATCGAGGGTGGTCGTGATCGCCGTGAGGATCTGGGTGACTGGGTCGCGCAAGGCTTCACGCACCTCGGCGCCAGAGAGCGCGACGGTCGTGGGCAACCCGGTGGTCATGTTGCGTCCCCGGACCTCGACGTGGTCGTTGTCGGCCACCGGGTACGCCGAGCCGATCTCCAGCTTGACCGCCTCGGCGGTCTGCGCACCGATCATCAGGTGGTGCTCGCGCTTGACCCATGCCGTGATGGCCTCATCCATCTCATCGCCACCTACCCTGATCGATACGGACACGACGATGCCACCCAGGGAGATCACCGCCACCTCACTCGTGCCCCCGCCGATGTCGACGATCATGCTCCCGGTCGGTTCTGCGACCGGCAGGCCCGCGCCGATCGCCGCCGCCATCGGCTCCTCGATCAGGTACGCCTGGCGTGCTCCTGCCGACAGCGTTGCCTCCTCGACGGCGCGCCGCTCCACGCCGGTGACGCCGGAGGGCACGCAGACCACGACGCGCGGACGCGCCCACCGGCTCTTCGCAACCGCGTGGATGAAGTACCGCAGCATCTGCTCGGTCACGCCGAAGTCGGCAATCACGCCGTCCTTGAGGGGTCGGATCGCTGTGATGTTGGCCGGCGTGCGGCCGAGCATGCGTTTGGCCTGCGTGCCGACCGCATAGACCTCGCCCGTATCCCGGTCGATGGCAACGACCGAGGGCTCAGACATTACGATGCCGTGCCCGTGGACGTAGACCAAGGTGTTCGCGGTACCGAGGTCCACGGCGATATCGCGGCTGCCGAACGCACGCAGGGGGCCCGGGACCTGGATGTCTGTGCTCCTTGTCCTTGGTGACCGGTGTCGGGAGACAAGTAGCAGAGTTTGGCGGCGACTGCGTCCGACGGAGCCGCCGCACCTCGAAGATCGGGGCTTCGGGATGCACGAGCTGACGTGTCGCTCCCGGAGCGGCTGCGCGCCGGCCTCGGCGCGAACGGGACGTGCTGCAGCGCGTGCAGCCCCGTGATGGGGCGGACCTCGGCTGTCGGTACGCGGACGCCGCGTAACACCGCGCGAACCCCATCGAGCGGGGAGTTCCGCGTCTGGCAGCTTGGGGGTTGGCGAGGCGCTACGAGCGACCGGACACGCATCCGCGGTCCATCGAGCGGGTACGGTGCCACGGGGTTGGACCCGCCCCGGCGCGCTCGTCCCGATACGTGCCGCGTCCTGCGTGTCGGAGGGTCTAGGCTGATCGCGGCGGCATTTCAAGGGAGGGCTCTTGAGGCTGCGCTACTGCGATGGGTGCCGGCGTTCCAGGTGCGCCGACGCTCCTGGCGGATGGACGCGATCCCGCCGCCGACGCCGACGCTTGGCCGATCGTCCGCGCCTGCCACCCAGATCGCACCGAGGCGGGGCTCCGGGGAGCGCCCGCGGTGGCCAAGCTGCGGGCGCTGTTCGCGGCCCGATGGGTCGCGTACGGGTCGTCCCGACATGGTGGCCTCGGTGATGACGATACCGGCGCACTCGACCAGGGTCCGGGCCGTCCGGCACGCAGCCCTGCGAAAGCTGGCGGCGTTCGCGCTTGGTCTGCTCATCGCCATCGGGCTCGCCTCAGCGATCCCGACCGTCGCCCACCGGGTCAGCCACGGCGACCCCACGCTTCTCGCGCTTGCCGGCCTCATGGATGTCGTCTCGATCGCGGGCTACGTCCTGCTGTTTTGTGGGGGGTCTACGGCGGCGCCGTGGAGGCACACGGCGCCGCCCAGGGTACGAGGCCGCGCAAGCTCGGCCTACGCGAGAGCTCGCAGGTCGCCACGAGCCGCCTCTTCCTCGGTGACACGCTCCCTGGGGGCGCGGCCACCGGGTTCGCTGCCGAGTTCTGGTTTCTCTCGCGAGCGGCGCTGACCCCCGAGGAGCTCGCCGAGTACACGACGGCGTTCCTGATCCTCTCGAACTCGGTAGTCGTGATCGCGCTGGTGGTGTTCGGGATGCTGCTCGGCGTCGGGCTCGTTCCCGGCGACCTGCCGACCTGGCTGACGATCTTTCCGGCGGCCTGTGCGTTGGCAGTCATCCTCGCGGTCCTGGCCGCGGCCCGCTACGCGAAGCCGGCCCGCGCCGCCGCGAAGGCGGAGGGTTGGGAGGTCGAGCAGTCCCGGGCCCATCGTGTCGGCGCCATGGTGCGGGGCCTCCTTCAGCGCATGCCGATGGGCGTGAAGGACGCCGCCGGCAGCCTCGGGCGTCCCGCCGTTGTGACTGGCCTCATCATCAACCCGCTCTTCGACGCGGCGTCTTTCTGGCTCTGCTACCGGGCGGTCGGCACCCCGCTTCCGCTGGCCGTGATGCTCATGGCCTACTGCCTCGGCCAGGTGGGGGCGCTGATCCCGACGCCGGGCGGCATCGGCGGGGTCCAGGGCATGGCGATCCTCGCGCTCGTGAGCGCCGGCGCGCCCGCAAAGGTCGCGACGGCCGGGGTGCTCGCGTGGACGGGCGTCAGCCTGGCCACCCAGCTCGTCTGGGGCGGCATCGGCTACATACGCCTGCAGCGCACCATGCGGGTCTGGGAGCGCGCCGCCGCGCGGCTCGGTGCTCGTCCCCAGTAGGAAGGCAGGCGGCGTGACGCGCAGCAGGAACCCCGCTCTCCGTCACCGCCCTTTCGTGTGGGCCTCCCACGGCCGCCACCGGGATGGCCGCATCGGTCGGGTGTCCGGCCCAAGCGCGTCAGCGACGCCCGCTGACGCGCTTGGAGCTCGACGGGAGCGGCAGCGATCGCCCCACCAGGAGGGAGATGCGACCGTGGCCTCAGGCGATCACGCAACACGACAGCTCATGCGAACTGACCGCCGCGGCTCACCCGCGATCGCCAACGGCGATGATGGGTTCGTCACCCGGTGAGGATCCGACCGACAGGGGGGTTGCCAAACGCCATGAGCACGTACGACCCTGAAACGCTGCTCGTCGAGACGCGAGCGTTCAACCTGGAGCTTGAACGCCTGCTGGCCGCGGAGCCCTCGGTTCATACGGTCCCGCCGGAGCAGACCCGCCGCGCCCGCCGGGAGGGTCGTGGCATCTTCCCCCCCGCCCGTCTTCTTGGCCAACGCTCGTACGATCGAGATCGCCGGCCCCGGCGGCCCCCTCCCGCTGCGCATCGTCGCGCCGGATCGGGAGCCCACGGGAGCGTTCCTTCACATCCATGGTGGGGGATGGACACTCGGCGGCAACGACCTGCAGGACCCGCGCCTGGACCGACTGGCGCGCGAGACCGGTCTCACGGTGGTGAGCGTGGGCTACCGCCTGGCCCCCGAGAACCCCTACCCGGCGGCCCCCGACGACTGCGAGACAGCCGCACTGTGGCTGCTCGGGGACGAAGCGACGGCCACACTCGGCCGCGTCGGAGCCTTGGCCATCGGCGGTGACTCGGCCGGTGGGCACCTTGCTGCGGTGACCCTGCTGCGGCTGCGCGACCGGCATGGGATCACGGGTGCATTCGAGGCGGCCGTGCTGCAATACGGCGACTTCGACCTGTCGATGACACCCAGTCAGCGTCTCTGGGGCGAGCGCAATCTCGTGCTTTCAGAGCCCATCCTGAATTGGTTCGCGGACCAGTTCCTGCCGATGCATGACCGCGAGCAGCGCCGTGACCCAGACATCTCGCCCCTGTTCGCCGGGCTCTCTGACATGCCCCCGGCGATCTTCACGGTCGGCACGCAAGATGCCCTGCTCGACGACACGCTGTTCATGGAGGCGCGCTGGCGCGCCGCGGGGCATGCGACCGAGCTGCGTATCTGGCCCGAGGCGCCGCATGGATTCATCTCGCTGCCGATGAGCGTCGCCGACGCGGCGCAGTCCGCCGAGTACGACTTCCTACGCCGAACGCTGGGCACGCGCCAGGGTTAGTCGCCGCGGAGTGGCTTGAACCAAAGGCCCTCCGGACGGCGTGCCGCCCGCACCACACCAGACGCTGAAGCCCCGGTCGGCGCGAAATACCGCGGGGTCATCCCCGAGCCGTTCGCCGGCCGATCTTCGGCGATCCGGAGCGTGTGCACCTGGCCGCGACATGCGAGCGCTGTGGGTCACCGACGGAGGGCGCACCACCACGTCGTGTGACTGGCGCGGCCGGGGTGCGCACCTCCAGGGTGATGGTGCCGCCGCTCTGCGCCGTTCGGTGGGCCACTTCCAGGTGGCGCTTGCGATAATCGGCCGCAATGACGCTGACCGTGACCGACGTCCCCGAGCGCGGGCGCTTTGAGATCGCCGTTGACGGGGGCGTCGCAGGGTTTGCGGAGTACCGGCGCAGACCGGGCGTCATCCTGTTCGTACATACCGAGATCGACCCTGCACACGGCGGCGCCGGCCTAGGAACGGTGCTGGTGAGAGCCGCACTGGACAGCGCGCGGGCTCAGGGTTTGGCGGTGCTGCCGTTGTGCCCGTTCGTCCGTGCCTTCATCGAGGGTCATCCCGAGTACCTCGACCTCGTGCCGGTGGAGCGACGCGCCAAGTTTGGGCTAGACGGCGGCGGAGGCCCGCAGCGGCCCGGGGAGTGATCCCGTCACCCCGGGTGACGGGGAAGAGCCGACGAGCGGATTCGAACCGCTGACCGCTTCATGAGGAGGACGCCGCGGCGCTCGTGGCTGATTGCGGTCCGTGGCGGTGACCGCCTTGTTCAAGCCGCTTTCGGCCGCTTCGCCTCCGAGCGTCGTGCGGTCGATACAGGGTGGCGTGTTGCCATGCTGTCGCCACTCTGGCGTACTTGGTCGCCCCCCAAGCGGCTGCAGTTGGCACACAGCCCATCTCGGAGACCGTCGCAGCCATCGCTGTCGTGGAGCGTGAGACCGCGGCGTATTGAGCGACGGCCAGCCAACGACAATTAGCCGCCAGGCGCCCCTGACGCGTGACGCAGCAGGAACGCAAGCGTTGCGTTGGTGAACGTATCCGGGTCCTCATTCAGGCCCGCATGCGCGAGCCGTTCAAACACAACCACTTCACTCCTGGGGATGCCCGTACTGACAGGTGCGACGAACCGCACCGACGTGACCTGGTCACATGCGCCGGCCGTGATGAGGGTGGGCGCGCTGATGCTGCCGAGCACGCCGGCGGCATCGTGCTCGAGTACCGCCTGCGATTGGGACAAGAATGCATCGAGGGGCTGCTCCGGAAGGCCACGCACAAAGTTCTCGAGGTCGGCGACAAAGTCCGGCCGCTCCGCATACATCTGCGGTGTGAAGCACCATGGGAAGATCCCGAGGATGAGCGCGTCGGTGACGCTCGGAAGCGCGCAGGCCAGCGCGCGCCAGTTCTCGATGCGGACCCGAAGCAGCGCGTCGGTGGTGTCCCAGGTGCTGTTGAGGGTGAGCGAGCGCACCCGCGAGGGGTGCCGCGCTGCCAGGTGTGTCGCTATCGCCGAGCCAAGCGACAGACCGGACACATGGGCGGATTCGACTCCGATCGCACTCAGGAAAGCCGCGAGCTGATCCGCGTAGCCGACGGTCGAATACGGACCGGCGGGTTTGTCGCTGCGCCCGGCTCCCGGGAGGTCGATCGAAATGCAGGTGAAGTGCTTCGTGTACTCGGGCAGTTGGAAGGCGTAACAGCTCAAATCGGCGGCCAGCGCCGGGATGAGCAGCAGCGGATCGCCCTCGCCTTGGGCGTCGTAGTTGATGGTCAGGCCATCAACTTGGACCTGGGCCATGGCTCCTCCTGGAGGCGCAAACGGTACAGCTTTGGGGCTCGCGCGATCGGCCAGCACGGCCGCGACGGGGATCGGCCTGCTGCACCGGCACGTGGTTGGCGTCGTGCCGTCGGCGTGATGATGTTCCTGCCCGCCGGCCTGGCCGTGACCCCGCTTGTGTTCCGGGTACGGCCCAGTGCGTGCACCCACGCGCCGCCGCGACGAGGTCCCGCGCGCCGTCCGGTACGCCCGGCATCACTCGGCGTTGCGCGGTGCGTTTGGCGTCCATCGAGGATGGGTATCTGCTTTCCGGCTGCACTGGTTCGACTCGCCGGAGGACAACCGTGGCGACGTCCGTCTCAGGCATCGGGTCCTCGCCTTTGTCGAACACGCCGGTATGTCGATGCTCGCCCCGGACACCGCGTCTCGCGCGCTTGGTGCCGTCGCGGCCGAGTGTTGGGGCTCCGGTGCCGATCGCGGGCGGTGCCGAACGGCGCTTATGGCGCGCCCGCGTCGCCTGGTGGCCTACTCGACGATCCGCAGGGTCGAGGGGATGTCCATCGTGCGCAGCCGGCCGAGGACGACGAGCGGTGTCGCCGCCATCGCGACGATGCCGACCAGGACCGCTACCGCGAGTGACTCGGGCGCGATTCCGGGCACGACCTGGACGTCGGGAAACGTCTGGGGGAACAGCGAGTAGACGATCCAGTCGAGCACCAGTGCGCCCAGTCCGATTCCGGCGAGGGTTCCGAGCACCCCGATGATGGTGTTCTCGACCACGCCGACGCGGACGACCCGGCGCACCGGTAGGCCGTAGGCGAACATCGTGGCGACGTCGCGCCGCCGTTCCTCGACGTTGATGCTGGTGGCGTTGAAGGCGATCAGCAGGCTCAGTATCAGCGCGGCCACCTCGGCCACCTGGATCACCCCGCGAAACTGCGCAACGGCGCCCGCCAGGTCGTCGATTGCGGCGGCGACCGGCCGCACCGACGCGACGCCCGGGCGCCCGAACAGGGCGCGCTCGATCTGGTTGGCGCTGACCCCGGCGCGCGGCTCGATGACGATGCTGTTGGCGGTGCCGGCCAGCCCGAACGCCGGTGCCGCGGCGTCGTACGCCATATAGCTGGTCGCCCGGACCGGGCTGGCGTGCAGGCCCGTGACCACAACCGGCTGGGCCGCCAGACGGAAGCTGCCGGAGCCGCTGCGCTGCGGGTGGTAGAGCACGACGACCTCGCCGACATGGACCCCCAGGTCGTGCGCCGCTTTCTCGGACAGCATGATGTCGTCGGCGCGCTGGGGGAGCCGCCCCTGCGTCGGCGTGGGGAGCCAGACCGCGCCGTGGTCCGGCAGCAGGTCCAGGCCGACATCGAGGGTGCGGCCGTTGGCCGCGACGCGGCCGACGCTTTCGATGCCCGCTGACGTGCGTGCCGCGAGCGGGCTACGCAGGATGTCGCGGGCCGCCGGCGCGGTCAGCGGTATGGGAGCCTCGAGGGACACCTCGACGCGCTCGGGCGCGGAGGAGAGCAGGACCTCGCGTCCGCGATCGACCGTCGCTTCGAAGGAGTCGATCATCCCGGCGAAGCTGATGACGATCGTGATCACGGCGGTGATCGCCAGCAGCGTCATCGCCGTGCGCCGGGGGGTGCGCAGCAGATTGCGGAACGGCAGCTGCGCCATGGTCCCGCCCGGCAGGGGTACGGTGCGCAGCAGCCCCGCAAGGCCCGCGCCCTGTGTGGTCCGGGGGCCGGTGCGGATCGCCTCCACCGGGGTCATGCGGATGCCGCGCCAGACGGGGTAGAGGGTCGCCGCGAGCGGGACGAGAAAGCCGATCGTCGCGCCGCGCGCGAAGATCGACAGCTGGAAACCGGTGCGCAGCTCCGGCAGCGCGGTCTGCTGGCGGAGGACGGCGACCAGCTGCGCGCCGATGACCAGGCCGGCGACGACCCCGAGCACGACGCCCAAGAGGGCGATCTGGACACCGAGCAGCAACGGCCGGATGGCAAGCGTCCGCGGCGGGACACCAAGCGACATCCCGATGCCGATCTCTCGCCGCTGCGACTCGACCACGCGGCTGATCAGGCTGAAGGCCGCCAGCGCCGCGGCGAACAGCACCAGCACGGTAAACACCGTGAACACGCGCTGGTCGTTGTGCGCGTCGCGGTAGAGCACGTTGTACGCGTGCTCGTCGGTCTTTTGGGTCAGCGTCGCGCCGAGCCGGGCGAGGCGCGGATCCGTCGCAAAGACACGCTCGATCTGGCGCGCGACCGTCGCGGTCGCGCGTGGATCGCGCAGGGTCAGCACCGCCTCGTTGACGCGGCCGGGCAGGCCTGCGAGCCGCTGCGCGGTCGCCAGCGGCGCATACACGACCCCGTAGCCGCTCGAGCTGCTGAGGATGCCGGTCGGGGTGGTGCGGATGAACTGGTCGGGGGAGGTGGCAAGCCCGACGTAGCGCAGCCGGGCACCGTTGCCTGCGACCAGCGTGCCGGTCGGCGCGAGACCGTTCGTGCGGGCAAACAGCAGATCCAGCAGGACGTCGGGCCCGCCCACGTCCGCGGGCCCCAGCGGCCGCCCGCTGACGGCGCGGACCGTGTCGACGTGGACCCCCGGCCCGACCGGGACCCCGTAGAGCGTCGCCGGCACGATGATGGTCTCGCCGGCCTGCGAGGCGTCGATCTGGGTGTAGACGACCAGGCGCTCGTCGAGATGTGCGATCCCGGCGGCCGACGGGATCCCCCGGATCGCCGTCGCCAGCTCACCGGCCGGGGCGTAGCTGCCGTCGGCGAGCGAGACCCGCAGGTCATGGGCGTTGAGCGCCGCGAAGCTCGCGTCGTTGGATTGGATGCGCCAGGTCTCCATGCTGCCGAGACCGGTGGCGAGTCCCGTCCCGATCGCGATCACGCCGGCGATCGCGATCACCATCAGCCAGCGCGCGCGAAGGTCGCGCCAGGACCAGCGCAGCCAGAGGCGCCCGCCGCCCACCCTACCAGCGCAGCTCGGAGATCGCGGCGCGGCCCCCCGCGGGTGGGCCGTCCGCCACGATATGGCCGCTCGAGAGCTCGATCACCCGGTCGGCCATCCGCGAGATCTCGCGGTTGTGCGTGACGATGAGTACCGCCCGGCCGGCGTCGTGGGTCTGCCGGTGCAGCAGCTCGAGGATCTGGACGCCGGTCCGGAAGTCGAGCTCGCCGGTCGGCTCGTCGGCCAGCAGGATGGGGTTGCCGGTCGCCAGGGCGCGCGCGATCGCGACGCGCTGCTGCTCCCCGCCCGAGAGCTCGTGGGGGAAATGGCGCGTGCGCTCGCCAAGGCCGACCGTGTCCAGCACCTCGCGCGCCAGCGCGCGGGGGTCACTGCGCCCGGCGACGTCGGCACCGAACTCGACGTTCTCGAGGGCAGTGAGACCGGGAAACAGATTGAAGCTCTGGAAGATGAAGCTGACCGTGTGCCGTCGCAGTGCGAACAGCTCGGCCCGCGACGCGCCCGTCACGTCCCGGCCCGCGACGCGGATCCTGCCGCTGGTCGGTGTGTCCAGGGCGCCGATCAGGTTGAGGAGGGTCGTCTTGCCGCTCCCGGACGGACCGAGCACGACCACGAACTCCCCTTCGGCGATTTCGAGGCTGGCGTCCTCGAGCGCCCGCACCTCGACCGCGCCGATCACGTAACGGCGGGAGACGTGCTGGAGCTCGATCAGTGGCGGCCGTGGGTCGTGCGCACTGCCGGTACCTGTCTGCGAGTCGGTCACCGCCTCGCGTTCCATGTCTCACCTCTGTGCGTCGACGACCCCAACCAGGGTAGGGGGCATACGGATCGGCGGCATCCGGAGTCGGCCCGAGCGCCCGCCCCGCAGTGCGCCGTTGCGTGGTGGGTTCTTGGGACCGATGCGTCTACGACCGCCGCCGCCGCGTCCCCGCGGTGTTCGCCGCCTGAGCGACGTTGACGCCGACGAGCCGCCGCGAAGCGCCTACTCGTCGTTGACGACGACCACGTCGGCAACAATAGAGGCGTATGCGATGGGCCGTTGCTCGAAAAAGTCGCTCCGGCTCCGACGTTGCGCTACCCAGACAAGCGGGATGCCGAGGGCCATGACCACCAGAACGTCTGCCGAAGCGGCCCACCCCGACTGATGGATGACCTCGTAGCCGACCCAGAAGCAAAACAGCCCGGCAAGGGCAGGCAGGAGGACTCCCGACATGAAGAAGCGGGCGCTCTGGAACATCACCTTGCGGAACGCCCATGCGCATCCCAAGCCGGTCGCTCCGTAGTAGACGGCGACGAGAATGCCGATGTCGTTGATGAGATTCGCGTAGGCCGCGTTTACCGTGTGAAAGGCCGTCCGCACGAGGATCCCGAACAGAGCGAGAC
>CAVYHI010000020.1:0-23343 GCA_963768285.1 uncultured Thermoleophilia bacterium
CAACGATGCCGCGCTCATCCGCCTAGCCGGGGCGCTGCTGATCGAGCAGTGCGACGAGTGGCTGGTCAGCCGACGCTACCTGTCGGCCGAGTCGCTGGCCTTGGCCCTCGAGGGCCAAGGCCACGAGACGAAGGAGGTGGGCGAGCTGCAGGCGGCATGAGACGCCGCCCTCACCGACGATCTCCTACACCACGTCCCGGGACTTGACTCCGAAGGTGCGCCAAACGCGCCGATGTGGCCCAACCTCACCTAGGTCGCGTCGTCTCATAACTCACGAAGAGACCGCCTCTCCGATCTCCCCGGACAGGGCGACTTCCCCGTGGCGTGCGGTCTCGTGCTGGCCGCGAACTTGTAGGTCGGGGAGGCGAGTGGGAACATTGTGCGCGTGTCCGCGCGCCGCGCACCTCGGTACAAGGCGTTTGCCGGTGGGCATCCGCCTAGCATCCGGATGATCCACTGTTCGGTGCGTGGACTCCCAAGGAGTGGGGTGGCCCTTGCAGGCCATAACTTTCGATGAACGGAGTCATCGATGCATGCAAGGATGGGTTCTCTAGCGTTCGTGAGTGGGTTGGCAGCGGTCGCGGCTGGTGCCCTCATATTGATGGCGACCCCGGGTAGTGCCTTCGATCAATCCACGAGTCCGTGCGCGCTCATCAGCAAGGCTGGGATCGCCAAGGCTCTTGGCCTTCCGCACGTCGCTGAGACAACGGTGATCGGGTCGTCCTATCCGGTGGAGACCGACGGTCAGGTGGCCTCGAACTGTTCGATCGCCGCCTGGAGCGGCAGTAAGCCGAAGACGTACAAACAGGTTCAACAGAAGCTCGCAAACGGCACCTACGCGTCGGCGTACATCAGGACATGGATCACCGACCAAGGCCCCGACGCGTAAAGTGGCAGACCACCGGCTTCGATGCGACTCTGAGCGATGTCGAGGGGGGGTGCTACGCCGTGATGAAGGCGCTGCACGGCAATGTGTTTGGTCCGCCACACTTCGGTGCTCAGCAGTCGATCGGCTATCAGGGCATTAAGGGGTCCGCACGTAACGTGTGTGGGGTCTGGGATCGGACTGACACCAACAGGATTATCGTGATCCTGCTCGACCAGTCGAAGCACAAGCCGGTTGTCAACCACCTGGAGATGATCGCCAAGACCGCCGCACGGCGTCCTTCTAGCCCGAATGGTGAGCCTGCCACGGGAGCGCGGCACTCGGGGCCGTCATGGCGGCGCGTCTCGGGTCAAACGTCGAATGGACACGAATTCCACGTGATTCGGGTTGTGCCAACCAAGGTCGTCGGCGACGTTCACGGCCGACGCCGACGTTACGACTGCTGGGAGTCGCCGCGCGGGTCGTGCTCCTCGAGCCCGGGTCACCTGCACGGATTCCTAGCAACCCCTCGGTCAGTGCAAACATCCGCGCCTCCCCCTTCGCGGCCGCGCCCGGACGCAGCATCTGGGCGGCGTGGATGTAGCGCTCGGAGATCTGCGACTGGGAGTGCCCGGCCTTCATTCTGGGCATAGACCGAGGGGTGGCCCGCGGCAGCCTCATGCGTCGCGGGAGTGGCAGATCATGGAAGGCCCCTGAACGGCTTGGTGATCCCGGGCAGGGAGGCGCGCGCCGGTCGCACGTGCCTCCGAACTCTTCGCCCAACCTTTGGCCACCGGAGCTGCACCGGGCTGATCTCGGCCCATCGAGCACGCCTCAAGCATGCGGTTCTGGCCTCAGCTGACCTAGATCCAGGCGTCTCATAACCCGAAGGTCGCAGGGCCCAATGACAGCCTGCTGGCGATGCGGGTCGCGATCGCGGCATTTGAGCGCGGCTTTGGCAAGCAGTTCGCTCGTGAGGCGTTTCGCATCCAGTTTGCCGAAGGCCGTCCGCTTGTCGACCCGCGCATCGACGCCCGAGCGGTCGAGCGTTGCGGCCAGAGCCCGGACGCCCTGCTGGCCTACGCCGCCGCCCGGAGATCAAGCAGCTCCTGCGCGCGGCCACCGATGCTGCCCTTGAGGCTGGGATCGCAGGCGTTCCTAGCGTCCTGGTGCGCATCGGCAGCATCCCCCCCCAGGTCTATTGGGACGACGATCGGCTCGAGGCAGCGGCCGGGGCCCTCGTCGATCGATCGCCACACCGTGAGGCCACTGATGCACGCACCAGCGCAGAATGGTCTGGTCGTCACACCAAGGGCGGAGGATAAGTTAGGCGCCCGCTAAGAGTGCCCACGAGATGGGAGCTGCGGGCCACATGGAAACCAACGAGTCAGGCGATCAGCGGATGGCTTACCGCATCTACCGCGGCGATGAGCACACATTCCAGCGCCCAAGCTGGCGGCCCGGGGAGCGCGATCGAGGCGTAGTCGAAATCTCGCGGTCGGGACTACTCCGGCACTCGCGAGCCAATTTGTGGCGTTATCCGCCGGGCGCCGCCGGTCACCGACACGTGCACCACGTCCAAGAAGAGGTGTTTGTCGTCCTCGAAGGCGCGCTGACCCTGCAGGTGGGTGAGCCGCCCGAATCACTTGTGCTGCCCCCGCAGTCGGTTGCCGTCGTGGAGCCCGCCACGCCGATCAAGATCGCAAATGATGGACCGGGGGACTTGGTGCTCCTCATCTACGGCGCCCCTACCGATCCGAGCGCTGAGATCATCGAGCCG
The DNA here is from genome assembly GCA_963768285.1 of uncultured Thermoleophilia bacterium. Classification (GTDB taxonomy): domain Bacteria; phylum Actinomycetota; class Thermoleophilia; order Miltoncostaeales; family Miltoncostaeaceae; genus CAITWD01. The sequence goes on from CAVYHI010000020.1 coordinate 2,646, forward strand.
GTAGGCCCGGAGGTGAAGGTCGTCCTGACCGAAGAAGATGTGACCTAGGCGGCGATGCGCGGGCATCACAAGCCCGGCTCACGGTCCTGCTCCGAGTTCCGTCGGGTATCGAGAGCGACAAGATGCAAGAGATCTACGAGCGCGTCAGGCATCGTGAGCATCGCCCAGTGTCCTGTCGGCAGTTCGTACAGGTCCCACTTGGCCGCGTCGAGCCACTCCTCTGTGCCAAGCATTTTGGCGATTGGATCCCCGCGCGTGACGAGCCGACGAATGACGTCGGTGCTCAAGCCGCCTTCGGTACACGTGATGCCGATGCGCCGCACACTGGCTGGCCACGGCCCCTGAAGGTGCACCCGAGTTGTGAAGGTGGCATACGGGTGCGGCGTCGCGCGCCCGCCACGACGTCATCCCGGAACTCCTTCGGATGAGGCTTGGGCATGAAGACATCCTCTCAGCAGTGCCACTCGGCACCACAGCTCGGATGTCACCGGATCGTGCAGCAGACCCACCCGTGCCCCCAGGACGTGTGCACGTCAGCCGCTCCTGCGAGGCAACGCGGTCGTCTACCATGGGGCCATCCTGGCGAGCGGCTTGCTGCGGCGCTCGAGGCCGGAAGGACACCCATCAGTCGCTCGAAACAGACACCCATGGGACGTACGGCTCTGGCGCCCCACATGACGCCCCGGCTCGGCTCGGCGATGTTCGACCTGGCCACGTCGATCGTCCCCTACCTTGCACTCACGGCGGTGATGTTCGTTGCTGCGGGAGTCTCGTTCGTCCTCGTGCTCGTTCTCGCGCTTCCGGCGGCCGGTTTCCTCGTCCGCACCTTCATCGTCTTCCACGACTGTGCCCACGGCTCGTTCACCCGCTGGAAGCGGGCGAACGCGCTGCTGGGGGGGTTTATCGGAGTCTTTCTCTTCACCCCCTTCGCGTGGTGGCGCCACAAGCACGCTGTACACCACGCGACCACCGGCGACCTCGACCGCAGAGGCGTGGGCGATGTCCAGACCCTGACGATCGAGGAGTACCGGGCCCGCCCGTGGTGGGGCCGCCTCGGCTACCGGCTCTTCCGCAACCCGTTGGTGATGTTCGGGCTCGGGCCCGTGTGGGTCATGCTGATCGGCCCGCGGCTCGTCAGGCCCGGAATGCGTCCGAGGCTCATGCGCAGCGTGCTCACCACGGACCTCGCGCTCGTCGTGCTCATCGGGGGGCTCGCTTGGCTCGTCGGCTGGCAGACGCTCCTGCTCGTCGTCGTTCCGCCGGTCTTCATCACAGGAGCGGCAGGGATCTGGCTCTTCTACGTCCAGCATCAGTTCGAGGACGCGTACTGGCAGCGACACGAGGAGTGGAGCTACGACGAGGCGGCGCTCCGGGGCAGCTCCTACCTGAAGCTGCCGAGGGTCCTCCAGTTCTTCACCGGGAACATCGGATTCCACCACGTCCACCACCTGAGCGCGCGGATCCCCAACTACAACCTCCAGGCGGCGCACGACGCAGGCGGCCTCGGACCGAGTTCCGACCCTGTCGCTCCTGGACGGACTGCGAGCGGTTCGCCTCAAGCTCTGGGACCCCGGTGAGCGGCGGCTCATGACCTTCCGCGAAGCCCTGCGGAAGCCGTCGCACTCGAGCGCCTGACGGATTCAGAAGGTCGTCGGGCGCGCGACCGGGCATTCGAGCGTGGCCTCCACGCTTCGGTCGGGATCGTCGTGCGTTGCGCGAGTGATGTCTGCGAAGGCTCCCTCAACGCGGTCGTCTAGGCTTCGCGCTCCGTAATCGAGAGCCGGGAGACGACCTTCGAGAAGTCAGGTGGTCGCCGGCTATTCATCACGCACCAACGAGGGCCGGCGCGACGCCCGGATCACGAGGGTCGAACGGGCCGGCGTGCAGGGGGGATCGATCCTGGTTTGCCTCGGGCTCGCTCGCTGTTGGCGCTTCGCCTGTGGTGGCGGGACGCCGTAGCTATACACCGGACAGCGATCATGCAGCTTGTCTTGCATGAGGATGGATCTGTGTCTCGTCGGCTATAGGGTTTGTAGCTCGGCGCCGAAGCACCGGCGCGGCCCGCTTGGCGTGGTCGCAGACGCGCTGCGGTCAGAGCCCGAGGACGAGCAGTAGAGCGGCGTCGACGTCGCGCCGCTCGGCGGGGCTGAGTCGGCCGACGGAGGCTCCGAGACGTTCAGGGCTGATCGCGGTCGTCTGCTCGACGAGCACGCGGGTCGGGGTGCCGGCGACTTCTATCGTCGGGCGGAAGGAGCGTGGCGGCGCCGAAGTCGACGTGGGTGATACGAGCACGGTCGAGAGCGCGAGCAGCTCGTCGGCCTGGACGACGACGGCGTAGCGAGCGCCGCGCTGCTCGGAGCCACGGGCGCCGAGCGGGAGCCGCAGACGGAAGATCTCGCCTCGGAGCACGCGCTACTCGGATTCGACCCAGGCGGCAGCGATTGCGTCCTCTTCGTCCGGATCCGCCGTGCCTCTGCGATTCCTCTGGATCGGCGGCCGCAGCCTCCGCCTCGAGCCGCAGCGCGCTCTTGCGCCGGCGCGCCCCGGCGGCCTCGTGCAGGGCCAGACGGATCGCTTCCGAATCGGTGCGGCCCTCGTTGCGCAGCAACGCGAGGTCCTGCTCGGAGCGTTCGTCCAGCCGCGCTTGTACCGTTCTGCCACGGGACCAGCGTGCTACAAAATGTATTACGGTCGACTCGAGGAGGGCGAGGCCGATGCCCTCCAGCCATGGATCGTTCGTGATCGTCTGCCCCTTGAAGGCCCCGATCCGCACCAAGAGCAGAACGATGGCGCCCGAGGCCGCGACGCATTATGCGACCAAGGCCGACGACCAAATCAGTCGTTTTCCAGGCTGTTTATGTTATGCCCCGGCATGATTCGAACCTGCGACACCAGGTTTAGGAATCCGGCCGCGGGCCACGCTGGAACAGGCTGTGGCTCGCGTCTTCCCTGCGTGACTTCAACTTGACGGGTCATGAATGCCCTCGTGCGCGAGGCCCAGCGAGGTCGAGCGTGTTGCGCTTCGCGCTGCGTTCGGCCTGATTCTTTTCGTTGAACCACCAGCCCACTCGGCGCGGTCGCGCAGCGGCAGCGGGATTCGCGAGTCCTCGACGCGCCGCCCAGCCTCCTCCCGGCCAACAGATCGCCAGCGCCCGGCCTCATGGACCCTGGCGGGGACGGGCGCGCGCGGCTCGGCCACCGCGCGTCACCAGAGCGCGGAGACGGTCGCTCGCTCAGGTTGGGGTCCCCGTCAGGGCGCGCCGCCCGCGAGCCGTCAGGCCGAAGTCAGGATCGATCAAGCCGTCGCGAAGCAGGTCCGGCGCGTGCTCCCAAGGCGGCTCCCCGCGCCGGCGGAGACGTGCCGGCGCAGGTCGTCGAGGGAGGCCGGCGCGGCAGTGAAGGTCTCGCGGCAGAGCATCCCTGCCAAGCGCAGGCCCTCGTGGGGCAAGACGTTGGGAACGGGCGGGATCGGTCCGTGCGGGGCGCCGTCGACGGACAGGCGGTGCTCCTGGGGCCCCTGCGCGCGCACCTCGACGGTGCTTCCGTCGGCGGTCACCCCGCGGAAGACGAGCGGCGGCGGCACCGGTGGCAGGGAGGGTGCCGGACCACCGTGGTGCAGGTGCGCGCGCCACGCCCGGCGCTCCTGCTCGTCGGGCACCCAGAGCGCAAGCCTGCGCTCGATGCGCGACTCGAGCTCTGCCAGGTCGCGTTCGAGGTGCCGCCGTGCCGTGCCTTCGACCCCGGTGAGGCGATGCTCGCCGCGCAGGTGGCGATACCGCTCGACCAGCTCCTGGAAGCTGGCTTGCTCCCCGCTCTCCGAGCTCATAGCCTCGCTCCCTCCGACGCGCTAGGCGCCGTGCGTGACGCCGAGCGACGCCTCGGCCGCCGCCGCGCCCTCGGCGTGGAGCGCCTGCTCCAGGTTCCCGTAGCTGAGGACACCGACGAGGGCGTCGCGCTCGATCACCGCCAGGCGGCGCACCTCGTGCTCGGCCATCACGTGCGCCGCCGCCTCGATGCTCGCGTCCGCGTCGATCGTCCAGGCGCTCGGGGTCATCACGTGTTCGATCGTCTCGGTCAGACGTCGGCGTGACCTTCGGCGAGACACCGGATCACGATGTCGCGATCGGTGACGACGCCAACGATCTTGTCCTCGGCCACGACGGGGATGAAGCCGCAGTCCTCCATCTTCATCAGCTTCGCCGCTCGCGCGACCGTGTCGTTCGGCTTGGCGGTGCTGATCGTCTTGGCCATCGCCTCACGGACCTTCATCTCGCCGCTCCTTCTCGATGCCGGCCTTCGGCCGGCGACTCCCGGATGCCCACAGCGTTGTCGAGTCCATCGCCCTGGGCATCCGGGAGTGCCACCAGTCGCGCTCGGGGCAACGACGCGCCCGCCCCCCTTCGTTCGCGGGATACGTGGGTTCGTGAGCGAAAGCCGGGGACCCGTCAACCGCCCCCGGCCTCGCCGGCCTCGCCATGGGCAGTGTCCTCGGGCTCGGTGGGCCAGCCGGGCGATGCGGAGTTCTCCGCAGGCGCCCTGCCCGATTCCCCCGATGCGCCCAACCGCCCGGGGCGGCGAGGGTCAGGTAGGGCGGCGGCGGGTCGACCACACGCCCGCACGATGTCCCAACGTGGGCCGCCCCGGCCGCACCCGCGGCCGGGGCCGGGCGATGAGCAGCATGAGCCGACAAGTGTTCGTGAGGCGATGGCGAGGACGATCAGCACGGTATGGCCCACGGAGATGACCGCCGGGATCGCGGGGGAGCTGAAGGCGCAGGACTGCGGGCTCATGTCGGTCATCAATGAGGGATCCCTGCTCGGAGTTGCGACCGACCGGGACATCGTGATCCGCTGTCTCGCCGAGGGGCGCGTCGACCCGTGAGCGAGACGATGCAGCACCGGATGGCCGACAGCGAGCTGCGCTGCCTGGCGGCGATCGAGCACGACGCCCTCGTCGGTGTCCTCAGCTACGGGAACCTGGAGCAGGCGCTCCACGCCGAGGGCGCGGCGGCAGCCGAGGCGTCGCTCGACGGGCCCTCTGGGGGGCCCAGGCACCGGCGACGGCGGCCTCCGATGTCTCCGACGGGGACGGCGGCCGCATGCGGATAGCGTTGGCGGGGGACACCATGCTCGGCCGCGGCGTGGCCGAGCGGATACGCGAGCACGGCGTTCCGGGCCTGTTCTCGGCGGAGGTCGTCGCCCTGTGCCGCGAGGCCGACCTCGTGGCACTGAACCTCGAGTGCTGTATCTCCTCCCGGGGCGAGCGCTGGCCCGATCGCCGCAAGCCGTTCTTCTTTCGGGGACCCCCGGAGGCGATCGAGGCCCTCCGGACACTGAGTACCAGCTGCGTCACCCTCGCCAACAACCACGCCCAGGACTTCGGAGCGGTCGCCCTGCTCGACACCTTGGCGTATCTCGACGCGGCGGGCATCGCGTGGGTGGGCGCCGGCCCAGACGGCGAGCGGGCGCGCGCACCCGCCGTGCTCGAGGCCGGCGGCGAACGGCTCGTGTTGATCGGGGTGAGCGACCACCCCGCCGCCTACGCCGCGGGTCGCGACCGGCCAGGCATCGCGTACGCTGACCTGGAGGCGGGCCCGCCCGCCTGGCTGGTGGACGAGATACAGCGGGCGCGGGCGCGGGGCGACGCGGTGCTCGTCACCCCACACTGGGGCCCGAACATGGCGGCTTCGCCCGTCCCTTACGTTCGGGCCGCGGGGCGCGCCCTGGTGGCTGCCGGCGCCTCGCTCGTGGCGGGCCACTCGGCCCACGTCTTCCACGGGATGGAAGAGCGGACGCTTTGGGACCTCGGAGACTTCATCGACGACTACGCCGTCGACCCGTTGCTCCGAAACGACCTCGGCCTGCTATGGCTGGTCACGCTTGAGCCGGAGGGGCCCACGCGCGTCGAGGCAGTCCCCCTCCGCCTCGAGTACTGCCACACTCGCCTCGCGGTGGGACCCGACGCGGACTGGATCCGGCAGCGGCTTGTCACGGCCTGCCGGCCGTTTGGCGTCACGGTCGCCGAGGAGGACGGGCGCCTAGTGATGACGTCGCAGCCGCGGTGAGCACCCACCGCCATTGGTCAGGCGGTGTTCGTGCCCGGCTGGATGGGGGCGGGCTCATGGGCCCTCTGGGGGCGTGGCACCGCGCTCGGGGTGTCCCTTGGCTCGGACTGCCACGGGGCGAGATCCCGGCTGAGTCGAAGCGAGGCCAGGCGCCGCGTCAGTGGGGGGCGCTTCGGGTCGAGCTCGCCCAGCAGGAAATCCAGATGTGGCGCCGGTCAGACGCCGGACTCCCGGAAGAGGCGCCCTCGCATGTCTCGACGTGAATGAGAAACCAGGCCGGAGCGGGGTTTCTGTGAATGCCCCCGGCAGGATTCGAACCTGCGACACCAGGTTTAGGAAGTGTCGGCCCCGAGTACCGCTGAGTACATCTCTGTCCAGAAATCCCAGTAATTGGTGGTGTTCTGCGCAGTTGCAGCCCGGTCTGACTACCGCCGAGTGCCGTGGGGTCTGTTGACCACCTGTTGACCCCCGGCAGCCAATGAACGAGGTTCACCTACCGCCAGCTGAACGAACAAGCCGCGCCCTGGAGATGACGTCCATCGGCCGCACTTCCCTACGCGTCGTGGGACCCCATCCAGCTGCCGCGCGGCGAGCAACTTCCAGCGCGTAGCCGCACTCCTGACTGGCCACGAATAGATTCGTCCGAGGCCCGGTGTTCGACCAGGTCGGTGTGGTCCGCGATCAACTCCTGAGCTTCGGACCGGCATACCTGCCACAGGCTGGAGCTCGGCCAGGACGAGGGTCAGCCGCTTGGCGGTATTGCGCTGTTGGCCACTCCTTGGATTTCGCTGCCCTGCGATGAGGTGCCACTGCGCCGGTACAGCACGACGCTGGTGATCAGCACCCACACCCCACCAAGGAGGGTCGCGATCGCCGACGCCGCCGTGATCGCAGAAACGATGGCAATGACGGCAACAGCGATGCTCAGCCAGCCGAGCCAAGTCGGCAGCAGACCACCTCGGAGCATGGCAATGCCATAACCAAGCGTGAGCACCGCGATGCCCGCGGGAAGCAGAACAGCGTTTGCGTCGTTTTGGAGGACGTTGAGCGCCTGCGCCGCAGCGGGCGTTAGCTGGCTCGGCACGTCACTGAGCGCGACCTTGAGCGTCACACCCATGCAACCCCCGACCGCGAAGATGACCGCGCCGCCGAAGCCGATCGCGGCGAGCGGTTCCTCCGCGGCGGTCCGGCGCAGATAGCCGCGTAACCCGCCGAACCAGCACATACCGACGACAACGGCCAACACTAGGAGAAACGCGGATACCGACTGGGCCGCATCGTGCGCCACAAGCTGTGCTCGTCGGCCCGGGTGGTGGATGGTGCCTCGTCTGGTGGTTGCCGCCAGCCCGTGCGTCAGGCCGCGGGGGCGAGAGCGGCGGGTCCTGTATTTCGTGTCGTGTCCGTGGCGTGCGGCGGTACCGCAGCGACACGAAGTGCAGGACCAGGGGGCGAGCGGGGATGCGGACGCCTTGGGGCAAAGGCCATCCGGCACAAATCCCCATCGTGTTGCAGGGCGGCACACGCCCCAGCGGCCCCCTGTTGGCCCCCGGGTTTGGGTCATAGGTCTCGCAAGACGGGTCCAGTTCTAGGGGGCCAGATCAGGAGGTCCCAGTTGCAGGGGCCCGGTGACCGCCGCGCCGGGCAGCAGCAGCCGGCCGCCTCCGGTGCCTGGCGGGGTGCTAAGCCGTCACCCCTCATGTCGTGGCATGCGGAGTATCGCTCGGGCCGGGGACCATCGGACGGCATGAAAGCGCCGCCCACCGCACGCTCGACCGAATCGCCCCCCTTCTACCCCCCGCCCGTGACGTCCACCGGCTCGAGCATGAACATCTCGACGTGGACGGCTGGTTCCAGGGACACTTGCGAAAGAAATGCTTCGACTCGCCGCCCGGTCGCACCTTCGACGATCTCTCGGAAATCTTCGCGCATCGCGCCCTGCCAGGCGCGGCGCATCGCGTGGACCGCTTTGCCCTGGCCTCGGGCGAGCAGCGTGAGCTCGGCAGGAAGGAGGCCTTCGAACATCACGCACATGAGGATGTTGCCGATCAGATGTGAGCGGGCACGGACGGGCCCCTTCCCATACCCGTGCGCATACAGGCGCACGATCCCGTTGGTAACGTGCGCAAGCATGGGTCCGTCCATCTGCGGTGGCTGCTCATCGGCGCGCATTCGTTGTTAGTTCCTTCGCTCGGTGGGTCACAACGTCGGTCTGAAGCGAGACGCGCAGCGGGCGGGCTGTAGGTGGCGCCTGCGCGTCGCGCGATGTCGGGCTGGGACTCCACGGATCGCGCGAGTGCCGAGAGTGCCGGCTGGCAGCATGCCGCTACCAGCCGGTCTTGCCGGGTGCCGCAGCGGGCTGCCAGCGATCCGCGCGGGCTGTGAAGCTCGGCGCAAACGTACCTCATTCACTGATGAGCCGGGGACGCGACGGCGCTGCTGACTCATTCGCTCACCGCACAGCCCAGCCCCTTAGGTCGCAAAGATCCGACATCAATCTGGCGCGCTCATCGAGCCGCGCAATGAGTCTGCCGTGTCGCCCGTCGCGTCTTGGCCGTCCAGCCACCGGGTGCGTCGCCTACGAGAGCGCGACCGCGCGCGTGAAAGCCTGTGCGGTGTGAGCGCGAGCCCGAGTAGTTTTCGTCGCGATAATGCGACCTGCTCCTGATTGACGCGGCCGGGCGTGTGTGGGAGCCTGCCTGCACCGACCGCACCTCGGGCCACGTAGGCGCGGCGCCGTTTCTCGATCGGGTGGTGCCTCCAGTTCGTCGTGGGGCTGTCACTCGTGTCGGCGCTACGAATGATTGGCGCGCAGCGGCCGAAGGTGCGTCGACGCTCAGGCCTTCCCGCTGAGGGGATCGTCTTCTCGTCGCCTCCTGTCCTCACGGGCATGTCAGGCGAATCGAGGAGGCAGCGGTGCGTGAGAAGTCGTCGATCTCGGACCCAACGGATGCGGCCGGGGCGATCATGGGCCCCGCATGTGGTCCGCGTGCGCAGACGACCCGGGTCTGCCGCTGCTTGGGCGACCTTGCACGAAGCCCTTCAGAGATGCGGCGGCCCTTTGCTGCCAGGCGCGCCGAGGCGGTCATCCTGTTTGTGCGCCAGGGCGAGAATGACTTCGCGCGTGCCGGTCTCTCCGTGGAGCGGCGCGCATCGCTGGTGGTGCGCGCGGCGACGCTGCGCGACGCGGTCGCATCGGAGAACTGGGCTGAGGTGCGGGCCACGGCAAGAGAGATCGCCATGGACCTCGGCGCATATATCTCGGTCGGGCGAGCCAACGATGACCCGGCCACACCCGCCCCGCCCGCACCGCGGGCGGCGGGACTGCTGCGGCGGGTGTGCAGCTACTTTCGCGACTCCATCGGCGCAGTCGAGCCGGCGGGCGAGGAGACCGCCGAGACCGCCGAGGATGCTCCAACAAGGACCGGGTCCGTGGAGGGGATTGATGTTGCGCCCGACTGATCAACTCAGCGAGCAAACGTGCGAGCGCCTCGATGCGGCGCTCGCACTGGGCGCCCGAGAGACGTGGGTCGATCGCGATGAACTGGGCCTTCCCGAGCCCTCGCCGCTCGGACGTTGGCTGTGTGTGCTCGAGCTCCCGGCAGCGCGGATGACTGCGACGGGCTCGTCGGGGCGCGATCCCGAACAGGACGCACAGCGTGCCGCGCTCGAGGCGCTAGCGGGGTGGGAGGCGCTCGGCGACCGGCGGCCTAGGCGCAACCGCGCCCGTGCCGTACCGGACGCGGTCGCGGTGACGCACATCCGGGGCGCGCAGCTGGACGCGGCCCTCGATCTGGACGAGGACGCTCGCGCAGACGATGCGGCGTAGCGCGGCAACGGACGTGCTACGGCCAATGGCGACACGTCCGGTCATCGCTATTGCGGAGACCGAGCCGGCAAGGCCTGCGCCCTGCCGCGAGGAGATGACGACCGCGTTATTGGAGGACCTGCGTCGTCACATCGGCGAGCTGTGTGTCAGGTATGAGCTCACCCTGGTTCAGCGTGAACCCGATCGACCGCGCTTGGGCCCCGGCAGCCGCGCCGTCGCACTGCGGTACGTCGGGGATGTGAGGGGCTACTGGGCATGCCTGTATGACATTGGTCTGGCGATCGCGGATTCCGACTCGGGTGCGTCCCGGTGCGAGCTGGCGGCGTGGGCATGGGCCAGCCGGGTGGCCCTCGTGGTCCCGACAGTAGAGGTGCGTCGTGTGATCGCAGCAGCGCAGCGCGCCAAGGCTGACGGCATCGAGGCCGGACCGCGCGCGGGCGACCGTTGAGTCCATGTGCCGATCTCTGTCCGGCCCGTGCCCAATGAGCGCGGCCGCGATGATCCACGCCGGGGTATACGGCAGTTCGCATGTTACGCGCCTGCACCCGGGGTCCGCACCGTGCGAGCGCATCGTGTCATCAATGACGTCGGATCGATCCACTCAGACCCGTCAGGCAGGCATCGAGCGTCCGGCGCCCCAGTCAGGACAGGCACGATGGACGTGGTGATGATCGCTGCCGAATGTGCCCCGGTAGCCAAGGCGGGCGGGCTGGGAGACGTCGTGTTTGGGCTCAGCCACGAGCTGGAGCGCCGGGGTCAGAGCGTCGAGGTGGTGCTCCCGAAGTACGCCGGCATGTCCTACCGCGACATCTGGGATCTGCAGGTCAGCTACCAGGACCTGTGGGTACCGTGGTATGGAGGGGCCATTCATTGCACGGTCTTCTTCGGGTGGGTGCACGGGCGCAAGTGCTATTTCATCGAGCCGCACTCCGCCGACAACTTCTTCGCGCGCGAGCACTTCTACGGCTACGCCGACGATGTGATGCGCTTTGGCTTCTTTGCGAAGGCCGCACTGGAGTTCCTGGCGAAGGCCGGCAAACGCCCGCAGGTCATCCACTGCCACGACTGGCAGACCGGCCTGGTGCCGGTACTGCTCTATCGAGCAGTACCGCGGCGTCTTGTCCGACGTGCGGGTCTGCTACACGATCCACAACTTCCGCCATCAGGGCCACGCTGACGCGCAGGTGCTGTGGGCCACGCACCTCGGTCGGCCCCGAGTACTTCTTGGACCGCGACCGGCTCGGCGACGAGCCAGGTACGGGGTGCTCAACGTGATGAAAGGCGGGATGCGTGTACGCGAACTTCGTCTCCACGGTCTCGCCCAACCATGCCGCCGAGGCACGCAACAGCGACGGCGCGTTCGGCCTCGCAGATGTCCTGTTTCGCCACCAGCGCAAGTTCGGCGGGGTGCTCAACGGCATCGACTACGACGTTTGGAACCCGGAGATCGACCGGTTCATCCCAGGTGCTACTCGGCCGGGAGCCTCGATGCCAAGTACGCAGACAAAGAGCGCTTGCGGGAGCGATTCTCGCTGCGCGGTACCTGGAGCCCGATTGTCGCTTTCGTCGGGCGCCTGGATGAGCAAAAAGGCATGAATCTGGTCCACCATGCCCTCTTTTATGCCCTGGCACAGGGCGCCCAGTTTGTGCTCCTGGGCGATGCGTCCCACCGCAACCCCATCACCGATCACTTCTGGCGGCTCAAGGAGCACCTCAACGACGACCCTGACTGCCATCTTGAGCTCGCCTATCATGAGGAGCTTGCGCACTTGGTGTACGCCGGTGCCGACCTGCTTCTGGTCCCGAGCCTGTATGAGCCGTGCGGACTGGTCCCGATGATCGGACTGCGTTACGGGACGGTGCCAGTCGTACGGGCCGTGGGCGGCATGCTCGATACCGTCTTCGACCGCGACTATTCCACCCGGCCGTGGCACGAGCGCAACGGCTACGTGTTTCATCAGGCCGACAACGCCGCCGTCGAGTCCGCGCTCGCCCGCGCGTTCGGGCTGTGGTTCCACGACCCGGTCGGATTCCGCCAGCTGATGGAAAACGCCATGGCGGCCGATCACTCCTGGGCGCGGCCCGGGCAGGACTACCTGAACATCTACGAATACATCCGCCACGAGTGAGCTGCCCGGAGGCGAGATGACCGGCACCCTGCCCGAGTATGTCGACGGCCTGCCCAACCTGTCAGGTCAGGAGGCGCTCATTTCTGAGGCCATCGCCGCTGCGCGCAGACGCTCGGCGCTCACGCCCCCCATCGACTTGGCTGCAGTATCGAGCACATTTGCCATTGCCTTGCACATGCACCAGCCGCTGATTCCTGCTGGCGGACGGGATTTGCAAACCGCTGGGATCATCAGCAACCTGCAGTACATGATGGAAAACCAGGGCGATCGGCGACAACCACAATGCGCCGGCGCTTCCATTGGTGCTACAAGCGCATGGGCGAATTCATGCCGCAATTGATCCGCGAAGGCAAGCAGCCGCGGGTGATGCTGGAATACTCGGGACGCTGCTCTATGGGCTGCGGAAAATGGGCCTGCACGATGTCTTCGATGTCCTGCAGACACATCACCTGCGACCGCCGATACCGCCATGCCGTGGAGTGGCTGGGCGCGCCCTGGGGGCATGCCGTGGCCCCGTCCACGCCGGTCGCAGGACTACCGCTGCACGTCGCGCGCCTGGCAGCACCATTTCGCGGCGCATTTTCGGGCTGGAGGCCCTGGCGCGGGTGCGCGGGCTTCTCGCCGTCCGAGATGGCCTTGCCCAACCACCCCGACGTCGCCTACGAATTCGTGCAAGACCCTGCGCGAATGCGGCTATGCCGTGGCTGTTGGTGCAGGAGCACACCGTCGAGCTGCCCGACGACGGACAGGGCCCGCGAGCAAAAGCACCTGCCCCATCGGCTGGTGTGCCGGAACTCCGCGCGGCGACTGCGTGCGACATCATCGCCATCATCAAGACGCAAGGCAGCGACACCAAGCTGGTCGGCCAGATGCAGCCCTACTACGAGGCGAAGAGCCTGTCGCGCTGTGGAGTTGGGCGGCAACAGCGTGCCCCCGCTGGTCACCCAGATCGCCGACGGCGAAAACGGCGGGGTGATGATGAACGAGTTTCCCCCGCAAGTATTTCGATGTCTTGCGCGAGTGCGACCGGATCCGACACGCCGCTGGTGAATGTCACCGAGTACCTGCGAATATCTCGCCGCGCTCGGGGTCAATGGGAGAGTTTCCCGCGCTGCAGCCCGTCCTGCAGAAAGCATCTGGGATCGCTTCGCCCGGGCGCGGGCCCGAACGACTGGCGACCGTGATCGAAGAACTGCGCGAGGAAGACCACCGCTTCCACATGGAGGGCGGCAGTTGGACGAACAACATTTCCTGGGTGCGGGGCTACGACAACGTACTCGGCCCGATGGAGGGAGCGAGCTCGCCGTTCCATGAGAAGATTCACGCCAGGGGGCATCGCCGCGCGACCCGCGCTATCGCAATGCACTGTTTCATCTGTTGACTGCGAAACCAGCTGCTACCGCTATTGGGGCCAGGGCAAGTGGACGGACTACGGCGCCGAACTGGCCCGACGCGCCGCGGAGGCTGCGGCATCGGTCGCATAGGCACCCTCTCCTACTGAGCCACGAACCCCCCCCCCCGTTAACCGGCAGGGCCACCCCGGTCACAAACGATGCAGCATCCGACCACAGCCACGCGACCGCCGCCCCGACCTCCTGCGGTCGTCCGAGGCGGGCGCGGCGAGGCCGGAGATGACGGACTGTCTGCGTGCTTCGCCGGGCGGCGGTGAGCCCGAACGGGAACTGCACACCTGGACTGGCGTGCACCGGGCGAAGCGTTGAGGCGTGTGGCGCCCCACGCTGCCTCCAGCAGGCGAACGCGGCCATCGGCGACCGGGTGCCGGTCGCTCCGGAAGCTGCGTGCCGGACCGCCGCCGTCGGCGCGTCAGCGACCCGCTTTTGATCGTCGCACGCGTCCCCGGGGGCAGCCTGCACGAGGCCTGCGCGGCCTATCATCGAAGTGTGAGGGGTCCCGCCGAGCGATCAGCGATCGCGACCGCGCGGGTCGCAGGTATCGCGACCCGGATGATCCTGACAGTCCAAGCGGCGAGGCAAATGCGCTTATGACCGACCCATACCCGCAACCCTCTCCCGGACACCGGCCGGTGCGAGTCCTGATCGCAGGGGGCCGGTTCGCGGCGCTCGAGGCGATGCTTGCCCTGCGCGAGTTCGCACCCGGGGCCGTTCAGGTCGATGTGCTCAGCTCGCGCCGCTGGTTCGTCGTGACACCGACCGCCACAGGCGAGCTCTTTCGCGCGGTCCCGCGCGCCCGGTGGCCGCTTGGGGAGCTGGTGGTGCGCGCCGGTGCACGGCTGGTGCCCGGCATGCTCGGGGAGGTTGACGCGCCGCGCCGCCGCATCATCACCTCCGAGGCCCGGACGCTCGAGTACGACTACGCGATCGTTGCCGTCGGCGCCAGGGCCGAGGCGTGGCTGGACGCGCCGGGGATAACGTTCTCCGGACCGGGCGACGTGCCGCGGATGGGTCGCGCGCTCGATGAGCTCGCCGCGCGCGCAGGCACCGGCGAGCCGGTGCGGGTCGCGTTCGTGGTGCCGCCTGGTCCGGGCTGGGTGATCCCCGCCTACGAGCTGGCGCTCATGGCGCGTCACTACCTGGACGAGCACGGCGCCGCTGCAGCGGGGGTCCTGCTTGTCACCTCCGAAGACGCACCGCTCGGAATCTTCGGGGATCCGGCGACCCGGATGATCTCCGACGCGCTGAATGCCGCGGGGATCGAGCTGCACACCGGCGCGATCACGCGCGGCTGGGCCGATGGCGTGCTGCAGATCGTCCCGGACCGCGCCGTTGCCGCGGATATCGTGATTGCCATGCCGGTGCTGCGCGGGCCGCGCGTGACAGGGCTCTCCCAGACCCAGGCCGGATTCGTCGATGCCGATCGCCACGGCCGGGTGCGCGGCGCCCCGCGCGTGTTCGTTGCCGGTGACGCCGGGCCATTCCCGGTCAAACAGGGCGGGCTGGCATGCCAGGAGGCCGACCGCGTCGCCGCGGTGATCTGCGCCGAGCTGGGGATCACCACTCCCGAGATCCCGCCCTCGCCGGTGCTGCGCGGGCTGGTGTGGTCAGCCGATCTCGATCGGTTCCTGCGGCGCGATCTGGCCGGCGGGCGCGACGAGAGCTACGGCACCGCGAGTGCCGCCTCGGCGCTGTGGTGGCCGCCCGGCAAGGTTGCCGGCAGGTACCTGGCGCCGTATCTGGAGCAGATGGCAGCGCATGAACTTGTCGACCTGCCGGGTCGCGACGGACGTGCAGCTCCTGGTACCGGGTAAAGGGCGGAGGGCGACGACCGAGCCCGGTCCGAGGGAGCAATGCGGCGCGGCTGCTTCGGATCTGCCGCGATCACCGTCTTGACCGACTGCGCGCGCGACGGCCGTTGAGCTTGATCCGCAGATCGCCGCCGCCGGCTCCACGCCTGCCCAGCCGGCGGTGCGCCTGGAGCGTGGCTGGCCAGAGCGTGTGATGACACCGAGCGTGTGCGCACGATCTCCAGACGCTCGGCGGCAGAAGCCTGGCCCTCGCCGAGCAGTGGACAATCCGGCGCGGGTCGAGCCAGGGCAACAGTCGGAAGTGCGACGTCGCGGATCCGGAAAAGCGCTGGGTCTTCGGTGCGCGGTGTCAGAATCAGTATGTGGGCGAAGGCACTCGCAGCGATCACACATGGGGCGATCGGGAGAGGGGCGGCGGAGATGGCTGGAAGCGGCGTTAAGGTGCGACTCGCCTACGTCGGTGGCCCCGCGAGAGCGCTGTACGACCAGACGGGAACGCGCGAGATGCTCGTGAACATGCCTCGCGTTCCCGTGGTTGGTGAAGCTGTCCGCTGGGCGCCCGATGCCGAGCGCGAGGTGGCGGCCATCGTGCATGCGGTGGTGTGGCTCGTCGGCGAGCACTCAGGGTCGGCCGAGGCGTATGTGGTCGTCGGCCCGGCGACGCCGGTCACGGGCAGGCAGCTCGCCGCGTGAGGTCCTCGCGTGGCGCTGCGATGCGTCGGGCACTGCCTTCGCAGTCGGCCGAGGCCTACGTGGCGCGCGACGGACACGAAGACGCAATCGCACCTTCAGTGTCGACCACGCGTCCTATGGAGGCGGGACTGCCGTCATACCGTTGTACAGCGGCCGGTGCTCGATGCCCCACCATGCCGGGGGCCGCGGAAATCCTGGTACCGCGGCCCGTCAGGGGTGCGAGATCGTCAGCGTCTGGCCGTCAGTGAGCTCGCTGAACGCCACCTCGACCTGCTCGCCGCGGTAGCGAGCCTCAACCTCCGCATGCCGGGTCGCGGCTGCGTCCCGGTCGAAATAGGCGCTGATCTCGACCGTGTGCGGCCCGACGACCACCACCACGAACACCTCGTGCATGTCGGCTCCCTCAGCTCGAGTGCGGACCACCAGAAGCGTATCGGCCGCCGGACGCGGCATCACCAATTCAACGCAGCTGCGGCGAGCGTGCGCGCGCAAGGGTCGGTCTGTAGTCCTAGGCGGCGGTCTCGCAAGTGCCGTCGCGATCGTGGTCCCGAACCGACGATCGCGCCTCTTCCTCCGCTCGGTGCATGGTGTGCCGTGGCGGGTGACGCCCCTTCCGCGATCGGCGCTCCTGGCGGGCTTCTTGACGGAGAACTTCCACTGCCGGGTTTGCAACGCGCCGAAGGCGGGACAACACTCTGCTTGAGGGCTATCCGGACGCTCATTCGACGCTCGCATAGGGGATCGAAACTCCTCGGGGAACCTCGATTGACGACCCACCTGGGACTGCTTCCTGTGGGCAATCGCCCACTATCAGGTGTCCACCAAAGCGGGTCAAGACCACCCCGGCTTTCAAGATCACTCTGTTAGGAGTTCTTAGCCGCCGCGGCAGACACCCGCCCCGAGCGATGCCACATGTGAGTGATGCGCCGTGTAACTCAAGCCCGGGCGCCAAAACCCGAGCCGCGCCCCTGGCTAGCGAGGCTAGCTCAGCGACACCCGCCGCGAGGACAGCGCGATGATCCCGTTCGCCGCTTCGGCCTCGTCGATCACCGTCCACGTCCCCGGCCCGAGCGTGATCGTGCACCGCACTCGCCGCCCAGCACCGGTCGTCACAAGCGCGCAGGTCCCCGTGCGGGGTGCCGCGCCGCTCGATGACGTGGCGTACAGCGTGTAGTGCGAGGCTCCTGGCTTGGGCGTGATCTGCGCCGTCACGGTACTGCCCGTGACCGACCACGCCGTCGCAAGTCCGGGCACCTGGACGCCCTTGCGCGCCTCGGTGAGCGCGGCAAACAGGCGACTATCGGTAGAGACGCCCTCGGCGACAGCGCCGTTCGACGACAACTGAACGCGGTTGACATCGGCCAGCGTCTGCACGCGGGTCCAGATCGCGCCTGTACGCGCATAGGCGTAGGTCGCGCCCGGGCCGGGGGTACCCGCCTCGGTCCGCCCCGCCCCGTCCGATCCGATCAGCGCGATTGATCCGTCGGACGAGAGCGCGATGGAGACACCGAGCATGTCGCCGACCCCGTCCTGGATGTTGGCGGCGGAGTTCTTGGTGGTGTCGCTCACGGTCTGGGCGCGCGCCCAGCTCGTCCCGGTGCGCGTGTAGATGACGAACCCGCCCTCGAGTCCGCCGGCACGCGGCGCACCGACGAACGCGGTGTTGCCATCGGACGACAGCGCCACCGACGCACCGAACCCGTCGTTCGGGTTTGCCGACGCGGTCCACCACGGATCATTAAGCGCCGGACCCTGCGCGGTCCACGTTCCGCCGGAGCTGGTAAACGGGATGATCGCCGTCTGCAGTCCGGACCCGGTGCTCGCGGTGGCGATCATGGTCGTGCCACCTGCCGCGATCGCCGCGGGTGCGAAGTTCGACCCGTGAGCAAGCGGGTCTGCGATCACCTGGTGCTCGGACCATGTCGAGCCCGAGCGGGTGTAGACGTAGATCGCCCCGGTCGCGTCATAGGCCAGCAGCGTGTTGCCGTCCGAGGACAGCGGCCCGCCGCGGAAGTTGGTGCCGGTGACACCGGTCGGCGCGGCGATCGTCTGGGCAAGCGCCCACGTGCCGCCGGAGCGCACGTACATCAGGATCTCGGTCGCCCGGCCCGGAGGCAACATCGATGACCGGAGCCTCGATGACGCTGCCGTCGGCGGAGATCCACGCCGTGCGTCCGAACTGGGTGCCCGACGCGCCGAGCGGATCCTGGATCGTCTGGCTTGCGGCAAAGGTCCCGGCAACCCGCGAGAAGATCATGATCTCGCCACGGGCATCGGTCGCCTCGGGCGCGCCGGTGACCAGCGTTGACCCGTCGCCGGACAGCGCGATGCGAGCGCCCGCGCCGTCGGATCTGGTGAACGGCTGGATGCTCTGGTTGAGCGCATACCGACCGACCGTCGCCCCAAGCGCCGGCCCGGCGGCGGCGAATACCGCGCCTGCCGCAACCCCGAGCGCCACCGCGATGCGAGCTGTAGACGAACGCATCCTTGCCACCGCCCCAATCGTTGACACATGCCTCCAACCGGCATCGGACGGTAGGCGGACCGGTGACCCCGGTCAACACCCAATGGCGCAACCTGACGTAAAAGATCTGTGATCCACCATTCCGGGGTGCCCCGCGAGGCGACACCGCGGTTCGCACCGCGAGCGCTCGGCACGATACGCCTCACGCCGGGAGCGCCCCCGTCCTCTGACCCCCAGAACTGAGCTCGTCGGAAGTTGGCCTCTTCTGGCCAAAGCGCTTTCCTTGGATCGTGCGGGCAGAAGCGACGGAAGCCGGATACCTCGCGCACGACCACAACAGCCACTTCCGACGCAGCGGGGCTCGCAGGACCCTGGACCTTAGGCTCACTTCTCTCGGACAGCGGACTTCGATGGACATCGACGACCAGCCACTGACGATCGCGCACGTAGAGCTTGCGTGGCTCGCAAGCGAGTGGCCTGCCGGCCACGAAGCCGACAGATGGCTGGTGGGTCCCGATGCCGATCCGACCGACCCGGAGCAGAACGAGCGACGCCATGGGCTCCTGCGTAAGCGCCATCACCTGCTTGGCGAGATCCCAGGAGGCGCCTCGATCCGGCGAGTGCGCATCGAGCGGGCGGATATCCCATCGTTGTTCATCGTGCCGGACGCCAGCTGGTACCTGGACACTGGTGGGTCGTTCTCCCTGGTATCGGCCCCGGATCACGTCCGGCTCGGGCGACGCCCGCGGGATCCACGGCTCCGGGCCGACCACGGTGAGCGAATCGCCGCCTTGCGTACGCATTTGGCCAGCCACCCACACGATACCGGGACCCTGATCCTGCTCTCGGCCGGTGGCAAGCGGCACACGATCCTCGACGGCAACCACCGGGCGGTCGCAATGTTGCAGCTCGACGCAGTGCACCTGTCAACTATCCCCTGGTCGGCGATTCTCGTCTCATCACCTGAGATGGTCGACGTTCGGTTGCACATCGAAAGCGACGCCGCGCAGGCTGCGATCGGCATCTGGCGCGCCTGGGCCGAACTAGGGCTCCTCGACGAGCCGAACTAGCGCTCTCTCGCTGGACTCGGATACACGCGGCGACCCCGGCTGTGGCGCCCCTTGACCAGCGGAGGACGAAGGCTGGGGGACGCCACGCCGGGGCCTTACAACGGTGGCAAGCAATTCTGAGAGCGGGATGTGAACGCTGTGAAGGGCGGCCAGGTGTCAGGCCTTCGCGAGCGGGGGCGGCGACCCCCGATAGCGAACTGCCTGTGTCATCGCATCCGTGGCGAGGATGGTCGCGCCGGGTGGCCGGGACCCTCGGCAGCTCAGGCTGCACCGTCCGGCGCGGCTATGAGCCGTCCATCGTGACGCTCCGCGTTCGGTCGGGCACCTGACCGGGACACGGTCGGGCCGTCGATAGCAAGATGGAGTAGACGTGAGACACGTTTTGTCCGGCGTGGGGGTCTGACAAGCACCCGATCAGATGCTCGTGCGGAATCGACGCGACCCCGATCGGGCCGCCGTCATCCGGATCGGCCCAAAACTGCGTCGTTGCCTGACCCGGCGCGAGGACTTCGTCGGTCGTGCCATCGCCGTGCACGCAGGGTCCGTTGGTGCAGTAAAAAACGTGGAGCGGTGCCGCAGTGTCGTTGACGATGACCGCACGCGTTTCCTCACCGCTCGTGAAAAACAGAAGTGACACGAGCCCGAAAAGCACGACCACACCGCCAGCCCAGATGGGCCACATCCAGAGGGGAACGTTGCGGATCGCTATGAAGATCCCCTTGCGGCGTCCGTGAGATGACATCAAGGGCACGTCATCGCGAAGGGGCGCCCGCAGTCAACGCCTCTGCTGTAACCAACTGCGGCAGTTGCCTGTAAGAAAACCTTAAAGGCAATTCGGCAGCTCCGCGGTGGCATCCATCGCAAAGACCGAGGCCGAGCTCACATCGCGGCCGGGGGCATGTGCTGCGGCGACGCCCGTGAGTCCGAGCCCAGCCGTTGAGATGCGAAGGTGAGCTCGCGATTCAGCGAAGCGCAGTCGGCGCATAGGGCCCCGGTGCGCCGCAGGGCGGGAGCTATGGCCTGTGACGCACACGGGGCATTTCTGCGTGGTCTCGGTAGCCGCATCGCCTCTCTGAAGCAGTTCGATCGCACTATTTCGTGGAATTGCGCCGGAAGAGGTCGACGCCTTCCCCTCGCCAGACCAGCTGGAACTGGCCGGTTCGCTCGAGGGCTTCCACGTAGGGGATGTTGACCCATGGCTTGACGCGACGGTCGAGCAGCCATGGAAT
>CAVYHI010000021.1:0-40975 GCA_963768285.1 uncultured Thermoleophilia bacterium
GACCGGCCACGCCCACCACGGCACACCCGCAAACATCCGAGATCGGCGCCGAGTGGTACTGATTTGGCCCGACTCCATGGGTGCCCGGGCCGGTCAGTCGCCAACGGCGTCGGCAGCGTAGCGCCTTTCGGCGCGAGCCGATCAGAGCGCGCACACCCGCGATCGTCAGCTCGATGATGGCTTCGGCCAGCCAGAGCAGCGTCGCGATAAGCGCGGTCTGGAGCACGGAAGTGCCGCCCCCGGCCCGTTGTTACGCAGGACCCCGTACCCGGTGTCCTCCATCTTTTCGTCAAGCACGGCGACCGTCGCGTCCTCGGGGATGTCGCGAAAAGCCGCCCGCATCGCAGCGCCCATGAACCCCCGTGTCGCCTCCGACTAGCCGGATCCCGACCTCCCATAATTCGGGTTCGAAGACAAGATAAGGCCGGTCCCGCCGGGCGCGGTCTGCTTTAAGTTCGCGCAGGGTCTGGCGGGAGAAGCACATCGACGCGCTGACGCCGCCGGCCGCGGCGAGGGCGATGACGCACTGCACAAAAAGGTCCCAGGGCATCGCGGATTAGTCTCGCAGCGGAGGCAGACGGCGGTCGGCCGCCAGCGCACCGCCGACACCGACGACGGGGCAGCTACCGGCTCCCGTCCAACCGACCGATCTGATGGCCGACGCGCCTTGATCGACTCCTTCGAAAATCCTTACATGGAAATCAGCGTGTCATCGGGCGCGAGTGCCGTCACACGGATTGACCGGTCGGGCGTCGCGCGATCTACTGACATCGATGTCGGCAGACGGCCATCGCTCGGCGATCCTCACAGCGATTCGCGCCGTCCCGTTGTGGATGTGGCCGGTCTGGGCAGGCGGCGGCGTCGTGGTTATCGGCCTGATTTCGCTGCTGTTCTTCACCTCGGACGCACCACCACGAGCGGTCATCGTCAACGACACGACCGGACGACTCCACGTGTTCTTTTGCACCGACCGCGAATGTCTTCACGGCGACGGCACGACCGATGAGGTCCTTGCGCCCGGCCAGGCAACGACAGACTTCTGGGCCAACCCCGATGACGACGGCCCGATCGGGGTGGCGGCGATCCCCGCCGAACGCCTGGTCGGGTGCTTGTCGGATCCGCACTCAGGACGAGACGTACCGCACGCGTATGCGGTCTTGGCGTCCGCGGTTCGTCCATGTCCCGGACAGACACCTGGCAGCAGTCCGGTCGTCTCGATGGACGGTCAGTAGCGGCACCTTCCGCCTGCGAGGAGCGGAGCTTGCTGCATGCCTCAACCTTCACGCCTCACTCCGGCGCGCTCGGTAGTTGCGCCGCGGTGGTATAAGCAACCATCACAAACTGGCCGACGCAGATCGAAGAGACGAGGAGCACCGATGCCCAGCGGCCGCGATCCCGACTCACTGCCCGAGCCTGAGCTTCCTGGCACCGTCTTGGGCTGAGACGGAGAAGAGTTGTCGGCGGCCACCCCGGCCCGCCCCCGGAGCAGCCCCGGTTACGCCAGACCCAGGGGCAGCGACCCGTGTCCCTCCCGCGCCTACAAACTACGCAGCGCGTCCCGCGGTCGCTATGGCTTGTGCCCGAAGTGTGACCGCGAGCTTGAGTCTTCCCTGGCGACCTGGGCGGCTGGCATCAGGGACAGCCTCGACCTGATGGTCGAGTTCGACGCGTGCCTCGCCAGGCGGTGGCGGGCCGTCCACCCAGCCTTCTGATGGGCGACGAGGGGCCGCAGTCCTAACGGCCTCCAATGACACCGGGCCTTCCGTGAAATCACCTAGGCGGCCTCTCTCCGCTTGTCCGGCCACCGGCGAGCCGGAGCCGTTCACCTCCGGCCCGCCTACCCCTTCCCCGCGCCGCCGATCCAGATCTAGGCGGCCGATAATCTTGGCTTGTGCTTGGAAATCTCGTCAGCGTCGTTGTCGGCCTCGGCCTGCTGGTCGGCGCCTGGCTGACCTGGCGATATGCGACCCGGTTCAACCGATGGGCGGTTCCCTCATTTTGGGGAACGAGACCCAGCTTGAGAGATCAACCCGAGCGCTGGCGGGAACAGTTCAATCGGGGCTGGGGCGCCGTCTTCTTGGCCCTGCTCGGCGTGGGTCTAATCGTGGACGGACTCGCGCATCTGCTGTAGGCGCGCGGCGGCGCCGGTCACCGCTCAGCGGGCCGCGGGTTCAACGGACGCAGGCGGGGCCGGTCCACTGATAGGTCATCCCCGATGGCAACGCCTTGCGCCATTCTTGCGCCAGTCCGTCCCAGAACCGAGCGGACTTGGGCGGTCTTGAGCGGACAACGACTCGCAAGCCTAGATGCCCGAGAGCGCGGCAACGGTGCGGGATCCCGCATGTCGAGGACAAGGCGACGGCCGGAATCGAACCGGCTCATGGCGGTTTTGCAGACCGCAGCGTTCCCATTTCGCCACGTCGCCATGACGCCACCGGAGCCCGGTGACGGGATCCAATGTCCTACAGGAGCGGGTGAAGGGACTCGAACCCTCGACCTTCTGCATGGCAAGCAGACGCTCTAGCCAACTGAGCTACACCCGCTCGGGGACCAGCAGCCTACCGAACGCTCGCGGCCCTCACAATGTCCGCGGGGCAGCCGGCCGCCAGGGGTCCGTCGCGGTCGCCGCGACCGCAACCGTGACGCCGTCAGGAGCCAGCGCGGCCGCCAACTCGGGGCACCAGCGCGCGAGCATGAGCGCCTCGATCTGACCATGCGGGATGCTGATCAGCCCGAGCCCGGGGGCGCGGTCGGCGTCGTGGTACTTGAGGTCGCTGGTCACGTAAGCGTCGGCGCCGGCCAGCGCCGACGCCTCGATCAACGACGCGCCCGAACCCGTACAGCAGGCCACCCGGGCGACCCCGGCCTCGTGGTCGCCGGCCCACACGACCGGCCCCGGGACGGCCTCGGCGACATGCGCCACCAGCTCCCCAAACCGCTGCAACGCGCAGCTGCCGACCCGCCCGAGGCCTGCGGTGGGATCGTCGGCCGACGGCACCAGGGGCACCGCCTCCCGCAGACCGAGCAGCTCGGCCATGTGGTGGTTCAGGCCGCCACGCGCGCTGTCCAGGTTCGTGTGCGCGGCGACGACGACGATACCGCGCTCGATCGCCTCGAGGACCAACTCGCCCGCCGGCGTGGCGTCGGAGACGGTTGCCAACGTCGGAAAGATCGGCGGATGGTGGACGAGCACCGCGTCCGCTGAGGTGTCGCGTGCCTCGTCGAGCACCGACCGGCGCAGATCGAGCGCGACGAGCACGCGCGTGACTGGCCGGGCCCGCCGGCCGACGATCAGCCCGACGTTGTCCCACTCCTCGGCGAAGCCCACCGGGGTGAGGCGTTCGAGCGCGTCGAGAAGGCCTGCGACATCCACTGCGCCATCCTGACAGTTCGGCGCCCGCTGCGGGGGCGATCGGGCAGCCCGCGCAGTCGGCAGGCGCGCCGCGCCAGCCGACTGCGCGCATGCTAAAGGCTGATCGCGTCCCGCTGGCCGGAGACCTCGATGGCGAGCTCGGAGACGACCTGCTTGGCGTCCCCGAACACCATGAGCGTCTTCGGGTTGAAGAACAGCTCATTCTCGATTCCGGCAAACCCGGCCCGCATGCTGCGCTTGACGACCATGACCGTCTGGGCCTGGTCAACGTTGAGGATCGGCATACCGTAGATCGGGCTGTTCTTGGCGTGGCGCGCGGCGGGATTGACGACGTCGTTTGCGCCGAGCACCAGCACGACGTCGACCTGCGGAAAGTCCGCGTTGATCTCGTCCATGTCGATCAGCTTGTCGTAGGGCACGTTGGCCTCGGCGAGCAGCACGTTCATGTGGCCGGGCATGCGGCCGGCGACCGGGTGGATCGCGTAGCGGACGTCGACGCCTTCCTTCTCGAGGGCGTCGGCGAGCTCACGGACCTTGTGCTGGGCTTGGGCGACGGCCATGCCGTAGCCGGGCACGATCACCACGCTGCGGGCCATCTTCATGATCTCGGCCGCCTCGTCGGTCGAGGCCGAGCGGACATTGCCGTGCTCTGGGCCGGCCTCGGCCATGCTCTCGTCCAGCTGCCCGAAGGCGCCGAAGAGCACGTTGCGGAACGAGCGGTTCATCGCGCGGCACATGATGATGGCCAGGATGAGACCCGAGGCGCCGTCGAGCGCGCCGGCGACGATCAGCAGCTTGTTGTCGAGCACGAAACCCAGCGCGGACGCCGACAGGCCGGCGTAGCTGTTGAGCAGGGCGATGACGGTCGGCATGTCGGCGCCGCCGATCGGGACGATCAGCAGCACGCCGAAGATCAAGCCGAGGACGACGAGAATCGGAACGATCCAGGTCGACGCCGGCGAGAACACCAGGACGATGATGAGCAGGATCGCCACGCCCAGCACCGTGAAGTTGAAGTAGTTCTGGCCTTTGAACACGATCGGCCGCTGGGGGAGCATCTCGTGCAGCTTCCCCGAGGCCATCAGGCTGCCGGTGAACACCAGGCACCCAAGCACGATCTCGATGCCGAGCACGGCGGTCTCGAACTTGTTGATGGAGTGATAGCTCAGGTAGTAGTGGGCGATACCCACGAGCCCGGCCGCCAGGGCGCCGAAGGCGTGGCTGAGCGCGATCCGCTCGGGCATCGCGGTCATCGGCACCCGCAGGCCCAGCGGGACGCCGATCAGGGTCCCGAGGGCGAGGGCGACGATGATCAGGAACCAGCCGGTCCCGGTGAACGACGGATTGACGAGGGTCGCGATGATCGCGATCGCGAACGCGATCTCGCCAGCGAGAACGCCACGACGCGCGGTCGTGACCGCGGTCATCCACTTGAGCGAGAGCGCAAAGCCGATGACCGCGAGCAGGTACGCCAGCTCGACCAAGTGCTCCCTCACGGCTTGGCCTCCTCAGGCGGCGCCGGAGTCGGTCGCGCCGGAGCCCGGCGGAACATCCGCAGCATCTTGTCGGTGATCAAGAAGCCACCGACGACGTTGATCGTGGAGGCGACCACGGCGACGAAGCCAAGGATCGTCGAGTAGGTCGTCGCGTTTTCCCCCAGGATCACCAGGGAGCCCACCAGCGAGATCGCCGAGAGCGCGTTGGTGAGCGCCATCAGCGGCGTATGCAGGAGCTTCGGGACCTTCCTGATCAGTTCCAGTCCGAGAAACCCGGCCAGGACGAAGACGAACAGGAGGGTGATCGTCTCGTTCGCGCTCATGCGGGCACCTCCTCAGTTCCGGATTCCGGGGCGGGCGGCGGGGGCACGGGAGCGGCCGCCACTGGCAAGCCGTAGACCTCGCGAACGCGCCTGTGGACGATCTCGCCGTCCCGGGTCACCAGCGTCTCGCGGACCACGTCGTCGTCGACGTCGATGTCCAGGACCCGGTCATGGATCATCAGCTGGAGCAGGTTGGCCACGTTCTTCGCGTAGACGAGGCTCGCGTGCGTCGCGATCGACGACGGGACATTGGTCGGTCCGAGGACCTTGACGCCATTCCGGTCGACGGTCTCGCCGGCGACCGTCACCTCACAGTTGCCGCCCTGCTCGGCGGCGAGGTCGACGATGACCGAGCCCGGCGTCATCTGGTCGACCATCGCCGTCGTGACGATCACCGGCGCCTTCGCACCCTGGACCTGTGCGGTGGTGATGACGACGTCGCTGCCGGCGACGGTCTTGGCCAGCAGCTCCTGCTGCTTGCGCAGGGTCTCCTCCGACAGTTGCTGTGCGTAGGCGCCCGAGCCGCCCTGCTGGCCGGTGTCGAGTGGGAGCTCGACGAAGCGCGCCCCGAGACTCTCGACCTCTTCCTTGACCGCCGGGCGTACGTCGTAGGCCTCGACGAGGGCTCCGAGCCGCCGGGCCGTGGCGATCGCCGACAGGCCGGCGACGCCGGCGCCAACGACGAGCACGCGGGCCGGCGGGATGGTGCCGGCGGCGGTCGTCAGCAGCGGGAACATCTTGGGCAAGGCGCTCGCGGCCAGCAACACGGACTTGTAGCCGGCGATATTGGCCTGGGAGGACAGGGCGTCCATCGCCTGGGCACGCGTGGTGCGGGGCACGAGCTCCATCGCAAACAGCGTCGCGCCCCGCTCGGCGATGTCCTTGACCGCCGGAACGCCGGCCAGGGGCGTCGCAAGGCCGATCACGATCTGACCCGGATGGGTCTCGGCGACCGCGTCCTCGTCGACCTGCACGCGCAACATGACCCGGGCGGCCACGGCGTCGGCGCGACTGACGATTTCGGCCCCCTTATCGGCGAAGGCCGCGTCGCTGAAGCCGGCCGCCTCGCCGGCTCCCTGCTCGACGACCACGCGCGCACCGGCTTTGAGCAGCGGCGCGAGGGCCGCCGGGCTCATGGCGACGCGGCGCTCGCCCTCGCGCCGTTCGCGTACCACGCCGATCGTGATCCCCCCGACCTCGGAGCTCATCGTCCCTGGTCCTCGGGTCGGATTCCGGCGCCCGGTCTAACGGGCGGGCGACAGCGCATCGGCAGCATCAATGTCCTCGTGGTGCGGCGTGGGTCAGGCCGGCGTGGCCGGGTCTTGGACGGGCGCGCGGGGCCCCACCCGGGCGCCGACCGACCCCGGAGGGCCGCTACCTTACCTGTTGGCGCGGCGTTTTGGGGACAGTTCGCCACGAACTGGCCCAACCGCCCGCCGCACTGACGCCGGTGGCGGCGGGATGCCGCCGTCAGTCGGGGACTGATTCGTCCTGCAGCCGGCCCTTGAGGCGCAGGATGGCCTTGGTGTGCAGCTGGCTGACGCGGCTCTCGGTGACCCCGAGCACCTCGCCGATCTCCCGCAGGGTGAGGTGGTCGTAGTAGTAGAGCGAGACGACGATCTTCTCCCGGTCGGGCAGCCGGGCGATCGCATCGGCAAGCGTCTCGCGCAGCTGGGCGTTCTCGAGCAGCTCCTCGGGGTCGCTCATGCGCTGGTCACCGATCGTGTCGATCAAGGCGACCGAATCGGTGCCGGCGTTGACGTTCCACAGCTCGTCCAGCGCGACGATGCTCGAGTTCGAGATCTGGGTGATGGCGGTCTGGAACTCGTCCAGGTTCATCTCGAGCGCGTTGGCGAGCTCCTGGTCGGTCGGCGCGCGGTGCAGCTTGTGCTCGAGCTCGGTGGACTTCTGCTCGATCGCCCGCGCGCGGGCACGGACCGACCGCGGGACCCAGTCCAGCGAGCGCAGCTCATCGATGATCGAGCCCTTGATGCGGGTGACGGCATAGGTCTCGAACTTGACCTGGCGCTCCGGGTCGAAGCGCTCGACCGCCGCGATCAGGCCCATGAGCCCGTAGGAGATCAGGTCCGTCTCGTCGACGTGCGAGGGCAGGGCGGCGCTCATGCGCCCGGCGACGTACTTGACCAGCGGGGCATAGGTGAGGATCAGGCGCTCTTTGGCACCCGGGTCGTCGTAGACGCGCACCCGGCGCCAGAGCATGCGCAGCTCCTCCTCACCCTGGGCCGCCCCACCTGCTCCCGAGGAAATACTCCAGCTCACCTAGCACCTCTCGCCAATCTGCGACCGCAAGTCTACCCGGAAGCCGCAACGCCCCCTGGACCGTGGCGCGGCCTACGCGCTGATCGGCTCGCCGCTGACCGCCGGCCGCACCGGCAGGCCCCCCGCCGCGGCCGCCCTGACCGCCGCCGCCAGATCCCACTCGGGAAAGCAATGCGTCAGCACGAGCTGCCGGGCCTGCGCCCGACGACCGATCTCCCCGGCCGCGCGGGCATTGAGATGCATCACGCCGGGGGGACCTCGCCCGCGCCGAAGCGAGCACTCGGTCACCAGGATGTCGACGCCGTGGGCGAGCTCGGTGAGCGCGTCATTCGGCGCGCAATCGGCCCCGAAGCACACCGACGCCCCGCCTGCATCGATGCGCGTCGCATACGTCGGCGGGAGATGCGGCACCTGGCGGTGCCGGATGCGCACCCCATCCGCCAGCTGCGTGACCGGGGCGTCACCGGTCAGCTCCTCGAACGCGAAGGCTGCGTCCAGGCCGTCCTCGGCCAGGCACGCCAGGAGTGCCCGCAGGCCGGGCGGGCCGACCACCCGCAGACGGCGTCCGGCCCCCGGGCCCCAGACCATGTAGACCCGCAACGCGAGCAGATCGATGAAGTGATCCGGGTGCAGGTGGCTGATGACCACCAGGTCGAGGTCCTCCGGCGCGACGTGGCCACAGAGCAGGTTGAGCGCGCCGGCGCCCAGATCCAGGCAGATCGTCGCGCGGCCGGCCCGCACCAGGTGACACGCCTGGGCCTCGCCGGCGCGCCCGTAGGCCGCGCCGACACCGACCGGCGTGAACTGGATGCCGCTGACTGCCTCCACACCGCTAGTGTGCCCGATCCGCCCGGTGCCGCGCATCAGTATTCGTCAAGTAATCCGGGGCGCGGCCGCTGGACCGCGGGCCGACGGTGGCATACTCGCCGCATGGCCCGGATGCGCAGCCTGCTCGCCGCCGTGGCGATCGCCACCGCCGGCACCGCCCTGCTCGCCGGCTGCGGGTCGTCGGCGTCATACTCGGGGCCGAACCTCGCCAAGGGGCTCTCGGCGCAGCAGCTCCAGGCCCAGAGTCTTGCCCAGACGCTCAAGCTGACCTCGTTCGTGCTGGGCGTCAATGGCACCGCGGCAATCGCCGCCCAGCCCAACGCGATCGGCACGTCGGGCCTCGCACCGCTGTTCACCGGGACGCCGGTGCCGATCGTGGGCTCCGGCCCGGTGGTACCCCCGGACCAGTTCTCGCTGGCGCTCAACATCGACATCGCGGGGACCAAGACGCCGGTGACCCTCGTGCAGACCGGTGGCCATCTGTACGCGATCGCGCTCGGCAAGACCATCCTGCTGCCCGTGGCGCACGCCTCGGCCAATCTGCGCGCCGTGATTGCGGGACTGATCCGCACGATGCGCGGGCCATCGCTCGGGTCGACCAAGACGATCGCTGGCATCCCGGCGCAGGAGCTCAGCGGCCAGCTCGACGGCGCCGCGGCGTCGCAGCTGGTCGCACCCGTGCTGGGCCTTGTGCCGGGCGCCGGCGGCGCCGGGAGCACCCGCGCCCAGCAGCTCGCGCGCCAGCAGGCCCTGGCCGCGGCACTCGGCCAGGGCACCCTCACCGAATGGGTGCGGGTCTCCGATCTGCGGCCGGCCGAGCTGGAGGTGGTCGCGAGCATCGCCAATGGCGCGGCGGTCTTCCCCGCGCTCGAGCACGCGAGCTTCGACGTGACGCTCGAGTTGTCGGACTACAACGTCCCGCAGACGATCGCGATCCCGGCAGGTGCACAGCCGATGAGCGCCGCCCAGCTCCAGCAGCTGATCGGGGCCGGCTAGCCCGGCGGTCGGGCGGCCCGCGCCTCGAGCGCGGCGACCTCGGCGACATTGCGCACGTCGAAGTCCTCGCTACCGTACGGGGCGTCGGCAAACGCGGTCACGATCTCCGCCGCCACGGGGCTCGAGGTCAGGCGCATCGACAGCGCCAGCACGTTGGCGTGGTTGTAGCGGCGCGCCAGCCGCGCGGTCTCGGCGTCCGTGCACAGCGCCGCCCGCACGCCGGGGACCTTGTTGGCGGCGATGGCCACCCCCGTCCCGGACCAGCACAGCACGATGCCCCAATCGGCCGCACCATCGGCCACGCGCCGGCCCACCTCCCCGGCGACGGCGGCCCATTCGGTCTCCGCACCCGCCAGCGGTCCGACGAGCGCGCACTCGTGCCCGAGTTCGCGCACGCAGGCGACAACGTCCGCGGCGACCGGCAGGGTTTCGTCGGCTCCGATGACCACGCGCATCAGTCCTCCGGGTCTCGTCTCGAGGGCGTCGGCTAGTGTGATGGACATGATTATCAAGGGTGGCACGTTCGGGCCGGTGGCGACCAATACCTACGTGGTCTACGAGGCCCCCGGCGGGCCTGCGCTAATCGTCGATCCCGCCGCCGGCAGCAGCGCCTGGCTGGCGAACACGCTCGCCACCCACCGGCTGGATCCGGTCGCGGTCTGGACGACCCACGGGCACTGGGACCACGTCGTCGAGGCGCATGTCTGGGCCGATCGCGGCATCCCGGTCTGGGCCGGCGCGGGCGACGAGGACTGGCTGCGCGCGCCGGCGCCCTTCAACCCGGCCCTGTTCGGCAACCCTCCTCCGACCCCGGGAGTCGAGCCGGCGCGGATCTTCGCCGACGGCGACACCCTCAGCATCGGCAGCATGCAGTTCACCCTGATGCACACGCCCGGGCACTCCCCGGCTGCTACGTCGCCTGGGACCAGGCGGGTGGCGAGGCGCTCGTGGGTGACCTGATCTTCGCGCAGGGCATCGGCCGCACGGATTTCCCGCGCTCGAGCCCCGTCGACATGATGACCAGCCTCGAGCGGGTGCTCGACAGGCTGCCCCCGGACACCCGCATCTATCCGGGCCATGGACCCTGGGCGGTCAGCATCGCCGACGCCGAGCCCTGGGCCCGGATGTTCATGTGAGCACGGCCCCCGTCAGCCGCGGGGCCGTCATGCAGGCCCTCGAGGCGGTCCAGGATCCGGAGTTACACCGCAGCATCGTGGCCCTCGGCATGGTCGGCGCGGTCGACATCGACGGCTCCCGCGTGCGCGTCGCGATCAAGCTGACCGTCGCCGGCTGCCCGCTGAAGGCCGAGATCCAACGCCGGGTCTCCGTCGCGCTCGGATCGCTCGAAGGCGTCGAGTCCGCCCAGATCACCCTCGACACGATGACCGACGACGAGCGCCGCCAGCTGCGCTCGGGCATCGGCGGCGGCCCGGAGCGCCCCTCGCCGTTCACCGCCGGGTCCCGCACGCAGGTCATCGGGGTGGCCTCGGGCAAGGGCGGCGTGGGCAAGTCGAGCGATCACCGCCAACCTGGCGATCGCGCTCGCCCGCCGCGGGCACACCGTCGGCCTGCTCGACGCCGACGTATATGGGTACTCGATCCCGCGGATGATGGGCGTGCACCGGCCGGCGGTCATGGTCGACGACCTGATGATCCCGCGTGGAGGCGCACGGCGTGCGGCTGATGTCGATCGGGTTCCTCACCGAGGAGGACTCCCCGGTGATCTGGCGCGGCCCGATGCTGCACAAGGCCCTCACGTCGTTTGTGACCGAGGTGTACTGGGACGACCCGGACTACCTGTTGGTGGATCTCCCGCCGGGCACCGGCGACGTCTCTCTGACGATCGCCCAGCTGCTGCCGCCGCGGCGATGGTCATCGTGACGACCCCCCAGATCACCGCCCAGCGGGTGGCGCGCCGCGCCGCCGCGATGGCCCGGCGGGTCAACCTGCCGGTCGTCGGCGTGATCGAGAACATGAGCTGGTTCGTGGCGCCGGACACCGGCACGCGCTACGAGGTCTTCTCGGGCGGGGGCGGCGCCGCGCTGGCGGCCGAGCTCGGCGTGCCGCTCTTGGGGCAGATCCCCCTGGAGTCGGCCGTGGCGCGCGCCGGCGACGAGGGCCTGCCCGTCGTGGCCGCGCAGCCGGACAGCCCGGCCGCCAAGGCCCTGGAGCGGGCCGCGTCCAGCATCACGGCCGCCCTCGCCTCGGCGAGGGCGGCGCGATAGACGCCCGTCGCCCCCGGCGCGGGACAAATGGCACCGCGTCGG
Source organism: uncultured Thermoleophilia bacterium (assembly GCA_963768285.1). Taxonomy (GTDB): domain Bacteria; phylum Actinomycetota; class Thermoleophilia; order Miltoncostaeales; family Miltoncostaeaceae; genus CAITWD01. Next base: position 11,564 of record CAVYHI010000021.1, read on the forward strand.
CTGCTGCTGCGGGCGCCCTGGCGCTGATATCGTTCCCGAGCCCGCCACATCGCCGCGGCGCCGAACGACCCCTCTTGAGGAGCCAGTACATATGGCCTACGTGATCGCCGAGCCGTGCATCGGCACCAAGGACACCTCCTGTGCCGACGTCTGCCCGGTCGACTGCATCCACCCCGCCCCCGGGGAGGAGCACTTCCAGGAGAGCACGATGCTCTACATCGACCCGGCGGAGTGCATCGACTGCGACGCCTGCGTGGAGGCGTGCCCGGTCGACGCGACCATGTCCGAGGACGACGTCCCGGCCCAGTTCGAGATTTTCCGCGAGATCAACCGCGTCTACTTCGAGGACGGCCACGAGGCCGGCGAGAAAATGGTCGCCGAGTACCTGGCCGCCAAGGGCTAGATCGACTGCCGCCCGGGCGCCGCGGCCGGCGCCCGGGCCACCGCGTCATCGCGGCCGGACGGTCTAGGTCGGTTCGTCACTGATCAGGCGCACGATCGGCGAGGCGTGATGGGCGAGCAGGCGCCAGCCGTCGGTGCCGAGCTCGAACACGTTGGTCGCCGCCACCGACGCCTCCACCCGCTCCCCGTCCCGGGCGGTCGTCACGTGCTCGACGCAGCTGACGATCGCCACCGGATCGCTGATGACGATGCGGACGATCTCGACGCCGACCTCGATGTAGCCGGTATTGGCCAAGATGAACTCCCAGGCCTCGCGGACGTCTTGGGCACCGCTCACCCACGGGCCCCCGGGGTGCACGCAGGCGATGTCGTCACGATCCGCCCAGCAGGCCGCCAGCGCGTCGACATCCTTGGCCTCGAAGGCCTCGTAGAACCGCCGGTTGGCGGCCTCGACCTGCGCGCGCACGATCTCGCTAGTCACGACGCCCTCGCGTGCGCGCCGTCGCGCGCGCTCACGCGGCCATCTCGAGCAGCCGGGCCTGGACGGTCTGCGCAGACGCCCGGCACAGCGCCTGGATGACCTTCCGCCGTGACGCCGGCGCCGGCGCGTCGTCCATGAAGCCCGGCATCCGGGCGAGCCGCGCGGCCTCGGTGATCCACCCCTCGACGGGCGTGCCCACCGCTGCGCGTGCGGCTTGGGCCAGCAACGGTCCCGCCACCTCGTCCCGCCGAACCAGCGCCATCTCGATCGCCCCCAGCGCGGCTACCAGCCGCAGCGCATCCGTATGACGCATCTTAGGCCCCCGTGAGCGCCATGAAGTTGCCGAACATCACGCCGGCCAGCTGCTGCGCACTCCAGCCCGCCAGTTGCGCGGCATATCCGACCAGTTGCAGGGCGGTGGCGTAGTCGCCGTAGGGACGGTCGGAGCCGAACACCAGCCGCTCGGGCGGCAGATCGACCAGGTCGGGCAGTGCCGCAAGCGAGGTGTCGAACCAGACCCGCGGATGTCCCGCTAGCGAGGCGCGCACGGCACGTGCGTCCCCACGCGCGCCATGGGCAAGGATGAGCTGCGCGCCCGGCACGGCAGCAACAAGGGCGCCGAGCGCCGGCATCAGCGGCCGCGCACCGTAGCCGGCATGGATCAGCACCGGCCAGCCGAGGGTCGTGGCCGTCGACACGCAGGCGACCACCTGAGGCGCGTCCGCGGCGACGCGCTGGGCGACCGGATGCAGCTTGAGCCCGCGCGCCCCGGCGGCCGCGGCGCGGGCGATGGCCACCTCGGCACGGCAGCGTGGATCGACGCGGCAGAACGGGATCAGCCGGCCACCGGCCCGCGCGGCGGCCGCGGTGACCGCCGCGTTGGCCTCCGCGAAATCCCCTGCCGGACCGGGATCGTTCGGGGCGAACACGGCCGCCCGCCCGATCTCCCAGCGGTCCATGTCCTCCAGGAGCGCGTCGGCGGCGAGGGCATGTCCGTCACGGTCGCGCCCGAGATGCACGTGGATGTCCGCGCGCGGACCGCCCAGGACGCCGGCCGAGTCTGCCACCGCCACCTCGAGTTCCGCCAGCGCCGCAACGTCGACGCCAGCCTCGGCGAGCTGCGCGGCGGGTTCGCCGAAGATCCTCATCCGCGCTCGAGTCCCGGGCCCTCGAACCCGGCGATCCGGGCCGCGAGCTCGTCGGGGACCCGCGTCGGCCGGCCACCCTCGTAACTGGAGACACCCACGATGGTCTGCTCGGCGGTCGCTAGCACCGCGCCGGTTGCGGCATCCTCCAACACGTAGGCCATCGTGTGGCTTGACCGGCCGAGGCGGGCCGTGCGGACGCGCACCGTCAGCGCGTCGCCGAACCGGGCCGAGCGCAGATACTCGATCGTCAGATGCCGCACGACGAACAGATGCCCCTCCGGGCCGAGGGCCGGGACTTCCAGATGGCGCCGGTAGGCGAGCAGGCCGCGGTCGAACAGGCGCGGGTAGCTGCCGAAGTACACGACGCCACCCAGGTCGGTGTCGGCGATCTCGACGCCCGTATCGAGCGCGAACCGGAACCGTCCGTCCCCGCTCACCGGCGCATGCCGATCAGCAGATGGTGGCGATCGGGTTCGGTTGCGACCACACGCTCCAGCGGGCACCCGGCCGCATCCATCCAGCGCCGATAGGTGTCCTGGTCGTACACCTCGCCCGTGCGCGTGCCTACGAGCATCGCCACCGCGAACAGTGCCGCCGGCGCGGCGAGCCCCCTAACGACCTCCTGGATCGCTAGGCGTCCGCCGGGCACGAGCGCCGCGCCGGCGCGCCGCACGAGGTCCGCCGCCACGACGGGACCGAACAGGTGGGTGACGTTGCCCAGGTAGACGCAGTCCCACGGCCCGGGCGGCAGCCCCTCGGTGATGTCCCCGGCGACCGCCTGGATCCCCCACCGCGACAGGTCGTCGCCACCGAGCGCGAGCGACTCGGGCAGATCAATGACGGTGACCCGCCAACCGTGTTCGCGGAATGCGCGGGCATACGTCCCGGGCCCGCCGCCGATGTCGAGCAGTCGCCCACCCGCCACGGGCACCGGCAGCGCCTGCACCGTCGCGGCGCTGCGACGGCCCGCGATCGCGCGCATCGCCTCCAGGAACCGCCGGCGCGTCGCCGTATCGCCCGCCGACACGTCGTGGGAGGGTGCGCCGGTGCGCAGCGTGGCCCCCAGCTGCTGATAGGCGGCGATTTCCCTGGCGGCCAGCAGCACCTCGGCGAGCGCAGGATCGTCAGGGTCCGGTCCGAGTGCCGCACGGGCGCGCGCGCTCAGGCCGGCTCGGCCGTCCTGCTCGAGGCACCAGCCGCGATCGACAAGCGCCGCGACCGTAATGCGCGTCGCGCGTGGATCGAGCCCCAGCTCGGCAGCGATCTGCGCCGGCGGCGCCGGCTCGGCCAGCCGCGCCAGCAGCCCCGCCTCAAAGGCGGCGGCGAGTACCAGGATCTCGCGCCAGTCGTCGACGTGGCTCATGCGCGTGAGGCTACCCAAATCGCCCCCCGACTGGTGCGCGCCGTCGCCGCGGCGACGGCGCTGCTACCCTGCCGGGCGTGGGAACACGAAAGTCCAAGAAGCGCAGTGCCGGACGCCGGCGCAACTACGGACCGCGTCCGGACCAGGTCGGCTTCCGCAAGTACATCCCGAACTACTGGGCCAACTGGCTCGGATTGGCCTTGTTCGGCGTGGTCGGGATCTCGTTTTTTTGCTGGGGTCTCTACTACATGACCGACGCGCAGGTGGCCAACGGCATCGTGGCCCTCGGCTTGGCCGGAGCGCTCGGCTACATGGTCTACCTGTTCGGCTCGACGCGCCTGCGCGACTGAGCCGCGGCGGCCGGGGCTACGGGGTCCCGAGCACCTCGGCCACACAGGCCTCGTCGCCGCGCGCCCTCGTCGCCGCGACGCTGAGGGTGGCATCGTGGTCGAAGGCCGCGAGCATGCCCTTCCAGATCGCCCGGTCGAGCCCGCAGATGCGCTCCGGGTCGCCGAACGCAAGCTCCTCGAAGGGGCACGCGCAGGCACGGATGGTGCCGTCGCCCGGCGTCTGCGCGGCAAAGCCGTAGCGCGAGAGCAGCCGCACGACCTGATCGACCGCGTTGACCTCCTCGTGGCCTGGACGCGTCCGCCCCGCGGCAACCTCGCCGAGCCCCACCTCAAAGCCGAACTCGTACCCGATGCGCTCGAGAATGTCCTGCCGCGCCGCGCCGGACTCGTCGGCCGCGGCCTTCAAAAGGAGGGACGCCAGCACGTCGTAGTGGCGCTCCGGCAGCGAGACCATCAGCTCCTCGGCGGCGAGACGGTAATGCTTGGCCGGTCGGCCTGCACCGGGTCCGGAGCGACCGGTGCGGCGCTTGAACTCGGCGGTGAGGAATCCTTGATCGACCAGCTTGTCCAGATGGAACCCGGCGAGCCGTCGATCGATGCCGAGGGCGTCGGCGACCAGGTCCTTGCTGACCGCGTCGTCGGACTCGCGCACCATGAAGAACACCCGGCGTCGCGTCGGATCGCCCAGGGCCGCAGCCAGGCGCTCGATTTGCTGCTCGGCAGGCCAGCTGGCGGTGTGTTCGGGGTGCTCGCTCATGACGGTCGTGCCAGCGTCGGCACTGGGTCGAGGGTAGCACCGCGGCGGCATCGCGCACGCGCCGCGTTGACAACGACCGAAATGCACTTCCGATTTCCGGTCATGCGGGTATCCTATAGAAGCACGCACGGCGCCCGCGCAGGCTCGTCCCGCACGAGCGACCGGGTTCATCACTGACAATCTGCTCCAGGAGACGGCTGTGTCGACGACCACACCGCCCGAGCTCGAGGGCTTCGGGCAGTACAAGTTTGGCTGGCACGACCCAGCGCACTACGTGTTCACCCCCAAGAAGGGATTGAACGCCGACGTCGTGCGAGAGATCTCGTTCCTCAAGAGCGAGCCCGAGTGGATGACCAAGTTCCGCCTGCGCGCGCTCGAGATCTTCGAGCGCAAGCCGATGCCGACCTGGGGCGCCGATCTCGGCGACATCGATTTCCAGGACATCTACTACTTCATCCGCGCGTCCGAGCGCCAGGGCCAGAACTGGGACGAGGTTCCGCCGGACATCAAGAACACGTTCGACCGGCTCGGCATTCCCGAGGCCGAGCAGAAGTACCTGTCCGGGGTATCGGCCCAGTACGAGAGCGAGGTCGTCTACCACTCGATCCGTGAGGACCTCGAGAAGAAGGGCGTCATCTTCTGCGACACCGACACCGCCCTGCGCGAGCACGAGGAGCTGTTCCGCAGTACTGGGCGACGGTGATTCCGCCCGGCGACAACAAGTTCGCCGCCCTCAACAGCGCGGTCTGGTCGGGCGGGTCGTTCATCTACGTGCCCGAGGGCGTGGAGGTCGAGATCCCGCTGCAGGCGTACTTCCGCATCAACGCGGAGAACATGGGCCAGTTCGAGCGGACCCTGATCATCTGCGAGCCCGGCTCGTACGTGCACTACGTCGAGGGCTGTACGGCGCCGATCTACACGACCGACTGCCTGCACTCGGCGGTGGTCGAGATCATCGTCAAAGAGGGCGCGCGCTGCCGGTACTCGACGATCCAGAACTGGTCGACCAACGTCTACAACCTGGTCACCAAGCGGGCGGTCGCCCGTGAGAACGCGACCATGGAATGGGTCGACGGGAACCTCGGCAGCAAGGTGACCATGAAGTACCCGGCCGTGTGGCTGACCGGGCGCGGCGCCCGCGGCGAGGTGCTGTCGGTGGCGTTCGCCGGCGAGGGGAAGCATCAGGACGCCGGCGCCAAGATGGTGCACGTCGCCCCCGACACGTCCTCGACGATCATCTCCAAGTCGGTCGCCCGCGGCGGCGGGCGGACCTCCTACCGCGGCCTGGTCAAGATCGAGCCCGGGGCTGCGCGTTCCCGGGCCTCGGTGGTCTGCGACGCGTTGCTGCTCGACGAGGACAGCCGCTCGGACACCTACCCGTACATGGACATCGAGGAGGAGAACGTCTCCGTGGGACACGAGGCGACCGTCTCGAAGGTGGGCGACGACCAGATCTTCTACCTGATGAGCCGCGGGCTCTCCGAGGAGGAGGCCATGGCCATGATCGTGCGCGGCTTCATCGAGCCGATCGCCAAGGAGCTGCCGATGGAGTACGCGGTGGAGCTCAACCGCCTGATCGAACTGCAGATGGAGGGCAGCATTGGCTAGCGCGCCGGCCTGGGCCGCGGAACTGCGGCGGACCGCCACCGCCAACCTTGACCGCCTGCCGGTCCTGACCGGCGAGGAGGAAGAGTGGCGCTTCACACCACCGTCCGACCTCGGATTGGCCGGAGCCGCGCCCGCGGATGGCGACGCCGTGGCCGCGCAGCTCGCGGCCGCCGCGGGTCCACGCTCGGCCAACCTGGCCCTCGCCGACGGCGCCCCCGCGCAACCGGGCCTCGGCGAGCTGCCCGCCGGGGTGATCGTGGCCGAGCTGGGCCAGGCGCTCATGGACCACGAGGACCTGGTCCGCTCGCGCCTGTACCGCCTGATCGGCTTCGACGACCGGCCCGGTGCGCTCAACGCGGCGACCTGGGAGGGCGGCACGTTCGTCTACGTCCCGCGCGGCGTCGAGTTGGCCCTGCCGACCGAGACCCTGCTCACCGCGACCGGTGCCCGCGGACGCGTCAGCGCGCGGACGCTGGTGATCGTCGACGAGGGCGCCAAGGCCACGGTGATCGACCGGTACCGCTCCGGGGCGCTGACCAGCCCGGTCACCGTCTCGACGGCCACGGAGATCTTCGTCGCCGACGGCGGCGAGCTCGAGCACCTGTCGCTGATCGAGTGGGGTGCCGGCGTCCGCCATCATGCCCGCGTCACCGCGCTCGGCCGGCAAAGACGCGCGCGTGCGCTCGGTGGTCGTCACCCTCGGGGGCGACGTCGTGCGCGTCGAGGCCACGCACATCGCCGCGGGCCCCGGCTCGGACTCGCGTGCGCTGGGGCTGTTTTTCGCCGATGACCACCAGCATTTCGAGCACCGGGTCGTCGCCCGCCATGAGGCGCCGCAGGCCTATTCGAACCTGCTCTACAAGGGTGCGATCAAGGACCGTGCCCACACCGTGTTCTTCGGCAACCTGGTCGTCCCGCCCGGGGCGCCCGGCACCGACGCGTACCAGACCAACCGCAACCTGGTCCTCAACGAAGGCGCGCGCGCCGACACGATCCCGTTCCTCGAGATCGAGACCGCCGAGGTCAAGTGCTCGCACGCCGGCGCGGTCGGCCGCGTCGATGACGAGCACCTGTTCTACCTGCGCTCGCGGGGGATACCCGAGGAGACCGCCAAGCGGCTCATCGTGCTGGGCTTCCTGCAGGAGGTCCTCGAGCAGGTCCAGCTCGATGAGGTCCGCCGCGAACTGGAAGCCGCCGTCGCCCGGAAGCTCGCGTGACCGAACACACCCTCGTCGAGGTCGCCGCGCTGACCGACGTGCCCCCGGAGACCCCGGTTCGCGTCGAGGTCGGCGGGACGCCGATCTGCCTGGTCAATGTGGACGGGACGATCCACGCGGTCCACGACATCTGCACCCACGCGATGCAGTCGCTCTCCGGGCGGCTGGGTCGACGAGGACCGCCTCGAGTGCCCGCGCCACGGCGCGCGCTTCTCGGTGGTCACCGGCGAGGCGCTGACGCCCGCCGGCGAGCGCGTCGCTGCCGATCTTCGGCGTGACCGTTCGCGACGGGCGGATACTGGTGGATCCGACCCCGAGCCACCCGCACCCCCTCTACGACAACTAGCAACCAGGAGAACCGTTCCATTGGCCGATCCCATCCTCCAAATCAAGGGTCTTGAAGTCGCCGTCGACGGCCGTGCCATCCTCAAAGGCGTCGACCTCGACGGTCCCGCAGGGCGAGATCCACGCGCTGATGGGCCCCAACGGCTCCGGCAAGTGCACCCTCGCCTATGCCCTGGCTGGACACCCCCGCTACGAGATCACCGGCGGCTCGGTCACCTTCGACGGCAACGACCTGCTGGAGATGGACATCGACGAGCGCGCCAGGGCGGGCTTCTTCCTCGCCATGCAGTACCCGGTCGAGGTGCCCGGCGTGTCGGTGCTCAACTTCCTGCGGACCTCGCTCAACGCCATCCACGGCGAGGAGCTGAGCCCGCGCGAGTTCATGAAGCTCTTCCAGGAGAAGAGCCGGCTGCTCGAGTTCGATCCGAGCTTCACCGACCGCTACCTCAACGAGGGCTTCTCCGGCGGTGAGAAGAAGCGCCACGAGATCCTCCAGATGGCGATGATCAAGCCGCAGCTTCGCCGTCCTCGACGAAACCGACTCGGGCCTCGACGTCGATGCGCTCAAGGTGGTCTCCGGGGCGTCAACAGCTTGCGCGGGCCCGATCTCGGCGCACTGATCATCACCCACTACACGCGGATCCTGCAGTACATCACCCCGGACGTCGTGCACGTGATGTTCGACGGCAGGATCGCCCGCACCGGCGGCCCGGAACTGGCCGACGAGCTCGAGGCAACCGGCTATGCCCAGTACGGGTCGGCCGAGGCGGCCGTCGTGCCGGGCGCCTAGCCCGCCAATGGCCCTGGCCGCCCACATCGACCCGCAGGCGCTGCGCGCGGACTTCCCGATCTGCACGCCGGTCGGGGACCGCGCGCGGCTGGTCTACCTCGACTCCGCGGCGACCTCCCAGAAGCCGACCGCCGTGCTCGACGCGATGGATCGCTACTACGTCGAGCACCAACGCGAACGTGCACCGGGGTGTCTACGCGCTCGCCGAGGAGGCCACGGCACGCTTCGAGGCGGGCCGGGACGCCGTCGCCCGATTCTCGGTGGATGCCCCGCGCGAGGGCCGTCTTCACCAAGAACGCCACCGAGGCCATCAACCTCGTGGCCTGCGTCGTGGGGGGTGCGCAATCTCGCACCGGGCGACGTGGTGCTCGTCACCGAGATGGAGCACCACAGCGAGATCGTGCCGTGGCAGATCGTGGCCGAGATCACCGGCGCGCGGGTGCTGTTCGCGCCGATCACCGGCGACGGGCGAGCTGGACCTGGATTGGATCGCCCGCACGCTGCGCGACGAGCCGGTCCGGATCATGAACGTCGTCCACGTCTCCAACGTCCTGGGCACGATCAATCCGATCGCCGAGATCGCCCGACTGGCGCATGACCACGGCGTGCTGGTGCTCGCCGACGGCTCGCCAGAGCGTCCCGCACATGCCGGTGACGGTTCGGCGAGCTCGAGGCGGACTTCCTCGCGTTCACCGGGCACAAGATGCTGGGGCCGACCGGCATCGGTGTGCTGGTCGGGCGGCCCGAGCTGCTCGACACGATGGGGCCCTTCCTCGGCGGCGGCGAGATGATCTCGGACGTCCGCACCGACGGCTCGGACTGGGCCGAGCTGCCCTGGAAGTTCGAGGCCGGCACGCCGCCGATCGCCGAGGCGGTCGGCATCGGTGCCGCCGCCGACTACCTGCGTCACGTCGGGCTCGAGGCGATTCGCGCCCACGAGCGTGCGCTCGTGGCCTACGCCTTCGACGCGCTCGGCGAGATCGACGGGTTGCGGATCTTCGGGCCGCAGGACCCTGATCGGCGCGGCGCGCCGATCAGTTTCAGCCTGCCGGACCTGCACCCGCACGACATCGCCCAGCTGGTCGACCGGGACGCGCGTGTGCATCCGCGCCGGGCACCACTGCGCCAAGCCGCTGATGCGCACCCTCGGGGTGAGCGCCACGGCGCGGGCGAGCGGATACCTGTACAACGACACCGCCGACTTCGATGCCCTCGTGCGTGCGCTGCACCGCGCCCGGGGCTTCTTCGGGAGCTGAGCCGGTGGGCGGACTCGACGACCTCTACCAGGAGCTGATCCTCGACCACTACCGGCGGCCGCGCCACCGGGGCGAGCTCGCGCACCCGACGATCAGCGTCGACCAGCACAACCCGCTCTGCGGCGACGAGCTGCACGTGACCGTGCTGCTCGATGGCGAGCGCATCGCCGACATCGCCCATAGCGGCGACGGCTGCTCGATCTCCCAGGCGTCGGCGTCGATGATGAGCGACGCGGTGGTCGGGCACACCGCCGACGAGGCGCTCGAGATGATCGAGCACTTCCGGCGCGTCATGCACCGCGAGGTCGCCGCCGACGAGGAGCAGCTGGGCGACGCGGTCGCGCTGGAGGGCGTGAACAAGTACCCGGTGCGCATCAAGTGTGCATTACTTTCATGGATGGCACTCAAAGACGGGCTGCTGAACCGGATTGTCGACCAACAGGAGGGCCGATGACGACCGAGGACGACGTCCTCAGCGCGATGAAGCAGGTCGAGGATCCCGAGCTCGGGATCAACGTCGTCGATCTGGGCCTGCTCTATGGCGTCGACATCTCCGACGACGGCTATGTGCGCCTCGAGATGACCCTGACCTCGATGGGCTGCCCGCTCACCGAGCAGATCCTCGGTGACAGCCGGGCGGCGATCATGCCGCTAGACGGGGTGACCGGCGTGGACATCAGCTGGGTGTGGGAGCCGGCCTGGAGCCCGGAGATGATGACCGAGGAGGGCCGCTTCATGATGAAGGTGATGGGCTATGGCTGAGAGCGCCGCGGCCGTGCCGATGACCCTGGAGGAGAAGAAGGCTGCCGCCCGGGAGCGGGCGCGCGCGGCGCGCGCCGCCCAGGAGGCCGGTCGCGAGGCCGGCTTGCTCGAGGTGACCGACGCCGCCGCCGCCTACATCCGCGCGGCGGCCGTGCGGACCGGAGCCCAGGCGGGCGTGCGGCTGCGCATCCTCGCCGGCGGGTGCTCCGGGCTCGAGTACAAGCTGGACCTGCTCGGCGCCAACGAGACCGCGAGTCCCTCGGATCGCGAGGTCGCGGCCAACGGGGTGCGCGTGCTCATGGACCTCAAGAGCGCGATCCACGTGACCGGGTCCGTCATCGACTACGAATCCGGCCTGCTGCGCAGGGGATTCCGGATCACCAACCCCAACGCGACGGGTACGTGCTCGTGCGGGGACTCGTTTAGCGCCTAGCCGCGAGTCCGCCAGGCGGCGCGCGGTCATCGACCACGGGCGGCAGGACTGTCCGGGTCGACTGCGAAGATCATCGCTATCGCCCCTCCATTGCCTGGGAGAGTTCCATGTCCGAACATGCGTCGGCTGCCGCGGCCTTTGCCTATGACACGTCGGCCACGGGCCGCCAGCCCGCCCTGAAGGTGCTCCCGTCGTCGTGGGACGACGTGCCCTCGGGTCCCGTGCCCGCCTCGGTGATCCAGTACTTCGAAGAGGCGATCGCCCGCGAAGAGGCACGCCGAAGCGCCAGGAGCGCACGCTCCACCGACTAGCGTCCGGTGACGGGTCCGCCGCGCGCGAGCCCGTCACGGCGCCACACCGCAGCGATGCACACGCTCGTGGGCCCGGCTCGGCCGACGACCAGGCAAGCGTGTCACCGCGCCCGGTGTCGACCGGTCGGCCCCGCTGCATGCTGGGGCGTCGCCGCCCGACCGCCCCGGCGACCGGTGTGGACGACCCCGCTACCATCCGGTGAGCGGCGCGGGATACCTCCGCGAAGCCCACGTCAGGTCATCGCGACTGGTAAGGCCAATGTTCAGAAAGCGTTACACGGTCGTCATCGTCGGCGACACCGGTTCCTCCGCAGCCCAGCGCAGCGAGGTGAGCCAACACCGCTCCGAACGTGACGCCCTGCTGGCCGCACAGTACGAACGCGAGCGGCTCGGCACCCTGCACGGCGATGGGACGGGCAAGTACCGCGTCGTCGTCGAACGCGAGGGCGAGGTCATCTCGACCGGCCCCGTGGCAGATCTGAGCGGCCTCCCGCCAGAGATCACCCTCGGCGAGCCCGACGATCGAGGTGGAGCTCACGCTCCTGGAATCCTCCACCGACCCTGGCCGGACCCACCCGGTGATCCGCAGCGACGCCGTGGCACCCGAGCCGCCTCAGCCTCAGGAGGCCCGGGGGTCGCTCGGGCCGCAGGCGGACGCCGAGACGCCGGGCGAGCCGACGCCGATCGCCCGCGCCGCCGACACCGTCGCCGACGTGCCGGGGGGTACCACGGCGCCGATCGCCACAACCGAAGACGAGATTCCCGAGGGCCCGGTGCCCGAGGACATCCTGCGGCGCTTCGAGGAGGCCATCGAGCGCGAGCAGCAACGCAAGCGGGCCCGGCTCCCGCGCGAGCCGTAGCCCCCGCGGGCCGACTTCGCGCCGAACTCGCCGACGATCAGCTGGTGCAGCGCCGCGGGCGGATGCGCGCCCACGATGCCGCGGGTGCCGTCGGCAATGAACACGGGCACCGCCCGGACGCCGATCTCGGCGCCAACGGCGAGATCGGCGTCCACGCTCGCGTCGAACTCCCCCGCGACGGCCGCGGCCACGAGCGCCGCCGGATCGGGATCCGCCGCGCGTGCGGCCAGGAGTGCGACGAGCGCGGCCGGGTCCGTGATGTCGACGCCCTCGCAGAAGTAGCCGGTAAATAGCGCGTCAAGCACCGCCTCGGCGTCACCGCCGTGCCGGGCAGCGGCGATCATCGCGTGGGCCAGGCGTGTGTTGGGGCTCACCGTGATTCGGTCCATCGCGAATGGGATGCCCGCCTCCGCCCCGACCGCCGTCAGGTGGGTGGTAATTTCGGCGTAGCGGTCGGGCCCGCCAAACTTGGTGTCCACGAGCTCTTGGAACGGGATGCCGGTGGGCGGGTTCGCGGGGGCGAGCTGGAATGCGCGCCAGTGGATCTCAAGCGGCGGCCCGGTGAACTCACGGCGCGCCCGCTGCAGGTTGCGGAACCCGACGAAGCACCACGGGCAGGCGACGTCGGAGAAGACATCGAGGCGTACCGGTTGCGGGTCGCCGTTCATCCGTTTTTCCTCACTTCCCGGCGGCCGCCGCGCGGAGGTTTTACGTCACAGAACTTTATTGTTTGCGAAGTCTTAACCTTTCCAGCGTAACGCCTGCCGGCATGCGCGCGCCCGCTGCGCGCACCTGTCCCCCGGGAATTCCCTGAATCCCGTTCCACACGCTGGATCTCGGACGCAATCCGAAAGATGCAGGAGTTATGCCATGCCCCGCGCGGGCGCGGGGGGTCTGCGAAGTAAACGGGGTGAAACGTTTCGATAGGACAGGTTTAACGCCTTGACCTTCGCTTGAGGATTGCTAGCTTGCCCCCGGTCGGTTGTTCCGCCCGACCACTCGGTCCCGCTCCCGAGCAAGGAACCGCGCTTATCCGTACCGGTCGCGCAATCCTCACCCGGCGTCGCGCCGCACTGGCAGGTCTCGTAGGTCTCGGAACTGGTCTGATCGTCCCGATGGCGACTCTCGGTCAGCCGTCGACGATCTCGGGCCAGAGGGCCCAGATCGCCCAGTTGGAGAACCAGCTCAACAGCATCAACTACCAGGCTGATGCTGCGGTTAACAACTATGACGGCGCGATGTGGCGCCTGCAGACCGCCAAGCAGCAGATCGCCGAGAACTCCGCCGCGATTGCGACCAACACGGTCCAGCTCGGCCGCACGGAGGGCGTCTTGGCCACCAGGCTGCGCGAGTTGTACGCGAACCCGCAGCCGAATGCGGTGCAGGTCCTGCTTGCGACGGGCAACATCACCTCAGTGGTCGACACGGAAAGCCTGGTCGAGCACATCGGCAACGAGGACGGCCAGGTCGTCAAGGGTGTGCGCACGACCCTGAACAATCTCAAGACGGACCGGGTGCAGCTCCTGGCGGCCCAGCGGACCGCCACCCAGCAGGTCGCCGCGGCCCAGCAGCAGAAGTCCAAGGTCCTCGCGCTCCTCGGCCAGCAAAAGGCCGTCCTGGCGAACGCCCAGGCCAACTTGCGCCAGGCCATCGCCGCCCAGCAGGCGGCCGCGGCCGCGGCCGCCGCCGCGCAGGCGGCCGCCATCCGCGCTGCTCAGAGCAACGCGGCGGCCCAGCAGGCGGCCACGACGCAGGTCTCCTCGGCGTCGGGCACGAGCTCGGCCGGTTCGGGCGCCAGTTCCACCCCGCCGGTAAGCCTGCCGTCGGACGCCGGCAACGCCGCCGCGGTGGCCGTCGCCGAGCGCTACATCGGCGTCCCCTACGTCTGGGGCGGCGAATCGCCGTCAGGCTTCGACTGCTCGGGTCTGGTGGCCTACGCCTACGCCCAGATCGGCAAGTACCTGCCGCACTACACGGTGGCCCAGTACGACATGTTCCCGAAGGTCCCGATCAGCGGTCTCCAGCCGGGCGACATCGTGTTCTTCTACGGCCTGTCCCATGAGGCGATGTATATCGGTGGCGGGATGCTGATCGAGGCACCGCACACCGGGGCGTTCGTCAAGTACACGCCACTGTCGGCGATGGGCACACCCGACGGAGCGGTCCGGCCCTAGCGATCGTGGGCGTGGGGGTGCGCCGGATGTCCCGGGGCACCCGGCACGTCTGCCGGACTCGTGGCGCGCACGACGTCAGCGGCTGACGCGAGCCAGTCCGGCGCGTTGAACAGGCACACCGGTACCGGACCACCCTCGAGGGCGCGCAGGCAGGCAGTGGCGTCCGCGGCACGCCCACGGAAGTCGATCGCCACGAGCTCTGGGGCGAGCCGGGTGACGGCCGCCCGCACCGTGGCGGGGTCCGGCGACAGGGGCACGGTCGTCCAGCCGCGCGCCGCCAGGTAGAGCCCGACCGCGTCGCGGGTGTCACCCGTGTCGGCAATCAGCATCGCGGTCGGCATTCGCCCAGCGTACTCCCGGATGACGGGCGCCTTGCGGCTATCAAGACCCCGCGCCGAACTGGCGATACGCAAGGTGTATGGGTACGGCCCGCCTCAGGTCTTGGTCGATCGCCGCCACAGCGGCGGCGCTGCTCGCCGGTCCGCTGATCGCCGCGGGGCCGCTTGAGGGCGCCACGGGCCAGCCGGCGCCGGTGTCCATCGCCCCCACCCCGACCCTGCAGGCCGCACAGGCCCAGGTGCTGGCGACTCAGGACCTCATCGACGCCGCATCGGCGACGCTGGCCCAGGTGCGCAACGAGCTGTTCATCGCATCCGACCCGGCCACGATCACCTCGCTAAACATCCAGCAATCGCGTCTACAGGAACGCAAGACGGTCCTGATTGCACGCCTGGCCGTCCAGCAGCGCCGCCTGAACCAGCTCATCGCCCAACAGGCCGCCCAGCAGGCCCGCGATGCATCCCTCGCCCTGGACACCTCGACGACTCCGCCCGTGCTCGCCGCCGTCGCCGGCGCGAGCCTGCCGGCCCCCGGGCCGACGGCCGCGACGATCGACGGGTTCCTGCAGAGCCAGCTCAGCCCGCTGACCGGTCTCGGGGCCGTGTTCGTGGCCGATGCGGAATCGGCCGGCGTGGACCCGCGCCTGCTCGTGGCGATCAGCGGCGCCGAGACCTCGTTCGGCAACTATCGCCCCTCGCAGGCGATCCACAACCCGTTCGGACTCGGGCCGAACCTCCAGTTCCCGAACTGGAGCGCGGCGATCCAGGCCGCGTCCAACACGCTCGGGGGCAACCTCTACCGCGGCGCCGGACTCGTCACGATCCCCGAGATCCAGTCGCGCTGGGCGCCGCTCGGCGTCGCGAACGACCCCTTGAACCTCAACAGCAACTGGCAGGCCAACGTCGCTCGCTACTATGCCGACCTCGGCGGTAACCCCAACGGCGCGGTGATCACCGCCGGCGCGACCCAGCTGGTCTCGCTGACCCCGACGGTACCCGCGCCCGGCACCGAAGGGCCCGCCGCGGCCAAGACCGCGCTCGGGCTGCTGGGGGTCCCCAACTCGGCCGACACCCCGGATGGGCTCAACGATGTCCAGTTCGTCCAGACGGTCTACGCGGACCAGGGGGTCTCGCTGCCGGGCACACTGGCCGGGCTCGCCGGGGCGGGCAGCGCAGCGCAACTCAACGGGCTGCGCGCGGGCGATGCCGTGTTCTTTGCCGACGCGGCGGGCAGCGTCGACCACGTGGGGATCTACCTCGGCGGCGGAGAATTCATCCACGCCCCGGGACCCGGCCAGCGGGTAAGCATCGCGTCGCTGTACGACGCGCCATGGCGCGGCAGCTACGCCGCCGCGCGCCGCTACTGACCGCTCGCGCCGCCCGGGCGCCAGAGTACGTCACCCGCGCCATCGGCGTTGCAGGCGCGCGCGAGGATAAACAGGAGGTCCGACAAGCGGTTGAGGTAACGCACCGCCTCCTGACCGACCGGTTCACGGTCGGCGAGCGCGATCACCGCACGCTCCGCCCGGCGGCAGACGGTGCGCGCCAGGTGCAGGGCGGCCGCGGCGGGCGTGCCGGCCGGCAGCACAAAGCTCGTCAGCGGCGCCAGACGGTCGTTGGCCGTGTCGCACCACTGCTCGAGCCGGGCCACCTGCGCGGCGGTGATGGTCAGCCGCGGCGGCCCGTCGGGGTCGGGCGCTCCCGGCACGGACAGCTCGGCCCCAAGGTCGAACAGATCGTTCTGGATGATCGCCAGCCACCCATCGAGCTCGGCCGGCAGCCCCTGGGCCCGCGCGACCCCGATCGCACTGTTGGTCTCGTCGACGTCGCCGTAGGCGCAGACGCGGGCGTCGGTCTTGCGCACGCGGCTCAGGTCGCCCAGATGCGTGTCGCCGCCGTCGCCCAGACGGGTGTAGATCCGCGTGAGTCGCACCATCATCGCCACCTTAGCGGGATCGCCTGCGGCGTATGTACACCATCGACGCTGCAGCCTGCGGCATCACCCGGCCGAGGCGGCCTCGTCCGGATGGGCCTGGAGCCAGCGCTTGGCCACGCTGAGCGCGCGCTGCGGGCTGATCGGGCCGGCCAGCTGAGCGGCGCGGATCTCGGCGAGCACCTCGCCGAGCCACGGGCCCGGCACACGGCCGAGCTGTGCGGCCAGAACATCGCCGGGGATCGGCGAGGTGATCGGCTCCCGCGCGCGCAGCTGCAGGTGGGCGTGCATGACCGATCGCGCCAGCTCGAGGTGCCGGGTGATCTGGATCTCGTTCGTGCGCGGACCGCGCGTCGCCAAGCGGTCGGCCACGCTCAACAGGATCATCTCGACCGGCGCCAGGCGCGTGCGACGAAGGTAGTCGTCGATGCGCCGCAGCGCGAGCGGCTGCCGATGCACCAGGAACCCGAGCTGCAGATGTTCGGCCACGCACATCACGACGATCTCGCGCACCCGCGTGGCGGTGCGCAGGCGTCGGGTCAGCGCGTCGGCCATCTCCGCACCGATCCGATCGTGCCCGAGGAAGGTCACCCGCCCGTCGGGCAGCTCGCCGCGGGTGGCGGGCTTGGCCATGTCGTGCAGCAGCCCGGAGAGCGCCAGCAGCTGGCCCCGGGTGAGCCCGTCGGCAACGGGTTCGTCGAGCACCTCGGCAACCGCCGGGCCGTCGGTACGGAAGACCGCCGCGGGATCCTCCCGCAGGACGCAGCAGTGCTCGACGACCTCGAGCACGTGCCCGAGCACGTCCTTGTGGTGGTACTCGCTTTGGGCGAGGCCGCGGGCGGCTTCGAGCTCGGGCACGAGGGCCCCGAGCCCGCCGAGGCTATCCAGGACCTCGAACGCCCGCCAGGCCCGCGGTAGGCCCATCATGCGGTAGAGCTCGTCCCGCAGCCGCTCCGGCGCCTTGGACCAGAGCGCGGGCGTGGCCGCCGCCGCCCACCCGGCGGTCTGGGAATCGATCGCGAAGCCGAGCTGCTCTGCGAGTCGCGCGGTCCGCAGGATCCGCACCGGATCGGCCGCGAACGCGGCGGATCCCACCGCCCGCAGCCGCCGGGCGTCCAGGTCCGCCCGGCCACCGTGCGGGTCGACGAGCACGGCGGGGCCGGCGACCGGCAGCGCCATCGCATTGACGGTCAGGTCCCGCAGGGCGAGGTCGGCCGCCAGGGTGCCGCCCTGGACCGGCGTGATGTCGACCTGTACCGGCAGGGTGCCGCCCGACAGGCGCCAGGCGCCGAACTGCGCCGACAGCGGGAACCGATGCGCCCGGTGCGCGCGCGCCAGCCGCGCCGCTGCGGCGGCAGGATCACCGGCGACGGCGACATCGACATCGGCCACCGGGCGGCCGAGCAGCGCGTCGCGCAGCCCGCCGCCGACGATCCAGGCCGACTCGCCCACGGCCTCGAGCGGCGTGCGCAGGCCCGCGAAACTCACCCCACGTACACCCGGGGCAGGCGCTGGGTGATCCCGCAGGTGATCTCGTAGTTGATCGTCCCACGACGCCGCGCGAGTTCCTCGGCGGTGATGCGCTCCGAGCCGCTCGCGCCCAACAGCACCACCGGCACGCCCACCGCCTCGGTGCTCTCAGGACCCAGGTCGACGGTCAGCTGGTCCATCGAGACTGCCCCGACCACCGGGACGCGGCGGCCGGCGACGAGCACGTCGGCGTTGTTGCCCAGGGCGCGTGCATAGCCGTCGGCATAGCCGACGGGAACGAGCCCGACGCGCGTCCCGCGCTCGGCACGCCAGGTGCGGCCATAGCCGACGCTCTCACGCGAGCGGATCGTCTTGACCATGGCCACATATGACACCACGCTCATCACCGGCACCAGGCCGAGGTCCGCGGGGTCCTCGTGAAACGGGGAGCAGCCGTAGAGGGCGATCCCGCAGCGGACCATGTCGAACACCGCCCCCGGATCGCGGAAGGCCGCCGCCGAGTTGGCCGCGTGGACCGCCGCGTGCGGGAACGCGTCCTTGAGGCTCGCGGTCGCCGCCCGGAAGCGCACCAGCTGCTCGCGAAAGAACCCGGCCTCGTCCCCGTCCCGGTCGTCGGCCGTCGCGAAGTGGGTCATGATCCCTGCCACGTTGGCGCCGCTCGCGCGCGCCGCATCCACCAGCGCCGCCACGTCCTCCGGGCGCGCGCCCAGACGCCCCATGCCCGAGTCCAGCTCGAGGTGCACGCCGGCGACCCCGATTCGGTGGCGGCGTAGATCGCCTCGGGCGTCCAGACCACGACCTCGACACCGGCCTCGGCCGCGCGGACCCATTCTTCGCCGGTGAGCGGGCCCATGACGAGGATCGGCGTGGTGAGGCCGTGCATGCGCAGCTGCTCGGCCTCGGCGACGGTATGGACCGCCAGCGCCGTCGCGCCCGCCTCGACCGCCACGCGGCTGCACGCGACCGCCCCGTGGCCATACGCGTCGGCCTTGACGACCGCAGCCACCCGCGCGGACCCTGCCGCCGCGGCGACCCGGCGCACGTTGTTGGCAAGGGCAGCGAGATCGACGCGCGCATGGGCGCGGTCGATCGTGCCGATCACGCCCGCTCCCGGGCGGCCTGGCCACGCGCGGCGGCGATCGCGCCCGGCAGTGCCTCGATCAGGTCCCCCGCCACGGTGCCATCGCCGAAGCCGGTCCGCCCGCCGGCGATAGCGTGCACGCACACCGCCGCAATCGCCGCTTGCCCGCCGGCAAGGCCCTTGGCCAGCGCCGCGGCAGTGATGCCGGTCAGCACGTCGCCGGACCCGGCCGTCGACAGCTCCGGGCCGCCGCCGGCGGCGACGAACACGGTCCCATCGGACGCACAGACGATCGTCCCGGGGCCCTTCAAGACGACGGCGGCGCCGGAGTCCCGGCAGAGCGCGAGCGCCGAGCCCAGCCGGTCGTGGTCGACGTCGCCGCGCGCGCAGCCGAGCAGGCGGGCCGCCTCGCCGGCGTGCGGGGTGATCACCGTCGGCGCCGAGCGCGCACGCAGCGCAGCGAGGTTGCCGACCAGGTGCCACAGTCCGTCCGCGTCGACGACCATGGGCTGCGCGATGCCGGCCAGGACCCCGAGCACGGCGTCGGTCGTGGCGGGTTTGCGACCGATGCCGGGCCCGAGCGCGAGCGCGCTCGTCCGCGCGGCCTGCGCGATGATCTCGCCGACCGACACCGGGGCGAAGCAGCCGTCGAGGTCGGTGACCGGCGCGCACATGACCTCGCGCATCATCGGCGCCATCAACGGCTGGACCGACGCCGGCACCGCGGCCACGACCAAGCCGGCCCCGGCGCGCAGGCCTGCCTGGGCGCACAGCACCCCGGCCCCGGTCAGCCCCGGGGCGCCCGCCACCACGAGGACCGAACCCGCCCCGTACTTCTCTCCCGCAGCGGCCTTGGCCGGAACCTGTGCGGCGGCCGCCGGCCCGGCCAGCCAGGCCAGGGGCTCCGCGCGGACCCCGCTGGGGATCCCGATGTCGACGACCACAACCTCACCGGCACGGGCACGCCCGGGCTCGATGTGCAGTCCCGGCTTGTCGCCGTGGTAGGTCACGGTCAGGTCCGCCGCAATGCAGGCGCCCGCCACGTGGCCGGTGTCCGCATCGACACCCGACGGCACGTCAAGCGCGACGACTGGGCCCGGCCAGCCCGCGGCCCAGTCGATGATCGCGTCGAGCGGCGCCCGCGGCGCACCGCGCGTGCCGGTGCCCAGCAGCGCGTCGACGAGCACCGCCCCGGCGGGGCGGTGCGCACCGGCATCAAATGGGCCGACGGCGGCGCCCATCGCCAGGGCGACGTTGCTCATCGTGTGGGCGTCGGGCGTCGTGGGCGCCGCACCGGTGGCGGAGATGATCTCCACGCGCCAGCCCGCCTCGGCCAGGTGCCGGGCGACGACCATTCCGTCGCCCCCGTTGTTGCCGGTCCCGACGAGCACGACCGCCGCGCATGCATCCGGCCAGCGGGCGAGGATCGCCCGGGCGCTCTCGAGGCCTGCACGCTCCATCAGGACCACTGACGGGAGCCCGAACCGCCGCGAGGCCTCCTGATCGGCGTCGCGTAGGGCGGCCGCGCCGAAGAGCGGGGTCAGCCCGGCGAACGGAGACGGGACGCGTGAACGAGCGGTCGGCACAGCACCATCCTACGAGACGGACCGACCGCAGCCCGCACTCAGCGAGCATCGCCGCCTTCGGCGACGGCGACGGCGGCGGCCACGCCGCGGCTGTGGGTCAGCGAGACGCTGATCCCCGTGACGCCCAGGGCCTCGGCCCGGCGGGCGTAACGACCGGTCAGGGCGATGCCCGGCGGCCCGGCGGCCCGGACGACCTCGACCTCGCGCCAGCGCGTCATCCCGATGCCGAGGGCCTTGCCGACGGCCTCCTTGGCCGCGAAGCGCGCCGCGAAGTGCTGGGCCGGAAACGCCCGCGAGCGGCAGTAGGCCGCCTCGCGCTCGGTGAAGCAGCGTTCGGCGAAGCGGGGCCGCCGGGCCAGCGCGCGCGCGATCCGGTCGATCTCGATCAGGTCGATCCCGACGCCGATCACCGCCATGCCGGCCCGCTACTCGACGGTGACGGTCTTGGCGAGGTTGCGCGGCTGGTCGACGTTGAGCCCGCGGGCGGTCGCGAGCTCATAGGCGAACAGCTGCAGCGGGATCACGGTGGTCAGGGCCGACAGCAGGGCGGGCGTCTTCGGCGTCCACAGCACGTCGTCGACGTGCTGGGAGATCTCGCGATTGCCCTCGGTGGCGACCGCAATGACCCGGGCGCCGCGCGCCTTGACCTCCTGGATGTTGGAAACGACCTTGTCGAAGACGTGACCGTCCGGGGCGACGACGACCACCGGTGAGCCCTCTTCCAGCAGCGCGATCGGTCCGTGCTTCATCTCTCCGGCCGGATAGGCCTCGGTCGGGATGTAGCTGATCTCCTTGAGCTTGAGCGCGCCCTCAAAGCACACCGGCACGCCGACATGGCGTCCGAGGTAGAGGAAGAACTCGTGGTCCCGGTAGCGGCGGGCAACGTCGGCGACTCGTGCGGGCGCATCCGAGGCCAGATACGCCTCGATGAGATCCGGCACGCGTCGCAGGTCGTCGGCCAGGTCGGCGACGCCGGCCTCGGTCAGGGCCCACTTGAGCCGGCCCAGCTTGAGCGCCAGCAGCGAGAGCGCCATGACCTGCGCCGTGTGGGTCTTGGTCGCGGCGACGCCGATCTCGAGCCCCGCGCGGGTGTAAAGCGCGCCGTCGGCGTCGCGCGTGGCCTGTGAGCCCATGATGTTGGTCAGCGCGACCACGTGGGCACCGCGCTCGCGGGCCACGCGCATCGCGGCCAGGGTGTCGGCGGTCTCACCGGACTGGGTGATCCCGATCACCAGGTCGCCCGGACCCGCCAGGCAGGTGCGGTACCGGTACTCGGAGGCGACCTCGGTGTGGACCGGGACGCGCGCCCAGTCCTCGATCAGGTATCGGCCGATCAGCCCGGCGTGGTACGAGGTGCCGCAGGCGACGATGTGGATGCGCTCGACCCGGGCCAGCGACGCGTCGTCGAGCCCGAGCTCCTCGATGACCACCGTGCCGTCCGTGCGCACGCGGTCGCCGATCGTGTCCCACAGCGCGTGGGGCTGCTCGTAGATCTCCTTGAGCATGAAGGTGTCGTAGCCGCCCTTCTCGGCGGCGTCCTCATCCCACTCGACGCGCTCGACCTCGCGCGCCGCGGGCGCCCCATCCGCGGCCAGCACGTGCGCGCCGGTCGCGTCGAGCACCACGATCTCGCCGTCGTCGATATTCATGATCTCGCGCGTCTCGTGCAGGAACGCCGGGATCGCGGACGCCAGAAACGCTTCGGCATCGCCGACGCCGACGACCAACGGGCACTCGAAGCGCGTGCCGACCAGGCGCCCGGGTTCGTCGGCATGCGCGACCACGAACGCGTAGTGCCCGGCGATCTTGGGGATGACGGCGCGCACGGCCGCGACCAGATCACCCTGGTAGGCGCGGGCGATCAGGTGCGGCAGTACCTCGGTGTCGGTCTCGGAGTGGAACACCACGCCGGCGTCCTGCAGCTCGCGGCGCAGCTCCATGTAGTTCTCGATGATCCCGTTCATCACGACCGCGACGCGGCCGTCCCCCGACAGGTGTGGGTGGGCGTTGGCCTCAGTGACCCGGCCGTGGGTGGCCCAGCGGGTGTGCCCAAGGCCGGTCGTCGCGGCCGACGCGCCGTTCAGGCCTTGGCTGGCGGCACGCAGCTTGCTCAAGTTGCCGACCGCCCTCACCAGCGCGAAGCCATCGCCCGGCGCATCCAGCAGCGCGAACCCGGCCGAGTCGTAGCCGCGGTACTCGAGACGCTCGAGCCCCTGGACGATCAGCTCCTGGCAGGGACGCCCGCCGACGTAGCCGATGATGCCGCACATATCTGCCTCCGGGTGGTGCGATCAGGACTGCGAGGCGGCATCACCGAGCACACGCTCGACCACGTCGCCAATCCGAGTACACCAACTGTCGCAATCATTGCTGTCTGGCGCCTCGACCATCACGCGAACGAGGGGCTCCGTGCCGCTTGCACGCACGACCACGCGGCCATCATCACCGAATGTCGCGTCGAACGCGCGAACTTCCTCCCATACTTCTTCGGCGGCACCAAGCTCGTCTTTACGCGAACAGCGAATTCCGACGAGCTTCTGCGGCAGCCGCTCGACGACCGAAGCGGCCTGATCGAGGGACTGCCCGGCGCTCGCAAGCGCACCCAGCACCATGAGCGCGGTGGCAAGCCCGTCGCCGGTCGGGCCGCTGCGCAGGTTGATCAGGTGCCCGCTCTGCTCCCCGCCCAGGACGAAGCCGCCGGCGAGCATCTCCGCGAGCACATAGCGATCGCCGACATCGGTCCAGCGCACCTCGATGCCGCGTGCGGCCATCGCCCGGCGAAACCCGAGGTTCGTCATCGTCGTCGTGACCACGGCGTCGCCCGGCAGTTCGCCACGCGCCTGGAGGTCCAGGGCGAGGATCGCCAGGATCTGGTCGCCATCGACCAGCTCGCCGCGGGCGTCGACGGCCAGGACGCGGTCCCCGTCGCCGTCGAAGGCGAACCCGAGCTGGTGACCGCCCTCGCGCACGGCGGCCCGCAGCGCCTCCGGATGCGTCGATCCGCACCGGTCGTTGATGTTGGTGCCGTCCGGCGCGGCGTGGATGACCGACACCCGCGCCCCGAGCCGACGCAGCGTCGCGGGGGCCGTGACCGAGGTCGCGCCGTTGGCGCAGTCAACGACGACCGAGACCCCCGCCAACGAGGTCGGAAAGCGCGCGATGAGGCTGGCGATGTACCGCTCCGCCGCGTCGGCGACCGCGACGATGTCGCCGAGTGCGGCCCCGGTCGGGCGCGCGAGCCCCGACGGGTCGGCCATCCGGCGCTCGACCTCGGCTTCCTGCGCGTCGGCGAGCTTGAACCCGTCCGGGCCGATCAGCTTGATGCCGTTATCGGGGAACGGGTTGTGCGACGCGCTGATCACCGCACCCGCGGCGGCCCCCAGCGCGGGGACCGTCTCGGCGATCGCCGGCGTCGGCAGCACGCCGAGCAGCTGCACGTCGACCCCCGCGGCGGCGAGGCCCGCCGCCAGCGCGGCTTCGAGCATCGGCCCGCTGCGGCGCGTGTCGCGACCGATCACCACCCGCCGATGGGCGGGCAGGCCCGCGCCGAGGGCGCGACCGAGCTCGACGGCGAGCTCGGGCGTCAGCTCACGGTTCGCGACCCCACGGACGCCATCGGTGCCGAAGAGCCTGCGAGCAGCCTGGGCGCTCATGCCCACTTGCGGACTAGCGCTTGGAGAACTGCGGCCGCTTGCGGGCGCCCTTGAGGCCGGCCTTCTTGCGCTCCTTCTCGCGCGCGTCACGGGTCAGCAGGCCTTCGCGCTTGAGGTCGGGGCGCAGCTCGGCATCCACGACGCACAGGGCGCGGGCGATGCCGTGGCGCAGCGCCCCCGACTGGCCGGACGGGCCGCCGCCGGCCAGGCGCGCGATCACGTCGAACTGGCCGAGCGTCCCGGTGGTCACCAGCGGCTTGAGGGCGTTGGTCACCAGCACGCGGCGGCCGAAGTACTCCTCCGCCGGACGGCCGTTGCACAGCACGCGGCCCTCGCCCGGGGCCAGGATCACGCGGGCAACCGAGGTCTTGCGCTTGCCGGTCGCGATGAACCGGCCGAGTTGATCAGTCTTCATGCGGGGACCTCTGCCTTGCGCTCGATTCGGAGGGGCTGCGGGTTCTGGGCGGCGTGCGGGTGCTCCGGGCCGGCGTACACCTTCAGCTTGGTCAACTGCTTCCTGCCCAGCCGGTTCTTGGGCAGCATGCCGCGCACAGCGGACCGGATGACCTCTTCCGGGCCCCGGGCAAGCTGCTCAGCGAGGGTGCGGCTGCGGATGCCGCCCGGATAGCCGCTGTGCCGGTAGTAGCGCTTGTCGCGCAGCTTCTGCCCGGTCACGGCGACCCGCTCCGCGTTGACGACCACCACGAAATCGCCGGTGTCGACGTGGCGCGTGAACCACGGCGAACGCTTGCCGCGCAGCGTCTCGGCGATCGATGTGGACAGACGCCCAAGGTTCTGCCCGTCGGCGTCGACGATCCACCACTGGCGATCGACGGTTCCAGGCTTGGCGCTAACGGTCTTCACGGTGGTCCGCGTCCCTCCGGATAATGGCAATGCGGTAGCCGACCCAATCCTCTGGGCCGACCGCGGAGATTACGAGAACCCGGGCCCCGGCGCAACCCGCACCGGCCACGGGTCAGCCGCCGGCGAGCGCGGCGCTGAGAAACGCGTCGGTCAGCTCGGCCAGCTCGGGCGCCGCCCAGACGTCGTAGTGCGTGCGACCGGGAAGGATCGCCAGTCGTGAGACCGGCCGCTGCGCCGCGTCCCATCGGGCATCGCGCAACCCGCCGCCCAGCAGCCCGAAGAACTCGGCGGCGTGCGCCGGCCCGATGCTGTCGGCGTCGGCGAACACCAGCATTACGGGCATCGGCAGGGCGCGCACCGCCTCGGACCAATCATAGGGACGGGCCAGCAGGTCACCCATCTTCGCCACGACGCGGTCGAACGCCGCCGGGTCCGGCGCGACCTCCCGCCAGGCCGCGTACAGCGGCGTCTGCCGGAGCATGTCGGCGCTGCCCGCGTCGAAGCGGTCCATCTGGGCCGCCACGTCCGGGAGCCACCCGCCCCTGCGGCACGGAAACGACACCACCACCAGCCGCCGGACCCGTCCGGGGTGCTGGATCGCCGCGCGCAGGCAGGCCCCGCCGCCAAACGAGTACCCCCACAGGTCCGCCCGCGCGATCCCGAGCGCGTCGAGCAGGCCCACGATGTCCTCGGCCAGCATCTCGTGGCGCAGCGGTCGGTCGCTGTCGGGCGTGTGCCCGTGGCCCTGCAGCTCGATCGCGATCACGCGACGGTGCTTGGCGAGCCGGACGCACAGCGGCGCCAGCCCACCCGCCGTACCGAAGCCGCCGTGGGCGACGATCAGCGGCGTGCCGCCACGGCCGCGCGCCTCCCAGTACAGCGTGCCCGCACCGACCGCGGCAGTGCCGGTCGCGACAGCGTGATCCATGGCGGGGCTCCTCGCGCTGCGGGTGATCGGTGTCGACCGGCCTTCCGTGGGTACGTCCGATCGTAGCTGTGTAATACGGTCCAACACGGAAAGGCGCAGCGAGCGCTCCTGCATCCGTTGCGCCCGTTACTACGAGGCACGGTTGCCATGTCATCGAGCTCGGTGAATCGCTGTATCGCCATCGCGGCCCACGGCCGCCGCTGTCAGCAGTCGACCTATCGCGGCAGCCCCTACTGCTGGCACCACACCCAGAGCCGCAAGGTATGGGCTCCCAGTCGCGTGTCGGCGCGCCCGCGCCCCGTCGAGGTCCCGGCGATCGCGCTGGCGGCGCCGGCGACACCGCCACTGGTGCCCGCCATCGAGCGGATCGCCAGCCAGCTTAATCGCGGCCAGCTCGAGCAGCTGGCGCGCTTCCTGGAGGCGCCCGGCGACGGTACCGTCGCCATCACTCGCGCCCACGGCTACGTCGAGGTGCGCGGGTGGTCCCAGCCGGCCTTCGCGGGCTCGCACGCGCAGACCGGAACCTAGTCCGCCCCGCTTACTCCCACTCGATCGTGCCGGGTGGCTTCGAGGTGATGTCGAGCACCACGCGGTTCACCCCGGGCACCTCGTTGATGATCCTGCTGCTGATGTGCTCGAGCAGCTCGTGTGGCAGACGCGCCCAGTCGGCGGTCATGGCGTCGTCGGAGGTGACAGCGCGGATCACCACCGGGTAGGCGTAGGTGCGCTCGTCGCCCTGCACCCCCACGCTCTTGACGGCCGGCAGCACCGCGAAGCTCTGCCACAGCTCCCGGTACAGGCCGGCCCGGCGGATCTCCTCCTGCAGCACGAAGTCGGCTTGGCGCAGGATCGCGAGGCGCTCGGCCGTCACCTCGCCGATGATCCGGATCGCTAGCCCGGGACCCGGGAACGGCTGGCGCCAGACCATGCGCTCCGGAAGGCCGAGCTCCTCGCCGACGACGCGCACCTCGTCCTTGAAAAGCTGACGCAGCGGCTCGACCAGCTCGACCGAAATGTCCTCAGGCAGGCCTCCGACGTTGTGGTGGCTCTTGATCTTGGAGGCGTCGCGGGAGCCCGATTCGATGACGTCGGAGTACAGCGTGCCCTGAACCAGGAACCGCACCCCACCGAGCTTGCCGGCCTCGTGCTCGAAGGTGCGGATGAACTCCCGGCCGACGATCTTGCGCTTCTCCTCGGGATCGGTCACGCCCGCGAGCGCGGCCAGGAAGTGGTCCTGGGCGCGCACGTGGATCAGCGGGACGTGGAAGTGCCGGCCGAAGGCCTCCTCGACCTGCTCCCCCTCATTCATGCGCAGCATGCCGTGGTCGACGAAGATGCACGTCAGCCGGTCGCCGACCGCGCGGTGGACCAACAGCGCGGCGACCGCCGAGTCGACACCGCCCGAGAGCGCGCAGATCACACGTCTCGTCGCCGACCTG
The DNA here is from genome assembly GCA_963768285.1 of uncultured Thermoleophilia bacterium. GTDB lineage: Bacteria > Actinomycetota > Thermoleophilia > Miltoncostaeales > Miltoncostaeaceae > CAITWD01. The sequence goes on from CAVYHI010000021.1 coordinate 39,134, forward strand.
CGCACGGATCCGCGCCACCTGGTCCTCGATGACCTGCACCGGCGTCCAGGTCGGCGCGCAGCCGCAGCTGTCGAACAGGAACGCCTTGAGCAGGTCGGTGCCGAACGGCGTGTGCACGACCTCGGGATGGAACTGCACCCCGTACAGGCGTCGGGCTCGGTCTTCCATGGCCGCGACCGGGGCGTCGCGGCCGGGCGGTGGCCGTGAACCCCGGCGGGACGGCCACGACGGCGTCCCGGTGGCTCATCCAGCACTGCTCCAGCGGCACGTCTCTCAGCAGGCCCTCGCGCCCGGTGACCTCGAGCGCGGTCTTGCCGAATTCGGCCCCCCCGGTGCGGGCCACCTCGCCGCCAAGCACCTGGGCCATGCTCTGCATGCCGTAGCAGATGCCCAACACCGGCACGCCCAGCTCGAGCAGCGCGGGGTTGAGCGCCGGCGCCCCGGGCTCGTACACCGATGCGGGACCGCCGGACAGGACCAGGCCCTTGGGGTGCAGAGCGGCGATCTCCTCGGCGGTGATGTCGTCGGGACGACGGCCGAGAACACGCGGCATTCGCGGATCCGGCGGGCAATCAGCTGGGCGTACTGGGCGCCGAAGTCGACGACCAGGACGCCTCCCGGGACGGCGCGGGCGAGCTCGGGGTCGAGCCCCGGACCGCTCGCGGCCACTTATCCCATCCCCACGGACTGCGCCTGCTGCAATTTCTTGCCTTCGCTGCGCAGCGCGGGGGCAACCATGACCTCGCACTTCTGGAAGCTCTGGATCGAGTCGTAGCCACACGTGGCCATCGCGGTGCGCAGGCCTCCGCTCAGGTTGAGCGTCCCGTCGTTCTCATGCGCGGGGCCGGCGATGATCTCCTCGAGGGTCCCGTCGTGCTGGTCTTGACGCGGGTCCCGCGCGGCAGGCTCGGATGGAACGTCGCCATCCCCCAGTGGAAGCCGCGCCCGGGCGCCTCGGCGGCCTTGGCCAGCGGCGAGCCGATCATGCAGGCGTCGGCCCCACAGGCGATCGCCTTGGCCATGTCACCGCCGTAGCTCATGCCCCCGTCGGCGATCACGTTGACGTAATTGCCGGTCTCCAAGAGGTGCTGCATCCGGGCACCGGCCGCGTCGGCGATGGCCGTCGCCTGGGGGACGCCGACGCCGATCACTGCCGGGTGGTGCAGGCGGCCCCGGGCCCGACGCCGACCAGCACGCCCACGGCGCCGGTGCGCATCAGGTGCAGGGCGGCTTGAAATGACGCGCAGCCGCCCACGATCGCCGGGATCGGCAGCTCCTGGATGAACTGCTTAAGATCCAGCGGCTCGACGACGGTGGACACGTGTTCGGCGCTGACCACGGTGCCCTGGATGACCAGGATGTCGAGCCCTGCGTCGAGTGCGGGCTTGACGTAGTCCCGCACGCGCTGCGGGGTCAGCGAGCCGGCGGCAACGATGCCGGCCGCCTTGAGCTGCCGGACCCGCTCGGCCACGAGTTCCGGATTGATCGGCTGGCGGTAGATCTCCTGCAGGCCGCGCGTCGCTTCGGCGGGTGCCATCTTGGAGATCCGCTCGAGCTGGGCGTCGGCGTCCTCGTAGCGGACCTGGATGCCCTCCAGGTTGAGGACCCCCAGCCCGCCGAGCCGACCGAGCTTGGTGGCGGTGCTGACGTCCACGACGCCGTCCATGGCGGAGGCCAATAGCGGCAGATCGAACGTGTGGCTGCCGATCCGCCACGACAGATCGACATCTTCAGGGTCGCGGGTCCTTCGGCTCGGAACGATCGCGATCTCATCGAAGCCGTAGGCTCGACAACCCTTCTTGCCCCGCCCGATCTCGATCTCCACGCATCCGCTCCTTGTTC
>CAVYHI010000022.1:0-51404 GCA_963768285.1 uncultured Thermoleophilia bacterium
GGGCCTGCTATTGCCGGCCGCTATGTTCGTGGTCGCAGATCCACTGTTCAACCAACCCTGTGCGAGAACCTCCTTTCCGCCTGCTTTTGCCATTTTATCCTGGGTGCTTGGCCAGTTGGTGCTGACCAGTGTGGCGGTTTTTACGGCCTCGTTCGCCAGGAATACGTTGCAGGCAATCCTCGCGGCCTTCGTCATTCTTGCCGCCTGCGGAGGCCTCATTTGGTTCGCGATAATACTCGGCCCATTATATCGCCTTCGCTCCGGTACAATGGATGGGCCATAGCCCCCGCGTTGACGAGTGGCTGATATTGCCTTCTTCTTATCCGTGGCCTCTGGATTTCTGTGCTGTGCTTGTTCCAATGGTCTCGCCTGGTCCAATTTCCCGCGCTACGGCCTGCGTGCTCTCTCGGTTAATAGGTCAATTCGCCGGGATACTCCTTGCCGTTTACCTAATCGCTTGGTTCTTCTTCTGCAGCGCTTATTTTCTTGAACGGGCGGCTTCTAAACTGGCCTTTAAAACCCCTCCAGAACAAGGTCCGCCAGGAAATCCACCCACTCGATGGAAACGGGCTCGGTCAGCTCATACGAGCGGGCGAAATCCTCCTCGAACAGTTCGCGCTTCAGCCGGGCCGCAAAAGCGGGGTCGGAGGTGGCGACATTGTGTTCCTGGCAGACCCGGAGGCTTAGGTGGTTGAGGTTGGCGGATCCGAGGCAGGCCCAACCATCCACCAGCAATGCCTTCACATGGGTCATGCCCGGATAAAAGTAAACCCGCACGCCATGTTCCAGGAGGTAGTTGGCCAGCACCAGGTTGCTCCGCCCGCCAGGTTTGAGATCATTGACGCGCGGCAGGACGACGCGCACATCCACTCCGCGATTCCGCGCCCGCACCAGGCCGATAATCACCCGCTTGTCGAAGAGGTAGGGATTCTCGAGGTAAATGTAGCTCTTGCGCTTTGCCGATGGCCCCTTGGACCGCGGCGCTGAAAGGTTTCCAGGCCGTCTTGGTGGGCAGCAACCGCAGCTTGATCCAGCGATCCTCGGGCCGGGAGGCCGGGATTTCCCGCGGGCCGCGGGCCAGCTCGGCGACGTAGGCGAAGTCGCCCAGCAGACCCTCGTGCGCCCAGTCCCGCCTGAATTCGTCTTCGAGCGAGGCGACGACCGGCCCCTGCAGTTCCACCATCAGGTCGTGCCATTCGTAGCGGTATTCGCGGCCCAGGTTCATGCCGCCCATCCACGCATGGGTGCCGTCCACCAGGAACACCTTCGAGTGGTCGGACGAAAACCACGGGTTGAGGAACGGGTGCACCCGGACGTGGGAGTCTTCCCTCAGGTAGGAATAGATCGAGGTGGGGGCAACGAAATCCTCCGGCAACGGCGTGCCGGGGGGAGCCGCCCGCCGCCGATGGTGCCCAGCCGGTCGAGAATCACCTTGACCTCCACCTGGCTGGAGCGCTCCTTCAATTGGTCGGCCACGCCGACCCCCACGTCGTCCTTGTCGAAGATGTAAACCTCGAAGTGGATGTGGTTGGTGGCGGCGGCAATGGCCTGCTTCAGCCGCGGGAAGAACCGCTCGCCGTCAATCAGCAGGTCGAGCGAGCCGTCCTCCCGCCGCGTGCCGGTGTAATGATCCAGCCAGGCCTCCCACTGGGCGAGGTCCATGCCCTGGGCAATGGGCTGAGCGGGGGATAATGGGTGCCGGGTTTGGGGAACGGCAGCCGCACGAACCGGACCACCGACTCAACCCCCAAATCGCCCAGCCGGGCCACGCTGGAAACGGGGTTTTTGAGCAGCGCCAGCCCGTGGCTTTCCAACAGCAGCGCGCTCAGCCCCTGGGCGGTGGTCGAGAGCCCCAGCCCGCGCTCGGTGGTGTCATAGAGCGCCGCCGGCGCCAGCCAGACGCACTGGCGCTGCTGGCGGTCGAGCAACAGCGGCTGGGGGAAACGCTTGGCGTTGGGCGCCAGCAGCAGAAAGAGCGAGTCGCCCGGGTGCTTCCGCGCCAAGTCCTGCTCTACCAGCCGCGCCAGCGTCGCCAGGGTCTCCTCGATCGAAAAGTGGCGATCAATGACGACCTCCTTGGGCTGTTCCCCGATCGAGGCAGACGCGGGGCACGCCCTGCGCGTCGCGATACAGCAGGCGGTCGGCCAGGAATCCCTGGTAATAAATCCCGTGCCCCGGGGAAGCCGGGAGTCAGCGCCTCGACCAGGTTCGTGGTCAGCCGGGCCCACTCCGCTCCGGCGATGACCGTCGCCTCGCGCCAGCCCCGTTCGCCTGCCGGCATGCGCGCCAGCTTCTGGTTCCACCGGAGCAGGCCGGAGTGGACTCGATACCCGTCACTCGGCACACGATGCCGGCCCCAATGCGCGCTGAATTCCTCGACGCTGGTGGGGGTCTGGAAGTAGAAGCGGACATGGTCGCCCTTCACGAACACCCGGGGCGGCGGGGCGGTCGGGGCGGTGAGGCTCCGCCACTCATCCAGCGATTGCTGCTTGGGCGCGGCCGCCGCCGCGCGCCTGCCGACCGCATCGCCTAAGAGCATCAGCAGGGCAAGCGTCGCCGCAGTCAGGTGCTTTGCGGTGCGTCCTACAATCATCGTCCACCCAGTCAACAACCTGCATCATGAGAAGTCAACCGCTGTGTCAATCGGTGTCATATCAATTGGTTTACCAAGGCAACTATTCTGTTCTCAGGCAGTTACGCGCGCGTATTTGTCTCACTCTTTCTCGTTGCATTTTCCGTCGGGCGCGCCTGACATCAGCGGCAAGGCCGGTACAGCCGAAACCAGATCAAGGAAGGGGGGGGGGGGGGGGGGGGGGGGGGGGGGGGGGTTTTTTTTTTTTTTTTTTTTTTTTTTTTTTTTTTTTTTTTTTTTTTTTTTTTTTTTTTTTTTTTTTTTTTTTTTTTTTTTTTTTTTTTTTTTTTTTTTTTTTTTTTTTTTTTTTTTTTTTTTTTTTTTTTTTTTTTTTTTTTTTTTTTTTTTTTTTTTTTTTTTTTTTTTTTTTTTTTTTTTTTTTTTTTTTTTTTTTGGGGGACAAAATGGTAAGCAGTCAGGGTCGGGTTTTCTTTGATGGCCCGACGCGAACGCCGCACTGCCGGTGTAGAGAGCGGACCTAAATCATCCACTTAGGATTGTTGTGGAACATGGAAAAGCTGCCCCCCTCGCCCGGCCTCGTGACCGGGCAGACCTTACCGCAAGGCGGGTCTGGGGGAACAGCATTGGGAAGACCGAAAAAGCGAAGGCCAAAAAAAAAAAAAAAAAAAAAAAAAAAAAAAAAAAAAAAAAAAAAAAAAAAAAAAAAAAAAAAAAAAAAAAAAAAAAAAAAAAAAAAAAAAAAAAAAAAAAAAAAAAAAAAAAAAAAAAAAAAAAAAAAAAAAAAAAAAAAAAAAAAAAAAAAAAAAAAAAAAAAAAAAAAAAAAAAAAAAAAAAAAAAAAAAAAAAAAAAAAAAAAAAAAAAAAAAAAAAAAAAAAAAAAAAAAAAAAAAAAAAAAAAAAAAAAAAAAAAAAAAAAAAAAAAAAAAAAAAAACACCCACCAGCACAGCGTTGGGCAAACTCGTTGGAGCGCCTGACGCCCGCGTGCGGTTGACCAAAAAGGCGCAGCCGGTGAAGACTGCGCCCGATGCCGAGTGGGGATGATCACCTGCGCCGACGAAAAATCATAAGCATGAGAGCACCCAGACCTCTTACCCCGTTTCATCTGAGCCTCCGCTTTTACCTTTGCTCCTGATCACGGCCTCATATTGCCACTGGGTCACCGGCTGGATGCCCATCCCGAACCCGCGTAGCCAAATCCCATCCTCGTGCAGCGAGAAGGTCGCGCTCCAAGGCATGAGCCTCACGCGGAATGCGTGAAAACCCCACCCTGCCCGAAGATGCATTGCGTAATCTTTAGGTTTTCTGGGAGAAACTGCCGCGGGCACTTCTATTGCCATTGGGTCACCGGCTAGATGACCATCCCGAACCTGCATAGCCAAACCCCATCCCCGTGCACCGAGAAGGCCGCGCTCCAATGCGTGAGCCTCACGCGGAATGCGTGAAAATCCCACGCTGCCCAAAGGTGCGACTTGCGTAATCCTTAGGTTTTCTGCAAAAACCACCGCTGGCACTACTATTGCGAGTGAACAGTGAATTCGAGTTGCGAGTGCGGGCGGCAACGATCGGGTTCACTGTGTGTTCAAAACAACAAAACTGAAAATTGTATTATATTCATGAAAAATCTGCGCAAGAAGATCGGGGCTTTCACTCTCATCGAGTTGTTAGTCGTTATTGCCATTATCGCCATTTTGGCGGCTTTGCTGCTGCCCGCGCTAGCTCGCGCTAAAGCCAAAGCACAACGCGTCAGTTGCACCAACAACCTTAAGCAGGTCGGCCTGTCGTTCCGAACCTGGGCCATTGACAACGACGGCAATAATCCAATGTCAATCGCCTACGTCAGCGGTGGAGACTCGGACGATGTCGGCTTCAGAGTTCTGGGCACCACCCAAAAGACCTCGGCTACTGCCGGGAGCAGGGGTGTTTCGATGATCTTCCTGGTCATGTCGAACGAGCTGAGCACACCTAAGATCCTTTATTGCCCGGCGGAATCCGAGAGCACATATCGCCAGGCCGCGACCAGCTTCGCGGGGGCCAATGTGGGCACGGCCAACGCGATCCCGTACACCAATGACTTAAACGTCAGTTATTTCATTGGGGTTGACGCCCAGGAAACCTATCCGCAGATGTTCCTGACCGGCGACCACAACCTGGGCGGGAATGCCAATCCTCCGACCATCGCGTATCTGGCAGCGCCGAGCACCGGGACGCCGTTTGTCTATCTTGGCACCAACTTCACCATCAATGAAGGCCCCGCCTTCCTGGACAGCATGCACTCGAAGCAGGGTAACGTCGGTTTGGCCGACGGCAGCGTGCAGGGGTTCACCCGGTCGCGTCTGCAAGACGCGCTTCGGGGTTCGGGTGACAAGGGCCGTACGGCGGGGCCTTCTCCAGGTACTGGTGTCACTGCCGGCGTAGGCTGTAACCGCATCCAGCTCCCCTGATCCGGATAGCTTAGCTTAATTTAGAAACCGAAAAGGCACCCGCAAGGGTGCCTTTTCGCGTGCGTTTGAAACAAAAAGGCGTAGCCAGTGAAGACTGCGCCAATTGTTTTTTAGGTCTGTCCAATACTCGCGCCAGCATGCGTTTTAAGGCACTTTCATTGCCCGGCAGCGACCCCTCGGTCCCGTCCGGGGCGTTGAACTGCAGGTCAAAAGGCTCGGCGGTCCGACCGATCAGGGCCGGTAAGGTGGCCCGCGCGGTGGCCGACTTCGCCTCGCGATAGCCCTCCTGCTGGACGATCGTCGCATAGACGCCGAGCGAGACGTTGTTGACGAACAGACGGTCGTTGACCGTGGCAAAGTCGACGCGCCGGTCAATCGCGTCATGGTAGGCACGGACCCCGGCGCGCGGATCGTCGCGGGCGAGGCCGAGGTCCAATGCGAAGTGGTTGCGTGTACCGGCAGACACACAGACAAAGGGAATCCCGCTCTCCACCGCAATCGACGCGACAAGAGCCTGCGAGCCATCGCCACCCGCCATCCCAAGGCAATCAGCCCCGCGCGCAACAGCATCGCGAGCAAGCTGTTCGAGGTCGAGACCGCGATCAAGAAGCACCGTCTCGATGCCGAGCGACGATGCCAAGTCGACGAGGCCGAACTTCTCGACCTTGCCGCCGCCGGACCACGGGTTGCAGATGAGCACGGGATGTCGCCGAGGAGCCGATCGGTGCGTCTCGCGGCGGGCAATCTCGGCAAGATCCTCGCTGAGCGCCACGCGCGCGGCGCCGGACGCCACGACCAGCAGTCCCGCCGCGATGGCGAGTCGCACCGCGACCTGCGCGCCATCATCACCGGCAACGAGTAGCGCAACCGCGATAAGTACCGCACCCAAACCGAGTCCGGCGACGCCGACACCCCGGCGGGGCATGCGTTCGGTCAGCACCCACCAGCCGCTCACGATCGCGATAAGCGCACCGGCAAGCGCGATCACCACCGCCAGCAGGTTGCTGGCCACGAACGCCATCACGGCGATCGCCAGGAGCCCCGCCGCCGCCCGGGCGATCGTCGCGCACGCGCTGGCGGGCGGACGGCCGCGCGAGTCCGTGGCTCACGGGCGCGCTCCCGGGAGCATCAACGCGAGAATTCGCATGCATGCTCGAGCCGAGCGCCCTGCCGGCACCGGCCCGGCAATGACGGCCCAGACTTCGATTACCCTCACGGACCACTCCATCGGCGACGCGCATCAGGTCCGGATGGTACCCATCGACGGCGGTCCCCCTCGCGCCCGCACCCTGCCGCGAAGGCGCCGTCGCGCAGGACTGACAGCGTGCGGCCCGCGACGGCGCCCATGTCCGGTGGCCGCGGATGGGCCGCAGCAGCCACCACTCAGCCTCGGATAGGATCGCCCGTGGTGTGACCGAGACAGCTTCGAGATCCGAGCGCTGGGTGCCGGGCCTGCGCCTGCGCGCACCTACCAGCGCGCTGGCTGCGGCCCGACCTCGTCGCCGGCATCGTGCTCGCCGCCATCCTCGTGCCCCAGGGCATGGCCTACGCCGAGCTCGCCGGCCTGCCCGCCGGTCACCGGCCTCTACACCACCATCGCCTGCCTGGTCGGCTACGCGATCTTCGGGCCCTCACGCGTCCTCGTGCTCGGCCCGGACTCCTCGGTCTCCCCGCTGATCTTCGCGGCGATCGCTGCCGCTGTCGCCGGCGGCGACCCGGCGCGCGCCATCGCGCTGGCCGGGATGCTCGCGCTGATGGTCGGGCTCATCGAGATCGGCCTCGGCCTGGGCAAGCTCGGCTTCGTCGCCGACCTGCTCTCCAAGCGAGGTGCAGGTCGGGTACATGAACGGGCTGGCCATCACGATCATCGTCGGCCAGCTGCCCAAGCTGTTCGGCTTCTCCATCGACGCCGACGGGTTCTTCGCCGAGGTGCAGGGCATTCGTCGACAGGGCCTCGACGAGACCGAACGCGGCCACGCTCGCCGTCGGCGCTGCCGGCCTCGTCGTCCTGCTGGTGCTGCCGCGCCTCACCCGACGGTGCCGGCGGTGCTCGTCGCCGTCGTCGGCGCGACGATCGTCTCGGCCGTCGTCGGCCTCGCCAGCCACGGGGTCGACGACGGTCGGCGCGCTGCCCGCAGGGCGTCCCGCGGCCGGCGCTGCCGTGGACCTCGGTCGCGGACGTCGGGCCGCTGCTGGTCGCCGCCGTCGGCATCACGCTCGTCTCGCTCACCGACACCATCGCCACCGCGTCGAGCTTCGCGGCGCGCCGCGGCGAGAGGTCGACCCCAACCAGGAGATGATCGGCATCGGCGCGGCGAACATCGCCGCCGGGTTCTTCCAGGGGTTCGCGGTGTCCACGAGCGGGTCGCGCACCGCGGTCGCCGAGCAGGCGGGCGCGAAGAGCCAAGGCGCACCGGTCGTGGGCGCCGGCAGCGGTCGTCATGCTGCTGCTGTTCCTCAACGGCCTGCTGGCCGACCTGCCGCAGACGCGTGCTGGCGGCCGTCGTGATCGCGGCCGCGCTCTCGCTGATGGACCTCGACGTCCTGCGTCGCTACTAGCGCGTGCGCAGAAGCGCCTTGGTGCTTGTCGCTTGTCCGCCACGGCTGGGTGTCGTCGTCTTCGGCGTGCTGCAGGGCATCGTCATCGCGATCGTGCTTGCGATCATGCTGTTCTTCCGCCGCAGCTGGTGGCCGCACGGCGCGGTGCTCGGCCGGTCGACGGGCCTCGGGCGGCTGGCACAGCGTCGACGCGCTACCCCGACGCGCGCGAGCTGCCCGGGCTCGTGGTCTATCCGCTGGGAGGCGCCGCTGTTCTTCGCCAACGCCGGCGCAGTTCCGCCAGCAGGTCCGCCGAACTTGTGCGTGAGCGCCATGCAGCCTGGGTGTCACTCCAGTGCGAGGCCATCACCGACATCGACGTGACCGCCGCGGAGATGCTCGAGCAGCTCGACAAGGAGCTCAACGCGACGGGCATCCACATGGCCTTCGCCGAGATGCGCACGCGGCTGCAGGACCTGGTCTCCGGTATGGCCTCTATGAGACGCTGGATCGCGACCACTTCTACCCGAGCGTCGAGGCAGCGGTCGAGGCCATCCGCATCGAGTAGGACTCAGGCGAGGCGTTCTGCCGGGCGCACCGAGCACTCGCGACGCGCTCCACGGTCACCCGGGTCGCACGGCACGTGATCGTCGCCGAGGCCTCGGTGAGGCAGGCGTCGAGCCTGCCGGTACGTGTCTCCGCACCATGAGCCCGGTTCGGCGTATCACCGGACCGGCTCAACGTATGCCGAGCCAGAGCCTACGACTTCGCCGGTTCGTCGCCGACTTCCGCGACGATCGCCGCGGCCGCCTCGGCGGAGACCGCGTGCCGGGCGATGCGGTCGTATCCGGCGAGACCGCTCTCGAGCTGCGCCAGGACTCGGTCCTGGGCGACCGCGATGATTGCCGAGGTCCCAGGTGGCAGGCTATCGCCGATCTCCCGGAGGTCCTCGTCCTTGAAGCCCTTGTCGCGGACCTTGCCCCAGATGCCACCGGCGCCTCCGCCCACGACGGCACCCGCGATGATGCTCGGCGGGAAGATCAGCCCGACGATGCCCCCTGCGACGGCGCCCCGCTTGGCCCATTTCTTGCCGCTGGGATCGGCCGTTTCCTCGAATTTCACCTTACCCTCGGCGGTGTGGACGATCACCGCGCCATCGATGAGGTCGATGGCCCCGGCGTTGCGCGGCCTGAAAATCCTTGAGTGCGTCTTTCGCCCCGCCCTCGGTGCCGTACATGGCGATGAAGATCTCGATGGTGTCGCTAGTGGTCATGGTGTCCTTCTCTGCTCGACGATGATTCCGTTGATACCTGGGTTCGCCCGTGTCGGGCTCGTGTCACCAAGCTAGCTGCGCAGCACCGAGCGTGCGTCCTGCCAGCGAACCGTCAGCGCGAACAGAACGAAGATGTCCAGCGCGATCGCGACCATGCTCCACAACGGGAAGGCCGGGAACGAGGCGAACTGGCCGATCAGGTTGACGAACACCACGAAGATCGCGAACCACCGTGCCCAGCCTGCGGCCGAGAACAGCCCGAGCCCTGCGAGGGCCATGATGATGCCCCAGATGAGCAGCGTCCAACCCCACGCCTTGTAGTCGGTGGTGACCACAAGCTGGGAACTCGGCAGCACGTAGACGGTGCGCTTGAAGATCGCCACGAGGCCCTGGATGGCGTTGATACGACCCACGACGATGAGGACGAATCCGGCACAGATGACCCATCGGGTTCACGCGGAGCCTTCCGGGTATTGGTCTGTTGACATCGCTTGTGCTCTATTCTCCGGGGGAATGCCGGTCGGTCCGCGGCCGGCTAAGTTGCATCATGCCGCATACTGGCCGGTGACCGGTCGGTGCCCCCTTTAACATGCTCGTTCGAGGGGATAAGAGATTACGTCGATCAGAACCGGACTTCGTATCGCCCGCGCACAAGGAAACTGGCGCACTCAGGATCCAGGCGTGTACCTCAGCGCATCGTCGAGCGAGTTCGCCGGGCGATGAGCACGTCGGGAACGAACGCCGAAACAAGCTTCCTCAGATATGCCCGTGCATACGCAGAGAATCTCGACGCGAAATGACCACTCACCTTCCCGCCGCGGCGAGGGAGCAATCAACAGCACGGGGATCGCGAAACTCCACGCGCTGCTGAGTGCGCCCCGGTCGAGCGACGACCGACTCGGATCAACGTGGTGCCCCACCCCCCTAGATACCGTGCCCCACGCACCTGGCCCCGCTGCCGGTCCCTGAGTTGGTGCTGTCCGGCAGGTCGTGTTCGGCCACGTAGCCTTGCCCACGTTGGCTCCCGGCGTGGTCGCCCCCGTCAGATTGGCCCCCGGACAGGTTTGCGCTGGAGAGGTTCGCGCCATTGAGGTCCCATCCGGTCAGGCTTGTGCTTGCCAAGTTCACCCCTGGCTTGGACGGCCGGCCCCGGTCCCGCTGGACTCCGGCATCAGGACCGGGGACCTGCCGCTGTAGTAGCGTGACGAGTAGGCGCGTCGTCCGTAGACAGGGACGGACAGCGACACCGACGCCAAAGCGAGGTCTTCCCGTGAGTGAGCCCGATCGCAAATCGGCCGACCGCCCCCCCGTCGATGAGCCGGAAGCCCGTGAGGCTGGCACCGGAACCCCGACCCAACTCGGCGTCAGCGCGCTCGATGACGCTACGCGCGTGGCCGGTGGCGCTGTGGAAGACGGCGTCCGCGCCGAGGTGGACACCCGCACCACCGAGGCGGGCGACCGCCTGGAGCGGATTGCCAACGACCTGCGGGTCGTTGCCGGTGGGCTCGCCGGGCAGGGTGAGGAGCAGCCGGCACGACTTGCGTCCGAAGCCGCCCGGCAGTCCGACCGACTCGCAACCTATCTGCACGAATCGGACGCGGATCGCCTGTTGACAGACTCCGAGGAACTCATCCGTCGCCAGCCCGCCGCCGCGGCCGCCGGCGCGGCGCTCGCCGGCTTTGTCGCTGCGCGCTTCCTGAAAGGCGTCCGCGCAGCGGCGCCAGCAGCTGCGACCGGGCCCGGGCGCCGTTGGGTCTGGCGAGGTCATGACCTCGCCCGGCGGTGACCCGCTGCCCACCGCCCCAGCCGCGGATCCTGGGCGCTCCAACGGTGCATGTGGTCGGCCATGAGCACCTCCGAAGCCTCTGATCGGCAGCCCTCGATAGCTGAATTGCTGCAGCGCTTCAGGTGCGAGTCCCGGCTGCTCGCTCGCCAGGAGTGGATGCTCGCCAAGGCCGAGATGGCCGAGAAGGGCAAGCACGCCGGGATCGGGGCCGGGATGTTCGCCGGCGCTCTGATCGCCGCGGTGGCCGCATTCGGTGCGTTGACCGCGTGTCTCATCGCGGCGATCGCACTCGCCCTGCCGGTGTGGGCAGCTGCGCTGATCGTGACGCTCATGTGGATCGGCGTCGGCGGCGTGCTGGTAATTCTCGGCCGCAAGCAACTCATGCAAGCGACTCCGCCGCTGCCGGAACTTGCCGTCCAGACCATTAAGGAGGACGTCGAATGGGCCAAGACCCAGCTGCCATTCAGCAGGAGATAGCCGCGACCCGTGAGCGTCTTGGCGAGACCACAAGCGCGTTGGCGGACAAGGCCAACGTGCCGGCCCAGGCGGTCGAGGCCGTCCGCGAGCACACCGCCGGGACGCTCGGCGAGCGAGCTGCTGCTCCCACCCGAAGAGGTGCGGCGTGCCGTCCGCGGTGCCGCGCGCATGGCCGATGCAATCCCTCGGCTCGTCTTCGGCGCCCTCGCGATCGGCTTTGCCGTCGGGATGCTCCTGCCGGCAACCCCAACCGAGGACGAGCGGATTGGCCCCCTGTCGGACCGCATGCAGGCCGACGTCCGCGAACTGGGTGACGAGGCGCTCGAGCGAGCCAGAGACGTTGGGCAGCAAGTGCTTGGTGAGAGCTCAGGGGCTGTCGAGGACATAGACCGCTCCTAATACGGTCGTCCTGCATGCCCTGACCGCCCGCCGGGGCGAGATCCGCCCGGACCAGCGCGGCTAGGGCCGGCGGCGGCCGTCAGCTGGCAAGGATCTTGGGCGTCCACGCGCCCGGACCGGCAAGCCGTGACCGGCTGGAGGACTGGCTGGAGGTGTGGTTCACCTCGAACGCCGAGACCTGGGCGCGCTCGACGGTGATGATTGCCTTCGTCGGCGTGAGCGGGGTCACGTCAGCCGACGTGCTCGGAGAGCCTGGGGACGAGGACGCGCGCACCGGTGCGGCCGACTGCGCCGACTGGCTATGCACGTACCTCGCCGACGGCCCCCATCACTGACTACGACGAGCACGGCCTGCTGATCGCCAATCGCTTGGAGACGGATGCGGTCGAGTGGTTCGACGAGGGGCCGCGCAACGTCCGGGTACGGCGCGCGGTCGAGGACAAGGGCGGGGCGCCGGGGCTCGCGTTTGTACGTATCGGGATCACGCCCGGGCAGGCCGCGAGCTACCCCGAGCGGCAGGACGCGCTCGGGCACATGCAGGCCGAGGGTATGCCCGTCACCGACATGGACGAGCTGGTCGAGGCCGAGATCAAGGAACGGCTAGACATGACCCGGCTGGAGCGCGTGATGACGGTCGCGGAACTACGTCAGGACCGGCTTCGCGACCTGGTCACCGAGCGGCTGGAGACCCGGAACTGATGGCCCATGAGCAGGGGGTTTGTCGATCGCCGGGACGCTGGCGATCGCCCACCGGCAGGCCGCCATGCCGACCGATTGATGCCTGCCTACGCAGACGACGATCGGCCGTATCGCCTATTGAACGGCGAGCCGGAGCGGTCCTAGAGGCGCTCGCGGCCGAGCACCGGTGAGGGTGTAGCGGGGGACGGTATCAAGCCTAGGTCGATGTTGCTCAAGCCATGCGGCTTGGAGATGCCCGCTGCTCGACGAGGGGGCGGGAATCGGGCGCTACGTGGGCTAAGTGGTACCCACGAGCGGTACCCACGGGCCAGATTTGCCCGACATCGAGCAAATCGTCATGCGCCAAAAGGTTTCTTTAGCAGGTAACTTCGTGTGAGCGCGCCCGGCAGGATTCGAACCTGCGACCCACAGATTAGAAGTCTGTTGCTCTATCCAGCTGAGCTACGGGCGCATACCACGACCGCCACGTTACCGCAGTGTTCGGCCCACCAGAGTTGTGCCGACCGGCCACGAGAGGCCGTCGGACCGGGGGGCGCTCACCGACGGGGCGGCTCGAGGAGCGCGCCGGGAGCCGGGAACGACGCGCAGGGTGGCCGGCGGCCGGCCACCCTGCGGAACGCAACGTGCTCAGTCGTCGCCGAGGAACTTCCGGACGTCGAGGTTGTGCTCTTCCATGATCTTGCGGAAGGTCTCCTTCATCTCCTCCGGGTAATCAGGGAGACCGCCTTCGGCCAAGACCTGCTCGGCACGTGCCCGGATGTTCGGACCGAAGTCCCAGTCGTCGTCATTCATGAGGCGGGTCACCTCACGGGCCGGCCACGACACGACGCCGGGGTCGCGGTGGAAGCGGGCGGCGAGCTGGTCGATCTCCTCGAAGCGCCCGGGCAACGGAGCCTGCTCCTGGATCATGCCGATCTCCTTGAGCGCGGCATCGACCTGCGGGTCGGGCTCGAGCGGTACGCCGTAGGCGCCCTTGTGGAACAGCTTGTTGAACTTCAGACGGACTCGCTGGCCTCCGGCCTTGACGTCCTCGAGCGGGTAGCCGACGGCGTGGCCCCATGTGAACTTCAGGTTCGGGGTCAGGCCGAAGGCCTTCTCGACGCCGCCCGGCTTGCGGCCGAACGCCATCAGAATCGAGCCGACGCCGAGCGAGGTGCCGGCAAGCACCGCCTGCGAGACGGCCTGGCCGGTCTCGAACCGCAGCAGCATCTCGGTCCGCTCGGTCGGGAAGCTCATCAGGCGCGGCACGGTCTGCGTCATGGTGAACTCGTAGTTCCAGCCGTGGTACTTGGTGAGCGCACCCGACAGGGCCAGCGACGAAAGACCATCGTTCGCGCGGCCGTACCACGCGTTCAGGTTCGTGAGCCAGAAGATCAGGTGGCTCGACTGGTTGATGATCTGGACGTTGAAGCCCGAGACGCACTCTTCGATCTCGTCCCAGAGATCGCTGTCCTTGGTGACGACAATCGCCTCGGTGGCGTTGATGTTGCCCTGGCACGACGCGAGGCGCCCGGCCTGCAGCATCGTTTGGATCTTCCAATCCTCAACCGTCCGGTCCGGATCGTAGTACCGGATGCTTCGACGGTTCCCGATTGCCTGGAGTGTAGGCACTTGCGGGATTTCAGCAGCGCTGATCGACACGCGTCCCCCCTGGTCCCTCTTGGTTGGTCCCAACTCTCGGATACGGCGGTATGGCCGTGACGCGCGCGTGTGTGGCGCGCCGCCGGGAACCTACAGCCGACGGGCGTCATCGTACATCCCCAGTGGAGTACTTTGTAACCCCTGCAACGCAGGTTTGCCGACGCGGGCCTGACACAAATCAGTAGGATTGTCGGCATGCCAAGTCTCCTGTTTGTCACCGTTCCCACCGACGAAGTCCTCAACAAAGAGGGCAAGGTTCGGTACCCCGGCTCCGAGCGGGCCGCTGAGAAGTTGCAGGAAGCCGGCTGGACCGTCACGATCGCCGAACCGGAGTGGCCGGGCGTGCTGGCGAAGGCCAATGAGCTCAACCCTGACGCGATCCTCGTGTCGTGTTACAAGCGGGTTCCGCGTTCCCGGGATGCCGCGTCCATGCTGTCCCGGATGCAGGAGCGCCCGGTCTACACCGTCGGCGTGCTCCAGAGCGACGACGCGTTCCGCACCATGGCGCCCACAGTCGGCGTCCTTCGAGGAGTCGGCGAGCTTCCCACCCCGTAGGGGTACGGCTCAGCGCGATTCGAGTACGGCGTAGGTGGCCCCGTCTCCGCCCTCCTTCGGCGGAGCGGGGTCGACCTTGTCGACCAGCGGGTGACGCGTGAGTTCCTCGCGTACGGCCGCCCGCAGGGCCCCGGTGCCGACACCGTGGATCACCAGCAGCCGCGGGCGCCCGGCGACCGCGGCGGCATCGACGGCCTCACGGACCCGTGCGCACGCCTCCGCGGCGCGCTGGCCCCGTACGTCGATCTGCTCGGGCGCCGCGACCACGGGCGGGCGGACCTCGGACGTCGGCACGGCCGGGACCGGGCGTTGGCCGCGCGCATCGCCGATCAGCCGCGTCAGCGGGATCCGCATGCGGGCGTGCTCGCCTTGGACGACGGCCACCTCGCCCTCGATCGCGACCACGACGCCCCGGAAGCCCATTGTCGGATCCCGCACGGCATCCCCCACCTCGGCAGGCTCCGCGTCGGCCGCGGGTGCGTCACTGAGCGCCGCGCCCGCGCGCCGTTGGGCATCCGCGGCCGCGGCCAGAGACCGGTCGCGCGCGCGAAGCTCATCGGCGCCGGGGCCGGCGCCGGGATCGCGCTGCGCCGGCGGGCTTCGCTGCGCCGGGCCGCGCGGATCTGCTCGCGCAGCTCGGCGAGCTCCGCGCTCGCGGCGGCGAGATCCCTGCGCGCCTGCGCGCGCACCTCGTCGCGGTCGGCCTGGAGGCGCTCGCGATGACGGGCGATGCGCGTCTCGAGCTCCTCGCGCAGACGCTCGGCCTCGCGACGCGCCGCGGCTCCGGCCGCACGCTCGGCGCGCGCATCGGCGAGCTCGGCCTCAGCCTGAGCTTGAGCGTGGGCCGCCGCCCGGATCAGCGCATCCGACTGCTGGCGTGCCGGGGACATGGCGGCGCGTGCGGCGGCCGTGACGGTCTCCGGCAGTCCCAGGGACTCGGCGATGTCGAGGGCGTGCGAGGCCCCGTAGCTGCCGATGTTGATCGCATAGCGTGGCCGCAGCGTCGCGGGGTCGATCGCAACGGCCGCGTTCTCGGCGCCCGCGAAGCCGACCGCCCACTCCTTGAGCGAGCCGAGGTGGGTCGTCACGAGCACCAGTGCACCGGCCCCCACGAGGCGTTCGATGATCGCCTGCGCCAGCGGCCCGCCCTCGTCGGGGTCGGTGCCCGCGGCGATCTCGTCCAGCAGCACCAACGACCGAGTGCCGGCGGCCTGGATGATTTCCGACAGGCGCCGGATGTGCGCGGAGAAGGTCGACAGGTTGCGCGCGATCGACTGCTCGTCACCGATGTCGGCCAGGATCAGGTCGAACACCGGCAGCCGTGCGGCACGGGCGGGCACCCGCAGCCCACACTGGGAGAGCGCCGCCAGCATGCCGAGCGTCTTCAGCGCGACCGTCTTGCCCCCAGTGTTGGGCCCACTGATCACCAGGGCGCGAATCCCGCGCAGGTCGAGGTCGATGGCACCGCGCGACGCGGGTCAAGCAACGGGTGCCGCGCGCCGAGCAACTCGGGCTCGGGCGCGTCCTCGACCGGGCATCCGTCCCATTCGTACGACAGGCGGGCCGACGCCAAGGCGAGATCGTGCTCGGCCAGCGCGGTGATCGCCGCCACGAGCCCGTCGGCGACCTGACGGACCCGCTCGGACATCTCGGCCAGGATCCGCTCGAGCTCAGCCGCCTCCATCGCCTCGAGTTCGCGCAGGCGGTTGTTCGCTTCAACGAGCTCCAGCGGCTCGATGAACAGCGTGCCCCCCGAGGCCGAGGTGTCGTGAACGATGCCGGGCACGGCCGAACGCGAACTCGCCTTGACCGCCAGCACGGGCCGCCCGCCGCGCTGGGTCGTGAACGTCTCCTGCAGGTGCGCCCCGAGGCGCCCCGCCAGGCGGCGCAGCAGGTCCGCCCCATCGCGCCGCGCTGCGGCGAGCCGACGGCGGCAGTCGGCCAGCTCCGGTGACGCCGTGTCGAGGATGCCCCCACGACGGTCGAGCGTGCGCTCGAATGCCGCCGTCAGCCCAGCGAGCGCCATCGGCTGGATGCCGGTCCAGAGTCGATCGGCCAGATCCGGTGTCGGCTCACGGTGTGCGGCCACCTCGGCGCGAACCTCGACGGCCACCGCGATCGTTGCGTCGAGCCGTTCGAGCCCGGCCACGTCGAGGACTCCCCCGCGCTCGACGAGTCCGATCCCGTCGCGCATGTCAAACGCGCCCGCCGGGTCCGGTGACGGCGCGCTCCTCGAGCCACACGGCCTGCTCGGTCTCCCGGCGACGGCGACGGACCTCCAGCGGGTCGGCGCTCGGGGTCAGCGCCAGTGCCAGCGCCGCACCGGCGTCGAAGCTCGCATGGCCGGCCAGGCGGGCCTGGATCTGGGCGAACTCGAGGAGCTCGAGGCTCCGCGCATCGATGGCGATATGACTCCCGTCGGCCGTCACGCGCTAGAGTCGCTCCGTGCTGATTGTCGGCCTCATTATCGCCGGGCTCGTCATCCTCACGGGCCTGATCATTGCAGGAGTCATGCTCGCCGGGGCCTGGGCCGCGACCCAGGCGTTCCCGGAGGATGCCCAGCACCCGGCACGCGCGCTGCCGACGGCGCGGACCGCGCACAGCCGTAGGCGCGCCCGCTGCCGGTCAGGTGGGCTCGGGCCGCATCTCGATCGCGCCGCACGGGCATTCTGCGACGCAGATGCCGCAGCCCTTGCAGTAGTCCAGGTCGAACTCGTAGCCGCTCGCCCGGCCCGAGCTTGATCACCGCGTTGTCGGGGCACACGCCGTAGCAGTTGTCGCACTCGAAGCAGTTGCCGCAGGACAGGCAGCGCCGCGCCTCGAACAGGGCCGTCGTCTCGTCCAGGCCCGCCGACGACCTCGTCGAAGCTCGACTGCGCGGCGGGCGGCCTCGAGCTGCGGCCGCACCGTCCGCGGCGCGTCCGCGTAGTACCAGGTGTTCAGCCGCTCGAAGCGTGGCCAGTCCGGGTGCTCGTGGCGCCGGCACGTAACGCGTCCCGCGCAGCCAGGCGTCGATGTTGCGCGCCGCCTTCTTGCCGTGCCCGATCGCGACGGTGACCGTGCGCTCGGCCGGCACCATGTCGCCGCCGGCGAAGATCCCGGGTGCGCCGGTCATCATCGTCCGGTCCGACCTGCACCACGCCGTCGGTGACCGCGACAGTCCGGCACGCCTGCTCGAGCAGCGACAGGTCGCACGTCCTGGCCGAGCGCGAGCACCAGCGAGTCGGCCTCGAGCGTCTCGAACTCGCCGGTCGGCTGCGGGAAGCCCGTCTCGTCGAGCTCCATCTTCTCGACGCGTCATCCTCGCCCTCGTCGATGTGGCTGATCGTCGACAGCCACCGCATCAGTCACGCCCTCCTCCAGCGCCTCCTCGACCTCGACGTCGATGCGCGGGCATCGCGCTCGCGCGTGCGCCGGTAGACGATGACCGCCTCGGTGGCGCCGAGCCGCCTGCGCGGTGCGGGCGGCGTCGATGGCGGTGTTGCCGCCGCCGTAGACGACGACGCGGCGCCCGAGCAGCGGCGGCTCCTCGTCCTCCATCTGCGTGCAGGAAGCGACCGCGTCGAGGACCCGGGCCGACGTCGCCGGCCGGGATGTAGGCGCGCTTGCCCGAGCTGCGCGCCGACGGCGAGGAACGCCGCGTCGAAGCCGCCGCTCGCGCATCGCGGCCGCGATGTCGTCGACCGTGCGTGTCCAGCTCGAACTCGACGCCCAGCGCGACGATGCGCGGCGATCTCGGCGTCGAGCACCTCGCGCGGCAGCCGGTACTGCGGGATGCCGTAGCGCATCATGCCGCCCGCCGCGGGCGCCGCCTCGCGGACCGCACCTCGTGCCCGAGCCGCGCGAGGTGGTAGGCGGCGGACGAGGCCCGACGGGCCCGCGCCGACCACGAGCACGCGCTTGCCGGTCGCCGGCGCCGGGCCGGGCAGCGCCAGCCCTGCTCGATCGCCTGGTCGCCGAGGAAGCGCTCGACCGCGTTGATGCCGACCGCCTCGTCGAGCTGCGCCCGGTTGCACGCCGTCTCGCAGGGGTGGTAGCAGACCCGGCCCATGACCGCGGGGAACGGGTTGTCCGCGACGATCTGGCGCCAGGCCGCCTCGTAGTCGCCGCTCTCGGCGTCGTAGAGCCAGCCCTGGATGTTCTCGCCGGCCGGGCAGGCGTCGTTGCACGGCGGCAGGCGGTCACGTAGACCGGCCGCTCGGTGCGCCAGGAGCCGGTGTTGTTGGCCCGGCTCGACCCGACGTCGAGCGTGATCGCGAACGGCTTGTCCATCACCCCTCCCGCGTCCTGCGGCTCGCAGCAGGCCGTAGCGGCGCGATGTTGCGGTCGGCCATCGCCTGCATGCCGGGCGATCGTCTCCGGCCGCCGGGGCTTGCCGAACAGGTGGGCGAAGCGCCTCTGCGGGCTGCAGGTACTCCTCGACCGGGACCTGGCCGGCGGATCTGGTGACGCCGGTGACCTCGCCGTGCGCGGCCTCGAACACCGGGAACAGCCCGGTCTCGCGTCGCCAGCCGGGCGAGCTGGATCGTGTCTGCCGGACGGCGCTGCCCCAGCCGAGCGGGCACGGCACCAGGACGTGCAGGTAGCGGGCGCCGTGCAGCTCCATCGCGCGCTCGACCTTCGCCTCGAGGTCGCGCAGGTCGGCGACGGTGGCGGTGGCGACGTAGCGGGATGCTCGTGCGCCATCGCGATCCGCGGCACGTCCTTGCCCTGGCCGAAGGCGTTGCCCGGGGTCGGGCCCGACGGCCGGCGGTGGTGGCGGTGCGCGCCGCCGGCGGCGTCGCGCCGAGCGCTGCACGCCGGTGTTCATGTAGCCCTCGTTGTCGTAGCAGATGTACAGCACGTCGTCGTTGCGCTCGAACATGCCCGACAGGCAGCCGAAGCCGATGTCGACGGTGCCGCCGTCGCCGCCCTGGGCGACCACGCGGATGTCCTCGCGGCCGCTTGGCGCGCAGCGCCGCCGCGACGCCGGTGGCGACCGCCGGGGCGTTGCCGAACAGCGAGTGCAGCCACGGGATCTGCCAGGACGTCTCCGGATACGGGCGTCGAGAACACCTCCAGGCAGCCGGTCGCGTTGACGGCGATCAGCTGGCCGTCGGTCGCGCGCATCGCCGCGTCGAGCGCGTAGCGCGCGCCGAGCGCCTCGCCGCAGCCCTGGCAGGCCCGGTGCCCGGAGGTCGAGCGCGTTGGTGCGCTCGACGTCGGCCTGCACGGTGCGCTGCGTCGGGTCGAGCAGGCGGTTGCCGACGGCGAAGCTGCCGGTCTGGTAGAAGCGGATCTGCTGGGTTCGCCATCGCGTCCTTCTCAGTGTGGCGCGGCGCGCCGACGATGCCGACGTCGCGCAGGATGTTCTCCGGCGCGGGCCCCGAGCGCGGACCGCTTGCTCGCGGGCGCAGCTCGCGGTTGACGAGCTCCCGGTCGAGATCCAGGAACGTCAGCGGCTCCAGCGCGATCCGCGACGGCCGCGTCGGAACATGCGCGCAGCGAGCCCGCGTGATCGGCCGCCCGCCGAGGCCGGCGATGACCGTGTGGCCGCCTGGCCGCCGCCGGCCAGCGCCGTCCGCACGTTGGTCCGAGACGATGCCGCCGTGCGCCGACCGCGAAGGCCTTCTCGAGCACGATCACGCGTGCGCGCCGTCGAGCGCCTCGCGCACGGCGGCCGCCGGGAACGGCCGGAACGACGTGATGCCCGACGACACCGATCCGCATCCCCGTCGTCGCGCAGCTCGTCGACGACGTCCTTGATCGTGCCGAGCACCGAACCGAGCGCGACGCACGATCGTCTCGGCGTCCTCGCATGCGGTAGCGGTGCACCAGGCCGCCCGAGTCGCGGCCGAAGGCGTCGCTGGAACTCGGCGGCGATCTCCGGGATCCGCGTCCAGCGCCTCGCAGCTGCGTGGTGATGCGCCAGGTAGCGGACCTCGGTGAACGCCTCGGGCCCGACCATCGCGCCGATGCGAGACCGGCTCGTCCGGGTCGAGCACCTGGCGCGGTCGAACGGCGGCAGGAAGGCGTCGACCGCCGGCCTGCTCGGGGATCTCCACGCCGCTCGATAGGCGTGCGTCAGGATGAAGCCGTCCATGCAGACCATCACCGGCAGCGAGAGCTCCTCGGCCAGGCGGAAGGCCTGGATGTGCAGGTCGAGCGCCTCCTGGTTGGTCTCGGCGAACAGCTGGATCCAGCCGGAGTCGCGCTGCGACATCGCGTCGCTGTGGTCGTTCCAGATGTTGATCGGCGCGCCGATGGCCCGGTTGGCGACGGTCATGACGATCGGCAGCCCGAGTCCGGAGGCGTTGTAGACGCGCCTCGGACCATGAACAGCAGGCCCTGGCTGGCGGTCGCGGTGTAGGCGCGGGCGCCGGCCGCCGACGGCCCCGATGGCGACCGACATCGCGGCGAACTCGGACTCGACGTTGATGAACTCGCACGGGGTCAGCGCGCCGCTCTTCGACCATCGCGCCGAGGCCCTCGACGATGTGCGTCTGCGGGCGAGATCGGGTAGGCGCAGATCACCTCAGGGCGACAGCCGCCACCGCCTCGGCGACGGCGCGCGAGCCCTCAATCTGTCGGCGCATGGGCGAGCTCCTGCATCTCGGCCGTCACCCAGGCATGGGCCTCGTGGGCGGCGGCGACGTTGCGCGTCGGCCTGTGCGCCGGGGAACCGCGTGCGCAGCGCCGCGGCCAGCGACATCCAGGGAGATGATCCCGGAGAACGCGGCAAAGCCGCCGAGCAGCACCGCGTTGGGCATGGGCCGGCCGATGTGCTCGCAGCGCGAGCTCGGTCGCCGGCACGGTCAGCATCCGCTCCTGGCGGAAGCGATCCGCCGAACTCGCCGAGCCCGAGTTCGTCGAAGCTGCGTGCGGAGTTGATCAGGATGTAGCCGTCGGGCAGCAGCCCCGCAAACAGGTCCACCTGGTGCAGCAGCGTCGGGTCCTGGATGATCAGCGCGTCGGGCTCGACGATCGGCTCGCGCGTGCGGATCTCGCGGTCGTCGATGCGGCAGAACGCCACCACCGGCGCGCCCATGCGCTCCGAGCCGAAGCTCGGGAACGCCTGCGCGTAGCGGCCCTCGTCGAAGGCCGCAACCGAGAGCATCTCCGCGGCGGTCACGACGCCTTGGCCGCCGCGCCCATGGATGCGTACTTGGATCATCGTGCATCCAGTGTGTCGGTCGAGCCGTGTGCCTGCCATCAGGGCTTTCACCGACGGCCGGACCGGAGACGAGCGGATCCGGCCACTGGCGGGAGTGCCGGTCGCGCTCAGGTCACGGCGTCCGACCGCCGCGCGAGCGTGACCGCAAAACGCGTCCCTGGGTCGGTGTGCCACTCGATCAGCTCGAGGCCCACCTCCGCGTAGACCGCGCGCAAGAACGGCTCGTTGAACTTGCAGCAGATCTCGGTGAGGATCTCCTCGCCCTCGGCGATCTCGATCTCGGCCGCCGGCTGGCCGAGCTGCACGCGCATCGGGCGCGCGGCCTGGAGGCGCATCTCGACCCGGCGCTCCTGGTCGCGCCAGACCGCGCGGTGGACGAAGTCCTCGGGCGCGAAGTCGGCATCCAGCTCGCGGTTGACGACGCGCAGCACGTTGCGGTTGAACTCGGCCGTCACACCCGCGGCGTCATCGTAGGCGCGGCGGGTGCGCTCCGGGTCGTTGTCCAAGTCGACGCCCATCAGCAGGACGTCGTCCGGACCCAGCAGATTGGTGACATCGCGCAGGAATCCCGGGCGCTGTTCCGGAGCGATGTTGCCGATCGTCCCGCCGAGGAAGGCGACCATGCGCACCGCCTCCGCGGCGGGGCGCGGCACCTCCTGCAGGTGGTGCTCGAAGTCGCCGGCGATCGCGTGGATCACGAGGTCCGGATACGCCGACACCAGCCCGGCGGCGGCGTCACGCAGCGCGTCGGCCGACACGTCGAACGGCATGTAGCGGTAGCGCTCCCCGTTGCGCTGCAAGGCATCCAGCAACGCGCGCGTCTTGCGCGAGGACCCCGACCCGAGCTCAACGAGCTCGGTCGGCCGGTGCCGGGCCATGATGCCGTCGACCTCACGGGACAGGATCTGCATCTCCGTGCGCGCTTGGTAGTACTCGTCGAGCTCGGTGATCTGCTCATACAGCGCACAACCGATCGGGTCGTACAGGTGCTTGGGCTGGATCGAGCGGGGCGGGGCGACCAGGCCCCGCCACAGCTCCTCGGCAAGCCGATCGCGACGACCGTCCGCGTCCAGATGGACCTCGATCGTGAACGGGGCCTCGATCGCCATCACGCGGCTCCGTCCAGCGCGCCGGCGGGTCCGGCCACCCGCGTGACCGCCTGCTCGGGCAGCGGGCTCCAGCCGCCGGCAGCGTCAAGCGGCTCCGAGGCGACGATCACGCCGTCGGCCTCCCGGCGCAGGTAGAGGCTGTCGCACGGCTGGTTGTCAGCCACCCGCGCGGCGACCAGCTCGGCGCCGTCGGTCATCACCACGCACAGCGACGAGCCGGGCGCCGTCCGCAGTACCTCGTCGATCGCGGCCTCGAGGCCCGCCTGGAGGTCACCCTCACGGCGGACGCGGTCGATCGCCAGGAGCACGAACGTCTCGGAATCGCCTTCTCCCGTCAGGGCCGCGTACAGGTCCGCGGCCAGTCCGTCGCGCAGGCGCCGTGCGTGCAGGTGGAATTCCGCAATGTACCCGTTGTGCGAGGCGAGCAAGCCCGCCGCGGCGACCGGCTGCGTGCTGGCGAGACCCCCGGGGATGCCGGGGGTCCCGTTGCGCACGGCGGCGACGATCGCCCGCGAGCGCACCACCTCGGCGAATCGGCCCAGGTCGGTGTCGGCCCAGATCGGCTCCTGACGCCGGTAGCGGGCGGGCAGAGCGTCGTCGTCCGGGTACCAGCCGATGCCGAAGCCGTCCGCGCAGACGGTGCCGCGCAGCAGTTCGGTGGCCGCGTAGCTCTGGTGCAGCAGCGAGTGGGCCGGCTGCGTGACGAACTGCGCCAGCGGGCGCGAAGCGCCCAGCCATGCGAGGTGTCGACACACCGCCCCCGCCCCTGACTCAGTCCAGGTCCCAGGCCAGCCGCAGGCCGGCGAAGATCTGCCGCCGCTGCGGGAGGTCCCAGTTGCGGAACGTCGCCGAGGCCACATGCGGCTGGGTCGCCCACGACCCGCCCCGCAGGACCCGATAGCCCTTGCCGAAGAACACCTCGGCGTATTCCCGGTACGGATAGGCCCGGAAGCCCGGGTACCCGTCGAACTCGGTCGCGGTCCACTCCCAGACATCGCCGATCATCGCGCGGCAGCCGATCGCACTGGTCCCGGAGAGCGCGCCCGCCGCCAGCGGCGCACGGAATCGCACCCCCAGGTTGCACGCCTCGGGATCGCTAGCGGCGCCGATGGCCGCGCACTCCCACTCGGGCTCGGTGGGCAGCCGCGCACCGGCCCAGCGGGCGAACGCGTCCGCCTCGTACCAGGACACGTTGCAGACGGGCGCCGCCAGCGTGAGCGGGCGCCGTCCGACCAGCGTGCGCGTCGTCCAGCCGCCCGCCCCGTCGAGTTCCCAGTAGGCCGGCGCGACCACCGCCTCCTCGCGCCGCCACTGCTGGCCGGCCGGGCTCCACAGCGCGTCGCGGACATAGCCGCCGTCCTCGATGAAGGCGACGAACTCGCCGCAGGTCACCGGATCGCGCGCGATGGCGAACGCGGCGAGCTCGACCCGGTGCGCGGGACGCTCGCAGTCGTAGGCGAAGCCGGCGGCCTCGGCCCCGAGCGTCACGGCACCGGCGGGCACGGCGATCCGCTCGGGCTGGCCGGCTGTGGTCGGCGCCTCGGTCGGCGCGGCCCCCCCGACGGATTCGATCGGCACGCCGCCGAGCACGAACTCTTGCAACATCGTCTCGGCGTGTTGGGCTTCGTGTGCGGCGACGAGATCGAAGACGAACCCGCCCTCCAGCAGCCGGGGGTCCCCCGGCACGCGGTCGCCGGCCAGCACCTCGAGCGTCCGGTCGCGCGTCAGATTCAGGTAGCGGCGCGCTTCGCGCGGATCGAGCAGCCGGATCTGGGATCGGACCGGGCGTGGCGTCTCGAACGCGTCGTAGGCGGCCTGGAGGTCCGGGTACATCGTCGTCCCGCCGCCGGCGCGGCACCAGACCCACAGCTCCTCGTACGCGGCGATGTGCCCGAGATCCCAGACGGGCGGGCTGACAAACGAGCGCGGCGCGTGCTGCAGGATGTCGTCGCTCAGCCCTCTGACGATCGCCTCGGTGCGCTCGCGCACCGAGCTCAGTCGTGCGGCAATCGCTGTCTGGGGGAGACTATCGACGCTCACAACCCAAGATCGTACCGGCGATTTCACGCGCGTCGACCCACAACCGTGCGACAGATCAGCGTGGCGGGCCGGCGCGGGCCAACCAGGCCAGCACCGCGCCGCGCCGCCGCTCGAGCTCGTCGACGCTCGCCTGACCGACACGCTGGATCCCGACCATCCGGTTCAGTTCCGCGTTGATCTGGGCGTGGTTCATGTCGACCACGCGCACGAGCTCGGCCACCGCAGCGGCGTTGGCGTCCCGCAGCTGACGCCGCCGTTCGCGTGCCGACCGCGCCGGCCTCTCAAGGCGACCGTCCTCGGCCCCACCGGCGCGTGGTGCCGGCGCCAGCTCGAGCACCAGTGCGTCATCGTCGTCGGGCTCGGGCATCGCCCGCAGGTCCTCGACTTCGGTCTCCGGATCGCCGGCGTCGCCCAGCGCCCGCGCCGCCAGCGGGGCGAACAACGACATCTGCGCGTCGGCGCCGCGCGCCACGGTCCGGTCCTGCAGAGCGGCGTCGGCTGCCGGGTCGCCGTCGTCGTCGCGCCGTCGCAGGCTGTGCCGGCGCTGTTCGGCGATGGCGCCGGCGTGCTGGCGCAGGCGCGGGTCATCCGGCAGGAACATGTAGGCCGGCTGCGGGCCGAGCCCGCGCGTCCAGCGCACCAGCCGGCCGACGGCCTGGCGGAAGAACAGCTCGGTCGTCGTGCTCGTCGCGAACACGCCGACGCGCAGCCGCGGGATGTCGACGCCTTCGGAGATCATGCGGACCGCGACGATCCAGGGCCGCGAGCCATCGGCGAACTCGGTGATCCGCCGCGACGCCGCGGCATCTTCGGAGACCGCGACCACCGGATCGACCCCGCAGCGCGACCGCAACAGCCCCGCGATGCCGCGGGCGTGTTCCTGGTCGATCGCGATCACCAGGCCGGCCGCCTGCGGATGGGACCGCCGCAGATCGCTCAGCTTGGCGTGGGCGCGCGCGAGCACGTCGCCGAGCCAGTCGCCCTCGACCGACAGGGCGGTCCGCAGCCGCTGCGCCGCACCCGCGGCGTCGAGGTGGTCGGCGAACGACGCCTCGGCATGCGTCCCGTCGGCGGCGATCCATTCCATCTCCCCGTCGATGCGCGGAAAGCGGACCGGACGCACGACGCCCCCGTCGCGCAGCGCCTCGCCATAGCCGTACTCGATATCGGGCACCGCCAGGCCATCGCTGTCGTAGCGGACAAACGGGATCGCGCGCGTATCGGAGCGAAACGGCGTCCCGGACAGGCAGAGCCGCACCGCCGCGTCGCGGCAGGCCAGCCGTACCGCCTGACCCCACGCCTGCTCGTCGCCGGCATGGTGCACCTCGTCGAGCACGACGGTCGCGCCATCGGCGATCCCGGCCAGTTGGGCGGCGCTCAGCGCAACCTGCTGATAGGTGGTCACGAGCCCGTGCACGTCGGACGGCAGCCGTGGCTCGGCTGCCGACCACGCCGTCTCGAGGTGCAGATCCAGCGCCGCAGCCGCCTCGGCCCACTGCAATTTGAGGTGGTGGGTCGGTGCCACGATCACGACGCGCCGCTCGGGATGCCGGCCAAGCAGCACCCTGACCGCGGCCAGCGCGAAGGTGGTCTTGCCGGAACCCGGCGTCGCGACGGCCAGGAAATCCGGGCCGTCGGAGTCAAGGAACTGGTCGAGGGCGGCTTTTTGCCAGCGCCGCAGGCGGAGGGTTCGGGCCATCACGGACAACGGCCGCGGAGGATAGCCGCGACCTCGGCGGGCACCCGCGCGCGGACGGTGCGCTAGCGGACCGCCGGCGCCCGGGACCGCCTCAGATGCGCGGCGCCTCCCGCCCGCAGCTGGGACAGCGCCAGACCGGATAGATCTCGTCACGGGGAATCGCCCGGCCGGTCGAGATGTCATGCATGCGCATCGTGCGCGTCGACGGGTAGGTACGCGTGCCGCACCGCTCGCAGTCCGGGGCCGGCTGGGTCGGTGGTGTCTCGTCGTTGGGCATGTCGTGACCCTAACACCCGCCGTGCGCCGTCGGCACCGGCTCGGTGCGGGTCCCACCGGTCACGTGAAAGCGGTGTCGGCGATCACGCGACCGTCGGCGACCGCGTCCCTGAGCGCCTGGTAATCGCGCGCGTTCAGGTCCGCGTAGGCCGCCGCGAAGTCGGCGACCGCCTCGTCGAGCACGGGCTTCTTGCCGACGTAGGCCGCGATCGCGACGCGGTCGCCCGAGCGCGCGTGAGCGCGGGCGAGCGTCCAGCCGCAGATACCCGCATATCCGCTGAGCATCGCCGGGTGCATCCCGTCCACGTCGACGGACCCCTTCCAGTCCCGCAACTGGCGCCAGTAGAAGTCGTGCTGCCCGCCGTCGAGCCCGTCGTCGACGTGCTGCCAGCCCAAGAAGATGTCGCTGGCGGCCTGCATTGTGCGCTGCCCGGTGACGACCCGCTCGCCGTGATTGGCGGACCGGCTCGGTCCGAGGAAGGGCTCGAGCACCGACGGTTGGGCCTGCTTGACCTGCAGGAACAGGGGATCGCGCGTCGTCGATCCCGAGCATGAGGACGATGTAACACCGCGTGCCCACGCTGCCGACGCCGACGACCTTGCGCGCAAGGTCGACAAAGCGGTACTGCTCGAGCAGGTGCCGCCGCTCGGCGGGCAGCGAGCGCCGGTACAGCTGCAGCTGATGGTGTGCCCACGTCGATGCGTCGCTCGGCCTCGTCCAGGTCTGCGAACGGCACCACCAGCGGCGGATCGGCAACGATGCGCGGCACGCCGTCGACCATCTCGGTCAGTTTGTCGAAGGCGTGCATCGAGTCGCGCGTGCGGGCCTTGGCGATCGACCGCTCCGCCGGCCCGATGACGTGTTCGCGCAGCCGTCGCTGAACGCGCGTGCGCGCCGCCTCGATGTAGGCCTCGGCATCCAGCTGCGCGTACCAGACCGTCAGGTTGGTCGTGGGTGGCGAACGTCGCCATCGCCTCGCGGTAGGACGCGACGACCCGTTCGACGATCGGACGGCGCGTCCGGGCCGGCAGGCCGTTGTCGCGCCCGGCGATCTCGAAGCTGGCCGCGAGCCGCTTGAGGTCCCACTCCCACGGCCCGGGCAGGGTCTCGTCGAAATCGTTGATGTCGAACACCAGCGCGGCGCTCGGGTGAGGCGAACAGGCCGAAGTTCGACAGGTGCGCGTCGCCGCACAGCTGCACGTGGATCCCGGTGACCGGTGTGCGGCTCAGGTCCGACGCCATGATCAGGGCCGCACCGCGGAAGAACGCGAACTCCGACTCGAGCATCCGGCCGTAGCGGATCGGCACGAGCTCGGGCACACGGGTACAGGCCTGCTCCTGCAGCAGCGCGATCGGATCGGGCCGGTCCGGGCCGAGGTACAGCTCGGCATGTCGCGAGCGCGGCACCAGGCCGCGGGCCTGCTTGCCGATTGCGACCCGCTGCTTGCGGGTCGGATGGCGGACCTCGGG
Organism: uncultured Thermoleophilia bacterium; assembly: GCA_963768285.1. Lineage (GTDB taxonomy): Bacteria > Actinomycetota > Thermoleophilia > Miltoncostaeales > Miltoncostaeaceae > CAITWD01. The sequence goes on from CAVYHI010000022.1 coordinate 28,152, forward strand.
CAGCACGGCCGGACGGCGCCGGCGCTCGGGCGTGGCGAGGACCAGCGACACGGCCGTGCGGCGCTTGGGCGGGGCCTCATCGGGGCCAGAGAACCCAACCTCGGCGGTGGTCATCCGGACCCGGCGGCCGCTGGCTGCCGTGACCTGCTCGGAGGGCTTGCCGGGCGGACCCTCGGCCGTGCCGTCGCGTTCGTCTGGTGTGCCCAACCTGGAACTCCTTTGGAGGCGCGTGCCCCCAAGAGGCCACGGGCGGCGGCTGCCGCGCCGGGCGCGCGCATGTTCGGGATTCTCGCACCTGCCCCGGACCCCCTCCCGCGCACGTTCGCAGATGACACATGACTTCAACGGGTCGGATGCTCCGTGAACCGTTAGCGTCCTATCATTTCCGGTGATGACCCCCCGAACGCGCGCAGGTCACCCTGGGCGCGCTGGGCGCCCGCGCGCTGCTGATGTCCGCCGGAGCCGGCGATGACCGCGACCGCCCTGCGGCCCGGTCCGCGCACCTCCGACCGCTACAAGTGGGTCGCGCTGTCGAATACGACCCTCGGGATGTTCATGGCAACCCTGGACGGGTCGATCGTGATCATCTCGATGCCGGCCATCTTCCGTGGCATCGGGCTCGACCCGCTGGACGCAGGCAACATCGCCTATCTGCTGTGGATGGTGCTCGGGTACCTATTGGTGTCGGCGATCTTCGTCGTGCCGCTCGGGCGGCTGGGCGACATGTACGGCCGCGTGCGGATCTACAACCTCGGGTTCTTGCTGTTCTCCCTGGCCTCCCTGGCCCTGTCGCTCGACCCGTTCACCGGCCGGCCCGGCGCCCTGTGGCTGATCATCGGTCGGATGATCCAGGCGCTCGGCGGCGCCATGTTGATGTCCAACTCGGCCGCGATCCTCACGGATGCGTTTCCGGTCGACCAGCGGGGCATGGCCCTCGGCGTCAACCAGATTGCCGGCCTGTCGGGTCAGTTCCTCGGATTGCTGGCCGGTGGGGTGCTGGCGACGATCGACTGGCGCGCGGTGTTCTGGGTCAACGTGCCCATCGGCATCGCCGGGACAATCTGGTCGTACCGCAGCCTGCGCGAGACCGGCGAGCGGCACCGGACCCGCATCGACTGGCTCGGCAACATCACCTTCACCGCCGGCATGGGGGCGCTGCTGGTGGCGATCACCAACGGGATCCAGCCGTACCACGGGCACGCCACCGGCTGGTCGAACCCCGAGGTACTGGCCACGCTCGGCGCCGGGATCGTGCTCCTGGCGGCGTTCTGTGTCATCGAGACGCGGGTGGCCGACCCGATGGTGCGCCTCGGCCTGTTCAAGATCCGCGCGTTCGCCGCCGGCAACGTCGCCGGCCTGATGGTCGCGATGGCCCGCGGCGGGCTGCAGTTCATGCTGATCATCTGGCTGCAGGGAATCTGGCTGCCGCTGCACGGCTACTCGTTCGCCGACACCCCGCTCTGGGCCGGCATCTACCTGCTGCCGCTGACCGTCGGCTTCCTGGCGTCCGGGCCGTTGTCCGGGCACCTGGCCGACCGGTACGGGGCGCGGCCGTTCGCCACGGGCGGCCTGCTGCTGGTGGCCGCCAGCTTCGTCGGTCTGTTCTTCTTGCCGGTGGACTTCAACTACACGGTGTTCGCGGTGCTGGTCGGGCTCAACGGGATCGGGCAGGGCATGTTCTCCGCCCCCAATACGTCGGCGATCATGAGCAGCGTTCCCGCCGCCGAACGCGGCGCGGCGTCCGGAATGCGCTCGACGTTCCAGAACTCCGGCACCGCGCTGTCGATCGGGATCTTCTTCTCGCTGATGACCGCGGGGCTGGCCGCCTCGCTGCCCGCGCGCCTGACCGCGGGGCTCACCGCGCAGGGGGTGCCGGAATCGGTCGCCCGCAGCGTCGCCCACCTGCCACCGGTGAGCTCGCTGTTCGCCGCGTTCCTCGGGACCAACCCGGTCGCGCACCTGCTCGCCCCGACGGGGGTGCTGGCGACCCTGCCCGCGCACGCCGTCACCACGCTCACCGGCACACGGTTCTTCCCGCAGCTGATCGCGGCGTCGTTTCACGACGGGCTCGCGGTCGTCTTCGCCACGGCGACCGTCATGGCGCTGATCGGCGCCGGCGCCTCGCTGCTCCGCGGCAAGCGCTACGTGCACCGTGAATCGCCGAGTCCGCCGGCGGTGGGCACCGACCGCTAGCGTCACTGCGATCGGCTACCGTCTCGACGTGACCGTCCAGCATCACCTGCCCTGCTGCCGGGGCCCGGCGGCGCGATGATTCCTTGGGTTCTGCGGCTGGCCGTTGCGGCGACCTTCGCCTGGTCGGCGCTCGCCAAGCTGCGGCATCGCGACGTGCTCGTCATCGATGGCCCGCACGTCCCGCGACGGCTCGCGGCGGGCTCGTCGGCCGCCGTGGCGGTGATCGAGGCGATCGTCGCCGTGCTCGTGCTCGTCCCGGCCACGTACGTCGTCGGCGGCATCTGCACCGCGGCGCTGGGCGCCCTGTTTACGGCGGCGCTCGCGGCGCGCTGGGCGCGCGGGACACCGCGGCTCGCCTGCGCCTGCTTCGGCGCGCAGACCGAGCACGCCGCCTGGCTCGTCACGCTGCGCGCCGCCGCCGTGATGGTCGCCGGGGTCCTGATCGCCACGGACGCCGGCGCCTCTGTCTCCCATGCCGCCGCCGTCGATGCCGCGCTGGTGGCGCTGACGGCCGTAGTCGCCGTGCTGGTGGTCCTGGTCTTGGCGCTGTACCGGCATGTCGGAATCCTTGAGCGCCGGCTCGGCCCCCGGTCCGCGCTGGAGATCCCCGAGGAGGGGCCGCCCTTCGGCGTCCGCGCCCCCGGGCTCGAGGGCCTGGCTGGCCGCGGCTCCGAGCTGATCGCCTTCGGATCGGACCACTGCGGGCTGTGCCGGGAGCTCGCCCCGGGGTTTCGGGCACTCAGCCGCACCGGGCTCGCGGTGCGGGGCGTCGACGAGGGGGCCGAACCCGAGGCGTTCGCCCGCTTCCGCGTGCCCGGAACCCCGTACGTCGTGCACACGGTCGACGGTGTCGTGATGGCCAAGGGTCTGGTAAACACGCTGGAACAAGTCGAGGAACTGGTCGGAGTCGGTTTGGAGCGCGCCGAACATGCCCGCTGACCCCTTGCGCAAGACGTCGGAGGGGATCAGCCACGCCGTCGCCGCATCGACGACCCGGAAGTCCTTCCTTGCGCGCGTCGGGGCGGCCGTGTTCGGCCTGGTCGGGCTGCCGTTGGTTGTGGCCACGACGGTCGAATCCAGCGACAGCTCGCCGATCCCCGGCACGAACCCGACCGAGAGCTGGTACGGGTTCTGCGGCCACTACTGGACGACCGGTGCCTGTCCGGGCCCCCACGCCGCCCCGCGGGTGGATGCGGCCGGATACCCGGTCGACGTGGCGAGCGGCGCACCGATCGACAATCTCGGCCGCGCCATCAATGCCGCCGGTGAGCCGATCGGCGCGGACGGCCAGGTGTTGCTCGCACCGGACGGGCGGCCGCTGTCCCCGGCCCCGCGCACCCGCCTGTGCGAGAGCTGGGCGGTCGAGCGGTACGGGCTCAACGCCGCCGTGCAGGGCAGCTGGTACCGCTGCTGCAACGGCATGGTGCGACGCCTGTCGGACTGCTGCAGCACGCGGCGGACCCGGATCAATGGGGACGCCGGCCTGCAGGGGTACTGCCAGGCGGGGCGCACCGTGTTCTGTTTCGTCTATTCGGAGACCGGGGTCCCATGCTGACCGCCCTGCTGCCGCTCGGAATTGGACTGGCGGCGCTCGTGGCCGGGATCTCGGGTGCCTGGTCGCCCTGCGGGTTCGCGATGATCGAGACCTTCACCCCGCACATGTGCGGTGGCCGTGCGCGCCGTAACCTCGGGGTGGCACTGTTTGCTGTCGGCGCGATCCTCGCCTCGGCCGCGCTCGGCGCGGTCCTCGGGTTCGCCGGTTCCGGCGTGCCGCGCGCCTGGAGCTGGGCGTTGGTCGGCGTGCTCGCGCTTGTCGGCGCCGCGCGCGACCTGGGCATCATCCGTGTCGCCCTTCCGCAACGTCGCGGGCAGGTGCCCGAGCCGTGGCGCAGGACCTGGCCGCTGGTCGCCTGGGCACCCGCCTACGGGGTCATGCTCGGGCTCGGCGTGCTCACCTTCCAGGTCGTCTCGACGTTCTGGGTCGTCTCAGGGGCGGCGATTGCGGTCGGCAACCCGGCGGTCTCGGCGGCGTGCTTCGCCCTGTTCGGACTCGGCCGGGTGCTCATGGTGATCGTGCCTCCGCCGTTTGCGGTCTCCCACAGCGCGGCAGCGGCCGCGATCGCCCCGGCCGTCGGTGCGGTACGGCGGATCAACGGGGCCGTGCTGGCCGGCGTCGGTGTCCTCGCGCTCGCCGCCTCGCCGGTCCTCGGCGCCACGGCCCTCGCCGACACCGGGTCGAGCTGCAACGGACCGACGTCGAGCGGCAGCTACTGGCCTTCGATCTCCGGGAGCGCCCGCGCATGGACGATCGGCGATGCGGGCGGGAGCCCGTCGGTGGAGGTCACCCAGCCGGGGACGGCGCCGATGAGCTTCGCCTGCGCGTGGGCGCCGTCGGTGTACGGCAACCAGGTCGCCTACGTCACCAACGGCGGCATCGCGCTCGTCAGCCGCACGACGCAGGCGCGTGTCTTGTTGTTGTCCGGCAACCTGATCCGCCCGTCGTACTCGGGTGCCGGCTTGGCGTACGTGCGCGTGTCGAACAGTGGCCAGACACTGTTTGTCCGCAATCTCGCGACCGGCACCACGACCGAGGTGACCCATGTCCCGCCGGGCACCGACATCAGCGGCCCCTCGGTCTCCGGGGCGTACGTCGCCTGGGCGGCCGACAGCGGCAGGGGCGCGACCGTGTTCTGGCGCAACCTGAACGTCATCGGCGGCCGGGCCACGCACATCGTGGCCCAAGCCGTCCCGAACACCGACCTGATCAGCCCATCGGTGTACGGGAGCCACATTGCCTGGATCATCGAGCGCGGAACGGTCCAGTACACCTCGAAGATCCTCTATGCCCCGCTGTCGGGTGCGCACCCGAGGACTATTTGGAGCGTCTCGGGCACGACCGGCGCGGGCCAGATCCTCTGGGGGACCTCGATGACCGCGTCGTCGATCGCCACGACCGTCTGGCACTACGGCACCGACCGCGGATCGGTGGCCATCCGCAGGCTGTGACCGCGCGCCGCCGCACGGCCGCTGGCTGGGCAGGGCGTGCCGCCAGAGGCGTCTGGACCGGCGGGCGCGGGCCGGGGCCGACCGAGCCGAGCTCTTTGTGCCCTGGGCGCGTCGATGCCGCCGGGGCGGGTGGGCGCGGACAGGCCCAAGGGACGTCGCCGGCCCTGGGCGTGCGCGCCGACCCGCACCGTGCGGGCGTCCACAAACCCCGTGCCGCAGCACGCGAACCGATCGGGCCCGGGCCGGCGAATCACCCACACACGGCGTCCGGGCGATCCGAGCGCCGGGCATCACCCAAACCATGGGCGGTGATTTCGTGTCAATCGTGATCATCTGCAGCCCTTTTCCCTGCTCAGAGACGCATCGGCGCGCGACGTGTGAAACGGGCCACAACGGCTAGCAGGGATCGCGCGGCCCACGACGATACTCAGCAGACCATTCGCCCGCTGACTTCCCAACTCCGCCTGCTGGTCGCCGGTCTGATGGTGGCCATCGCGCTGCTTGTCGCGGGTGTGGGGCTCGGCCGCGCGGGCGCGACGCCGGCGGTCACGACCACCGCGACGGGCAGCGTCCACCAGTCCGCGGCACACGCGGCCACCGCGTCGGTCAGCGCCAGTGCGGTCGTGCCGCAAAGCCTGCTCGACGCGCTCGGTGCAACCTCCGGCGAGGTCACGACGACGACGGTCACGCACCTGTCGAGGCTCGGGTCCTCGGGCCAGCTGGTCTCGATGGTGACCGACATCTCCCAGGGGTGGGTCGGGGCGGTCACCCCGTCGGGCGCGATCCTTGCCGCCCAATACCGGCCGACGGCGAGCGTCCCCAACGCCGGCACACCGGGTGCGACCAGCCAGGTCACCGGCCTGACCGGGCTGTTGGCCATCGCACGGGCACGCGGGGTCAGCGTCACCGACGTCAGCGGCACGCCGCCGTTGGTGCCGGGCACCGCGGCGGGCGGCTCGTCGTCGGGGATGTGGACCCAGGTCGCCCTGTTCGGCGCCCCGCTGGTGCTGCTGGTCATGCTGATGGTGCTGATGCGGTTCCGGCGCGGCGCGTCCGGGGGCGGGGACTCGATGTCGAGCATCTCCAGCCACGGCAAGATCCGCTCGACCAGCAAGGTGCCGCCCTCGCGGGTGCGTTTTGCCGACGTGGCCGGGGTCGACGAAGCCGTCGAGGAGCTGCGCGAGACGGTCGCGTTCCTCAAGGAGCCGGAGCGCTTCGCCGACGCCGGGGCACGAATGCCGCGCGGGGTCATCCTCTACGGGCCGCCGGGAACCGGCAAGACGATGCTCGCCTCGGCCGTCTCGGGTGAGGCCGAGGTCCCGTACTACTCGCTGTCCGGCTCGGAGTTCGTCGAGAGCCTCGTGGGGGTGGGCGCCAGCCGCGTGCGCGACCTGTTCGTCAAGGCCCGCAAGAACAAGACCGGTGCGGTCATCTTCATCGACGAGATCGACGCGGTGGGGCGCAAGCGTGGCAGCCTCGGCGGCGGCAACGACGAGCGCGAGACGACCCTCAACCAGCTGCTAGTCGAGCTCGACGGGTTCAGCCCCCGCGACCGAATCGTGGTCATCGCGGCCACGAACCGGGTCGAGCTGCTCGACGACGCGCTGACGCGGCCGGGCCGGTTCGACCGTCACATCCAGGTCTCGCTGCCGGCCGAGCGGGGGCGCCGCGCCATCCTCGCGGTGCACTCGGCCAACAAGCGGTTCGCCGCGGACGCCAACCTCGACCATATCGCCGCCATCACGGCCGGCTTCTCCGGCGCGGATCTGGCCAAGCTGCTCAACGAGGCAGCGATCATGTCGGTGCGCGGCGGCCGGCCGGCGATCAGCAACGAGGACCTCGCCGAGGGCATGCTCCGCGTCGTGGCGGGCCCCGAGCGCAAGGACCGCGCCCTCGCCGCAGGCGAGCGCGAGCGCATCGCGTGGCACGAGGCCGGTCACGCGCTGGCCGCCGACCTGTGCCCGACGCACCCGAAGGTGCAGCGCATGACGATCCTCGCCCGCGGCATGGCCGCCGGCCTCGCGCTGTTCGGCGACACCGATTCGGCCATGCTCAGCCCGCAGGAACTGCACGAGCGCATGATCGTCGCACTCGCCGGACGGGCGGCCGAGCAGGTGCATTTCGGGACGATCTCCTCAGGCGCGGCCAACGACCTCGAGCAGGTCAACCGGCTTGCCCGCCAGGCCGTGGAGCGGCTCGGATTCGCGCCGCAGGTCGGCCAGATCGTCACGAGCGTCGGCGAAATGCCACTGACGCTCGCCGAGAGCACGCGCCGCGAGATCGATCTTGCCGTCGGCGCCATGGTCGACGCGGCCTACGCCGAGGCGCTCGAGCTGCTCCGGGAGCACCGCAGCCAGCTCGATCAGCTCGCTGCCGCCGTACTCGAGCACGAGCAGCTCGACCGCGAGGCCCTCACCGAGGTCCTCTGGGAGATTCAGCATCCCGGCCAGCGGCGCGTCCCCGCCCTCGTGCGGGCGCTGCCGACCGATCGACCCGCGCCGTCCGTGACCGAACCCGCGCAGCCGGCACCGGTCGTCGATCACTCGGAGCGCGAGCGGCCCCGTCCGCGGCGACCGCGGCGGGCCCGTGACCCGCGTCCCCGCCCGGCCGTGACCGCGGCGCTCGCCGCCCGCACGATCGCGGCAGCCGCCGCGGGGCTGGTCCCGGCGGTGGTCCGTCCGCGCGGCCGCCGCTCCGCGACCGGCTGAGGCGACCCGTCCCCGCTGCGGCCGCCGCATGCGCCGGCGGGCAGGGACGCGGCCCGGACGCTTGAATCTGCTCCTGCGGGCGTTGACACCGGCAGCCGGCTTGACTGTCATCGGGCATGCAGGCCAGCGCCGTCCATACGCATGGGAGCATTGCGAAGGAGGTCGTCGTGCAGCGCGCAGAGCAACGGGTTCCGACCGCGGACGACATCGCGCGCTGGACACGCGAGGAGCGGGCCCAGGTGGCCCGGATCCTGGATGGCCTGATCGATCGCCCGGCGGAGGATCGTGACCTGCGGCGGCGGCGCTGGATGGTGCTGCTGATCACCGGCGGCGGATCGCTCTTGTTGTTCCCATGGGTGGTGTATCTGAGCGACGTGCTCCCGACGGCGGAATACGGCGGCGCGTGGAGGCTCGCCTGGGTCGGATTTGACGTCATGCTCGCGCTGACCCTTGCCGGCACCGCGCTGCTCGTGTGGGGTCGCCGCTCCCTGGCGGTGGTCGGGCTGACCGCCTCCTCCGCCCTACTGGCGCTCGATGCGTGGTTCGACGTCTGCCTGTCCTGGGGGACATCGGAGCAATGGACGGCGATCATCACCGCGGCCGTAATCAACGTGCCGGTCTCGGTGATCCTCGCCGGCGCCGTGCTCACCATGATGCGCCGGACGACAGTGGTCATCCGACAGCTGCGGGGCGAGACGGTCGGCGGCGTGTCGATCTGGCGCGAGCACGCCGTGATGGTGCCCCCGGACGAGTCCTGAGACGCGGGGCCTACCCCGCGTCGGCGCACAACGCGGGACCGGCGACCATCACGCCCGTCCCGGCGGTGACGACCACCCGGTACAGGCACGTCACCGGCTCACTGACGACGAGATCCCGGCGGACCTCACCGGGGACGTCGGTCCACGGCCCGCACCCATCCGAGCGTTGCCACTGATAGGCGTACGGCCCCGGCGCGCCGGGCCGGAGGCCCGCAGCACTGACGACGTAGGTGCGCCGGCGCCTGACGCCGAACCGGTAGCGCCCGAGGGGCTGGGGTCCCGACACCAGCCATGCGTACCACAGCCCCCCGATCGACATGATCATCGCCGACTGGGCGATGGCGTACAGCGGGAACACGAGCATCAACGGGCTCCGCACGCGCCAGTTGGTCACCAGCGTGACCGCGCAGCCGAGGACGATGAGGCCGATGGCGAACTCGACCACGTCAGCCGACGGGATGCAGGAGGACCGATCCGTACGTCCAGACGTGCAGATGGATCGTCATCCACAGGATCGACAGGTTGTAGAGGCCCCACCACGGCAGCTGCATGGCGTTCCGGTCGAAGTTGACGACCGCGTGGCGGAACGTCCCGGCCCACCAGTTCTTGCGCTGGCGAAACCATGCCCGCCAGGACGCCGGGACGTCGGTCTCGGTAACGATGTCCAGATGGCGGATCCGCATCTTGCCGGCGACCGCGACGCGCCCCATCTCGATGTCCTCGCCGATCGGGCTCATCGAATGTCGCCGGAGGATCTCGCGCAGGATCGTCGTCTTTGCCACGACGCACGCCCCCGAGATCAGCCAGGGCCGGTAGTGTCGCGTCAGCATCGCGATCTTGTACTCGAGCGCCTGGAACCGGGCGCACACCGTCTCGGTGCGGTTGTGCACGAGCACCTTGACCGAACACAGGTCGGCCCCGTCTGCCTTGGCGGCCGCGACGGCGTTGGGCAGGTCGTTGCCGATCACCGTATCCGCATCGAGGCGTACGGCGTAGTTCGTGTGGATGGCGTCGGCCTCAAGCACGGCACGCAGCATCTTCGGCGGGTTGGGCGCAGGGACAAGCGCGCGGAACACCCGCCACCCCTCGCTTTCGAGACGCTCGGCGAACGCGCGCATCGCCGGACGGGAGACCTCGATCGCGACCACCGCGTGCGGCCTGAGGTGCTCGAGGCGGTCGCGCCGCTCGAAGTACTTCGGGCTGCCGTACAGCGGAATGATGATGGTGAAGTCCGCGCTGGGCACCGGGAGCGGCTCCAGCACGAACTTCTTGCGCCAGCTGAGCAGGTTCTGGAAGTCAAACAGCGCGACGAACGCGGTCAGGAGGAGGGTCAGCGTCCCCCAGAGCCCGAGGTGATCCAGGCTCACCGGCCGATACCCGCTCCGGCCCAAACGTCACTGCCGTGGTCCGCGCGGTTGCCGCCGCCACCGGTGTCACCCAGGCCCCCCTGGGCAGTAGGACCGTCACCGGCCAACAGGACCGTATGGACGTCCACGATGACCGGCGGGCACATCAGGCGCGACGGGCACTGGACGATCTGCGAGGTCACGGTGGTCCCGACAAGGCGTGTCGTCACGTGGTGGTGGGCCCCGTACACGACCGCGAATACCAGCGTGATGATGATGATCAGCGTGTATCCCCTGGCATGAATCGAGCTCCACATCGACGGTTCCTCCGTTGTCAGAGTTGGCCACCAGACCCCTGAGGCGCCGACGCGGGCGGGCCTCGGTGTAAGTTTTCGGTAAATGTTCGGATTTGCTTAACGCCCGATTAAGGCGCCTGCCGCAACCCAAAAGTCGGTAATTGCGGAGCCGAAGAACGCCGAAGGTCGCCGGAGTGCGCCTGCGTGTGATGAGCGCGCGATCGCGATATGATCCCCGCCCCACCAATCCCCCAAACCGCCTGCTGAACAGGGCAATCCCACCGGACAGGCAGGCCTGCCGAGCCCGGCCGGAGGGTCGAGCAGTCGCGACAGACCCGCTGGCCTCACGGACGCCCTCGGAGCTGCCGATAGATCGTCGAATCCGCCGGACCGCGTCCCAAGGCACGAATGCGCGCACCGCCCGAACCCACCCCCACACCGCGGTCATCGGCCCATCACACGACGGTCGTCGGGCCCGGGTGCGCTCAGGCGCCTGGCCGCGTGCAGTCCGGGAGCGTCCGGTGAGACCGCGTCTGCGGGGTTTGGTCGTCGCGCTGGCGGCGATCGCCATCAGTGTGGGCGGGACCGCGCTTGCCGCCGCCGCGCCGCCGGCGAGGGTCTGCAGGACCATCACCGTCGTCACGCGCGCCCACGGCGGCACCACGCGCCGGCGTGAGCACCTGTGCGAGACCGCGGCAATCGGCCTGACCCGCACGTCGGTCACGGCCATCGGCGGGTCGATCACGGTGCACTTCGCGGCCACCCAGGCGACCGAATGCACGCTCGCGGTGACGCCCGCGGTCTGGCGCGGCCGGAATCCCGCGCCGGTCCACTGCCGCGGGAAGTACACCTTCCACGTGCCTCCCGCGAACCCGGGACGCACCTGGAAGTTCACCTTTCTCGCGCGCAACAGGTATCGCGAGGTCGCCGGGGCGGTCACGAGCCTCGTCGCGACGCCCGCCCCGACCAATCTGCCGGTGTTGCCGGGCTACTCCTCGAATTGGTCCGGCTACGCCGTCGAGGGTGGCGGGATGAACGCCGTCGCCGGGACCTTCACCGTTCCAACGCTCAGCCCCCCCTCGGGGGGCGTAGCCGACGCGAGCGAGTGGGTCGGGATCGACGGCGTCTCGAATGGCTCACTGATCCAGGCTGGCGTCCACGAAGAAGCTAGCCGCGGCGTGGTCAGGTGGGGATCTGGCCGTGGTGGGAGATCCTGCCCGCCGCGGAGACGCCCATCGGGACGATGGTCGTCAATGCCGGCGACAAGATCACGGTCAACATCCACCGGGTGTCGGGCAGCAAGTGGCAGATCGGCCTCGTCGGACGTCACGACCTCGCAGGCCTTCGCGATCCGGCAGACCTATACCGGGCCATCGACGTCGGCCGAGTGGATCGTCGAAGCGCCGTCAATCGGATCGAGCACGGCGACGCTCGGCAACTTCTCGACCACCCCGGTGATCTACTCGGGGCTCAGCATCGACGGCGTGGCCATGTCGCTCGACCAGCCTGTTCATGGTCGACAACGCGGACGTGACGATCTCCAGTCCGTCCGCACTCGATGGCAACAGCTTCCAGGTCGCCTACGGCAACACCGCTCCCGCATCGTAAGCGCACACGCACGAGGCATCCGGCGTCAGTGCATCGCCATGACCTTGACGACAATCACGCCGACGCCGACGGCGAGCAGTACGGCGGCGGCAACCGCGCTGCCGATGAGCGAGCGTCCCGAGACGCGGCCGGCCGCGAACCCGAACGCAAACAGCAGCGTCGCCAGCAGCCAGATCGACGCCCACACGGCGACCTCGGCACTGTAGAGGCCCAGCGCGGACCCGAGTGTCACGATCAGCGGCGGGATCGCGGCCAGCGCGAGCGTCCCGAGTCGCCCCGCCATGGCGAGCAACTCGTGACGCGACAAGGCCCGGCGCTCACGGATCGTCGCACCAACGACCTCGGAGTAGAACTCCGCAAACACGACGGCGAACGTCGCCAGCAGGATGGCGCCGACTTCGTCGGCGACCGTCGGACCCGCGACGCCGACGGCCAGCAGCGTCGCGAGGGTCACCACCGCACCGTAGACCAGGCGCCCCGAGATCGCGCGCAAGGCCAGGGCCTGAATGAGCGGATGGTCGGTCACTTCGCCGCTCGGTCGCACCGCTGAACTCCCATCGATCGTTGATCTGGCATCGGATGCCTGCGTGGCGGGCTGCGAGGGACGCCGCCGGCGCCGCGCACGGTGTTGCGCACAAGCGCCCGGCCAAATCTATCGGGAACCCCGACGCGTTCGGGCGTCCCGGGCGTCGGTGCTTGCCGGCGCACGGCTCCCCGGGCGCAGATCCACCGTCGGTGCAACACTGGTCCGATTGGACACCACCGCTCCGGCGCGCCGCGTACGCGACCCCCGGACCCCTGGTGCGTACGACATTGGTTGCACCGGCAGGCCGTACGCCGCCTGCTACGAAAGGATCACCGCATGAACGCGACTGTCACTACCGCAACGCCCCACGCACAGCAGCTGGCCCGGGCCACCTCGGACTACCTGGCGATCTCGCGCGGGCGCGACAACTTCGCCAGCCACGCGAGCTGGGACCAGGCCGAGCAGACGGCGTGGCACAAGCTGGTGGTGATCACCCAGCTGGTGGCGGACAATGACGGCAACGTAGCCGCGTTCAACTGAGTCTGTGGGCCATGGGCCCGCCGGACGCCATCGTGGTGGGTCGGCTCCGGCGTGACGAAAGCCCCGCTCCCGGCGGGGCTTTCTGTTACCGCACCCGGCGGCGCAAGGCCCGCAGCGCTGCCCTCGGGCCAGGACCGTCCTGCGCGGTGCCCCGGCCGGCCTCGCCCGAGCCCTGCGTGTCGATCCGAACCGGGCCCTCTTCGGCGCCGTACCCCCGTACACCGGCCGCAGCTGGGATGTCAGCGCACGGTGGCGAAGCCTCCTGGGCGCCCCCGCGGCTCCCGATCGCCCGAGTGGGCTGGCAGTTCCGTCGGCGCTCGGTCGATCTGGCCGCCACACCGATATAGGATCGTTTCGACACTGAACCGTGATCAGAAAGGCGGAACGAGATGGCGATTCGCGAGGGCCGCGCCGAATGGCGCGGCGGGCTGAAAGACGGCTCTGGCACAGTTTCGGTTGCCAGCGGCCTGTTCTCCGGGAAGTACTCGTTCGACGCGCTTCGAGGAGGAGCCGGGGACCAACCCAGAGGAGTTGATCGCCGCAGCCCACGCGGCCTGTTTCTCGATGGCCCTGAGCAACATCCTCGCAGGCGCCGGCCATCCGCCGGAGTCCGTGAAGACCACTGCGAAGGTCCACCTGCGTCCCGTTGACGGGTCCGCAACGATTGTCCAGGTCCTGACTTGATCACCCAGGGCACCGTGCCGGGCATCGACCAGGCACAGTTCGTCGAATACGCGACCACCGCGAAGGGGGCTGCCCCGTGTCCCGGGCCCTCGGAGCGGTCCCCGAAATCACCCTGACGAACGCTCGGCGGCTGAGAGCACCATTGACGGGTGCCACTGGCACCGTCAACCTCGCCGGGTACCTGAGCCGCGCGCGCCCCCGGGCCGGAGTGCGCGGCCCGTCCGCGTACGCGTGCGTCCGGCCGCGCCGGCGCTAACCCCTCCCGCAGCGTCCGGCGAGCGACATCCGGCATCAACAGCGTGGCCACCGGCCGGCGCAAATCTGTGGCCCGAGGGCCACGTTGCGCCGTAAGCCGCATTGCTACCTTCGAGCCGTACGCTCCCCCGCCCCCAAGGAAGGACCCTCGTGATGCGCGTGTTGTGGACTGCACCGGCTGGTCGCTCCGATCGGGCTTCATTTCACCCCGGCGCGTGGAACGCCGTCGCGACCGGCGCCGACCCATCTGACGGCCGAACCGAACCGACCGGCCACGCCGATGAGTTCGACGTCTCGTCGCACAGCATGTCCCCGGCACCGCCGGGGCACCGCTAGCCCGTCGGGATCGCCCGAACGCGTCTGCACCTGGCGTGACGCGCCGAGCCCGCTCCCGCGTCGTCCGCGGCCCGGCACAACCGACGGCCGATGACCTCTCCGGGCGCCATCGCGCGTGCGAGCTCGAGGCGCGGGCCTGCGCGGCCTGCGGGGCGCGTCGGGAGTCCGCAGATCGCGCCAACGGGCAGTGGTGGCGGCGGTTCTGCGTCGCGTGTCTGGGTCTCGGCACGTGGAACGGAGCGCCGCCCGCGCTCTGACCTACTCCGGCGGCGGTCCAATACCCATCCTGGTCATCGGGCTCCGGCGGCACGCCCGCCCGGTCCAAGACCGCGCATACGTGCGGCACCACACACGGCTCCACCGGCCCCAGGCCCGCATGACGATTACGGGCGCCCGTTGCCGCGTCGTTCACGCGCCGGGGCTGAAATGCCGATGCCATACACGCACGCGCGCTTTGGATCCAGTAGTTCCTGCGCGCGAGCGGCGTGGTCGCGCGCGACATGGGGCGTGGACCGCGCCCTCACCACGCTCCCGAACGATGGGGTTGCCGTGACGCCGCTTGGACGGGCTACATGCTGTGCCATCGCCGCAGCCGCATCGGGTCTCGCAATCATGGCAGGGCCGGCGGCGGTCGCAAGCGCCAGCGCGGCCCCGGGTAGCGTGCAAGTTGCCGCCGGCCAGACGCTGGCCGGGATCGCGGCCCGCTACGGCACCACGGTCTCGGGACTGGTCGCCGCCAACGGCATCCCCAACCCGAACCTGATCGTGGCCGGCAGGATCCTGCGATTGCCCACAACTGGTGCGCCGGTCACCTCCGGCGTCAGCTCGTCGTCCTCGGTCCGGGTTGCCGCCGGCCAGACGCTGGCCGGGATCGCGGCCCGCTACGGCACCACGGTCTCGGGACTGGTCGCCGCCAACGGCATCCCCAACCCGAACCTGATCGTGGCCGGCAGGATCCTGCGATTGCCCACAACTGGTGCCCCGGTCACCTCCGGCGTCAGCTCGTCGTCCTCGGTCCGGGTTGTCGCCGGCCAGACGCTGGCCGGGATCGCGGCCCGCTACGGCACCACGGTCTCGGGACTGGTCGCCGCCAACGGCATCCCCAACCCGAACCTGATCGTGGCCGGCAGGATCCTGCGATTGCCCACAACTGGTGCCCCGGTCACGTCGAGCACCACCCCAAGCGTCACTGGGCTCCCGTCATATCTTCAGGGCCAGCCGAACCGTCTGGCGCTTCGGTCGGCGTTCGTGAAGGCGGCGCACGCGAACGGCATCCCGGCAAGCCTGCTCGAGGCGCTTTGCTGGTGGGAGTCGGGCTGGCAGGCCTCGGTCGTATCCCCCACGGGCGCGGTCGGCATCTGTCAGATCGAGCCGACGACCGCTGCGTACATCAACGCCGTGCTGATCCCCGGGGGTCGGCTGAGCGTGCGTTCGCCGGTCGACAACATCACAATGGCCGCCCTGTACCTGCATGAGCTCCTCGTCGGTGCCTCAGGCCGTGAGGATGTCGCGATCGGCAGCTACTACCAGGGCCTGACGTCGGTCCAGCGCCACGGGATGCTTCCCGAGACGCGCACATACGTGAACGGCATCCGCGCGTATGTCCCGCTCTTCGGGGGCGGCCAGTAGGCCGCAGTGCCTGCTGCCGGCGGCAGGATGCGCCGCCGACCATGCGGTGACCGCGTGCGGCAGGGGCCTGTGCGAGCCGTCGCGTCGGTGTTTGAATTGAACTGCCTGCGGCTACGCCGTCGAGGCCGGGTACCGGCAGCCGAGAGGGCCCATCGCACGGGGCCCGGCTGGCAGACGGCTTCTCGACGACGCGACGACCGCCGGCGCGTGACACTGCGGCGAGCCGGCCCTGTGCCGAGAAAGGAAGCGCTTCCGTGAGCGAACCTCTGCCGTCGTCCGGTCGGAACCGTGCACGGGTCGCGGGGAACGCCGCGTCGCGCGTCGATCCCGATGAGCTGTTCAGAGTCGATGCCGACCTTCACGACCTCATCGCGCAGACGATCAGGCCGCGCCATTTCCGTGAATTCCGCAGGGCCAAGGCGGTCCGGCGCTTCATTCGACACCACGATGCCGCGTTGGCCGCAGCCGGGCTGAGCGTCGACCAGCGCGCGCGACTGGTCGTCCTCGCCGCCGCGATCGTGCGCGAGGCCGAAACCGACGATTGGGTGTGCCTCTCCGAACACGCGATGGACGTCACCGAAACGTTGCGATCATGCGTGTTCGAGATCCCGATCAACGTCGCCACGGGCAACCGTCGGCACGGCCGGCGGCGGGTCCGCGGCCTCCTGTGGGCCTCCCGCCGCTAGCGAAGCCCCACGGCTGGTCGGGCGTGGCGGCGAGCCCCGCGACCGAATCCCGGACGAGGTCGCCGCGATCGACTCAGTAGACCCCGCGACTGGGCGCTGTCGAGCACAACGATTCGGACACCCGAGGGTCGCTCAGGGTCGCCGAAGGACGGCGTCGCGCGCGTCTTGCAAGAACCACTCGTCGATCAGCATCACCGGCATCCCAGCGCTGTCGATGCGGGAGCGCCGTGCATAGAACGCTCGGTGCACCGGCCCACCAGGTCCAAACCAACCCATGTCGGGGCATTGTTCTGGTCGGCCGAACCCGGTCCGAGTCGTCGCGAAACCTTCCTCGGCGAACACGCGCCCGATGGGCTGGCTCGTGGTCTCAAGCCGGCGACATACCTCCGACGGGAGCCGGTCAGCAACGATCACGGTCTGTGCATAGAGGTACGCACGCCTCGACAACGTGCCGCGAAGGACGGCACACCTCCAACGCAACGGGTGTCCGACCTGAACCTTGAGGTCGTTGAGATCCGTCGCGTAGGCTGTCCTTCGTTCGATTCCGCCTGCCTCGAGGGCCTCACCGGTCAGAGCTTCGAGGAATTCGGTGACCGTGCCGCTGGTCGACAGCAGCGCGCTTTCCAGGGCAACGGCGGCACCACGGCTTGAATCATGGTCGTGTCTTGGCACCTCGCTCGCTTTCGTCGGGTAACCGCGCTCTGATCGACGGTGATATCGCATTGAACGCGCGCGTTGCGACTCAGGCTCCCGCGAGCCGCGCACGCGGTCGTATCGACGGCGAAGGCTTCCCGGCACTGCGCTCGATCCGGCGCCGTTCTCTGGCCGTTGGGCTCAGCGCGGTCATGCCACGGAACCGTTCGCCTTCCCGCAGCGAAACCTCGCGAAGGATCCGAGCCGGGGGCTCGGATGACCCAGGTTGTCGTCAATGCGCCGGGGAACTGCCCGCGCGTGGTGCGTTCACAAGTGCTCGGACACCTGGAGGTACCGCACCTGCAACACCCGCTCAACTCCTGACCGGTTGGGGAGTTCCGCTTCTCGCAGTTTCGGGGTTCGACTACCGCTACGAGCGGCCCGAGGTCACGCATCCCTCTGTCGTTCGAGCTGGTGCGGTCGCACACGGGGCTGCACCGCACCAGCGGCCCCGGGTCGGTCGGTCGAATGGTCTCACTCGCACTGCCCGTGCGTCAGGCAGGAATCACGCAATCCGACGCGGTACGCGCACACGAGCGGGAACTCGGCGCGCCATTTCACAATGAGAGCGAGACGCACCGGCGCCAGAGGCGCCGCCGAGACCCGGTCGCGGCCCGCACCCTTCCGGGGGTCGCCCACTGCCGAAGCGGCGAGCCGGTCCGCAGTGCGGGGAAATCGACGGACGTCAGCGCCCAGGTGGGAGGTCCCTCGCGCCCGCGCTGCGCTTGCCGCCAAGAAGCCTCCCGGCAACAAGCGCGATACTCGACGCACCTGGAGGCCGACGGCACCCCTGTGGCGCCCCTCCGTCACGTCCCCCAACGTGCCGATCAAGGGGCGCCACAGCGTAGACGGAAGGATCCCCTCGCTCGTCTACGTGCCACCGCCAACTAAGTCGGCAGGTCCGGTGAGTTTCTTGACGATAATTGTCGAATGGTTCCGACGCTGGGGCTCCCCCGCAGTCTCCGTGCGCATCGAGCCCGCGCAGGCGACCAGGGACCCCAGTTGATCGGCCGTAGGGCCGCGCCCGAGGGCCTCCGGCTCGCCGGCAGGACCGTCGGGGGCTTCAGGCGCGCGGCGGGCTCGGTCGTCAATCGCGCCCGCTCCAAGGCCGTGGGGCGCATGACGCGCAGCGCGGCGACCGTCTGGACGATCGTTCGATGACTCTTGGCCGTGGCGTTGAGCGCCGCTCTCAACACCTGGACGGACTCGCGATCGATCTCGTGCATCTGTCGATAGCCGAGCCCCGGCCGGGTGCGGTTCGCGTTCGGGAACCACGCGTTGCTGGTGCCGTTCCGGTTCGGCCGGCTGTCAATCATGTTCCCGGTCATACTGCCTTGCCTGCGATGCGCTTGCCCTGGCTGTCGAACACGTGCTCAGCAGTTGCTGCGGCCCGCGCGCCGGCTTCTTTCCCGGCCAGGAACCGATCGGCCCTGGATCCCGCCGTCAATCGGTAGCGACGGCGAAACTGCTCGGCGAATTTGTGGAAGATGAAGTCGCTCCGGGCGCGCGCCAGTTCGACCGCGTCCCGACTGAGGTCATGTTCGATCACTTGCGCCTCCACTTCGCCGCGAACGCCTCGCCGACGCGCCCGAGGCTCGCTTCGATCTGCATGGCGTCGAAGATCCGCATGAGATCGGTCTCGCAGTAGCGACGCATGTCCTTGGCGGTGGTCATGCGGCCGCCCCTCGCTCGGCCATGACGGCGTCGCGGGTCCTTGTAGTCATCCAGTCCTCCAGGTCAGTGGGTGCATAGCGCGCGTGCTTTCCGGTCAACACCGCGCGGGGTCCCTGGCCACGCTTCGAGCGTCGCGACCGGGACGCCCAGGATCTCCGACGCCTGTTCGGGGCGGAGCAGTCTCATGGGCGTGGCAATTGAGGTCGTCGCGGGTCCTTGGGCGGACGTCGCGGTCAGAAGAGGGTCCATACCGTCATGGTATTCCCCCCAAACAAATGCTCGAGGGCGAACGGGCTCCGAGGCGCGACCGCGGGGCCACAACCGAGCCGCTCCGCAACGTCTCGGACGCTCCCGCGACGTGGTGCGACGCATTTCAACATCCTTTGGCGTTCGCGGGCGCAATCGTCGGCCAGGAGAAGACCGCCTGCCCTCACCAGGGCTCCTAGGAGGGCCGAAGCGGGCCCTCGAACCCCTGACCTGCGCCTTAAAGGGGGCCGAGTCCGAGTTGCTGAGATCGCCCAGGTTGCCCGACTGTCGCTGGCGATCGAGACCGCCCCGTCTTTGAATCCGTCGTCTGAGCCTGGACTTGCGAGGCGACGGCCACGATCGGGGCGCGAAGGCCATCGCTCACCCAGCCATTCTCGTCCCGCCAGCACCGCCAAGTGGCACGCACCCATGAGACGAAGTCACCGCCTTACTGCGCTGAAAGGGCGTGTCAGGGCCTGCGCGCTGCGACCCGCGAACGCCGGCGTGGCGGCGGCGTCGACGCGACTTCGGGACGCCGCTGCGACCTGAGCCGACGGAGCTCCAGCAGCGCAGCGACCTGCCGCCCGAGGACCACCAGCGCGTGACGCTGGGTCTCGCTGAGCTCGCGCGGGCGGGTATCTTTGACGCAGAGCATCCCGACGGTGTAGCCGTCCGGAGTGACAAGCGGTGCCCCAGCATAGAAGCGGACGCGGGAGCCGGCGGCCACGCTCGGGTTCCCGGCAAAGCGGGGATCCTTGCGCGCATCCTCGACCACGAACAGGTCGCGGGTGTGGATGGCGTGCCCGCAGAAAGAGCTCTCGCGCGGCGCCTCGCGAAGATCGGTCCCGACGGCAGCCTTGAAGTACTCGCGCTCAGCATCGACGAGACTCACGAACGCCATCGGGATATCGCAGATCTCCGCCACGAGGCGCACGATCTCATCGAATTCCTCCTCGGGGGCGGTGTCGAGCACGGCGAGCGCGCGCAAGGCGGCAAGACGCGCTGGCTCGCCGGGCCCAAGCGGAGCAGGCGTCCATGACCCGCTGGCTGGTTGCGCCGAAGACTCGGCGTCAGCCGCGAGTGCGGGCTGTTCGTCCGAAACCGGCTCGGCCAGAAGCAGCTTTCTCATCGAATCGGCCGTCTGCGGACGTCCGGTTCCGAACCCCTGTTCGGCGTCGCAGCCGAGGCGCAGCAGATAGTCCTCCTGAATCTGGGTCTCGACCCCCTCGGCGATGACCATCATCGACAGCGTCTTTCCCAGGCCCACGAGTGCCCGGATGATCGGCGCCTGAGCCGCCATGCTGTCGATCTCTTCGACAAAGCACCGGTCGATCTTCAGGGCCGCAAAGGGGAATCGGCGCAACGACGAGAGTGCCGAGTAGCCAGTACCGAAGTCATCGATGATCAGGCGGATACCGAGTCGCGAGAGCTCCTCCAGGTTCTTGAGCACCACCTCGTCGCGATCATCGATGATCACGTGTTCGGTCAGCTCCAAGGCAAGATCCGACACCGCCAGGCCGAATTCGTCCAACGTGTCGACGACGAAGGCCACGAACCCGCGCTCGGAGAGCTCGCGCGGGGAGACATTGACAAAGACCCCGAGTGGCAGGACCCCTGCGCGCTCCCGACGCCAGGAGGCAGCCCGGCACACGGCCTCACGCAGGACGTGCTGACCCAGGGAGACGATCAGCCCGCTGTCCTCCGCGATCGGGATGAAGTCTCCGGGCTGGATCCACCCTAACTCCGGGTGGCGCCAGCGTGAGAGCGCCTCGACCGCGAGGGTTCGCTTTGTCGTGGGATCGACGATCGGTTGGAAGTAGACCTCCAGCTCGCCGGCATCTACCGCCTCGCGCAAGCCCGCCTCGACGGCCACCCGTTGCAGGAACTCGGCCCGATGGCTTTGGTCGAAGACCCGCGTTTCACCCTTGCCGGAGGCTTTGACGCGGTACATCGCAGTGTCGGCGTCCCGCAGCAAGTCACTCGCATACGTCCCGACGCCCGCGAGCGCAACACCCAGGCTGCCGGTCATCCGCCGCGTGGTACCCGCGATCGCAAACGGCTCCTGGAACACCGACTGGATGCGTGCCGCGAGCGCGACGACATCGGCTTCGTCGCGGATGTCCTCGGCGACCATGACAAACTCGTCCCCGCCCATGCGGGCGATCGTCTCGCTTTGTCGGCAGACCGAGCGCAACCTGGCGGCCAACTCGACCAGAAGATCGTCGCCCGCAGCGTGGCCCAGGCTATCGTTGACAACCTTGAACTCATCGACGTCGAGCAGCAGCACCGCGACCGTCGAGGTGCTCCGCGTCGCACGCGCGAGCGCTCGGGACATCCGGTCGATACACAGCGCCCGATTTGGCAGGCCAGTAAGCGGATCGTGCAGCGACTGCCGCGTCAACTCGGTCTTGAGGGCGTGCTGCTCGGAGACGTCGCGTGCGATGCCCTCGAGCCCCACGACCTGACCGTCGCGTTGGATCGGGAACGCGGCGACGTCCACAAAGACGGCGCGGCCGCCCTTGGCGACGTGCTCGAATTCTCCGCGTACGGACTCGACGCCTCCGGCGACCTTGTCGAACATCGCCCGCACCCGCTCGATCTCGCGTGCGGCGAGGTAGTCGGTGATCGGCGTCCCGACCACCTCCTCGGGGCTGTAGCCGAGCACGCGCTTGGTACCCGGGTTGGCTGCCGTGATCACCCCGGCGAGATTCATCGCCAGGATCATGTCGTCGGTCCGCTCGATCAGGAGCTGAAACGGGTGATCGGGGCTTGGGGCCGCCGCCTCATCGGATGTGGCGGAGGAGACCTCCCCGTGCATGGCGCCGGCCGTCTGATCCTCCCCGGGCCGCCGACGGCGACTCGGCTGTCCGTCAGTGCCCCGGCTATCAGCCCGTGAAGCCACCTGAGTGGTATCGGCCTCGGATTCGCCCGACTTGACGATCGGTACGACCACGTTGGCCAGCCGGCTCCGGACAGCTCAGCTCCTCACGCCAATGCATTGGTCGATCGCCTGGAGTTGCGTCTGCCCGGGCTTTCGGGGGATCGGCAGATCAGGCAACGCCGCCGACACATCTCACACGGCGGTCTCGACCCGAATCCCCTCCGACGCACCCACTTTGAGACATCCGGAGGGCCCCCAGCAACGACGTCGGGCGTGCCCTTGCCAGCGAACTGCGGACTCGCGAGCGAGCCCCCTCACGTCTCAGCCGATTTGCCGCCAAACAACCTGTAGGCACCGCACGCCGACAGAGACTCGACGATGAAGGGCTTGTGAAAATGCCCGCGGCGCCCCTCCGGCGCTTCCTCAGAGTGCCGATCGAGGGGCGCCGCACCGCAGGCGGATCGATGCCTAATCGCCGCCTGCGTGTCACCACCAAGACGTAGTTCGGCACATCGGTCGAATTTCTTGACGGAAACGTGTCTGCACGGCGGAGGCCACGGATCTCCCGCATGATCTTCGGCATGGTCCTTGACGCTCCCGCGCGGTCTCAGCACGCGTCAAGACGCCTCTTGGCGTTCGCGGCTGGCGCCGTGTCCGAACGGAGAACCCCGTCCATATGCAGGACTCTCAAAGCCGAAGAGGGGACTCGACCCTGACCTGCCGCGTACAATACGTCAGGTCCCAGGGCCGCAGAGCGGCTTGTTCGACGCTTTCGTTGCCGAGTTGCCCCGCTCCCCCTGAGCCTCCCCTAGAGTCTGCGTCAGCCAGGACGACGTGAGCTGCCGCGCGTCGCGGCAACCCAGGACGAGACCCTCCCTACTACGGCTGGCCGGCGCGCTAGGGCTGTGAGCTCTCGGACCACCAGCAACGTCGTCGGGTAACCGGGAGCCGAATTCGCCGCTCCCCCGCATACGCTCATTCGTAGATTGACTGGCCCTTGTTCACGGAGGCGATCGATGGCTGACAGTGCGAACGAGCCGCCTACCGACACGCATTGCGAGTGGTGCGGGGCGGAGTTCGAACCGGGCACATCGCCGCCCGCGCCGCGCTCGAAGGCCGCGGCGCCGTCAGAGCCGGTGCGCAGTGAGCCCGTAACACACTGCGAGTGGTGTGGTGCCGAGTATCCGG
>CAVYHI010000023.1:0-86211 GCA_963768285.1 uncultured Thermoleophilia bacterium
TCAGACCGCGCTCGGCGAGCCGCGGCAGAACCTCGCCGTCGGTGCGCAGCAGCTCCGGATCCCGTGCCCGCAGCGAGCTGAAGAAGGGCGCGTCACCGAAAGTACGCGCCGTCCATGCAGATGGCCACGAGCAGCGCGTCGCCGGGGCGCGCTGCGGATGCGTGCAGCGGGACACGTGCTGTCCCTGTGCAGGCGGCCGACACCGCGGCGGGCCCGCCGACGGTCAGATGGCCGCCCACAACCGGGACGCCAAAGAGCTCCGATGCCCATGCGATCCCATCGAGGACCGCTTCTGCGTGCCCGCGGTCCGGACTGACGATGGTGTCCACCAGGGCGATCGGGCGACCGCCCATCGCGCGCACGTCCGCAACATTCGTGGCGACGGCAGCCACGCCGGCCGCATGTGGATTCTCGCGCGCGAGGTCGGGCGCAATTGCCTCAGCGCACATGATCAGGAAGGCGTCGCCAAAGGGGATGACGGCACCATCGTCGCCCGCCCGAACCCCGAGTCGGTTCAACAGGGTCAGATCGCGCTTGGACCGAAGGCCCGGAGCCTCGCGTACGACCTTCACGAGATGCTCGACGGAATCGATGTGCGCGGCCATGGATGACGCCAATGAAACCATACGATGGGAGACGCGGTGACCGCGGAGATCTTCCGGCGCGTCTCGAGCGTCAACATCGGGCTGGAGGCCTTTGCCCAGGCCGTCCGGACCAAGGCGCACCATCGACCCAGGTCGACTGGTCTCCGCCTGCCGACGGCGACCCCAAACCGTCGAGCTCCTGACACGTCTCTGGGGCACGCACGGGGATCGCGTCACCGCGGCGAACCGTGACGTGGTCGCGCGTCTCGAGGCGGCGCGCCCGCAGGCCGTCACGGTGGCGCCCGCCGGTGAGGTGCTGCCGTGGTTGGCCGGGGGCCGAGGCCTGCTGCACTCCGGACCGCCCATCGCGTGGGGTCGCGTGTGCGATCCGCAGCGACGGGCGATGGTCGCCGCCACCCTCTCGAAGGGTGGGCCCGTGATCGCGCGTCTGCCGAGGCGCTGCTGGCGAGCGGAGCCATCGCGCTCGCCAGCGGCAACGAGCACGGTCACGTGGGCCCGATGACCGGTATTTGCTCGCCGTCGATGCAGTCTGGGTTGTAGAAGACCCCGCCACCGGGCTGCGCGGTCACGCAACGCCGAACGAGGGCCCAGGGGACACGCTGTGGTTTGGCGTCGGGGGGATGCCGCGATCGAGCGGCTGCGGTTCTTCCGTGACGTGGTCAGCCCGACGCTTGCGGAGCTGATCACACGGACCGGACCCGTTGACGTCTTCGCGCTGGCCGCGCGGGCTGTCGATGGGCGATGAGCTTCATATGCGGTCCCAGGCCGCCGGAAACCTGCTGTTGCGGGATTTTGCGGCCGGCCTGGCCGCGCTCGGCGCCGAGGCCACCGCGGCCTTCATGGCGGCCAACCACCACTTCTTCTGACGCTGACGATGGCGGCGGCGAAGTGCGCGTACTCGCAGGTCAGCAGGTCGTGGACTCAAGCGTCGTCTCCGTGATTTCCCGCAACGGTCCGGACGTGGGAATCCAGCTGGCCGGCCTGCCGGGACGATGGTTTGTCGCCGCGGCCCCGGTGCAGGACGCGCTGTTGAGCAACGGATTCCGCCCCGGACGACGCGGCGCTCGACATCGGCGATTCCGCCGTGATCGAATGCATCGGCCTCGGAGGCATGGCCTTGGCGGCGGCCCCCGCGGTCGCCGGCTTCTTCGGAGGCACCGCCGCCGACACCATGCGGCGTGGAAGAGCGATGGCCGACATCTGCGTCGCCAGATCGACGCGCTTCCAACTGCCCGGCGCTCGACGGCGCGGGGACTCCGATCAGGGCTCGACGCCCGCTCGGTCGTGGAACTCGGTGTCACGCCGCAAATCACGACCGGCGTACTGCACAACAGCTCCGGCGCCGGTCAGATCGGCGCCGGAATCGCACATCAGCCGATCGCGCCGTTTCATTGTGCGCTGATCGCGCTCGCTGTGACGCCCTCGATGATCACTGACCGCGGCGTCCCGCGCCGGGCCTGGCGCCTGGCGCCACGATCGGCGACGGGATCGCCGGCACAGTTGCCGTGGGCGTCGCGGGCGGGGTCTACGTCACCACGACCACCGGGCGATGGCTGCTCGTGACCGGGCCACGGGCGCTCCTCGGACCCTGAGCCTGCAACTGGCGCGGGCTGTCCGGACGCCGTGGCGCCCAGGAGAGCCCGTGGGCGTCAGCGACGGCGTGCTCACCATCGGAACAGATCGGATCGATCTGCGCGGGGTACAGGTCGACCCGTCCCCCTCATGCCGGAATGCGATCCCGACGCCGGCGCAGCGATGGCATGCGCATGCGCCGCCCTGCCACGCCCGCCGGCGGCGCTTCTCCCCGGGCCTCGCCGCGCTCGCAGCTGGCGAAGCGGCGGCGGCGGTCGTCGCGCTGAAGGCCGGACGCGGCGACGGGCTGACGCCGACCGGGCGACGACATCCTGGCCCGGATATGCGCATGGCGCCGCGGCGGATCCGCCGATGATCCGGACATTGTCCTGGAGCTCCGCGTGCGCGTGCGGCGCCGCTGGGTCTTGCCTACCCTGCACTGCGCGGCGCGTGGCGAACTGGTGGACGTCGCAGCCCGGCTCATGGCCGCGGTGCGCGACGCCGAGCTGGGTCTGGTCGTGCAGCGGGCGCGTGCGCTGAGCGGCTGGGGCGCGAGCTCGGGGGCTGCGCTCTGCTGGGGAATGGACGCTGCGCTGCGACGACGCGGCCTGGAGCGCGCGCAGGCCGTGAAACCGGAGACCGGACGCCGCCCGGACGCCGGCTCCTGAGACGGTGATCGCTCCGGTCGCGTCCCCGCGTCGCGCGTACATGCCGAGGCTGGTGGCGCGGCGTACCATCTGGTTCCGCAGTGAGGACGTCACGGGGGGTCCCTGGCATTTCCAGGCAGGTTGCATCACATCGCTCGGCGACGCGACACCCCAACATCCTTGGGGTGGTCGGCGACACGCCGCTGGTGGAGCTCACGCGGCTGACTCCACACCCCGGTGTTCGACTGCTCGCGAAGCTCGAGACGACCAACCCCTCGGGCTCGAGCAAGGATCGCATCGCGCAGGCCATGCTCGATGCGGCCGAACGTCGCGGCCTGATCGCGCCCGGTGACACAATCGTCGAGCCCACGTCGGGGAACACCGGCATCGCACTCGCGATGATCTGCCGCCTCAGGGGCTACCGGCTCGTGGCGGTCATTCCCGAGAACGCCACCGCCGAACGACTGGCCATGCTCGAGGCATTCGGCGCCGAGATTGTTCCCACCGATGGGGCTCGCGGTCGGCGGCGCCATCAAGGTCGCCGAGCGCATCGCGGCCCAGCACCGGCTCTACATGCCGTACCAGTACGGGAACCCCGCCAATCCCGCTGCCCACTGGGCGACGACCGCACGGGAGATCCTGCATGATGCCCGCAGTCGACGTCTTCGTCGCCGGTATCGGGTCGGGCGGCACCTGACGGGGTGCGCGCGACGCTTCAGGGAGCACGCCCGACCGATCAGCGTCATCGGCTGCGAACCCGTCCCCGGCGACCACATTGAAGGACTGCGCAGCCTCAGCGACGGGTTCGTGCCACCCGTCCTTGACCTACGGCTGCTCGACGACAGGTACGTCGTGACCAGCGACCAAGCCGTCGCGATGTCGCGTCGTCTCGCGCTCGAGGAGGGCATCTTCGTGGGTCCCTCGTCCGGTGCGGTCATGCAGACGTGCGTGCAGGTTGCTGAATCGCTCACGACCGGAACGATCATCGGCATGATTTTCGACGGTGGCTGGAAGTACCTGTCACCAGGGCTCGCCCCGCCGGATGAGGCTCCACTCGCCGGACGCGTTCCGACGGGCGGCCCGGAGGGTCCGGCGTTCTTGACCCGCCCGGTGCTAGAGCGGCAGGTCGCTCGTTGCGAAGGGGATGGCGATCTCCAGCCGCACGAGTAGACCCCGCCCCGGCCGGATGCTGCGACGATCCCGTCGCACTCGACGGTCCGCGTCGCGTCCGTCGTGAGTGCATAGGTCAACGGACCGCGGCGCCACAGACGCATGTGCGACACGCCGTCGGTGGCCCGTACGCGTCCATTGACCCACGCGCGCTCACGCGCCGTCGATCGCCGGGTCGACTACGGCGCACGCGTCGACGAGCCCGATCACCGTCGGCGCATGACCGGTACCACTTCTGCGCACGCCAGCGGTCCAGGGTGGCCTGGTGGCGGTCAGATCGCGTGGCCGTCGACTCGGCCGAGTCCGCCGCCCCTGCCATCGCGTCGACCTGCGCACCGGACGCAGGGGCGGCGCTCAGGGGCGACAGACGGACGACAAGCTCAGCGTGGTGCATCGAGTGCCGTCCGGTGCACCCTCGTGCCGTTCCTCCGGCGCGCGACCGGACGTCGACGCGCAGCGCGGCGTTCGCAACTGAAGGTGAAGCGTTGGGGACATTGTCGCGTCTCCTCGGACGAAGTTTGACACAGCCGAGGTGCCCGGCGTGATGCCAGGGCAGCACGTCGGACCGGAGTCAGCGGTCGGTCAACTGCGCGCAGTGGGTCGCGTCGCAGCGGGCGGGGAGCGTGTACTGGCACCGGGTGTCGCGGCACAGTCAGGCGACCCCGGAAGCCGACGGGACCGGGACCGTCCTCGTGATCCCCAGAACGCGCCGACTACCGGGTGAGCCGGGAAGTCGCACACGGCTGCGGAAGCGTCCCTCGGCAGTTCATGGCCCTGGCTCGCAGGTTCAAGTCCTGCCGTGCCCGTCGAGTGCGATGCCACGGCGTGGACCGGTTCGGCGTCGGTGACACCGCTGCCCGCCCGCGGTGCGGTCACTCGATACCAACCGAGCGACCGCACCGCGGGCGACCGACGTGGATCCCGCTCCTTGAGGATGCCGATGATCCGGATCATGCCGACCTGTGTGTGTTCCCTGCCGTCCTGGGTGTTCATGAGACAGACCACCACCCAGATGCCGGGGTGCTGTGTGATCGTCATCTGCTGGTAGGCACGAGTCGACAGTCCTTCGTCGAAGGCGGTCGACCGCGATGGTGTTCGCATATATCGCGAACGTGATCTTCGGCAGGCTCGATGGCGGGGGTGCGCTGGCGACGACGGCCAATCCAGGCGAGGCGATTCCCGGCAGGCCGTATGCCTCGAAACTCGCCCGCGCCACGGCCGTCTCGCCGTTCGTGCGCGCAGGCAACGTGCACCTCCCGACCGGGCACGCCGCAAGCATGGCTGCGGACATCTCCTGGGATCCTGCGAGCTTCCCCATCGAGTGCGCCAGGTTCCCGAACGCCCGGCACGACGACCAGGTGGACGGCATGTTGTGGGTTCGAGCTCAACGGGGAGCGCGCGTGCCGGCCTATGATCCGACCATGCCCGACGACGTCACGCTGACGGTCCTTGTTTCTCCTCGCTGCGCGAGCGCCTCGGCGCCAACCGATGCGTCGTCCGCGTGCCCGGCGGTGCCCGGCCGGCGGACCTGTGGCCGCTCTTGCCAGAGCCGATCCGACGGACCGCTGCGCCACGCGGCGTGCGCTATGCCGTCAACGACGCCTGGGCGAACGACGGGGCGGCGCTCGCCGACGGCGACCGTGTCGCGATCATCCTGCCGGTGTCCGGAGGTTGACGGTACCCGTCCCCGCCACCTCGGCCAGGCTTGGACGCGGTCCTTCAAGCCGTGTTCGGCGGCGGGCCCCATCACGCACGCAAGGACGGTGACGCCCGCGTGATATCAGGCGCGCGATGCCTAGATCCGGGCCGGGGCCACGCCCAAGAAGGTGCAGGCGCGCGCGGGCCACCACTCGGCCGCGCTCACCATGACGACCTTCGCCCACCTGATGCCGGACGGCCTCCCGGACGGTGCCATCCTCGGCCGCTTCGTGAACAGCGCTGCTGTTGAACCGCCAATCGGCTCCGCGGAGGCAGATGCGACCGGAGCGGTGCCCGATCTGTCGAGTGGCCGGCGAGAACCAGAGTTACCCAACCTAGCTCCTGCGAACGCG
This sequence comes from uncultured Thermoleophilia bacterium, assembly GCA_963768285.1. Lineage (GTDB taxonomy): Bacteria > Actinomycetota > Thermoleophilia > Miltoncostaeales > Miltoncostaeaceae > CAITWD01. The sequence goes on from CAVYHI010000023.1 coordinate 6,046, forward strand.
TCCGATAGACCAGACAGCGACCCATCGATTCCCGACCAGCTCGCCCCCGAACGCGTTCACCTGACTCGCCAGCTCGCGCAGGCGGTGACACCCGCGCGCGGCGGGTGCGTACTGCCCCCGGGCCAGGTTGCCTGGGATTAGTTCTTGTTCGCGCGCTCGCGCAGCGCACGGGCGGCCTCCGGCGTCATGGCGGCCCGAATACGCGGTGCGAGAGTTACGGCGAAGACCGCGATGCCCAGCGTCGGCAGTACCGCCGAAGCGCCGAGGACCCAACGCCAGGCACCGCCGCCTCCGGCATCGACCTCCGGCTCAGCAATCACGCGCATCACAAGCCCCAGGTTCACGAGCCCGAAGGCGATCCAGCCGCCCGTGCGCCCGGGGCGCGCGCCCTGCACGCGCGGGAACATCCAGTGGGCGATCCCGATGACGAGAAGCAGCAGGAATCCGACGAGCAGGATGTGCACATGGAGCACCGGCAAGGCCGAGCCGACCGGAACTTCGCGCGCCTGCTCGATGAGCATCCAGCTGCCGAGCCCCATTCCCACGACGAGGTAGACGAGCGCGAAGCGCACGCACCAGCGGCTCAGTGCGGGCATACGCCCTCCAGGAAGCGACGGATGCGGGAGGTCGATCTCACGGGACCTCATGCCGATCGCGCTAGCCGGCCAGGACGACGCCCAGCAGCAGCGCCGCAAGCGCCGTGATGCCGGTCGACGCCCCCCACAGCGCGCGGGCCCGGGCGGAGGAGACGAGCATGTGGAGCCAGGCCGCGAGGCCCGATATCGCGACGACGCAAGCTTGACGTACAGCGTCATCTTGTAGGCCTGCGACTGCGATCCAAGATCGACGGCGAACAGGTTCCAGACGCCGGTCACGATTAGCAGCGCGAATCCGATCCAGAGGATCTGCGTCAACTGCCGAGCGACCGGTCTGAGCACGTCGGTGCCGAGGCGCCGCAGCACGGGCACGAGCGCCGAGAAGATGATCTGACCGCCGACCCATACCGTCGCTCCCAGCACGTGAAGAAACAGCCGGACGTCGCTGGTGGTGATTGACAGCATCAGGGCTCCCCATCGTTCTGTGCGCGCGCGACGGGCGGTCGGGTCCGCTCACCGCGCGTCGGGTATGCGCCCGGTATTCCTGCACCCACCGGTCATCGCGACTGAAATCGAGCCCCGGTCGAAGACCGGCTCAAGCACGATGGCGAGGGCGGGGCGCGGATGCCATGCCGATGACCAATTAGCTATCCGGGATGACCGCCGAGCGGGCCTCGCGCGACCGCTCTCCGCGATGCATCAACTCCAGCACCACGATCGCCGCGAATGCGGTCACCGCGAGTGCGAGGAAGCCGAGCTCATAGCTTTGGTACTGGGTCTTGTCCCACGCCATGACCAGCGGTGGGAAGAAGCCGCCCAAGCCGCCGGCGGCCCCGACGATGCCGGTCACCGCACCGATCCGCTCTGGGAAGTCGTGGGCGACCAGCCTGAAGACCGCGCCCGTGCCGAGGCCGAAGGCGACAGCAACCGTCAGGCAGCACACCGTGATCCAGTCCATCGACCTGTAGCCGAGGGCGAGGCCGATCGCGAGGATCACGGTGGCCCCAAGGGCGACGCGCAGCACCGCGGTCGGGCCGATCCGGTCCGACAGCCACCCGCCCAAGGGGCGTGCGAGGACGGCAAGCAGCGCGAACCCGGCGGCGCGTGCCCCGGCGTCGGTCTTGCTCAGATGGTGGACGCTGTGCAGGAGCTTGGGCAGGTACGCGAACATTGCCACGAAGCCGCCGAACAGGATGAAGTAGTAGAAGGTGGGCGCCCAGACGCGCGGGTCCTCATGCACCACCCGCAGCGGCGCAAGCAGGCTCGATGCACGGGTCGTGCTGCCGGGAGCGTCGCGAGCCAGCAGCGCGAACGCCGCCGCCATCAGGGCGACGATGCCAAACGCCACCCAGAACGGTGCGGCGAGGCCCCAGTGCTTGGCCATCCACGGCGCGGTCAAGCCCGCAATTACCGTGCCCCCCATGCCCATTCCGTAGATGCCCAGCACGGCACCCTGGCGCGCCCTGCGGATACCACCGGCTGACGAAGGGGACTCCGACGGCAAACGACGCACCGGCAAAGCCAAGGAAGAAGCCGATCACGAGCATCGTCGTGTAGTTGGTGTGGAACAGGGCCAGCAGAGCCGTCGGAATAAGGGTGAACACGAGCAGCCCGGTGAAGATCCTGCGCCCGCCATAGCGGTCGGTCAGCACACCGAGTGGGACCCGCATGAGCGAGCCCATGAGCACAGGAATCGCGATCAGTAGCGCGAGCTGCGAGTCGCTGAGTTTGAGGTGATCCTGGATCGTCGGCCCGAGTGGACCAAGCATGCTCCAGGCGAAGAAGCAGATCGTGAAGGCCGCGGTACTGAGCGCGAGCGCGCCGGTATTGCCACGGGGCTCAGCGGGTGACACGGGAACTCCTCTCGAGTGATTCGCGTTGAACAGCGCGCCCGACGGGGGAGGTGAGCGCGCGAGATCGGTAGAGAATCGGACTGCGTCGCAGATAGGCGACAGGGATGCTCCAGGCGTGCACAAGCCGGGAGAACGGCCAGAGCGCCAGGAGCAGGAACGCCAGGGTGATGTGGATCTGGTAGATGAGTGGTGCGGAGGCCATCAGGCCCGGATCGGGATGCAGCGAGAACAGGCCGCGGAACCAGGGCGCGACGGTGACGCGGTAGTCGTAGCCGCCGCCCAACAGGTTCCGGCCGACGGTTTCGCCCATTCCGGAGAGCATCACGACGCCAAGCAAGCTGTAGGTCGCAATGTCGACGTGAGACGTCGCCGAGCGGACCCTGGGTGTCGCGCCCCGCCGGATGACGAGCATGAGAAACCCGACGGTCATGGCGGTACCCGACAGGGTGCCCATTGTCACCGACATGTCGTGGTAGGCCCACTCGGGCAGCCCGGCGGCGTCGGTCAGCGACTTGGGGACCAGCAGTCCGAGCACATGGCCGCCGATGACCGCAAACAGGCCAAGGTGGAAGAGCAGGATGCCCGGACGCAGCCAACGGCCCTCGAGCAGCTGGGTCGAACGCGTCGTCCACGTGAGCTGATCGCGGCGGTAGCGCCAGACGTGCCCGACGACGAAGACAGTCAGGCAGACATACGGGACCACGACCCACAGCAGCCAGTCGGCCCGGGTCATCGGCGGGCCTCCGTAGTGGACATATTGACGCCGGAGCTCCCACAAGGGGTGCGCAGGCGCACGGGATCGGGCATCACCTCCGGAGGAGCGAACGGCTCCAAGCCGACCTGCTCGACGGGCGGACCCTCGGCGACGAGGCGTCGGACCTCCGACGCCTCGTCCGCGGTCAGCTCGGGCATCCAGACACAGATGGCCTCGGCGACCCCGGCGTACGGGGTCTCGGCGCGGATGAGTGCCAGCCGAAGGACCTCGAGCTGGGGGCGGAACTCGCTCAGGAGCGCCGCGCCGTCAGCCCCGGCGCGCGCGGCATACTCCAGCATCACCGGCAAATGGTCGGGCAGCTCACTCGTCGCCAGCTCGAAACCGGCGTCGCGATAGCGCTCCTTGAGGGCCAGCAGTGCGAGGCCCCGCTGCCGGCGATCGCCGTACGTCAGGTAGGTGAGATCGAGCGCGGTACGCCGGGACATATCGAACACCTCAACGTAGTGGTGCGCGAGGTCGTTTGGCGGCTCGATTGCCCACCAGCCGGCAAACCGCCGCAGCCATGTGCGGGACGTCGAGTCAGGGAGTTCCTCCACCACGTGCACGAACTCCTCGCGCACGTCGAGGATCTCCTGGTCCGGGTAGCTGAGCGCGATCGATGCCAGCTGGAGCACGCTCATGCCGGCTGCCCTCCTACCGCAGGCGGCAGCGCCGCCTCCTGGCATCCGCAGCTCCCCCCGCCGCATCCGTGCGCATCGCGGGCGACGGGCGCCGTTTCGGGGTCCGGCTCCTTCGGCGCTACATGCGACCCGTCGGTCGCCTCGCCGTTCGGCGCGGTGCCAAGGTGGAACGGCTCGTTCGGCTCCGACGCGGCGCCACCCGGGGCGGCGAGGTTGACCCCGCATCCCCCGGGCCCCCCGGAGAACTCCAGGCCGCAGGCGCCCTGCTGGCTGGCAAGCTCGCCCGCGAACTCGAGGTGGGCCTACGGGATCACGAACCGATCGTCGTACTTGGCAAGCGCGAGCAGCCGGTAGAGGTCTTCGAGCGCCGCCGGCTCCATCCGGACGCTGCGCGCCATCGAGACGTTCGCGCGCCCGTCGATCGACTTGGTGCGCATGTAGGAGCGCATCGCCGCGAGCTTCTTGAGTACACCGCGGATCACGTCGTCATCGCCGGCCGCCAGCAGGTTCGCCAGGTACTGGACCGGGATGCGCAGCGCGTCGATGGCCGGGAAGACGTCGTCGGGGTCGGCCTGGCGAGCCCTCGCCCTCGATCATGCCCATCACCGGGGAGAGCGGCGGGACGTACCAGACCATCGGCAGCGTGCGGTACTCCGGATGCAGCGGAAGCGCGACCCGGTAGCTCCATCGCGAGCTTCCAGACCGGCGAGCGCTGGGCGGCGTCGATCCAGTCCTCCGGGATGCCTTCGCGCCTCGGCGTTGCGGCATGACCTCGGGGTCCCGCGGGTCGAGGAACACCGCGAGCTGGGCGTCGAGCAGGTCGCTTGCGGGTCCGGGCGTGGCCGCCGCCTCGCACGCGGTCGGCGTCGTAGAGGACGATGCCGAGGTAGCGGATGCCGCCCGACGCAGGTCTCCGAGCAGACCGTCGGCATCCCGGCCTCGATGCGCGGGTAGCAGAGCGTGCACTTCTCGGCCTTGCCGCGTGTGCCGGTTGAAGTAGACCTTCTTGTACGGGCAGCCGCTGACGCACATGCGCCAGCCGCGGCAGCGTTCCTGGTCGACGAGGACGATCCCGTCCTCCTCGCGCTTGTACATCGCCCCCGACGGGCAGGAGGCGACGCAGCACGGGTTCAGGCAGTGCTCGCAGATGCGCGGCAGGTACATCATGAACACGCGCTCGTACTCCATCTTCACCTGCGTTCTCGATGCCCTCGCAGGTTCGGGTCCCGGCGCGCGGTCGCCGGGGCGCCGGCGAGGTCGTCCTCCCAGTTCGGGCCCCATTCGATGTCCATGGGCTCGCCGGTGACGCTGAGACTCGGGCGGGCCACGGGTTGATGCTCGGACGGGCCCTGCGTTGGTCAGCTGCTCGTAGTCGTAGGTCCACGGCTCGTAGTAGTCGTCGAGCTCGGGCAGGTCCGGGTTGGAGAAGATGTTGGCAGCAGCTTGCGCAGCGGGCCGCCGGCCTTCAGCCGCAGCCGGCCCTTCCGGTCGAGCTCCCAGCCGCCGTTCCACTGCTCCTGGTCCTCCCAGCGCTTCGGGTAGCCGATCCCGGGCTTGGTCTCGACGTTGTTGAACCACATGTACTCGGCGCCGGCGCGGTTCGTCCACACTTCTTGCAGGTGACCAGCAGGTGTGGCAGCCGATGCACTTGTCGAGGTTCATGACCATGCCGACCTGGGCCATGACGCGCATCAGTACTCCACCTCCTGCTGGCGCCGGCGGATGACGTGAGCTCGTCGCGCTGGGAGCCGGTCGGGCCGTAGTAGTTGAAGCCGTAGGAGAGCTGCGCGTAGCCGCCGATCAGGTGGGTCGGCTTCATGCATGATCCGGGTCAGCGAGTTGTCGGTGCCGCCGCGCGTGCCGCTGAGATCTCGGTGAGCGGCACGTTGATGTGGCGGTCCTGGGCGTGGTACATGAGGCACGTCCCGTCGGGCATCCGGTGGGAGACGACCGCGCGGCAGGCGATGACGCCGTTGCGGTTGAAGGCCTCGATCCAGTCGTTGTCGCGCGACGCCGATGCGTCTCGGCGTCCTCAGGGCTCAGCCAGATCACCGGCCCGCCGCGGAACAGCGTCAGCATGTGCAGGTTGTCCTGGTACTCGGAGTGGATCGACCACTTGGAGTGCGGCGTCAGGTAGCGCACGGTGACCTCGGCGACCCCGTCCTCGCCGAGCTGCGCTGCTCGCCGACGTGGCGCGCGAGGTCGAGCGGCGGGCGGTAGGCCGGCAGGCCCTCGCCGAACTCGAGCATCCAGTCGTGGTCGAGGTAGAAGTGCTGGCGGCCGGTGAGCGTGTGCCAGGGCATGTCGCGCTCGACGTTGATCGTGAACGGCGAGTAGCGGCGGCCGCGGCTCTCGATCCCCGACCACTCCGGCGAGGTGATCACCTTGCGCGGCTGCGACCTGCGCGTCCTCGAAGCGTGATCCGGCTCGTCCGCGCGCTCCTCGGCAAGGTCGGCCAGCCGTGTGCCGGTGCGCGTCTCCAGCGCCCGGAAGCCCTCGACGCGCGAGCCGGCCGTTGGTCGTGCCCGACAGCGCGAGGATCGTCTCGGCAGGCGTGCTCGGCGCGGCTCAGCGCCGGGCCGCCCGTCGGCGACGCCGCCGCGGACGACGCCGTTGATGCGCGGCCAGCTCGTCGACCTCCTCGTCGGGCTTCCAGCGCGACGCCCTTTGACGCGATGCCGAGCTGTCTCGACGCAGCGGGCCGAGCGCGCGTCATCTTGTCGTGGACGGCGGCGTAGTCGCGCTCGACGACGATCAGCTGCGGCATCGTCTCGCCCGGGGATCGGCTCGCACTCGCCGGCGCTTCCAGTCGCGCACGACGCCGCCGGGCTGGGCGAGCTCGTCCGGCGTGTCGTGCAGCAGCGGCGCGGCGACGAGGTCCTGTCGCACGCCGAGGTGCTGGCCTGGCCAGGCGCGGAGAACGGCTCGGCGATGCGCGTGAACACGTCCCAGTCGCGTGCGCGCCTCCCACGGCGGCGGGATCGCCGCGTTGAAGGAGTGCACGAACGGGTGCAGGTCGGTGCTGGAGATGTCGTACTTCTCGTACCAGGTCGCCGCCGGCAGCACGACGTCCGAGTAGAGCGCGGAGCCGTTCATGCGGAAGTCGATCGTGGTGAGCAGGTCGAGCTTGCCCTTCGGCGCCTCCTCGCGCCAGACGACATCCTGCGGGCGCAGCCCTCGGCGGCGTCTCCGCGGCGCGGACCGCGTCTTCGTGACGCCGAGCAGGTGGCGCAGGAAGTACTCGTGGCCCTTGCTCGAGGAGCCGAGCAGGTTCGCCCGCCAGACGCGTGAGGACCCGCGGGAAGTTCGCCGGGTCGTCCGGGTCCTCGGCGGCGAAGCGCAGCCGCCCCGCCTCGCAGCTCCTCGACGACATAGTCGCTGCGGCGTCATTCCCGGCGGCCTCCGCCTCGTCGGCCAGAGTCGAGCGGGTTGCGGTTGAAGGTCGGGTAGGAGGGCAGCCAGCCCATCCGCGCGGCCTGCGCGATGCAGTCGGCGAAGTGCTTGCCCGCGAGCATGCCCGCGCCCGAGCGGCGAGGCCAGCTCGTCGGCGAGGAAGCGCTCGTAGCGCCACTGGTCGGTGGCGAGGTACCAGAACGACGTGCCGCCTGCTGGCGCGGCGGGCGCGTCCAGTCGGTCGCGAACGCGATCGACGCCAAGCCGGTGATCGGACGGACCTTCTCCTGGCCGACGTAGTGCGCCCAGCCGCCGCCGTTGACGCCCTGGCAGCCGCAGAGCAGGACCAGCGCTGAGCATCGCCCGGTAGATCTGGTCGCAGTGGTACCAGTGGTTGGTCCCGGCGCCCATCACGATCATCGAGCGGCCCTCGTGACCTCGGCGTTGCGGGCGAACTCGCGCGCGATCCGGATCGCGAGGTCGCGCGTCGACGCCGGTGTGCTCCTGCTGCCAGGCGGGGGTGCACGGCTGCGGGTCGTCGTAGCCCGCCGGCCAGTCGCCCGGCAGCCCCTCGCGCCCTACGCCGTACTGCGCGCAGCAGCAGGTCGAAGACCGTCGTCACGAGCTGACCGCCGATGCGCTTGGCCGGCACGCCGCGGCGCATGATGCCGCCGCCCTCGGTCTCGCCGATCGTCGAAGCGCGGCAGGTCGACGCGCGACGAGCTCGTCGTGAGCGCCGAGCAGCGTCGAGCGCCGGGCTCGATGTCGCCCGAGGTCCAGGTTCCACTTGCCCTCGCCCGTCCTCGCCCCAGCGGAAGCCGAGCGAGCCGTTGGGCACGACGGGCTCGCCGGTCGCCTCGTCGAGCACGACGGTCTTCCACTCGGCGTGCTCGCGTAGTCGCTCGCCCAGGTCCGCCGCGCGCAGGAACCGGTCGCGTGACGTACGCGCCGTCGCGCTCGCGCAGCGTCACGAGGAACGGCAGGTCGGTGAGCGTCTGCGCGTAGTCGTCGAAGTAGGGGACCTGCGCGGTCGAGGTAGAACTCCTTGAGGATCACGTGCCCCATCGCCATGGCCAGCGCGCCGTCGGTGCCGGGCTGCGGCGGCCATCCAGTGGTCGGCGAACTTGGTGTGGTCCGGCGTAGTCGGGCGAGACGACGACCACCTTCTGGCCGCGGTAGCGCGCCTCGGTCATGAAGTGCGCGTCCGGCGTGCGGGTATGCGGGATGTTGGAGCCCCAGATGATCAGGTAGCTGGCGTTCCACCAGTCCGCGGACTCGGGCACGTCGGTCTGGTCGCCCCAGATCTGCGGCGAAGCCGGCGGCAGGTCCGCGTACCAGTCGTAGAAGCGACAGGAGACGCCGCCGATCAGCGAGAGGAAGCGGGTGCCGGCCGCATACGAGACCATGCGACATCGCCGGGATCGGCGAGAACCCGACGACGCGGTCCGGCCCGTAGGCTTGATCGTGTGGACGTGGGCCGCCGCGATGATCTCGCGCGACCTCATCCCAGGAGGCGCGCACGAAGCCCGCCCATGCCGCGCTGGGACTTGTACGGCGCGCGCCTTCTCCGGGTCCTCGACGATCGCCGCCCAGGCCTCGACCGGGTCGCCGGTGCGCGCGAGCTGCCTCGCGGTAGAGCTCCAGCAGCGCGCCACGCACATACGGGTGGCGGACGCGCGATCGGCGAGTAGATGTACCAGGAGAACGACGCGCCCCGCGGGCAGCCGCGCGGCTCGTACTCCGGGCGATGTCGGGGCCGTTGACGGGGTAGTCGGTCTGCTGGGTCTCCCAGGTGACGAGCCCTCCTTGACATAGACCTTCCACGAGCAGGAGCCCGTGCAATTCACCCCATGCGTGGTGCGCACGATCTTGTCGTGCTGCCAGCGGTCACGGTAGGCGCGCTCCCACTCGCGGCTCCGGGAATCCATGGCGCTCCATCCGTCGGACGCCGTCGCCCGCGGTGTTAGGAAGCGGCCCCCGATCAGGGCGGACAAGCGGGTGCGGCGCATGAAGAGGTGCCTCCGGTCGGCTGATTTTGTACTCATATACATTTAATAAACTGCGCTCGGCAGAAACTATCCGGGATCCCCGCGGACCGAGTTGCGGGAAACCACGGAGCCCGGCGCCTCGACACAAGGAGACACCGCATGCCCGAGACGCCATCGATCTGCGACGTCGTGACATGGGCGGATCAGCTAATTCAGCCGCCTTCCGACGGGGTCGTGCGCCGGACGGCCGCTACCGCGGACGACGGCTTGCGGCTCGTCATGTTCGGCTTCGCTGCAGGTGCGGAACTGCCCGAGCACGATGCGCCGTGCCCGGCGATCATCGAGGTCATCACTGGGGAGATGGACTTGACGCTCGCCGGTCGCTCCGTGGCTGCGCCGGCCGGGACCTGGGTTCGGATGCCGGCTCGGTGCCCGCATGCGGTTCGGGCGGTGACGCCCGCGCTGATGCGCCTGGTGCTGCTGCCCGGCTAGGCGGCGGTGCGCCGGTTCGCGCGCCGCTGCGGGCGGCGCGTCGGCGGCGGCATCGTCGGGGCCGGGACGCCATCGAGACGGACGACGCAGCCCGCCCGGTGTGGGTGCTTGATCTCGAAGCGCGTGAGCCGCGCGTCGCTCGACGCCCCGGCAGCGGCGCCTTCAATGAGCCCCTCATGGAGCGCGCAGACCACCAGCCCCCCGGGTGCGACGACGGCATCGGCGAATGGGCAGTGGTCGAGGCGCACCTCCAGGATCCCCGACGCGGCGTCCTTGGGCGAGGTTGTCTCGTGGGGGGCGAAGCCGAGACGCGCGAGCGACGCGACGAGCGCTGAGCGATCGGCCCCGCTGATCGTCTCGGCCCCATGGGAGCGCCCGTAGGCGATCGCGGCAGCACGATCGACGCCAGAGTCCTTGATCAGTCCCACCAGCAGCCGAAGCAGTTCCTGCTGGGCCGCGATTCGCGACGCCATCGGGTCGATGAGCTTGAAGCGCTCGGTCGGCCGGCCGCGCCCGGTCGGGAGATCGCGCTCGACCGCGACCAGACCGGCGCGCGCGAGCACGCGTAGGTGGTTCCGGATCGGATTGTGGTTCATGTCGCCGACCGCATCGACGATCTCGTCGACGGTCAGTCCGCCCGGGGCGCCGCCAAGCGTCTCGGCAATTCGACGTCGCGCCGGGTTGGAAAGGACGCTCGCGGCGGCGAGTGCGAGCGGCTGGGGCGTCGTCGCGGGGCGCCCGACCGGGCGCGCGGACGACGAGGCGTCGTCGTCTCGGGAAGTCGATCTGCCGTCGTCGATCATGCCCTCGCCTGAGAGCCGCGCGGCCCGGTCACGACCGGGATCCGGGCGAGATCGCGTTCGAGCGCCGCGGCGTCGCTGATGGTGTTGACGTTGGTCAGCCACACGTCAGGAACCGCAATGTGGTCCGCGTCAAGCGCCTTGATGAACGTCCTCGCTGCTGGGGTCGAGCCGTCAAGCATCTCCAGTGCGATCGCCAGTGCCGGCCGCCGCGGGAGTCTGGCGCACAACGGCTGTGGTGCTGCGCTCCCGCTCCCGGCCGCCACCGCCGCGCTGCCAGCGGGCAGGCAGGCGAGGTGCTGCAGCGCCGGCCCCGCAAGCGGCAAGTCGCATGCGATCACCAGGACGTCATCGGCAGTAAGCGCGGCGAGGCCGGCCGCGATGCCCGCGACTGGCCCGGCGGTGTTCGGCGCGTCGCGCACGATCGGGCAGCCAAGGTTCTGTGGCAGCGGGACACCGGCGCGACCCGCTACGACAACATGTCTGCATAGGCCCATGAGCATCTCGATCGCGCGCTCGGTCAGCGTACGCCCCGACAGCTCGTACTGAGCTTTTCCGCCGCCGATGCGGCGCCCTGCACCGCCTGCGAGCACGATCCCGTCCAGATTTATTGATTCCATTGTATGAATATATCCAAACCGGTTGCCGTGGCGCGCATGGGGCTGTGCAGTCGCCGCTGGTCGATCCGACTGATCGGAGACACAATGACTGATCGTGAATGGCTCGCGGCCTACGCGGCTGCACTCGGCATGGAGGCGCCGGCAGACGACGACATCACCAGGATTCTGCGCCTTGCCGCGGCGGCGGCACATGCATCGCAGCGCACCGCAGCGCCGGTTGCTTGCTGGTTGGCAGCACGCAGCGGCCGAGCCCTCGACGACGCGCTCGCAATTGCGGAGACCGTGGCATCTGCCCCGGGCGCCTGAATGCCGATCGCCCTGACGGCCGCAGCCGCGCGACACATCGCCGGCCGCTACGAGATCGCACGGCCGCGTGAGTGGGTCCCGCTGGCGGTGCTGGCGGGCCGGATCCTGGCTGAGCCCGTGCGAACGCGCCAGGCGCAGCCGGTCGAGGCGGTGGCGGCGATGGACGGCTGGGCGGTGTGGGCCGGCGCGACGCCGGGGGTGTTCCACATCGTCGGCGAGAGTGCGGCGGGACGTCCGTTCATGCGGGGTGTCGCGGTGTGCGAGGCGGTGCAGATCTCAACGGGGGCGGAGGTGCCGGACGGGGCCGACGCCGTCATCCGGCGTGAAGACGCGGCCGCGTGCGACGGCATGCTGACCGCGCCGGGAGTCGTCCCCGGGCGTGACGTGCGACAGGCTGGCGAGGACTACTCGCGCTCCGACATCGTCCTCGCCGCCGGCCATCACGTACGAGCGCACGATGTCGGCGTGATCGCCTCGTGTGGCTGGGATGGCGCCTTCTGCCGGCGTCAGCCGCGGGTAGCGATTATCTCCACGGGCGATGAACTGGTGTCCCCGGGCCGGGCGCCCGACTCGGGCCGAGTCGTCGATTCCAACCGCCTGGTGATCGCGGCAGCGGTTCACGCGGCCGGCGGAATCATCGAGTGGACGCGCTGGGTGCCTGACAAAGCGACCGATCTCGAGACTGCCATCACCGACGCGACTGGGGCGGCGATCGACTTGCTGGTCACGTGTGGTGGCGCGTCGGTCGGCGATCACGATCACACCCGCGGCGCACTGCGGTCGGTAGGTGCGCGTCGCGTCGTCGACGGCATCGCGATGCGCCCGGGCCGCCCGACGGCGTTGGCGTTGCTGGGTGAGACGCGCGTCTTGGTGCTCCCTGGCCCACCGGCGGCGGCGGTCGTCGCGTTCCACCTGCTCGGCCGCGACCTGCTTGGCTGCGGGGGGTGGGCCGCGGCACCCCTCACCGTTCACTATCGCTCGGCCCGGGGCGTGGACGAGTTCGTTCGCTGTCGGGCGACGCCGAACGGGCTCATGCCACTCGCAGCCCAGGGATCAGCGTCGATGGCAGGCCTGGCCGGCGCCGACGCACTTGCCTGGATCGCGTGGGGGCGCTCGCGCGTTGCCGCCGGCGCCAACGTGCAGGTCAGTGCTCTCCCATAACGCCCCTAGGTGAGGCGACGCCAGATCGTCGTCTTGTAGCCGATTGCGTCATCGACGACCGTGTAGGTAAAGCCCCGCTCCTCGAGGACGGGGAGAAGGAACGCCGGTATGCGCTCGTTGATCTGGACCAGGGCCTGACCGTTCGGCAGCTGCTCAAGCGCAGCAAGCGTGCGTTCAAGCGGCTCCGGCGGCGTAAGCCCCCGAACGTCGATCACCATGGCGATCTCCGGTAGCTCCGCCGAAGCGGGGGTGAGTGATGGCGGACTGGGAGTCGTGGAGTCCTGCCAGTACAGCACCTCGACATCGCGCCGACCGTGCTTTCGGACCGCATGACGGTAGCCGCGCCGTCGCATCACCGCGTGCAGCGGTCGCGGGTTGAACGGAGCACGGAGCGCCAGGACCTCGCCGGGTCCGAGGTCTTCGAGTGCGGCCATGATCGCGGTGAAGGGTTCGCGGCCGGCCGCCAGCAGCGGCCGGACGTCGAGCTCGCGCCGGCGAGCATCCGGCTGCGTTCCGTCCTGAGTTTGCGGGGTCGATCGGTGCGGCATCGTGACGTCCTCGCCAGGGCCTGCGGCCAAAGATTAATTCTTGGTTATAGTGAGAGAAAAGATTCTCTGCGGGCGCCTGCACGGGTGCCGGCCGAAGACGAGGTTCGGCGCGATGATCTCTGAGACCGCAGGTGCTCCCCAGCCCGACCGGCCGCAGCGGCTCGGCTGTCCGGTGCCCGGCGCGCGGTCCGGAGAGCGCATGCGGACGGTTGGCGGGCCGCGGTGGCAGTTCCCGGCGGGCTTGCTGCTCGGCGCCGTTGCGTGCCAGGTACTCGCGGCGCTGATGGTCCTGCACGCGGCGCCCGACCTCGCGGCAGGGCAGGTGTTCGCTCCAGACGAGCTGGCGATTGTGCACCTCTATGGGCTGGCGACGCTCTCGGTGGCGATCTTCGCCGTGCTGCTGCAACTCGTCCCGGTCATCCTGCGCCAGCGGGTCCCCCTGGAGCCCCTGGCTGCAGGTGCCGCGATGCTCGTCATGGTCGGGGCGCTGTTGCTCGCACAGTCCCTGCGGACGTATGACCTCACCATGGCCGCGCTCGGCGGGAGCCTGCTCGGCTGCGGCGGCGCGGTGCTTGTCGTCCTGGTCGCGGTCGCCTTGATCCGGGCGGCCCGCGCCGGCACGTTCGGGGATACCGGGGTGGGCCTCGCGTGCGCGCTGGCCTGGTTCGCCGTCGTGATCGTCCTCGGCGGGACGCTCGTGGACAACCTTCGAAACAGCGTGCTCGGTGCAGCGACGCTGAGGATCGTGGCGGCGCATGCGGTAATCGCGATCATCGGTTGGATCGGCGGCACGGTTCTCGCGACGGTCCTGCGCCTGGGACCCATGCTCGCACTGGCCCATGGGCACTCGCAGCGTCCGGGCCGCGTTGCGTTGGTGTTGTGGAATGTCGGGGTTCTCGGGATCGCACTTGGGCTAGTGATCGATTCGCGGCCTCTGGCCGTCGCGGGGTCCCTCGCCTTTGCCGGGGCGGTGACATCGCTCGGAATCTATTTGGCCGGTGTCGCCCGCCACCGCAACCGACGATTGGAGGCGCCGCTGGCGCACCTGCTGATCGGGGCGCTCGCGGTCGCGGGAGCCACGGCGGGCATCGTGCTCGCCGCCACCGGCATGGTCACGGCTCTCGACGTGGCCGTGCCCGTAGCCCTGTGCCTGCTGATCGGCTTCGGCGCCGGGGCCGCCTCGGGGCACATGTTCAAGATCTTGCCGATGGTGGTCTGGACCGGGCGGTATTCCGGGCTGGCGGGCACCGGTATGGCACCGCGCCTCTCGGACATGTACCCCGGGCGTCTCGCCCTACTCGAACAGGTCACCTTCGGGGCGGGCCTGCTTGCGTTGGTGGTCGGATGTTTGGCCGACGCGCCCGCATTGGCGCGGGCGGGCGCGGGTTTGCTCGTGCTCGCCGCGCTGACCCTGCTTGTCGCCGCAGTGCTGATCGTGTTCGGGACGCCGCGCCGTGCGGTGATGACCCGGCCTGCTGCAGGCAGTGCCGGGGCTCGGCCCGCGCTGGGTGTTGCCCGGCGGGAATCCGGCTAGGAAGGAGCACGCATGACTGAGGCCGACGTCTGGCACGCGCTGGGGCGCGTGGTCGACCCCGAACTCGGGCTCGACATCGTCGAGCTCGGGCTCGTGTACGACGTGGCGGTCGATGCCGCTTCGATCCGCATCACGATGACCCTGACGACCCCTGGCTGCCCATTGCACGACGTGATCCTGGACGGCGTTGAGCGGGTCCTGACGACGCCGGACGGTCCAGAGGTCCGCATCGACCTCGTGTGGGAGCCCGCGTGGTCGCCCGAACGGATTGGGACCGGCGGCCGCGCGGCGCTCGGTGGACCGCCCGCCGCGGCGTGAACGGCGGCGAATCACCTGGGCGCCCGCGCGGCGGACTTCGGCCGGCGACCCTACGGGCGGCCGATGATGACCCGCCAGGTCTCGGGCCCTTCCTCCAGATACTCCCACGTGAACGCGCCCGGATGCTCGGCCTCGAACTGGTACCGCAGGGGCTTAGGGTCGTGGTCATTGCGCAGCTCGAAGCCCTCGCCGGGGCGCAACGCCGCGTAGCGGTCGAAGATCTGCGGATGCCGTTCACGCGGAGGAATCTCGCGAACGTCGATGATGCCGATGATGGGCGTGCTCATCTGGTGGCCTTTCGTAGAGTCGGCGCGCGGGGGCCATGCGCGGAGCGCTGCGACGATTTATTTCTCATGTTATCGTGAAAAATATGACCGGCGCGGAGCAGGCGATGCATCCTGCGCCCCGGGTGGAGGACATCATCGCGGTAAGCAACGTCAACCGACCTGGCGACGCGAGCCCCGCTCCGCTCCTGGACGCCTTCGGCCGTACGCACGCCTCCCTGCGCCTCTCGGTCACGGACCGCTGCAATCTGCGGTGCCGGTACTGCATGCCGGCTCAAGGGATGTCTTGGCTGTCGCGCGAGGCCGTGGCCAGCGACTCGGAGCTGCTGCATCTCGCACGCGTATTCGTCACTCTCGGGGTCACCGACATTCGCGTGACCGGCGGGGAGCCGCTCGTACGCCCGGGCATCGACCAGATCGTGCGGCGACTGCGAAGCCTGCCGGGTCTACGCGAGATCAGCATGACCACCAACGGCGTGCTCCTGGAGGAGCACATCGACGCATTGGTAGACGCGGGCCTGGACCGGGTCAACGTGAGCGTCGACAGCCTGGACCCAGAGCGCTTCGCACAGGTAACCCGGCGGCGCGATCTCCACCGAGTGCTCGCGGGTCTCGCGGCGTGCGAGAGACACCCGACGCTCGGGCCGGTCAAGGTGAACGCCGTGGTGCTGCGAGGCGTGAGCGAGCCGGATGTTCTCCCGCTCGCGCGACTCGCCCGCGAGCGCGCCCTCGTGGTGCGTTTCATCGAAGCGATGCCGCTCGACGCGGGCCATACGTGGTCCGCAGACCAGGTGATACCCGGAGACGAACTGCGGCAGATGATTACCGACACGTGGCCCCTTCGCGAGCATCCACGTACACGACCCTCCGCTCCGGGACGCCGCTGGTGCTTTGTCGATGGGCGGGGCGAGCTCGAGTTCGTCAGCTCGGTCACCGAGCCATTCTGTGCGAGCTGCGACCGGCTTCGCCTGACAGCCGATGGCCAACTGCGCACGTGCCTGTTCGCCGCGAATGAGACTGATCTGCTGGGTCGGCTCCGCTCCGGCGCCACCGATGCGGACCTGGTCCGGATGATCGCCGAGGCCGTCGGCGCCAAGGGTCCGGGGCACGGCATCGGCCGTGAGGGGTGGCGCTACGAGGGCCGGCCGATGAGCATGATCGGCGGGTAGCGGCCGAGCGGTACCGGCGACTCCCGATGCCGGGGCTGTCGATGGGACTCACGATCGGCCGTTCTCGGAACCTGGCGACGCCTTGCTTGGTCGGCGGGGTTGCGAACGCTGGCGTGCTCATCGCTGCCCCCAAAGGCGCCGCCGCTCGAGGGACCGACCTGATAGCAACGCAGTATCCGTCTGGAGGTCATGCGGAACCGCGCGATCCTGCAATGGGCGGTATCCGGCCCACCGAATGCACCGAGAGTTGCGCGCGGTTCGCTCACTGCCACCCGAGGATCGACGCCGCCTGCGCGCCCATCCGCCCAATCACGACTGCGGCCGGCTCGATGGTGTCGATCATGCCGACCGCCTCGCCCACAAACGTGTTGGCACGCTGAGGGTCGCCGGCGGCCCAACCTTCGACCCAGTCGCGGCACACCTGGTCGCCTGCAGCACGCAGCGCGGGCTCGCGTCCGTGCCAGGCCCGGGTGAATCGGTTTCGCAAGACTCGCGCGGTGAACCGGTCGGGCCAGTCGAGGCCCCGAACAATGTCCATCACGCTTGTGCGCAACGTGTCGTCACCGTTGGCGCCGATGGCCGCAGCGTGCATGGCATCTGAGACGGCGGCCTCGCGCGTCGCCCAAAGTCGAGACCCCACGAGCACGCCCTCCGCGCCCAGCGCGATCGCGGCCGCAAGCCCGCGCCCATCGGCGACTCCGCCGGCTGCGCATAACACGGTCGTTGGTGCCCGCGCGGCGAGGAGATCGGCGATCTCCGGCACGAGGGTAAACGTGCCCCGGCGCAGGTCGCCGTGGCCTCCGGCATCGGACCCTTGGGCAACGATGACGTCGGCGCCGGCTTCGATTGCGAGACTTGCGTCGGCGCGATTGTGAATCTGGCAGATGAGCGGAACCCCGGCGCCATGAACGCGCGCAGCAAACGGACGCGGGTCGCCGAACGACAGGAAGATCGCTCGCGGCCGCCGTTCGAGCACGGCGTCCAGAAGATCGGGCGATCGCTCAAGCGCCCAGGTGATCAGGCCACAACCAACGCCGGCCCCGCCTGCATCGTCAAACTGAGCCTCAATCCAGGCTCGGTCGCCGTAGCCTCCGCCGATCAGACCCAGCGCACCGGCCTGCGAGACGGCGCGTGCCAGCTGTCCGCTCGCTGCACCGGCCATCGGGGCATTGATGATCGGGTAGCGCAGCCCGAAGCGGGCGGTCAGGCGCGTCGAGAGCTCGGGATCGGGAGGGGCCGGGCGCGGAGGGGTCACGCCGTCGTACCCAAGTTGGCGTCGAGTTCGGGTGGCAGCGCCGCGACGCCGTCTGGGTAGAGACGATCCCGCTCGGCAGCATGCTGGTCGGCGGTGAGAGGAAAGGCCTCCGGAGGCACGCCCGCGATGAGCCAGAGCGCATCGGCGTCGGTGTCGTTGAACACCTGCCGCACAGACTCAGGTTCCACCACCACCGCCGATAGCGGCTCCACGCTGAGCAGCGTGTCATCCACTCGCAGCCGGCCCGCTCCTTCTAGGAGCAGGTAGATCTCGGTCTGGAACTGGTGACGGTGACGGGGTATCGCCTGTCCGGGGGAGACACGCCAGAGTCGCAACGCAAGATCGTCAAAGCCGAGTTGACTCGTGAGGTTGGTGTTGATGACACCCAACGGATTCGTCGGGCGCCACAGCTGGTCGGCGGCGCGAAGCACCCGAAATCCCATGGCAACGTCCCTTCTTGGGCGTCGGTGGCCGCAGCCTGCGCCCCGTGATCGATCTGCCGGCAGGATAGAGGCTGCGAACCGGGTGGACCGTGCAGCGCACAATGCCGCAGCGCACGGCGACTGATCCCAGGCGCTCTCGCGGCTCCGAGATGGACGCCCGAGCACTGTCGTGCCCCTGCTCGCGACTGGGTCTCGCCATTCGATAAGACCCCCTTGGCGGCCGGGGGCGCCTTCCCCAGGGCTGCCGAGCGCATCGGTGGAATTCCGCCGGTGAGCCACCCCCAGCGGCGACTGGACCGTGCGCTGCGCGATGCGGGGTGTTCCGCCATTCCGCCCAACCGGGCACACGCCGGCGCGCCGAGAGTCTCGACGGCAGGGCATCGACCACTGGGGCCCGGCTGGCCCGTCGCCTATCTCGTCTGATCCGTCGCGTGGTATGGTTTTCCATCGTAATCCGATTAGGTTTCGTCATGCGACGACTCTTGATGTGGCGCGGCGGCCATTCGCCCGACCATGAGGTAAGCCTGGGAGAGTCTCCGGCGCGCATGGCCATGCTGGCCGGGTTTGGCGTCGTGCTTGGCCTCATCGGTGGCGTCGCGGCCTATCTCGTTGTGCGCCTCGTCGGGCTGATCAGCAATCTGGCCCTTCTGCACCGAGTCGGGTTCACGCTCCCGAACCTTCGTTACTACCACCCAACCCCGGTGCTGATCCCGGTGGCGATCGGGGGTGCTGTGGTGGTGGTACTCCTGGCGCTGTGGAGCCCAGTCATCAAGGGCCACGGGATCCCCGAGTCACTTGAAGCCATCCTATTGCGCGAGAGCCGGGTCAAACCGAGAGTTGTGCTCGCCAAGCCGCTCTCTGCCGCGGTCGCGATGGGCACCGGGGGGCCATTCGGGGCCGAGGGCCCGATCATCGTGACCGGTGGATGCGCCGGGTCGCTCCTCGGCCAGGTCCTGACGATCTCGCCCGCTGAGCGCCGCATCCTGCTGGCGACCGGTGCGGCGGCCGGCATGGCCGGCGTCTTTGCTACGCCGATCGCCGCGATCCTCATCGCCTTCGAGTTGCTTCTGTTCGAGCGGTCCCTGCGCGCGCTGCTCCCGCTCGTCCTCGCCACCGGGATCGCCACCGAGATCCATACTCTGCTACTCGGGTCGCAACCAGTGTTCGCGGTCACCCACCCGACGAGCGCCCCGGCCGAGCAGCTGCCGCTGTTCGCGGTGCTCGGCATCGCTGCCGGGCTCCTGGCCATCCTCCTCAACAAGGGCCTGTTCGCCGCCGAGGCTGGCTTCCGGCGCCTCCCGATCCCGGCACTCCTGCATCCTGTGCTCGGCGCACTGGCCTTCGCCGTCATCGGGCTCGCCGTGCCGGGATCGCTCTCGGTCGGCTACTGGGCCATCACCGACTCGGTCAACGGCCGCTTCCTACTCGGCACACTCGTTCTCCTCTTTCTCGCCAAGATGTTCTCGTGGTGGATCGCCCTCGCCTCGAACACCTCGGGCGGGACCCTCGCCCCAGTCCTCCTCATCGGGGCGACGATGGGCGAGATGCTCGGGATCGGCTTCAGCCACCTGTTGCCGTCGGCCCATATCCAACCCGGCGCGTTCGCGCTCGTGGCGATGGGTGCGACGTTCGGCGTCGCAAGCCGCGCCGTGCTCACCGGCGCGGTGTTTGCCCTCGAGGTCACCGGCGATTACCAGATGATCGTTCCGATGCTCCTGGTGCTCGGGATCGCGGAGATCACCGCCGAGCAGTTCCTCTCGGACCGGCTCATGACTGACCGGCTGGTGCGCCGCGGCTTCCGGGTGGAGTTCGACACCGAGACCGACCCGTTTCGTACCGCCGTGGCCAGGCAAGTCATGGACCCGCTCCCCGTTGGAGGTATCGAGCCCGACGCTCCGAGCATCGACGGCTTAGCCTACCTCCGCGACGCTCTTGCCCTGTTTCTTGCCAGCGACATCGACCATGTCGTCGTCACCGATGACGGTGTCGCCGTCGGTGTCCTCACCCGCGACACCATGACAGAGGTCCTGGCCAAGCGACTCGTCGAGTCCACTCCCCAGGATCCCTCCCTCCGTTGGCACCGCCGAGCGCGGCAGACCCCGCGGACCGATGATTCTGGCCCCCGTGAGAAGGCCATCGAAGAGGCGAGCCCGGCCCCGGCGGCCACTGGACCCCTGGCACCGGAACTCCCGGAGCTGCAAGACCCACAGTCGACGTACCCGGCCCCAAGGAGTCTGCAGTGACCCGTGTGCCGATCGGTGATCTGGTGGCCGTGACGCTGGTCACGATGGGCACGTTGCGTGTTCTGGTGCCGCTGCGTGGGCGCGTGGCGGCATGCGTTTCGTCGTCGGCCCCTCCGTGAAAACGCGCCGCCATTCGACGCCTTCGCTTGGTGGTCGACCACGGCACTCCCCGCCGTCGCAGGGCCCATCGTCGGCGTCGCGGTGACGCGCCGCCGACGGTCACGTCCGCCCATCCCCGCGGTCCCACGAGCACTCCCCCGCGCTCCTTGACGTGGGAGTGAACTGGTGCAACTATCGATCGTATAACGATGGAAATACATCCGATCTGGGTGCGCCCCTGACAGGCGCGGGCGGTCGGCAACCGGAGGCCGCCGATGACGACATCCCCGGATGATGGGACTAAGGGGAAGAGTGATGACCTCACAGAACAAAGCCAGCGTCGACATCCGGCTCGTTGGCTACCAGGTCCGTGACGCCGATGGCCGTGTTCTCGGCGAAATCGAGGGTGTGCGCCCCGACGGGGTGCGCGTGCACAAGATTCCCGGCCATCCGGGCCGCGCGGGGTACCTCCCGGCGGCGGCATTCGCCCGTGTCGACCACGCCACGAACATGGTGTTGCTCAGTCCTGGGATTTCGAGTGAGCAAATCGTGGACGCACCGCCGCCGCCCGACGAAACGCCGGACGGGTGGCACAAGAGCGCCGAGTGGTGGGCGGACCTGCTCGGGCACTACGGACTCTTCGAGTCGGAAGGCCGCAAGAGCGAGCCGTTCCTGCACGCGGATCAGCGCTGAGCTACCGGGGATTCTGGGCAGGTGCCCTCGCCGAGACCACGCCCGGAGCGCCCACCGGGGCGGAGCAGTTCCGCTCCGGTGGAGCGCAAGTCGCGCCAACCGACCTTGCCGAATATCGGGATGCTGCGAACCTTCGTGCCGCTGCGGGCGTTCCTGCGACGCGGAGAACAGGTCGCTCCTGCACATGACGTGACTCCACAACGGCAGCTACTGCTGTTGATGATCAAGGGGGCCACCGATGGAAGCCAGCAGACGACGGTCAATCAGCTAGTCGGTCGGCGTGCGCGTTCCCAGAGCACTGTGAGCGAGCTCATCGACCGCTCAGCGGAGGCTGGACTGGTGGCTCGAATCCCCTCGATCTCGGATGCCAGGGTGGTGCTGAGGCGCGCTGCTGCGGCACTCCGCGAAGGCGGTCATGGCTTCGTGCGAATGATCACCCCGGATGGCGACATCACGTACCACAGGCCGCCATTGAGGTTCAGCGCCTGCCCCTGCGCAGGACCGGCAGCGGTGTCGGCGACGTAGGTGTGGAGCGGCCATCCCGAATAGGTGACCACACTGCCCCCGCCCGGGTTCGGATCGCTCCCCAAGAGGACCTGCTTTGCACCCGCCGCCGCGACTGCCTTCTGGCCGGATGCCAGTCGCACGGGTGGCCACACCGAGGCGCAGGCTCCGGTGCACGTCACGGCTGTGCGGTTGTCGGGTTCGAAGATGTAGAGCGTCAGCCACTGGCCGTTAACCAGAACGTACCCAGTCCGGTCACCCTGCCGGCGGAGATCGTTGTAGCTCCGGACGTCGCCTGGCTGATCGTCGCCCCAGTCGAGTTCGGCCGACACGTTGCGGCGCCTGTGCGCCTAACCATCCGCAGGCATGCCGCCGACACCGGTCGCGCGCGGTCAACCGTGATCCGACGGGCGGTGCCACGAATGTGTCACCCGAAGCCGCGGAGAGTGAGGCAAACGGGCGCCTTGCCAAGCGCTCAGAAGCGCCCACTGCGCAGCTAATTCACGACGACGGGGAAAGCCGCGGAAGCGCCCTTCGACACCTCATAATCCCTGGGTCGCAGGTCCGAGTCCTGCAGCGCCCACTGATGAAAGCTCCGGCGGGATTTCGCATGCCCCCTGCTCGACCGCGCGGTCCGCGGCCCGTCGGTCTGAGGCGGTCTGAGACGATCCCTGCGTAGCCGCCACAATCACCAGCGGCGTTTCGCGCACTCTGGCAGGCTGGCCCAGTGACCGATCCACCGAGGACCCAGCCCCCCGGGCGCGGTGCCGGTGCGCCAACGCCGCGGGCGTGGCTCACGCGCAACCTCGTCGTCGTGTCAGGGGTCTCGTTCCTGCAGGATGCAGCGAGCGAGCTCCTGTACCCGATCCTGCCGATCTTCATCACGGTGACCCTGGGTGCGCCGGCGGTAGTCCTGGGGACGATCGAGGGCCTCGCGGACGGGATCAGCGCCGTCGTCTCTCCGATTGCCGGCCGGGCCGCCGACCGCACCGGTCGCAAGCCCCTCATCGCCGGGGGCTACGGCCTCGCCGCGTTCGGCAAGCTGCTCATTGCCCTGGCCACGGCTTGGCCACTTGTGCTCGTGGCCCGCTGCATCGACCGGTTCGGCAAGGGGATGCGGGGCTCGCCGCGGGACGCGCTGATCGCCGACGGTGTGGTGCCCGCCCAACGCGGCAAGGCGTTCGGCTTCCACCGGGCAATGGACACGGCAGGCGCGGTGGTCGGCCCCCTGATCGGCCTCGCCGCCTACGAGGCCCTCGACCACCGGATCCGGCCCTTGTTATGGATCGCCGTGATCCCGGCCGTCCTCAGCGTGGCCCTCGTGGCGCTCGTGCGCGACCCGCGCCGGGACCGGGCCAAGTCGGTAGCCCACCACCAAGCGGCGCCCGACCCAGCGGCCTTGGCGCCCCTGCCGGCGACCTTCCGGCGCGTCGTCGGCATCCTGACCGTGTTCAGCTTGGTGAACTTCCCGGATGCGCTCCTGCTCCTGCGCCTGAACGCCATCGGGTTCTCGCTGGCCATGACCATCCTGGCGTATGCCACCTACAACTGCGTCTACGCGCTTTGCAGCTACCCGGCGGGGGCCTTGAGCGACCGGCTGTCGCCACCGCGCATTTACGCCACAGGGCTTGCATTCTTTGCTCTGGGGTACCTTGGCCTTGGCCTCACCACGAGCAAGTCGGTCGCATGGGTCATCTTGGTGGCCTACGGCATGTTTGCGGCCTGCACCGACGGGGTGGGCAAGGCCTGGGCGTCGTCCCTCGTCGGCCCAGCCCAGCAGGGCCGCGCCCAGGGGATCTATCAGGGGCTGACCGGTGGGGCCATCGTCGTCGCGGGCATCTGGGCCGGGTTGGCGTGGCAGGGGACCGGCGTGGTCCCCTTGCTCGTCTCGGGAACAGTGGCGGCGGTCTTCGCCGCATGGTTGTGGGCAGCGCCGCCCGCCCGGGGCCAGGGCGAGATCGCCCTCAGGCCGGAGCGGTGAGGGCCAGCCGAGGGACACCACGCACACCCGGCCAACGGTCTAGGCACGTTGGGGGGCGCGACACCTTCGAAACCGCTTCGATCGTCCAGTATCGCTGGTGCGGGGGTCGTGGTTTCCTGACGCGTGGGGTATCCGGCATCGCCGTGCAACCGAGGGGCTGACATGAACACCGCGCGAGCATCGAGGAGTCGGTGCGTCGGAGTCAAGATGGGGCGAGGCCTCGCGGGCCTCGCGCTGTCAATCGGACTCGTCGCCATCGTGGTCGGGGTATTCGGTGGCTCGGCGCAGGCGAACGCGCAGCGACGCCGCCCGGACGAGCTGATCCCGCTCTATGACAATGCCAATTCGAGCGATTGGACGACCGCCTGCTCCCAGGTCAACGGACAGGGCGGGGGATCCTTCCTCATCGCCGACGTTGACCAGGGGCAGGGACCCGGTCCCGCGCCGGTCTCGAGCTGGAAGGGCGTAATCGACGGCTGCGACAGCTACGGCAGGGCGTCGGTGATCGGATACGTCTGGACGAACTATGGCGAGGGCGGGAACGCAAGTATCGCCAGCATCGAGGCACAGGTGAGGTCGTGGTACGCCTTCTACCCCGGCCACATCGCAGGTATCTTCTTCGACGGTGTCTCGGACACCGTGCCGGGGACCACCACGAGCAACCAGAGCTTCTACCGGACCCTCGCCTCGTATGTCCACAGGAACGAAGGGAACAACGACGAGGTCGTGTTCAACTACGGAGCGAACCCAGGTTCGGGGTGGATGTTCAACTCCAGCAACGCCAACAATGCGGACATCGTGGTCACGTTCGAGGGGTCGTACAACACCCCTGGTGAGGATCCGTATACGGCATGGACCCCAGCCGCCTGGGAGCGCAACTATCCCGCTTCTGACTTCGCGGCACTGGTGTACAACGCACCCGACAGCACCAGCACCCCGCAGCCATCATCGGCTTGCACGTCGCTACTCCGGCAGAATCTCGGCTACGTCTACGTCGGCACCTGGTATGACGTGCTGCCGCCGTACTTCAGTACGTTCCTCACGGACTGCTGAGGGGACCACATCCGGAGGGGGCGGAGTCGCTCGATGGCCACGCCCCCGCGGGCTGTGACACCATCGCTCCCGCCGTCATCCCGCCCGGGGTCGCACTTGGGCACCTCGCGAACCCCGCCCCCCAGATCATCGCCCGTTTCGACGCGACGCACGGATGACTGAAGATCGTGGTGTCCCCAGTTCGAGTCTGGGTCTCGCCACACACGAGCGCACCGCGTGTGCGGGGCGCGCATACGTGGCCGGATCCGGTGGCTGCCCGCGTATGGACCATCGCGCCCGATAGGAGATGCTTGGCGGGTCCGGCGCGATGCACCGACAATGACACGTGATCAAGCCGAAACGTCTGCCCTGGCCCACACATCAGCGCACAGCGATCGACAGGTGGGCACCCCGTCAGCCGGGCGCCGAGGCACTCACCGCGAGCGTTCCGCGGGCAAGGCCCGGGATTCCCAGCCGGGCGATCCCCGAGCGGCCGGTCAACGACCCAGCGATCAGCCTGCTGCCTTCCTTGGCTACGACCAGCGCCCCTCCAAGCGCTCGTCCAAGACTGTCAGTGGCGCGGATGACGACGACGCTCGGCTTGCCCCGGCGCAGCGCGCGTGGTGACGCGCGAGGCACGAGCGCCAGGCCGCTGGATGCCCTGTAGGCGTGCCCGCCGAACCGCAGCACGCCTTGGGCGCCCGCGCCGTTCAGATCAAGGCTGCCACGCTGACCTCGGTGCACGGGAAACGCGAACACCTGGGTGCGCTCTCCCGAGCCTGCCGCGCTGAACACTGAGACGTGCGCGCTCCCGGAGCCCGTGCCGGCAGGGCAGAGCGCGTAGGCGCCCGCCGGGAGGATGAAGGTTCGCTCGCGTCCCCGGCTCGACGGGAGCTCGAGCCCCGTTGCGCCCTGCACTCAAGAGCCGTTGGCGGCGATGCCGAACTGCTGAGCGGCCGAGTTGGCACACGGCGCACTCACCGGCGAGTCCACCTCGACGCGCATCTGCAGGAAAGCGGGACGCCCGCAGCAGTCCGGTACGGCAGGCAGGCAGACAGCGGCGAGGCTGCCCGTCGGCTTATACCCAGGCGCGTCTCGGGGTCTCGACGGATGCGGAGGCCGCTTCGGGGGCGGATCCTCGGATCGAAGTGGTTCCATCATGCCCTGCAGCCCGAGCTCATCGACGGCGACGTGAAACCCGGCGGTGCTCGGTCCGCCGGGTGAGCGGGTCGTGCGCGCCCGGGCTGCTCGTCCTCGCGGCGCTGCTGCCGCTCGCCGGCTGTGCCGCTTCATCGACGCACGCTGGTCCCCAGACTGTGGCGGCCATGACGTCCTCAGGGTCAGCCGCCCCTCCGGCCTTGGGTGCGTCGGTAGCGGCGCGCCCGACGCCGGCCGTGCACGCAAGCCTGCTGGCCGCGGCGATGCTCAAGCTCGGCTCGCACGGGCCGGCAGTGCGCACGCTGCAGCGCACGCTCGCGGACCTCACCTACCTGCCGCGCACGGCGGCCGACGGGACGTTCGGCATCCGTACCTGGCATGCGGTGATCGCGTTTCAGGGGTGGAGCGGCCTGGCGCGCGACGGTGTCGTCGGCCCGCGCACACGCGCCGCGCTGGACAGGGGGCGCCCGCCGCGGCCGTGGTCGACCGCGACCGGGTACGAGGTCCACATCGCCCAGCAGGTGCTGCTGCTTGTGAGCGGCGGGCGGGTCGTGCGCGCGATCCACGTGTCGACCGGCATGCCCGGATGGCCGACGCCTCGCGGGCACTTCACGATCCTGCAGCGCGACCCGATGAGCTGGTCGGTGCCCTTCCAGGTGTGGATGCCGCTTGCCCAGTATTTCCACGACGGCTACGCGATGCACGAGTTCTCGGACGTGCCGGCGTATCCGGCTTCGCACGGGTGTGTGCGCGTGCCGGCTGCCGAGGCGCAGACGGTCTGGCAGTTCGGCCGGGTCAGAATGCGCCTGTGGACGAGCCCCTGATCGCGGGCGGAGCCGCTTGCCGAGGTACCTCCGCAGGGACCCAGTCTCGCGACAACTAGCGCGGTGGACAACGTCGCCCTGAGGCATTGGGTCCTGTTGCCGTCTGACGGTGGCCCGCAGCGGTTGGCAGGAGCCAGGTCGAAACGGCGATCCGCCGACGCACATCCTCGAGCGCCCGAAGGCCGGCAAGGTCGCCACCGTCGCGCTCTCGGCCAGGCTTGCGGCACGATTCGGAGACCTGCACGTTGGCCAGGTCGTCGAGGGTGGCAGCCGCGCACACGTCCAGATGGCCGACCGATGGGCCGCAGCCCCCGGCGCGATGCTCCGGCGCACGCTAATCCGCGCCAGCCTGGTCGACGCCGACGGCGTATTCGCACACCTTCGGCGAGGACCGACAGCACGCCGCGGCATCGGTGTTAGACGGGCTCATGGCGCCGATGGTGCGCAGAGCGGTTGCGCATGCCGCCGATCAAGCCTGAAACTGCCCTGTTGCAGGTGCTTCTCGCCAGCATCCCGGAGACTCGTAATCCCTGGGTCGCAGGTTCGGGTCCTGTCGCGCCCATCCTGTGCACGTCCAATCGCGTTTCGCGCCGCGGCGGCACCGCTGACTAGAGGGTCCGTTCAGCCCCCCATGCCGGCCTGCGCCTCTGCGAGTCCTGCCTTGAGCTCGCTCGCGCTCGCGCCGGTGATCTGGGCGACGGATTTCTTGACGGCGTTTGCGAGTGCGTGGTCGACAGCGTCATGGCCACCCGAGTCGTAAACCGTGATCACGCCTGCCGAACCGGCGGGCAGCGCGGCGTCCATCTTCTCGGCGATCCCGCTCTCGAGGCGATGCTTGGCGAACTTCCCCACCAAGCCACCGGCGGCCGCACCGATCGCCGTCGCCGCGAGCAGCGGCGGGGCAAAGAGGCCGACGACGAGCCCGGCGCCTCCGCCGATCATGAGGCCCTTGCGACCGAGATGGTCGCCCGTCTCCGTGACGTGCACCTCGCCGTCGGCGTCCTTTTCGACGAGCACGACACCCTCGACGGTGATCTGCTTGTCCTCAGCGAGCTTCAGCACCGCGTCGAAGTCCCTCTTGGCGAGATCCTCGAAGAGATACACCGCGATCAGCACATCCTTGTCTTGGTCGCTCATGCCCTGTCCTTCCTACGCGTTGATTGCGTGCCCGGCGAGCGCCTGTTGCACGTGCTCGTGTAGTTCCCGCTCATGTGCGTCGCTGGGATGCGGGTTGACGTCGAAGACGACCTTCTTGATCGTGCCCGTGAACGCGAATGGCGCCTCATTGGCGTAGACCCGGTCGACCGGCAGGCCGTTGTCCCGCCCGATGTCCATCCCCGCGTAGCCCGAGAAGCGGGCGGGAGCGGTGTGCTCGATCCGGCCGCGTCCGACCGCCTCGTCGTCGACGAACAGCGTCACCTCGCCGCCCGTCGCCGGCTTGGGCGCGTCGGCGGCGAACTCCATCCGCACGCTGACCTCCCCGTCGGCAGGCGCGTCTCCGACTCCTGCCTGAACTCGAGCACGCCGAAGAACGAGTAGGTGTGCTTCAGCCTGCCGTCCTGGACGAAAAGCGCGAAGCCGCCCAAGTGATCGGCCTCGGCCACGATCACGCCCTCGGCTCCGCCCGGCGGGATCTCGAGGTCGGCGCTGATTGTGTAGGAGTGGTTGTAGATCCGCGGGATCATGCCCGGATGCGACGTTCTGGACGTCCCTGTAGTAGCGTAAACGTCGACTGCGTCGGGACCGGGGGCAGCATCCCGAAGAAGCCGGTGAGGCCGCCGAGCAGCGGGAGCACGTTGTAGCGCTCGGCCTCCTCCCAGAAGAGCTTCTTGAGCTCCTCCACCTTCTCGGGATGCTGCGCGGCCAGGTCGTTGGCCTGGGCGAAGTCGTCCGGCAGGTAGTAGAGCTCGGCCGGGTCGTCGTCGGGGTCCCAGACCCCGGGTGCGAACCGCGCTCAGTGTCTCGGGGTCGATCTTCCACGGGGATGCGCGGCATCGTCCACGCCAGCCACCAGCCGTCCTTGTACATCGCCCGGTTGCCGAGCGATCTCGAAGTACTGCTGCGTGTGCCGCTCGGCGGCGCCCGCGTCGTCGAGCGAGTCGAGGAAGCTCGTCCCGTGCATCGGCTGCTGCTCGATGCCGTCGACGTGCGTCGGCTGTGGGATGCCGGCCGACCTCGAGGATCGTGGGGCCGACGTCGATGACGTGCGTGAACTGCGAGCGCAGCCCGCCCCTGTCCTTGAACCGCTTCGGCCAGTGCGACGACCATCGGGTCGCGGGTGCCGCCGAGGTGCGAGGCGACCTGCTTGCCCCACTGGAACGGGCGAGTTGCCGGCCCATGCCCATGCAGCGCGAATAGTGCGGGGCCATCATGTCGGCTACCCCAGGCCTCGAGGCCGCCGTACTGCTCGACGAGCTGCAGCTGCTGCTCGTCGGTCAGCGGGATGCCGTTCATGCGTGGTCAGCTCGTTGAACGAGCCGGTGAGCGTGCCCTCCATGCTGGCGCCGTTGTCGCCCCAGATGTAGATCACGAGCGTGTTGTCGAGCTCGCCCATCTCCGTCGATCGCGTCGATCACGCGGCCGACGTTCAGTCGGCGTTCTCCGAGAAGCCGGCGTAGACCTCCATCTGGCGCGCGTAGACGCGCTTCTGGTTCTCGGCAGGGAGTCCCAGGCGGGCAACGCATCGGGCCGCGGGTGTCAGCTCCGCGTCGGCCGGGATGACGCCGAGCTGCTTCTGCCGCGCGAACGTCTCCTCGCGGCAGCTTGTCCCAGCCCTGGTCGAACTTGCCCTTGTACTTGTCGGCCCACTCGCTTCGGGACGTGGTGCGGCGCGTGGCTGGCAGCCCGGTCGAGAAGTACGCGAAGAACGGCTTCTCCGGCGCCTGGGCGCGAACGCCGTGCAGCCATTCGATCGTCTTGTCGGCCATCGCATCCGGGAGGTAGTAAGTCGCCGTCCTGCTCCGGGCACGCCGATGATCGGTGTTGTTCTCGGTCATGCACGGGGTCGCACTGGCCGGACTCGCCGCCGAGGAACCCCCAGAAGTAATCGAAGCCCCAGCGCATTCGGCCAGCGGTCGAACGGCCCCGCCGGCCCTGCTGTTCGTCGGGTGTCAGGTGCCACTTGCCGAACGCCGCGGTCGAGTAGCCGTTCGCCTGCAGGATCCTCGGGAACGGCTGCGCAGTCCTTCGGCAGCATCGCCGAGTAGCCGGGGAACGGCCCGGCGAACTCGCCGATCGATGCCGAAGCCGACGGCGTGGATGGTTGCGGCCGGTCAGCAGCGCGGCGCGCGTCGGGCGAGCAGAGCGCCGTCGACGTGGAAGCGGTTGTAGCGCAGCCCTCCGTCCGCCAGCCGCGTCGAGCGTCGGCGTGCTGATCGGGCCGCCGAAGTCGCTCGGGTTGCCGAAGCCAGCATCGTCGATGAGGACGAGCAAGGACGTTGGGGGCACCCTCCGGAGGAGTGATCGGCGCGACCGAGGTCCCAGTCGGGCCGGGAGCCTCAAGCGTCCGGTTCACCACCCCCTGGAAGGGCGCCCGTCGGATCGGCAGCGTACTCCGGTCGATCGTTCGATCGCTCATGCCCGATTCCTTTCCTATGCGTGGCGCCGGCCGTCAAGCCGGTCGGCTAACTGGTTCGCGAACGCCTGAGCCTGCTCGAGGAAGTCGGGCTGCAGGTTGGTCCGTGGGATCTTCACGCCGAGGTAGCGCTCGCGATCTTCTCCCGTTCCGAGGTAGCCGATCAACGCGAGCAGCGACCGAACCTGGCCGCCGGCGAACGTGAAATGCGTGCCGCCGACGTACTCACCGCCGAGCTCGGTCCCGAGTTCCTGACCGAGTTCAAATTGCTCCGCCAGTAGCGCCGACAGACTACGAACGCGGTGAACCTCGTCCCGGTCACGATCTTCTGCGCGGAGTCGGACTTCAGGTAGGACCGAATCGGCATGCACGTTGTCAGCCACCACGTGGGGGCCCCGATGCAGACCAGATCGTAATCGCCCTCCCGCGCCTCCTCCGGGACACTGATCTCCCCCGTCGCACGGCGCAGCTGCGCCGGGAGCATCCCGAGGATGTCGAAGACGGCGTGCCGCAGCGGAAACCGCGTGAACCGCTCCATGTAGCGGGTGTCAGTGAACTCGATCGCGGCCAGCCGGACGTCGCAGCCTCGCTGGCGCAGGATCTCGGCCATGGCCGCGACCACTCTGAGCGTCTGCTGGGTGAACGTGTAGTAGACCAGCAGAACCTGCGGTGGCGGCGCCACAGAATTGCTTGAAGACATGGACTGCTCGCTCCTTCGAAATCGAGCCGCTCGAGCCGAGTCCAACGCACCGCGACGCTAACCTAGCACCGGCCCCATCGAAGCATCCGGAACGGGTGAAACACCCAAGGTCATGCTCGCGGATCATGGGCAGGCGGTGCTGGACCGCTTTCCCCGGGCGCACGTGAATATGCCGCGAAGGCGCGAGAAAAAGACGTCACCCTGCGCCTCGGGACCGGGGTCACCGAGGTCGGGCCCGGCCACGTGATCCTGTCGGACGACTCGAGGATCCCCACGGTGCGTGATCTGGGGCGGGGGGATCACGGCGGCGCCCTTGGCGGGACACTGGGCGTTCCCCAAGGCCACGGCGGCCGCACCGAGGTCGGGCCTGACGGTCGCGGACTTCCCGCGGGTCTACGCGCGGCGATTTCGCCAACATCCCCGATCCCGCAGCCGCCCTTTGCCCCCAGTTGGGGTCGGTGGCCCGTCAGCCGGGCCGATGGCCCGCGACGAACAGACTGGCCGACATCGCCGGCCGGCCACGCGTGCCCTGTGAGTACAAGGGCAAGGGCATCATGGCGATGATCGGCGGCAACGCGGCCGTCGCCAAGGTGGGTAAAACGGTCACCAGGGAGCGCTGGGGGCCCGTCGGCACGGGGCAGATTGGATGAAGGTGCTCGGACGCGCCTGCAGCACCGCAGGCGCTGCTCGGATCGGCCTGCATGACCTCCGCCACCGGCGCCCATCCATCTGGCACAGCGATGGCGCCGCGATCCGGGAGGTCGCCGAGCGCGCAGGTCACGCGCGCGCGAGTATGACTCTGAACACCTACGCGCACGTCTTGATCGACGACCGCGAGATCGGCCGCCTCGGCGCGCTCACCCAACCGACTGGAAAGCAACCAATGAGCTTCGAATACGACATACCGGCATGGTTCCACGAGTACCCCCAAGGCGCCGTGATCGTCCAGATTGCCGACGGGCCAACTTCCCCGGCGCTGATGTCACCCGACGAAGTGGAAGGGTGGCTGGCGCAGATGGAGGACGAAACCGGAAGCCGGGAGGTCGTCGGACTGGTTCGAATCCGTGCGCTGGCCACCGCGGACGACCCGACGGATATCGCCGACGCGTTCGGGTCGCTCGAGACCTACCCGCCAGAGGACCCGTCCGAGGACTGACCGGAAGCGCCCGAAACCAGCTCGCGGCGTGCATGCCCGGGTGCATACCTCACGACTGAGATAGGACGATTCAACACCACTGCCGGTTTGTAGGTGGGTTCACGTCCTGCCGCGTCGCCACCGTCCCGAGCGGACCTCGGCACCCGAGATCTCAGGAGAGCGCCTGCACGTCTCGGGTGCCGCCCTGGCGCGGCTGGGAGGAAACCGGAAACGGCCCCCCAGGGCCTGGTACCGCGCGCTGCACCGACAGGCGTTCGTGCAGCTGGCGATTCGCACCGAGGCATCGCCTGAGGTCGATCACCTGTGGTGATACCCGCTGAGTGCTGCCACGAAGGATGCCGAGCCGACGCTCTCATCCGCGGTGAACGCAGACGCTGAGGTCCAGAGTTCGTTGAGCGCGCCGGCAGACGCCGCCGTCAACTCGACGCCGGTCGCCGCCCCGGACACGATGCGCTCCTTCACACTGGCCGAGACGCCCGCCAACTGGAACACGCCCACCCGCCCGAGCTTGGTCGCCGTCGAGCCTATGGTCAGGGTCGTGCGGGCACTGATCGTCCCAGTGGCCAAGTTGATCACGAAGTTCGTGATCTTCAGATCCGCCGGCGTCGTACCGACCTTGCCTGCAAAGTCCAGGCCGCCGCTGTGTTCAATGCTGCCGCAATGGACGCGTTGCTGAACGTCACCTTGCCACCCGTGACGGGGAACACCGTGTACAAGGACGCGCCCCTGGGCCCGCCAGGCCTTGCGCTGGGCCGACCACGGACGGCGTAATGCCGTCGCCCGTGATGGCACTCAGGGCGGCCGCGGGGAGGCTGACGGCCGTGCTGCCGCTCCGGACGGCCTTGACGGTCGTCTTGCCGTGCGCGCTTGCAAGAGGAACAGCAACCATCCCGGCAACTGCGAGTCCGGTTACCCCTGCCATCGCGATGCGGCTCGTGATGCTCATGAAGCATTCCTCCGACATGACGTGCATGGACGTCATGTTCCGGGGCCCTGGCGAAGACCCAATCAGCCCACGCGCCGCAAGGGCAGGGGGACCCGTCCGTAGAGCTCCTTGGATCCCGGCGTGCGGAGTGCGTGCCGAGCGCCGCGGCGCCGTCACGCCCGAGCAGCGCCTTTCACAAGCGGGGACTACCCAGCTCGCGGCGCGGCCAGATGCGGCACGTCGCGGCGCGCCGGGCGAGCAAGCGGACCCGACGGATCTTTGAAGGGTCGCCCGGAGGCGGGCACGCTGCCGCGCTCACCGACCCCGGTTGTCCAGAGTGAGCGTTACCAGCCTCCGCCTGAGAACAGATCACGCAACCGCTCATGACGCGCGACGTATTCCTGCCCGAAGCGCGCGGACGCCTTCGCCATCTTCCGCTCGGAGTAGAACCGCTTGGCCCAGTATGACGATGGCTTGGCGACGCGGATGGCCCCGACGAAACCGACCAGCGGTACCGGGAGCGCAACGAGGCCGGTCGTGATCTTGCCTTTGAGCATGCACGTGATGGCGAACCCGATCTGGATGACCACCGCGATCGACGCGAGAAGGAACCCATCGTTGCGCGCGGTGTTCGGGTCCAGCCCAACCGGCGAAGAGCTCGCGAGGACCGCGAGCCCGACGACGACGGCGACCATGACCGCATCGATGGACTTGCGCCCCTCTTCCGTCCAGTAGACATCCTCGAGATGAAGCCACAGCGCAAACTCATCGAGGGCGAGCGCCGCGCCCACGCCGAAGAGGGCACCGAGGACGTCCTTCCATGGCGAGTCGGGGTGATATCGGAACTCGAGGAGGCCGACGCTGAGGATGAGCAGGATTCCCCAGACCTGGTGGTGGATGTGGATCCCACCGATGTACACGTCCTTGATCGACCCGTTGCCGTCGTCCGTGTCGCTGGCCTGTCGTGCGCGAATGCGCCGCGTGATCCATCGCGTCACGCCATAGGTGAGCAGGAAGCCGACGAGCGCCCAGAGCGCCGCCGACCGGCCCGTGTCGACGAGATGGGTCTCGTACCAGCCGACCATGCGGCCATCCTACGCCCAGTCGTGGTCGATTCGGGACCGGGCATCGGCCCCAGCCAGGGGGGGCTCCCGCGCTCAGCCGCCCGCAGCGCGCGCGTCGGCGGCGCCGGCGCCGGGGAGCCGCGGGAACAACCGCGCGCGGGCGACATACGCCACGACGACGGCAACGATGACCAGCGGCAGCAGGTTGGGGCCGGCGTTGACCATGAACACGCTGGCGAGAAGCACGGACACCAGCGGCAGCCCCAACATCGCACAGACCATCGCGCCGATTCCCATGCCCACTCCGGCGACCATCGGCAGCCCGGCCAGATGAGACAGGCCGATCCCGCCGGCCGCACCGATGAACATCGCCGGGAAGACCGGCCCGCCACGGAAGCCGCTCAGCGAAAGTCCGTAGGCGAGCCCCTTACAGACCACCAGCAGCACCAGCGCCCCCACCGAGTACGTGGCCGCGTTGCTGACGAGCGGGCCGAGCGCGGCTTGCCCGGAGAACAACACGTTTGAGGACGGGTGGTTGGTCGCCTCGGCGTAGCCGATCGCGAGCCCGGCAACGACAAGCCCCAAGACAGGTGTCAACAGCAGGATCCGCCGCTCGACGTGGGGCCGGATGGCGAGCGCGAGCCACCGAATCGCCAAGCAGACGACCGCGGCCGCCAAGCCGATCGCGATCGCCCACAGAAACTCGGCGACCGTGGGCCGGCCCAGGGGCGCGATATCCGGGATCGCCAACGAGAACGTCCCGAGTCCGGTCAGGGAATCCAGGCCGACAAAGATGAGATACCCGATCCCGGAGGCGAGCAGACCCGGCAGCAAGACGAGCCCCATCATCGCCCCTCCGAGCCCCGCGGCTTCCATCATCAGGAACGCCGCGACGAGTGGCGATCCCAGGAGCGTGCTGATCGCGGCGAAGCTCCCAGCGGCAGCCACCACGACGAGTGTCTGGTCGGTAGCATCACGCTGCGCGCGGCGGACCGCATCGGCGGCGAGGCCGCCACCCAGCGCGATCAGCGGCGCCTCGGGCCCGATCACGGCACCCAGTGCCAACCCGGCGAGCGCCGCCAGCGCGATGCCAGGCAGCGCAGGCCCCGGAGCGGGCCCGCCGCCGACCTTGAGTCCGTCGGCCGGCGAGTGGCCGCCCCGCCCGGGCAGGTACACGATCGTGAGCGCGACCAACACGCCGGCCACCGTCAGCGGCAGCAGCGGCCACCAGACCGGCTCGCCCGCGAAGCCCAGGCCCTTCGGCAGATCCGTGAAGACCCAGGTCTGGAGGTGGCTGACCAGTGCCAGGAAGAAGTACGCCAGGACGGCGATCGGCGCACCGAGGATGGCGGCTAGGACCAGCAGGCGCACATAACTCGACGACCGCGCAAGCGCTGCGGGATCAGGTTGCTCGGTGACGGCTCACTCCCCTGGGTCTCGTCGGGACGAAGGCGAGTCTATCCAGGCAGGAGGACACTCGATCCCCTGTTTGGGTCATCAGGGTTCGGCGTCCGAATCCGGAGCCGGGCCAGACTCGTCGGGATGTCTGTCGCTGCGCACGGTCGTGCGGCCACGAGCTCGGACCGCTCAATGCGTCAGTTGCACCTTCCGCCCGCGGCCCCGGCCCGGCGGCGCCGCGCATCGGGTCCCGACGTGCCGAGGCATGCGGCGTGGCAGCGACGTTCGAGACGCGTCTTCGACGCGCCGTTGGGCCTGATCATGACGGTGCTGGCCAGTGGACCGCCCGTCTCGACCGGCGGTCCGGTACCGGCCATGATCGCCAACATCCATGTCCGGCCCTCACGAGCTGCTGCGGCCGTCGTCGGCGGTACGGCTCGCACGGACCTCCGCAGTGAGCAACTCCATCTGGTGCCGAAGCTCGCGCATCTCGGCGGCAAGCGGATTGTCCGTCTCGACCGCCCGTCGCCGACGGGCGGCCTCGAGGAAGGAGCTGGTGATGCCGGCGGTCGAGACGGTGATGAACCCGATCCCGACCACCATGACGAACGCCGCGATCAGGCGACCGGCGACCGAGGTCGGCACGACGTCCCCATAACCCACCGTGGTGGTGGTCTGGACGGCCCACCACAGGCCCAGGCCGATGTTCGGGAAGGTCGATGGATCGGTCACGCGAATAAGCAGTCCCGCGACGACGGTGACTGTCAGAGTGACGATCGCCGCAGCGGTCCACGCCCCCTGGAGCGGCTTGCGCGTGATCCGCTCGAGCTCGGTATCGATCCAGTGCTGCAGTCCAGATGGCACGTGTGTTCCCCTTTCTCGGCGGTGAGTCAGCGAGCGCACAGCGCGATACCGGTCGGCCCGCGCACTTTCAGATCTCAGCTCACAGGATCACGGCGATGGACGCAATCGCGTCCGCACCATGCGTGACGGCCTGCCGAATCGCGCTCGTGCAGACCGCCTCCAACGAGCCGTCCGGACCGCGGCACGCACCACGCACCACGCACCAGCGAGTCACCCGCTCGTCGACCGTCGCGCCGACTCACGCGCCGGCGTCGGCCTGCGGCAATCGCGTGCCTGGGCGGCTCCGGGCAGGCGATCGCCACCGGCGAGCTAGGTTGTAGTTTCTGCCGCGCGGGCGCGGCGCGCGCCCGTCCATACGACACGAAGGTCTCGCCAATCGCGCGCACCGCCGAGCCGCCGCTCCGCCCGGAGCGCCCGTGAGCCCAACCCCGCAGGGCGAACTCGTTCCCGCGCGTCCGGAGCGGGGCCTGGGTCGCACGTTCCACTCGCTGCGACACCGCAACTTCCGGCTGTATTTCACCGGCCAGCTCGTCTCCAACACGGGCAACTGGCTGACCAACGTCGCGCTGGTGCTGCTGGTGCTCGATCTCACCGGCAGCGGGTTCGACGTAGGGCTCCTGGCGGCCTGCCAGTTTGGGCCGATCCTGTTCTTGTCGGCGTGGGCCGGCGCCGTAGCTGACCGCTCGGACAAGCGGCGGTTCCTGTTGGTGACGCAGAGCCTGGAGATGGCCGAGTCGGTCGGTCTCGCCGTGCTGGCGTTCATGCCGCACCCGCCCTTGGCGGGGCTGTATCTGCTCGCGGTGGCCGGCGGAACCTTGCTCGCGTTCGATAATCCCCTCAGGCGCTCGTTCGTATCCGAGATGGTGCCGTCCGAGGACATCCCGAACGCGGTCGTCCTCTACAGCACCGTCGTCAACGTCTCCCGCATCTTCGGGCCGGCGCTGGCCGGCTTGCTGGTCGCGACCGTCGGCTACGGGTGGTGCTTTGCGCTCGACGCCGCCACCTACCTGGCGGTGCTGTTCTGCCTGTATGTCATGCGCCCCGCGGAGCTGCACCGGCGCCCGGCCCAGCCACGCCACAAGGGTGAGGTTCGCGAGGGCCTGCGGTACGTGCGCTCGATGCCGACGCTGTGGATCAGCTTCGCGATGCTGGCCGCCATCGGCACGCTGTCCTACAACTTCAACGTTACGCTGCCGCTGTTTGTCACCGACGGGCTCGGCAGTTCCGGCACCGTCTTCACGATCTTGTACTCAATCTACAGCGCTGGCGCGGTCGTCAGCGCGCTGATCGTCGCCGATCGCAGCCTGGTGCGGATGGTGCACATCGTCATCGGGGCGGCGGCGCTGGGCGCGACGATGCTGCTGTTGGCCGCGGTGCCGTCGGTCGGATTCGCCGTGCCGATCGTGTTCCTGGTGGGGATGGCGAGCATCCTCTATCTCACGGCGACGACGGCCCTCGTTCAGGTCGAGGGGAAGCCCGAGATGCACGGCCGCGTCCTGTCGCTGCAGACCGTGCTGATGGTCGGC
Organism: uncultured Thermoleophilia bacterium; assembly: GCA_963768285.1. Lineage (GTDB taxonomy): Bacteria > Actinomycetota > Thermoleophilia > Miltoncostaeales > Miltoncostaeaceae > CAITWD01. Next base: position 43,942 of record CAVYHI010000023.1, read on the forward strand.
ACGACGCCCGTCGGCGGACCACTGCTCGGCTGGATGGCGGACACGGTCGGCGGGCGGGCGCCGATCGTGCTCGGTGGGGTCGTCGCGCTCCTTGCCGCGGCGTTCGGCGCGGTCGCAAGCCGCCGCTACATCCACCGTCAGCCGGAGGCCGGCGGCGTCCCGGCGCGGCCGTGGGGATAGCCGGCGCTGCGACTCAGCAGCCGCCCCCGGGACCGGGGACACCCGGGCCGCGCTGAGGATCGTCGAGCGTGCCGACGCTCACCGGGCGCGGGTTCGGGCCGAGATGGATCACGTACCACACCCCACGCCACGAGATCAGCGAGAAGACGCCGACCGATGCGCGGCGGGCGCCCGCGACGTAGACCAGGCGTGTGCCCGGCAAGTGCCAGTAGCCGATCGAATTCTCGCACGCGCCCGCGGGGATCCACTCGGCGAGACCCGGATCCGCTTCCACTTCGACGAGCCGGGCCGACTCCGGCCGTCGGCCGAGAGACGCGTGATAGGCGCCAATATCGAGGTCGTACAGCGCGAGCAGCCGGTACGTGTAATCGCCCAAGGGGTCGGGGATGGCCTTGAGCTGCCGGTATGCGGCCTCCGGGAAGAACGCCGCGCGGCCGATGCGGGTCGAGTCGGCCGCGATCGCGGCCCACAGCGTGGCAAGCTGCGCCGTGAGCGCGCGTCCGAAGCCCGGCTCGGCGTCGGTTTGCGGCAACCGGCCCGGGTCGATCGGGCGCACCGCGACCTTCCGGGCCCGCGCCGCGACGCGCGCAGGCGCGATTGCGGTTCCGGTGCCCTGTGCCGACGTCGTGGGATGCGGCGAGGCGGCGGCGCCGCAGCCGCAGCCGGACGCCGCCAACGCGGCACCGACCACGAGCACCGGCATCAGGCGGCGTGACGGGCGCGCAGGCATCGGCGCAAGCCTAGAGCGCGCCGCACCCCGGCGGCCGAGCCGCGCGTCGGTGCCGGTCGCCACGCTCGCCGGCGGGGCGCGGCGTCCATCCCGCCGATATCGCCGCGCATCCCCGAGATGACCTGGCGGCCCGCCCCCGCCAAGGAGATCGCCCGCGCGATCACGACGGTCAGGAGGAGCATCGCGATGCCCTCATTCGCCGGCGCGAGCCATTGCATGGCGGTCCGCGTGGGTCCGTCCGGGGCATCCGCAAATGGCCGCCCCAGCGGACGTCACGCGGAGGCCCCCGACGCCGGGCGGCCACCATGTCGACCCCAGAGGGCACGAGCGAGATTGCCACGATGATCGCTGGCAGCCAGCCGACGCCAGTCGCGATGAACCCGGCGACGACCGGATCCCCGGGCGGTCTGGCCCGCGCAGCACCGGCGGTGACGCGGTCGACTGCCCCGCGTCCCCGCCCCCGGCGGCTAGGAGCCGCTGGTCGACGTCGAGGTGCCGCAGCTCGGCGCGACGCCCTGGGCGGCCACCGCGACCGGCTTCAGCGCCGCCTTCGCCTGCGTGATGTCCTCGCTAAACGACAGGTGCTTGGCGGGCAGCGAGGTCATCGTCGACTCGAAGGTGTTGACCGCGTCGCCAAGTTGCGTCGTGTCGACGCCCTTGGCGGACTTGGCCGCGGCCTCCAGCTTGGTCCAGGCGGCCGCGACCCCGCTGGTGAGGGTGGCGAACTCGGTGAGCGACGTATTGGTCGACAGGTTCTTGAAGTCGTTGATGGATGCCTTCATCTGCGAGACCGCCGAGCACAGCTGCGCGTTGGCGGCCGACTGCGTGCTCGTCGATTTCGTGGAGCTGCTGGATGAGCTCGATCCGCAGGCCGCCGTGGTCAGCAGCGCCGCGCCAATGAGGGGTGCCGCCCACGCGAGCTGTCGTTGGTGCCGCATAGATCCGCCTTTCGTCGTCGGTCGCACCGCCGCGGGAAGTCGCACCGGTGGGGCGCTCATTCGTCGAATTGCGGGGGCGCACCTTCCCGCCAACATGCACGCCCTCATCGTAGCCGCACCGTGGGCAGGCCAGCGATCCGCAGTTGGCGTCGTTGCACGCGCGCGGATCGCTTGGCGACGCGCCCGCCGGGCCACGCGCGTGCCGGCCGCCCGGGCCGGCGCGCCGCTCGACGGCGCGCTTAGATGCCCTCGCCTTCGAGGAAGACGCGCTCGCGCCGCGCGGCGATGAAGACGTTGTCACCGACCTCCAGGCCCAGGTGCTCAGCCTCGTCGGTGGTCAGTTGCGCGGTCAGCGCCTGACCGTCGTCCTGCACCAGGTCTGCCCGCACGACGAAGCCGAGATGTACGAGCCGCTCGATGGTTGCGGTCTGGGTCGCCCCGTTCGGCGCGCGATGCAGCTTGAGATCATGCGGCCGTACGAACGCGTCGCCCACGCGGTTGACCGTCCCGAAGAACTCCATCACGAACGGATTGCTCGGATCTTCGTAGAGTTCGCGCGGCGCACCGACCTGGCGGATCTGCGCATGGTCCATGACCGCGATGCGGTCCGCCACCTCCATCGCCTCCTCCTGGTCGTGGGTGACCAGAACGGTCGTGACCTCGGTCTGCTCGTGCAGTCGGCGCAGCCACTGGCGCAGCTCGGCGCGCACCCGGGCGTCCAGTGCCCCGAACGGCTCGTCGAGCAGCAGGACCGCCGGATCGACCGCCAGCGCGCGGGCGAGCGCCATCCGCTGGCGCTGCCCGCCGGACAGCTGCGACGGGTAGCGATCGCCGAGACCCTCGAGCTGCACGACGCCAAGCAGCTCGTCGACGCGCTGGCGGATCTCGGTTTTCGGCCGCCGCCGCACCCGCAGGCCAAAGGCGACGTTGTCGCGCACGGTCATGTGTTTGAAGGCCGCGTAGTGCTGGAACACAAAGCCGATCCCGCGCCGCTGCGGACGGACGTCGGTCACATCGTCCCCGGCGATCAGCACGCGACCGGTATCGGGCGTCTCGAGGCCGGCGATGATGCGAAGGAGCGTGGACTTGCCGCTGCCGCTCGGGCCGAGCAATGCGGTCAGCGAGCCCGCCGGGACCTCGAGCGACACGTCATCCAGAGCGACATGAGCCTCGAAGCGTTTGGAGATCCCGGTCAACGAAATCGTCATCCGGCTCCTCGGCGGTTGACCACGCGCAGCGCCACGACGGTCACGATCGCGATGCACGCCAGCAGCACGGAGGCCGAGTACGCGCCCACGAGATCGAACTGCTGGTACTGGTTTTGGACGTACAGCGTCATGGTTTGGGACTGGCCGGCGATGTCACCCGAGACGACGGCCACCGCACCGAACTCGCCGATGACGCGGGCGGTCGTCAGTACCACCCCGTAGACCAACCCGTAGCGCACGGCGGGGAGCGTGATCCGCCACAGGATCTGCAGCGGCCCCGCGCCGAGCGTCGCCGCGGCCTCCTGCTGCTCGACACCCAGCTCGCGCAACACCGGCACCAGCTCACGGGTCACGAACGGCAGCGAGACGACGACCGTGGCGAGCACGATGCCCGGCGTCGCGAAGATCACGCTGATGCCGTGATCGGTCGCCCAGGTACCGAGCCACCCGCCGCGACCCCACACGAGCACGAGCGCAAGACCGACGACGACCGGCGACAGCGCGAGCGGCAGGTCGATGAGCGCTCCGAACGCGCGCCGCCCCGGGAAGCTGCGTCGCACCAACAGATGGGCCGACAGCAGGCCGAAGATCGTGTTGGCCGGCACGGCGATCGCCGCCGTGATCAGGGTCAGCTTCAGCGCGGCAACGGCGTTGGGCGAGCTGATCGCATCCCAGAACGGTCCGACTCCGTGACGGAACGCGCTCCAGAACACGAGTGCGAGCGGGCCCATCAGGACGATCGCCAGGTACGCCCCGGCCACGCCACGCAAGGTCCACCTAGCCGTCATGACGCGTCACCCGGGCCTCGAGAATGCCGAACACGACCAGCAGCGCGAGCGATGCCAGCAGGAGCACCAGCGACGCCGCAGCCGCACCCTGCTGGTTGTCGTTTTCAATCTGGCCGAAGATGTAGACAGGTGCGGTCTCGGTCTTGAACGGCAGGTTGCCGGCGATCAGGACCACCGCGCCGAACTCGCCGATTGCGCGGCTGAACGCCAGCCCGGTCCCGGACAGGATCGCCGGGATCAGGTTCGGTAGCACGATCCGTCGCGCGACGGTCAATGGGCCCGCGCCGAGCGTTGCCGCGGCATCCTCCATCTCGCGGTCGAGCGCCGCCATCACCGGCTGGACCGCGCGGACCGAGAACGGCAGGGTCACGAAGATCAGCGCCAGCACGATGCCGGCCTTGGTATAGGCGATGTCGATCCCCAGCGGGCCGTTGACGCCATACAACGACAAGAGCGTGAGCCCGGCGACGATCGTCGGCAGCGCAAACGGCAGGTCGATCAGGATGTCGACGAACGCCCGTCCTGGAAACGCGTCGCGCACGAGCACCCAGGCGATTAGCGTGCCCATCACGGCGTTGATCGCGACCGCGGCCGCCGTGACCTCGAAAGTCAGTCGGAGCGCCGACACCGCCTCGGGCGACGAGATCGCGGTCCAGAACTGGGACCAGCCGCCACCGACCGCCTTCCATGCCACCGCCGCCAGCGGGATCAGCACCACCAGGCTCAGGTAGATGACGGCGACGCCCAGACTGAGCGACGAGCCCGCCCCGGCCACGCGGACCCGTCGCCGGCGCCCGACGCGCCTTGGCGCCTCGACCGCGCGCGTCACCACGACGCCGGCCCCCCACCGCTCATACGTACCCCGCTTCGTCCGATCACGTCCCGCCACGGTTCCGCTCGCCGCGGTCGGCGCATTATTACCAGAATTGCATCAGTTTAGTAGGCTTTATCGCCGCGTCCAGCACCGCCCGGGCGCCAGGCCCCGGCGGCGGGCTCCCCGATCGCGCAGACCTGAAATCTCGCTAATTTAATAATATTTTTGTAAATAGCGGCTTTTGACCATTGTGCGCGGCGGTGTGGCGCGTATGGTCCCGGCCGTTCCGGCCGCCTGCGGCCGTTCCCCTGCATGTGAAGGAGCCCGTTCATGGCCCAGGTGTCGACACACCCCCGGCGGCGGCGCGCGGTCGGCGCGGCGCTCACCGGCGCGGTCCTTGCCGTCGCCGTGGGCGCCACCGCGTGCGGCAGCAGTTCTTCGAGCGGCGCCGCATCCAGGACAGCCGATCCGGCGGCGGGCGGCGGCAATCTGACGCTTGTGGCGTACTCGACCCCGCAGAGTGCCTATGACGCGATCATTCCGCTGTGGCACAAGACCGCGGCCGGCGCCGGGACGTCGGTAGCCGAGTCCTACGGGGCGTCCGGCGACCAGAGCCGCGCGATCGCCGCGGGTCTGCCGGCCGATGTCGTGAACTTCGCCACCGGCTCCGACATGACCCGCTTGGTCACGGCCGGCCTGGTAAGCGCAAACTGGGACACGAACACCTACAAGGGCATCGTCACCGACTCCGTCGTGGTCTTCATCGTGCGCAAGGGCAACCCCAAGCACATCCAGACCTGGGCGGACCTCACCAAGCCTGGCGTGACGGTCCTCACGCCCGACCCGATCACCAGTGGCGGCGCGCGGTGGAACGTCCTTGCGGCCTACGGCGCCCAGCTTGAGCTGGGCAAGACCCCAGCCGAGGCACAGGCCTACCTCAAGGCCCTGTTCCAGCACGTCACGGTCCAGGACAAGAGCGCACGACAGGCACTGACGACCTTTCAGAACGGTCAAGGCGACGTGCTCCTCGACTATGAGAGCGAGGCCGTGTTCGCCCAACAGCACGGGGTCCCGATCTCCTATGTGATCCCGCCGCAGACGATCCTGATCCAGACGCCGGCGGCGGTAACGACCGAGACACACAACCCGTCTGGCGCTGCCAGCTTCCTGAAGTACCTGTGGTCGACGCCGGCGCAGACGGTCTTCGCCCAACACGGGTTCCGGCCGGTGGTCCCGTCGGTTGCCAAGGCCTTTGCGGCGAGCTTCCCGCAGCCGCAGAAGCTCTTCACCATCAAGCTGTTCGGTGGCTGGACCACGGCAAACACGACGTTCTTCGACCCGACTAAGGGCATCGTCATCAAGGTCCAGCAGTAGCGCGGACAGCGCGACGGCACCGGGCAGACCGGGTAGAGTTCATCTGCGCCGGGATCGCTGATCCGGCGCGGGATCCCGCGGCCAACGAATCAGCGCGGCCCGGTCGCCCCGGGTCACAACCGCGGCGCGTGCCAAAAGGATGTTGCATGGACTTCGCTCGGGTCTTCGCACGACGCCCACGTTCGCCGCCGGATCACCCGGCTGGTGGCCGCGGTGGCCGTCGCGGCGGCGTTGCTGCCGGCGATCTCGAGCGCATCGTCCAGCGTCCGCGTCGTCCGGACGCTCCACATCGCCACCGGCCCCTTCGGGGTCGCCGACGACGGGACCCACGTGTGGGTCGCCACGGTCGGCAACGGATCCCAGGCCGGCGTCACCGAGATCAGCGTGCGCTCCGGCCGGGTCGTTCGCGCCCTCGAGGTGGGGCTGGGTCCGCTGGGCATCGACTCAGATGGACGCTACGCGTGGGTGACGAGCATTGCGGGGTACGTGAGCGGCATCGATACCCGCACAGGGCAGATCACGCGCTCGTTCTTTACGGGCGTGCCCGCCGTGGCGGTCGCCTCCGACGGCACGCACCTCTGGATCACCCACGGCGTTCCCGGCTCCGGGCCGAACGGCATCACCGAGCTCGACATCGCCACGGGACGCCTGGTGCGCAACATCCGAACCGGGCCGAGCGCATACGTCATCACCGCCGATAATCGCCACGTGTGGACAGCGAACGTTGGTTCCGCCACGCCTGGGCACTCGGTGACCGAGATCAACGAGCGCACCGGCAGGGTCGTCCGAACGATCGGCACCGGGCTCATTCCGATCGCGATCACCTCCGACGGTCGACGGGTGTTCGTCGCGACCGCCGAGGGACTCGATCACCGCAATCGACGCGCGCAATGGCCACCGCCTGTATACCGTCGAGGTGGCTCCGAACCTCAGCGGCATCTCCTCGGACGGGACGCACGTGTGGGTGAGCGACGCGGCCTTTGGCCGCGTCGCCGAGATCAACCCACGCAATGGTCGGATCCTCGAGACCGTCGGGGTTGGCTCGGGGCCGACCGGAATCGCATCCGACGGCGCTCACGTCTGGGTGGCCAACAGCGGCGCGACCGAGCCCGGCGACACCATTACCGAGCTTGCTGTGCGCGGTGGCAAAACCAAGTACCGATATGGGGGAACATGATGTCGACGACCCTGCTGACCGACACCCACCGCCAGGTTCAGGCGCTGGCGCGCGAGTTCGCACAGGCCGAGATCGCGCCGTACGCCGCCGAGTGGAACGCCGCGCATCACGTCCCGGTCGACGTCCTGCGCAAGATGGGCGAGCTCGGACTGCTCGCGGTCATCGTCCCCGAGGAGCTGGGCGGCGCCGGGCTCGACGCGACCTCCCTGGCCCTCGTGGTCGAGGAGATCGCGCGCGCGGACGCGGGTACCTCGACGGCCGTCGCCGTCCAGAACGGGCTGGTGGCGGCGCCGCTGCTGCGCTCCGGGTCCGCCGGGCAGCAGGCGGCCTGGCTGCCGCGCCTCGCCACGGGCGAAATCTTCGGGGCGTACGCGCTGACCGAGCCGGACATCGGCTCGGATACGGCGGCCCTGCGCACCAGCGCGAGCGCCCGCGACGGCGGCTGGTCGATCTCCGGGGCCAAACAGTGGATCACGAACGGGGGCTTCGCCGAGCTGTACGTCGTCTTCGCACGGACCGGCGGCCCGGGTGCCAAGGGGATCAGCGCCTTCTTGACCGAGCGCGGACCGGGGCTCGAGGTGGGACGGGAGATTCCCAAGATGGGCCTGCACACATCGTCGACCGTCGAGCTCAGCTTCGACGGCCTCGAGGTGCCGGCCGACGCGCTGCTGGGCAATCCGGGCGAGGGTCTGAAGCTGGCGCTGGCGACGCTGGACGGGGGCCGCATCACGGTCGCCGCCCAGGCATGCGGGATCGCGCAAGCGGCGCTGGATCTGGCGATCGACTACGCCGGGACCCGCGTCGCCTTCGGCGGGCCGATCGCGCGGTTTCAGGGGATCCAGTTCCCGCTGGCCGACGTCGCGGCGAAACTCGATGCGGCGCGTCTGCTACCCGGCACGCGGCCGCCCTGCGCGACGCCGGCGAGCCGCATGGGCTTGCGGGCGCCAAGGCTAAGCTGTTCGCAAGCGCCGTCGCGGTTGAGGCCGCCGACATGGCCGTGCAGACGCTCGGCGGCTACGGCTACTCGGCCGAGTTCCCGGCCGAGCGGTACTACCGCGACGCCAAGATCACCGAGATCTACGAGGGCACCAGCCAGATCCAGCGCCTGGTGATCGCCCGCGGCCTACTGGGCGACAGCGCGCGCTGGGCGGCCGCCCGCCGCGGCAATCAGGGAGTACCCCGATAGCCGCCGTGTCGCTCCGGTGCATAGATGGGTACATCCGAAGCAGGAACGTCTGCTCACAAAGGACACACCATGCCTGCCACCCCGCGACAATCGCACCGGCGGCTTCTGGTGATCTCCAACGCGACGCTGACCGGCGCGGAGCTCTTCCGTGAGATCCGTGAACGCGCCGACGAGACTGACACCGAGGTGCTCATCGTCGCACCCGCGCTTACCTCGCGCCTGCATTACTGGCTGATGGACTTCAACGATGGCGTCGCCGGCGCCCAGCGGCGGCTCGCGGCGTCCCTCGAGCATTGCGCGGCAGCAGGGATCTCCGCGCGCGGCCAGCTCGGCGACTCCCACCCATTGCAGGCCATCGACGACGCGATGCGCGTCTTCCATCCGGATGAGATCATCATCGCCACCCATCCACCGGGACGCTCCAACTGGCTCGAGCGCGACGTCGTCGCGCAGGCACGTCGCCGGTATTCGGTGCCCATCACCCACGTCGAAGTCGACACGGCTCACGACGACGCCCATGTCGTCAGCTCGACGGGCAACTCGGACGCGCGGCCAGCCGCGTAGCAGCATCGCCGCCGGGGCCTCGGTCGCGCCGGGGCCCGGCGCTCCCGCGCGCCATTGGCAACCCACGCCCGGTCCTCCCCTGATGGCAATCCCCCCCATCGAACGTAGGCTGGGAGTGCGGTGGACGCTCGGCTATGGGCGAAGGGGGGTTTCCGATGACGACGGCCCGACCAACGACACGCCACCGGCTGCTGGTCATCGCTAACACGACCTGTGCCGGGTCGGACCTGTTCCGGGAGATTCGTGAGCGGGCCGGCGAGGCCGAGACCGAGGTGCTCATCGTCGCACCGGCGCTGAGCTCCCGTCTGCACTATTGGGTGTCCGACGAGGACGCCGGAACCAAGGAGGCGCAGCAGCGCCTGGCGGCATCGGTTGAGCGGTGCGAGGCGGCCGGGATCCCCGTCCGGGGGGCACTGGGTGACGCCGACCCGCTCGCCGCGACCGACGACGCGGTCCGCACGTTCAATCCCGACGAGATCATTATCGCCACGCACCCGGTCGCCGAGGCCAACTGGCTCGAGCACGGCTTGGTCGTGCAGGCCCGGGAGCGATTCGCGGTGCCGATCACCCACATCGAGGTCGACAGCGGTCACGACGCGGCACACGTCGTGACCGACGAACCCGTCGACGCGCGCGCACCGGCCCGTGAGCGACACGCGACGCGCGACTGGGTGATCCTCGCCGCTGCGGTGGTGCTGTTCATCCTCTCGAGCGCCCTGACGGCCGTGTTCTGGGGGACGGGGGCGCCGGGATGGTGGATGGCGACCTGGTTCCTGATCTTCGACCTCGGACTCAAGATCGCGATCATCGTGGTCATCTGGATGCTGTTCCAGCGCCGGCCGCGCGCCGACCGGTTGAACTACTGAGCGCGCCGGCGGCAACCACGGCAGCTCGCGTCATCAGGGAGCATCCGCGGGCGCCCGCACCGCCCCCGGCGGAGTTCCCTGATGACGTGGACGTAATTTTGCGAGAACCTCACAGGACATGGTCCAGACGCGCCGGCTGACCCCGCGTCGTGATCACACGCCAAGGAGGCTTCCGATGGGCGACCGTGTTTCCCACATCGCATGTTGCGTCGACGGCAGCGAGGCCGCCAAGCGAGCGCTCGACAGGGCCGTAGCGCTCCGTGACCAGCTGGGCGCCGAGCGCCTTGACATCATCCATATCGTGCCGCCGGCGGTGTACTTCGGCGTGTACTACCCGCCGGAGCCCACGACGCCGCCCGAAACGCCGGACTGGCTGATCACGCTTGGTGAGCAGACGCCCGACAGCAGGGTGGTCATGATCGATAGCTTCTCCAACTTCCCGCCGGCGGCGGCGACCCGCTGGGCCGAGGAGGAGCACGTCGATCTCATCGTGGCCGCCAGCCACCAAGGCGCATTCCGACGGATGACCGTTGGCAGCTTCGCCGGCTACCTGGCCTATCACGCCGCGTGCCCGGTGATGCTCATCCCGCCGAAGATGCAGACCTCAGCGCAGTGATCGGATCGGGGCGGAGCGCGCGGGCTGTCGCGCGCCCCGCCCCGATCCCCGAACACCGCGGCGATCGACCTAGACATCCCACGGCTCTAACAGTCAAGCGACCAGGCGCAGCAGCTCCTCACGATCAGGCCAGGCGATGGCCTCCCGATAGACCTCACGTCGCTCCAAGCAGGCGTGGAGAATGCCCACCCAGCGATTGGCCAGCTGGCGGGTCGCCTGGGAGTGGGTCTTGCCTCGGCCCCGCAGCGCATCGTAGTAGCGCCTCGCACCTGGGCTTGTGCCGAGCGAGCAGAAGGCCCAGCGCTCACATGCATCGGCCAGGCGACGGTTGCGCGCCATCCGCGCCAGCACGACCAGGCTGCGACCCGACGCCCTGGTGATGGGGGCGGTTCCTGCGTAGGCCTTGCGGCCTCTATCATCGGTGAAGCGACTCGGGTCATCACCGAACTCGCCAAGCACCCGGGCGCCGAGGACCAGGCCGAGTCCGGGAAGACTGTGCAGGATCTCGGCGTCCGGGTGACGATCAAAATGCTCAGAGAGCGCTCGCTCGAGCTCGGCGATCTGCTGGTTGAGTGACACCAGCACGGCCACCCGCGCCGCGCTCACTGCGCCGAAGGCCTCGGCGATCCGGGCAGGACCCTCGGGCTGCTCGGTGCGCAGTGCCGCACAGATCTCGATGGCACGCTGCTCGATGTTGCGCTGGCGCCCCGCACAGCGCAGCGCCGCGGCGATCTTTGCCCGCGAGAGCCCTCGGGCCCGCTCGGGCGTCGGGGCGATGGCGAGGATCGCCAGCGATCGGTGTGCGCCAGCTCGGTGCCGAAGGCCTCGAGCGCTGCCGGGAAGTAGTCGCGCAGTGCCGAGCGCAGGGCGTTGACTTGGCGCTGACGGGCCCAGATGAGCGCCTGGTGGGCCCGGGCCAGCACCCGGATCGCACCGGCTTCCTCGGTGTCGCCGGCGACCGGTCGGTGGTTCTGGCGGTCGGTGCGCACCAGATCGGCCAAGAGCTTCGCATCGCCGGCATCCGACTTGGCGCCTGATGTCGTGTGGCGATCGCGGTAGCGACTGGCCGCCAGCGGATTCACCGCATAGATACGGTAGCCGGCACCGACCAGCGAGTCGACCAAGAGGCCACGATCGATCTCGATGCCGACGATCACCTCGCCTGGATCCTCGGTGTGATCGGCCACGAGCGCGTGCAGCTGTCGGAGTCCGGCAACCCCTGCCGCAAAGCGCCCCCGGCCGAGTACCACCCCGCCCTCATCCATCACCAGCACGTCGTTGTGGGCCTCGGCCCAATCGACGCCCACGAAGATCATCTTCGCCTCCCCTCGGACTCCACCCTGCGCGTTCGAGCCCCGAGAAGGCTGCGGCGTCCTAATGGATCAGTGCTCAGATGGCACGCCATCCCACCAGCCGTCAACCTCCTCGCCAACCGGCAGGGGCACGCTCTAGGTCTAGGGCTCCGAGGCCCGGGCCGTATGAGTGCTCACCCGCCGGCGGCTCTGTGGATCAGCCTATTCCGAGCCGATCCACCGCCATTAGGACGTGCTGTCCCCGCCGATCGGTCCCTCGAAGCGGACCGTCGCGCAGGCGATGCAGACGCGCTCCGGAATGACGCCGACCCGCATCAACCCGGCGAAGATCTTGCAGCCCAAGCAGAAGCCGAACGCTGACTCAAGGGTTGCCGCAACGACGATGGCCGCAAGCAGGACGTCCGCCGCAAGCTGCTGGCCGAAGCCGACCGCCAGGATGGCTGCGGTTACCGATAGCCCTGCGCCGATGCCCTGCGCGAAGCGCTTGGGCGGTCCGGGGACATAGCGTGGAGCCAGGCCCAGCCGCGGCGTGACCACGCGGGTGACGAGTTGGCCAAGCGGACTGAGGGTCGGGCCGCTGGCGACCCGGGCGAGGAAGCCATAGGCGATGATCAGCGTCATCCAGGCCTGTCCCGTCGCGATCGCGATCAGGCAGAGCACGACGACCCCGGCGGCCACCGCTCGCGCCGAGACCTCGTTGACCGGATCGGGAAAGCCGAAAAGTCTTCGAGTTTTCATGGCTTTTAGGTTAGCGGCTCCTCATGCCCGGCGCCAAGCCCCAGGCGCGGTCGACGTGTCTGGTCACCTGCCGACGGCTTTGCGCCGCGATTGCGCGGGTTTCGTGCATGATCCCGGGACCATGCCGCACCGTCATGCCCCGACCCCGGCTGCCCGGATCGCTCGCCGCGCGGCAACACTGGCGGGCGTGGGTCTCGCGCTCGCAGTCGGGGCCCCCGCTGCCCTCGGAGCGGCCGCCGGGCCGCCGGTGCCAGTCCGGACTCCTGGGCCCGCTGCCGTCGTGCCGATGCTGGCGGGGCCCCGGGTGTCCCCGCGCTGGCGCGACCCCGAGCCGTGGACCGGCAGCCCCGCCGCGGTCTTGGTCACGACCGTGCCGACGAACGCGGCCGGTGACGCTGCGTCCATCGCATGGTTCCGATCGAGCCGGACGCAGCTTGCGCTGTACCCGGGAATCAAGAACCCGGGCTCGACGGCGTATGCCCGGGGGCCCGAATCCGTGCCGACGTCCGGCCTGACCAACCTCGTGGCGACGTTCAACTCGGGCTTCTATGTCAACGACGCCCCTGGCGGCTTCTTCGCGCACGGGACGCTGTACGCGCGCATGATCCGCGGGCTCGCCACGGTGGTGTCGTATCGCGACGGACGCATCGACATCATCCGCTGGACCGGGGCGCGCAGGCCGGGTCCGGACATCGTGATGGCGCGCCAGAACCTGCCGCTGCTGGTCAACAACGGCCACATCGCCCCCGGAGTCGACGTCTCGTTTGCCTGGGGCGTCACCCTGGGCGGGGTGCCGGCCGTCTGGCGCTCGGCGATCGGCATCGATCGCAACGGCAACCTGCTGTACGTCGCCGCTCCGGCCCAGACCGCGCCGTCTCTGGCGGATGTCCTCGTCCATGCCGGCGCCGTACGGGCCATGGAGCTTGACATCAACCCCGCGTGGCCGATCCTGGCCACCTTCGGGCACCCGGGGGCCGGTGCGCCGAGCCTGTTCGTCCCGAACCCGAACCAGGTCGCGACCCGCTTCTTGACGCCCAACATCAAGGACTTCTTCGCCGTCTATCTGCGCACGACGATCACGCCCTTGCCGCTTCCGTTCTGACCACCCGGGCATCGCAACAGACCCATAACACGGGTCTCAGGGAGATCTCATGGTGGATGGCGAATGATTCGTTCGGCTGCCCTGCTCGCGGCCCCGCCCGCCCCTGCCATCCGTGCCGCGGAGCCAGGTCAACCGGGGACCGGGGTTCTCGAGCGGTCAGCGACGCGCGTGCAAGCCGCACCCGACTCGGTGCGCGAGAAAGGCTTGGGGATGAAATTAGGTAGTGGCGTCATGTCGGGGCTCCTGGGAGTGCGCACCTTGCGCCTGCCGGCGATCGTCGCGGTCGCGGCGCTGGCTGCGGTCATCGTGGCCGGTTGCGGCGGCAGCTCCGGAAGCTCGTCGTCGACGGGTACGAGTTCGAACGCCGCACGCGAGACGGCGTTTCTCAACTACGCCCAATGCATGCGCCAACACGGCGTCGCCGTGAGCGACCCGACCGTCGGCGCGAACGGCATCGTGCGCCTCCCGCGCCCGACCGCCTTCCAGAACGGCCAGACCCCGACCGCGGCCCAGCTGGCCCAGTTCCAGCAGGCCCGGACCGCCTGCCAGAGCATGATCAAGGGGATCACGTTCGGGTTCAACCCGTCGAGCAACCCGCAGTTCCAGGCGGCGCTACTCAAGTACGCCCAGTGCATGCGCGCCAACGGCTTCAACATGCCTGACCCGACCTTCAACAATTCGGGCGGCGGCACCAGCACCGGCACCGGGACCGGCACCGGAGGCTTCCGCGGGCCCTTCGGCGGCGTCAATCGCAACAACCCCACCTTCCAGAAGGCCAACACGGCCTGCCGGCCCATCCTGCAGAGCGCCGGCTTCGGATTCCGCGGTGGTGGTGGCGCCGGGGGCACCGGCACGGGCACCGGCGCGTCGGGTAGCGGATCTGGCACCGCGCTCGGCCAGGGAGCCGTGGGATGACCGAGCGGCCCCTCGACGATGACCCCGCTACCGAGGATGCCGCGCCCGACCCACACGACGACCAACCGAGTTCACAGCACCGCTCGCGCTGGCTGACCATCGGCATGCCCGTGGCCGCGGCGATCGTCATCGCGGGCCTCGTGGGCGGCATCCTGCTGGCCAGCCGGAGCTCAGGCGCGACGCCCACGTCAGCCGCAAGCGCGCTCAACTATGGCACCGTCTCCCAGACGACGGTCGCACAGACCCAGTCGCTGAGCGGGACGATCGCCTACACCGCGACGCAGACGATCACCAATCGCTTCACGCCGACCGCAACGACGGCGAGCATCGGCTCGGGATCGACCGCGACCGCAAGGCTGGCCGCCTTCGTGACCACGGCACCCGGCACCGGCGGGACGTCAACCGGGACGAGTACATCCGGATCCAGCGGGGCGTCGGGCACCGGGTCGGGCACGAAGTCCGGCGCTGGCACGTCCTCGGGTTCAGGGTCCAGCGCGAAGTCGGGCGCCGGCACGAAGTCCGGCTCCGGGACATCCTCGGGTTCAGGGTCCAGCGCGAAGTCGGGCGCTGGCAAGTCGTCCAGCTCGAGCTCGGGCACATCCTCGAGCGCCGCGTCCTCCAACAGCGCATCATCGGGCAACGGCACGAGTAGCAGTAGCGGCGCTTCAAGCTCCGCCACGCTCACGACGATGGCGGCCGTCGGCGCCCCGATCAAGGTCGGCGGAATCCTGTACACGGTCAACGAGCAGCCCGTGTTCGCGATGTACGGAACGGTCCCCGCGTACCGCACCATGCAGTCCGGTGACACCGGGAGTGACATCACCCAGCTGCAGCGCAGCCTGGCCGACCTGGGCTACAACCCGGGCAGTACCGACGGCACCTTCGGCTCGGCCACCCTGGCCGCCGTCGAAGACTGGCAGAAGGCCGAAAGCCTGAGTGTCACCGGCGTCGTGGACCTCGGCGAGGTCGTGTTCATCAACGGGGCATCCCGCGTGATCGCCCAGCTGGCAACCGTCGGCGACGCGACCACGAGCGGCACCCAGATCATGACGATCGGCCCCGAATCCCCCATCGTCACGACCTCTGAGAGCAGCACCCAGCTCGGCCTGCTCACCGAGGGCCGGACCGTCAACGTGCAGCTGCCCAACAACTCGATCGTCCCCGGCAAGGTCACCTCGGTCGGCGGAAGCGCCAGCTCCTCGAGCTCGACCGGATCATCCGGCGGATCGTCGGGCAGCGGGTCCGGATCAAGCTCGAGCCCGGGCGCGACGGCCGTGACGGTGGCGCTCAACAACCCGGCCCTCGGCAACAGCATCGCGGGGTCGTCGGTCAACGTCATTGTCACGACCGACAGCGTCAATGACGTGCTCGCGGTCCCGCTGGGGGCCCTATTGGCGACCTCCTCCGGGCAATTCATCGTTCAGGTGCCAAATGCCAACGGCACCCTCAGCGACGTGAAGGTCAGCCCCACGATCTACGATGACACCAGCGGCATCGTGGCCGTGCCCGGCGCCAACCTGACCCCGGGCGAGCGCGTCGTGGTGGCTGCGACCTAGTGGACGAGCACGCGACCGCGCCGTTGGACGGGTCCGCTGACGTCCTCGAGGACGACGATCTCGTCGCCGTCCTCGAGGACGTCGTCAAGGAGTACGCGGGGCCGCCGCGCGTGCGTGCGCTCGATCACGCGTCCCTGAAGATCCGGTCGCGCGAGCTGGTGGCGATCGTCGGGCCCTCCGGCTCAGGCAAGACGACCCTGCTGCAGATCATGGGCACCCTCGACCGCCCGACCGCGGGGCGTGTCACGATCGCCGGGTACGACGTGGACCTGCTCTCCGATCGCGAGCTCTCGGCCCTGCGGGCCCAACGGATCGGATTCGTCTTCCAGCAGTTCTTCCTACTCGAGCGCGAGACCGCCCTCGAGAACGTCGCCAACGGGCTGATCTACCGCGGCATCAACACCCGTGAGCGGCGCGAGCTCGCGGCCACCGCGCTGGAGCGCGTCGGGCTCGCCCACCGGCTCCAGCACCGCGCCTCCCAGCTCTCGGGCGGCGAGCGTCAGCGCGTTGCGGTCGCCCGCGCGGTCGTTGGACGCCCATCGATCGTGCTGGCAGACGAACCCACCGGGAACCTGGACACGCGCCGGGCAGAGGAGATCATCGAGCTGCTCGAGCACCTCAACCGAGATGGCGTCACCATCGTCGTGATCACCCACAGCGCCGAGGTCGCCGAGCGGCTACCGCGGCTGGTGCGCATCCGCGACGGCCGGATTGTCGAGGATTCCGGTGATGCCGCCGGCATCACCGCCGTATGCCGCGGGTGGGCGGGGACTCCTGATGCCCACCGAGCGACTGGTGCCGAGCCGCCTGTCGGCGCGCAACATCCTGCATACCGCCGTCGTCGGCGTGAACACACGCCGCAACCGTTCGATCATGTCGGCGATCGGCATCGCCATCGGCATCGCCGCCATCGTCGGGGTCCTCGGGCTCAGCAACTCGAGCCGTTCGAACCTGATCAATCAGATTGACGCCCTCGGGACAAACCTCATCCAGGTCCAGCCCCAGACCGGCATCGGGGTCGGGAACGCCACGCTCCCGGCAACCGCCGCGGGCGCGGTTGCGCGCATCCCGAACGTGCAGGCGGTCTCACAGGAGATCGCCACCGGCGTGAACGTCTACCGCTCGCGGTACGTGCCCTCCGAGTACACGGCCGGGCTCACCGTGACCGCCGTCGACCCGAACATCCTCACCACGTTGCACGGCTCGGTCGCCCAGGGGCAGTTCCTGACCGCCGGCAACATCAAGTATCCGGTCGTCGTGCTCGGTGCGACGGCGGCCAACGCGCTCGGCATCGCCGACCTCAGCGGTTCGCCCATGGTCTCGATCGGCGGCACCAACTTCACGGTTATCGGCATCCTCGACACCTTCCCGCTGAGTCCCGACCTCGACAGCAGCGCCCTGATCGGGATCCCCGCGGCGGTCAACATCCTCGGTGTCGCCGACACACCCAGCACCATTGACGTGCGGGCGAATCCCGACGACATCAACGCGGTGCTCGGGGCGCTCGCGGCGACGGCCAACCCGGAGAACCCCGATCAGGTCGCGGCCACGAGCCCGACGGCCCAGCTGCAAGCCAAGGCCGCGGCGACCAGCACGCTGACCGAGCTGCTGTTGGGGCTCGGGGCCGTGGCGCTCCTGGTCGGCGGCGTCGGGATCGCCAACATCATGGTCATCACCGTGTTGGAGCGGCGATCGGAGATCGGCCTGCGCCGCGCCCTCGGCGCCACGCGCCGACACATCATGGTCCAGTTCTTCACCGAATCGCTGATCCTGGCCACGATCGGCGGCATCGCCGGCGTCCTGCTCGGGGTCCTGGCGACGGTCGTGTTCGCCGAAATCCAGAACTGGGGCGTCATCATCCCGGCGATCGCCGTCTGGGGCGGCCTCGTGGCGGCGCTGGTCATCGGCGGCCTCGCCGGCCTGTACCCCGCCGTGCGCGCCGCGCGCCTCTCGCCGACCGAGGCCCTGCGGTCGACCTAGCGGCCGCGGTGCCCCGGCCCGCTTCGCCGCTAGATGAGCCCCGACCTGCTCTGCACGGCCGTTTATTGCACGGCCGACGATCTCCTGCCCGAATGGGTCGCAAATGCCAGGCGTCGGGTGACCGACGCGGAGGTCGTCGCCTTGGCGGTGGCCCAGGCCGTGATGGGGATCCCATCCGACCGGCGCTTCTTGAAGGTGGCCGCCCGGCGCCTGTCGCACTGTTCCCGCGCCTTCCCGGCCAGTCTGGCTACCACAAGCGCCGCCGCCGGCTGGCCGAGGCGATCGAGTGGCTGACGGGCGTGTTTGCCGGCATGAGCCCGGGTTTCGTCGATGATCTGGCCCTTGTCGACTCCACCCCGGTCGAATGCGCCAGAAGCCGCGAGACGGTCAAGCGCTCGGCGCTGGCGGATGCGGCCGGCTACGGCTACTGCCCCTCGCACACGCGCTGGTTCTGGGGATTTCGCCTGCATGCGATCTTCGCCACCGACGGCACCCCGCGCGCCTTCGCCTTGGCTCATCCCTCGCGCGATGAGCGCGAGGTGGGCTTGGAGCTGGTGGGGCGCATGTGCCGCCCGGATGCGCTGACGCTCATCGGCGACAAGGGCTACGCGGGTCGCCAGTTCGCCGCCGGCGTGCGCCGGCTGGGGGCCCGGATCGTGCGGCCCGTGCGCGGCGACGAGCCCGGTTCCGGTCTGCGCCTGGCCCCGATCCGACAGCGGATCGAGTCGATCTTTTGGACCTCCCAAGGACATCCTGACCTTGGAGCGCCACGGCGGGCGCACCCTTGCGGGCGTCAGGGAGCGCATCGCCATGCGCTTCTTGGCCCTTGCCGCCTGCATCAGCCTCAACCACCAGCTGGGACGTCCGAGCCGTGCCCTGGTCGACTACGTCGCCTGAGGGCGTGGAATCAATCACTAGTTGCGCAACAGCAGCACCAGGCTCACCGCGAGCAGTCCGATCGCCGCGACCCGCGTCGGGGTCAAGCCGCGGGCCGCGACCCCGAACAGCCCGAAGCGGTCGATCACGGCCGCCACGGCCACCTGCCCGACGATCACCGCCACGAACGTCGAGGTCACGCCCAGGCGGGGCGTCGCAACGAGGGTCGCGGTCACCAGCACCGCACCGCACAGGCCGCCCAGATAGGCCCACCAGGGTCCGCCGCCGAGCGCGGTCACGCCGCCCTGGCCGTTGGTGAGCAGCACCGCGACCCCCAGCAGCAGCGTCCCGACCGCGAATGACACCCCGGCGGCCAGCAGCGGGGAGCCGACAATCAGTTTGAGCCGGGCATTTATCGGTGCCTGAGCGGCGATGAGGCCGCCGCCGGATATGGCCAGCAGCACCGGTCCGAAACGGTCCATCAACCACTCCCTGTCGTCGAGATGCTGCGGTGCCGGTCGCTCGGTCCGGCCCAGCGAGTTGTGGCAGCATACGATCGTGACCGCGGAGGCGCAGCCCTTATCCGTCGACCTTCGCGACGTCGTCAAACGCTATGCGCCGGACGCGCCGAACGCCGTGGACGGCATTGATCTGGCCGTGGCGCGCGGCGAGATCTTCGGCTTGTTGGGGCCCAACGGAGCCGGCAAGACCACGACGATCGGGATCGCGACGACCCGGGTTAAGCCGACCTCCGGGACGGTGATCGTCACCGGCGTCGACGTCCGCGCCCACCCGTCGGTCGCCAAACGGCACATCGGCGTCGTCACGCAGTTCAACACGCTGGACCGTGCGTGCACGGTCGAGGAGAACCTGTATTTCCACGGCCGATTCTTCGGCATGCCGCGACGCACGGCCCACGCCCGCGCCGCACGGCTGCTCGCGAGCTTCGGCATCGGTGAGCGCAGCCAGACGATGGTCGGCGAGCTCTCCGGGGGCCTGGCGCGGCGCACCCAGCTCGCCTGCGCCCTCATGCACCACCCCGAGGTGCTGTTCCTCGACGAGCCGACGACCGGACTCGATCCCCAAAGCCGGATGGCGCTGTGGGATTCGGTCCGCGGCCTCCGCGAGGCCGAAGGGATGGCGGTCGTACTCACCACGCACTACATCGAGGAGGCCGACGCCCTGTGCGACCGCGTCGCGGTCATGAACGCCGGCAAGATCCTGGTGTGCGACACGCCGGAGGTGATCAAGCGCAACTCGGGCGACGGGGTGCTGGTGACGCTCCGGTTGCGCGAGGCGAATCCGGCGCTCGCCGAGCGATTGCGGGCGCTCGATGGCGTCGGTGCCGTGGACGCCGACGAGGCCACCATCAAGGTCCATGTGACCGGCACCGACGGGGTCGTGCCGCAGGTGGTCGCGCTGGCGGGCGCCGACTTGCGTGACTTGGCGGTCGCCGAGCCATCGCTGGAGACGGCCTTCATCGCGCTCACTGGGCGGGGGCTGAGCCAATGACCACGGCCGTGATCGAGCGCCGGGGCGGGCGGACGCGGATGTATCTGCGCGCCTTCTGGGGGCTGATACTCCGTGATGCACGCGTGCTGGCCCGCGAGTTCATCCCGTTCCTGCTGCGCACGATCATGAACCCGCTGCTGTTCACGTTCGTATTCACCTACGTGTTCCCGAAGATCGGGGCAGGGATCTCACCTGGCGGCAGCACGAAGGTCAGCTTCGCGACCGTGATCGCCCCCGGGCTGGTCGCGGTGGCCATCTTCTTCCAGGGCATCGCCGCGGTCGCGCTGCCGCTCGCCACCGAGCTCGGCGGCACCCGCGAGATCGAGGACCGCGTCATGGCCCCCTTGCCGGTCAGCATGGTGGCCCTCGAGAAGGTCGTCTGGAGCAGCCTGCAATCGATCATCGCGGCCGCCGCGGTGCTCCCGATGGTGCTCCTGGTCTCGGCCGAGCCGGTATCGGTCACGGTCGCCAGCTGGCCGATGCTGATCGCCGTCGTGCTGCTGGCGGCGTTCGTGGCGGGGTACCTGGGCCTGGTCATCGGCACCGTCGTCAAGCCCAAGCAGATCGGCCTGATCTTCTCGCTGGTCGTCGTCCCGGTGACGTTCCTGGGTTGCACGTACTACCCGTGGGCGCAGCTGACCAGCATCCGCTGGCTGCAGATCTTCACGCTGATCAACCCCCTGGTGTACGTGTGCGAAGGCCTGCGGATCGCGCTGACGCCCGGTATCAAGCACATGCCCGCCGTCGCCGTGATCCTCGCCCTGCTCGCGCTCCTGGCGGCGCTCACGTACGTCGGCACGCGGCTCTTCATTCGGCGGGTGATCGACTGACCCGCCGCCTCGCGGCGGGGCTCAGCGGGTGGCGACGCGGTGGTCGCCGGTGCGCGCGATCACGCGGATCAGGGCATCGACGACCTTGGGGTCCAGCTGGGTGCCCGCAGCCGATTGGAGCTCGGCCATGGCGGCCTCGCGCGACATCGCGATGCGGTACGAGCGCGTCGTGGTCATCGCGCTCCAGGTGTCGCACGCCGACACGATCCGCGCCTCGATGGGGATCTCCTCGCCGCGCAGCCCGTCCGGGTAGCCGGTCCCGTCCCAGCGCTCGTGGTGGGCGCGCACGATCAGGCCGATGTTGCGCATCAGCCCGCCCACCTGGTCGAGCATCCGCTGCCCCTCGGTGGTGTGCGTCTTGACGATGTCCCACTCGTCGGGGTCGAGTGGGCCGGGCTTGTTGATGATTTCCTTGGGAATCGCCACCTTGCCGACGTCGTGAAGCATCGCGCCGAAGTCGACGCGGCGGCGCGTCTGCTCATCCAGGTGCAGCTCCTCGGCGACGTCCAGGGCGAGCTGGACGACCCCGCGGGAGTGCTCGCCGGTGTACGCGTCGTCGGACTCCACCACGTCGCCGAGCACCATCGCGGTGCCCCGGTATGCGGCGTTGAGCTCGCTCATCTGCTCCAGACGCCGACGTCGCTCGTCCGAGAAGTAGCCCATCAGTAGGAGCAGCGGCACCAGCAACATGAGCGACCACGGCTCGGCCGCGACGGCCAGCGCGACCAGGTACCCGACCGGGGCGAACGCCACGTCCATCTTGTAGACCCACAGCGCCTCCGAGAACTGCTGGCGCGGCGACATGCCGAGCACGATCCAGACGCGCACCCAGGACACCGCCATGTCGAGCGCCAGCTGTGCGGCCAGGGCGGCGACCAGGATCCAGATCGGCGTCGCCGTCGGCGACGGGGTACCGGCGGCCGTCAGGACCAGGGCGGGGCCGATGACAAACCAGGCGCCGGCGATCGCCACCAGTGCGCGCCCCGAGGTGGTCCGTCGTGACACCAGCCCGGGCACGGTGCCCACCACGAACCCGAGGCCGGTCACCAGCGGCACCAGCGGCGGCGGCAGCAGGAACAACGCTGGCACCGTGACCAGCACGATTGGTGACGTGTGGCCGGCCTCGGTGACGAAGTGCGTCCGTGACGCGAGCGCCACCACGACGATCACCATGAGCACCTGCCACCACGAAAATGCCCGGTCCCAGGGCAAGTAGGCGGCCATCGCCCCCGCGGCGAGGACGAAGATCAGGCTCGAGACCCCGTTCGTCCATCGCTCGACACCGGACATCGGTGTGGCGCCACGGCTCAGGCTCCCGGCAAGCAGTTCCTCTTGCCGGGGGCGCGGACGCGCGCGCGAGGGCGATACCGGAAATCCTGAGATACCCACGCATCCTGAATCGTACGATTGCGCGGTCTTCTTGAGCCTTCTGACAAATTTCTTACGCGCGTGCAGCGAAGGCAGTGCCGCGGTGCGTACGCGGCGGCGCGGACGGGGGTTCGGACGCCCATCGGCACGCGGGGGCGCGAACCTGAGGGCGCGGGCATCCGCCCGCCCGCGCGGCAGCCGGCTTGACCCCGGACCCCCGGCACCGCAGACTTCCCCAGATGGCTGACACGCGTCTGGGTTTTGGGCTGTTTCTCGCCCCGTTCCATGCGATGGGCGATTCGCCCACCCTGGCGCTTGAACGCGACCTGGAGCTGATCGGGTGGGTCGACCGGCTCGGCTACGACGAAGCCTGGGTCGGCGAACACCACACCAGCGGTTGGGAGACGATCGCCTCCCCGGAGATGTTCCTGGCCGTGGCGGCCGAGCGTACGCGTCACATCCGGCTCGGCACCGGCGCGGTCAGCCTGCCCTACCACCACCCGCTGATGGTCGCCGATCGCATCGTGCTGCTGGATCATCTGACCCGCGGGCGCATCAACTTCGGCGTCGGACCGGGCGGTCACATTTCCGATGCCCTGATGCTCGGACTCGACCCAGCAGTGCTGCGGGATCGCATGGCCGAGGCCATCCGGGTGATCGTGCGGCTGATGACCGACACGGACCCGCTGACGGTCCGCGCGGAGTGGTTCACCCTCGTCGACGCGGTCTTGCAGTTGCGTCCCTATCAGCACCCAACCCCGCCGCTCGCCGTGACCAGCATGGAATCGCCGGCCGGCATGCGGCTGGCCGGCGAGCTCGGCGCAGGCGTGCTGTCGCTGACCGTCGCCAAGGCAACAGGCGGCAGCGTCGACCTGCGCCGGCAGTGGGCGGAGGCCGAGCACAGCGCGGCCGTGGCGGGCACCGACGTCGACCGGCGCAACTGGCGCCTGGTGATCCCAGTGCATATCGCCGAGGCCCGCCAGCAGGCACTCGACGAGACCCGCGAGGGTGGGGCGCGCCACATGCTCGAGTATGTGGAGGCCACCACCGGCCGGCCGTGCCCGGTGCCCGGGCCGCCGGAGCAGATCGTCGAGCAGATGGCCGAGCTGGGCGCCTGGGTCATCGGGACGCCCGACGACCTCGTCGACGTCATCACGGAGCTGCAGCGGATGAGCGGCGGATTCGGCACCGTCCTGTTCTGGGGCCACGAGTGGGCGCCCTTCGAGGCCGTCAAGCGCAGTCACGAGCTGATCGCCCGCTACGTCATGCCGCAGTTCCGAGGCACCCTCGACGGCATCGTCGCCTCGAATGCGCTCGTGCGCGCCGGCGCCGCCCGCCTGCACGAACTCCGTTCGGACGCCACCGCGAAGGCGAAGGCGGCGCCGGCGCCCGACACCCCCGCCCGGAATCCGGGTTAGGCCGGCGCGCCCGCGCGCCGGAACAGGTAGTGGCTCACGATGAACTGGTCGCCGTCGTCGTAGCCCCACAAGCCCTCGCACGACAGGAAGAACAACCGCCAGCGGCGCAGCTGACGCCCCGCGCGCCGAGGTCCGACGTGTCCGGCGAGCATGTGATGGGCGGCCGCGCGGTTGGCGTCCAGGTTCGCGAGCCACGCCCGGGCGGTCCGGGCGTAGTGGGTCCCGGAGACACGCCACGCGTCGAGGAGGGTCAGCTCGTCGGCGACGCGAGGCAACAGGTCGTCCGAGGGCATCGTGCCGCCGGTGAAAACGTGCCGCCCGATCCAGTCCGACGACGCCTGCGCGTCAGAGCGGAAGGCAAGCGTCCGGTGCGCGAACACGCGCACGAACAGCCGCCCGTCGGGCCGCAGCCAGGCGGCGATCCGGCCGAGCAGGCACGATGGTTGCGCACGTGCTCAAGCATCTCTACCGACAGGATGCGGTCGAAGCTGCGGTCAGGCACGAACGCATTGACATCTGCGGTGATCACCCGGACGTTGCGAAGATCCCGCTCGGCGGCGGTGCGCTCGATGTACTCGCGCTGGGACGCGCTGTTGGACACAGCGGTCACGGTGCTCGCGGGACAGCGTTCGGCGAGCCACAGGGTCAGCGATCCCCACCCGCACCCCAGATCGAGGATCTCGTGGCCGTCGCGCAGCTCGGCGCGCTCGCCATAGGTCGCGAGCATCGCCTCTTCGGCGGCGGCCAGGTCCTCCACCCCGTCCGGCCACAGTGCGCACGAGTACTTGCGCCGGGGGCCCAGCCACAGCGCGAAGAACCGCGCCGGGACCTCGTAGTGCTGCAGGTTGGCCTGGTCGGTCGCGATGGCGATCTGGCCGCGATCCGCGTCGGCGATCAGCGCCCGCAAACGCTCGGACTGCGCCTCGACGCCACCGCGCGATTCGGCGCGGATCCGGCGGCCGACGCGCGTCCGGATCGCGGCACGCAGCACCGCATCGGGGACGGCGATGCGCTCGGCGATCTCGATTCCTACGGGCTCCACGCCCACACGCTACCGACCGGACGCGCGCCGACGGCCGGGTCCCGCTTGGCCGGGCGCCCGCGAGTTGCCAGGCTCCAGCCGTGACGGCTCTCGCGACGTTCGGCTGGTGCGCCCTCGGGGTGGCCGCGTTGATGCTCGTGCTCTGGCTGGCGAGCATCCGCCTCCGGGACGTCAGCATCATCGACCCGTTCTCGGGTCTGGGCTTCGTGCTGGTCGCCTGGATCGCGGCGCTCACGACCCACGGGTGCGTCGGACGGCGCGTCCTGCTGGTGACCCTGGATCTGGGGCCTGCGCCTGTTCGGATACCTGTTGTGGCGCAACCGCGGCAAGCCCGAGGATCCGCGCTACGCCAAGATGCGCGCGCGGCGCGGCGCACGGTTCGTGTGGATCAGCCTCGTGACGGTCTTCGCGCTGCAGGGCGTCCTGATGCTGATCGTCGCCCTGCCAGTGCAGATGGGCGGCATCCCGAGCGAACCGGCGCTGGGCCCGGTGGCGGTCCTCGGCACGGTCTGTCGAGCGGCCGGGTTTGCGTTCGAGTCCGTGGGCGACTTCCAGCTGGCGCGCTTCAAGGCCAGCCCCGCCAACGCGGGCAAGATGCTCGATCGGGGGCTGTGGCGCTACACGCGACACCCGGACTACTTCGGCGACTTCCTGCTGTGGTGGGGCTTGTGGCTCATCGCCGCCGAGACCGGCTGGGGCCTGTTGACATTCCCCGGCCCGGTCGTGATGAGCGTGCTGCTGATGCGCGTCTCGGGCGTCGGGCTGCTCGAGCGCGATATCGGCGAGCGCCGCCCGGCCTACGCCGACTACACGAAGCGCACGAGCGCGTTCTTCCCGCGCCCGCCGCGGGCCTGAGCGCGCCGCCCGCTCAGGTCCTCCGAGGGCCGGGCGCGACGAACCAGATCCCCTCGCGGTCGAGCAGCACCATGATGCCCCGGCGCAGCTCACGCCCTACGGACCACTGCCGGCCCGGGCGCGTATCGACGGTCAGCGTGATGTCCATGCGATGGGCCAAGAAGGCGTCCACGCCCAGCATGTCGATGTCGCTCAGGATCTCCGGGCCACAGGCCGGATCGCTGCGAGTTGTGCGCCCGACCACGCGCTCGCCGGCGCCGGGACGCTGCGCGAGCAGATCCGCGTCTGGTTGCTGCAGATCCGGATCTCCCCGTCGGAGACCGGCGCCACCGGCACGCCCGGCTGCGCGAGGATCATCACCACCGCGGTGATCCACGGGATCACCAGGATCACCGAGATCAGAATGCCCGTCAGCGTGTGGGCGCGCTTCGGGCCGGTCCCCGGTCATCGAACCTGGCCGCCGTCCGGTGCTCGAGACGCCGGATCAGCACGCGCAGCTCCACGCTGATCGCCGCGGTGACGGCGACGATCGACACCGGCACATCGACCCGGTGACTCAGGCTGCTACGCGGCCGCGGACGGGAATTCGGTGACCGCGACCGGCACCAGCTCGGGGCGGGCGCGGGGCGCAGTGCCGCCGGCACCGAGCGCCTCATGGAGTGCCGCCACGGCGACCTCCAGCTCTTCGCGGCCGGGCGGCCGCGTGGTCAAGTACTGGGCCCACATCCCGGGCGCCGACAAGAAGCGCCAGCGACCGTGCGACAGGCGCGCGGCCTGGCGCTGAATCTCGAAGGCGATCGCCGTCACGACGGGGGCCAGCACGATCCGCGTCGCAATCAGCGCGACGTAGCTGAAGTTCCCGGTGGCCCAGAGCACGACGCCGTAGACGCCGACCGACACCACCGCCGACACGACCAGGAATGAGGTGCCGCAGCGCGGGTGAAAGCGCGTGAAGCCGGCGGCGGCTGCGGCGGTCAAGGGGGCCCCGGCCTCGTAGGCGGCGATGGCCTGGTGCTCGGCCCCGTGGTAGGACAGGATGCGCCGGAACGGCCGCAGGGTGCTCATCACCAACAGGGTGCCCAACAGCAGCGCCAGCCGGATCGCCGCGTCGGCGACGATGAACCCGGCCCCGGTCAGGCCGGCCTGCTTGGCGATGACGATCGGCGCCACGCGATAGGCGAGGATCTGCAGGAGGATCCCGAGCGCGGCCCCGGCCACGATCAGCACCTTCGCGGCCCAGCCGAGCGGCTCATCCTCGGCCGCGTCGGCCGGCGACGCGGCGTCGCCGGCGGGTTCACCCCAGCGCAGCCGGTCGCCGATCAGCATCGCCTCCTTGCCGGTGGTCAGGGCCGTGCGCATCGCGATGATCCCGCGCGCCAACGGCAGTCTCAGCCAGCGCCCGCTCGGCGGCGTCAGGTCGAAGCCCTCGGTCACGATCTCGCCGGTGGCCTCCTGCCGGACGGCGATGCCGACCCTGCGCGAGGTGCGCATCATGACCCCGCCAGGCAGGGCGTTACCGCCGACCAGGCCGAGCTGCGGGGTGGTGTCCGGCGCATCGCTCATGACCGCGCAATCCTGACAGCAGCGTCAACCGCCCGCATCTGCCCGCGTCCGCTGCGACCGGCCGCGGCCGTCGCGCCGGGGCCGTTCATCCCGTGGTCAATTGCCCTGCCGGAGCGCAATCGTCAGCTCGACGAGCCGTGCGTCACCCATGCCGGCGAGCTTGAGCGCCTCCTTGGCCAGACGGCTGCTGTCCCTGGCGGCGGCGGCCATCCCGCGCGCGACCTCGAGCTGAAACGCGCCGGTAACTGTCCGCGAGCCGGCGTCGTGGTCGGCACCGAGCGATCGCGCGATCCCCGGCATGCCCGCGAGCACCGAGCGCAGCTGCCAGGCCGGATCGTCGACAAGCTCATCGGCGGACCGGGCGCGAAACCGCACTTCGTAGACGCTCATTCGGGCCATGACTGTGATCCTACCTTAGGGGATGCCCGACGATTTGGCGCGGGCGGCCCATGCCTCGAGCGCGGCCGTGTCGCCGGCCTCGGCAAGCGCATCCAGCGTCGCGATCCGGGCGGCCAACGGGCACGTCGGCGCGCGCGATCCAACGCCAGCGGCCCCCAGCGCCCGCCTGTGCGACGGCCCCGATCCGCGCCCGATCCAGGCCGGGCTGGCCCATGGCGACGTGCGCACCGGCGCCGGCCGGGTGCCGACCGACCACAAGGACAAGCAGACCTGCGGCGTCGAGCAGGTACGGTCCGGCGCCATCGGTGAGCACCACATCGAGGGCAATCTGCACCAGCACATCGTCCGGTGCGGGATCCCCCGGGACAATCACGCCGGCCAGCGCGTCGGCCTCGAGCCGGGTCAGCCCCGGCCAGCGCACGGCCCCGTCGGGACACCGCACCCCCCAGCTCCGGGTGGGGTCGCTACGCCCAAGCGGCGCCGCGGGGCATGCCACCGCCTGCGTCGTCACCACACCGCCCTTGTCGAGACGATCCCACACCGCCTACGCGGCGCGTCCCCACGCTAGCGTGTTGGTGTGCGCGCTATGCGACTGCATCAGCCGGGCCCGTTGACCGCCGATCGCCTGCGCCAGGACGCGGTGCCGGAGCCCGTGGCCGGGCCCGGGCAGGTGGTCATGAAGGTGGGCGCATGTGCCGTCTGCCGGACCGACCTGCAGATCGCCAGCGGCGACCTCGCCCCGCGGCGACTGCCGATCACCCTCGGCCATCAGGCGGTCGGACGCATCACCCAGCTCGGTCCCGGCGTCTCGGAGTGGCATATCGGCGATCGCATCGGCGCGTACTGGCTCGCCTATACCTGCGGCGAATGCAGGTTCTGCCGCTCGGATCGCGAGAACCTGTGCACCCGCGCCCAGTTCACCGGCTGGGACCGCGACGGGGGCTACGCCGACTCCATGGCCGTCGAGACACGGATGGCCGTGCCCGTGCCCGCGGCGATGGACGACATCCAGGCGGCGCCGCTGCTGTGCGGCGGCGTGATCGGGTATCGCGCGCTGCGTCGCGCCCAGGTCCGGCCCGGCGACCGGGTCGGCCTGTTCGGATTCGGCGCCTCGGCCCTGTGCGCGATTCAGGTGGCGCGCCACTGGGGCTGCGAGGTCTACGTGTGCACCCGCTCCGCCGAGGAACAGGAGCGCGCACGCGGCCTCGGCGCCGCCTGGGCGGGCGGGTATGACGAGCCGTGCCCGGCCCCGCTCGACGCGGCGGTGACCTTCGCCCCGGTGGGTTGGGTCGTCACGCGGGCGCTGGCCGCGCTCGAGCGCGGCGCCACCGTCGCCGTCAATGCCATTCATCTCGACGAGATCCCGGCCTTCGACTACGCGGATCTGTGGTGGGAGCGCTCGATCGCCAGCGTCGCCAACGTCACGCGCGCCGACGCGCGCGAGTTCCTGGAGCTCGCCGAGCAGATCCCGATCGTCACCAGCGTGGACGTCTTCGCCCTCGAGGATGCAGCCGCCGCGCTGGCCGCGCTCGAGGCTGGCAAGATCCGCGGGTCAGCGGTCCTGGCGATCGACGCGTGATGCGGCCGGGAACCGACGTTGCGGCATGCTCCGCGCCCGGACCGGCGCTAGACTCATCCGCACGGGTTGCGACGCGCGCCTGGCGCGCAGGAGGGGACGTGATGTCGGTCGTGGATCAGTTGGCGCGCCAGGCGAGCCGCCTGGCCAATGACGTGCAGGTGTCCCTCAAGCGCGCCCGTGTCGAGGGTGAGCGCCGGCTGTTGCAGCGCCAACATCGCGCGGCGCTCGAGGATCTCGGCTTACGCGCCTACGACCTGATCCGGGCGGGCGAGCTTCCCGAAGCGCCACTGGCGACCGAGGTCGCCGCCGTCGACCGCAAGCTGATCGAGCTCGAGGCCAAAGAGCGCGAGATCACCCAGCTGCAGGAAGACGAGGAGGCCAAGCGTGCCGAGGCGTCCGGCGATGACGTCGATACCGCGTTTCCGATGATGGGAGACCGCGGGGCCGAGCAGTCCGCCGACCCCCACCAGGGCCCCCCGGTCAATCCCGGACCGGGCTGGGAAGCCACCGAGCGTTTTTTCCGCAGTGACCGGTAAGGACCCCATGGACCGGCGGTTGCCTGGCCGCACGGGGGTGGTACGTACCGTTCGTAAGGATGTATCGTGAGCTACCCGCACGTGCGAGGGTCGCTTGTCGACGCCTCATATCGGCAAGGAGCAGTGGC
The DNA here is from genome assembly GCA_963768285.1 of uncultured Thermoleophilia bacterium. Classification (GTDB taxonomy): domain Bacteria; phylum Actinomycetota; class Thermoleophilia; order Miltoncostaeales; family Miltoncostaeaceae; genus CAITWD01. Next base: position 74,093 of record CAVYHI010000023.1, read on the forward strand.
GTGAGGGCTAAGCACGATATCCAGGGCAATCACCGCTCCGAGGCCCCGGCCTGTCACCGGTGTGGCCTCCCGCTGCTCGCGGACTCCGAGTACTGCCCGTTCTGTGAACGGTGGCTCGCCGAAGGCACGGTGACGCGCCTGCTCGGGAACCGCCGCTCCCGGCGCACATCATCCGGCGAGCGCCGGCTGATCGGCATTTCGGAACACACGCTGCTGGTCGTCGCCGGGCTGCTGTTCGCCCTGCTCGCGGTCGCCAGCGTACTCGTAGCGATCACCACCTAGCGCCAGCCCACACCATGCGTGACCCGGGTTGGCAGGCGCACCGGCGCGCGCCCAACGCGCGCTGGCCACACGGGAGGCGACAATCTCAAGGAGTCCAGTCATGAGCGCGACCAAAGAGCTGTATGAGATCGGAGACCCGGTCACCGGCAACTTCCGCTGCGACGCGTGCGACCTGCTCGTGAAGTCGCCCAGCGAGAACGACGGCGTGCTCGTGCTGCCCCCGTGCCCGCTCTGCGGGAACGGGACCTGGCGCCGGGCCTAGCCGGCGAGCTCCGGCGGGTCGGCCAGACCCGACATCAGGCCGATCATCTCGTCGACGTCGATCGCCGGCAGCGTCTCGAAATGCGCGCTGCCGCGCGCCGCCAAGTCGAGCGTCAGCCGTGCGACCGCCGCCGCGTCGGGGGCCTCGATGACGCTCAGGAAGTCGTAGTCGCCCAAGACGGCCCACTGATGGACGACCCGTCCCCCGAGCGCCTCAACCTCACGGTTGACCTCCAGTAGGCGCTCCGGCGTCGCCCGCAGGGTTTGCATTCCTTGGGGGCTGAGCGTGGACAGGAGGATGAACGTCCGCATGCAGGCACCTTACGGCACCCGGCGGGCGCAGAGCAACGCGGTCGGCGTGAACCGGGGAGCGCGCGACGCGGGCGGGCTAGACTTCGCTTCCGTTTGCGACCACGTCCTGAGGTGACCATGCGCGAAGCCGACCCCACCCTGAGCGAACTACAGCGCGCGCTGCTGGGCTACGACCCGAGCTCGCTCGAGAAGAACCTGATCGACTGGACCCGCGAACGGTGGATGTGGGCCGCTCGCGGCATGGTCTACGCCCGCAAGGAGGCGGCCGACACCGTCGAAGGCGTCGGCGGGGTCCGCAGCGACGAGGGCAAGCTGGTGTTGGAGGTCGCCGCACGCGTCGCGATCGCCGAGCGCGAGCTGCTGATCCGCGCATTGGCACACCTGCTGCCCGAGTGGATCGAGTCGACCTACGGGCTGACCCCGGTCGGTGAGACGACCCCACCCGACCAACAGCGATAGTCCGGCCGTGCTAGGCGGCGGCTTTCGGCTCGACCGGATAGCCCGCCGCCAGCCAGGCGTCCCATCCCCCGACGATCACGCCAACCCGCGACTTGCCATTGTCGAACGCCCAGAGGGCGATCTTCATGCTGGTGGCCTCACCCGGTCGGTCGCAGTAGAAGATGAGCTCGCGATCGTCCGGCAGCCCCGCGATCTGGGACTCGAACTCCTGGGGATCGATACGGATCGAGCGTTGGATCTGGTCGGGGGAATCGCGGTAGCCGAGATCCCGCACGTCCACCGGCTGAACCGCGTCACCCATGCGAAAGGCCGCGTACAGGTCCACCGGCTGCCACCGCGACACGTCATCCCAGGCCATGCGTCGTCCCCTTGTTCGTTGCCTCGATGCGAACGCTAACAGGCGTGCTTGAGCCGGATCGGCGTCATTCGGCGGCGGCCAGAAGTTCCAGGATCGAGCCTGCATGGCCCGCCGGCTTGACCTTGTACAAGGCGTGCTCCAGCACGCCGTCGGGGCCGATGACGAAGGTGCTCCGTTCGATCCCCATGTACGTACGCCCGTACATCGACTTCTCGACCCAGACGCCGTAGGCCTCGGCCGCCTGGTGGTCGGGGTCCGAAAGCAGCGTAAACGGCAGGCCGTGCTTGTCGCGGAACTTGACATGGCTGGCGATCGAATCCGGGCTGATGCCGATCACGCGCGCGCCCGCCGCGTCGAACTCGGCCGCCTGATCGCGGAACTCACACGCCTCCCGCGTGCACCCGCTGGTGTCGTCTTTGGGGTAGAAATACACCACGACTCGCTGTCCGCGCAGATCGCTCAGCGCCATGGGCGACCCGTCATCGGCAGTCAGGCGAATGTCGGGTGCGGGCGTTCCGGGCGCGAGTCGGGCCATGGCGAAGTCTCCTTATGACGGGAATCTCGAGCGAAGATAACGCGTCGAAGCCCGCGTCGCGGCCGGATCCGGCCGCGACGACGATCCGGCTCGCCGAGTACGCCGACGCCGGCGCCGTCGGGGCGCTGCTCGCGAACGCGTTGTCGCCCAAGTACCGGCCGACGCTCGGTCGTCGGGCCGCCGAGGCGCTGACTCGCATCATCGGCGACGAGCTTCGCAGCTCGACACACGGGTACTGGGTCGCCGAACGCAGCGCGCAGGTCATCGGCGCGGCACACCTGGCCACCGCCGAGGACCACCCGCCGACGGGCGTCACCCGGCGGCTCGCGCACGTCGTCGGCTGGACCCGCGCCCTCTGGGCCCTCGCGGCCCTGTCGATCCTCGCCCACGGCCCGCTTGCGGCGGATGAGGCCTATGTCGGCGAGGTGGCGGTCGCGCCGGAGGTCCGGCGTCAGGGCGTTGGGCTCATGTTGATGCGCCACCTCGACCAAGCGGCCACCGCCCAGGGCAAGTCGCGGATCACCCTGTGGGTCACCGACGACAACGCTGCCGCCCGCGCGCTGTACGCCGGGCTCGGGTTCACCGAGCACGCCGACCGTCGCTGGCACCTCGGCCGGCTGATCTTCAAGTCGCGCGGGGCGATCCTGATGGAAAAGCAGCTCGGGGGCGCCGCCGCCCCGTAACAGCGGGCGGCGGCTGGCACATGCGGATGCACGCCGCGCCGAAAGGGCTATGTTTCGTCCCAGACGGCCATTTCCGCGACACGCCCCTGGCGCATCGCCGAAGATGACGCCTCGGGCGCCGGATGTTCCTGGAGCATGCAGATGCCACAGCAGGGCCGAGGGCGCGAGCTTTCACGCACGCTGACCGCCAGTGAGGCGGCTGCCCTGATCGGCGTGAGCGTCGCCACCGTCCGGGGTTGGGCCGATCACGGGGTGCTGCCGTCCCACCGCACCGTCGGCGGCCACCGGCGCTTCGAGAGTGGCGAGCTGCGCGCGTGGATGCGGGCCCGCGGCGCGACGATGCCGGCCCCGGTCGCGGGCGTCGGCCGCAAGAGCAAGGACGTGCCGCCGTGCCCGGCCATGGCCCGATACCTGAACGGGCGCACCCGCGCAATCGTGGACCGCGTCGTGGCGGGCTACCGGGACGACGTCCCGACGCTCAGCACCCGTCCCACCGACGCCGCGATCCGACGCCAGGCCACCCGGAGCCTGCGGATCGTGACCGCGGCCCTCGAGACCGGCAGCGTCACTAGGTCGGTGGCGCGCGCCGAGTTGGCGGGGTTCTCGGACGGCACGCACCACGACGGCCCAGCCGCGAGCTTGATCCAGCTGACGCGGGTCGTCATGGCGATCGCCTGCGAGGCGCAGGCGGCGGTTGATGACAGGACGGTCGACGATCCCCGGGCGATCCCGGCGCTGCTGGCGGTCGTGGAGCACGTCGTCGCCGCAGACGCCAGCGGCTTGCAGCAGGGCAGCTCGGCGACCGCCGACCCGAGCAGTGCACCCCGCACGACGCGTACGCGTTCCCGCTGACCGCGTCGGCGACATAGAAAAGCCCCGCAGAGCGGGGCTTTTCCGTAGCGAGCCGATAAGCCGGATTCTGTCGTGGGCAGCCATCTATCTGGGACGACTGTTGCCAGCCGCCTCGTGCGACCGACCTGGAGCTGGGCGAGCAACCCGTCGCGCTCCGATTTGGTCTTGCACCGGGTGGGGTTTACCCAGCCGACCTGTCACCAGGCCGCTGGTGCGCTCTTACCGCACCGTTTCACCGTTGCCGCGGAGAGACTCCGAGGCTGTTTCGTTTCTGTGGCACTTTCCCTAAGGTTTCCCTCGCTGGCCGTTAACCAGCACCCTGCTCTGCGGTGTCCGGACTTTCCTCGAGCCGCAAACCGCGACCCGCGGCTGCCTGGCTCGCAAGCGAGCAGTGTAGCGCGCCGCCGGAGCCCCGCCTGATGGGCTAGAGCGTGCGCAGCACCCCGACGACCCGGCCGGCGACCCGGAAGTCCTCACGGACCTCGATCGGCGCGAAGTCGGGGTTTTCGGCGATCAGCAGTACGTGGTCGGCCCGGCGCTGGAAGCGCTTGACCGTCGCCTCCTCGCCAATCAGGGCGACGATGATCTGACCGTTCTCGGCCGTGTCCTGACGGCGCACCGCGACCACGTCGCCGTCGAGGATCCCCGCATCGCGCATCGACTCACCCGTGACCCGCAAGGCGAAGTCGGCCGCGAACGGCGTCTGCACCCAATCCTCGACCTGCTCGTCGGCCAGGCGCGGCAGGCCCGCGGCCACAGCGCCGACCAGGGGCAGCAGCCCCGGCCCACGATCCCGCGCGGACGTCGCCGGCACGGCGGCCGTGCGGCCACGACGGACGTCCATCGCCCGGGGCTTGGACGGATCCCGCCGAAGGTATCCGCACTCCGCGAGCTTGGACAGGTGGGCGTGGACGGTCGACGGTGAGGCGAGTCCACCCCGTCGCCGATTTCGCGGACCGTCGGCGGATACCCGGTGCGCTCGCAGTGCTGTGCGATGAAATCGAGGATCTCGGCCTGGCGGCCACTCAGGTTGTCCATCGGGTCATCTCCCAGCCGTCACTATGGCGAACAGGTGTTCTGGACGGACCGTATCAGGCCGGGACGAAGGTTTCTATCGCCCGTCCCGGCCCACCCGCCCGCGCCGGACCGGTATCCTCTACCGACGCTACGCGCCAGTGGCGGAATTGGTAGACGCGCAAGGTTGAGGGCCTTGTGACCCGTACGGGTCGTGGAGGTTCAAGTCCTCTCTGGCGCATGACGACGCCCGTGCGGCCTCCGGCCGCACGGGCGTCGGTGCCTCAGGGCGCACCGCCGCTGCACCGCCATACCGGGGGGTCGGGCCCACCGCGCACCGAGCAGGCGCGCCGCAGTCGGCGCGCGCGGCCGCCGCAGGCTGCGCGGACGGACGCCGGGTCGGGCCCTAGATGCTCTCGATGAGGCCGATGATCCACGCCAGCACGTACACCGACAGCACTGCGCCGAGGTACAGCACGATCGCGAGCACGATCGCGGCGATGAAGGATCCGACGAACCTGACGGGAAACGACTTGGTGATTTCGGAATTCACGACCGCAAGCCTACCGGTCGGTCGGGCATTCTCACAGGGGGACGTTCGAACGCAGCTCGCCGGTCGTCCGCCCCAGATCCGCCGTCTGCCAAGGAGCCAAGATGACCGACCCCGCGACCGTTACCGACGCCGCCGACCGCGTGCGCACCGCGCTGCTGGAGAACATCCACGATCAGGTCGTGCGCGCACCGAACGCGACCGCGCTCCTTCGACTGGCGGAGGCGTATGCCTGGACCGTCGCCCCTGACCAACCCCACGGCGGGCGGAACGAGGGTTGACGCGCCTACCAGCTCCGGGCGAGCAGGTACGTCGAGACGAACAGCAGCACGGCGACCACGACCGTGATCCGGTCGAGGTTCTTCTCAACGATCGCCGAGGAGCCGCCGTAGCTACCGCTGGTCGAGCCGACGCCAAACGCGCCCGACAGACCCGCGTCACGGCCCGAGTGCAGCAGGATCAAGAAGACCAGCAGCGCACAGACGATCGATTGGAAGACGATTAGTACAGCCGTCATCGGGGTACACGCTAGCATCCGGTGGCGCCGCGGGTCGCGGGCGCGCCGCCGACCTGTACCCCCCGATCGTGCGGAAGCGGATTGAGCAAAGTACCCGACAACCTGGATGACCTGCCGCTCCTGAACCCGCCGGAGTACCCCAACTGCTTCGTCTGTGGCCCGGCGAATCCGGCAGGCCTGCATCTGCGCGTCCACCAGGACGGCACCGATGCGGTCGCCATCTACTCCCCGACGCCAGAGCAGGAGGGGTACCCGCAGCGGTTTCACGGGGGCTTGGTCGGCCTGCTGGTCGACGAGATGCTGGTCTATGCCGGTGCTCCGCACGGCATCTGGGGCATGACCGCCAAGGTGCGCTACTGGTTGCGACAGGCAATTCCGATGGACGCCGACCTCGAGCTGCGCGGACGGCTGACCCAGCGCAGCGACCGGGGGTTCCGGGCGGTCGTGGCGATCCACGTAGCCGACGGCCAGCTGGTGGCCGAAGGCGAGGGCACGTGCGTGGCCTGGAACGGCCAGACGCCGGGTCCGGAAGACTGCGCCGCTCTGACCGGCTCGACCTGAACGCCCGGCCCTGCCCCGCGACCCTGGAGCCGACCGATGCAGGTCCGCACGCTCGCTGATGCCACACCGTTCGTGACCGCCGACGGGAGCACGATCCGCAGTCTGCTCGACCGCACGACGGCGCCGGTGCGTCACCAGAGCCTCGCCGAGGCGACCATCGGCGCCGGCGCTGCGACCAGCCGGCACTACCACCGCGCCGCCGAGGAGATCTACTTCCTGTTGGAGGGCTGCGGCGAGATCGAGGTCGACGGCGCGCGAGCGCGGGTTGGCCCCGGCGACGCGATCCTCATCCCCCCGGGAGCCTGGCACCAGCTGACGGCCGACCCCGAGACCGACATCCGCATGCTGTGCTGTTGCAGTCCGCCCTACGCGCACGAGGACACCTTCTTCGCCTGAGATCGCCGACATCCGCACGCCGGAGCTGACGCTGATCCCGATGGACCGGCGGATCGCACGCGGCATCCTGATCGCCGAGCCCCCGGAGGGCACCCGCTGGGCCGAGGGCTACCCCACCGAGGGGTCGCTCGCGTGCGCGACCGCCGTGCTCGTCGCGCTCGAGGACGGCCGCACGGACGCGTTCGGGGCGTTTTGCATCGTGCGTGAGTACGACGCGCTGACGATCGGGGACGCGCTGTTCCATGGGCCACCCGACGAACGGGGCACCGTCGACATCGGGTACGGGCTCGTGCCGGCGGCGCGTGGGTACGGCTACGCCACCAAGGCCGTCGTCGCGATGCTCGAGTGGGCCTTCAGCCGGTCGGAGGTGACCCGGGTGACGGCCAACACCACCGACGACAACCGTGGGTCGATCGGCGTCATGGCGCGCGCCGGGATGACCGTCAGCCACGGGCCGGGCGGCCTGGTTCGGGGCGTCGCGATGCGCGAGTTCTGGTCACCGCCGCCGACCAACCGTCCGGACGCCCCGTCGATGGCCGACTAGGATGGCGAGGTCCCATTCCCACACCGAGGAGCCCGCGTGGCATCGCAGCTGATCCGGATCGGCCACAGCCCAGACCCCGATGACGCGTTCATGTTCTACGCGCTCGCCAACGAACTCATCCCGATGGAGGGCTTCCGCGTCGAGCACATCCTGCGCGACATCGAGACGCTCAACCAATGGGCCCTCGAGGGGCGCTTGGAAGTGACCGCGATCTCGGTGCACGCGTACGCGTACGTGGCCGACAAGTACCGGCTCCTGCCGCATGGCGCGTCCATGGGCGAGAAGTACGGCCCGATGGTCGTCGCCCGCAATGAGCTCGACCCGGCCCAGCTGCCGTCGCTGCGCGTCGCGGTGCCCGGCGCCTGGACCAGCGCGTTCCTCGAGCTGCAGCTGGCCGTGGGCCGTATCGCCGAGCCGGTGCTCACCCCGTTTGACGAGATCCTCGACGTCGTGGCCGACGGCAAGGTCGACGCGGGCCTGGTGATCCACGAAGGCCAGCTGACCTACCAGACCCAAGGCCTGGTGAACATCCTCGATCTCGGGATCTGGTGGGACGAGCTCACCGGGGGTCTGCCCCTGCCGCTGGGTAGCAACGCGGTCCGCCGGGACGTGGGCGATGAGGCGACCCTGCGGCGGCTTTCGCACCTGTTGCGCGACAGCATCGCCTACGCGCTCGAGCACCGGCAACCGGCGCTCGAGCACGCCGAGCGCTTCGGCCGCGGACTCGACATGGATCTGGCGGACCGGTTCGTCGGCATGTACGTCAACGAGCGGACCCTCGACTACGGCGAGGACGGGCGGGCGGCTATCGACGAGCTGCTGCGCCGCGGCGCCGAGGCGGGCCTAGTCCCGGGCCCGGTCCCGGTGGACTTCATCGAGGACTGAGCGCGTGAGCGCGCGCGACTGGGACGCCGAGATCGATCGGTGGACCGAGCGCTTCCGTGACGTCCCTGATCCCCCGGAGCCCTTTGCGCGGGCGCTCCGGGAGGGCTGGGATCCGGGCGCACGGGCGCGGCTCGCCACTGAGGCGGAGGCCTATGCCCAACAGACGCGCGGCCTGCTCGCCCAGATCGCAGATGCCGGGTGGGATCTGGTGCGTTTCGATGCCAAGTCGGGCAGCTGCGGCGTCTGCACGAAGTACGTTGGCAAGGCGTACTCGCTGCGGGGGGAGCATCCGCAGCTGCCGCCCCCGCCGCCCCTGCCCATCTGCCCGGCGTGCCGGCACACCCTGAACCTCATGACGCCCTTCTTCCTGCAGAGCCTGGGGCTCGACATCGACGACCTCGCGGCCGAGGCACAGCCGTTCGAGGACGAGTGGCAGTGACCCAGGACGCCGGACCGCCGCCCGCGCGGCCGCTCGGGCTTGCGGGCATCATGCGCACCTCGCTGCTGACCTACCGCTCGGTGCCGGTCCCGTTGGTGCTCGTGGCGCTGGTCAGCACGCTGCCCGAGTCCGTGCTGCTGATCGGCAGCCAGCTCGCCTACGGCGGGGCGTCGAGCCGGCTGCGTCAGCTGGTGCAGGAGCTGCTGACGCTGCTGCCCCAGCTCCTGTTGGGGCAGCTGTCGATCGCGGCGACCACGGTGTTGATCCTCTACCTGGTCAACGGCAAGTCCGCCAGCGCCGGCATCGCCCTCGAGCGAGTCGGCGAACGGTTCTGGCCGCTGGTGGCGGTCGTCTTCGTCACCGCCATCGGGATCCTCCTGGGCTTCCTGGCCCTGCTGATCCCGGGGATCTACCTGTTCGTCGTGTGGCTGGTCGCGCCGATCTGCGTCGTGACCGAGCAGCGCGGCGTCCGCGAGGCGATCGGTCGGAGCGTGGCGCTCGTACGCGGCCATTTCTGGTGGGTCCTGGGCAGCTGGCTGGCGATCCAGATCACCGTCGGGCTCGCAGGCCTGTTGATCGCTGATCTGATCAACATCCCCCTCGGCGCCGTGGGCGGGACCCTCGGGGTCGTGCTGCGTGGACTCGGCGCGTTCATCGCCCTCACCCTCGTGGCGCCGGTCGGCAACGCCGCCGTCGCACTGATCTACGTCGAGCTGCGGGTGCACGAGCACGCGGTCTGGCCCCAGCCTCCGCCCAGGGCGACGCGCGCCGCCCGCTGAGGCCGACCTGCGGCCGGCTGCGCGCGCACAAGCACATAATGCGCCGCCATGACATCTTCCGCGTTCCATCGCACCCCCATAACAATTGGGTGCGACAGTCTGGATATGGCTATCGCACTCAAAGATGTTTCCCAGCTGCCCGCGACCCCAAACCGTCCTCGGTTTGCCTCGCGGCTCAGCATTGCCCGTATGGATCTGTTTGCCGGACTGCCCGCCGCCGACCTCACGATGTTGGAGAACCGCCTTCCCGTCGTGCGCTGGCCCCGCGGAGGTGAGATCCCGGAGCCGCTGCTGCGGCCCGACCACCTGTTCGTGGTCCGCGCCGGCCGGATCGCCGTGTTCGAATCCACGGCTGCCGGCCATGAGGTCATGACCGCGATCCTCGACGAGGGCAACGTCTATTCGACCCTCGGCAGCGGGATCGAGCCGATGATCGCCGCGCTCGAGGACTCGGCGGTGTCGCCACTGTCGGGCCAGTCGCTGGAGGCGCTGATGTCGCGCTACCCGCGCCTGGGTCGCAATCTGGCGCAGGTGCTGTCTGAGCGCACCTCGACGTTGAGCCAGACGGTTGCGCTCATCTCCGAGATGCGCGTCGAAGACCGCCTGCGTGCCCGGCTGCACCAGCTCGCCGACCGCTTCGGTGTGGCGGCTCCCGAGGGGATCCAGTTGCGGCTGGACCTCACGCACGCCCAGTGGGCCTCACTGGTGGGGGCATCGCGCGAGGCCGTCACCACCGGCTTTTCCAAGCTGCGCAGCGCCGGTCAGATCACGATGGACGGCCGGGCGATCACGATTCCGTGGCACGTGGTGCCGCCGGTCGTCGCCGACGCGCCCGCGCACGCCGCCTAAGACCCCGTAGTCGCGTCCGCGGACCGGTAAGGCCGGCCGCGGACGCACAGCCGCACCGTCCTGCGGACGCCCTGCGGGCGCGAACTAGCTGCCGCCCGCCTGCTGGAGGGCGGTAATCGCAGCCCGTAGCGGCGCCAAATGTGCGACTACGGTGTTCAGGTCCCTGCGTGTGCCGCCGTGTCGATGGCCGACATCTGGGCCACGACGGTCCCGAGCGGGCCGAGGATCGCCTGGCGCTGGGCGTCAAGTCGTGAGTCGTCAACCTCCTGGACCGTCAGCCGCCGCAGGCCGAGTTGGGCTGCGCTGACCGCGGTGTCGAGCGACGGCGCCTCGGCCTTGGCCTGCGCGACGGTCAACGTCTGGCCGTTCGCACCGAGCGTGGCGGCGAAGTTGCGGATGGCCGCCGTGGTCGCGGCCGAATCGCCGAGGAACACCTGCGGACCGACGCGCGCGCCGGTCGGCAGGGTGGTCGTCGGCGCCGGCAGCGAGGCGGCCCCGCAGCCGGCCAGCACCAGACACGCCGGCACCACCACCGCGGCAACGACCCGGCGCCTCACGACCTTGACTCGGCTCACGTGACCACCCTCGTTCAAGCACTGCGTGCGTCATTGTCCCACCGGCATCGGCCGACGCACCGCCACGCGGATGGTGCCACGGCGCCGACCCGGGCGGCACTCGGGCGGGTCCGGGCGCGCCCGATGGCGCATCCGGACCGCAAAGCCCGGGCTAGGGGACCAGCACCAGCTTGCCGCGGGTGTGGCCCGATTCGGCGGCGCGATGCGCGTCCGCGGCCCGCTCGAACGGGTATACCTCCTGCACATACCCGCGCACCGCACCGCTGGCCACCAGATCGGCGATCTGCCGCATCTGGGCGCCGTCGGGGTGTACGAGCATGTGCACGCCACGCACGCCGTGTGCTGCGGCGTCCTCCTGGGGCAGCGGCCCGAGGATCGACACCATCACGCCGCCCTTGCGCAGGACGCCCCACGAGCGCTGGCGCACGTCGCCGCCCTGGCTCTCCAAGACGACATCGACGTCCGAGAGCACCTCGGCGAAGTCGGTCGAGGTGTAGTCGATCGGGATGTCGACGCCCAACTCCCGCAGGAACTCCTGATTGCCCGGACCGGCTGTGCCGGCCACGCGCGCGCCGCGGACCTTCGCCAGCTGCACCGCGATCGAACCGACGCCGCCGGCTGCGGCGTCGATCAGGATGAGCTGCCCGGCCGAGAGCTCGCCAAGCTCGAGCGCCTGGTAGGCGGTCAGCGCAACCAGCGGCAGGGATGCGGCCTCCTCATGGGAGATGTTGGCGGGTTTGGGCGCCACCTCCGCGGCGGGGACCACGTCGTACTCGGCGTATCCGCCGACGGCCTTGGGGAATCCGACCAGACCGAAGACCTCGTCGCCGACGGCGAAGCCCTCGACGCCCGGGCCCACCGCGTCGACGACGCCGGAGACGTCCCACCCGAGGATGACCGGCGGCTCGATCCCGCGGCTCTTCATCAGGCCCCCGTTGCGGCGTGTCTTCCAGTCGACCGGATTGATCCCGGCTGCCCGGACCCGCAGCAGCAGCTCGCCCTCGCCGGCCTCAGGCCGGGACTTCCTCCAAGCGCAGTTCCTCCGGGTCGCCCCACTGATGGGTGACAAGTGCGCGCATCGTGCCCGGCATCGGTTCCTCCGCATCGTTATCGGTCTGACCTGGGCAAGATTACCCACCCCGAACACGCGGCCACGCTGCCCGCAGTTTGCGGCTATCGCTCCTTGGGAACGATCTGGCCGAGCGCAAACCGTGGCCGGTAGACTCGGCCGGCCCGAGTGAACGCCCATCGAAAGGTTTGCGTGTCCG
>CAVYHI010000024.1:0-110319 GCA_963768285.1 uncultured Thermoleophilia bacterium
CTCCTTGACGTACATGCGCGCATGGTCCCGCGCATGCAGACAGGTCATGACGCTGCCGGTGCCCGAGCCGTCGACCAGCGCGATCGACCATGACTGCTGGCCGCCCATGTCGCCGTACGCGTCGTACCGGACCACGCCGTTGACCCGGAGGCACTGGGCGATCTCCCGCTCGGTGCTCGCGGCGAGCTCGCCGACCTGGTCGGTCAGCTGGCGGATCGCCTGATCGACGGCCATGACGTTACGGCGCAGCGTGGCGTGCAGGTCGACCAGGTTGGCCGTCGACCCGTCCGGCAGCAGCACCGTCTGCGCACCGCGGACGCGCCGCAGACGCACCCACAGCACGATCACCAACACGATGGCGATGATTCCGGGGATGCTCGCGGCGACTACGGCGGCGACTGTCGTCGTATTCATCGGGCGCGGCCTCAGCTAAAGGTGACCGTGATCGGGTAATCGGCAGCGTTGTTGGCGACGTTCTGCTCGCCGGGGACGGTCGCGACCTGCACGTGCAGCAGCCCAAGCGTGCCGAGCTTGACGGCGCTGGCCTGCGGGCCCGGGACGCTGATCAACAGCTGCTGCCCCGGATTGATCGAGGTGATCGTGTTGGTCTCGACATCGACGGGCGTCGTCCCGTAGCTCAGCGACGCGCTGACCTTGATGTTGTTCTCCACGTACGAGCCGCCGTTCTGGACGGTCACCGCCCAGTGCAGGTTGCTCGACGCCGGGATGGTCTCGGCGATTCCGGGGGTCAGGGTGATCGAGTTGGGCTCGGCCACGACCGAAACCAGGCTAAGCCCCACGGGCGCTCCCTGGCCGGACGACTCGGTTCCGACATGGCGCAACGGGCCCAGCAGGTGCGCCGCACCCGAGGCCAGGACGTAGTTCTGGTTCGACCCCTGCAGGAAAGTCACCGAGTTGGGGCTCGGCACCGAGACCCCGGTGATCGATTCGTTCCGGAGCGCTTGCGCGGTTTCGGTGAGGTACGAATCCTGGACGATCACGTCCGAGGCCATGAACTGCTGCATGGAGCTGGCGATCGACTGCGCGGCGGCGGTGTCGGAGTCCGAATGCACGATCGACTGGAGATTCGACGAGAGCGCCTGGAGCCCGTCCTGCCGGTATTGCAGGGCCAGGACCAGCGCCCGGTTGGCGTCACCACGCCCGAGGGCACATCGAGGCTCTGGGCCTGGGTGGTCTGGTGCCCCGCCTGGGTCGCCAGCGCGGTCAGGTCGGCCTGGAGCTGCGCGGTCGGCTGACCGCTGGTGTTCTGCACGGTACGGACCAGGTTCGTCGCGAGCGCGGCGGATGCCTGGGCGATCTGACCGGACTTGGTCACGTAGGAGGTGTAACCGTCAACCAAGCGGTTGCGCTCGTAATCGCGCACGATAAGCACGATGACCGCCACGGCGACCACGACCACCACGATGCCGAGCAGTAGCCGTACCCGCGGGTTCGAAAATGGCGATTCGGCCGGGCGCGTGCGCGGCGGGCGTCCCGACGCGCCGCCCGAGCGCCGCCTGGCGCCGCCGCGCATCCGCGACGTCCGGGAGGCGCCGCTGCCCTCACCCGAGTCGCCGGCCTTCCCGGGGGCGGTCTCCTCGACGTCGTCGCGAGAGATGTCGTCGAAGCCGAAGTCCTCCGGCTCGGCCTTCGGCACGATCTCCTCGCCGCGATTGCGGCGTTCTAGCTCCGCGAAGAAGTCGTCGGGGTGGCCGAGGTCCTCATGGGCCGCGAACTCGCCCGGCCCGTTGGCGGACCCATTCTCGGCCGGGATGCGATTTCGCCCGGTTTCATCGGTCTCGTCGAGTGGCCCGGTGGGGGGCATGTCCTCCGAATCGGTCACGGATTACGACCCCTGTCGGAGTACTGGGAGCGACCTGCTCACCGCTGTTGCTGGAGGTGGGCGAGGGGGGACTCGAACCCCCACGCTCTATGAGCACTAGACCCTGAACCTAGCGTGTCTACCAATTCCACCACTCGCCCATGACGTCCTGTCGCACGGACAGTCGGCGAACCCTACCACCTCCGTTGCGAGCGGCAACACGCCGTGGTGTGGGCGGCGCGGCAGGGACGCATCGGCCCGCGGCGAACAGGTCTGTCTGATGGGACCAGGCCGCCCGGATATCGCGCTGGGCCGCTACCGGCTCGGCCGCCTCTTGGGCCGTGGTGCGACCTCCGCGGTCTACGTCGCCGAGGACATCCATTCCGGTCGCGCGGTGGCGGTCAAGACCATCCCCGCGTCCCCCGAGCTGCTCTCGCGCATCGAGGTCGAGATTCGCGCCGCCCAGCGGCTCGAGCACCCCAACATCGTCCGCCTGCTCGACTGGGGCCGCGGCGCGCAATTGGTGTACCTGGTCTGGGAGCTCGTCGACGGCCCGTCGCTCGGCACGGCGTGCAGCACGCGGCGCCCGACGCCCGGCTGGGCCACCCAGCGGATGATGGAGGTCCTGGCGGCACTCGAGCACGCCCACGGGCGCGGCATCGTCCACCGCGACGTCAAGCCCGAGAACGTACTCATCGACGCCCACGGCCATGCGCGGCTCGCGGACTTCGGCGTGGCGCGCCTGACCGACCACACGACGATGACCTCGGCCGGGTCCCTGGTCGGCACGATCGCCTACATGTCACCCGAGCAGGCCCGCGCGCTGACCGTCGGACCGCCCAGCGACGTCTACTCGGCCTGCGTGGTGCTCTACGAACTGCTGGCGGGGGCCAACCCGCTGGCCGGCGGGTCGGCCGCCGAGACCGCGCGCCGGGCGGCCATGGGCGAAATCGCCCCGCTCGGCGAGGTGCGCCCGGACCTCCCGCACCGCCTGTCCGAAGCGGTGATGCACGGACTGGCGCGGAACCCCGACGACCGTCCGACCGCCCGGGAGCTCCGACACGAGCTCGATACGGCGATCCACGGCGCCCGTGAGCACGTGCTGCGTCAGCAGCGGCTGCGGCGCGTGCGCGACCCGGTCATCTCGCTGACGGCAACGAGCCTCGCGGCGGCCGGGGTCCTGCTGGGCCTCAGCAACCTGCACGCGGGCGAGATCGCCATCGGGGCCGTCGCGGCCGGGGCGATCGGCGTGCGTTGGCCGCGGCTGGCCGCGGGCGTCGTCGCCCTGGCGGCCGTGCTGCTGGTGGGGCGGACGAGCGTCGGTGCGGCCGTCCTGGTGGCGATCGGATTGAGCGCGTTCATCATCACCGGTTGGCAGTGGCCGCGGCGGCTCGGGTTGCCGCTGGTCGCCATCGCGGGCGCCTGGGTGGGACTCCTGCCGCTGGCCTGCATGCTGAGTGCAGGAATCAGGTCCACGCGCGAACGCGTGTGGGCGATCGTCTGGGGGCTCGCGCTGACCTTCGGCTGGGAGCTGTGGAGCGGGCGGCCGCTGTTGCTGGGGCCTGCCGCCGCGCGTCCGGCCAGTGAGGCGCTGACGGGCGTGCGGGACCCGGCCGCAGCGGTCTCCGACATCCAGGCATTGCTCTCCGGATCGTGGTGGATCCTCTGGGGCGGCGCGGGGCTCTTGGCCGCCGCGCTGGCGGCACCGCTCATCCTGCGCACGCGTCCGGGCCGCCAGCGCGTGGTCGCCTGCCTGGTGTGGTCCGCGGCCCTGGGCGGCGTCGCGGTCGTCGATCTGCCCGACCCGACGGTCGGGATCGCCTCCGTGGCGCCCTCGGCTATCCTCATCGTCGTCTGGGCGCTGCGCCCATGGCGGACCCTCTCGCGGATGGGTTCCGAGCCACGGTCCGCTACCCTGCGTGGACCGATCTGATGAGCGTATTCCGACGCATAGAGCAGTCGCTCGAGACCACCTTCGAACGTGGCTTCCGGCGCGCCTTCAAATCCCAGTTGCAGCCCGTCGAGCTCGCCCGCAAGCTGGCACGCGAGATGGACCTCAACAAGACGATCTCGGTCGCAAAGGTCTACGTCCCCAACGAGTACACGGTCCACCTGTCGCCGCAGGATCACGAGTCCTTCTCCAGCTACGAGACGACCCTGACCCACGAGCTGGCCACCTATCTGGAGGCGCACGCCCGCGGCAGCGGCTTCTCGCTGGTCGCGCCCCCGACGGTGGCCATCGTCACCGACACGGACCTGCGTGCCGGCGAATTCGGCATCAGCTGCCGGATGGCCGATGCGCCGGCGACCCCGGCCGGCCAGACGCCCCCGGAGCCGTCGCCCGCGGCGGCGGCCGATGCCCACGTGCCGCCACGCGACGAGTCGCTCGGCGCCGTGCCCACCCCGGTCGCGACGCCGCCCGCACCGGTCGCCGCCGCGAACGCCGCCCTGGCGGGGGTCAGCGGGACACAAGTGATCTCCGCGGCGGACGCGCAGGCATCCGGTCTGCATCCGGAGACGATGACGCTCGTGCTCGACGGCGAGCGGATCCCGCTGACCAAGCGTGTGACGTCCCTGGGCCGCAGCCGCGAACGCGACATCGTGGTCGCCGACCCGAACGTCAGCCGCCAGCACTGCGAGATCCGGCACGTCGGCTACGACTACTTCCTGATCGACCTAGACTCCACCAACGGCGTCTCGGTCAATGGGCGCCCGGTCACGCGGCATGCGCTGGCCAACGGCGACGTCATCACGATGGGGGCTACCCAGATTCGCGTCGAGGTCTCGTGATGCCGCACCCATGGACGGGATGAGTGCATGACGAGCACCGAATTGCTGATGGCCCAAGCAGCGATCCTGGTGCTGCTATTTGGCGTGGTTGCCTGGATCGTGCGGTCGTCTGCCCGCCAGATCAGGTCCGCGACGCCGCCGCCCCTGGCGCTGGAGGATCCCGTGGAATCCGTCTCGGCCGCGGTCCGGCCTGTGACTGCGCCGCCGCCCGCGCGTGCAGCCAGCGCGCCGCCGGCTCCGGCACCTACCCCAGTCGCCGTCGCCGCCGCAGCCATGCCGCTGGCGGCAGCGAATTCCGAACACGCCGAATCCGAGGTGGATGACATGGGACGCTCGGGCAGCTTCGACTTTGACGCCAACCTCAGCCCGCGGCTGGTCATCGAGCGCGGCCCGGGGCTCACCGCCGGGACCGAGCTCCCGCTCGAGGGCGGCCTGTCGATCGGGCGCGCCCCGGCCAACAACCTCGCCGTCGACGACCAGTTCATGTCGCACATGCACGCGCGGATCCTGCGCCGCGGCGTCTTCTTCTACGTCGAGGACCTCGGCTCCACCAACGGGACCTTCATCAACGACCAGCGCATCACCGGCGATGCGCAGCTGCGCGTTCACGACGAGTTGCGGCTGGGCGAGACGGTCCTGCGTTACGAGGAATAGCCGGTGGCGGACGCGCCGCTCCATGTCGTCGAGCTCGCTCGGCACACCGATACCGGACGTGTCCGCGATCACAACGAGGACCGCGCGTACGCGCACGACGAGCTCGTCGCCGTCGCCGACGGGATGGGTGGCGCGGCCGCCGGGGAGGTGGCCGCGCAACTGGCGATCCGCGCGATCCGTCAGTTGTCCGGCCCGATCGATACCGCCAGCCTGCGCGGCGCGCTCGAATCCGCCAATCGCGCCATCCGCCGCACGGCCGCCAGCGACCCCTCCAAGCAGGGCATGGGCACGACGATGACGGCCGTCGCCGTCGACGACGGCGTCGCGCAGATCGTCCACGTCGGCGATTCGCGAGCCTACCTCTGGCGTGACGGTGCGCTGCGCCAGCTGACGCATGACCATTCGGTCGTCGCCGAGATGGTCCGGCGCGGCACGATCTCGCCCGATGAGGCGGCCCAGCACCCCCATCGCAACGTGATCACGCGGGCGCTCGGGGCGGAGCCCGACGTCGAGGTCGACGCGGCAACCGAGCCCCTGCGGTCGGGCGACGTACTGCTGCTATGCAGTGACGGCCTCTACACGGAGGTCGATGACGCCGGGATCGCCGACGTGCTCGGCGCGGTGTCCGGCCTCGACGATGCCGCGCACGCCCTCGTCGACCGGGCCAACGCGGCCGGCGGCGCCGACAACGTCACGGTTGTGCTGGCGCGCGTCGGGTACGGTCCACAGCACCGCTCATCGCGGCCGGACACCAGCGGCACCACCCAGGAACACCCGGTCATCGACGGTGCCGCGCCCGAGCCCGTGCCCGTCGCGGCGCCAGCGATCGGGGCCCGTGTGCTCGAGCCCGCGTCGACCGCCCGCCGGCGCGTCTCGCGCACCGGCCTGCTGGTCGGTGCGGCGGTACTGGTGGTCCTGCTGATGATCGGCGGCGCATGGTGGGCGATCTCGCGCAGCTTCACGGTCGAGGCCGGCCCCGGCGGCACGGTCTGGGTCGATCAGGGCATCAAGCTTGGACCGGTCGATCTGACCGCGCACTGGCAGAACACCGGCGTGCCGGTCGCCAGCGTCAAGGGCGGTCAGCTCGCGCACCAGCTCGGCAGCGTCGGCGGCGAGGGTGCCACCGTCCACACGGCGGCGAACATGGTCTGGACGGACGGGCTGCCCCAGATCCCGACGATCACGGCCGCCCCCGCGCCCGCCACCAAGACGAAGACCGGCGGCTAGGTGTCCGCGCGTAACCGTGAACTCGGCCTGCTTGTGCCGGCCGCGGCGATTGGGCTGCTGGGCGCCGCCAGCGTCGCGAGCGCGCAGTCGCGCAGCGTCGAAGCCGGCCCGATCACCGTGCTGGGGGTCATCGCGGGCCTGTTTCTGCTCATGCACATCGCGCTGCGGCTTCGGGCGCCCCAGTCGGACCCCTATCTGCTGCCGATCGTCGGGACGATCACCGCACTCGGGATGGTGACCCTCTATCGCATCAACCCGGTGCTGGCGCGGGAACAGGTGCTGTGGCTCGGGGTGGCGACAGCCGTGTTCATCGGCGTGATCGTGTTCATCCCCGATCATCACGTCCTCGAGCAGTACCGGTACATCTTCGGCCTGAGCGCCGTGGCCCTGCTGTTGGCGACGGTCGTGTTCGGCACCAACATCTCAGGCGCCAAGCTGTGGATCCGGCTGCCGGGCGGCCAGACCGTCCAGCCCAGCGAGCTCACCAAGGTGCTGCTGGTGATCTTCCTGGCCGGCTATCTGCGCGACAAGCGTGAGCTGCTGGCGATCCCGACCCGGCGGTTCCTCGGCATCCCGGTCCCGCCAATGGCCGTGCTCGGCCCGATGGTGGTAATCATGGGCTCCTGCCTGGCGGTCCTCGGCCTGCTCAACGACTTCGGAACCCCGCTGCTGTATTTCGGGGTCTTCATCGCGATGCTGTACGTGGCCTCGGGGCGCGGTGCCTACGTGGCCGGCGGGCTCGTGCTGTTCGCCGTCGGCGCCGTGGGCGTGTGGGCGGTGATCCCCCACGTGCAGACGCGCGTCGATACCTGGCTGCATCCGTTCTCTGACGCCCAGGGCCAGGGCTTCCAGATCGTCCAGTCGCTATACGCGCTTGCCAACGCCGGGATCATCGGGCCCGGCTGGGGCCAGGGCTACCTGCTGACCACCACCGGCAACTACGTGATCCCGGTGCTCGACACCGACTTCATCTTCACCGCCTATGCGGCCGAACTCGGACTGCTGGGCGCCGTGGCGCTGCTGTGTCTGTTCATCGTGCTGGTGGCCCGCGGGTTCACCATCGCGGCCCAGGCGCCCGACGGCTTCTCAAAGCTGCTGGCCGTCGGGCTCGCGACGACGCTCGGAATCCAGGCGTTCGTGATCGTCGGCGGCATCGTGCGCGTCATCCCGCTGACCGGCGTCACGCTCCCGTTCATGAGCTACGGCGGCTCGAGTGTCGTGACCAACTTCGCCATCATCGCTTTGCTGGCGGTGGTCAGCCACCGCTCGCGGGTGCCCTACCGACCGCGGGTCCCACGCCGCGTGCGCGCCGCAGCGCGCGACCACGAGCGTGCGCTGGCGATGGAGGGTGCCAGTGAATAGGTCGATCAGCCGCGTGTTCTCGGTGCTCGCCGGCGGGTTCGTGCTGCTGGCGTTCGCGCTCGGGTATTGGCAGGTCGTGCACGCGGGCGCCATCAACAACCGCTTGGGCAATCCCCAGACGATTCAGCGCTCGCGGCTGATCGCCCGGGGCCCGATCCTCGCCGCCGACGGCACGCCGCTTGGCGGTCAGCGTCAGCAACAACGAAAGCGGCCAGGTCGTCTATCACCGGACCTACCCCAACGGGACCCTCGCACCGCAAACGGTCGGCTACTCCAACTTCCGCGAGGGCTCGACGGCGCTCGAGCTCAGCCAGAACAACTGGCTCGCCGGCGACTACGGGGCTGAGTCGCTGCTGGTGCGCCTCGGCCTGCGCGCCAAGCACGGCGCTGCGGTGCACACGACGCTGATCCCCGCCGCCCAGCAGATCGCCAACCAGATGCTCGCCGGGCAGAAGGGCGCGGTCGTCGCGCTCGATCCCCGCACGGGCGCGGTCGAGGTCATGGCCTCCTCACCGGGCTACAACCTCAACCAGGTCGATCAGAACTTCTCTTCGATCCTTGCCCAGCCCGGCAGCCCCCTGGTCAACCGGGCCGTCCAGCAAGGCTATCCACCCGGATCGACCTTCAAGGTCATCACCGCGACGGCCGCACTCGAGGATGGCCTCTACACCCCGAACAGCATGTTCAACGACACCGGGACGATCATCGCCTCGGGCCAGCCGCTGCATAACTTCGCCGGTGAGAAGTTCGGCCCCAACACCCTGACGCAGGCCCTGACCCACTCGATCAACACGACCTTCGCCAAGGTGGGCCTCGCGCTCGGGGCGCAGCGTCTGGGCGCCGCGATGACTGCCTTCGGCTTCGGGCGCGCCCCCTCGGTCGACCTGCCGGACGGCATGGTGATCCCGTCCGGCCGGTACAACCGCACCACGCTGCTGCCGAGCAACCAGCCCGGTGAGGACACCGCTCGCATCGGCATCGGGCAGGAGCAGCTGCTGGTCACGCCGTTGCAGAACGCAATGGTCGCAGCGGCCATCGCCGATCACGGGACGATCATGACCCCGTATCTTGTGCAGCGCGTCACGGACACCGGCGGGTCGGTGCTCATGACCCACCACAACTCCGTCTTCTCGGTCGCGACGACCCCCGAGGTCGCCGCGGAGGTCACCGCCATGATGCGCGACGTCGTTCAGGAGGGCACCGGCACCGCCGCCGCGCTGGCGGGCCTCGACGTCGCGGGCAAGACCGGGACCGCCGAGACGCCGGTGTCCGGCATCAACGACGCCTGGTTCATCGGGTTCGCGCCGGCCTCGGCGCCGACGGTGGCGGTCGCCGTGCTCATCGAGAACACCCCCAGCCAGGGTGGGGTGGTGGCGGCGCCGATCGCGCGCGCCGTAATGCAGGCGATCATCGCGAGGAGTCACTAGTGGGCGATTTCCGGCCGGGCGAGATCATCGGCGGGCGCTATGAGATCATCGAGCTGCTCGGCAGCGGCGGGATGGCCAACGTCTACCGCGCCCACGACCCGCACCTGGGCCGCGACGTGGCGATCAAGGTGCTGGCGGACCGCTACACCGCCGACCCCGCGTTCGTTGAGCGCTTCCGCCGCGAGGCCTCGGCCGCGGCCCAGCTGAACCATCCCAACATCGTCCAGGTCTTCGACCGCGGCGAGACCGACGGCACCTACTTCATCGTGATGGAGTACCTGACCGGGCCAGACCTGAAATCGCTGATCCGGACCCGCGGGGCCCTGCCGCCGCTCGAGGCGATCGACTACGCCCAGCAAATCCTGGCCGCGCTCGCCGCGGCACATCGCCGGGACGTGATCCACCGCGACATCAAGCCCCAAAACGTCATGCTCGCAAGCGACGGGCTGCTGAAGGTCACCGACTTCGGCATCGCGCGCGCAGGCGCCGAGTCGGAGATGACCGAGGCCGGCTCGGTGATCGGCACGGCCCAGTACCTGTCACCCGAACAGGCGCACGGCGGTGAGCTCACCAGTGCGAGCGACTGCTACTCGGCCGGCATCGTCCTCTACGAGATGCTCACCGGGCGGGTCCCGTTCGACGGCGAGCGGCCGGTAGTCGTCGCGATGAAGCAGATCAACGAGCCGCCGGTCCCGCCCAGTACCTACGAGCCCGACATCCCGCCCGCGCTCGAGGCGGTCGTCATGACCGCGCTCGCCAAGCGCCCCTCTGAGCGCTACCGCAGCGCCGAGGAGTTCTCGGCGGCGCTCAGCGATGTCCGCCGGCAGCTGGATCCCGCCAGCACCGGCCAGCACACGATGATCCTGGGCGCGGCCGCCGGGGAGGCAGCCGCGCAGACGGCGCTGATGGCCGCCAGCACCCCGCCCTCCCAGCCGACCGCCACCGCGCCGCTCGCCGCCAGTCCCGCGACCGCGGCGGCGCGGCCGCCGGCCAAGCAGAAGCGCAACCGCACGACCACGATCGTGATCGCGCTCATCGTGGTGCTGGGCATCGCGGCCGTCGCTGCGGTGTTGCTGGTGTCGCGCAGCAGCGGCTCCAGCAACCAGGTCACGGTCCCGACCGACATCGCCGGCCAGTCGGTCAGCGCCGCCGAGGCCGAGCTGACCGCCCTCGGGCTGAAGACGGCCACCAAGGACGTCCCGAGCTCGGACGCCAACAAGGGCCTGGCCGTCAGCACCGATCCGGCCGGCGGCCAATCGGTCAAGAAGGGCAGCACGGTCACGATCAACGTGGGTGGCGGCCCCAAGACGACGTCGGTGCCAAACGTCGTGGGGTTCTCGCAGTCCGCGGCGACCACAGCGCTCCAGAACGCGGGCTTCTCTGTGCTCGTCTTGACCGCACCGAGCTCGAGCGTGGCGACCGGAAACGTGATCTCCCAGAGCCCGACTGCCGCGACACAGCTGGCGCCCCAGCAGTCGGTGACAATCACCGTCAGCTCCGGCGCCTCGGTGCCCAACGTGGTCGGCAAGTCGTTGTCGTCGGCCTCCCAGCTGCTCAAGTCGGCAGGGCTGGTCGTCGGCACGGTCACCGACCAGTCGAGCTCGAGCGTCGCCAACGGCGACGTGATCGCCCAGAACCCATCGGCGGGCACGTCTTCGCAGGCCGGGGCCAGCGTCAACCTGGTGGTCAGCACGGGTCCGGCGACGGCGACCGTGCCGAGCGTGATCGGCCTGACCAGCTCCGCGGCCGCATCGAACCTCCGCTCGGCCGGGTTCAGTCCGGTGGCAGAGACGGCCTACAGCTCGTCTGCGCCCGCCGGCACGGTGTTTGCCCAGACGCCTACGGCGGGCACCTCGCTCGCCCAGGGCGCCACGGTGCGGTACACCGTGAGCCTCGGCCCGCAATCGACGACGACAACGACAACCACCACCACGACGCCGACGACGAGCACGTCGACCTCGGCGGCGCCCCCGCCCGGATGAGCATGCCGACGACGGTCCTGGTGCTCATGGGCGGCCGCAGCAGCGAGCATGAGGTCTCGTTGTCGTCGGCGCGCGGGGTCATGGCCGCGCTCGATCCCGAGCAATTCACGATCGTGCCGGTCGTGATCGCGCCATCCGGCGTCTGGACCCATAACGGGCGCCCGGTCACCCTCAGCGCGTCCGGCGGCCAGGCGCAGTTGGTGGACCTCGAGGGCGGGGGCGGGA
Source organism: uncultured Thermoleophilia bacterium (assembly GCA_963768285.1). Classification (GTDB taxonomy): domain Bacteria; phylum Actinomycetota; class Thermoleophilia; order Miltoncostaeales; family Miltoncostaeaceae; genus CAITWD01. The sequence goes on from CAVYHI010000024.1 coordinate 11,490, forward strand.
CCGCCATCGACGTCGTGTTCCCCGTGTTGCACGGGCCGTTTGGCGAAGACGGCACGATTCAGGGCTTGTGCGAGATGATCGGGGTCCCCTACGTCGGGGCAGGGGTCGCAGCGTCGGCGATCGCCATGGACAAGGCCCTGTTCAAGCTGATCGCCCGCCACCACGGCCTTCCGGTCGCCGACGCGGTCGTCGTGACACCCGTCAGCTGGGAGACCGACGGCGCCGCCCTGCGTGCCGCGGTGGGCGCGCTGGGGTACCCGGTGTTCGTCAAACCGGCCCGGCTCGGCTCGAGCGTCGGCATCTCCCGGGTCGCCGATGCGGACGACCTGGATGATGCCGTCGCGCTTGCGCTGAGGTTCGACGCGAAGGTCCTGATCGAGCAGGCGATCACCGGCAAGGAGGTCGAGGTGGGGATCCTCGACGACGGCGAGCCGATCGTCTCGCCGCCAGGCCAGATCCGGTACGCCGCCGATTGGTACGACTACCAGACCAAGTACGAGGCCGGGCGCGCCGAGCTCGAGATCCCCGCGGTGCTGCCCGACGAGGTCACCCGGCGTCTGCAGGAGGTCGCCCGGATCGCCTTCGACTGCGTGGGCTGCGAGGGGATGGGCCGCATCGATTGCTTCGTGACCCCGGGGGGCGAGGTCATCGTCTCGGAGCTCAACACGATCCCGGGCTTCACGCCGACCAGCGCCTACCCGTCGCTCATGGCCGCTGCAGGAGTTCCCTACGACGAGCTGGTCGGCCACCTGGTCCACGCGGCGATTGCCCGCGCCGAGCGCGAGCGCGTACTGCGTCGATGAGACGCGTCTGCGCGCGCTCGACAACGGATCGGCCTGATCGCCGACTCGCACGTCGGCGAGTACCTCGAGGTCATGCCCGACTGGGTGTTCCAGGCGCTGTCGGACTGCGATTTGATCCTGCATGCCGGCGATCTGTCGGTGCCCGGCGTGCTCGACGACCTGGAAGAGCTCGCCCCGGTGCTGGCGGTCCGGGGCGACCATGACCGTGATGCCGAGCTGCTGCCCGAATCGCTGGTAGTCAGCGTGCACGGCTGGCGGATCGGGCTCGTCCACGGCTCCTGGGGCCCCGCCTGGGATGCGGCGGCGGTCGCGCGGACGATGCTCGTGGGCGATCGCAGCTGGCAGCACCGGCTCGAGGTCGAGCTGAGAGACCGCTTGGGCGCCGTCGACGCGATCGTCTACGGGCACTGGCATGTCCCCCGCATCGCCGACTATGGGCCGACCCTGATGATCTGTCCTGGCGCGGTCTGTCCCGGCGGGGCGTTCGCCGAGGGCGACCCCGTGCCGCGATCACTGCACGCGCCGATCGACGTGACCGTGCGACGGTTTCGCCGTCGGCTGCACGCCGAGCAGTACCGGCCCACGGTCGCGGTACTCGACGTGGGATCATCCGGCCTCCATCCGCGCCATATCACCGCCCCGGACCCCCAGCCAGCCCGATGAAAGACGCATCTTTGGAGACCCTGACCCGTCAGCGCCTGGTGTCCGCGGGCCTCGTGCTCGGCATCATCTCGGCGGTGATCGCGATGGCGGCGGGCGGGCGGCCGCTGGTCTCGGGCCCCGGGCGCGTCGCGGGAAGTCACCTGGTCATCGACCTCCCTGCCAATACGATCCTGGTGTTCGTGATCGCCGCGCTGGCACTGCTCGGCATGCTGCTGCTCCGCGCGACGTTGGCGAAGCTGCTCGGGGCCGCGATCGTGTTCGGGCTCGGCGGGACAGAGGCCCTGATGGTCACGATCGCCAAGACCTCGACACGATTCCATTCGGGTGCCGCCACCCACCTGGAGTCTGGCGGCCAAATCCTCGGGGTCGCGTTCCTCGTCGCGATCGCCGGCGTCATCGTCATGATCGTGGGCGCGCGCGAGCTGATGCCGTCGGACGGCGAGCACGCTCCGGGCCTCGACGCCGCAGGCTTGCCCGTGCGTCCGGGCGGCGCGACGGTCGCCCTGGGGTTCAGCCTGCTCGGGGTGATCTTCTTCCCGGCCGCCCCGGTCGGCGTCATGCTCGGATTGGTCGCCTACACGCAAATCGCCCAGGCGCGCGAGCTGGTGCCGGGGCGCAACGTTGCCCTGACGGCGATCATCCTGGGCACGACCTGGATCAGCCTGTGGAGCATCCTCGTTTTCGGCACCGGCATTTGGTCCGCGCAACCCGTGTGACCCCCGTCCTCGCGGGGCTCATGCTCGTGGCCGCCCTGCTCGTGGTCCTCGCCGCCTGCGGCGCGAGCGGATCGGCCGATCCGACGCCTGCATGCATCGCTGCGCAGGCAAAGATCGCGCCCGTCGGCGCGGCGGGGACGCGCTCGAGCGCGCACGCGGCGGCCAACGCCGCGGGCGACGCCTTCACGAAGCTGAACTTGGCCCTCGGTGCCCTCCCGGACACCTCGAGCAACCCGGAGGCGCTGATCAACCTGCGCAACGCCGCCGCCGTCGAGGCCCTCGACTACCACGACTTGGCACTGCTGTTGATCCAGCCGGGGTCGGGGCTGCTCGGTCCGCTCCGGCTTCAGGGGGTCGCCGCGTATCAGCAGATCGATGCTGCCGCCGCGCAGTTGGGCACGCCTGCCTGCGGCGCGAGGGCCCTCGGGCGCGCCCTGTTCGACGCGCTCGTCGCCCGCACGACCGCACCCGCCGGACCCGACCTGCGGACGGCCGCCCAAACCGCCTGTCAGGACATCGTGTCCGCGTACGGTACGACGCAGGTGGCGATCGACGAGCGCGCGGCCCAGACGCAGCTGCAACGCTCTGCCGCCGTGCTGGTCGCGGCCCGCAACGACATCGCCGCGGTGGCCGGTGCTCCGGGGGGTCGCCTGCGCACCGCGCTCGCCACGGCCACCGGCATCCTTACGACGGCAACGGGCGCCGTCGAGCGCGGCGCCAATCCGGCCACGACCACCACGCGCGCGTTCGCGCAGGCGGCGGCCGTGATCCAGGGCGGCTTCCGGTCAGCCGGCGTCGGCTGCGCCATCCCCGGCGCCTGACCGTGCCCGCGGGTGGGCGCGATCGAAATCGGACTTGAGGTGGGCCGCGGTCACGTGGGTGTAGACCTCGGTCGTGACGGGCGACGCGTGGCCCAGGTGCGCCTGGACGTAGCGGATGTCGACGCCGGCCTGGATCAGGTGGGTCCCGCAGGAGTGCCGCAGCGCGTGTGGGAAGACGCGCCCGCCCTCATCCAGGAGCCCTGCGCGCCGCCCGATGGCGGCGACGATCCGCCACACGTCCTCGCGTGCCAGCCGCCGTCCCCGCACCGACACGAAGACCGCGTCGGCGTCCGCGGTCCCGGCGCTGCGGCGCCTGGCGACCAGTTCCGGGCGCCCGACGCGCAGGTATGCCTGCAGCGCGACGCGCGCGCCCTGAGGTACCGCGACCGCCCGCACCCGCGCGCCCTTGCCCGTGACCACCAGGTACGGATCCTCGCCGTCGTCGAGGTTGCACGCCGACACGTTCAGGCCGACCGCCTCGCTCGCACGCAGGCCGCACCCGTAGAGGATCTCGATCAGTGCGACATCCCGCGCGCCGACCGGTCCGGGCCGGCGCGCGGCCTCGAGCAGGCGCCGCATGTCTGATTGGGCGAACGCCACGACCTCCCGGCCGGCGCGGCGCGGGGAGGCCGCGACGCCCGGGGGCCGCAGGTCGCTGACGGGGTTCTCGAGGTCGCAGACGCGGGACCACCAGCGGCAGAAGGCACGCACGGCCGCGACCCGGCGCCGGCGTGTCGCCGCGCTGCCGTCCAAGTCGTCGCGCCAGTTCCGCCACCATTCGGGCCCGAGCCCAGCCAGCTGCTCCAGTAGCGCGCGCACCTCCGGATCATCTTCGATGCCGAACGCATCGCGGATCTCGGGCCCGCTCGGAATCCCGTCCTTGCCGACCCCGAGGGCGGAGGCCAGGTGGGTGAGGTCGCGGCGGTAGGCCTCACGGGTCGACGGACTGGCGCGGCTCGCCAGGAACGCGGCGGCCAGTCGGCGGAATGCCGAGGCGTCGACGGTCATCCGCGGGGATGCCCGCGCTTGAGCTGCCGTTGGATGTCTTTGGTCGTCACGCCGGTATACCGCTGGGTTGTCGCAAGACTCGCATGTCCGAGCACCTCTTGGACGACGCGTAGGTGTGCGCCCTCCTGCGCGCCGTGGCCCTCGAGGAGGTGCGTGGCCGCCGCATGGCGCAACAGGTGGGGCCCCCCGGCCCGCCCCATCGCACGCAGCCGCGGCGCCACGATCCGATAGACCGCACTCCCGTCGAGGGGTCTGCCGCGCACCGACAGGAAGACCTCGTTGCGCGCCGGCGTGGTGTGACCGACCACCAGCGGACGCCCATGGCGCAGCCACGCGCCGAGGGCCTCGACGGCGGGCTCGGTCAGCGGGACGGTCCGGGCCTTGTCCCCCTTGCCGACCACCCGCACGGTCTCGTGCTCGAAGTCGAGGCCCGCGAGCGTCAAGTCACACAGCTCCTGCCGACGCAGCGCCGACCCGTACAGCAGCTCAAGCACGGCGCGGTCGCGCAGCTCAAGCGCGCTACGGAGACCCGCCGCCGGCGCGGGGTTCGCGTCGGCCGACTCGACGAGCCGGGTCGCATCGTCCTGGGATAGCCGCGGGATCAGCGGTGCGCGGACCTTGGGGCGCTCGAGCCGCTCGGCAGGCGAGCGCCCCGGCGCAAAATACGGCGACAGCCATTCCCGCGCTGCGGTGAGCGCGCGGGCCTGGGTGGCCGGAGACCAGCCGAGCGCTCGCAGGGCGGCGCCGAGCACCGACGGCGTGATGCGCTCGGGACCCGGGATGCCGTGGTCGCCGATCCACCCCGCCAGCGCCCGGACGTCGCTCAGGTACGCCCGGCGCGTCCGGGGCGCCAGCGGCGCGCGTCGCGACCCCTGGCGCTCGAGGCGCACCGCAAAGTCGTCGAGCGACGCCTCCCAGCTGGTCATGCCTTAGTTGTTCGGCACCCCCAGCACCGATACCTCCGAGATCCCGGCCCAGTATCCGCCGGACACGGCGGCATCGGGGACCAGGCGCACGATCCAGATCACCAGGCTCGCAGGCGCCTTGGGTGGCAGCGCCAGCGACAGTGGTGCCCCGGTCATCCGCGTCGTCCCGACGACGGGCGGCCCAGTCAGCTTGCCCGGGATCCGAATCTGGAACTCGGCGCCTGGCGTCGGCGAGCGCAGATCCAGGCGCGTCGGCCGGAACCCGGCGTGCACCGCCAGGAGCAAGCCGACCCCCTGTTTGATCCCGCCGAAGGTGGGGCTGTTGCCGTACAGCTCGGTGTACCAGGCGGTGTTGGGGTTTCCGTCGGTCACATACCGGACGTCGCCGGGGTTCTCCGTGCCGTCGCCCTGGGGGTCGTAGCTGGTCACCGAGATCGCCAGTGGGCGGACCTTCGGGGCCGACGGCGACCCGGAGATGGCGGTGGCCAGGCCCCAGGCAACGAGCGCCACCATCACGACGACCACCGCCAATGCGATGGCGCGACGGCGCCGATAGGTCCGGCGCCGGGCGGCGCGGGCCTGTGCGGAGCGTGCGGGGCGCACGGCGGTGGGCGGGCCGGCAGGCGTGGCGGTGTGCGTTGTGCCGGGCGCCGCCTCGGCGCACGCCTCAAGCTCGGTGGCGAACTCCTCGGCGTCGGGAAAGCGGTCGTCGGGGTTCTTTGCGGCGGCCCGCAAGATGCACTCGGCCAGCCGGGCGGGAATCTCCGGAACCCGCTCGCGCGGGTCCGGCAGCGGATCCTTGAGCTGCCGCATCGCCACCGCGACGAAGTTCTCCCCGGGAAACGGCAGCCGGCCGGTCAGGCACTCCCAGAGGACGATCCCGAGGGAGTAGATGTCGGTGCGGCCGTCGACCGGGCGGCCCTCGGCCTGCTCCGGGGCGAGGTAGTCGCTGGTGCCGACCATCATCCCCGAGCGCGTCAGCCGGGACTCGCCGCTGACCTCCAGTAGCTGTGCGATCCCGAAGTCGGCAAGCTTGGCGTTGCCGGCGGCGTCGATGAGCACGTTCTGGGACTTGATGTCGCGATGGATGACCCCATGCCGATGCGCAAACGCCAGCGTCGAGGCGACCTGCGCGCCGATCCGCGCCGCCTCCTCGGGCACCAGCGGCCCCTCGCGGGTGAGGCGTGTCTTGAGATCCTCGCCCTCGATCAGTTCCATGACCAGGAACGGCCCGTCGTCGTCCTCGCCCATGTCGAGCAGGCGAACGATGCCGGGATGCGAGAGGCGGGCGACCGTTCGGGCTTCACGCGAAAAGCGCGCCATCGACTCGGCGTCCTCGCGGAGCCCGGGGCGCAGGCGCTTGAGTGCGACGGTACGGTTGAGCACCGTGTCGCGGGCCCGCCAGACCGTTGCCATGCCGCCCCGCCCAATCTGGGCCTCGGCGACGTAGCGGCCCGCGGGAGCGTCGCTCACCGGACCGTTCCGATCCGGACTCGATCAGGGTCGGATGCCATCGCGCACCACAATACCCGCTCGGCCTTGTGACCCATTCGCCGCTAATCTGCGGACATGCCGACCGCCCAGACGGTGCTGGTCGTCGAAGACGACGACGCGATCCTCGAATCAATGGTCTACCAGCTCACGCGCGCGGGCTACCGTGTGCTGCGGGCCGCCGACGGGACGCAGGGCCTGCGGCTGTTCCAAAGCCAGCGGCCGGACCTGGTGATCCTCGATCTGATGCTGCCCGGCATCGACGGCTGGCGGTTCACCGAGCAGGTGCGCGCGGAGGACCCGCGCGTCCCGGTCATCGTCTGCAGCGCAAGGACCAGCGAGTACGACCGGGTTCATGGGCTCGAGCTCGGGGCGGACGACTACGTCACGAAGCCGTTTTCGATGAAGGAGCTCATGGCGCGGGTCAACGCCCATCTGCGCCGCGCCGAGCTCCATCGCCAGCCGACGGGCCGTACCCCGATCGACGCCGATCCGCTGCGCATCGACCCCGAGCAGGTGCAGGCCTACGCCAACGGCCAGTCGATCGGGCTGACCCCGCGCGAGTTCGAGGTGCTCTACGCGCTGGCCCGGAGCGCGGGGAAGCCGATCCCGCGCAACCGCCTCTATCGCGACGTCTGGGGCTACGAGATGCTCGCCGGCGACCGCTCGGTGGACGTATTCGTCCGCAAGGTCCGGCAGAAGCTCGCCAAGGCGCTGCCGAATCACCCGTTCATCCAGACCCACTACGGGGTCGGGTACCGCTTCGATCTGGAGCCGGGCTCGGGTGACGGCGAGGGTGACGCGGTGACCCCGGAAGAGATCGACGCGCGCCCGGCATCCTGACCACGGCCCTGGGGCTCGGTCAATCGACCACTGGCAGTTGTGGATCAGCGGGTCTGTCGGCTAGCCTTCCGTGGCTTTTCCTTTGGGGGGATGCCCGAGCGGCCAAAGGGAACGGTCTGTAAAATCGTCGGCTACGCCTACGGAGGTTCGAATCCTCCTCCCCCCACTTGCCCGGGCCCGCGACATGGTCACGGTCAGCACGCCGCCCACATGGGCGGCGCTCGTGTCCCGCCGCGGCCGTTTCTTCGAGCCGATCCCGCGATGCTCGATGCCGCCTCGCACGCTCCCGCCGCCCTAGCCCGGTGCGACGCGCACCGCGATGCGATGCGCAGCGCTCGTCCGATCGAGAAGTCCAGCAGGGCCCTCGGTGCGGTTGCGCTGAAGTCACCTGTCGGCGCAGGTGCGCGAACAGCCCAGTTGGGCGGCCACATCGGCCTCGCGATATCCGGCCAGGATGCGCTCGACCAGCAGCAAGCGCCCGCGCGGGGTCAGACGCGCATTAGGGTGCGACATGAGGACCTCCGGGGTGTGGATGGCTTTGAGCACCTCCACAACAGCCCCGGGCTCCTCACCCGGTCAAGGGCTGCTACTAACCTTGTGAATGGTTACACCGAGGCGCGCTCGAGCGCCCCGATGTCGAGCTTGGTCATGCCGAACATCGCCCGGGTGACGCGGTCGGCGCGCGCCCGGTCCTCGCCGACGAGCAGGCGTGGCGGGATGTCGCGGACAACTTGCCTTGAGACGCCGAACCGGTCCTTGACCCAGCCGCAGACGTCGGTCCCGCCCGCAGCGCGCCGCCGTCAACCGCCGTGCGGCCGGCGTCCGGCGACGGCCGCTCAGGCCGGCAGGCGCCGGAACAGCGGCTCGGGCAGGTGGCGCACTAGCAGCATCACCCAGCGCAGCACGCCCGGCACCCAGATGACGCGCGCACCCCGATCGATCGCCGAGACCACCGCATCGGCGACCTTGTCCGGGGTCGTCGAGAACGGCGCCGGCTTGAGGTGGGCGCTCATGCGGGTCCGCACGAAGCCGGGGCGGACGACGACCACCTGGACACCTGAGCCGTGCAGCGAGGCCGCCAGCCCGCGGGCGAACGCGTCGAGGCCCGCCTTCGCGGCGCCGTAGGTGTAGTTCGCCAGCCGCGGCCGCTCGCCGGCAACGGTCGACATCACCACCAGGGTCCCGTGGCCCTGTGCGCGCAGGCGTTGGCCGATGCCGACCAGCACCGGCACGAGCCCGCGGAAGTTGATGTCGACGATCCGCGTCGCGGCCTCGGGGTCACGTTCGGCAATCTGCTGGTCGCCGAGATACCCCGTGGCGATGATCACGACGTCGGGTTCATCGGCGCATGCCGCCTCGACCACCCCGGTCTGGTCCCCGGATGCGCGGGCGTCGAAGTCGATGACCTCGACCCGCGCGACGCCCTCGCTGCGCAGCGCAGCGGCGGCGCGCTCCATGTCGGGGCGATCGGGACCGGCGAGGCAGACGACCGCGGACTCGGTCCGCGGGAGTCGCCGCAAGATCGCCAGGCCGATTTCCGACGAGCCACCGACCAACAACACCGACTGGACTCGGCCAACTGCATCGCGCATTACGGGTCCTTTTAGCTCGAGGTTTGGGGCGCCACCAGCGACAGGCGCCGGTCGAGGTCCGACCGCATCACGCGCTCGGGGTCGAGGCGGTCGCGCACCGCGCGCCACTCGTCCAGCCGCGGGTACATCACCGGCAGCATGTCCGCCCGGAGGCGAGCGTCCTTGGCCAGGTACACCCGGCCGCCGCACTCGGCGACGGCCACGTCGAGCCGATCGAGCGCCTCGGCCAGACCGGGCACCCCGGCCGGAATGTCCACCGCGAGCGTCCAACCCTGAAGCGGAAACCCGAGCGGGCCGGGGACGTCACGCAGCCGCTTGAGCACGGCGAGGTAGATTGGGACGCCATCGGCGACCAGGCCCTCGGTCATCGGGATGAGTCGGTCTGCGGCCACGTCCGGAATCACGAACTGGTACTGGAGCATCCCCGCGCGCCCGTACAGACGGTTCCAGTCGCCGACGACGTCCAGCGGGAAGAAGTAGCCCCAGATCGGCTCGATGGCCCATACTGGCTCGGCGGGCGCACGCCGAAAGTACAGCTCGTTGAACAGGCGCATCGTCCCGGGGCTCAGGATGCCCATGCGACCCGGTACGAGCGGCACCGACGCCAGCCGGCGGTTCGTTGGCACCCTGACGCCGGGGCCGTCGGCCACGTCGCCGAGCTCCGTCGGCAGGGCGTGCTCGCCGGCGGTGACGATCCCGCGGCCGAACGCGCCGCCGCGCGAGATCAGATCAACCCACGCCACGGTGTACTGCGCAGCCACGTCGGCCTCGCTGAGCACCCGCATGGTCTGCTCGAGGTCGGTGGTGCGCGTGGTATCGACGCGCATGTGGCCGGTGCTGACCGGTCGCAGCTGGAGGACGGCGCTGAGCGCGACGCCGGTCAGTCCCATCCCGCCGGCCGTCGCCCAGAACGCATCCGCCTCGGGACCATCGGGCGTCAGGATCGCGCGCCCGCCCTCGGCCAGGGCGAGCTCAATCCGGCGCACGTGCTCGCAGAAGCTGCCGTCCCGGTGATGGTTCTTCCCGTGGACATCGCTGGCGATCGCGCCACCGACGCTCACGAACTGGGTGCCGGGGACGACGGCGGGAAACCAGCCCCGCGGCAGCACGTGGGCGATCAGCTGGCCGAGCGCGGTCCCCGCCGAGACCCGCGCACGGCCCGTCGCCGTGTCGAGTTCGACCAGGCCCGGGAGCCCTTGGGTCGAGAGCACGACCCCGCCCGCGTTCTGGGCGGCGTCGCCGTAGCTGCGCCCCAGCCCGCGCGGGATCACCCCGCGCGGTCCGGATCGCGACAGGACGTGGTCGACCCCATCCTGGCTGGTCGGTTCCTCGAGGAGCGCCCGCGTGGGCGCCGTGCGGCCCCACCCGGTCAGGAGCCGGGCCCGGCGCTGTGGGCCGCCCGCGCGATGCGATGCCGCGCGCCTAGCGCGCATAGAGGCCGATCGCATAGATCCCGACCCAGATCACGCCCGACAGCTGCAGGATCCGATCGCGCAGGAACACGTCCTCCGGCGCCTCGCCGCTGCCGGCCTCCAGCAGCATCGCGTAGCGCAGGATCCCGACGACGAACGGGATCACCGAGATCGCGGGCCAGGGGGCCGGAATGTGCGGGGCCTTGCCGGGCAGCAGCGCCCACAGGCAGTAGCCGGTGACAGTGATCGTGGCGGCCATCGCCCACACGAACCGCAGGAACCCGTCCGGGTAGCGCTCGAGCACCTGGCGCGTCTGCGTGGCCGCGACGTCGTGGGCGGTCTGCTCGGCGTAGCGCTTGCCGGCCACGACCAAGAGCGCCCCGAACGAGACGACCACGGTGAACCATGGCGACAGCGCGACGCCGACCGCCTCACCGCCGGCGGCCGCCCGGAGGACGAACGCGAGCGCCAGCAGCACCATCTCGACCACCGGCTCGTGCTTGAGCCAGTAGCTGTAGCTGACCGTCAGCGCAACGTAGGCGAGCGCGACCAGCGCGACCTCGCCGCCCATCCAGCCCGTCAGCGCGAACCCGATCGCGAACAACAGCGTGCCGGCCAGGTAGGCGACCGGCAGCGACACCGCGCCCGCGGCGATGGGCCGGTGACGCTTGCGCGGATGGCTGCGGTCCCGATCGACGTCGAGCGCATCGTTGAAGAAGTAGCCGCCGCTCGAGAGCGCACAAAACGCGACGAAGGTGACCACAAGGCGCCACCAGACGTCCTCGTGCCCGATGATGCCGGCCGCGAAGGGCGCCGCAAAGATCAGCACGTTCTTGGCCCACTGCCGTGGCCGTGCGGTCCGGATCAGCCCCGCGACCAGCCCCAGGCGAGGCGCGGCGACCGGTTCTTCAGGCGCAGCTTGCGGCGGTGTCTGGCGGGTTGCGTCGGTCGACGCGGAGCTATCCATGGGACAGGGTCACTGGAGCCCGGGCGATGACGGCGAAGAAGTCGCGATCGTCTGGGGAAAGGTACCGCGTGCCGCCGTGATCAATGCCGCCGAGCAGCTTGCTGGGTATCCCTCCGTTGGGGGCGGCGTAGCTGATGAACGTGACCCATTCGTAGTTGATGTCGGTCTCCATTGCCCGCACCGCGCCCGCGTGGATCAGGATCTGGGCAAGGCTACCAACTGTCTGCTGGTCGGCCGCGGCGTAGATCAGGTTGCCGTTCCTGTCGATCCCGATCCCCGAGCGCCAGACGCGGATCGCATTGCCCAGCGTCGCGCCCCATTGGGAGCTGTCGTTGAGGTTCGGGTTCGGCAGCCCGTTGTTGACGATCATCGGCAGGTTTTGACGCGCAAACACGACGTTGGCCGGAATGCTGCGGCCGCCTTCCCACGGGATGATGTTCACCAAGCCGTTGGTGTAGCCGACCGCGGTCGCCACCCCGTTGACCATGGGAGCCCAGAGGTGGTCGTTGGCATAGAACCCGCCGTGGCTGTCCTCGAGCCGGAACCCGGAGTTGAAGGTGGCCAGCAGCTGGCTGCGGAGGGCGAACGGCACCTGCATCGGCCCCCGCGGCCCACTGCCCGGCGGCTCATAGCGGCCCGGGGATCAGCATGACGCGTGCCTTGCGCTGGTCGATCCACGCGACGCCGGCGACCATTCGCGGATACGACGGGTCAGACCGGAACGTCGTGACCAGCACCGCGGGTCCCCCGTTGACATTCAGCCCGCTCGTCCGCCACGCGCCCTCGCCCGGAAGAGCGGGTCGGATCAGCGGCGTGATCCTGGGCGGCAGCTGCGATGCGGCGACCTGGCTCAGATTCACTGTGCCCATCCCGACGGCGGGCAGCGTCTTGATGGTCGGGCCGCCCTTGGTCGGCGCATTCCAGGAGTAGTACTCCCGCTCGATCTCGTCCACGAGCCATGAACTGACGTTGGTCCGGACCCATTCGACCGACCGCGGTCCGAAGGGCACGCTGGAGGGCTGGGACATGTATTCGGCGTAGGAGATGCCCTCAAGCAGGACGATGAGCGCGATGAACCCGAGGGCGACCCAGCGGACCAGTCGCCAGTTCGGGCCCGACTGCCGGCGTCGGCCGCGCCCGCCGCGCGACGCGGTGCGCTGGGGTCGGGGCATCGACCCCGACTCGCTCGAGCGCGGCTGGTTCCGCGGACGCGTCTCGGCAGTCATCGTCGAGGTCGCGGCGTCGCGTGCGGCCCGGCGGCGCTCCCGTTCACGGCGGCGTGCCTCGCGCTCACGATCGAGCTGTCGTCGGCGCGCGTCGCTGTCGCTGAGGGCGTCGAAGGGGTCGTCTGGGTCCTGTCCTCGTCCGTACGTCGTCATGTGTCGCTTGTTGCACTACCCATCAATGCGTCCGCCGTCAACGTCTGCCGGCGTCCGGCCGGCCGTCCGGTGCGCACACGGGGGCATCCAGGCCCGCGTTCTCGCCAGCGCCAGCGACCACGCGGCACCCGCCAGGCCGGTCCGGTGACCGTCTCCCCCGCCAACCGTACCGCCAGACCGCAGCCATGGCCCGCAACATAGTTGCGGGCCCTGTGGCCTCGCTGTGAGCCGTGGGTGTCGATGCATGCCCTCACCAACCCTTAACGCGCCGCAAATGCCCAGATTCGATTCAGCCCGAAGCTGAGCGGCGTGACGACCGCAAGCGCAATCGCTTGGGCGAGAACGGTTTCGATGCCTGCGACGACGAGCATGCGTAGGACCACGAGGTCGGCGGCCAGCACAAGGGCGCTCACCACAAAGTACCGGAACCCCTGACCGACGACCGACGCCTCGCGTTCCCCGAACGTCCAGTGGCGATGGCCGACGAGCGCGACGGCCCACCCGCAGGCATATGCGATGCACGCGGCGAGCAGGTAGGGCATGTGGACCCAGCGCACCAGCGGCGCGAACACGACCAGGTTGGTGACGTACCCGATGCCTCCGACCACGCAGAACCGCAGGAACTGGGCGGGCGCCCCCGACGTGAGCGTGCCGATGACACCACTGCGTGTCCGTGCCATCTCGCCCATCTACCCCCACGTGTGCGCCACCGGGGTCCGGTCGCCCGGCCGGTGTCCTGTCAGGTTGTGCGGACGCCGCAACGCATCCGCTAGAATCCGCCGCCCCGGCGTGGTCGGGGTATCGTTCGGAGCGGGTCCAGCATAGTAAGCCACCGCACGCGGTGGATGCCCGGTTCCCGTCGCACCATGCCCAGTTAGCTCAGTTGGTAGAGCACCTCCATGGTAAGGAGGGGGTCAGCGGTTCGAGTCCGCTACTGGGCTTGCCGTCGTTGCCGGCAGCCGGCCGGCTCGCCCCATCCGGTAACATTCCCGTCGCCGACGCGACGGTCGCTGCCGTCGCCGCCCGCGTGCACACGGCGGAGTAGCTCAGTCGGTTAGAGCAGCGGAATCATAATCCGCGTGTCGGGGGTTCGAGTCCCTCCTCCGCTATGTGGAAAGCCCTGCCAGCGCGGGGCTTTTCTCATATGAGTAGGCGTTGGCCAAACTCAACGTCGGGCGTCTGGAACGTCCAGGGACGTTGCGCGCATGTCCGGGACGTTGCACGGCACGTTGCAGGCAGAGAAGCTGGTCGGCGCCCAGGAGGGCGAACGGGCGACGCCAGGCAGCGGTGTCGCGTTCCGGCGCTCCTTCGACAGCTGCTCGCTTGGTGTCGTCGATGCTGGTGGGGTGTCAGCGAAGCGACACGACTATCTTCCTGGCTGCTCCTTCGACGCTCACGGAGGACGGCCCAGACGCCGGATGGCTGTGGCGGGGGCGGATCTCCTCCCAAAGCCGCGGTCCTGCGGGTCTCCCCCGAAATACGAGGCGGCGAAGCGTCATTACCACCGCCTGCCACCCGAGGAGCGGATTGCCGGCGAACTTCGCCGAGAACGCAATAGACGAGATCGAGAGCCTCGCTGGGCGGCCTGCGAGGCCTCGAGCGCGAGCGGAGCCCTCGACCGACGGCACCGACCGTCTGTCGCGGCGAGTCATTGCGACTACAGCATCGCCGCACGCCGGCTGGGCGCTCGGGACTGTGCGCTCATCGATGAGCAGCTGATCAACATCGAGGCGGAGCGACGAGCCGGCTGAGGCGATGCTGTGCGGGTGGCGCTTGAGGTCGACGGACCGTCGGCGTCCGCCGAGGACGTCGCTGTCATCAGACGTAGAAGCCTGTTCGAGGACCTTCGCAGTGCGGGTGCCCGAGTACGGCTCGAATCGACCCTGGATCGCGTACGCAGGGTCGCCGCTGAGGACCGACTCGATGACGAGGTCGGTACCTGCTCCATTGTCGCCCGATTGCGCCGGGCAATGAGGAGGGCCCGCAGATGTCCCCCAACGTGCCCGGGCTGACGGCATCAGTCGCGGTCACCCCATCGCGCACCTATTCGACTACCTTCCTGGTTCGGCTTAACGCCGAAGAAACTTTAAAGCAAGAAACTGTAGATCGCTGCGAGCAGGGGTGATGCGTGCGGGGCACGGTGCGGGATGTCGCGCCACTAGGCCGACGTGGACCGTGCAGGCTGTTCGCCGAGAAGCACGGGACGCGGAGTCAATGCACGGCAGCCAGGTCTCTTATCCGTCTGCCGACGCTTCTTGAGCCCGACAACCGCCGCTACCGCAAGGGCGGCGCCGACGAGCACGGCAAGCACCTTCTTGAACACTCAGGCCTCCTCGGAATCATTGGGCGCTGACCAAGCGAGCGATGGTACGGACGCCCAGGTTGCGGGGGTAGCGCGATCTTGGTGCGGGTGCGGAAGGCTGTCAACGCAGCGCAGCCTGCCTGCTGCGCGACGACGCCGGGCATGAGTGGCCGAGATCACCTCGCGGAGCACTCGGCGTCCGGAGCGTGATCGTTACACAAGCGCCGGCGGCTCGAAGAACTGGCCAAGTGACCGTGACCTGAGCCAGGAGGGACGCTTAGGCTCCCGACGGCACATCTACGCCTCGCTGACCGAACGGAGCATCTCGCATGAAGCGCCCCTCTGCAGCACTCGTCGTTGCAACGCTGGCCCTGTGTGTCTCGGTCGTCGGCACCGGCGCGGCGGCGAGCCATTACCTGATCGCCAGCACCCATCAGATCAAGCCGAGCGTGCTCGCACAGCTTCGGGGCAGGACCGGCCCGGAGGCGCCACAGGCGCGGCCGGCACATTCACCGCGAGCGACCTGCACGTCGTCGCAGGCACCCAGGTGACCCTCGGGATCAGCGGCAGCAGTTCGGCGAGCGGCACGGCGTATGCGACCTGCCCCGCCGGTTCGTCGGTGGTCAGCGGCGGCTACAGCACGAACCTGATCGACGGCCATCTGACCATCGACCAGCCGTACGGCGACGGATGGGCGGTGACGGCGATCAATGACGATTTCATCGCCACGCCTATATCCAGGCGATCGCGGCCTGCGCGTCGTGATCCGGAGCGGTAGCGCGCCGCGACGCGTTGAGCCCGAGTCGAACGCAGCCGACTCTACGCACACCGGTCGGTTGCAATCGGCCGGCGCATGTCCCCTCCGCCGACGTCCGGTCGTGCCTGTTGCCGGGCTCCGGGTGCCGGTGCGGCCGCCCGGATGGCGGCCGCACCTGAGGGCA
Organism: uncultured Thermoleophilia bacterium; assembly: GCA_963768285.1. Taxonomy (GTDB): domain Bacteria; phylum Actinomycetota; class Thermoleophilia; order Miltoncostaeales; family Miltoncostaeaceae; genus CAITWD01. The sequence goes on from CAVYHI010000024.1 coordinate 27,354, forward strand.
GCGTCAAGCGGACGGGGCGTCGATCTCGAGGTCGACGATCGCCGCGAACGGCGGGTTGGCCAGATCGAACGGTCGCAGCGCGTCGCGACAGAGCGTCTCCACCCACGTGCGCGCCTCGGCGCTCTCGCGTCCGGGGACGCCCACCCGGAACGCGACCCTTGTGTGGTTGCCTTGCGCGACCAGGATCCGGAACTCGACCTCGGTAAGGTCCATGGCCATCTCGAACCGGGCCCGGATCGCCCGGATGATCTGCTGAGCGTTCTCCTCGCAGGTCCCCGAGATCTCCACGCTGCCTGCCACCTCCGCGCCGGCCACGACGCGCGGCCTCCGACTCGTCATGCCATCGCGGCTCGTCGCCGACCGTGGCTGACGCACAAACGCGTCGATCGCCTGGACCTGTGACGGCCCCGGCGTTCGGGGGACTGGCAAGTCCGGGAACGCGGCCGCGACAGCGCCCACGCTCAGACTGATCCGCTCCCGGGACAGGAGATCCGCAAGTGGCCTTGGCTCGCCGTCCGCGTCGTTGGCGCGTAGGCCCCGCCGGACGGCGTTCGCCTCCGCGGCGAGCGCCAGCGAGTCGAGCAGCGCGTGCTCCGGGCTCCCGACCTCAAACGTCTCCGCCAGCCAGTGAGCCGCGGCGGGGTCCAAGTCGAAGATGGAGCCGTGCGCCACCCCGCGCATCCTTTGGGACGATTCCGAGGGATGGCGCTCCATCCAGGTCGGACCTGCGAGGTATCCGGAAGGGGCGCCACCAGGCAGGCGGCTCACGCCGTCAGAGGTCCGCTTGCAACAAGCCTAACGGTCCCCATCGGAAGCCGATACTCGACGATCAGGGGGTTGTGGTGGGCTGTTACAAGCCAAGCGACCGCTGGCGCTCCCGTAGGCGAGCTGTCCACGACGGACACGCCGAGGGGGCGGCGCCGCAGACGGACCTCCGTCGTGCCGCCTGCAGGTAATCACTCACCAACTTCTCTGCAGTTTGGTCAAGTTTCCCGACCGGGTCACCACGGCGAGCCGCGGCATTCTTGCGGCCACGCGCTAGCCAGGGGCCAGAAGAGGCGCGATCGCGGCTGTGCCTCGCGGCAAGGCGCGGCCACGGGAGCGGGGATCGCCGCGCCGGCGATCGTCTGCGTCGATCCGGCCCTCGCGGCGAGAGACCGGACGGCGACTCGACCAAACGTGGCGTGTCCTGAGCGGCGGTCTTCCGAGTGTGCCGCCGCGATCGCAGTCCGAACGTCGCGCCTCTTCGCCCCCCGCTTCTCCGAGCCGGGCGGGCTACGAGTGTGAGCGGCAGTCATCCTCGCAGGCCGCCGTCAACGGTCCGCTCGAGCAACTTGCGCGGTTGATCACCGCGGTGGGCAGCACGCGGACCGAGGTCATGGTCCGTGTGTCCGCAGAGTGCGGGCTGCGTCTGGGGGAGGTAGTCGGCCTGCGATGGCCGGACATTGATCGGCAGGCGCAGCGGATCACGGTCGCCCGATCCGTCTGGCAGGAGCCGGGTCGCAACGGATCGCCACCCATACGGCATGTCAAGCGGCCGAAGTCCGGCGAGGCGAAGACGATCGCCATGGGCTCCTCGCTCTCGGCCCGCATGGCGGAGTGGTATGCGGAGAGCGTGATCGGCTCGGGTGCGCAAGCCGATGGGTTCGTGTTCCCTGGTCGCGGCGGTGACTCGATGGGCATCTTCACGCTCGGGCAGGCACTCGGTCGTGTCCGTCGGCGCGCGGGACTCGTCGACGACGCGGGCCGGCCGCTCATATCTTGGCACTCGCTTGGCCACACCGCAGCGTCGGTAGTGCTCGCGAGCGGCGTGCCGCTGCCGGACGTCGTGGCGCAGCTGCGCCAGGCGGATCCCGGCATCACGGCCCAGGTCTATTCACACAGCCTCGGCGCCGACCGTCTGCACGCCGCTGCATCGGTCTTCGATGCCCTCTCAGCGACGCGGACGTTGCACAACACGTTGCACACGCAGGGCGGGCGGGAGTAAATCCCGTTGCTCACGGGGGTTTGCGGACCACTGACCAGCGGAATCATAATCCGCGTGTCGGGGGTTCGAGTCCCTCCTCCGCTACCTGAGAGAGCCCTGCATACGCGGGGTTTTCTCGTCTCCGGCGCGGAACGTCCGCCTGCCGCGCCCGACCCAAGAGTTGCGCGTCCGGCTACCGTTCCCGCCACGTCGGCGGGCGCTTCTCCAGGAACGCTGCCATTCCCTCCTGGGCGTCGGCGGTCTGGCTGCTCGCCGCCATCACCTCCACCGCGTAGCTGTAGGCCTGTGCCTGGTCCATGCCGAGCTGCGTGTAGAAGGCCTGCTTGCCGAGCGCCTTGGACATGGCGCTGCCGCGGGTCGCCCGCTCCAAGAGGTCCAGCGTCGCCGCCTCCAGCCGGTCCGCAGGGACAACGCGGTTGACCAGGCCCCATGCCAGGGCGGTGTGGGCATCAATGGTGTCCCCGGTCAGGGCCATCTCCATCGCCTGTTTGCGGCCGATCGCACGACTCACCGCCACGAGCGGGGTATGGCAGAACCAGCCTCCCTTGCCGCCCGGGGTGGCGAATCCGGCCGTGTCGGCAGCGACCGCCAGATCGCAGCTGGCCACCAGCTGGCAGCCGGCCGCGGTCGCGAGTCCGTGCACGCGCGCGATCACCGGCTGCGGCAGGCGCTGGATCGCGGTCATGAGCTCCGTGCACGTCCACAGCAGCTCGCGCATGGCCACGAGATCGGCTCCGGCCATGTCCGAGAAATCGTGGCCGGCGGAGAACACCGGGCCGTTGGCGGCAACAATGACCCCGCGTGCGTCGCTCGCCCCGACCTGCCGGAACCCTTCGATGAGCTCGCGCATATGGGCCAACGACAGCGCGTTGCGCCGCTCGGGGCGATTCATCGTGATGGTCGTGAACGGACCGCGCTCCGCGAGGACGATCTGCTCGAAGTCCATGTGCCGCCTCCATGGCTGCGCGAATGGGCGACCGATGATCCGAGACTACAAGACGGCCGCTTTGCGACCCGTCGTAAGGGGGCGCATGGCCGGCGGCCGGGGGGCTGGGTCCGCCCTCGGCGGGCGCCGCGGGCCGGAAGCGCCCGCTGGACGTCTCTCCGCGCGGTCGTGATAATCGGTCGATGCCCAATGCCGCGTCGGCCGGACCGCGCTCGGATGCACCGTCGGACGACATCCTGCGGGACCTCTTGGTCCGGTATCGACGCATCGCGGTCGTCGGGCTGTCGCCGAATCCCGCGCGAGCCAGCCACGCAGTCGCCGCCTACATGCGTGCCCACGGCTACGACATCACGCCCGTGAACCCGGTCGCCGCCGAGGTGCTCGGCATCCCGAGCGCGTCATCGCTGGCCGAGGCCGCAGCCCGCGGCCCGCTCGAGATCGTCGACATCTTCCGCCGCCCCTCGGAGATCCCCACCATCGTCGAGGCTGCGATCACGCTGGGTGCCAGGGTGATCTGGATGCAGCTCGGACTCGCCGACGCGGAGGCCGCGGCGCGGGCGCGAGCGGCGGGCCTTGAGGTGGTGATGGACCGCTGCATCCAGATCGAGCATGCACGCCTGCTCGGCGGGCGCCCGTAGGGGGCTACGGGCGCTCGGGCGGCCCGATCAGCGGGGTGCGCACCGGCGCGGCGAGCCCAACGAACTCGACCAGCCCGTTTCCGCCCACCGTCGGGACGATCCGGCGCCAGTTGTTGGCGACCCACACGTTGCCCGACTCGTCGATCTGGACCGCGGTCAAGTGCTGCAGACCGCCGTTGGTGAAGCCGCGGGAGACGGGCGAGATGACCTGACCGGTGCGGACGCCCGGCGGGCAGTGCGAGCGTTCCGCGCCGCACAACTCGGTGAGCGTTTCGCCGATGAAACTCGCCACCCAGACGTTGCCGTTGCCGTCGACCGCCGTGCTCCAAGGCCCGATCAGGCTCTTGGCGCGGAGCGGCGAGCGCGGGACGATCGCGCCGTCGGGCGCGATCTCGGTGACGCTGTCGCTGCCGAGGTTGGCGACCCACAGGTTGCCGTGCTGGTCGACGGCCATGCCCTGAGGCGAGCTGAGGCCGCCGCCGCGGATCGCGGCGTAGACACGCCCGTGGGCGTCGATGCGCGTCACGCCACCCGGTGCCGACGAGGAGATCGCGTTGTCGTCGATCCACTTGTTGCCCCGCCCGTCGACGACGATCGCGAACGGCAGCTGAAGCGTCGCAGCCGTATAGACCTTCGCCTCGGCGGGGTCGCCGTGCGGGTACTCGGTGACTGAGTTGCCGACGTGGTTGGCGATCCAGATGTCGCCCTGCTGGTCAACGGCGATGCCCTGCGGAGCCCGGATGGCCCCGTTCGTGTAGCCGGTGGCAGACAGCGGGACGCCCGCGTCGTTGAACACCGAGACCGTGTCACCCCCGATGAACCCCGGCTGTGTGAACGGGGTCGTGTCGCCACCGACGTAGTTGCTGGTCCAGATCCGGTTGTGCTGATCGATGGCGATGCCCCACCAGACGCCCTCCAGTCCGCCGCCGCCGACCGGGCTGCCGTTGATCGGTGTGCCCGTCGGGCTCAGGGAGATCAGCCCGAGGCCGGCCGCGGTCCCGATCGGCGGTGCGAAATTGTTGGTCGACCAGACGTTGCCCCGCGAATCGAATGCCATCCGGCCCGGCCCGTTGAAGCCACCGGCGGTATAGATGAGCGAGACCACCCAGGCCGTCGGCGCATCCTTGAGGCGCGGGGTGTAGTCGTCGGTCTTGGGCAAGGCGAAGATGCGGGATGCGTTGTGGACCGGGTTCCGCGCGATGTCGAGCACCGCCTGCAGCGTCGTCCGCGGCGCCCCACCGCTCGGCGGCCGAGCCGCCGCAAACAGGCGCGCACACGTCGCCACGGTGCCGCCGGTGCATCCGGCGAGGATGTCCGCCAGCTCCGACAGGGTCGCCTGGGTCGTCGTCCTGGATCCGTTGGGGGGCATGTGCGACGACGGCGTCGAACCCGCCGGTCGCGGGATTGACGAGGTTGTTGCCGGTCGCCGCGGCATTCTCGAGGCCGGGCGACTTGCCCGAGATGCGCGCACCAGCGGCGAACTGATCCAGGGCGTAGGCGAATCCAACCGTCGTCAGCTCGTTGACCGTCACCGCGCGCAGCGGCCGCTGGACGGTTCCGGCGACACCCAACAGCTGCACTGCGGGCCCGGCGGCGCGGCTGGTCCCGGTCGCTGTGACGTAGAGGATCCCCAGGCCCCGCGGGCGGACGTAGCGAATCTGGAACGCCCCGGTCGCCGAGGTCCAGCCGGCGCCGAGGCGCACCGGCGCACCGCGCCCGGCCGCGTACAGCACCACCCGGGACGCCGGCAGCGGCGCCCTGCCGGTGCGCGCGAGTCCGGTCAGGACGGCCGGGGGCGCACCCGCGGCGCTGCCCGGGAGCCCGACGGCCCCGAGCGCCCCCGCCGCCAGTGCCGCGACACCCGCTGCGGCCCACAGCCGACGCCGACGGCACCGCCCCGGTACGACCGCATCACTCACGACGGTGTCCGCTCCGATCGGTCGGGCCGTGGCATCGCCTCGGGGCTGCACGGCGGGGTGCGAGCGTAACCGACGCCCCGCCGGCGACAACGGGATCCGAATCCCCGCCGGGCGAGCGCCCCGGCCACACCCACGGTCCGCGGACACCCCCTCCTCGGGGCGGCCCGCACCATCCTGATGCCAAGGAGCACGCAGCTCCCCGCGCCGGGCGGGACCGCCGGCGCCGCACCCCATCCCAACAGGAGCGACGTCCATGTCACCAGAACTGCTCACCGTCGGCGAGGTCGCCGCGATCTTCCGCTGCCACCACGAGACCGTCCGCAAGATGATCGCCGCCCGCCAGATCGCCGCGATCAAGTTCGGCAACCGCTGGCTGATCGATGCGCAGCAGCTTCCCCGCCCGGCGGCCATCGGCGCCACATCCGTACCCGACGCGTGATGCCCAGGGCCGGCGTGCCCGGCGGCGCCGGTGGTGGCGCCTGGTGCGCTCGCCACGTGTTGTCGTAGGCTGGTCGGTGGCGACGCAGGCGTGTCGGCCCGTGTCGGCTCCGACCCGATCCTGTGACCCCCCGGGAGGACGCCATGGAGGCCCTCGACGCGATCACCAAGCGCCGTGCGGTGCGCACCTACACCGACCAGCCGGTCGATGACGCCACGCTCGATGCGCTGCTGCGCGTGGCACTCGCCGCGCCGACCGGATCTGGCGCGCAGGCCTGGAGCCTGTTGGTCGTGCGCGACCCCGCGCGCCGCCTGGCGATCGCCGAGCTCATCATCGCCGGCGCTGCCCGTTACTTCACCGAGATGCGCCCGCCCGCCGAGGGTGCGACGCCGGAGGACCACGCCCGCTGGGCCGGCGAGTACGCCGAGACGACGCTCGGCACCTACCGGAACGCCCCGGTGTGGATCCTGGGGCTGATCGTCCCGCGGCACAAGTACCCGCCGGAGCTCACCGAGCTCGAGCACATCGACGAGACGGTCTCGCTCGCGTTCGCGATGGAGAACCTATTCATCGCGGCGCGCTCGTTCGGCCTGGGCACCGTACCGACGACCGCATTCCAGTACTTCGCCAAGGAGCGCCTGCGTGGCATCGTCGGGCTCCCGGACGAGATCGATCCGCTGATCGTGACCCCCCTCGGCGTCCCGCCGGCATTCCCCGAGGGGCTGCCGCCGGCGATCAGGAAGATCCGTCGGGCGTGGCGCACCCTCGTCCACGACGACAGCTGGGGCAACCCGCGCGCGTCATGACCCGCCGCGCGGCGCCTCGCCGCCGCGCCGCACACGATCGATCCGGCGCCGGTCACGCTTGGTCGGTCGGGCGCCCAAGTCGGCGCCCGGGACGGGCGCTAGCCGCCGCTCCGCGCGCTGTCGCTCGCGCCGGGCAAGGCTCTCAGGCGTCTCTTCATAGAGTTCCCGGGCCCGCGTCGCCGGGCCGCGCCGCTCCTCGACGTCCCGGACCACGACACACCAGCGCTGCTCGCCGACGGTGAGCTCGACGACATCCCCCGGGCCGACCTCCTTGGCCGCTTTGGCCCGCACGTGGTTGATCTCGACGTGGCCGGCCTGGATGGCCTCGGCAGCGAGCGAGCGTGTCTTGAAAAAGCGGGCGGCCCAGAGCCAGCGGTCGATCCGCACGCGCGCAGGTGAGGGGCTCACAGCGCCCATGATTCCACACCGCCGCGCGCCCGCGGCACTGCGGACCATCACGCGCGCGGTCCCCGGTCCCGGTCAAGGCACCGCGCCGAACAACCGATACAACAGGCGTGAGACGGTTACGCGCAGCGTTCGTCGGCCTCGCGGCGGCCGTGGCCATCGCCACCCCGGCGGTCGCCCAGTCCCTGACGCCGGCGCCGAACAACCCTGGCTACCGCTGGGCCATCGGGGCCATCGGGAGCCTGGTCACCCGCCACGGCTGGCCGGCATCCGACACGGCCAATCTCGGCCGGCCCGCCACGCGCCGCGAACTGGCACGCGGGCTGGCGGAGCTGATGAGCGCCCGGGGGCAGACCCCGCCGGCCAACCTGGTCCGCCCGTCGGACATCCCCCCTGGTGACCGGGACGCGGCCGCGATCTCGTGGGTCTCGAGCATCGGCCTGCTCGGCAGCCCCGGCCAGGCGTTCAACCCGAACGGGACCGTCTCGACCCGGACCACCGAGGTGGCGATCGTCCGCATCTTCGGACTCAGTCCCGAGGTCCACGCGCTGGACACGCTGCACACGGCGAACGGCACCCGCCTGGGCGTCCCGACGGACTTCGGCGAGCAGGTCTTGGCCGGCGAGCTGGGGCTCAGGTACAACTACCCGTCCAGATACGACAGCCTCGAGGTCGGGCCCGCCGCGGTGATGCCGCTGGCCAACCTGGCGGGCATGATCAACGCCGCGGTCAACCTGCCGTCCTGGCGCCTGGGCTCGATGACGGTGTTCAGCTCGATCGTGCTGCCGAACATGACCGCCAACCAGAAGACGGTCGTCGAGGCCGCGCTGTCCGAGGTGGGCATGCCGTATGTCTGGGGGGGCGTCTCGCCCAACCCGCAGACACTCTTCGGCGCCCGAGTCGCCGGCGGGTTCGACTGCTCGGGGCTGGTGTGGTGGTCCTACAAGCTCAGCGGCGCCTCATCGGTGCTCGGCCTCGGGCGCGATCTCAGGGGCCGCACCGCGGATGCGATGGCCTGGGAGAATCCGTCCGAGAAGATCGCGCTGTCACAACTTAAGGTCGGCGACCTGGTGTTTTTCGGGCCGTCGGGTCCGCACAGCCCGCGCGGGTCCATCTCGCACGTGGCGATCTCGCTCGGCAACGGCTGGATCGTCCAGTCGACCGGGTCGCGCGGTGGCGTGTCGGTCACCCACCTGATCGGGTATTGGGACTCGGCGATGGCCTGGGGGCGGCGTCCGGCGGCGATGCGGCTCGGCACCACCCTCGCCGCGGTCAAGACGACCTCGCGACCTGCGCCAACGACCCCGTCCAAGCCGAGCGCAACCTCCGCGACGACCTCGCCCAGCCTCGTCCCGGCGGTGTCGGGCCCAGGCACCGCACCGGCCCCCGCGCCCTGACCGACGCTACGGCGGCGGCAGACAGCCCGTCAGGGGCGCCCTACAGGCGCCACTCCCGTGCCTGGACGGCGGCGATGACTTCCTCGGGGCTGTACTGCACGAGGTAGCGGCGTGCGCTGCCGCTGACCGCGACACCGAGATGCGTCTCGATCAATGCCGTGGACAGGCCCTCCGCCGACATCTCCGCCGCGCAGGCATAGCGAAGCCCGAGCGGGTGTACCCGCTTGGTGATCCCGGCCCGGCGCGCCAGCCGCGGCAGGAGCTCACGCACGTAGGCGGCCTTCAGCTCCTCACCGGCGAGCGTGCAAAACAGGTAGTCGCAACTGGCGATGCCGAGGCGCTCACGACGGGCGAGCCAGCGCTGGACGAGGTCGAGCGTCTGCGCGTCGATACCCGTCACACGGCCTGCTCCGCCTTTTCGGGCCGGAATCCGCACGATGCCGGCTGACGACGTCGACGTCCGCGACGCTCAGCGCAAGCGCCTCGCCCGGTCGCAGGCCGACCCGATACATCATCGCAATCAGCGCACGATTGCGGATGCCGGTCGGGGCGCGGTTGGACGCGCTGCGGATCAGCTGCCGTGCCTCGTCGTGGGTCAGCAGCTCATCCGACACGGCAGCACTCTCGCTGGGTTCGGTTGCCCGGATCTCCGTCGGTGGGGTGATGGTGAACTCCCTGTCCCCAGCAGCGCCGCGAGCCCGACCGACCGAAGCGCATGCGAGTGACACGACATTCGTCCTGCAAGACGCGCGCGTCGGAGCGGTGGGTCCGTCCGGCGAGCGGTGCCGCTGCGGCCCCGACGGACCCCATGCGCACGCGCACATTCTCGACTCTAGTGGCGGTGGCTCGAAATCCCGCGCTCGCGGTGGACGAATTTCCTGACTTTCGCCACCTGGTTACCGGGCTTACGGTCGGCCCAGGCTACTCGGGCAGCTCGGTGACCTCGATCAGGACCGGGCCGACCCCTGAGACGTCCAGCAACCGCCGGACGGCATCCGACGGCGCGAAGATGCGGATCGGCGCGGCGCCCTCGCGACTGCGCTCGTTGGCGGCCAGCAGCGATCCCAGCCCACGACTGTCCATGAAGGTCACGCCGGCGAGGTGCACGTAGACGGTACCGGAGCCGCGCTGGGCGTCGGTAAGCTCCCGCGAGACGATCGGCAGCGACAGCGCATCGACGATGCCGGCGACCCTCACAAGCACCCCGTCGCCGCACTCAGAGACTTCGACTTGGACTTGATCCTCGCTCATCGGGCGGGCAGTTTACACTCTGTTACCCAGTACTCCGAATCGGTGTACATTTCCGGCGTCGAAACCGTGTTCGAAGGAGCAGCATGCGCGGACTTCCCGCACTCATGATTCTGGCCTTGGCCGCGCTCAGCGCGCTCATGATCTCGGTCGGGTGGTGGAAGCACAACGACTCCGGGTATCTACCCTTCATCATCGGCATCATCTGGGCAGTGTTCACGCTGTTTGCGATCGTCGGCCGCCTGCGGCCCACCGAGCGCTAGGACCGGTGCGGCGCCGGACGGCGCCGTTCGACCTGACCCGGGGCCCGCTGGAGACCCGCGACACCGGTGGGGTAGTCTCCCGCGCATGCCAGAGAACCCATACGCACGCCCCAGCGATCCGGCCAAGCGCCACAGCGCCGCGATCACCGACGGACCCGACCGCGCCCCGGCGCGGGCCATGCTCAAGGGCACGGGCTTCACCGACGAGGACCTCGCGCGGCCCATCATCGGCGTGGCAACGACCTGGATCGAGACGATGCCGTGCAACCTCAACCAGCGTGAGCTCGCCCAGCATGTTAAGCGCGGCATCCGCGAGGCCGGCGGAACGCCGATGGAGTTCAACACCATCGCCGTCTCCGACGGCGTGTCGATGGGCACCGAGGGGATGCGGGCCTCGCTCGTCTCGCGTGAGGTGATCGCCGACTCGATCGAACTGGTCGCCCGCGGGCACCTGTTCGATGGGCTGGTGTGCCTGGTGGGCTGCGATAAGACGATCCCGGGCGCCGCAATGGCGCTGGCGCGGCTCGATATCCCCGGACTCGTCCTCTACAACGGCTCGATCGCGCCGGGCCGGTTCCGTGGCCGCGATGTCACGGTCCAGGACGTGTTCGAGGTCGTCGGCGCGTACGCCGCCGGCAGGGTGGGCCCCGACGAGTCCACGCGCTCGAGAACGTCGCCTGCCCGGGCGCCGGCGCGTGCGGCGGCCAGTTCACGGCCAACACGATGTCGATGGCGATGGAGCTGATCGGCATCAGCCCCGCCGGCCTGAACGGGATCCCGGCCACCGACCCGCTCAAGGCGGAGGCGGCCGCCCAGGCCGGGCGCCTGGCGATGCGGCTGGTGCGCGACGATACCCGGCCCAGCGCGATCCTGACCCGCGAGGCCATCGACAACGCGATCGCCGGCGTCGCCGCCAGCGGCGGCTCGACCAACGCGGTACTGCACCTGCTCGCGATCGCCCGGGAGCTGGGAATCCCGCTGGAGATCGACGAGTTCGGCGAGATCGCCGAGCGGACCCCGATCATCGCCGACCTGACCCCGGGCGGGCGGTACGTCGCCACGGACCTGCACGCGGCCGGCGGGCGTGCCGGTGCTGACGCGTGAACTGGTCTCGGCGGGCCTCCTGCACGGGCAGCGCACGCAACGTCGACGGCCGCACGACCGCCGAGATCGGCCAGCAGGCCACCGAGACCGCCGGCCAGAAGGTCATCCTTCCGATCTCCGCGCCGCTCAAGCCCACCGGCGGGCTTGGCATCCTGCACGGCAACCTGGCGCCCGAGGGCAGCGTCGTGAAGCTCGCCGGCCACGAGCGCCGCCGCCACGTCGGTCCGGCGCGCGTGTTCGACAGCGAGGAGGCATGCTTCGCGGCGGTCAAGGCGCAGTCCATCACGGCGGGCGACGTGATCGTGATTCGCTACGAAGGCCCGGTCGGGGGCCCCGGCATGCGCGAGATGCTGCATGTCACGGCCGCCATCGTCGGCGAGGGGCTCGGGGAGCAGGTTGCGCTCATCACCGACGGGCGCTTCTCCGGCGCGACCCACGGGCTGATGGTGGGACACATCGCCCCCGAGGCCGCCCGTGGCGGGCTGCTGGCGGCGGTTCGCGACGGCGACACGATCACCCTCGATGTCGACACCCGACGGCTGGACGTCGATCTCACCCAGGAGGAGATCGCGGCCCGTATGGCCGATTGGTCGCCGCCGACGCCCCGCTACGCGACTGGGGTGCTTGCCAAGTATGCGTCGCTGGTGTCCTCGGCGTCCGAGGGGGCGGTCACCCGCCCCGTTTGAGTCAGGGGCACCGGCGCGGTCGCGGGAGCGCATCGGTGCCGATGGCGGCGGACGCCCCGGGGCCGCGCCGGGCACCACGCGGACCGGTCCGCGTGAGATTCCCGAAGCGAGGTGGTCACCACGAACGGGCTCGATTGCCTTGGCCCGTTCGTGCTTCCGGTCACGCTCTCCGAGCTGATCCGTGCCGGCGGCCCCGGCGACGGGGACTAGACCGAAGCCTCTGAGGGGCTGGTCGCGACGGGCGCCTCGGGGCGCAGCCACTGGAAGTACACGAACGCGGCGCCGCCCGCGATGATGCCCACCAGCGCGACCCAGAAGTTCAGGCGTTCACCCAGGATGATGGTGGCCGGGTCCACGCGCAGCAGCTCCATCAGCAGGCGAATCACGCAGTACAGACACACATAGAGCGAGAACAGCGCCGGCGGCCGGATCCGGTAGCGGCGATCCAGCCACAACAGCAGGCCCGCCAAGCCGAGGTCCCAGATCATCTCGTACAGGAACGTCGGCTGGAACGTGGTCGTGGTGGCGTAACGGCTCGGGCGGAAGGCCGGGTCGATGCGCAGGCCCCACGGCAGCGAGGTCGGGCCGCCGAAGAGCTCCTGGTTGAACCAGTTGCCCAGGCGCCCGATGCCGGACGCCAGCGGCAGCCCCGGAGCCGCCGCGTCCATGAACTCGGTCACGCTCGCGCCGCGCCGGTGGACGATGAACGCGCCGGTCAGCGCGCCGACCAGGACCGCCCCCCAGATGCCGAGGCCGCCCTGCCACACCGCGATCGGCGCATACCACTGGTGGCCCATCTGGCCCGGCGTGGTGATGTCGAAGTAGAGCCGGCCACCGATCAGCCCCGCGACCACCGACCACAGCGCGACCTCGTAGACGAGGTCGCCGCTTCCGCCGCGGGAGGTCCAGCGCCGGTATGTGAGCCAGATCGCCGCAGCGACGCCGAGGATGATGAACAGCGCGTAGTAGTGGATCGCCAGCGGCCCGACGTAGAACCAGCGCGCCGGCGGCGACGGGATCGACGCCGCGACGACAGGGATGTGGATCAGCGGTCCGGGCACGCGCGGGCTACATCAGCGCAGGGCTCAGGCTCGCCAGCTCGACGTTCAGGCGAGTCATCAAACCGGTGACCATCAGGACCCCGAATACGATCAGCAGCACCGCCCCGATTTGGCTGATCATGCGGATGTGGCGCTTGAGGATGCCCATCGCCGAGGTCGCCTCGTGGATGAACAGGCCCGCGAGCAGGAACGGGATGCCCAGCCCGAGGCCGTAGGCCAAGAGCAGGCTCCCTCCGAGCAGCCAGCTGCCCGAGCCGGCCGCAAGCGTCAGGGCGGCGCCGAGCGTCGGCCCGATGCACGGCGTCCAGCCGAATGCGAATGCGGCGCCGGCAAGCGCGGCGCCGATCAGCGTCGCCGGTCGCATCTTGCGCCGGAAGCGGCGGTCACGCATCAGGAAGGCGGGGACTCCGCGCCCGAGCAGGACGAGCCCCATCGCGATCACGAACAGCCCACCGGCGATCTCGATGGTATGACGGTGCTCCAGCAGCCCGGTCCCGGCGAACCCGACGCTGGCCCCGAGGGCCATGAAGACCAGCGAGAAGCCCGTGACGAAGGCGAGCGTCGGGAAGAACACCGCCCAGCGACGCTCCTCGAACTCATCGAAGCCAACGCCGGAGACGACCCCGAGGTAGGCCGGCACCAGCGGGAGCACGCACGGCGAGGCGAACGAGACAAAGCCCGCCGCAAACGCGACCGAGTAGGAAACCGGATCTGCACTCAACATCTGCGGCTCCGAGGATGGCACATCGGGCGCCGCACGTCCCGAGGGCGGACCGACCGATGACCGTCGACCCTGACGCGGGCCGACGGTCGGCAGAGCTTAGCGGCGGCCGCCGCCGCCCAACAGCTGAAGGAGGATCAAAAAGACGTTGAAGACGTCCAGGAAGATGCTCATCGCCAGCATGACGACGTCGTTCTCACCGGCGCGATGCATCCGCTGGAAGTCGTACATCGTGAAAACCGTGAACGCCGCCAGGACCGCGAACAGCCAGAACGTGTAGACGCCGGAGAACGCCGACGAGAAGAACAGCATCGCGATGATCGCGACGACCAGCAGCCCCAGCAGCCCGAAGGTCGCGACCCGGACGATCGGCGTCAGGTCGCGCTTGGTCACGTATCCGACCGCCCCGAAGCAGCCGATGAACAGGCCGGTCAACAGCACCGCCTGCCAGAGGATGGTGCTGCCGTTTGGCTCCCTCGCGTAGTTGGCGATCATCGGTCCGACGGCGACACCGAGCAGGAGCCCGAACCCGAACAGCAAGCCCATCCCGAGTGACCCGTTCCGGGCCTTGCGGACGAAGCTCATCCCGATCATGACCGCGAACGCGGCGATCCAGGCCAGGATCGCAACGCCGCCGGCCGCGTCGCGGGCGATGTACGCGCCGGCCGCCGCGAAGCAGGCCGTAATCGCGACCAGGAACATCGTCTGGGCGAAGATCGCGTGCGTATCGACGGCACCGACCACCGGGCGCGCGGGCGCGCCGGGGGTTCCCCAGGCTTCTCGGTCCATTGGCGGTCGACTGCTCATCTTCCCCTCACGATTGGTGGCGCTCCCACGTAAGGGTAGCGGGAACGCGAATCGTCGTCATGTCTAGCCGTTGCGGGCCGTCCGGACCCTTCATCACGGCATGACACGTTCAAATGCCGCTCGCAGCCCCGCAATGCGCTCGCGATTGGGCGGACCCGCGGATTGCCACCGAACGACGCCGTCGACGGCGAGTACCGCCACAACCTGGCCGCTTCCCAGCGATGCCGAGTGCGTCGCGCACCGCGCCCACGTCGGTGTAGGCGGTCAGCGTGTGTGCACGGACGTCCGGACTCGGGATCGCGGCCGCCATCCCGCCGTCGATCCAGCCGCGCACGGGCCGCCAGGCCGCGCCCGATGACCGGGACTTCCCAGGAGTCCAGGCCATGGCGCCACTCCGCCTCAATCGCCGCACGCCAGGCCGCGACGTCGTCTTGCTGGCGTCGTCGAAACGCGAGCACGAGCAGGTCCATCGGCCCGGGCAGATCGTCGGGCAACGCCACCTCCGCCCCGTCCAGGCTGCGTGTCCTCAGTGCCGGGAAGCGCCCGGTCTGTGCGTCGGTACCCCTGGCATGCCCGATCGCGAGCTCATCACCCATTCGGCCTCAAGGGTGTGCACGGTCGCGCGGGTGGGAGCCCGACAGCGGTTCGCGCGCAGCGCGGATCGAGGGTCTGGGCTCCGCCGTGGCGCTGCTGGCGATCATCGCCGCCATCCCGCTCGCGTTCGCCGGGCGGATCCCAACGTGCCAGCCCGAGACCGCCCCGGATGCCGCCGAGGCCGACGCGCGATCGCCCTGATCTAGACTCCGTGCGGTGGTACGCCCAGCTCACGGCCCTGAGGGCCGCCCGTTCAATGTCCTGATCAGCTCGGCCGGCCGGCGCGTCGTGCTGGCGCGCGTTTTCCGGGTGGCGCTGGCGGACCTCGGCCTGGCCGGGCGCGTCTTGGCCGCCGACGCGAGCCCGCTGTCGGCCGCCTACACGGAGGCCGAGACCCGGTTTCTCGTGCCGCGATGCACCGACCCGGCGTTTATCCCGACGATGATCGACGCGTGCCGGACGCACCAGATCCGGCTGGTGATCCCCACGATCGACACCGAGCTGCCGGCCCTCGCCGCGGCCCGCGACCAGTTTGCCGCCATCGGCACCACGGTCGCGGTCTCGGGTCCGCGCACGGTGGCGCTCGCGCGCGATAAGGCGCTGACCCACCGTTGGCTGACCGACGCCGGGCTGCCGACGATCGCCCAGTGGCCTGCGGCCGACGCACCGGATGACCCCGCGGACTACCCACTGATCGCCAAGCCGCGCTGCGGCAGCTCGTCCGACGGGGTCACACTCCTCCGGACCCCGCGGAGATCGCACCGCTCCGGGAGCTGGACTACGTCATCGAGGAGATCGCCCCGGGACGGGAGCACACGATCGACATCGGTGTCGATCAGGCCGGCACGCTCATCACGGCCATCCCGCGGCGGCGCATCGAGACCCGGGGCGGCGAGGTCTCCAAGGGAGTGACGGTGCGCGACGACGCGCTGATCGCGCTCGCCGCACGCGTCGCCGCATCGCTCGACGACGCCTCGGCGCACTGGACTTCCAGTGCTTCGCCGACCCGGCCAGCGGCCGCCTGTCGATCATCGAGCTCAACGCGCGCTTCGGCGCGGCTTCCCGCTCAGTGACCCGCCGGTGCCCACATCCCGCGCTGGATGTCGAGGAGCGTCGCCGGCATGCCCTCCTCGGCCACGCCCGACTTTCAGGACGGCCTGGTGATGCTCCGCTACGACGACGCCGTCTTCACGACCACCACGGCGCTCGGGCCGGGTGCGCTCAGGTGCTGCGCCGCGCTGTGATCCTCGATCTCGACGACACGCTATTCCTCGAGCGCGATTACGTGCTCAGCGGGATGACTGCGGTCGGCACCCATGTCGCCGCGACCCGCGGCGTCGAGGGGTTCGCCGAGACTGCGGCCGAGCTCTTCGCCGGCGGCGTGCGGGGGACGACGTTCAACCAGGCCCTCGAACGGCTCGGTGATCGCGCCGACCGCGGAACTCGTCGCCGAGCTGGTCGACGTCTATCGGCGCCATACGCCGACGATCAGGCTGCTGCCCGACGCCGCGCGGCTGATCGCTCGACTCGACGGCCGCTATCTCGGCGTCGTCACGGAGGCCCGCTCGACAGCCAGCGTGCCAAGGCGCACGCGGTCGGCGCTCCAGCTTGGGCGGCAGCTGATCGTCTACACCGCGGAGCTGGGCCCGGGGTTTGGCAAGCCGCACCAGCTGGCGTTTTCCATGCACGAAGACCGCGCGGGCCTGGCGGGGCCCGAGTTCACCTACATCGCCGACAACCCCACAAAGGATTTCGCCGGGCCGAAATCCTTGGGGTGGGCGACGATTCGGATCCGGCGGCCGGAATCGCTGCACGCCGAGCGTGCCAGCGGCCGCGACGTCGACCGGGAGATCGTCTCGCTGGACGAACTCGCCCCGTAGGTCAACGAAGCGATGGGGCCCGAAGGCCCCATCGGTGCTGCGCGATACGTTCGTCTAGCCCACGATCCGCGGTAGCCCGCACCGCCGGGCCGCGCGTCTCGGGATGACCGGTGATTCTACGAGCGGCCCCGGCCGTCACCGGCCGGTCAGCGGCCCGGGCCCGGGCTGTCGACCGGATCACCGGTGAGATGCGGATTCTCGATGATGCCGATCGCGACATCGTGCGGCCCGGTAGCGGTGGCAACCCGGATGCCGTCACCGACATCGCGCAGCTCAGCGCGGGGCGCGGCGCCCGCCTCGGTCAGTCGTTCGAGCGCCGCACGGGCATCGGTCACGCCCCAGTCGGTCACGCCACCGGCGCGGTCCCAGGAACCCGGCAAGGAACCGATGGGCCACGATGCCAGCTCCGGCGCTGAAGAGATGACGGTGCGCATCCCGAGGAACATGACCGGTCGTCCGTGTCCATGGCACGGGGGAGCCGAAGCGCACCCGCTTCGCGCGGGGAACGGCCTGCGCAACCGAGCGCTGCGGCGCGGCGGCCTTACAGCAGCCCGACGTGCTGCCGCAGTTCTCGCACTTGTAGCAGGTGCCCGACCGGATCATCGTCCAGCCGCAGCTGCCGCAGATGACCCCGTCGTCCTGGCGGAAGGTGTATTTGCCGCCGCGGCTCGGCGGGAGCGCAAGCGCGGTCTGGCCCTGGGCGCCACTGGTGGACACCGGCAGTTCGATGACCTGGCCGCCCTGATCACCGTCGCCAGCCTCCAGCTCGGCGCGCGCTTCCTCGCGCATATCCTGCGTGATGATGCCGACCTCCCGCTTTTCCTCCTCCGTGAGGAACTGGGACGACAGCCAGCGCACGACGTAGTCGACGATCGACTTGGCCATCGGGATCTCGGGGTTCGCCGTGAAGCCCGACGGCTCGAAGCGCATGTGCGAGAACTTGTCGACCAGGATCTCCAGCGGCACCCCGTACTGCAGGGCGATCGACATGCCGATCGCAAGCGAGTCCATCAGACCGGAGATGGTCGATCCCTTCCTTGGCCATCGTCAGGAAGATCTCGCCCGGACTGCCGTCCTCGTACATGCCCGACGGTGATGTAGCCTTCGTGACCCGCGATCGCTGAATTGTGCGTGATGGCCTCGCGCTCGTCCGGCAGCTCGCCGGACGCGGCTCGGACTGGGCGCTCGCGACATCGCGGCCTGGGTGCCTTCTTCTCGGCCTTGCGCCGTCTGCAGCGGTTGGGTCCGCTTGCAGCCGTCGCGGTAGATGGCCAGGCCTTCACCCCGGTCTTCCATGCCTGCGATGTAGGCCTCATGATCTCCTCGGCCGTGGCCTCGTGGGGCATGTTGACCGTCTTGGAGATCGCTCCGGAGATGAACGGCTGCACGGCGCCCATCATCATGATGTGGCCGATGTAATGGATCGACCGCGTCCCGTTGATCGGCTTGAAGGCGCAGTCGAACACCGGCAGGTGCTCGTCCTTGAGGCCGGGCGCGCCCTCGATGGTCTCGTTCTCGTCGATGTACTCGACGATCGCCTCGACCTCGTCCTCGCTGTAGCCGAGCCGGCGCAGGCGCCGACGGAACGGTGTTGTTGACGATCTTCATCACGCCGCCGCCGACGAGCTTCTTGTACTTCACCAGCGCGATGTCCGGCTCGACGCCGGTGGTGTCGCAATCCATCATGAACCCGATCGTGCCGGTCGGTGCCAGCACCGTGGCCTGCGCGTTGCGGAAGCCGTGCACGGCGCCGCGCTCGACCGCAGCGTCCCACGCCTCGCGGGCAGCCTCAAGCAGGTCGGCATCGGCGACGAGCGTCGGGTTGATGTCCTCGACCGCGCGATCGGTGCATGCGCATGACGCCGCTGCATCGGCTCGCGCGTTGTCGGCGTACCCGGCGAACGGTCCCATGACGCTCGGCGCAGATCGGGCCGACTGCACGTAGGCGCGCCGGTCATCAGTGCGGTGATCGCGGCGGCGTACGCGCGGCCCCCATCCAGTCGTAGGGCAGTCCGCGACTACATCAGCAGGGCGCCGAGGTTGGCATATCCCAGACCCAGCTGGCGGTAAGTCGTGCGCGTTCCGGCCGATCTCCTCGGTGGGGTAGCCGGAGCGTGGCCGACGATGATGTCCTGCGCGGTGATCGTGACGTCCACGGCCTGGCGGAAGTCGTCGACCAGTCGAAGGCGCCCTCGTCGTCGACGAACTTCATCAGGTTCAGCGACGCGAGATTGCAGGCCGAGTCGTCGAGTAACATGTACTCCGAGCACGGGTTGGACGCATTGATGCGGCCGGTGTTCGGGCAGGTGTGCCAGCGGTTGATCGTCGTGTCGAACTGCATGCCGGGATCACCGCAGAGCCAGGTGCGCCTCCGACGATCTCGCGCAGCAGCTCGCGGGCCTTGCACGTGTCTCGATCGTCTCGCCGGTGGTGACCGCCCGCAGTGTGCCACGTCGCCGTCGTGCCTCCGACGGCGCGCATGAACTCGTCGGTCACGCGGACCGAGTTGTTGGCGTTCTGGAACTGGATCGACTGCCGAGGCCTCGCCGTGCATGCCCATGTCGTAGCCGGCTCGACCGAGGGCCCAGGCCTTCTTTTCCTCTTCGGCCTTGCAGTTGATGAACTCGCGGATATCGGGGTGGTCGCAGTTGAGCACGACCATCTTCGCCGCGCGCCGCGTGGTGCCGCCGCTCTTGATGGCACCCGCGCAGGCGTCGGCGCCGCGCATGAACGAGACCGGCCCCGACGCGGTGCCGCCGCCCGAGAGCAGCTCCTTGCTCGAGCGGACGTTCGACAGGTTCAGAGCCGGAGCCCGAGCCGCACTTGAAGATCATGCCCTCCTTGCTGATCCAGCGACAGGATGGACTCCATCGTGTCCTGGACCGACAGGATGAAGCATGCCGAGCACTGGGGCGTGCTTCTCGACGTGCCGACGTTGAACCACACCGGCGAGTTGAAGGCCATCTTCTGCTGGACCAGCAGATGCATGAGCTCCGCCTCGAAGCTGTCGGCCTCGGCGGCGTCGGCGAAGTAGCCCTCCTCCTCGCCCCAAGTCCGCAGCGTCAGCACGACGCGGTCGATGATCTGGCGCACGCTCTTCTCGCGCTCTGGCGAACCCATCGCGCCGCGGAAGTACTTCGAGGCCACGACATTGGTCGCGAGTTGGCTCCAGGCCTTCGGGACCTCGACGTCGTCCTGGTCGAAGAAGCTCTGTCCGCCCTCGCCGGTGATCGAGGCGCTCCGGCGCTCCCAGGTCACCGCGTCATATGGGTGGACACCCGGAGTCGTGAAGTAGCGCCTGATGCCGAGGCGCGAGCCCGGCGGGTGCTCGGCGGCAGCGCGGTGGTCGAGCGCCTCAGTCGCCATCCGGAACCTCCAATGTCGTGCTTGTGGTGTTGGTCGTCACGGTCTCAATCGTCTCATCGGTCGGAATGTCGTCGCGTCCGCCGCGCAGCGCCCGCAGCCGGACCCGGCTGCCGCTGCGATTCGTGGGATCGACGTGGCCAAATAGGTGCTCGTCCATGGTCACCTGACCGCGCGCCAGCAGGGGTTCACGCTCAAGCCGTGCGAGCTCCTCCTCGAACTCCTCGACGTCGGCGAACTGCCGATAGACCGACGCGAACCGCACGTAGGCCACCTGGTCGATCTCCTTGAGCCGGCGCAACGCGAGCTCGCCGATCAGTGAGGTCCGGACCTCCTGGCGCAGGCGGTTGCGCAACTCGGTCTCGATGTCGCGCACGGCGACCTCCAGCAGGCCGGTCGGTACCGGCCGCTTGTGGCATGCCCGCTGCAACCCAGCCAGGAGCTTCGCGCGATCAAAGAACTCGCGCTCGCCGGAGCTCTTGATGACCACGACCGGCATCTCCTCGACCCGCTCGTAGGTCGTGAAACGGCGGCCGCAGCCCAGGCACTCACGGCGGCGGCGGATGGCGTCCTTGCTGTCGGGAACGCGCGATTCCACGACGCGGTGATCCGGGTGCTCGCAAAACGGACAGATCATGGCTCAGAACTAGATGTGGGGTGTCGAGGTCGTCGCACACGCTACATTCAGCGTGTTGGCGGTTGATCCTTCCACGACCCGGCCCTTCGTTTCCAGGCCTGCGTAACTGTTGTTGCATCGGGCTTATCGCAATTAGCATGCAAGTCGTGCGCGGCCAAGCCGCGCCGTCGCCGGGCCACGCAGCGCGCTGGTCGCGGTGCGCCCGGGCCTAGTTGAGGAAGCTAATGCGGCCGAGCGGCCAGTAGATGATCTCGGCCTGGCCGATCACGTTCTTCTCGGGCACGAACGGGTCGACGGCCGGATCCGGCGGCGAGTTGACCCACTGGTGCGAGTCGCACGAGTTGGGGCGGTTGTCGCCCAGCACGAGCAGATCGCCCTTCGGAACTGGCGGGAAGGTCATGCTGTACTCGGGCGCGACCTCGCCGGGCACCTGGTAGACCTTGCCGTTGACGCGCGTCACCCCGTCCTCGACGGTCACGACGTCGCCGGGCAGGCCGATGACCCGCTTGACGAACGGGACGCCCTTCTCCGGTGCACAGGTCGCGATGGCCGCCGGCGGCGGCGAGAAGACGATGATGTCGCCCCGCTCAATCGAGCGGAACCGGTAGATCACGCGGTTGGCGATCACGCGGTCATTCGGCTGAATCGTCGGCACCATCGAGTCCGTCGGGATCTCGTAGGGCTTCGCGATGAGCGCCTGGATGATGAACGCCAGCACGATCGCGACCATGACCGGCAGAAGGACGTCACGGACGACCCGGCGCACTTAGATCCTGTCTCCTTGGGCGGTCGGCGCACCGCGGAACCCGCGACGCTGCATCTCG
The DNA here is from genome assembly GCA_963768285.1 of uncultured Thermoleophilia bacterium. Lineage (GTDB taxonomy): Bacteria > Actinomycetota > Thermoleophilia > Miltoncostaeales > Miltoncostaeaceae > CAITWD01. Next base: position 49,079 of record CAVYHI010000024.1, read on the forward strand.
GGTGGCGCGTCGCCCGGCGCACGGTCCCGGCGATGCATGGCCAGGCGGTCTGGGGGAACGAGCTCAGGCAGGCTGACCCGCCGCCGGATCCGCGCCGCGTGCTCGGCTGCCCGCGGCAACGCCGATGCTATCCGCGGCGCACAAGGCCCACAACCGCGCTCGGTGCACCGAACCCCCAACCGGCGCGGCGACCCTGGATGCCGCCCCGGCGTCGGCATCAAACGGCGGCCGGTTGTTGCTTGTGGGCGTGACGCAGTCGCCGGCGCAGACCCGGGACAAGCGTCGCTGCCTCAAGGACGATGCCGCCGCTCATTTTCGACTGCCCCAGCTCGCGGTCGGTGAAGATGATCGGGACCTCGACGACCCGGAAGCCGAGCAGCAGCGCCCGGTAGGTCATCTCGATCTGGAACCCGTACCCGGCCGCATGCACGTCGTCGAGCGGGATCGCCTCGATGACGGCGCGGCGAAAGCACTTGAACCCGCCGGTCAGATCATTGATCGGCACGTTGAGGATCGTCTTGGCGTACAGGCAGCCAGCGCGGCTGATCACCCGGCGCGTCCAGCCCCACCTCCGGGTGCCGCCGCCCTTGACGTACCGGCTGCCGAGGACCAGATCGGCATCCTGCGCGGTCTCGAGGAGCGTCGGCAGCGCGCGTGGATCGTGCGAGAAGTCGCAGTCCATCTCGACGATCAGCTGGGCGCCGGCGTCGAGCGCGTAGCGGAACCCGGCGAGGTAGGCCGGCCCGATGCCCTGCTTGGCGGTCCGGTGCAGGACATGGATGCGTGGGTTCTCGGCGGCCATGCGGTCCGCCATCTCTCCCGTGCCGTCCGGGGACCCGTCGTCGACGACCAGTACGTGCCCATCGATGCCTGCGGTCGCGAAGACGTCTAACAGCGTGTCGAGCATCCGGATGATGTTCTCGGACTCGTTGTAGGTCGGGAGCGTGACCCAGACCCCTTCCTGATGCGTCACCTGCTGCCACCTCGGACGTCACGCGTACCCATACACACTCCTGCCGCGCCGTGCGCGGTCGCTCCGGGTTCCGGTCGGGGTCGTCGCGCGTCAGGGCCACGCGACGGCACAGCATACGTCGACCGGCGCCAGACGGAGCGTTTCCAGGTCACATTCCCGGTCGGCGCGCCGACCCCTTCCCCCCGGGGACGGCCAACCGGTGCGCACACCGATGCACGGGTGTGCGAGGCTGGATCGGTGCCTGCGACAACGCCCCTTGTCCTGCTGCACCCGTATCCGACCGACGCCACGTTCTGGAGCCGCTTCCGGAACGCACTCGGCAGTGCGCGCCCGATCATCGCGCCCGACGCGCCGGGCTTCGGCGACGCCGAACCGCAGGACGGCTGGAGCATCGCCAGCGCCGCAGAGGCTGTCGCGGAGCTGATCGCCATGGCGTCGCCCGGCGGTTCGGCCGACGTCATGGGCCTGTCCATGGGCGGCTACACGGCACTCGCCTTGGCGGTGCGGCACCCCGAACGCGTGACGGCGCTGATCCTGGCCGACACCCGCGCCGGCGCCGACGGTCCGGCCGCGCGCCAGGTCGGCGCGACGCGATCGCGGCGCTCCGGGCCGGCGGCCGCGCCGAGTACCTCGCCGCACTGCTGCCGCGCCTCGTCGCCCCCGGGGCGGCTCCCGACGTGCGCGACGAACTGGCCGCGTGTGCGGCGCGCCAGTCGGATGCCGCGCTGATTGCCGCGCTCGGGGCGCTGGCCGAGCGCCCGGACCGGCGGCCGGAGCTTGCCGGCATCGTGCGGCCGACGCTGGTGATCGTCGGTGCCCAGGACGCGGTGACCCCGCCCGCCGCGGCGCGCGAGCTCGCAGCGGGGATCGACGGGGCCCGGATCACCGAAATCCCGGCAGCGGGGCACCTGTCGGCCCTCGAACGCCCGGGAGCGGTCGCCGACACCGTCGCCGCCTTCCTGGACGGGCTCCCGGACCCCCGCGAGCCGCCATATACCGTGGGGGGTTTGACAGGACGTTAGGAGGGTAATAAATTAACCGGTGAAACACTCTTCCTTTCGCCTGCTATTTGTGAGGTTTGGCACGAATGCCGTCCCTTCCTCCCGCAATTGACCTCAACGTGCGCCAGCGTGGGCGCGGTCAGCTCGTCGTCGGGCTGCATGACCTCAACCACGACGGGCGCCAAATGTTGGACGCACTGTCGCTGCTCCCGCAGCGCGAGTACCGGATCGTGGCCCCTGATCTGCGCGGCCACGGCAAGTCACCGTCGCCGTCCGGTCCGTGGAGCATCGATGACTTCGCCTCTGACGTGGCACGGATCATCTCCGCCGAAGGTGCGCCCGCCGTCGTGGTGGGACAGGGCGTCGGCGCGGCCGCGGCGCTTGCGCTTGCGCTCGGGCACCCGGGTCTGGTGAGTGGTCTCGTCGTGACGGGCATCAGCCCGCGCAGCGAGGATGCCAAGGCGCAGGACCGCTGGACGAAGGTCGCGCGCATCCTGCGCGAGCGTGGCCGCGAGGGCATCGCGCTCACCGCCGAGGCGATGGCCAACCGGCCGGACTGGCGCGGGGCGCTGCCGCAGCTCGACGTCCCGACCGTCGTGCTCGCCACGACGGGCGACCGCACCGTCCCGGTAGAGCAGCAGCGCGAGCTCGGCACCTGGGTGCGCGGCGCACGCGTCCACACGCTCAAGGCCGGCCACGACATCGCCGCGGAGTTCCCCGAGGCGTTGTCGGAGGCCATCGGCGAGGTGCTGCACGGCGAGGTGCTGCACGGCGAGGCCCAGGCGCTCGCCGCCTAGATCAACGGATCCCCGCCCGTACTCCGGGCGCGGAAGCCTGCCGCCGGCCTAGGCGGTAGCGGCGGTGTCGACCAACTCGTACAGCGTCGTGCGCTGCACGGGGAGCCGGTCCATGCGCCGGATCGCCGCCTCGAGTTCCTCGGGCGTCGCGAGCTGCCCGTGCGCCGCGCCGGAGGCTCGCGAGATGCTCTCGTTCATCAGCGTTCCGCCGATGTCGTTGCAGCCGGCGTCGAGCAGGCGGGCACCCGCGTCCAATCCAAGCTTGACCCAGCTTGCCTGGATGTTGGGAATCAGCCCGTCGAACGCGATGCGCGCGACCGCGTGGATCAGCACGACCTCGTCCCAGGTTGGACCCGGACGGGACTTGCCCTGCAGGTACATCGGCGCACCCATGTGTACGAACGGCAACGGCACGAACTCGGTGAAGCCGCCGGTCCGACGCTGGATCTCGCGGAGCACCTCGTAGTGGCGGGCAAGTGCCTCCGGATAGTCGATGTGCCCGTGCATGATCGTGCTGGTCGCCCGCAGCCCCAGCCGGTGCGCGCTGACCATCACGTAGGCCCATTCGGCCGTCCGGAGCTTGTCCGGGCACAGGTACTCGCGCACCCGGTCGTCGAGGATCTCGGCCGCGGTGCCCGGTAGCGTGCCCAGCCCGGCGGCCTTCAGCATCGCCAGGAATTCCGGGACATCGATGTCGAGCGTCGCGGCGCCCTGCCAGACCTCCAGCGGCGTGAACCCGTGGATGTGCATGTCCGGCAGCTCGGCTCTGACCGACTTGACGATGTCCAGATAGAAGTTGCCGTCGAAGCTCGGGTGGATCCCGCCGACCAGGCAGACCTCGGTCGCCCCGTAGGCCCACGCCTCCTTCGAGCGCTCGACGATGTTGTCGATGGTCAGCAGGTAGGGGTCGTCGCGAAACTCCAGGCTCTTAGGGCCGCGCGAGAACCCGCAGAACCCGCAGCGGAAGTAGCACTGGTTGGTGTAGTTGATGTTGCGGTTGATGACGTAGCTGACCGTCGCGCCGCATTCGCGCTCGCGTAGTTCGTCAGCGACGGCCGCGATCGCGTCGACCTCGGGACCGCGCGCGGTGAACAGCAGCGCGACCTCGGCCTCGGTGGGCGGCCGGCCGTCGAGGGCACGGGCCAGCACGTCGACGATCTCGGACCGGGTCCGGCCGCTGTCGGCGCCGGCGGTGCGCCCGGTCCAGGCGTCATCGGCCCATTCGGCGGAGAAGCGCACCTCAGGCACCGGGGCGGCCATGTCGCGTCCGGGAGCCCACTCGTAGCGCGGGCGGGCGGCGCCCGACCCGTCGGTCTGATTGCACCAGCTGCGGAACTCGGTCGCCGAGAGTTCGTCGCGCATCGCGTCGATGCTCACGTAGAGCGGCAACGCTGTGCGCTCGACAAGCAGGTGCTCGGTCAGGGTGTCACGGAGTCGGCCGATCTCATCGTCTGACCAGGTGTGCGGAACGATCAGGTCACCCGCGCCGGCGTCCACCGCCCGCAACGCGTCGTCGACGCTGTCGACTGCCGCCGAGATGACGACCGACAGCGCCGGGAGGTCGAGGAACGCCGCGAGCACAGCAACCTCGTCGGGCGCGGCACGAACCCAGGCCGCCTCGGCCCGGACCGCCGCGTCGAGGACGTCACGCCGCGGCCCGACGTTGCGCACCGTAATCCGGCTCCCGGCGATGCCCGCATCGTGCAGGCGGAGTGCATCCGGCGGGTCGACGACCCAGGCCGTGGCGCGATGGGCAGACGCACCGGCGACGCCGAGCAGACCCGCCGCCAGCACCGCCGCACCGATCGGCTCCGGGTCCCCGCTGATGAACGCCGTCGTCGCGCCCGCCGCGCGCGCGCGGCGCAATGCATCATCGCTGACCCCCGCGTCGATCCACAGGCTGCGGCTGAAGGTGACGATCACGAGGGCACCTGCATCAGTGCGGGGTCGGAATCCAACTGCGCGTGGACAAAGGGCTGCACGGCCGGTGCGACGAAGCCCGGTCGGTCGACGTACTCGGGGTAGATCGTCAGGCGCTCGGTGAGCGCGTACCCGGCCTCCTCACACAGCGAGGCCAGCGCGCCGATGTTCGGCCAGGGCGCCTCGGGGTTGATGAAATCCGGGGTTAGTGGCGAGATGCCACCCCAGTCGTCGATGCCCGCCAGCAGCAGCGGTCCGTAGTCGGCCGACAGATTGGGCGGGGCTTGGATGTGGGCGTCCGGGCCCATGATCAACCGGGCGATCGCGCACGCGGTCATGAGCTCGATGAGCCCCGGCTCACCGGCGGCGGCCATCGGCGTGTTCTCCTTGGCGCGGAAGTTCTGCACGATGATCTCCTGGATGTGCCCGTACTCATCGTTGATCTCGCGCAGTGCAAGCAGCGCCTCGATGCGCTCGCGCGGAGTCTCCCCGATACCGATCAGGATCCCGGTCGTGAACGGGATCTGTAGCTGGCCCGCCTTGCGCAGCACCGCCAGCCGCGTCGACGGGCGCTTGTCGGGAGCGCGCTCGTGGGGTCCGCCTGAGCCGCAGAGGCGGTCGGCGACGGTCTCGAGCATCAGTCCCTGACTCGCCGAGACCTCCTTGAGCTCGGCGAGCTCCCGTAGCGACATGACCCCCGCGTTGGGGTGCGGCAGCAGGCCGGTTTCCTCGATCACGCGCTTGCACATGGCGACGAGATAGCCGTGCGTCGAGGTGTGCCCGTAGCGCTTGAGCAGCTCGCGATGACTCGGCCAGCGCGCCTCCGGGCGGTCGCCGAGGCAGAACAGCGCCTCCTTACAGCCCATGCGCGCGCCCGCGCGCGCGACGGCCATCACCTCGTCCGGGCTCATCGTGTGCGCACGCGGGTCGTCGGGGCTCTTGGCGAAGGTGCAGTACGAGCAGACGTCGCGGCACAGGTTCGTCAGCGGGATGAAGACCTTGCGCGAGTAGGTGACCACCGGCGCGCGCCCGAGATCACGCATCTGGGCCGCTGCGGCCCACAGCGCCGCGTGATGGCTGCGCGAGACGTCGGCCAGCGACAAGGCCACCTCACGCGAGATCCGCCGGCCCAGCTGGGCCGATTCGATGGCGTCCCAGAGCGCGGTCGGAACGCTTGGCGACGTCAGCGGGGGATGCAGTGAGGTCATGGTCTGTGGGATTTCCTGGACGCTCAGCCCGGCTCGGGCCCGGCCCCTTCCCGGAACCGGCGCCAGTCGGGCTTGCGCTTCTCCTGGAAGGAGGCGATGCCCTCCTGCGGCTCTGGGCCGTAGATGTGGTTGAGTGCGACGAGCTCAAGCCCGTGCTGGACCGATCCGTGCAGGAGGTCGGTCGCGGCATTCATGGCCAGCTTGGCGAGCCGCAGTCCCTGCGGCGAGCGCTGCAGGATCTGGGTGCACCACGCGTCGACTTCGGCGTCGAGCTGGTCGTCGGGTACAACCTTGTTGACGAGTCCCATCTGCAACGCCTCGTCGGCGGTGTACTGACGTGTGAGGTACAGGATCTCACGGGCCTTCTTCTCGCCGACGACCGCGGGCATCAGCTGGCAGCCCCACCACAGCGGGGCGCTGCCGATCTTGGGTCCGGCCTGCCCAAACTTGCCCGACTCCCCGGAGATGGTCAGGTCGCACATCACGTTGAGCTCGTTGCCGCCGCCGATGCAGTAGCCGCGCACCTTGACGATGACCGGCTTGCCGTTGTTGCGGATGGCGGCGACGAGCCGGTCGCTGACGTGGTGGACGTGACGCTTCTGCTGGATCGTCCGCGTAGGATCGGCAACGTCCCCGCCGACGCAGAACGCTCGCTCGCCCGCACCCGTGAACACGATGACACCGACTCGCTCGTCGTCGGCGGCGCTCTCGAAAGCCACACAGAGTTCCTCGAGCGTCTGGGTCCGGAAGGCGTTGAGTTTCTCGGGTCGGTTCAGCGTGATGGTGGCGCGCGCGCCATCAACCTCGTAAAGGATGTCTTCGAACTCCATCGTGGAAGGCCCTCCTCGGGGTGGCGAACTCGATGCGGCCCTCGAAGTCTAGCCATCCGGACGGGACCGGCGCCGGGGACGTGACAATCGCCACGAACTCATGGGTGACGTGCCACACCTGCGCCTAGCCAACCGGGTCGAATTGGGAAATATCCCTTGTGTTCGGCAGAACCCAGGTGTAAACAGAGTTCGTTCCATCCGTTACGAGACGCCATCTCACAATGCAAGAAACGGCACCAATCAATGGTCAACTGGCGACGAGGCCCTCAATGCAGAGCGCGGATCCGTTTCAGCCGCAGTACCGGATCCAGGCGGTCGAGCGCGCTGCCGCGATCCTCGGCGCGTTTACGGCAGACGAGCCCGAGTTGCGTCTCAGCGACCTCTCCGAGCGTCTGGGTCTGCACAAGGCGACCACCCACCGGTTCCTGGTGAACCTGGAGCACCTGGGGTTCGTCGAGCGCGCACCACGCTCGGGCAAGTACCGGCTCGGATGGCGGCTGTTCGAGCTCGGCGGGCTCGTCTCGCAGCGGCTCGATCTCTGGGACGAGGCCCTGCCGTTCCTCGAGGATCTCGTCAGGGACACCGGCGAGACCGGGCACCTGGCGGTGCTCGAGGGCGGGCAGGCCGTCTACATCGAACGCGTCGAAACACGGCGGGCGCTGCGGCTCCCGTCTGCGGTCCGACGAGGGTATCCGGCGCACGCGACGAACCTGGGCAAAGTACTGCTCGCACACGCCAGCCCCGACGTCGTCGACGAGATCTTGCTCACCCGCGACCTCCAGGTGTTCACGCCGAACACCATCACCAATGTCGACCAACTGAGAGTCGAGCTCGCATCCATCAAGGAGCGCGGCTATTCGGTCGACAACGAGGAGTACGACGAGGGCCTGAGATGCATCGGTGCCCCCGTCCGCGACAGTTCCGGCCGAGTGATTGCCGCAATCGGCATCGGTGGGCCTGTCACCCGCATCACCCCGGCCCGCATCGAAGACCTGGCTCGCGTCGTCATCGCCGCTGCCCATGGCCTCTCGCTGCGACTGGGCGCCGGGCACGCACCAGCTTGGGCATCGTCCGACGCCCACTCCGGCGACGCTTCGCAGTTTGTATCCAGGGGTCCGATACCGAGTCGCTAGTCTTCGGCGGCGACTCGGGCCCCGAACCTGATTCGTACTAGACAAGTATTAAGGAGATACGCCATATGGCGACGACCGCAGGCACCTCTCGGCTCCGTCTCTCGAGCCGCACCTCGCACTTCGTGCTGCCCAAGCAGTGGGCGTCAATGCGCAAGGCAGAGGCCCTCGAGAAGGAGACCGGCAAGCGGGTCATTCACTTCGAGAAGGGCGACTTCCAGGGTGACGAGTTCTACCCGGCGCCTCACATCTACGAGGCTGCCGCCCGCGCGGTACATGAAGGACACGTGCGCTACGTCCCGGGGCCCGGTCTTCCCGAGCTCCGCGACGCCATCGCCGAGGAGGCCACCAAACGCGGCCGCCCGACTCAGCGCGACGAGGTGCTCGTCACGATGGGCGCCAAGCACGCCCTGACGCAGTCGCTGCTGACGATGGTCGACGTGGGCGACGAGGTCATTTTCCCGAACCCCGGTTACCCGCCGGACGAGTTCTGGATCACCTACGCCGGCGGCAAGGTCGTCTACGCGCCGCTGATCGAGCCGGACTTCCACTTCGATCTCGACAGTCTGCGCAGCCTGATCACGCCCAAGACCAAGATGCTGATCATCAACTCGCCGCAACGCCCGAACGGCATGATTGTCGACCACCTCGAGGAGATGGCCGAGCTGTGCCTGGAGCACAACGTGGTCGTCCTGACCGACGAGATCTTCAGCCACATGGTGTATCCACCGTCGGTCCACAAGACGATCGCCGCGGTCCCGGGCATGGCCGACCAGTCGATCCTGGTCGACACCTTCAGCAAGACCTACATCATGACCGGCTTCCGCATCGGCTGGTGTGTGGCCAACAAAGAGCTCATCACCGCGATGGACATCTTCCAGCAGAACTCGGTCACCAACGTGCCGGCCTTCGTCCAGATCGCCGCCCTGGCCGCGATCACGGGTCCCCAGGACCACGTGCTCGCGCAGACCGCGCGCCTGCAGGCCAAGCGCGACAAGACCGTCGCGGCCCTCAACGCGATCGACGGCATCGAGTGCCCGACGCCGGACGGCTCGTTCTACGTGTTCCCGGACATCCGGGGCACCGGCATGACCGCCCAGCAGTTCGCGGACTACCTCATCGAGCAGTACCAGGTCGGCGTCGTCGCGGGTACCTCCTTCGGTGACCGCGGTGAGGGACACATCCGACTCACGTACGCTTGCCCCGACGAGATGCTCGAGGAGGGTCTGGATCGGATCCGTCGCGGGGTCGAGAACCTGTAGGCATCACTGCATACCACTAACCAAGGAGCCGGAGCGTGGCTGAAACTCGCTTGCTGTGGGAAGACCTGGACACCGGGGACGTGGCGATCTCCGCAGGTCGCACCATCACCGAAACCGACGTCGTGAACTTCTGCGGCCTGTCAGGTGACTTCAACTGGTTCCACACCGACAAGGTCGCGGCCGAGCAGTCGGTGTTCGGCCAGCGTGTTGCCCACGGCATGCTTGTCGCATCCATCGCGACCGGCCTGCAGGTTGGCCAAATGGAGCCCAAGATCGCGACCGCCGCGTTCATGGGCCTCGAGGACTGGCAGTTCCGCGGGGCGGTCTTTTTCGGCGACACGATCCGCGTCAAGCGGACGATCGGCGAGAAGTCCGAGCACCCCAAGAACGCCGCGCAGGGCTTCGTGACCTACGAGTGCGAGGTCCTCAATCAGGATGACAAGGTCGTCCAGAAGGGCCAGTGGAAGATGCTGGTCCGGCGTCGGCCTGCCGACGCCTGACCGATCGTACGGCGCATCCGGCGGGCACATCCCGTGCCCGCCGGACCCCGTGCCGGCGAGCTGCGGACGAGCTCCATAGCTCCATGTCGATCCGATCCGCGCGCCCGTGGCGCACGCACCCCGTGCCGAGCCCGGCCAGCCGCTCGCGGTGCGCATCCAGCCCGTGTGCGCGCCTGACGTACCGCGGAATGCACTGCTGCTGGCTGGCGAACGCCACCTCGGCCGCGCCATCGCGAACATCGCACGGCATCCCGTAGCGGCTGTCCTCGACACAGCCGTCGAGGCACGCCGAACACAGCTCCCGCAGCGCCTCCAGGGGCGCCCGGCGGCTGTCCGGCGCGGCCGCGACGTGGACCGTCAGGCGTTCATCGGCTGCGATCAGACCGCCTGCGTGTCCCGGGATCGATCGACCGGTGCGGACGTCGGACCGCACCAGCGGGGCCCCGACGGGGCCCCCGCAGCACATGGGTCCTAGAGGCCGATCTCGCGGCTGATGATCAGCTGCTGGATCTCGCTGGTGCCCTCGGTGATCGACGCCAGCTTGGCGTCGCGGTAGTACCGCTCGACCGGGTATTCGACGATGTAGCCGTACCCGCCATGGATCTGCACCGCCTCGCGGCAGACGTAGTCGGCGACCTCGGCCGAGAAGAACTTGGCCATCGAGGCTTCCTTGACGCAGGGCTTGCCGCTCGAGTACAGCCAGGCCGCCTTGTAGGCGAGGCTCTTGGCCGCCTCGATCCGGGTCGCCATGTCGGCGAGCTTGAAGCGGATCGCCTGGAACTTCGACAACGTTCGACCGAAGGCCTCGCGTTCGAGGGAGTACTTGACGGCCGCATCGAAGGCGGCTTCGGCGATCGCCGCTGACTTGACCCCGTGCGAGACGCGCCCGGTGATCAGCGCCTCCATCAACGCACCGAACGCGCCTTCCTTGCCGCCCAGCAGGGCTTCCTCGGGAACCTCGCAGTCCTCGAAGACGAGCTCGGCGGTGTCGGAGGAGCGGTGCCCCATCTTCTCGAGCTTGCGGGTGACCTCGAAGCCCGGAGTGGTGCGGTCCACGATGAACACGCTGATGCCATCGCCGCGCTGGGTCTTGTCGGTGTACGCGGCAACCAGGCAGAAGTCGCAGATGGTGCCGTTGGTGATGAAGTTCTTGCGGCCGTTGATCACATAGCCGCCGTTCTTCTTGTCGGCGCGGGTCGCCAGGCCGGCGGCATCGGAGCCGGTGTTCGGCTCGGTGATCGCGTAGGCGCCGATGATCTCGCCGGCAATCGAACGGGGCAGGTATGCCTCACGCTGAGCGTCGGTGCCGAACTTGTAGATCGGGAACGCCGCGAGGTCCGCATGCGCGTTGACGGACGCGGTGATGCCGGCGCAGACCTTGGCCATCTCCTCGACGAAGATGCACTCAGTGATCTTGTCGGCGCCGATGCCGCCGTACTCCTCCGGGAACACGATTCCCAGCAGGCCCAGCTCACCGAGCTTGGGAAGGATCTCGACCGGGAACTTCTCGGTGCGCTCGGCCTCCTCGACGAGGGGCAGGATCTCCGCGTTCGCGAACTCGCGAACCATCTCGCGGAGGTCGTTCTGCTCCTCCGTAAATTCGTAACTCAGCGCCATCGTGTGCTGCCCCCCCTGGGCTGGAACCCGCTCGGATAGATCGCGGTCGTTTGCCGGAGGAGTTTACCGCGAGCGGACCGGTAGACTTGGGAGGTGCTGGAGAATCCGTACCGCCTCGACGAACGCACGATCATTGTCACTGGCGCATCCCGGGGCATCGGCGCGGCAGTCGCCCGGGCGGCCGCCCGGCAGGGCGCGAACCTCGTGCTCGTTGCCCGGACGCGGCCCGATCTCGAGCACGTGGCCGCCGAGCTTGCGACGCAGGTCCGGGTCGTCGACGGGGACGTCGCCGATACCGAGACCGCCGAGCGGGCCCTCGATGCGGCCGAGGAGATCGGCGCGCGGGTCTGGGGGCTGGTCAACAACGCGGGCATCAACCCGTATTACCGCCCGGTCGTCGAGACGCCCTTGCACGAATGGGACGACGTCGTGCGGGTCAACCTGCTCGGCGCGGCCGTCTTCGCCCGTGCCGTCGGGCGGGTGATGGTCGAGCAGGGCGGCGGGCGGATCGTGAACCTCGGATCCATCGCTGGCCTGACGGGCCTACCGAACATCGGGCCCTACAACGCCTCGAAGGCCGCCATCGACGCGCTGACACGGACGCTGGCGGTCGAACTCGGACCGTCTGGTGTACTGGTCAACTCGGTCGCACCGGGCACGATCCGGTCGGAGATGGTCGACGGGCTGCTCGCCGCCAACCCCGCACTGGCCGAGCGCCTCGTCGCCAAGGCGCCGATCGGGCGCGTCGGCGACTGCCACGAGGCGGCCGAACCGATCGTGTTCCTGCTCAGCGACGCCGCCAGCTTCATTACCGGCCAGGTGCTAGTGGTCGACGGCGGCCGGCTGGCGGCAGGCTAGCGACGCCGATCTCAGGAGGCGGGGAATGCGGGTCGTGATCTGTGGCGCGGGGACGGCGGGGTGCGTCGCGGCGGCGCGCCTGAGCGAGGACCCCGGCACCGAGGTCGTCCTGCTCGAGGCGGGTCCGCACTACACCCCCGGTACCTGGCCGGCTGAACTGGCCCACGCGTTCCGGATCATTAAGGAGAGCCACGACTGGGACTACTACGCCCAGGCCGGCGCGTCGCCGCGCCTGGTGCACGTGCCGCGCGGCCGGGTCGTCGGCGGATCATCGGTGACCAACGCGACCATCGCGTTGCGCGGGCTCCCCGAGCACTACGACGAATGGAACGACTACGTCGACGGGTATGACTGGCAGTCGTGGCTGCCCTGGTTCTGCGCGATCGAGCGCGATCTGCAGTTCGGCGACCGCGACTATCACGGCGCCGACGGCCCGATCCCGATCAGTCGCTACCCACGCGAGGATTGGTATCCGCTGTTCGCGCGGTTCACGGACGCCGCACTGGCCGCGGGTCACCCGTGGATCGACGACCACAACGCGCCCGATGCAGCCGGCGTCGGCCCCACGCCGTTCAACATGCTCGACGGCAAGCGCCAGACGCCCGCGGACCATTACCTGGATCCCGCGCTGACACGGCCGAACCTGACCCTGGTCACGGGGCTGACGTGCGACCGCATCCGCTTCGAGCAGACCACGGCGGTCGCCGTCGAGGCGGTCGCCGCCGACGGGACCCACGTGGCGATCGATGCCGACCACGTCATCGTGTGCCTGGGCACCTACGCAAGCCCAGCGCTACTGCTGCGCTCGGGGGTCGGCTCCCCCGCGACGCTCACGCCCCACGGCATCCCGGTCGTGCACGAACTCGACGGCGTCGGCAACGGCATGCAGGACCATCCCAAGGTGTCGTACCGGTTCTGGATCGACACGCCGATCCCGACCTGGCCGCACCCGTGGATCCAGGTGCTGCTGACCGCCTACGGCGATGTGGATGGCGACCCGCGCCTGTTCCAGGTGATGCCGTATGTCGGCCAGGACACCGCCGGCCACCGCTTCACCGAGTTCAACCTGCAGGTGGCCGACGCCCGCGGACGGACCGGCTCGGTCCGGCTGCAGGGACGCGACCCGCGCCTGCAGCCGATCCTCAAGATGGGCTGGCTCGAGGACGTCGGCGACCGGGCGCTGTCGGTGGTCGGCGGGGCAGAGCTGATGCGGGTCGCCCGCACGCGGCCGCTCGCCGACGTGGTGACCCCGTGGCCCAACCAGGACGATCCGGATCACCCGCTGCGGACCGTCGAGACGTTCCACCACGTGGTCGGATCGCTGCGCATGGGCCGCCCGGACGACCCGACCGCCGTGACCGATGCCGCGGGGCGCGTGCGAGGGCTCGACGGCGTCTCGTGCTTCGACGCGTCGGTCATCCCGCGTGTGCCGTCGGCGAACACGCACCTGGCGGTCATTGCGCTCGCCGAGCGCCTGTCGGCGGACTTCCGCGCGCGGCTCGCGGCCGCCGCCTGATCCGCGGGCCGGCGCAGGCCCGTGTGTCCCGCACTGGTGCGGCTTTCGCGCGCAACGGGAACCTGAGGTACTAGTCTGTGCTGCACATTCCATCGCCATCTGCCGGGAGACGATCCCTTGCCTAGCCTGCCGCCGCCCGCGGACCCGTCCGCGAAGTACGTTGCCTCGATCGAGACCGGTGCCGGGGTCATCGAGATCGATCTCTGGCCGGACCTCGCACCGCAGACGGTGGGCAATTTCGTCGGCCTCGCCGAGGCCGGCTTCTACGACGGGACGATCTTCCACCGCGTGATCCGCGGCTTCATGATCCAGGGCGGCTGCCCGCGCGGCGACGGACGCGGCGGCCCCGGATACCAGTTCCAGGACGAGTTCAACGAGCACAAGCTGGTCCGTGGCGTACTGGCCATGGCCAACGCCGGCCCCAATACGAACGGCAGTCAGTTCTTCATCGTCACCGCCCCGGCGACCCCACACCTGGACGGCGCGCACACCGGGTTCGGCGAGGTGATCTCCGGCATGGACGTCGTGGACGCGATCGAGGGCACGCCGACCAGCCGCGGCGACCGCCCGGTCGCCGACCAGCGGATCCTCGGCATCACGATCGCCAAGTCCGACGCCGCCTAAGCGCGGCTTCGCCGTGGTCGCAGCGACAGCAAGGGAGCGTTAGAGACGATCTGATGGCCACGGCGTCGGCACCAGCGTGGGAGGTCACATTCTTGCGGCGCGCCCGGGGTTCGTCCCGGGCACGGATCGCGGGCCGGCTCGTCCTCGAAGCTCCCGATCTGGACCATGCCCGGCGCGCCGCCGAACAGGCCCTGACCGACGCGCCGCGAGCAGACGCGGCTGAGCGGGGAGAACTCGGTCTGGTCGCTCGGGCTGCTGCGACCGCTGACGCCGCGGGCGCCGGGCACCAAGCGCTACCGGGTCACCTTCGCCCAGTGGGAGGCGTTCGAGGATCACTTCGAGCGGATCGATGTTCACGAGCTCGAGCTGTGGGCCGCCAACGCCGCGGGGGCGCGCCGACTGGCCCAGCAGGAGATCCAGCTGTTGCGGGCCTACCGGCCGTCATGGCGGATCCGCAGCGTCGAGGCCTGTTCCGACGATGAGGAGTCGCTGAACAACGGCGCTTAGGCGGCGTGCACCCGCCGGGCGTAGACCAGCTGTTCGAGCTTCGGGCGTGCGCCGCCGAAGCCGCTGTCCCCAACCCCGCCGACGACCAGGTGCGGATCCTGGTACAGCGGGCTCTCGTTGATCAGCAGGCGCGCGACCCTGAGGCCGTCGCCGATGCGCCGGTGGTCGGCGGCGTCGCCGCCGAAGACCGAGACGCCGATGCCGAACGGCGTGTCCCCGGCCAGCGCGATCGCCTCAGCGGTCCCTTCGACCAGCGCGATCCCCCGGACCGGCGCGAAGATCTCGCGGCGCCACAGCTCCAGATCGGCGAGCCGCCCCCGTGGCAGCAGCACCAAGCGCGGCACGGTCTCGCCGGGTGCCGGCACCCGTCCGACGACCAGCCGGCCGCCCGCCGCCAGCGCCGCGGCGAAGGCGGTCTCGGCGACCGACTGGTCCCCGTCGATCTCGCCGGCGAGGTCAACCGCGGGATCGTCGGGATCGCCGATGACGATGGCCGCGACAGCCGCGACCAGAGCAGGTTCGAGCTCTGGCCACAGCGATCGGTGCACCAGGATGCGCTTGGCCGAAAAGCACAGCTGCCCGGCATTCGCGAACGCGCCCAGCGCGATCGCGGCGGCGGCCTTGCCGATGTCGGCACCGGGCAGGACGATCAGCGCGTCGTTACCTGAGGCCTCCGGGATGTAGGGACGCAACACGACGCCACGGGCGTAGCCCGCGGCGAGCGTCGCCAGATGCTGCTTGCAGGTGTCGGTCGATGCATGGGCGACGATGGCGTCGATCCCCGGCGCGACCAACAGCGACTGCACGGCGGCGCGATCGCATGCCGCGATCGCCAGCGCGCCCTGCGGCCAGTGCTCGGCAAGCGCCGTCAGGACCATCTCGGTGGTGCCCGCCACCCGGCTCGAGGGCCGGCACACGACCGCGTTGCCCCCGACGAGCGCCGACATGCTCACGACGGTCGGGACCCAGATCGGCGAGTTCGCCGAATGCAGTCCGAGCACCACGCCGAACGGCCGCCACTCCAGCCGGGTCACCCCGGAGGTCGCCGGCAACGCGCGCGGGCGCACCGCCGCCGCGAACTCGGGAAGCGCGTCCATGAGCAGCAGCGCCGACTGCAGCTCGCGCTCGACGAACTTGCGCGGCATCCGCGCCTCGCGCACCGCCGAGGTCACGATCGCCGGGCCCGCCGCGGCCAGTCGCGCTCGGCTACGGTGTGCGCGATCCAGCCGCTCATCGAGCATTAGCGCAGCGACCGCACGTTGCTGCCGGGACGCCTCGTCGACACGCCGTGCCAGCCACTCTTCCATCGCATGGACTCTAACGTTCCGCTGCCGGCCGGATTGCTCGCCCATGGCAGCCCCGGTCAGATCGCCGCAGACTTTGAGGCGCTGGCACTCTTGCAGCCCGTGCGGGCGACTTCAGACGGGATCGTTTGCGCTCCCCGGGCGGCACCCGAGCTTGCCCGGCGCGGGTATGTGCAGTGCACGCTGGCGCTCTCGCCCCTCGCCGCCCCGCCCGCCTGGCCCGATCCGCCGTCGCGCACCGCGGGACGGTGGTTCATCCGCAGCCCGCAGCACCTTCCCGCACCGTCCGGCTACCGCGACCTCGTCCAGGTGCCCGGCGAGGGCTTCGGTGCCTGGCCCCATCCGACGACGCACCTGTGCCTGATCGCGCTCGATGACCTCCTCGGCGGTCCGGCGCTCGACCTCGGCTGCGGCTCCGGCCTGCTGAGCCAGGCGTGGGCCGCGGGCCACGGGCCGGTGTTGGGCATCGATCTCGATCCGCGGGCGATCGCCCACGCCGCGGCATCGCGTGTCCACGCGATGCCGGCGCACGCGCTCGCGTTCCGGCGTGCGCCGATTGCGCAGGTGCTTCCCGACGCGATCGCACCGGTGCTCTTGGCCAACGTGCCGGCGGCCGTCCACGATGAGATCACCCGGACCCTGGCCCCCGCGGCCCGGACCGTGCTTGTCTCGGGCATCCGCATCGATGACGCGGCGGTCACGCTCGCCCGCTACCACACGCTCGGGTTCGCGGTCACGGGCGCATCTGACGCGGACGGCTGGGGCTGCTGGGTGCTCGCGCGAGACTGAGCCTCGCCCGTGGTGGCATGGGATGCGGTACGCAATCCTCGCTAGGCTCCCTCGGATGGATTTCGCCCCCGACATCGAGCGGCTCCAGCAGCTGATTGCCGGGGCGCGGCGTCCGGTCGTGCTGGTGGGATTGGGCTTCGGTCGGGACGTGGACGTTGAGCTCAACGCGGGCCAGAGCGACTGGGCCGACAACGCGAGCCTCGAGACCCTCCTGGTCGACCCGGCCCGCTTCTGGGCCTTTTACTACGCCGCGGCCACGGAGGTCTCGCAGCGTGAGCCCTCGGCGGCGCACGTCGCGCTCGCCCGCATGCAGGCCGCCGGGTTGATCTCCACGATCATTGCCCAGTCGGCCGACCACCTCGCCACCAAGGCCGGGGCGACCGACGTGATCGAGATGCACGGCAACGTGCTCACGGCCCGATGCGCGCGCTGCAGCGAGCGCTACGGGCTCCCGGAGGTCGGCGCGTTCCTGGAGCTTGCCGATGACGGCGTCCCGCGCTGCACCACCCCGGGCTGCGGCTATCCGCTGCGCCCGTCGGGCACGCTGTGGGGCGAGCCGCTGGCCGAGGACGCGGTCAGCAAGGCATGGGAACTCGCCGCGAACTCCGACGCGTTCATCGCGATCGACACGGCGCTGCGGACGATCCCGCTGTCGCTGCTGCCGTCGGTGCCGCTCACCCGTGGCGTCCCGCTGGCGCTGATCGGCCGCACCCCGACCCAATACGATCGCTACGCCCAGGTTGTGATCCGGTCGGCGGGCGCCCCGATCATCGAGGCACTCGCCGACCGCATGCTCGGCCCGGCCGGCGCCGATCCCGGCGCCGGCTGATCGCCACTACGCCGCGGCCTCGGGGTCGACGATGAACTTCTGGCTGTAGTAGATGTCGCCCTCGTGGCCGAGCTTCATGCGACGCAAGGTCGCCTTGACGCGTGTCCCGACCTGGACGTCCTCGAGGGCGGTATCGACGACCGGTGCCGGCATCAGCACATCCTCGTCCATGGTGATGTGGCCGACGACGTACGGCTCTTGGCCAAGGAAGTCACGTGGCGGGTAGTACACGACCGTGTAGTTGGTCAGCGTGCCGCGGCCGTCGAGGTAGACCTCGGTGAGCTTGTCGTTCCCGCACTTGTAGCAGTGGAACCTTTCCCACCACGGGCTGATCCCGCCGCACGAGCTGCAGCGCATCCCATACAGGCGGAGCTTCGGGGGACCGAGCCGCGAGAACTCGATGGCGGAGACGGTCACCCTTACTCTCCTTCGATGCGCTGGTAGATGTGGATGGCCCCGACCGCGCCCGGCCCCCCGCGGCACGCGGTGATCCCGATCTCGGGGTCCTGTGCCTGGATGCCCTCCGGGGCAGTGCCGCGCAGCTGCTCGATGATGTCGACCGCCTGGGTGGCGCCCGTCGCCCCGAGCGGGTGGCCCTTGCACAGCAGGCCGCCGGACAGGTTGACCGCGACCTTGCCGTCGATCCACGTCGAGCCGTCGACCGCGCCCCTCCAGCCCTCGCCGGGCTCTGCGAAACCGAGACCCTCGATGCCGAGCGGCTCCTGGATGGCGAACGAGTTGTAGATCTCGGCGACATCGATGTCGTCGGCAGTGACCCCGGCCATCGCGTAGGCGCGCGTCGCCGGCTCGTTGAATAGCCGGTAGGCGTCCTCGAGCGTGTCGGTCGCGGCGTACCACGTGCCGGTCGCCATCTGGCTCGCGGTGATGAAGATCTGCGGCTTGTCGGGCTGGTCGCGCAGAATCTCCTCGCGGCACAGCACCAGCGCCGAGCTCGCGTCGGTCATCGGGCACACCTCGAAGAGTTTGAGCGGGTCGGCGACCTTGGCCGATTTCATGACCTCTTCCACGGTGCACTCGAACCGCAGGTGGGCATAGGGGTTGCGTGCGCCGTAATGGTGGTTCTTGACCGAGGTATGCGCGAGATCCTCCTCGGTCAGCCCGTAGATCTGCATGTACTTGCGTGCGGTCAGGGCGACCCCGGACGGGAACGTCAGCCCGGAGAAGTACTCCTCCTTGGAGTCCGCGGCCTGGGCGATGATCGATGTGGCCTCGACCGTGGCCAGGTCGTTCATCTTCTCGGCGCCGACGACCATCACGGTGTCGTAGAGACCCGAGGCGATCGCGACCACACCCAGGTGCAGTGCCCAAGCCCCGGTACCGCACGCTGCTTCGACACGGACCGCGCCGGCCGGCACCACACCAAGGTGGTGGGCCGCCATGAGGCCGGTCGAGTTCTCGTAGTTGAAGCCGACGGACCCGACGTTGCCCACGTAGAGCATCTGGATGTCCGACGGCGAGACGCCCGCGTCAGCAATCGCCCCGCGGCCCGCCTCGACGATCAGGTCGCGCAGGCTCTTGGAGTGCTGGATCTTGTGCGGGGTCTTCCCAATTCCCAAAACACCAACGCGCATGAGAATTCTCCTAGTGCGGTTCTGCTTGTCGGCCGCGAGTCCAACGGTAGTACGTCCCGAGATCGATCGCCTCGCCGGCGAGCCTGTCGGCGATGCCGGCCGGCGGCGGAGCCGCCACGATCTCGATGCCGCGCGCGATCGACTCCCCCGCGCCGTAGCTGAGCGCCAGGACCTTCTCGCCGGCGGCGGCGTTGTCGAAGGCGAGCGCGAGCGCGATGCCCAGCGATGCCACGCCGAGGTTGCCGATGTCGGCGACAAAGCTCGTCTGGGCCAGCTGATCGTTGCCGATCCCGGCCTTGCCGAGCGTGCGCAGCACTTGCGGATGCGGCTGACTGGCGGCGACGTAGCGATAGTCGGCCGTCGCGGTCCCGGACTCCTGCTCCAGCTGCGTGACGGCGGCGCCCATGACCTTGGAGGTTGTCTCGAACAGCACCTCCATGCGGTAGCGCGGCTCGCGCTCGCGGGCCAGGAACCAGACGTCGTAGACGTCGACAGTCGACTTGGCGGTGGCGCCGAGCCGTGCGAACCCGTCCGAGCCGGTCACCATGAAGGCCGCGGCACCGCCGCCCGAGAGTGTGTCGCAGACGCGCTCCTCGAAGCTGACGACGTAATCGGAGGCGACGACCAGCACCGATCCCGCCGACGCGGTCAGGGCGTCGGCCAAGGCAAAGGCGTCGGCGAGGCTGCCCGAGTGACCACCCAGGTCGTACGTCGCCGTCGCGGCCGAGAGCCCGAGGGCTTCGGCCAGCGTCGACGACACCTTGCGCAGGCCGAACGGCGGCGACATCGTCACCGCGACGAGGGCGCCGGGCGGACGCCCGTCGCCGAGCGCCTGATCGGCGGCCTCGTAGGCCATCGTCAGGGAATCCTCGTCGAGCGCCGGGGTCGACAGTGCCTTGGAGCGCGGGCGACCGGGCCGACCGAAGAACTTCTGGATCTCCCCGAGCGGTGCGCGGTACTTCGGAAGATAGGCGCCGTAGCGCGAGATCTCGGCCAATGCCTCGCCCCTAGCGCTTGACCACGATGCCCGCGGCCTCGCGGTCGAAGGTATCGGCGGTGATGCCCTCATCGCGCAGCTTGACCTTCTGGACGCGCTCGGTCGGGGTCTTGGGCAGGCTCTGCACGAAGCGGATGTAGCGGGGCACCATGAAATAGGGCATGCGCTCGGCCATCCAGTAGGTGAACTCGGCCGGGTCGGGCGCGGGGCCCTCGGCGATGCAGATCACCATGATCTCGTCCTCGGAAGAGGCGCCCTCGCCGGCCTTGACGCCGATGACCGCCGCTTCGCGGATCTGCGGGTGGTCGGAGATCTGGCGCTCGACCTCCATCGAGGAGACGTTCTCGCCGCGCCGGCGGATGTAGTCCTTGACGCGGTCCATGAAATAGAAATAGCCCTCGTCGTCCATGCGCCCCAGATCGCCGGTGTGCAGCTTCAAGTTGCGGAAATCCTCGGCGGTCTTTTCGGGCATGCCGTAGTAGGCGCGCATGACGATGTTGGGGATCTTCATATCGACGACGATCTCACCCGGGGTGTTGGGCGGCAGCGGCCGGTCGGTGCCGGGCTCGACGATCGTGACCTCATAGCCCGGGTTGGCCTTGCCCATCGAGCCGGCCACCGCGGGGCGGGTGGGGTCCATGTAGGTGGCCATGCCGGTCTCGGTCAGCCCATAGCCCTCGATGAACTTGACCCCGAAGCGCTCCTGGAACTCGTGGTAGATGTCCTTGGGCGCCGGGGCGGCAAACACGGTGTGGACCTGGTGGGCCCGATCGAGCTCTGAGGGCGGGATGTTGTAGATGAAATAGCTCACCGCGCCGATCGAGTTGAAGATCGTGGCCTCGGCCTTGATGACCTGCTGCCAAAACTGCGAGGACGAAAAGCGCTCGACAAAGGCCACCCGCCCGCCGGCGACCAGGGCCGGGTAGGCCGACAGGACCTGGGCGTTTGAGTGAAACAGCGGCAGGCAGCTAAAGAAGGTGTCCTCGGCCAGCTGCTGGACCGACTTGCCGGCGGTGGCCGAGATGACCTCGAGCAGCCCGCGCGCCGAGAAGTAATCGGCGGCGTTTTGCTTGATCACGCCCTTGGAGCGCCCGGTGGTCCCGGAGGTAAACATGATCCGGGCATCGTCGGTCCAGGAGTACTCGAGGGTGGGCTCGGCATCCGAGGCGTTCATCAGCTCGGTAAACGGCTCCCAGGTCAGGCTCGGGTCCGGCCCCTCCTGGGCGCCGCTGTCGAGCACGATCACGTGCTCGAGTTTGGGCAGCTCGTCTTTGATCAGATCCAGCCGGTCCAGATACAGGTCGCTGATGATCAGCTTTTTGGCCTCGACCAAGTTGATCGTCCAGGACAAAAAGTCGCCCTTGTAGGCGGTGTTGATCGAGCTCATCACCGCGCCGGCCTTCAGGATGCCGTACCAGGTGGGCACGAACTGCTCGCAGTTGGGCAGCATCACCGACACGCTCTCGCCGGGGGCGACCCCGCGCGCGATCAAGCCGTTGGCGATCTGGTTGGCCTGGGAGTTGACGGTCCCGTAGCTCAGCCACGGACGGTCGGCGAATTTCAGGTAATCACGCTCGGGGTGCTCGGTCGCCCGTCGGCGCAGCACCTCGGCCAGGACCCAGGTGGTCGGGTCGTCTTTGGCGTACCAGTCGCTCCAGTCGGCCATCGATCTATACGTCCTCACTCGAGAGTCGGCAGATACAAACACCCTCCCCCCGCGGCGTGGGGGGAGGGCTCACACACACCCTCGACTAGTCGACGGGCGTAAAGCGCGGCAGCGTGTAGTCCTCCGAGAGTTCATCAAACACGACGCGGACACGCTGGCCAATGCGCACCTGGTCCGGGTCGACGTCGGGGAAGTTCTCTTCGTCCTTGACCAGGTTGGTCATGACGCGCACGCCCTCGTCGAGGTCGACGAGGGCAATGACGTGTGGCGCGTCGCCCTTCTTAGAGAAGCCGGGCGGGCCGATGTAGTGAATCGAGTAGGTGTAGACCGTGCCTTCGCCCTTCGATTCGGTCCAGCTCACCTCGCCCAAGGAACCCTTGGCGTAGGCACGCGGGTACCAGAACGGCGTGCCGTCCGGACCCGTCGGGAGGAGGAACTTGCCCTCCTTGGTGCCCGCCCAGAAGGGGCGGCCCTCGGGGCGCGCGCCTTCCGCGATCTGGGACGCCTGCCAGTTGATGCGTGGCTCGTTTCTTTCAGCCATTGCGATCGTTCTCCTTGCTCAGGCCGACGGCGGTTCGCTGGACAGCACGATGGCGCTCGTGGCGGCCAGGATTCCACCCGAGCCGTTGGTGATGGCCAGCTTGGCGCCCGGGACCTGGTGGTTGCCACCGCCCCGGCCGGTGTCGTCGGCCTCGCCGCGCAGCTGCAGCGTGGCCTCGACGATGTGGTGCATGGCGCCCAAGTGCGCCTGACGGATCAGCCCACCGGCGGTGTTCATCGGGAGCCTGCCGCCGAGCTTGGCGTTGCCCTCGAGCACCCAGTCGCCGGCCTCGCCCTTGCCGCAGATGCCGAAGCCCTCGAGGGCAATCAGCGGCGTGAACGAGAAGCTGTCGTAGATCTCGGCGACGTCGAGGTCGTCCGGCTTGATGCCCGCGACTTCCATCGCGCGACGACCCGCGCGGCCGAGACCGTCTCGGACCGAGTCGACCGACTGCGCCTGCGAGATGTACTGGTGCGAGTAGCCCTCACCGATCCCCGTGATGTACACGGGCTTGGTCTTGAGACCCTTCGCACGGTCGGCGGTCGTGACCAGGAAGGCCGCGGCACCGTCGTTGACCAGGGAGCAGTCCAACACGTGGAACGGCGTCGCGATCATCCGCGAGGCGAGCACGTCCTCGATGGTGACGGGATCGCGCAGCATCGCATTCCACTTGAGCGCGCCGTGCTCGGACTGGGTCGCCACGACCGCGGCGAGCGCCTCCTGGGGCACGTTGTAGTCGTGCATGTAGCGCTGGGCCAGCAGGCCGTACCCACCGATGGTGGTCACGCCATAGGGCCACTCGAACTCACCCTGGGTCATCTCGCGGGCTTGGGCGATCATGCCCGAGCTTGAGATCCCGGAGCGGGTGTTGTCACCACGCACGCACAGCACGACCTCCGCCAGACCGGCGTCGATTGCGAGCGCGGCCTGAACGGCCATCAGCGGGGCGGTCGCGCCACCGACCGCGACCGATGCGAAGTAGCCCGGGTGGAAGCCGAGGTAGTCACAGAACGTGGTGGCGTGCATCAGCGTGTGTTCCACAAAGCTGAATGCGGTCACCATGCCATCGACGTCGTCGAGCGTGATGCCCGCGTCGTCGAGGGTGAGCTTGGTTGCTTCGGACAAGAGGTCGAACGACCCGCGATCCTTGAGAATGCCCTGCTCCGTCTCGCCGACACCGGCGATCACGATGCCCTTGCGCAGCATCCGTCGGGCTTCGGCGACGTCGGGCGTGGCCTCGCGCACGCTCATCAAATCTCCTTTGGTCAGCGACGATCAGGAGGGGCTGCGGTGCTTGTCACGGAAAGAAAATTTGCACTGCCGGCGCGCACAGACCAATAAGCCCATCGCGGGCCCCAATCCCCGCAGGAAGCTACAGGGCACCGGAGGCCGAATCAAGTTCGTCCCGGTGCCAGAATCCCCCTGCTTACGCGGGATTTCGCCGGAGGCGCAGGCGCCCGCTCCCGTATCGCTGTCCCGATCCGCTGGCCGCTGTTAGCATCATTGGCATCACGGAACCACCGTCGAGGAAAGGGACTGCACTGAGCCCGGAACCGCACTACGACCAAGCCAGCGACACGTACCGCCACATCTACAAGAGCCACCCAAACGCGACCGCGGTCACCAATTCCGAGGGCACGACCGTCTTTTTCGACCCGGACACGCACGAGGTCCTGGGGTTCCAGATCGTGAACTTCAGCGAGTACTACAAGAAGCACCAGACCCCGGAGGGTGAGTTCGAGATCGTGCTCCCGGCACGGGTACCGGTCAATCTCGAGGAAGAGATGGACTTCGACGTCGAGTCGCTGACCAGCGGCGTGCGAATCGCCGAGATCTACTAGGACGCGCGGGCCCGGCCGGCTGGACCGGGCCGCAGCCGCCGCGCGGCGGTTGCCCGTCGCCCTGGGCCGAGCGCCCGCACGTCCGAGCGCCGGTTGCACCGGCCGGACGTCGGTGCGCTAGCCCTTGACGATGACGGCGCCCGGGCCCTCGCCCTGGGGCACCATCGGGAACACCTTCGCCATCGGGTCGACGTTGACGTTGACCAGCGCCGGTCCGTCGGCGTTCAACGTCGCCAGCAGTGCTTCCTCGAGGTCCTCCATGCGGTCGACCGAGCGCCCGGGCATCCCGTACGCGTTGGCGAGCTTCACGAAGTCGGGCTGGAAGGGCTCGAAGCTGGTGCCCGAGTACCGGGAATCGTAGAACAGCTCCTGCCACTGGCGCACCATGCCGAGGTAGCCGTTGTTGATGATGATCACCTTGACCGGCAGCCCGTACATCTGGGCCGTCGACAGTTCCTGGAGGGTCATCTCGAACGACCCGTCGCCGGCGATGTCGATCACCAGACGGTCCGGCAGCGCGACTTGGGCCCCGATCGCCGACGGCAGGCCGAAGCCCATCGTGCCGAGCCCGCCGGAGGTCAGCCACTGGCGGGGTGTGTCGAACAGGTAGTGCTGGGCGGCCCACATCTGGTGCTGGCCGACGTCGGTGCACACGATCGCGTTACCGCCGGTCAGCCGGTACAGCGCCTGGACCACGTGCTGCGGCTGGATGAGCTCGCGGTCGCTGGCGATGTAGTACGGATGCGCGGACTTCCAGGCGCTGATCTTCGCCATCCAGGCCTGGCGCGCGGCCGGGTCATGCTTGGCCGGCAGGCGCTCGTACGCCTCGGCGAGGTTCTCGAGCGCCGCCGCCGATTCCGCGGCGATGCCGATGTGCGCGGCGCGGTTCTTGGAGATCTCGGCCGGGTCGACGTCGATGTGGATGATCTTCGCGTGCGGCGCCCACTGGCTCATCATGGTCGACAGGACCCGTTCGTCGAAGCGCACGCCAACGGCCAGGATCAGGTCGGCCTCCTGGAAGGCGTACGTCGAGGCCGCCAGCCCGTGCATGCCCGGCATGCCGATCCACAGCGGATGCGAGCCAGGAAAGCCGCCCAGGCCCATCAGGGTGGTGTTGACCGGGATCTCGGCGACCTCGGCCAGACGCCGCAAGGCCGCGGCGGCGTTGCCGGCGATGATCCCCCCGCCGGCGTACACGACCGGCTGCTTGGCCTTGGCGATCGCCTCGGCGGCCGCGGCGATCTGGCGCGGGTGCCCGCCCGAGCTCGGTGGGGCGTAGCCGCGGATCACCGGCGGGAACGGTCCCGAATACGGCTCGACGTCCTTGCCCCAGACGTCCACGCAAACATCCACGAGCACCGGCCCGGGGCGACCGCTTTCGGCGATGTAGATCGCCTCGGCCAGCGCCTGCGGGAGGTCCGCCGGATCCTTGATGAGATAGGAGTGCTTCACGATCGGGAGCGTGATCCCGACGATGTCGGCCTCCTGGAAAGCATCCGTGCCCACGCGGGTCGAGCCGACCTGGCCGGTGATCGCCACCAGCGGCACCGAGTCCATGTACGCGTCGGCGATCGGCGTCACGAGGTTGGTCGCCCCGGGACCCGAGGTCGCAGTGCACACACCGGCCCGTCCGGTGACCTTGGCGTAACCTTCAGCCATATGACCCGCGCCCTGCTCGTGCCGTACGAGGAAGAGCCGGATGTCCGGGTGGTCGTGCAGCGCGTCGAACAGCGGAATCAAGGGACCGCCGGGCAGTCCGAAGATGGCATTCACCCCTGCCCGCTTCAGGCTCGCCAGAGTCTCGTCAACCGCTCTCATGCCGTCAGGCCTTTCCTCTCTAGAGGCACGTTCCGAAAGTGTACCGACCATCGTCAGCAAGACCTAGCCCGCCTCCCCCAAAGGAGATCCCGATGTCTACAACGCCGCAAGGACCCGGAAGCGACCCGTCGTTCGTCAACGAGAATGCGCTGCGCGTCGCGTCCGAATCGCTCACCCGCTACGACGAGGCCACAGACACCTACCACTGCTCCTACGGCCCGCCGATCCCCGGGGTCACGATCCACGACGAAGAGCGCAACCTGCTCGTGCGGGTCGATCCCGGTACGCATCAGGTCATTGGCTTCACCATCCCCAACTTCAAGGCCTGGTACGCCGAGCACGCGGATGCGGATGGGTCGTTCGACGTCGA
Source organism: uncultured Thermoleophilia bacterium (assembly GCA_963768285.1). Lineage (GTDB taxonomy): Bacteria > Actinomycetota > Thermoleophilia > Miltoncostaeales > Miltoncostaeaceae > CAITWD01. The sequence continues at coordinate 75,569 of CAVYHI010000024.1, forward strand.
GCTTCCATCGATCTGGGGCACGGAGCCCGAGGCACAGTAGCGGGGCCCCGACGTCGCGAACGTCGCTACACTTTCCTGTCCAATCCGCCGTGAATCGTTAAGGAGTCGGGTCTATGGGGGTCGAAAGCCAGCGCGTCGAAGAGTTTCGACTGACGAAGGAGCCCTACTACCTTCCCCTCGGGGACGAGGTCGAGCTCTTTGAGGCGGCGTACCACGCCCGCCTTCCCGTGATGCTGAAGGGCCCCACCGGATGCGGCAAGACGCGGTTCGTGGAGCACATGAGCTGGCGCCTTGGCCGCCTGCTGATCACCGTGGCCTGCCATGAGGACCTCACCGCGTCGGACCTGGTCGGCAAGTACACCCTCCAGAATGACGCGACGGTCTGGCAGGACGGCCCGCTGACGACAGCCGTCAAGTCGGGCGGCATCGCCTACCTGGACGAGGTCGTCGAGGCCCGCAAGGACACCACCGTGGTCATTCACCCCCTGACTGACGACCGACGCGTCCTGCCGATCGAAAAGAAGGGTGAGATCCTCCAGGCACCCGACGACTTCATGCTGGTCATCTCCTACAACCCGGGCTACCAGTCGGTGCTCAAGGACCTCAAGCACTCCACCAAGCAGCGCTTCGTGGCGATCGAGTTCGACTACCCCAAGGCCGACCTCGAGGAGACGATCTTGCAGGAGGAGTCCGGGGTGGACGGCGACATCGCGGCCAAGCTGGTCAAGATCGCCGAGAAGGTCCGCAACCTGCGCACCCACGGGCTCGAGGAGGGCGTGTCCACCCGTCTGCTCGTCTACGCGGGCCAACTGATCGCTGCCGGCGTCGACCCGTTGGTCGCCTGCGGGAGCACGATCTGCAAGCCGATCACCGACGACGTCGAGATGCAGCGCTCGATCGTCGAGATCATCGCAACCCAGTTCTAGCGGCCCAACGGCCCGCGGAGGAGACGCCACAATGACCTTCGGACCGAGTGTCGGCAACGTCGGCATGTACGTCGCCCGGGAGATGCTGGCGGCCGTCCCCGAGGAGCAGCGTGACGCGTACCTGCGCATGGTCGAGGGGATCTCGGACCTCAAGTACCAGCTGGGCGTCGAGGTCGCCCGCCAGCTGCCGCGCCTGCTTGCGCAGTCGGACCCGGACCTGGTCGCCCGCTACCTGAGCCAGGTCACCGCGGTCGCCAAGCTCGGCTGGAAGAGCGGCGTCGAGGTCGCCAAGCAGCTGCCTGACCTCTACGAGGCTCCCGACAAGGAGCTGGCCGACAACTACATCGGGATCATCGAGCACGCGACGACCGGGACGGCCGAGGACGCCGAGACCGCGCAGCTGGCGAGTGAGCTCGCGCGCCTGGAACGCGAGATCCAGCAGATGGAGCCGAAGGTCAAACGCGCCCAGGAGCTGCGGACCCAGCTCGCCGCGCAGGACCGTCGCGACGAGAAGCGCAAGAAGCACGCCGTCGAGCTGGCCACGGCGCTGCCGCCGCTGTTGGCCCGGCTGCGCCCGAAGCACCGCGAGGTCTACCTCGAGCAGGTCGAGAAGGTCGCAGGGGCCGACCCCGAGGCGGCGCTCGAGGCGGCCGACACGCTGCTGGACCTGCTCAACGGCGAGCGCGTCTCGCACGATGGCGCGGCCGAGTGGGTGAGTCGCGGACTCGACGTGCTCGACCGCAACAAGGAAGTCGGACGCGGCTACTTTCGCCTCGGCTCCAAGTACAGCCTCGAGGTGCTGGAGGAGCTGCGCGAGGGCCTCGCCCTCAAGAGCATCGCGCGTGTCCTGAAGCTCTACGCGACGGCCCTCTCGGGGCGCGACATCGCCATCCGCTCAACCGAGGACTCCCGCTCCCTGGAGATCTACACGGCCGACCACATCGTGCTGCCGCCGGACATGCGCGTCTTCGACGAGGAACGCCAGAACTTCGCGGCCTACAAGGTCGCGACGGCCCAGGGCGCAGGCCGCATCGAGTTCGGCACCTACCAGTTCAGCCTCGACGACATCAGCGACACGGTCGACGCCATCCGAACCAAGTACTGGAGCTGACCATGGCGACCCGCGAAGCCGACAACAGCACGCTCACCGCGTTCTACGAGCTGTTCCCGTGGCCCGCCCTGGCCCGCGACCTATTCAACCTGGCCGAGAGCTACCGGGTCGACGCGCGGATCCGCGCGCGCCTACCCGGGCATCAAGCGCGACATGGACGCCGTGTACGCGGCGTCGGGCGACGACCGGCCGGAGCTGTCGATGCTCTCGGACCCCCAGGCGGTGGTCGAAGCGATCCTGCAGACGGTCATGGGGCACGAACCGGACCTCAGCGACGTACCCGCCCACACCCAGACGCTGATCGCTGCGTCGTGCGCCACCCTCGAGCCGCTCACCGAGGAGTCGGCGACCGTTGCCGACACGGCGCGCTGCGTCGCAGCGATTTTCGCGTTGATCGCCGACAACGAGGCCCAGGCGCGCACCGAGGTGCCCAACCCGGACCTGCCCGAGCAGCCGGACCTGCCCGACCAGGCCCAGCAGCAGCAGAGCGCAGCCGGAGATGGGCGATGAGGGCGAGGGCGAGTACGAGCCGCTCGAGTTGCCGCAGTTCATGACCCCGGTCATGGAGGAGCTCGTGCGCGCCTCCGCAGAACGCTCCGGCCCAGCGCGAGGCGAACACCGAGGAGCGCGACCTGGAGCGTCCCGGCGAAGCCGAGGCTGCCCGAGGACGCCGACCAGACGCTGTCCTCCGCGCAGCCCGAGCTCGGCGAGGGGTCACCCGACGAAGTCGCCCAGAAGACCGAGTCGAGCGGATCGGAGGACGAGGAGGGCACGGCCAGCTCGGATCAGAAGGCCGACGAGGAAGCCGCCGGGAGCGGCACGACGCCGGAGCAGTCGGCCGCCGCGGTCGCGCACGTCGAATCCGACGCCGAGGAGGACCTGGGCGAGCAGACGTTCATGTACGACGAGTGGGACTACCGCATCGAGGATTACCGGCCTGCCTGGTGCACGCTGCGCGAGACGCGCTCGACCCGGACCCAGGAGTCGTTCGTCGCGGCGACCTTCCACGAGTTCGGCGGGATCGTCAGCCAGATCCGGCGCAACTTCCAGCTGATGCGCCCGGAGCGCCTGCGCAAGATGCGCTACCAGACCGAGGGCGACGATCTCGATACCGATGGGCTGGTCGAATACGTGGTCGAGAAGCGCGCCCAGATCTCCCCGTCGGGGCGCGTGTACATCAAGCGCGACAAGAAGGACCGTGACGTCGCGACCGCCTTCCTGGTGGACATGTCCAGCTCGACCGACCGCAAGATCGACGGCCGCAAGCGGATCATCGACATCGAGAAGGAAGGCCTGCTGCTGATGTGCGAGGCCCTCGAGGCCATCCGCGACGACTACGCGATCTACGGCTTCTCCGGTTCAGGGCGCGAGGATTCCCAGTTCTACGTGGTCAAGGAGCTCGGCGAGAAGTACGACGATCGCGTCAAGGGGCGCATCGGCGGCATCTACGCGCGCCAGAAGACGCGCATGGGTCCCGCGATCCGCCACGCCACCCGGCGCCTTGTCGCGCGCCGATGCCGCCGTGAAGCTGATGATCCTGCTCACCGACGGCAAGCCCTACGACTCGGACACCTACCAGGACAACAAGTACGCCCAGGAGGACACCCAGATCGCGCTGCGCGAGGCGCGCCGCGAGAAGATCCACCTGTTCTGCGTGACCGTCGACCAAGAGGCGGCCGACTACCTGCCGCACATGTACTCGGACGCCAACTTCGTGATCATCGACGACATCCGCACGCTGCCGCACAAACTTCCCCAGCTCTACCGCCGCCTGACCACCTAGCCGCCGGGTGCCCGGCGCCCCTAGCCCGCCGCGCGCGGCGGGCTACGCCGACAGCAGCGACATCGCCGCCTGCTGGCACACCGTCAGCAGGGGGCCGGCGAACACGGCGAAGCCCAGGATGGCCACCCCGCACGCCGCGGTCGTGAGGATCACCGGCGAGGTGACCTCGAGCATCTTGCGCGGCTGCGGCTCGTCGGCCGCCCCGAACCACAGCACGCCGACCACGCGCAGGTAGTACCCAAGGCTGATCACGCTGCCGAGCGCGCCGATCACCGCCAGCCACCACAGGTTCTGCTCGGCGGCGGCCCCGAACAGCAGGAACTTGCCGATGAAGCCGGACAGGGGCGGGAAGCCCGCGAGCGACAACATCGCGAGGGTCATGATCGCGCCCAGGAAGGGACGGGCCCGGCCCGTACCCGGACAGGGCGGCGAGCTCCTCGCCATCTTCGACCTCGCGCTCGCGAATGATCACGATTGCGAACGCCGCCAACGTCATGGCCGCGTAGGCCAGCAGGTAGAACAGCACCGCCTGGGCACCCTGAATGGTCCCGGCAGCGACGCCGATGAGCAGGTATCCCGCCTGCGCGATGCTCGAGTAGGCGAGCATGCGCTTGAGGTTGGTCTGCACCAGCGCGGCGACGTTCCCGACGACAATGCTGACCGCGGCGACAACGCCGATGGCCGATCTGCCAGGTGTGGACGAGGTCGATCAGCGGTGCCGCGAAGATGCGCAGAAACGCGACGAGCGCGGCCGCCTTTGTCGCCGTCGCCATGAAGGCCGTGATCGGCGTCGGCGCGCCCTCGTAGACGTCGGGCGTCCACATGTGGAACGGGGCCGCCGACGATTTGAACCCAAGCCCGACGATAATCAGGGTGATCGCGATCCACAGGCAGCGGCTCGGTGTTGAACGATGCTTGCGGTGAGGCTGCTGCCGATCGCCGAGAGGCTCACCGAGCCGGTCGTACCGAACAGGAACGCGAGCCCGTAGAGCAGGAACGAGGAGCCGACGGCCCCGACGATCAGGTACTTGAGCCCGCTCTCGAGCGAGCGCTCGCGCCACAGCTCGAGTGCGCAGAGCACGTACAGCGCCACGGACAGGATCTCGATGCCGAGGAAGATCGTGATCAGGTCGCCCGCGCCGGCCACCAGGATCATGCCGGCGGTCGCGGTCACGATCAGGGCGGCGTACTCGCCGCGCCGGTCGACGCCGGCCGACTCGTGGACCGACAGCAACAGCGTGACGATGGCGCAGCCGATGAAGATCAGGTTGAACAGCACGGCAAGGCGGTCGATCCGGTAGCCGCCGCCGAGCGTGACGATGCGGTTGCCCCACAGCACGATCGACATGACTGCGGCCGCCAACAGGCCGACGACGGCGATGACCGTCGGGCCATCGCGCCGTGCCCAGCGGTACGGCAGCAGGCCGGCCAACAGGACCACGACGGCCGTCGCGGCGACGATCAGCGGGGGGGTGGCCGCAAACGTGTTCACTGCGAGGACCCCCCGCTCGACGTGGACGAGGAGGGCAACTGGGTCACCGGCAGCGGGTTGGGCAGCACGACCCCATGGATTTCACTGGCGGGACGGCCGACGGCGACCTGGGCCGGGGCCACGGCGTTGTCGACCGCGCCGTTCGAGGCGCCGACCAGGACCTGCGGCCACAGGGCGATGAACAACATCACCGCGATGATGGGGACCAGGACCACGACGTCACGCACCTTGAGCTCGACGCGATGCGGGTCCGCGCCGCGGATCGGGCCGTTCATGGTCGACTGGTAGAGGCGCAGCATGTACACCGCCGCGTAGATCACGCCGATCATCGCGATGCTCGCCGCCCACCAGTCGTGGCGGAAGACGCCCGCCAGGATGAAGAACTCGCCCGCGAAGCTGTTGGAGCCGGGGATCGCCAGCGACGCCATCGTGATGACCAGGAACAGACCGGCCAGCCACGGCGCACCGGAGGCCAGCCCGCCGATGTCGTCGATGTCCTCTTTGCCGGTGCGCGAGGAGATGATCCCGACGATCGTGAACGCCGCCGCGACAACGATGCCGTGGTTGACCATCTGCAGCACCGCCCCCTGGGCGGCCTGCGCGTCGATGGCGGCGATGCCGAGCGCGATGAACCCCAAGTGCGCGAGGCTCGAATAACCGACGAGCATGCGCATCGTGGGCTGCCGCCAGGCGACGAGCGAGCCGTAGACGATGCTCACGAGCGCCAGCAGCATGATCGGATACTGGAAGTACTCCATGCCACGCGGGAACATCGGCAGGCCGATGCGCAGCAGGCCGTAGACGCCGGCCTTGCTCACCACCGCGGCGAGCAGTCCGGTCACGATGATCGGAGACTCCCGATATGCGTCGGGGAGCCATCCGTGCAGCGGCCACAACGGCACCTTGATCAGGAACGCCAGCAGGAAACCGCTCAGCAGCCAGATGCTCTCGGGCCGCGTGTAGGCGACGTTGCGCAGGGCGACGATGTCGAACGTGTAGACGCCCGTGATGCCGTGGGCGATGACCGCCGTCGAGACGATCGAGACCAGCATCAGGAGGCTGCCGAACATCGTGTAGATGACGAACTTGATGGATGCCAACCGACGGCCGACCCCGCCCCACATCCCGATCAGGAAGTAGAACGGGATGAGCATCAGCTCCCAGAAGACGTAGAACAGGATCAGGTTCCCGGCGCTGAAGAGCCCGATCAGACCGACCTCGGCCAGCAGCAGCAGCGCGAGGAAGGCCCGGGGCCGGTCGGGTGTCCTGAAGCACAGGTAGGCCATCGCTACGGCGAACAGGCCCGTCGTCATGATGATCAGCCAGATCGAGATGCCGTCGACCCAGACGGTCCACTCGAGGCCGACCTGACTCGCCCAGCCCGCGTGCTCGACGAACTGGGGACCCGGGAACCCGCGATGGAAGTTGCCGAGCATGATCAGCGACATCACCAGCGTCAGGCCGAACGCGAGCGCCGCCTGCAGCCGAGCCTGGGAGAGCCCACCGGCCGGCACGATGCTCATCGACAGGCTGCCGAAGAGCGGAATCAGGATGAGGATCGTCAGCCAGGGCACCGGGTCACCTCGCCAAGACGACGATCAGGCCGACGACCGCGGCGCCCGCGATCACGGCGAATGCATAGGTGCGCACGAGCCCGCCCTGCATGCGGTGCAGTCCGCGCGCGGTCACCATCGCGGCGCCCGTGGCCACCGCCACGATGCCCTGCGTGACGTCCGGCTCGGCCGTGCGGATCGCGGCGTCGCCGAGATCGCGGCCGGGCTGGATGAGCAGCTCGTCGTAGGCCTCGTCGAAGCCCCACTGGGCCAGCAGCAGGCCGCGCACGCCGCGCAGCTTGTTCGCGTAGGCCAAGCGCCTCGCGGGGCCGGCGCCGAACAGCCACCAGGCGACCCCGATGCCCGTCGCCGCGAGCGTGACCGACACGACGCTGGTGAGGGCCTCCACCCATCCGGCCGCTTGGATGTTCGGCTGTGCCGGGAGTGAGGGGGCGAGCCAGGTGGTCACCCACTGCCATCCGCCAGGCACCTGGATGAACCCGCCGAAGGTGGCGAGGACCGCAAGCACCCCGACGGGGATCGCCATCGCCGGACCGCACATGTGCGGGTGCGGGTGGTAGCCGCCCTCGCGCGCGGGGCCACCGAACGCCCGGAAGTACATGCGGAACATGTAGAAGGCGGTCATGCCGGCGCCGATCAGGCCCGCGATGCCGCACACGATCCCCAGCGGGCCGGCGGCCATCGCGTTCGAAAGGATCTCGTCCTTGGAGAAGAAGCCCGAGAAGGGCGGGATGCCGGAGATCGCCAGACAGCCGATCAGCATCGCGTACGACGCGTACCTGAGCAGCCGGTGCAGTCCCCCATCCGGTTCAGGCTCTGCTCGCCCGCGAGCGCGTGGATCACGACGCCGGCGGTCAGGAACAGCAGGGCCTTGAAGAAGGCGTGCATCAGCAGGTGGAACATCGCGTCGCTGTAGAGCCCCAGGCCCGCGGCGACCATCATGTAGCCGATCTGGCTGACAGTCGACCACGCCAGGACGCGCTTGATGTCTTCCTGCACCATGGCGATGCTCGCCGCGATCAGCAGTGTCACCGCGCCGGTGACGGCGATGTAGTCCGACACGTAGTGGGCCAACTGGAACAGCACATTGCAGCGCACGATCAGGTAGACGCCGGCGGTCACCATGGTGGCGGCGTGGATGAGCGCCGAGACCGGGGTCGGGCCCTCCATGGCGTCGGGAAGCCAGGTGTGCAACGGGATCTGCGCGCTCTTGGCCGCACAGCCGACGAACAGCAGCAGGCAGATCATCTCGGCGGTAAACGATCCGCTGCCAAGACGCGAGGGCGCTTCGTGGAAGACCTGGACGTAGTCGAGCGTCCCGAAGGTCTTGGCGATCAGGAAGGCGCCAAGCACGAGGCCGACATCCCCGACCACGTTGATCACGAACGCCTTCTTGGCGGCGGCCACCGCCGACGGCTTGGTGTAGTAGTAGCCGATGAGCAGGTAGCTGGCGAGGCCGACGAACGCCCACCCGACGATTAGGAAAAAGAAGTTCGCCGCGAGGACCAGCAGCAGCATCGAGAAGACGAAGAAATTCATCTCGGCAAAGAAGCGCCGGTAGTCCCGGTCTTCGGCCATGTACTCGGTCGAGTACCAGACGATCAGTGCACCGACCCCGGTGATGATCAGCATCATCATGGTCGAGAGCGGGTCGACCAGGATCTGCAGGTTGATCCGCAGCCCGTCGACGTTGATCCACTGCCAGAGCGACTGCTCCGCGAAGCGGTGCGAGGGCGTCCAGCTGAGCAAGTCGAAGAACACAATCGCGGTCAGGACGAAGCCCGTTGCGACCGTGCCCACGCCGACGGCGCGGGTGAGCGCCCGGTCCGGTTCGCCCGGCCACAGCGCGAGCAGGAGCGTACCGGCGAGCGGCAGGCCGATCACGATCCAGGCGAGCGTCGTGATCAGCATCGGCCGCTTCTTCCATCGGGCATGCTCACTCCGGTCATCCCTTCAGACGCGAGAGCGCGTCGACATCGAGCGTCAGGCGCTGGCGATAGACGGCGACGACCAGGCCCAGCCCGATCACCACCTCTGCGGCGGCCACCACCATGACCACCAGCGCGAACACCTGCCCGTCGCTGACGTTCCAGTAGCGGGAAAAGCCCACCAGGGCGATGTTTGCGGAGTTGAGCATCAGCTCGACCGCCAGCAGCAGCAGCAGCGGATTCCGTCGCGTCAGCACGCCGAGCAGCCCGATCAGGAACAGCACGCCCGAGAGGGCCAGGTACCACGACAGGGGCACCCCCGTCGCCGGGTGATGCACGGAGATCGCCGTGGGGACGTTCAACGGCCACGCTCCCCGAGCACGGCTCGACGGGCCAACAGCACCGCGCCGACGGCGGCGACCAAGAGCACCAGCGAGGTTCCCTCGAAGGCCGTGATGAAGTGGTCCAGGAACGAGGCCCCAATTGCATGCGGGCTGCCGATATCGGAGACCTGCACCGGATTCGACCGGATGCCTGGCAGACGGCTGTCGCCGAGCGCGATGAAGCCCTCGACGCCCAGGGCGATGATCGCCAGCCACGCGAACACCTGGTACCTGGCGAGCGGATCGACACCGAGGGCCGGGGGACGGTCGCCCAGATAGGCGATCACGAACAGGAACAGAACGACGATCGCACCGGCGTACACGATCACTTGGATCATGGCCACGAACGGGGCACGCTGGAGCAGAAAGATCAGCGCGACCGACAGGAGCGAGACGATCAACGCCACCGCGGCCCGGAAGGGATTGCGCAGGGTGATGACCGCGACTGCCGAGGAGATGATGCCAACGGCGGCAATCGCGAAGAAGACTCGTTCACCCACGGCGGCTTACCTTACGCCTTGGATGTCGGGCTGTGCGTGGCGGCTCATGCAGCGATCCCCCTAAATCCGCTGACCTTCGGTGCGCAGCGGCGGTTGTTTCGGTGCGGGGGTCAACAACATGTCCTTCGTGTAGACCATCAGGTCCCGTTCGCGCTCGGACAGCTCGTAGGAGTGCTCGAGCGTGATGGCGTCGAACGGGCACGCGAGCTCGCAGTAGCCGCAGAAGATGCAGCGCGACATGTTGATCTCGTAAATGCGGGCGTACCGCTCGCCGGCCGAGACACGGTGCTCGGGCGTGTTCTCCTCGGCCACCACGCGGATGCAGTCGGCCGGGCACGCAGCCACGCACAGCGAGCAACCGACGCATTTCTCGAGCCCGTTGTCGAAGCGCCACAGCTGGTGGCGGCCGCGGAACCGCGGGAAGACCGGCGTCTTGACCTCCGGGTAGCCGAGGGTCAGCGGCTTGCTGAGCATCGTGCGGAACGTGATCCCGAAACCCTTGATCTGGTCCTGGACGCTCACCGGGCGACCTCCTTGGGCATGCTGGTCACGGCCATCACCGCTGGAAGAAGACGGCGACGATGATCGCCGTGACGACGAGGTTGGCGGTCGCGACCGGCAGCAGGACCTTCCAGCCGAAGCGCATCAGCTGGTCGTACCGCAGGCGCGGCAGCGTTGCGCGCAGCCAGATGAACCCGAACAGCAACAGGAAGATCTTGATCAGCAGCCAGATGAACCCGAGCGAGCTCGGCAGGAAGGGCCCGGCATAGCCGCCGAGAAACAGCGTCGCCCCAAGGGCCGAGATGACGATCATGCTCACGTACTCGCCCATCTGGAACAGGGCCCATTTCATCCCGGCGTACTCGGTGAGATAGCCCGCCACCAGCTCGGATTCGGCCTCGGGCAAGTCGAACGGCGCCCGGTTGGTCTCAGCCACCGCCGCGATCACGAAGATGATGAAGCCGATCGGCTGGAAGAGGATGTACCACGTGCTGGTCTGCTGGCCGTGGACGATGTCCACCAGCGACAGGCTGCCGCTGATCATCAGCACGCCGACAACCGACAGCCCCATGGCGACCTCGTACGAGACCAGCTGGGCGGCCGAGCGCGCCGCGCCGAGCAGGCTGTACTTGTTGCCGCTGGCCCAGCCGCCGAGGATCAGCGCGTAGGAGGCGAGTCCCGAGAGCGCGAACAGCACCAGGACGCCGACCGATACGTTGGCGCCCACCAGCTGGATGCGGTACCCGTCGATGTGGATCGGATCACCGAACGGGATCAGTGCGATTGCGGTCACCGCCGTGACGACCGAGACCAGCGGCGCCAGCTGAAACAGCAGCCGGTTCGCGCCCTCCGGGACGAAGTCTTCCTTGAAGATCAGCTTGAGCAGGTCGGCGATCGGCTGCATGTACCCGACCGGCCCGGCGCGGTTCGGCCCGTAGCGGGCCTGGAAGCGCCCCAGCAGCTTGCGCTCCCACACCGTGCAGATGGCAAACCCGTTGAGCACGATCAGGACCGTCAACAGGGCCTCGATGACGATGATCAGAAACGGCTCGGTCACTTAGCTGCGCTCCAGTCGGACGCGAACTCGGCGGGTGTCGCGGAACAGTGCGCCCTCGACAGGCGCCCCGGGCGCGGCCAGGGGTGCGATCACGACCCCGTCCGGCACGCGGGCGTCCGTGACCAGCGGCAGCGGCTCCGAGCGGCCGGCGCCGCTGGTGAGCACGACCGCCGCGCCGCGGCTCCACCGACGCGTCGGCGGCGGTCCTGGGGCTCACCCGGACGCACGGCACCTGAACCGCGGTCCGCAGGGCGTGGGACGCCGCGGCGGCGGCGTCGCCGAACTGGTCGTGGACCGTGACCAGCTCGAGCCCGTCGCCCGTGGCCGGCGGGGCGACCTGGTCCTCGGCCGTGGCCGGGCCGGTGCCGATCCGTACCCCGTCGACGCCGATCGCCTCCGGCGTGATCCCCACAAAGGCCGGGTGTGGCGCGACGGTCTGCGCGAACGCCGACGCGGCGGTGCGGTAGGCCGGCGCTGCGCCGAGGTAGTGGGCGATGGCGACCAGCAGCTCCCAGCCCGCGGCGGCACCCGCCGGGCCGGCCGCGCCCGGACGCAGGCGCTGCGCGCGGCCGGTCATGGAGACCAGCGTGCCCTCCTGCTCCCACATCGTCAGCGCCGGCAGCACAACGTCCGCACGGGCGGTAGTCGACGAAGCGTGGGTGGCGATCGCGATCACCGGACCGCCGAACCCCTCGAGGGCCGCCGCCCACTCGCCCCGGCCCGGAGCACCAAGCGGATCGGCGTGGACCAGGACCAGCGCCCCCACGGTCCGCTCGCGGACCGCCTCGAAGAGCCCATGGGTCGGCACCCCGAGCGCCTCCAACCCGAGACCGTTGACGTCGGCGCCGAGGGCGATCTGACGGGCGTGCTCGTGGGCGCCAAGCACCTCGCCGAGCGCGTCGGCTGCGGCGGCATCGGCGGCCAGGTCGCGCTCGTCCCAGAGCACGATCGGCATCCTGGCCTGCGCGACCTGCGGGCCGAGCGCCCGGATCGCGTCCGCGAGCTCACCGGGCGCAGTGCGCCGGAACTCGCCCAGCATCTCCAGGCTGTGCGGGCGGCTCCCGCAGCCGATCACCGTGGCCCCGAACCGCTTGGCCTTGCGGATGCGCAGCTCGGTCACGGGCTGCTGGCTGCCGGGATCACCGCCCACCACGACGACGAGGTCCGCATCATCGAGATCGCCGAGATCGGCGCCGGCCGTGGCGCGCAGCGCCTGCAGGCCGGCCGCCGGGACGCCCAGGCGTGCCACGACCGCATCCGCGAACGTGCCGGCAGCCGCAAGGTCGAGCGCAATGCCCGCCTCCTCGAGGGTGGCCGTCCCGCCCAGGAGGATGCCGACCCGGCGCCCGCGCAAAGGCTCGCCACGGCCGGCAGCGCGTCGTCGAGCTCGGCTATGCGGTCGCCAGTGGCCTCGCGAATGACCGGTGCGGTCAGCCGGGCGGCGCTCGTGGCGATGTCGAAGCCCCAGCGGCCCTTGTCGCAGAGCCAGCCCTCCTCGACGGCGAAGTTCGGGTCGTCGCGGCCGCTCACGCGCTTGAGTTCGCCCTCACGGGTCGTCAACTCGGTGTTGCACCCCACCGGGCAGAGCCCGCAGATCGACGGGGTATTGGTGACGTCCCAGGGCCGTGCCACAAACCGGTACGGGATGCTCGTCAGCGCCCCCACCGGGCAGATGTCGACGATGTTGCCCGTGAAGCGCGCCTCGTACGCGTCGCCGCTGAACGTGGTGATCTCGCTGAGCGCACCGCGCTCCTGCATGGTCAGCTGGCCGTCCTGGGCGACCTCCTGACTGAAGCGCACACAGCGGAAGCAGCGGATGCAGCGCTCCCGGTCGAGCGCGATGCGGCTCGAGAGCTCGAGGGGCTTCGGCCAGTGGCGCTTGGGCTCGATGAACCGGGTCTTGCCGGGACCGAACTTGAAGGTCCGGTTCTGCAACGGGCACTCGCCGCCCTTGTCGCAGACCGGGCAGTCCAGCGGGTGGTGGATCAGCAGCTGCTCGAGGATGCCGTCTTGGGCATCCTTGACCGACCGCCGACGCGGTGCGGACCACCATGTCCTCGGCGACGGGCGTGTTGCAGGCCGTCTGCAGACCGCGCATGCCCTCGATCTCGACCAGGCACATTCGGCACGCGCCGATGGGCGGACCGAGGCGCGGCTCGTAGCAGAAGATCGGGACCTCGACGCCGGCCGCATAGGCGGCATCGACCAACATCGTGCCCGCCGGCGCGCTGACGGTGCGGCCGTTGAGTTCAAAGGTGACCTGGTTCTCAACCGAGGTGTCGACGGGAGCGTAGTCAGCCATCTTCCTACCTCGCCTCGGCGGGGGACGCGGGCCACATCGGCTCCGGCCGCGGGGCGCCGCCCTGCTCGATCGCGGCGACGAAGTCCTCGCGGAAGAGCTTGATGGCGCTGGAGATCGGGGCGACGGCGCCCTCGGCAAGCGCGCACAGCACCTTGCCGGAGATCCGGCCGAAGATCGACTCCAGCAGCTCGAGATCCTCCATGCGGCCCTCGCCGTCGACGATGCGCTGCAGGATGCGCTCGATCCAGCTCGTGCCTTCCCGGCACGGCGTGCACTTGCCGCAGCTCTCGTGGCGGTAGAAGCTCGCCAGGCGCAGCGTCGAGCGCACGATGCAGCCCGAGTCGTCCATGACGATGCAGCCGCCGGATCCGAGGAACGTGCCGACGGCATTGAGCGATTCGTAGTCCAGCGGGGTGTCCAGGTGCTGCTCACCGAGCACCGGCACCGAGGACCCGCCGACCCAGATCGCCTTGACGCGCTGCCCGTCACGCACGCCGCCGGCGTGTTCGAAGATCAGCTCGCGCAAGGTCGTCTCGCCGAGGATGACCTCGTAGTTGCCGGGCCGCTGGACGTGGCCGGAGACCGAGAAGATCTTGGAACCCGGGCTCTTCTCGGGCCCGAGGGCCGCGTACCAGTCGGCGCCGCGGGTCACGATGGGGGGCAGTGCCGAGAGGGTCTCGACGTTGTTGATGAGCGTCGGCGAGCTGTACAGGCCGGCAACCGCCGGGAACGGCGGCTTGAGCCGCGGCTGGCCGCGCTTGCCTTCCAGGCTCTCCAGCAGACCCGTTTCCTCACCGCAGATGTAGGCGCCGGCGCCGCGGTACAGCGTGATGTCGAAGGTGAAGTTGGAGCGCAGGATGTCGCTGCCCAGGAAGCCCGCCTCGCGGGCCGTCCGGATCGCCTCGGCAGGATCCGCGCCTGATACTCGTACTCGCCCCGGATGTAGATGTAGCCGCGTTCGGCCCCGATCGCATACCCGGCGAGGGCGACGCCCTCGATGAGCTGGAACGGGTTCATCTCGATGATCTCGCGATCCTTGAAGGTCCCGGGTTCGCTTTCGTCGGCATTGCAGACGACGTACTTGGCCAGCGCGGCATCCTTGGGCAGGAAGCTCGCCTTGCGACCCATCGGGAAACCTGCACCGCCGCGGCCGCGCAGGCCCGAGCGGTGAAAGACGTACAGCAGGTCGTCCGGCTGCATGTCGCCGAGCGCCTGTTTGAGGGCGTCGAAGCCGCCGGCGGCCTGGTAGTCGGCGATGTCGGTCAGCTCGTGGCCGGCGACGCGGTGGCGGTAGACGCTGTTGAGGATGGGCACCCCGTCTACCTCCAGAACTCGTCGGGCGCCGGTGCGATGCGCACGTCGTCGAGGACGCTGGCGGCCGACTCGGGGGTCATCGGCCCCACGGTCTGCTCCGCGTCGACCTGGATGCAGGGGGCATGGTCGCAGTAGCCCAGGCACTGGGCCTCCTGGATGGTGATGCGCCCGTCCTCGCTGGTGCCGCCGTGGTGCGAGACGCCTTCGCGCTCGCACAGGTGCTCCCACACCTCATCGGCCCCGCGCAGCATGCATGACAGGGTCACGCAGACGCTCACCACACGCGTGCCGGTCGGCTCAAGGTAGAGCCGGTCGTAGAACGACGCGACGCTCTCGACGTACGCTGGCGTGAGGCCGGTGGCCTCGGCGACCGCGTCAAGGTCGTCGCGGGTCAGGTGACCCTTCTCGGTCTGGGCAAACTTGAGCGCGGGCAGCACGAGCGACCGCGACTCGGCGAACTCGTGCCGCATCGGATCGATATGGGCGCGGATCTGGTCTGCGGTCATCGGGCGATACTCATGTTCTCGACACGGCGTGGCGAGCGCGCCATCAGCGGTCCACCCCGCCCATGACGTTGTCCATGGAGCCGATCATCACGATCAGATCGGCCAGGTACGCGTTCTTGGACATTGGGCGCAAGCCCTGGAGATTGACGAAACTGGGGTCGCGCATATGGACGCGCACCGGCTTCGGGCCACCGTCGGCGACCACGTAGCAGCCAAGTTCCCCGCGCGGGCATTCCACCGCGCTGTAGGCCTCGCCTTCCGGGACGGTGAAGCCCTCGGTGACCAGCTTGAAGTGGTGGATCAGCGCTTCCATCGAGGTCGCCAGCTCGCCGCGTGGCGGGAGCACGACCTTGCGGTTGTCGGCGATGTGCGAGCCCTCGGGCATCCCGTCCAGGCACTGCTCGATGATGCGCACCGATTCGCGCATCTCGCGCAGGCGGACCAGATACCGGTCGTACGCGTCGCCGTTGGTGCCCACCGGCACGTTGAAGTCGAAGTGCTCATAGCCCGAGTAGGGCGGGCCTTGCGCAGGTCGAGATCGACGCCGGCGGCCCGCAGCGCCGGCCCAGTGATGCCCAGGTCGATCAGCTGGTCGGCCGGCAGCGACCCGACCCCGCGAGTGCGCTCGAGCCAGATCGGGTTCTGCGACAGCAGCCCCTCGTACTCGTCGATGCGCGACGGCATCTCGGTGACGAACTGGCGCAACAGCTTCTCGAAGCCGGGCGGCATGTCGTCCGCACAGCCGCCGACCTGGAAGTACCGGTGGTTCATGCGCTCGCCCGAGATCATCTCGAACAGATCCAGCGCCCGGTCGCGCTCGCGGTAGGCGTAGAAGAAAACGCTGATCGCCCCGAGCTCCAGCCCGCTGGTGCCGAGCCATACCAGGTGGCTGGTGATGCGGTTGAGCTCGGAGACCATCACCCGGAGCCACTGCGCGCGGGCCGGCACTTCCAGCTCGAGCAGCTTCTCCACGCTCATCGTGTAGGCGTGAGTGTTGAAGAACGGCGACAGGTAGTCCATCCGCGTCACGAGCGTGATGCCCTGCCAGTACGTCTTGTTCTCGCACTGCTTCTCGATGCCCGTGTGCAGGTAGCCGATGACCGGATGGATGTCGCGCACGACCTCGCCGTCGAGCTCTAGCGATCAGGCGCAGCACGCCGTGGGTCGACGGGTGCTGGGGGCCGAGGTTGATGATCATCGGCGTGCGTGCGCCCGACCCCGCCAGCTCGCTCGACAGCCGCTCGTTTTCGTGGGTCCGCGCGGCGGCCTCCTGGGCCGTGCCCGCCTCGACCATCGCGACGATGCGCTCCGTCTCAGCGAGCGGGCGCCCCTCGCGCCGCTCGATTTCACGGGCCTCACGGGCCTCGAGCGCGAACAGGTCGGTGGGGTCGGTACTCATCGGCGCACCCGGCTGCTAGACCGCGTCACTGAACTTGACGTCCTCGCCACCGATCGGGTAGTCGCGCCGCAGGGGGTGCCCTTCCCAGTCGAACGGCATCAGGATCCTGGACAGGTCCGGGTGATCGGCGAAGCGCACACCGAACATGTCCCAGACCTCGCGCTCGTGCCAGTTGGCCGTCGCCCACACGGGGGTCACCGAGTCGACCTCGGGGACATCGGCATCCGCCCAGACCCGCAGACGCAGCCGGTCGCCGGTCTCCATCGAGAACAGGTGGTACGCCAGACGGAAGCGCCCGCCACGGCCGTTCCCCGCCAGCACATCGACACAGGTGAGGTCCGCGAGCTGCCGGAAGGCTGCGGGCTCACCCTTGAGGAACACACAGACGTCGCGGATCCGCTCGCGTGCGATCTCGATCGTCAGCTCGTCGCCCGGCCCCTCGAACTCGTCGACGACGGCCGCCGGGATTGCCGCGTCGATGAGATTGCGGTACTCGCTCAACGGGCCGCCGCCCACGGCGCGGCGCTCGGCTGCGATCCGTCGCGGCGTCCTCCGGCACCGGCAGGCCCTGTTCGTGCATGAGGTCCAACGAACTCGGCTGGCCCTTGGCGCCGATCGTGCGCTGCAGGACGAGGATGCCCTCGATGAGGCTTTCCGGACGTGGCGGGCAGCCCGGCACGTAGACGTCGACGGGCACGACCTGGTCGACGCCCTGGACGATGGCGTAGTTGTTGAACACGCCGCCCGAGGTCGCGCAGGCGCCCATCGAGATCACCCACTTGGGCTCGGGCATCTGGTCGTAGATGCGGCGCAGCACCGGCGCCATCTTCTGTGAGACGCGGCCGGAGACGATCAGCAGGTCCGACTGGCGCGGCGAGGCCCGGAAGACCTCGGCGCCGAAGCGGGCGATGTCGTAGCGCGGCGTGGCGGTCGTGCATCATCTCGATCGCGCAGCAGGCCAGGCCAAAGGTCGCGGGCCAGATCGACGAGGACCGCGCCCAGTTGAGCGCCCGATCCATGGTCGTCGTCAGCAGGCGCTGGACGAAGGCCTCCTCCTCGGCGGTCTCGACGATGTCGCGCAGGTCGCGGTCGATGCTGGGATCGGTCCGCGGCGCCCGTTCGATGGGCGCGCCGGCGGGCGGGATCAGCGCCATTCCAGGGCCCCCTTGCGCCAGATGTAGGCCAGTGCCGCCACGACGGTGGCGACGAACGAGAGCAGCACGACCAGGGCGGCGGTGCCGCGGTCGCGAAGCGTCACGGCGATCGGATAGATGAACGCCAGCTCGATGTCGAAGACGATGAACAGCATCGCGGTCAGGTAGAAGCTGATCGAGAACCGCTGACGGACCGGAGTCGTGGCGAGGATGCCGCTCTCGTACGGCAGGTCCTTGACCGGGTTGTGCTTCGGCCGAACGATCTTCGAGAGGCCGAGGATGGCGCCGCCGATGATCAGGCCGAGCGCGGCGAAGACCAGTATCGGTAAGTAGTCCCAGAGACTCACAGCGACCTCGGTTTACGCGGCGGAGCGCACGTCGACACCGGCCCCCACCCACAGCACGCTACCAACGCCCTGACCTTTGTGCACCTTTGTAACGAACGGCGCATGGTGGTTGTCACAATTGGCGCAAACTTCCCCGCTCCGAGCGGGGCTTCCGCCATCGTTCGCCAGCACGCCGCGCATCTGCGCGAACTCTATTCGAACCGTGCCGGCCGCCGGTGCTGACGACTGACCCACCCTACGCCGATTCCTGCCCCGGGGTCGGCCAAGTCCAGCCGCGTCCGTGCGGATCGGCCGATGCCCGAGGCCCGCGCCGGGATCACCGCGCTAGGTTCTGCGCCATGGACCGCATCGAGTATTTCCAACGCGCCGTCGACGAGGCCCCGGACGTGGCGCGCGCCCGCTTCGGATACGCCGTCGAGCTGCAGCGTGCCGGGCGCTACGACGAGGCGATCACGCAATACCGCGCCTATCTGGACCTCCAGGAGGACGAAGGCAACGCCTGGGGGCGCCTGGCGGAGTCCCTCGCCGCGACCGGGGACCGCGACGGGGCGGGCGACGCCTACCTGGCCGGCATCGACCAGGCAATCAAGTTCGGGCATCACAGCATGGCCGACGAGCTCCGGGCCGCCCTCGAGGACCTGTAGGTGTCCGTCCTGGCCGCCGCCGAGTTCTCCCCGCGCGCGGCGGGCCGGTTCTGGTGGCGCAATCTCACCGTCGGGCGCAAGACACTGATGGTGACGTTGATCCCCCGCTTCCTGGAGGCCATCGCATACCTGGCCGTCATGGGGCTCGGCCTCGGCGCCTACGTCAGTACCCTCAACGGCGTCGACTACGTGCGCTTCATCGCCCCCGGCGTCGCCGGAGCGACGGTGATGTTCGGCGCCGTCCTCGAGACGACCTACAACGCCTTCGTGCGCATCCACGTGCGCCGCGTGTACGAGGCCGCGATCACCACCCCGCTGTCGGTGCAGGATGTCGTCGTCGGCGAGTACCTCTGGGCCACCACGCGCGCGATGGCCTACGGGACCATCTTCTTGGTCGTGATGGCCGTCTTCGGCCTGATCTCCTCGCCGGCGGCCTGGCTGTGCCTGCCCGTGATGCTCCTCGGGGCGCTGACCTTCGCCGTGTTCGGGATGCTCTACACGGCCTTCGTGACCAATATCGAGAGCTTCAACATCTTCTTCACGGCGGTGCTCACCCCGATGTTCTTGTTCGGCGGCGTGTTCTTCCCGTTCGATCGCCTGCCCGAGTGGGCCCAGGCGATCGCCTGGTGCCTGCCGCTGGCCAACCTCGTGGAGGTGTTGCGGGCGTTGACGCTCGGCCAGACCTCGGCGTCCACCGTGCTGCACGTCCTGGTGCTGGCCACCATGGCCGCGGTGATCTTCCCGCTCCCGCTCATCAGGATGTCGCGCACGCTGCGGCGCTAGGGACCCCGGGGCGTCCGTACCCGGGGTCCCGGTGTGCGGCCCGTCAGTTGCCTGCGGCGATCCTCGCCACGCCCGTCGCCTCCGCGGCGGCTTGGACCGCGGCTGCCACATCGCCCACAACGTTCGTACTGATCACCGAGGGCACGACCAGGTCAGCGGACACGTTCCCGTCCGCGTCGCGACACACGGCGGCGATCGCCTCAGCCGCAGCCAGCAGCATCGCATCGTTGATCGCGGTGGCCCGCACCGCCAAGGCCCCCTTCCAGATCCCCGGAAACGCGACGGCCGAGTTCATCTGGTTGGGCGCGCTGGGCAGCGAGCTCGCGTAGACACTCGCGCGCGCGAACGCCTCGGTGCTGGTGCCATTGAGGTTGAACACGATCGGGTCGGCGCCGAGGGCGTCCAGGCAGGCCGCGGTCGCCGGTCGGTCGAAGCGCACCAGCGCGTCCGCACCCGCGAGGGCGTCGGTGATCGACCCGACGCCGGCGGCCGTCAACAGCCGGACGGCTCCGAACCCGGCCGGCGTGTCCTGACCGGTGATCGCGATCGTCGCAT
Organism: uncultured Thermoleophilia bacterium; assembly: GCA_963768285.1. Lineage (GTDB taxonomy): Bacteria > Actinomycetota > Thermoleophilia > Miltoncostaeales > Miltoncostaeaceae > CAITWD01. The sequence goes on from CAVYHI010000024.1 coordinate 95,828, forward strand.
CTTGCAGGTCTTTCCCGACGACTGCCATCGCGTTGATCAGGCCCGCCAGCACCGCGACCGCGGTTCCCTGCTGGTCGTCGTGGAACACGGGGATGTCCAGGCGTGCGGCGAGCGCGTCGCGGATCTCGAAGCAGCGCGGCGCCGAGATGTCCGACAGGTGAACGCCCGCGAAGACCGAGCTGCACAGGGCCACCGCGTCGACGATCGCAGCCGGGTCGCGGGCGTCGACGGGCAGCGGGAACGCGTCGATCCCGGCGAGGTTGCGCAGGAACAGGCTCTTGGCCTCGCACGCGGGCAGCGACGCCTCCGCGCCGATGTCGCCGAGACCGAGCACGTCACTGCCGTCGGAGACCACCATCACGCTGTTGGCCTTGATCGTGTACTCCCAGGCCTGTTCGAAGTCGTGGTGGATCGCCATGCACACGCGCGCGACGCCAGGCGTGTAGGCCATCGAGAGGTCGTCACGAGTCGCAATTGGCGCGCGCGTCTTCATCCCGATCGCACCGCCCTCGTGCACCGTCAGCACGTTGGAGGTAACCGACACCACCGAGACGCCCTCGAGCGCACCAATCGCGGCCGCCACGGCCTCTCCGTGCGCGACATCGCGCACGTAGACCTGGTAATCGCGAGTGACCTCGTGTGCGGTCGAACGTACGATGTCCGCCGCGCCTACCCGAGCGCCCGCTTCGCTGATCGCGGCGACGACCTTGCCGAACGTCCCCGTCGTTGCGGGAACGTTGACGCGGACAATGAGGCTCGAGTTGACGTCCGGCATATGGACCTCGGGATGGTAGGGCGATAACGAACAGCGAGGATCCTAGCCGAACGCAATCGATCTGCGATCCGTGCACGTGGAGCCGCACCGTCGCCGCCGGGGGGTCGCCGGACACGCGATTGCGGGCGGAGCGAACTACCCGGCCATCGGGGTCACGGTCCAGTCCTGGGTGATCACCTCTGGCCCGTAGGGCGCACCGCCGGTGCCCACCCGTACCAGCCGCAGCGTCGTGGTGTGCCCGCGCAGCTCAACGGACGCGCGCAGTGTCGTCAGGCCGCCGGGGGTCAGCGAGCGGCTGATCATCGACCGGCCCGCGGCAGCCATCCCGAGACTGCCGGGGGCCCCGCGCGTGGACGCCGCAAAGGCCACGACGTACCGTCCGCGCGTCGGCGCCCAGACGGTGACGGTGCCGGCACGACCCTCGAGGACCATGGCCCCGGTCGTGGCGTCGCGCTCGAACGCGTCGTCGGGTATCGCGAGCCCCGGCAGCGCCGGCGCGCTCACCCGCCAGATGACGGTCCCGTCCGGATACGCGCGCTCTGGCGTGAACCCGCTGGGCAACCGCGCCAGGGAGGGCGGCACGAGACCGGCCTCGCGGAACGCCCAGGGGTTCACCACGACCGTCGTCACGCCGGCGGTGGCCAGCGCCGACGCCGCGCCGGGAAACGACGGATCGCCCACCAGCCGACCGAAGTCGTCGCCGAGCGATGCCTCGCCAAGGCCGCCGTTGGCCAAGGGCCAGTGGTGGATGGTCTGGCCGTAGAGGTAGATGCGGTCCATGTACCCGCGGTAGGGGTATGGCTCGATCGATGAGGTCGGCATCTCGAGCAGGGTGCCGTCAGGCCGCCGCGCGGCGAGCCAGGACCAGACCGCGAATTGGCTGGCCGGCGCGCCGTAGGTGCCGTTGGCCACCACGGGCGGCGCGCTGGCAATCGGCAATGCGACGGGCAACTCGATCACCGTGACGGCGACGAGGCCGCATCCGGCGAGGATGGCCGCACGCCGGGACAGGCGCGCGAGGAGCGCATCCACCGCCAGCGCGGCAAAACACAACACGACGACCATCACCGCGATCCCGAAGCGACCATACGCGCGGATGAACGGCACCAGCTTCCAGACCAGATAGGGCGGCGTGCGCACCGAGATGCCGTCGAGCCGGTATGGGCTCGGCAGGCTGAGCAGCACCAGCACCACCACCAGCGGCCCGGCGACCATGGTCAGCAGCCGCTGGCGCGCCGGCAGGGCGCGCCAGCGCCGCCAGGCGACGACGACCCAGCCCACCGCCAGGGCGATCGTGGACCATCCCAGGAACACCGTCCGCTCGTCGCCGGGGGTGCCGTGCCAGCTACTGCCGAGGAGCCAGTGCATGAGCCGGCTCGACTGCGACGGCCAGACGTAGTCGCTCAGACGCGCGCCGTAGAGCCGCAGGTCGTCGACCCCGCGGGTGAACGCCGTCTGGACCGCCGGGCCGCTGGTGACCAGCAGCACCAGCAGGGGCACGACGACCAGCACGCCGATGCAGCCGAGCAGCCATCCCAACTGCGCGACGGTCGCGCGGGCCCCACGGCCGCGCCAGTTCCAGGCGACCCCGAAGGCACAGACGACGATGGCGATGACGAGGCACATGAACCCGTAATAGGGATCGCTTAGCCAGGCGAACGCGAGGGCCAGCGCCAGCAGCAGGGCACGGCGCAGCGACGGGGCCTGGGTCCATGCCAGGCCGGCAAGCAGCGTCAGCGGAATGCATGCCACATTGACCAGCGACAGATGGACGCCCATACGGAACGTCAGATACGGGCTGAACATCAGCGCAATCCCGGCCCAGCCGGACGCGATCACGCCTGCCCCGAGCCAGCGGACGAGCCCGTACATCGCGCCGCCTGAGGCGGCCACGGAGATGAGCGCGACGAGGCTGACCCCGGCGGCGGGATTCCACAGCGCGCTAATCAGGACGCCCGGTCCGTAGGTGAACAGCTGCTCGAGGTACCCCGCGGGCACGATGGTGCGGCCGAACGGGAGATCGACGGTGGTCATCGTGCCGGTGCCCAAGAGCCTCAGCCCGTGCGTGCTGAAATACCAGAAGTCGTAGTAGTAGCCGGTCGGGTCGTAGAAGGTCCCGCCGCCTGGGATGCGTGTCCCGAGATGCAGCACCAGCGGCCAGGTCATGGCGACCGCGACCACGAGCGACAACAGCGCCACGATGCCTGCCTCGCCCGCCCACGCCGGCACACGGAGCGCGGCCGTGTGCGCGCGGCCCGCGTGGTGCTCGGCTGGGGGTTGCAAGTGAAGGGCGTCGATCGCGCAGACCTTTCGTGCGGCGCGCGGATGCGTCCGGAGCGACAGCGCCGGCGCAGCGGAGCGCCAATTATTGCCTGCGCTCGCCCGCGCCGCCACGGTGCCGGGGACGCCACGGCAGCTAGGATCCTCCGGCAACCGTGACTGACCAACGACCACGACGCGACGGCACGTCGGGTGGTGCGCCATGACCGCACGCCGCGGATGGGTGGGCTCGGGCCTGCTGGTGGCGGCCGGCATCGGCGTCTGGAGCCTGGGCAACTGGGTGTTCTTCGTGATGGTCGGCCGCCTGCTCGGCCCGCGCGACTACGGCCTGGTGGCGGCGGTGCTCTCGGGATGCCTGGTCATCTACGTCCTGTGCAGCGGGCTCCAGCCAACCCTGGCGGCGTCAAACCGAGGCGAGCCGCCCGACGCGATCTACGCGCGGGCATTCCGGATCACGCTGGCGGCGACGATTGCGCTGATGGCGGTCGCCGCCGGGCTCGTCGCGATTCTCGGTGCGACGGTCGCCGGCTTCCCGACCGCGGTGATGTTCGGTGCCGTGACGGTACTGGCGGGCGTCGCGCTGTTCCCGCTCGCGCTCGGCCAGCTGCAGGGCGAGCGACGGTTCGGCGCCTATGCACTCGGCTTCGTCACGATTGGGGTGATGCGCCCGGTCGCCCTGCTGGCGCTGTGGCTGGTCGGCGTGCGGGTCCTGGCCCCACTGCTCGGCACGGCGGCCTCGTGGATCCTTGGGGCCGGCGTGGCGATCCTGCTCGCACACCGGGCACTGCGCACGCCACCGGTCGCGCGCACGTCCGAGCTCTGGCACGGCTTCCGCAACGCGATCGTGCCCAACGCCGCGGGCATCACGGCGATCGCCGTCCTGACCAACGCGGACGTGATCACCGCGAAACTCGTGCTCAGCGGGCGCCCTGCGGGGCTCTTCGCCGCCGCGTCGGCGATCGCGCAGGGCCTGTTCCTGGTGCCCCAGGTATTCACGACCCTGGTGCTCCCGCGGCTGGCGGCACGGCGCGCGCGCGGCCAGTCGTCGGCGCGGCTCGTCGCGGCCGGCGTCGGGGTCACGCTGGCGACCGGGGCCGCGTTCGTGATCGTGGCGATCCCGCTCGGCCGGGCCCTGATGGGCGTCACCTACGGCCAGGCGTTTCGCGCATCGGGGAGCCTGCTGCCCTACTACGGCGCCGCGATGGCCTGTATGGGGTGCACGATCGTGCTGCTCTACCACCAGATCGGACGACGGGACTTCCGCTATTCCTGGTGCCTGCTGGTCATCGCGGGCGTCCAGGTGCTCGCGCTCGCCTCGTTGGCCCGCAGCGCGAACGCGATCATCACCGTGGACCTCGTCTGCGCGCTCGGGGCAATTGCGGCCCATGAGGTCATCACCCGCAACGAGGGCGAGATGATCCTCGACGGGCTGCGCCAACGCATGTCTCTGCCCCGCGGGCAGGGCGACACCGGACCGCCCTCGGGATCGGGGCCGGCGTAGGTCCCACCACGGCCGACCGGGGCCGGGCTAGCGGCGCAGCCGGTCGACGGCCTCGCCAAGATCCGCGCGCTCCCGATCGCGGGAGAACCTCACCACCGCACGGTCCCTCGCCGCCGCGCGACGGTCCGCGAGCGCGGCCCCTGTGACGATCTCGTCGATCGCGGCGGCCAGCCGTGGCACGTCGCCAGGGGGCACCGCGATGCCGACATCGGGACTCACGACGCCGCGGACGCCCGGCAGGGCCGAGGCGATGACCGGGGTGCCGCACGCCATCGACTCGATGAGCACGATGCCGAACGCCTCCTCGGAGGTGACCGACGGCAGCACCGTAACGCTCGCGGCACGGTAGAGGTCCCGCAGGTCCTCGTCGGAGATGCCGCCGGTGAACTGGTACGCGCCGTCAGGCAGCAGCCGCGCCGCCTGGCGCATGTACTCCGGCCGGAGCTCGCCCTCGCCGGCGAGGACCACCTGCGCACGGCTGGCGAGATCGCGGGTCGCCATCGCCGCCAGCAGGCGATCGATGCCCTTGAAGGCCCCGGCCTCGCCCATCGTTCCGACAAACAGACGATCGGCCGCTGGGCGTCGATCCCCAGTTGGCGCCGGCGCTCGGGCCCGATGTCCTGCGGGGTGAAGGCGTCGGTGTCCACCGAGTACGGCAGCTCACGAATGGTCGGCAGACCGAGGCGCGCGATCGACGAATGCGCGGCGTAGTCGTACGAGCTGACCAGGACCTCGCAGCGCGCCCCGCAGGATCCGCGGGGCCACGGTCCGGCGGTGGACCGCGAGCACCGCACCGCGCACGCCCGACCACATCACATCCATGTGGAAGTAGGCCAGGTACGGGACCTTGCCCAGGCGCGCGCCGACGGCCGCCGGCTCGGCGGCACCGAAGAACGGATACTCCAGCAGCATCGCGTCATAGCCCCGCACCGTCCAGGCCAGCTCCGGAAGGAACGCCGAGAGGCCGTGCCGGAGGGTCGGGCGGAGCCGGTGGACCTGGACGCCATCGACGACCTCGACGCGCCCGGCGCGACCCGGCTGAACCGGGCAGATCACATGCACGTCGTGCCCGAGGTCCGCGAGGGCCCGCGCATGCCGGACGGCGGCCGTGCCGATGCCGCCCTTGTAGGGCGGGTACACGCACACCGGGATCGCGATCTTCATTGGCGCCGCGCCAGCCGGGACGCGGCCCCCGGGCGTCCTCACGGCGCCAAGCGGGCGAGGTCGGCGTCGACCATCATCTGAACTAGGCCCGCGAAATCGACCTCCGACTTCCAGCCGAGCACGGACCGCGCCTTATCGGCGTTGCCGACGAGCACGTCGACCTCCGCAGGCCGCACAAAGCGCGGATCGGTGACGACGTGGTCGTCCGGGTCGAGACCGACGCAGGCGAAGGCGAGCTCCACGAGGCGCCGGACGCTGTGGGCCTCCCCGGTCGCGACGACAAAATCGTCGGGCTTGCGCTGCTGGAGCATCAGCCACATGGCCCGTACGTAGTCGCCGGCGAAGCCCCAATCGCGCTGCGCATCGAGGTTGCCCAGCGCCAGCCGGTCGGCCAGGCCGAGCTTGATCCTGGCGACGCCGTCGGTGACCTTGCGCGTGACGAACTCGAGTCCGCGCCGCGGCGACTCGTGGTTGAACAGGATCCCCGAGGCGCAGAACATGTCGTAGCTCTCGCGGTAGTTGACCGTGATGTAGTGCCCGTAGCACTTGGCCACCCCGTACGGGCTGCGCGGGTGAAACGGCGTCATCTCGTCCTGCGGGGTCTGACGCACCTTGCCGAACATCTCGCTCGAGCTCGCCTGGTAGAAGCGGATGCGCGGGTTGACCTGGCGGATCGCCTCCAGCACACGCGTCACGCCGACGGCGGTGAATTCCGCCGTCAGCACGGGCTGGCTCCACGACGTCGGCACGAACGACTGGGCCGCCAGGTTGTAGACCTCGTCCGGCTCGGCCTGCTCGAGCGCGGCCGTCAGCGACGGCTGATCGAGCAGGTCGCCCTGCACCAGGCGCAGACGGTCGAGGATGTGATCGATGCGCTCATGCGAGTCGGTCGACGCGCGCCGGGCAAGCCCCCAGACCTCGTACCCCTTGTCCAGGAGAAACTCGGCGAGATAGGAACCGTCCTGTCCGGTGATTCCGGTGATGAGCGCCGTCGGCATGCGAACCCTTCTATGCGGCCACCCGGGCGCGCCACCAGTCGAGCGTGTCGGCCGCGGTTTGATTGATGTCGATGACGGGTGCCCAGCCCGTCTCCTCGCGCAGTCGGTGGGCGTCGCCGTAGAGGTCCGGCTGCTCGCCGGTACGGACGAGCCCAGGGTCGGTCACCAGCGCGACGTCGACGCGCGCTGCCGCGACCAGCGCCGCGACAAGGTCGGCGATCGCCAGCGAGCGACCCGAGCAAATCAGGTATGGCGCACCCGGCGAACCCTTGGTGAGCAGAGCGGCATAGGCGCGCACGACATCCCGGACATCGGTGAAGTCACGACGGGTCGACACGTTCCCGATCCTAATGTCTACGTGCCGACACCCCTCCCGCTCGGCCTCGGCGATCTGCCGCGCCACGTTCGGCAACACGAAGCGGGCGTCCTGGCCCGGCCCGATGTGGTTGAGCGGGCGGAGTCTCAGGATCGGCAGGCCGTATCCGCGCTGGTACTGCAGCGCGGCCAGGTCGGCGGCGGCCTTCGAGGCACCGTACGGGGAGACCGGACACAACGGGGTCGCCTCGCCCACGGGCAGGTCCGCCGCGTCGACCAGCCCGTAGATCTCGCCGCTGGACACGATCAGCGTTCGCGGTGGCGCGGCGGCGGTTCGCACCGCCTCGAGCACCGACAGCGTCCCGCCGAGGTTGATGTCCCAGGTCCCCTTCGGATCCGCAAACGACGCGGCGACCGACGACGCGCCGGCCAGATGGATGAGCGCGTCCGGGGCCGTCGCCCAGACGACCGTCGCGAGCGCCGCCGAGTCGGTCACGTCGGCCTCCCGGACCGTGATGCCCAGAGGGATCGCGGCCGTCGACCCCGGACGCACGACGCCCGTGACGCGATGCCCCTCGCGGTGCAGCTCCGCGACGAGGTGATGCCCGACGAATCCGGATGCGCCGGTGACGAGAACGTCCACGCGCCGCCTAGCCGTGCCGCCGGGGCCAGTCGCCCCGCCCATGCGGACCGACCACGGCCTTGCTACCCGCCGACCCGGAGTCCGCGGGCGCGCCTGCTGCGCTCACGCGCGAGCCGCGCGGGGTGCCGCGCAGCCCCCCGACCAGACGCGAGGCCAGCAGCAGGGCCTCGCTGACCAGCCCGATGAACACGGCTTGCAGCTGGCCGCGCCAGCCCGGCCGGTGCTTGGCGATGAAGGGCGCCATGGTGCGGAAGTAGGCCGCGTTGGCCATCGGCGGGCGCTTGCCGTCCACGTTGGAGCCGGCGCCGACGTGGATGACGTCGATCCCCGGCCAATACCGCACACGCCAGCCGTTTTCGATAAACCGGAGGCTCAGGTCGATGTCTTCCGCATACATGAAGAACTGCTCGTCAAATCCGCCGACCTGCTGCAGCGCATCGCGGCGCATCAACATGAACGCCCCGCTGACGCTCTCGACGTCGCCGGCCTGCGTATCGGGTAGCCATCCGACCGTATAGCGCTGCGAGCGCCGGTCGTGGAAGACCCGATCGAGCCCGGTGAAGTAGCACAGCGATGACCACAGCGTCGGAAATCCGCGCTTGCAGCGGCGATCGAGGCGACCGTCCGGATCGACCAGCCGGGCGGTGAGCAGCCCAACGTCCGGCAGGGACCACAGTTCATCCAGACACCGTCGCAGCCCGTGCGGCGGGACGACCGTGTCGGGGTTGAGCACGAGTACGGCGCGCCCGCAGGCCCGAGCCAAGCCGATGTTGTTGGCACGCGCGAACCCGATGTTGTCGGCGAGCGCCGTGGCGGTCACCCAGCCTGCGGCACGCGCCGCCCCGATGGTGTCGTCGCCCGAGGCGTTGTCGATGACCTCGACCTCCATGCGCACGTCGTCGCGGTTCGCGGCGAGGCTCTCCAGACAATCGGCCAGCAGCTCACGACAGCGGTAGGAGACGATGACGACGCTGAGCTCCGGAGCATGCTCCGCGCTCACGCCGGACCGCCGTTGCGGGGGCCGCCGTCTGCGGCCTCGTGCCGGACGACCGGCCGCGGCAGCCGGCTGGCGATCTCGTCGGAGGCGCCATCGCCGATGCGCTCGGCCACGATGAACGGCGGCCGGGCCCGCACCTCGTCGTAGACCTTGCCGACGTATTCGCCGACGATCCCGAGCGTGACCAGCTGCACGCCGGCGATGAGCAGCACCACGGTCATCAGCGACACCCATCCGGGCGCGCTCGAGCCGTTGATCAGGCTCCCGATGATCACCCACGCCGCCCCGAGCAGGGCAACCGCCGCGGCCACGAATCCGAGCAGCGAGACCAGGCGCAGCGGCAGCTTCGAAAACGCGAAGATCGCGTGCAGGGCGCCGGAGGTCCGGCCCCGGAACGAGTACTTGGTCGTGCCGGCAAACCGTTCCGCCCGCTCGACGTCGACCGGCGTCTGACGGAACCCGACGAAGGCACGCAAGCCGGGGAAGTAGCGCCCGTGCTCGCCCATGGCGTTGATCGCGTCGACGACCGGACGCGCCATGATGCTGAACGGCCCGGCGTCGACCGGCAACTCGACGTCGACGATGCGCGTGGCGATGCGGTAGTAGGCGCTGAACGCCGCTCGCTGCAATGGCCCTTCCTTGCGGCCGTGCCGCACCGCGTAGGCCACATCGGCGCCCTGCTCCCAGGCGTGGATCATCGACGGAAGCGCCTCGGGGGAGTCCTGCAGATCGGCGTCCATCACGATGACCGCGTCCCCGCGCGACTCGCGCAGCCCGGCATGGATCGCCGCCTCATGGCCGAAGTTGCGGGAGAAGAAGGCGCCCCGGACACGCGGATCGGTCGCGGCGAGCTCACGGATGATCGCCCGCGAACGGTCCCGCGAGCCGTCATCGACAAAGACCATCTCGATGTCGTGGCCGAGGCCGCCCAGTACGGCATCGAGTCGCCGATGGAGCTCGCCGAGGACCTCCTCCTCGTTGTACACCGGGACGACGATCGAGATCAGCGGCGTGACGGACCTCCAGCGGGCGCAGATCGGCGGACTATAGCCGGACACCGGTCCGGCGCTCCGCGCTCACCGGAGATTATCGCCGTTGCCCGCCGGGGTCCGCGCCCGGTGGGGACCGCACGCCGATCGCGCACCAATCGGGGTCGGTAGTGTTCGCGTCGTGGCCGCGCCGATCCCCACGTGTGCGGCAGCTTCGTACATCGGGCGAATCGACATGTTGACCGCCAGACATCGCTGCCTGCGAGGGACCCGCCTTCTGACTCCCGGACGCGCCGGCGCCGTCCCCTGCGCGCTCGACGCGCGCCGGGGGGACGGACGATGAACCGGCTGCTGCGCGTCGGCTTCGACATGACCCCGTCCACGGCGAGTTCGGCGGGGATCAGCCGCTATACCAGGGACCTCTCGGCGGCGCTCGGCCGCACCCCGGGCGTGCACATCGAGCGACTTGTCGACCATGAGACGCCGGGGCGCGGGCGGATGCCGCGCATGGTGCGCCGCGCGGGGCGGCGGGTCGCCTACTACCCCGCGGTGCTCGACCGGACCGCGGCCCACCGCGACGTGGACGTCCTGCATTGCCCGGGCCCGATGATGCCGCTCCACACGGCGTTGCCGCTGGTGGTGACCGTCCACGACGTGCTGGCCTGGCGGGCGCCCGAGCTGTTCTCGCGATCCGGCGCGGCGCAGCAACGCCTGCTGGTCTCGCGGGCGGCCAAGCGTGCGCAGCGCATCGTCGTCGCCTCCGAGCACACCCGCGGCGAGTTGGTCGACCTGGTCGGGATCCCGCCCGATCGCATCATCGCGGTGCCCCTGGGCGTCGATCGGCGGTTCCAGCCCATCCAGCCCGAACCGATGCAGCTCGCGCATCGATTCGGGATCCCGCCGGGCCCGTTCGTGCTGTGGGTCGGCACGCCCGAGCCCCGCAAGAACCTCGCGACGCTGCTGCGCGCGTTTGGCCTCGTGCGCCGCCGCGCCCCCGAATGCGTACTGGTCGTGGTCGGCATGGATCGCGTCGTCGACCGCGACCTCGAGCGCGAGCTCGAGCATCTGGGCTCGAGCATCATCCGCCCGGGCTTCGTGACCGACGATGACCTGGTGGCGCTGTACTCGGCCACGGCCTGCCTGGTGTTCCCATCGCTGTATGAGGGTTTCGGCCTGCCACCCCTGGAGGCCATGGCGTGCGGTGCCCCTGTGGTCGCGTCGAACCGCAGCTCCATCCCCGAGGTCGTGGGCGACGCCGGCATCCTCGTCGATGCGACTGACGCGGACGACATCGCCGACGGCATCGAGCGCGTCGTGCTGTCGGCTGAGACCGCCGCCGAGCTCCGCAGGCTTGGGCTGGATCGCGCGCGCCAATTCACCTGGGACCGCTGCGCGCAGCTGACCGTTGCGGCCTACCACGAAGCCATCGCCCACCACTGAGCGTGCCGAGGCCCGATGCGCGTCCTTGAGACCGGGATTCCCGGCGCGCTGATCATCGAGCCCGACGTCTACCGCGACGAGCGCGGCTTTTTCGTCGAGACGTCCCGTGCAGAATGGTTCCGCGATCTCGGGATCACCCACGCGTGGGTCCAGGAGAACCACTCACGCTCGCGGCGTGGGGTGCTGCGCGGCCTGCACTTCCAGACCCACCCCGGCCAGGCCAAGCTCGTGCGCTGCGCCCGCGGGCGCATCCTCGACATCATCGTCGACCTGCGCCGGGGCTCGCCCGCATATGGACGCCCGGTCGCCGTCGAGCTCGACGACGAGACGGCGCGCATGCTCTACGTGCCGGTCGGGCTCGCTCACGGGTTCGTGGTGCTGAGCGACGAAGCCGACGTCATCTACCGCTGCTCGGCGTACTTCGACCCTGCCACCGAGGCGGGGATCGCCTGGGACGACCCCGATGTCGCCGCTCCCTGGCCCGACATGCCGGTCAAGGTGTCGGCGCGTGATCAGGCTGCGCCGCGGCTCGCCGAGGTCGCCGACACGCTGCCGTTCGTCTACGCCCTGACCGGCGAGGTCTGAGCGGGCGGATCACGGCCCGGCGGCCACCGCCTCCCGGACCGCCTGCCATGCCGCCGCACCCAGGCGCTCCGGCGCGTATGCGGCGGCCCGGTACGGGCCGGCGCGGTGCAAGCGCCCGGCAACCCCCGGCTCGAGCACCGCGCGCACGCCGTCGGCGATGGCATTGACCGTCGGTGGCACCACCAGCGCGGCGTCGCCCGCCACCTCGCCGAGCGCAGCGCGGTCGCTGACGACCAGCGGCGTGCCGCAGGCGAGGGCCTCGAGCGCCCCGATGCCGCACCCGTCGTGCAACGACACCGCAGCCGCGGCCGTCGCCCCGGCAAGCAGGTCGGCCCGCTCGGCGTCCCCGAGCGGACCGAGGAACCGGATGCCCGTGATGCTGCGGCGGCGGTGCGGCGGACTCAGGGCCGACACCAGTGCCAGACCGGAGTCGCCCACGCGGGCGACCGCCTCGGCCAGCTGGGCCAGGTTGCCCACCGGACCGGTGTCGCCGATGGCCACGCAATACCGGCGCAGGCCGTAGCGCGCCGCGACCCGCGCCGCCGCCTCCGGCGCCGGTCGGAACGCGGCTGCCGGTGCGCACGGCACCACCGCGATCCGTTCCGGCGGCAGCTCCAGGACCGACAGGACATCGATCTTGGCGACCTCCGAGACGGCGATCACTACGCGCGCCTCGGCGATGGCGCGCACGGTGCGGACAAGCGTGCGCCTGCCCTCATCCGGCTCCAGCCATTCCGGATGGGTGGCGAACAGCGCGTTGTGCATGACCAGTGCGCTCGGCGCGGGCAGCCCAGGCGGCGCGAGGTGGGTGAACACCGCTAGATCGGGGTGCACGAGCCCGAGCATCTGACGCACCCGGTGGTCGGCGCGGTGGCGCGCGCCGTGCCCGATCCCGGCATGGCCGATCCCCGGACCGAGCGCATCGATGGCGGCCGGCCACGCCACCAGTGCCCAGACGTCATCGCCCGGGGCGGCGCACGCCGCCAGCGATGCGGTCAGCGCGCGCTGGTAGCGCCCGACATCGGTCTCGCCGTGCCGCGGGCGGCCGACCTGGTGCCAGTCGACGAGGACACGAACGCCGACACGATCAACCATCGGCCGCCGTCGCATCCCAGCCGGGCGCTGCCGCGCAGTCACATCCATCCGGTGCCACGAGGCGACGTCGCATCCAGCAGCACCAGCGGCGGCATGGTTGCCGAGCCTACTGGGGCCCGCGGGGGCCCCGGCCGTTGCCGCAGCCGGGTCGGCGCCGGCCCCGGTAGGCTCTGGTGCCGATGGCGCCGTACATCCACACGCACCGTTTCCGCATCGTGATGTCCGAAGTGGACGTCGCCCAGATCCACTTCACCGCCCTGTTTCGCTGGATGGATCGGGGGCTCAGCGAGTGGCTCTGGAACGCCGGGCACCCATTCACCGATCTGCTCGCCGATGGGCCTGGCATTCCGGTCGTCGATGCCCACGCGCAGTTCCGCAAGCGAATCCTGCTTGATGACGAGATCGAACTCACGACCTGGCTCGCGGCCGTCGGCACCTCGTCGTTCCGCAGCCGGCACTGGTTCATCCGTCACGGGGAGCTCGTCGCCGACGGGGAGCTCATCCATGTGTGCCTGGACCGCACGACGCGCTCCGCGATCGAGGCGCCGGCATGGCTACGCGAGCTGTCCACAAGCGACGAATGGCGCCCGCTCGACATCGAGCGCTGAACGCGGCGGTGCTCGCCGCGCTCAGCGATGGACGAAGCTCAGCGTGAAGTCCTCGCCACGCGCCGAGATCCGCCCGGGGCGGATCTCGATGATGGGGTGCGATTTCGGGCCGCGGTAGCGCTCGACCGCCTCGGGCTTCCAGCGACTGAGGGCCTTGCCCTGGACTACCACCCCAGCAAAGCTCACCGGGGTGAACCGGTCCACGCCGACCTGCACCGTTCCGATCAGGATGGCCGCCGTCCCGATCGACACGTAGCTCGATCGGGCCCCGGCGCCGGCGCGGCGCCCGACGATGTTGGTGCGGATGTCCTTGACCGTGATCACGGTCGAGGTGCCGGTCATCTGGATCTGCGCCGCGAGCACGTCCGTGGGCCGGACCGACAGCGGCATGATCCGCTGGACGTTGTTGAGCGCGGTGATCAGCTCATAGGTGGGCGCGGAGCCCTCGCAGGCCACCGCGATACCGGCCCCGGTCAGCGCGTGGCGGGTGGTGACCACGAACAGCCCCGGGCCGACCCCACTGTCGGCGCCGGCACACGTCACCCGCGGGATCGTGAACCGGGCACTGGCGGTGGTGACCCTTGCCGCATAGAAGGAATACCCGGCGAAATCGGGCGTCCTCTGGTACGCGATCCCCGCACCCGTCGCCGCCCCGGCCAGGGCGACACCCGCCACGACCGCAGCGCTGGCGAGCCCGACTCGGATCACGCCCACCATGATGTCCCCCTCGATGCCAAGTGCTCACGCGCCCGCCGCGCGTGCGTCCCGCAGCCAGCCGCTGCGATCATCCCGCGGGGGGCTGATCGCCGCAACCGCCCGGTTCGGCGACCCCGGGCGCGGCGGCGCTGCGACGGCTCAGGCGTGGACGAAGCTCAGGGGCAACGACTCGCCGCCGTGCGCGATCGCCGACGGACGGATCTGGATGACCTGCTTGCGGGACTCCACGCGATACCGCTCGACCGCCATGGGCTTCCTCCAGGCCAGCGAATGCCCGTTGATGATCACATCGGTAAAGGTGACCGTCGAGAACTTGTCGACGCCGAACTGGACGCCGTCCGCGCCACGGCAACGACGCCAGCCGGGGGCGCTAGAGCAGGGGCAG
>CAVYHI010000025.1:0-72734 GCA_963768285.1 uncultured Thermoleophilia bacterium
CCTGGAACTCAGGACAACCGTCAGGCTTATCGAGCCGGGATCGCTCCCGCGCTTTGAAGGAAAATCAAAACGCGTCATAGACCGGAGGGAAAAAGAATAATGGTTTGCTGGGATCCACGCATCGAGGAGATGCCGAAGGTTGAGCTCCAGAGGATGCAGTACAGACTTCCTCAAGAGCCTTGTTTACAGACTGTACAGTTTTTCACCGTTTTACCACGACCGGATGAAGGAGCAGAAGGTCCACCCGGACGATATAAAGGAATTGTCCGACGTAAAAAAACTCCCGTTCATGTTCAAGCGGGACCTGCGGGACGGTTACCCGGATAAGATCTTCACTGCATCGCAGGAGGAACTGGTCCGGTACCATGTCTCCTCCGGTACACCGGGAAACCGACGGTGGTCGGGTACACCCAGAACGATATCGACCTCTGGACCACCTCCCTTCCCCGGGCCCTGACCTCGTGCGGTCTCGGGCGCGGCGACGTGATCCAGGTGAGTTACGGGTATGGCCTCTTCACCGGCGGCCTTGGCATGCACTATGGTGCCGAACGCATCGGCGCAACCGTCCTCCCTACAAGCGTCGGCTCTACGCGGACAAGGTCTCGGTCCCGCTGGAGCCGTTTGTCTACGGCATCGGCGACATCGACATCCTGACCACGCTCTGCCCCGGCGGCAAGCAGCGCATGACCCAACTGATGAGCCTGGTCAAGGCAGGCCGGCTCGACCTGCAGCAGCTGATCACCCACCGCTTCGCACTCGACGACATCGTGGAGGCCTACGAGCTGTTCTCGAACCAGCGCGACGGCGTCGTCAAGGTCATCATCACACCCTGACGGCGATCCCCCGCACCGCGTGCACGCCCAGCCTGCGGCGCGCGGCGCGGGGACCCGCCACACGCGCGGCCACGCCGTGGCCGGGTCCAACCACCACTGCGGGAGCAGCCAGATGCCGGATGTCATCGTCGTCGCCACCTTCACCGCCAAGCCGGGCCTGGCGCAGGCCATCGAGGCCGGTCTCACGCAGGCGATCCCCCCCACCCACGCCGAGGATGGGTGCCTGCTGTACGCGCTCCATCGCGGCGGCCCCGACGACCTGACCTTCACCTTCATCGAGCGCTGGAGCTCCGAGGCCGCGCTCGCCGCCCACGCGGCCCAGCCCTGGGTGACCGGCCTGTCCGCCCTCGCCGACGCTCTGGCGGGGCCGCCCCGAGTCGAGACGTTTCGGCCGGTCATCGCCGGCGATCCGGAAAAAGGCCGGCTCTAAGGGCTCGGCGCGGGCCCGCTAGACCCCCGCGGCCTCGGCCGCCTGCTCCCATTCGGCGAGCGCCCACGAGAGCTCCTCCTGCAGCTTGCGGTACTGGACGGCGAGCTCGCTTTGGCGCAGCTGGTCCCCGGCGGTCGCGGGATCCAGCAGCGCGGCGTCCAAGGCCGCTAGCTCGGCTTCGAGCAGCTGGATCCGGCGCTCGAGCTGCCGCACCCGCCGTCCCGGGCCACCCTTGGTGCCGCGCGCCGGGCGCTCGTCGGTGGCCGCGGGCTTCGCCGCCTGCTTCGGAGGCTTCGCCGCGGGCTTTGGGGGCGCGTCCGGCGCAGCGCCGCCGATGGCCCGCGCCGCGGCGCGGGCCTGCAAGAGGTCCGCCCAGCCGCCGTCCCGCCCGACCAGGGTCCCACCCTCGATGGCAAGCGTCCGCGTCGCGACGGCGTCGATCAGCGCCCGGTCGTGCGAGACCAGCACGATCGTGCCGGCGTACGCGTCGAGGGCCTGCTCGAGCGCTTCGCGGCTCTCGGTGTCGAGGTGGTTGGTCGGCTCGTCGAAGACCAGCAGGTTGCCGCCACGCGCCACCAACAGCGCCAGCTGCAGTCGCCGGCGCTCGCCGCCAGACAGGTCGGCCACCCGCCGGTCGGCAGCCTCCCCTGGGAACAGGAACGCCCCCAGGAGGGTGCGGGCCTGGGTGCGGGTCAGCGTCGTCTCGGCGAGGATCGTGTCGACGATCGTGCGGTCCGCGCGCAGCTCCTGATCGTGCTGGGAGTAGTAGGCCAAGTCGACCTTGTGCCCGACCCCGACCCGCCCTGCCGACGGTGGTCGCAGCCCGATGAGCGTCTCCAGCAGCGAGGTCTTGCCGGTGCCGTTCGGTCCGACGATGGCCACGCGCTCGCCGCGTTCGATCACAAGATCGGCACGGTCGATCAGGACCCGCTCACCGACCGCCACGGTCAGTTGCTGCGCCTCAAGCACGACGCGGCCACTGGCGGCGAGGGGCGGGAACCCGAACTGGAGCGCCTTGGCGGAGCGGTTGACCTCAGGACGGGCGATGCGCGCCAGCCGCTTGCTGCGCGATGTGGCCTGGCGCGAGCGCGTGCCGGCGCGCCAGCGCTCGACGAAGCGCTCGAGCCGCTCGATTTCGGCGGCGGTGCGCTCGGCTTCCCTGGCCTGGGCCTCGGCCGCGAGGGCGCGCTCCTTGCGGAACCGCGAGTACCCGAACGGCCACAGCCGGCTGCGGCCCTGGTCGAGTTCGAGCACGGCGGTGGCGATCGACTCGAGGAAGTAGCGGTCGTGCGAGACGAGCACCACCGCGCAGCCCATCTCGGCGATCGCGTCCTCGAGCCATTCGGTGCTCTGCACGTCAAGGTGGTTGGTCGGCTCGTCCAAGAGCAGGACGTCGGGCCGGGCGACCAGCGCCCGGGCGAGCGAGGCGCGCGTGAGCTCGCCGCCGGAGAACACTGCCAACGGATCGCCGAGGCGTGCGTCGGGGATTCCGAGCCCGCGGGTGACACGGGTCATCCACGCGCGCCAGTGGTAGCCCCCGGCGCGCTCGAGTGTGGCGTGGGCGCGCTCGTAGGCCGCAAGCACCTGCGGCCCCGCGTCGCCGGCCTCCATGCGGGCCTCGAGCTCGGCGAGTTCGGCCTCGGCGGCGATGGCATCGGCCATGCCCTCGGCGACGTACTGCTCGAGCGTCCGGCCCTCGATGTGGCGCGGCGGGCGCTGGTCGTGCAGCGCGACGCGCGCGCCCTTGGGCAGGCCGACCCGTCCGCCGTCCGCATCCAGCTGACCCGCGATGATCCGCAGCAGCGTGGTCTTGCCCTCGCCGTTGCGCCCGACGACCGCGAGCCGGTCCCGGGGAGCAAGGCGGAAGGAGACCTCATGCAGGACCTGACGGGCGCCGAAGCTCTTGGAGACCTGAACGACTTCCACAAGCCGGTAGGGTAGCGGGCGTGACATCACCAACGACCTCCGAGGTCATCAGGGACCCCGGCGGCGTCGCCGCCGTCGTGGCCGCGGCCCATGAGCACGGCCGTATCGCACTCGACTTCGAGTTCCTCTGGGAACGCACCTATGCACCGATGGCGTGCCTGGCGCAGATTGCCATCGATGGACGCGTGCATCTGATCGACCCGATCGAGGGCGCCCCGCTGGCCCCGATCGCCGCGCTCGTGGCCGATCCCGACGTCGATGTGGTCATGCACGCGCCGTCGTCGGATCTGACGTTGCTCGGCATGCAGTTCGGCACGCGCCCCGAGCGGGTCCTGGACGTTCAACTGGCGGCGGGGTTCATCGGGATCGGGGCCGGCCAGGGCCTGGGCGTGCTGCTCGAACGGGGACTGAAGGTCAAGCTCGACAAGGGCGAGCAGTACACCGACTGGAGCCGCCGGCCGCTGACCGACCGCCAGCTCACCTATGCGGCCGCCGACGTCGCCCACCTGGTCGAGCTCGCGGACGAGTTCCTGTCGCGGGCGGAGCACCTCGGCCGCACGTCGTGGATCGCCGAGGAGATGGCCCGCCGCTACGGGCCGGAATCGCGCTGGGTCCCCGAGCCGACCGAGGTCTGGCGACGCGTCAAGGGCCAGGGCAAGCTCTCCCCCGCCGACCGCGCCGTGCTGCGGGCACTCGCCGCGTGGCGTGAGCGCGAGGCGGCTCGCCGCGACCGGCCGACGGCCTGGATCGTGCCCGATCGGACCCTCCTGGAGGTCGCCCGCCGGCGCCCGCAGACCGCCGGCCAGCTCAGCGGCGAGCGCGGCCTGCCGGAGCGCATGCGCCAGTCCGATCTGGACGGCATGCTCGCAGCGATCGCCGAAGGCGCCGCCGCCGCTCCGATCCACCTCCCGGCCGCGCCCGGCCCGGAGCTGCAGGCCCGCATGGACACCCTCGGCCCGCTCGGTCAGATCCTCGTCACCGCCCGCGCCGCCGAGGCCGATGTCGCTCCGAGCCTCGTGGCCACCCGCGACGAGATCGAGACGTTCCTCTGGGGCGAGATCGGCGCCCGCGAGGTGCCCGATTCCCCGCTTGCGGTCGGCTGGCGCTTCGAGATCGCCGGCCAGCCGCTGCGCGACCTCGCCGAGGGTCGCATCGCGCTCGCGCCGGCGGCGACCCGTCCATTCCTCCGGGAGATCCCCCACGATCCGCAGTAGTGATCTGGCACCGCACGCGTCCATGAACGTCGCTGGCCACACGCCCCACGAGCGGACCCGCGCGGTCATCGACATGGGCTCAAACTCATTTCGGCTGGTGATCTACCGGTATGTGCCGGGGCACTGGTTCCGCCTTGTCGACGAGATCCGCGAGCCGGTGCGGCTGTCAGAGCACGTCATCGACGGACGCATCGGCCCGGCCGCCCTCGCGCGCGCCGGACGCGCGGCGCACCTGTATGCGGCGTACTGCGATGCCGCAGGCATCCACACCGTCGACGTCGTCGCGACCTCGGCGGTGCGCGACGCGGTCAATCAGCGCGAGGTGCTCGACGTGCTCTCGGTCGGACGGCTGGCCGTGCGGGTGCTCTCGGCCGAGCAGGAGTCCTGGTATGGATACCTCGGCGTGGTCAACGGCAGCACACTGACCGACGGCTGGTTCGTGGACCTCGGCGGCGGCTCAGTGCAGGTCGGGCGCGTCGACGGGCGTCGGCTGACCCGCAGCATGAGCGCGCCGCTGGGCGCCGTGCGCCTGACCGAGGCGTTTCTGACCGGAGACCAGCGCGACGCAAAGCAGATCGCGGCCCTGCGCACACACGTCCGGAAGGCACTCAAGGCGTACGGGTGGATCGGCGGCAACGGGCGGATCGTCGGTATCGGGGGCGCGCTCCGGACCCTCGCGGTCATGCAGCAGCGCGCCGCACGCGGGCCGCTCATCGACCCGAACGGGCATCGGATGTCCCGCGCGGCCCTGGCGGCGACGATCGACCAGCTGACCGCGTTGCCGGCCGGTCAGCGCTACCGGTTGCCGGGGCTGCGGTCCGACCGTGGCGACATCATCCTCGCGGCGGCGCTGACGATCGACGAAGTGATACGCGCGGTCGGATCCGACGTGCTCGAGGTCTGCGGCCAGGGCCTGCGCGAGGGGGTGTTCCTCGAGCACTACCTCGCCCCTGCCGACCCGCCGCTGTTGCCCGACGTGCGCCGCTGCTCGGTGATCAACGCGGCCGAGAGCTTCGGCTTCGAGCGCGAACACGCCGAGCAGATCGCGCGGGTTGCCTTGATGGGCTTCGACGCGACCGCCGCGGTGGGCCTGCACGCGGGGGATCCGGAGGAGCGGGAGCTCCTCTGGGCGGCGGCCATGCTGCACGACGTCGGCGTGCTGGTCGACTACTCGGCGCATCATCGCCACTCCGAGTACTTGGTACTCAACGCCGGGCTCCCCGGGTTCCTGCACCGCGAGATCGCCCTGATCTCAAGCATGGTGCGCGGTCACCGTAAAGGCATTCCCTCGTTGGAGGCCTACCGGGCAATCCTCGAGCCGGGCGATGAGGAGATCTTCAACCGCGGGGTTGCGCTGTTGCGCCTGGCCGAGCAGCTCGAGCGCGCCAAGGCCGGGCAGGTCCGCGACCTGCGCTGCCGCCTGACCGAATCGGGGCTCGAGTTTGAGGTCGACTGCGTGGGCGACCCCTCATTGGCGGTCTGGTCGGCCGAGCAGGAGGCCGAGTTCCTTGAGCGGGTGTTCGGCCACCGGGTCGACCTGATCGGCGCGGCGGTCGCGCCGAGCTAGCCGCCCGCCAAGCTCGACCCGATAGCGGCCGCCCAGATGGGCCACGATCTTGGACCTGTGGTCGCCCTGGATCTCGATGACCCCGTCCTTGAGCGCGCCGCCGGACCCGCACAGTCGCTTGAGCTCTCGCACGAGGGCAGCGGCCTCCCCGGCGGGCACGCCGGTGATCAGGGTCACCGTCTTGCCCTTGCGCCCCGTCGAGGTCCGCGAGACGCGCACGATGCCGTCGGCTGGCGGTCCCGATGGCCGTTGCGCAGGCGGCTCGGTGACCCGACCGACGTCGGATGAGTAGACCAAGCGAGCATCTTCGGGCGAACGGCCAGGCATCCCGCTCCAGCCTAGCCGAGCACGGGCCCACGCTGTCGGGCGGTTCCGTCCGGTCGGCACGCGAGCATGGCCTCTCGAGATGATCGACCTCCACGCCCATACCCGCGCGTCCGACGGCAGCCAGGCGCCCGCCGAGGTCGTCGCGCGCGCCGCGCGCCGTGGCCTGACGGCGCTGGCGATTACCGACCACGACACCGCCGCCGGCTTGCCGGAGGCCATCACCGCCGGCAAGCGCCTGGGGGTGACCGTGATTCCGGGCGTCGAGCTGAGCGTGCGGCCCCCGCAGGGTCAGCTGCACCTCGTGGCCTACCTGCCGGAAGCCAGCCCACCGCGCCTGCGCGCCACGCTCGAGGACCTCCGCCGCGCGCGCGAGGTCCGCGCGGACCAGATGGCGGCGAAGCTCGCCGCGCTCGGGGCGGGCATCGACATGGCCGCGGTGCGGGCCCAGGCCGGTGGGTCGATTGGCCGCCCCCACCTGGCCGACGCGCTCGTGGCCGCCGGGCACGTGTCCGACCGGACCGAGGCGTTTGCACGCTACCTCGGCGACGGCCAGCCGGCCTATGTGCCCCACCAACTCCTGGACGCGGCGGCCGCGCTGCGGCTGGTGGCCGAGGCCGGCGGGGTCGCGGCGTTGGCACACCCGGCCTCCCTGCGCCTCGGCATGCACGGCCTGGAGTCGTACACGGCGCGCCTGCGCCATCTCGGCCTGTGGGGCATCGAGGTGTATCGCGCCGAGCACACCCCCGAACAGCGCGGTGGCTACGCCCGCATCGCCCGGCGCCTGGGCCTGGTGGCGACGGGCGGCTCCGACTATCACGGTCCCGAAACGGGGCGCAGCGATCTCGGCGACACGGGCGTGCCCGCGCTCCCGCCGGAGGTCGCCGAACTCATCCACCGAGCCCTGCGCGAGCGTGTAGCCTCGACCCCATGACGACCGCCGAGATCTCCCCCCCGGGGCCCAACGCCGCAGGCGTGCGCTGGGACCTCTCCCCGGTGCTGACAAGCGCCGATGACGCGCGGGCTTTGCTGAGCGCCGGCATCGCGCGGGCGCAGACCTTCGAATCCCGCTACCGGGGCACGCTGGCCGGCATCACCCCAAGTGAGCTTCAGGCGGCGCTCGCGGAACTCGCCGAGATCGAGAACATGCTCTCGCGCGCCGGCTCGTACGCGCACTTGCGCGAGGCGACCGACGTCACTGATCCCGAGAACCGCGACCTGTCGTCGGCGATCGACCGAGGCATGGTCGACGCGGGCAACGCGCTGCGGTTCTTCGACCTCGAGTGGCTCGCGCTGCCGGAGGCGCAGGCCTCGGCACTCGCGGATGCGCCCGAGCTCGCCGCCGACGCCCACTACCTGCGCTCGGCCCGGCGCTTCGCGCCGTTCATGCTCACCGAGCCGGAGGAGCGCATGCTCGCCGAGCGCGAGCCCGCCGCGGTAAGCGCATGGCAGAATCTGTTCGGTCGCATCACCTCGACGCTCGAGATGGAATTCGACGCCGGCGAGGGCCCACAGCCGCACACCATCGATCGGCTCCTCGCGCACGTGCGGGATCCCAGCCGCGACCTGCGCCGTCGCTCGCTCGAGACGCTGTACGCGGGGCTCGAGCCGCAGACCGAGACGCTCGCGCAGGTCTACGACACGCTCGTCGGCGACCGGCTGGCCATCGACCGGCTGCGCGGCCACGCCGATCCGATGGACCGCACCCACCTCAACAACGAGCTCGACGGCGCGGTCGTCGAGAAAATGTTGGCGGCCGTCGAGGCGCACTATGGCCTCGCCCAGCGATGGTTTCGTGCCAAGGCCGCCATCCTCGGGCTCGAGCGCCTTGAGCTCTGGGACCAATACGCGCCGATCGGGGCCGGCCGCGCGGTCGAGTTCCTCGAGGCCCGCGACCTGGTTGAGGCGTCCTTCGGGCGATTCTCACCGCGGATCGCCGCCGTCGCCGGCGACTTTTTCACCGGGCGGCGCGTCGACGCCGAGCCACGCGCAGGCAAGCGCGGCGGCGCGTTCTGCGCGCCCGTCGCCCAAGATGCGCCCGCCTACGTGCTCATGAACTTCACCGACCAGATGAATGACGTCATGACGCTGGCCCACGAGTTGGGCCACGGCATGCACTTCACCCTGTCGGCCCAGCGCCAATCGGCGCTGTCGATGCACACGGGGCTCGCTCTGGCCGAGGTGCCCTCAACATTCGCCGAGCTGCTGACCTTCGACCACCTGCTCGAGACCGAGTCCGACGCGGACACCCGGCGGGCACTGATCTGCGAGCGGGTCGAGGGCTCGTTCGCGACCGTGTTCCGGCAGACGGTCCTGGCCCGCTATGAGCAGCGGGCCTACGCGGCGCGCCACGAGGGCACCACTCTGACGGCCGAACGCGTCTCGGACATCTGGCTGGATGCGAACGGGGCCTACTACGGCGACACCATCACGTTGCCGCCCGGGTATCGGTTCGGGTGGAGCTACATCCCCCACTTCATCTCGACGCGCTTCTACACATACGCGTACGTGTTCGCGCATCTGACGACACTCGCGCTCTACGCCCAGTACCGCCAGCACGGAGACGCCTTTGCAGAGCGGTACCTCGAGTTCTTGGCCGCCGGCGGTTCCAAGGCCCCTCGCGACCTGCTCTTGCCGCTCGGGGTGGACCTGTCTCGGGCCGACGTCTGGGATGCCGGCTTCGAGGAGATGACCCGCATGGTCGAGGCCGCCGAGCAGGGCTAGGCCGCTCGATCAACGACGAGGGGCCGGGAGTGTTCCCGGCCCCTCGTCGTTGATCGCCT
The DNA here is from genome assembly GCA_963768285.1 of uncultured Thermoleophilia bacterium. Lineage (GTDB taxonomy): Bacteria > Actinomycetota > Thermoleophilia > Miltoncostaeales > Miltoncostaeaceae > CAITWD01. Next base: position 9,078 of record CAVYHI010000025.1, read on the forward strand.
GACCTGCAGCCCGGCTACTTCTTGCCGGACTTCTTCTTCGAGGCCTTGATCGGGTTCAGCGCCTTTTGCACCTGCTCGGGCAGCTCGGTCGAGTGGTACAGGGTCAGGCCGCAGACCTCGTTGCGGGTCTTGCGCGCATTGCAGGTCGCCGGCGGGTCGCCCCACAGGATCAGCGTCCGGTGGCCACGCTCGCAAAGGTAGAGCTGGGCCTCGCGACGCCCGGTCGGGGCGGGCGCGGGCGGTTCGTCTGCGACGACCTCCGGCGCGGGCACCTCGGCGGCGGCGGTCGACTCCTCGGCGGCCACGTCGGCTCCGCCCTGGGGCTCAGCGGCGGGCGTCTGGTCGGCGGCCTCCTCGGGCACCGCTTCGACGGCTACGGCCGCAGGCTCGGCCGTCTCCGCGACCTCCACCTCGGCCACGCCCTCGATCTCCTCACTCATCCAACGCTCCTTGCCACTTGCGATCGACCGACGGAGGATAGCGAGACTCGAGCCGCCTCGCGAGCCGGATACGATCAGTTACCGTGATTGCGTTCCCGCAGGGCTTCGACCTGGTCACCGAACCGGTGCGCGTCGCCGGTTATGAGTTCGCGATCACCCGGCCGCGCGCCGCCGAAGACCTCATCGACGAGGACGAGTACGCCGACGACGAGCGGCTGCCCTATTGGGCCGACCTCTGGCCGTCGGGCCGCGCACTGGCCCAAGAACTCGCCGAGCGTGAGATCGCCGGGGCGCGCATCCTGGAGCTTGGCGCCGGCTTGTCGCTCCCGAGTCTGGTCGCGCTGGCGTGCGGTGCGCGACCGCTGGCGACTGATTGGTACCCGGTCGCCCTCGCGTTCGCCCGTGCCAACGCCAGCGCGGCGGGCCTCGGGGAGCTCGAGACGCTCGAGGTCGATTGGTCACGCCCGCCGGACGAACTGTTCGCCAGAGGACCGTTCGATCTGGTCGTCGGCGCCGACGTGGCCTACGAGCCCCGCCACGCCGGGCAGCTGACGCAGCTGTTGTGTCGCGTCGCGGGCCCGAGGTCATCGATCGTCATCGCCGACCCGCGCCGCCCGGACGCGAGCGCGCTCATCAACACGCTGGTCGAGTCGGGACGGCACTACCGACGCATCGATCGGCGCGTTGCGGGTCGGCCCGACGAGCAGGGCTCCGTGATCTACGTGCATGAGTTTCGCGTTCCGACCTGACCGTGGGGCGTTCCCCAACCCGAACCCGATTCGCTACGATCCCAGCCGCCTACCGCATTCCTCGGTAGCTCAATTGGCAGAGCATTCGACTGTTAATCGAAGGGTTGCTGGTTCGAGTCCAGCCCGAGGAGCTCATATCGCTTTTGAATGAGCCGCTGAGGCGGGTTTTTGCGTTCATCGGCTGCCTCACCGAAGCTCGACGACGTTGGAGTCTGGGCACACAATGGGCACACCATCTCGGGCAACTCGCCGACGGGCGGCCCTGATGGCGCCCTCGAGGTCGATCTGCCGCGTGGTCTTCGACCGCTCGAACTCGCGGGCGTAGTGCTTCCAGATGATGTCCGGTGAGTTGCCCGCCATCGCCGCCACCGTCACCGGCGACAGCCCCGCGTGGATCTGCAAGCAGATGTAGGTCGTGCGGCCGGTGTACGGAACAGCCCACGGCACCCCGGCTCGCTCCGCAGACGGGTTGAAGATCCGGGCGCGCCAGTTGTGCAGATTGATCGGCGTCCCGGCGCGCGACGCGCAGACGAGGACATCATCGTGCTCGGGCTGGGACTCCTCGAGCCACTCGACGAGGTCTTGGGCGAGCGGAGCGATCACGGGCACGTCGCGGCCGCGGTTAGTCTTGGTTGTGTTGCGGAACTGATCCGCGGCGAATACGCGATCGATCTTAATTGTGCCGCCGGCGCGCGACAGATTGAGGATGTCCGACCAGCGGATCGCCAGTGCTTCCTCGGTGCGAAGGCCGGCGCAGTAGACGAGCCCCCAGAGCACGCGATCCCGTTGTGAGGACATCTCGGCACGGACGCGCTCGGCTTGGTCGGCTGACAGCGACTTGCGTGGCTCGCGGATGACAGGGATGCGCTTGACGCCCAGCAGTGGGTTGGACGGGATCTTCACAGCAGATGGATTCATGAAAGTCCGGGCTGTTGCCCTGGGAGTTTCTATCTTTGAAATGCCCGACTCGCTCCGAAAGCAACAACCCTGACCGCCGCTTTACCGAGGCTCCCGCGCAACTCGTTCTAGCGTCGGTCCGTTTGCCTGTCGCAGCAGAAGTCTCCGCGGCGGCGGCGTCGCACGCGGACTCTTGAACGGCTGCCGGCCTCGCCTATAGAGGCCCATGAAAGGGCCGGACCACGACGGCCCAATACACCCCATGTTCGCTGGACGAAAGGAGGAACCGTATGGATGACAAGGCACTTCAGGAGGCCGTGATCGATGAGCTCGAGTGGGATCCCGAGCTCGACTCGGCCCACATCGGCGTCGCGGCGAAGGACGGCGCGGTGACGCTCACCGGCCACGTGTCCAGCTACGCGGAGAAGTGGGGCGCGGTGAAGGCCACAGAGCGCGTCGCCGGCGTGGTCGCCGTCGCGGACGAGCTCGAGGTCCGGTTGCCGAGCTCGAGCCTGCGAGACGACACGGACATCGCCGAGTCGATCGCGCGCGCGCTGCGCTCGCACGTGTCCGTCCCGGACTCCGTCGACGCGGAGGTGCGGCACGGGTTCGTGACGCTTCGCGGCGAGGTGGACTGGAGCTACCAGCGCGAGGCCGCAGAGCGGGTCGCCCGGAACACGCTGGGCGTCAAGGGCGTGTCGAACCTGATCACGCTGAAGACAATGGTGAAGCCGGCGCAGATCGAACAGCGGATCGCCGACGCGATCAAGCGCATGGCGAACCTCGACGCGAACCAGATCACGGTGACCGCGACCGATGGCACCGTTCACCTGCGCGGTCGCGTTCACTCCTGGTACGAGAAGCGGCTGGCCGAGCAGGAGGCGAAGTCCGCGCCCGGCGTCTCGAAGGTCGATAACCAGATCACCGTCGTGCCTGCATAAGCGGGCCGACGGCGCGATCGTCGTCGACCCTGAGGGCCGCCTACCGGCCGGGGGCCTGCGGCATGCATCTCCCCGGCCGGTTTCTGCGGGGAGGAAGCGATGGCCGAGATCTCGACATTCGGGTTAGTGGTGCTGACAGCCGCGGCCGGCGCCGCCGTCCTGCTGGCCTGGTCGCAGATCACAGCCAGACTGCCGTTCCCGGCTGCAACGTTCTTTCTCGCGGGAGCCGCGTTCGTCTCGAACGTCGTGCCGGATGCCGGACATGCGCTCTCGATCCGGACCGTCGAGCGGATCAGCGTGGTCGCGCTGATCGTGATCCTCTTCGACGGCGGCCTGAACGTCGGCTGGCATCGGTTCCGCACCGCGTTGCCGGCGGTCGGTCTTCTCGGGATCGTCGGCACAGCGGCGACGGCTGGTCTGATCGCGATCTGCGCCCGCTATCTGTTCGGCTTCCGCTGGATCCTCGCCGGGATCCTCGGTGGCGCGCTCGCACCCACCGACCCGGCGGTGACGTTTTCCGTGTTGCGGGGTCGCGAGATCGGCGGTCGCGCGAGCATCGCGTTGGCCGGAGAGGCGGGCATCAATGACGCGGTCGCGATCGCGATCGTGCTCGGCTTGGTCGAGTACGCGGGCGCGGCGTCCGGCTCACTGCTTGTCGTGCTCCGCGAGTTCCTCGTCGAGATCGGCGTCGGGTTCGCGGTCGGTGCTGCGGCGGGCGCGATCGTGCCCCTGCTCCTGCGTCATGCGCGCTTCCCGGCCGAAGGGCTGTACGGGATCGCCGGCCTCGTCGTCGCCGCGCTCGCCTACGGGGCGGCCTCGACGGCGCACGGCTCCGGGTTCCTCGCCGTCTTCATCGTCGGCGTCCTGCTCGGCGCGGAGCGGACGCCGCACAAGGGAGAGATCGAACGGTTTAGCAGAACGCTCGCCAGCTTTGCCGAGATGGCGGTGTTCGCTGCGCTCGGACTGACGATCGACCTGCGGATCCTGGGCGAGCGGGCGATCTGGTTCGACGGGATCCTGCTGGCGCTGCTGCTCGTCCTCGTCGCGCGCCCGCTCGTCGTCCTTCCTCTCGTCGCTCCGTTGCGGATGCGCTGGGGCGAGCGGCTGTTCCTCGCCTGGGCCGGGACGAAGGGCGCGGCCCCGATCCTGCTCGCGACTGTGGCGGTGCTCGCCGGCTTTGAGTCCGCTCGGATGTACGGGATCGTCTTCCTCGTCGTCCTCTTCTCGGTCGTCGTACAAGGCGGCACTGTCCGCTGGCTCGCCGACCGGCTGGCGATCCCGATGCCCCGCAGCGAGCGAGGCGAGAGCACCGTCCCCACCGCGCGCCACTACCGGGTGGCGGAAGGATCGAGGGCGGCAGGCTCGACCGTCCGCGATCTCCCCGATCGGCAGTCGCGGTTGGGTCGAGGCCATCGTTCGCGACGGTCGTAAGGTCAAACCGCGCGGGTGCGAGGTGATCCGACCCGAGGATCGCCTCGTCGTCACGTCGGACGACGAGGCCCGGGCGAGGCGCGTCGGCCGTCTATTCGAGGCGCCCGCATTCGAAAGGAAGTGAGCCGGACAATGCCGGATACGAATCGGAGCAGACGGGACGGTGGCCCGCCGGGAGGAAGGTCGCGTCGTCGTGAGCGGCACCCTGCCTGAGCCATGCCGCTCGCGCGCGATCGCATCGCTCCCGTCTGATGCAAAGGAACGGCTGCGTCGGCGAACCCAGCCCGAGTGGGCAGCGCCGATGCTGGCTGTGCTCACGCACGAGCCTTTCTCGAGCGACGACTGGCTCGTCGAACGCAAGCTCGACGGCGAGCGCTGCCTCGCCTTCCGCCGCGGCCCGCAACTGCGGCTGCTCTCGCGTTCGGGCCGGCTTCTCAACGACACCTATCCCGAGCTGGTCGACGCACTGCTTGCGCAGGACTGCGACAGCTTCATCGCCGACGGGGAGGTCGTCGCCTTCGAGGGCCGCCAGACAAGTTTCGCCCGCCTGCAGCAGCGCCTGCAGCTGCGTGATCCCGAGCAGGCGCGACGCAGCGGCGTGCCCGTCTTCTACTACCTGTTCGACCTGCTCTATCTCGACGGCTACGACACGACCCAGCTTGAGCTGCGCATCCGCAAATCGCTCCTGCGCCGTTTCCTCTCGTTCCGCGGCCCGCTCCGCTACCTCCGCCACCGGAATGCGGAGGGAGAGGCCTACTACCGCGAGGCCTGCCGCCGCGGCTGGGAGGGGGTGATCGCCAAGCGAGCGGCGGCGCCCTACCAGCACCGCCGCTCGCGCGACTGGCTGAAGCTGAAGTGCGTCAACGAGCAGGAGTTCGTGATCGGCGGCTACACCGAGCCGAAGGGCGCCCGGATCGGGTTCGGGGCGCTCCTGGTCGGCTTCTACGAGGACGGCCTCCTCCGCTACGCAGGCAAGGTCGGCACCGGTTACAGCGCGGCGACGTTGCGCGACCTTGCCGGCAGGCTTGCGGCGTTAGAGACGGATGAGCCGCAGTTCGCCGAGGCTACCCTTCCGCGGTCCGGCGTCCACTGGGTGCGGCCGGAGCTCGTGGGGCAGATCGGCTTCGCGGAGCTCACCCGCGATCGTAGGCTGCGCCATCCCCGCTTCCTCGGGCTGCGACGCGACAAATCGCCGCGCGAGGTGATCCTCGAACGGGCGACGGAAAGCGCTCCGTCCAGGCGATCAAGGTTGAGAGGGTTGAACGCCCGCCGGCCGCGCCTATAGAGAAACTTGAAGGTAACGGTCAATGAGGAGAAGACACAGGCACTTCGAGAAGGAGGTGAGAGCACATGGCGCTGACAATGTTGCGGGATCCGCTCTTTGCTGACTTCCGCCTGATGGATGACCTCTTCGGCCGCGTGTTCGGCAACGTCAATCGGGTGACGGGCTTTATCCCGACGCTCGACGTGCGCGAGACCGAGGACGAGTACCTGGTGCTCGTCGACCTCCCGGGCGTCAAGTCCGAGGACGTCGTCATCGAGCTGACCGACCAGGTGCTGACGATCTCCGGCTCGCGCGCTCCGGTCGAGACCGGCGAGCCCCGGCGCCTCGAGCGACTGTCCGGCTCCTTCCTCCGCAGGCTAACCCTGCCTAAGGGTGTCGATTCGGACAACGTCATGGCGGAGTACAAGGAGGGCGTGCTCGAGCTGCGCATCCCGAAGCGGGCCGAGGTCAAGCCGAAGAAGATCGCCATCGGCGAAACGTCGCAGAAGGCAATCGAGCAGTAGGTAGCTCGGGGCCGCGCCTGGCGCGGCCCCGATGGTCTTGAAAGAGCCACAGAAACGCCTGCATCAGGTGTCGAACTCGAGCGATTACTTCGCAGCACGCAAAGGAGGTGAGTTGGATGAACGTTGCGCTTCTGGTTCTCCGGGTGATCGTTGGTGGCCTGTTCGTCGGTCATGGCAGCCAGAAGCTGTTCGGCTGGTTCGGCGGCCACGGCCCGAAGGGAACTGCCTCATTCTTCGAGAGCGTCGGCTCGGCGCCCGCGCTGCCGTTCGCGCTGCTTGCGGGTACAGCGGAGCTTGCCGGCGGTCTGCTGCTCGGCGTCGGCCTGTTCGTGCCGGTGGCGGCGCTGCTGCTCGTGGGCGTGATGACCACTGCGATCGCCTCGGTGCACTGGAAGAACGGTCTCTGGGTCACCGCCGGCGGCTTGGAGTATCCGCTGGTGCTGGCCGCTGTCGCGTTCGCGATTGCCGCGCTCGGGCCGGGCTCGGTCTCGCTCGACCACGCGTTCGGGATCGACTGGGACGGCCTCAAGTGGGCAGCGGGTGCCGCGGCCATCGGCTGCCTCGGTGGCCTGATCGTGGTTGCGCTTGGCCGCTTTGCGGGCCGTCCGACCCGCCGCGAGCCGCAGGCGCACACGGCTTGACGACCCTGTGGGCGCCCGTTCGGTGCGGGCCGTTGCCCGAGCGGGCGCCTCGTGCATCTGGCGGCCGGGGGAGCGGACTGCTGCCACTGCGAAGAGAGAAGGCCAAGCAGCACTGTCTGACATCCTCGCGTCCCGGGTCTTCGTTCGATCCGATCTCCTACACGTCAGCTTCCCTGTCGCATCTTGGTGAGTGCGCGTTCTTCGATCTGCCGCACTCGTTCGGCGCTGATCCCGAGCCGTGAACCGATCGCGGTCAGTTTTTCCACCGGCCGCTCAAAGCCGAAGCGGGAGTCGATGATGTCGCGTTCGCGTTCGCTCAGCTGCTCGAGCACCGCGCGAAGCTGCCGGCCGGCGATGCTGTCGAGCGCTTCCTCATATTGGTCGTTGGAGAGCGGGTCCTCGAGCAGGTCGCCCAGGGTGCCCAGCTCCCCTTCGAGGCCCCCGATCGGTTCGTCGGTGCTGCGCGTGCTTGCGTCTGCGCGGACGAGCGCTTCGACTTGGTCGAGACCGATATCGGTTGAGGTCGAAAGTTCGGCCAGTGACGCGTCTCGATGCTCGTCGGCGTAGATCTGGTAGTGGGCCGATTTGAGCTGTGCGAGTTGGCGCAGCGCCTTCGGCGGCAGCCGCAGCGGGCGGATGAAGTCGCTCCGTAGCTCCTGGAGTGCCTGCCGAATCCACATGGTGGCGTAGATCGAGAAAGGCACCCCGCGCTCGGGGTCGAAGCGCTCCAGCGCCCGCAGGATGCCGACGCATCCCTCCTGAACGAGGTCGCCGCGCTCGAGCCCAGCGGTGCGGTAGCGGCGGGCGATCGAGTTGACGAGCGGAAGCATGCGCTCGATCAGCTCTTCGCGCGCGCGCAGGTCGCCGGCTTGAGCGCGGCGCGCGAAGTCATCAAGATCGTCTGCCTCGGCGACCTCGCTCGGGGCTACGTCGAGGTCTCGAAGCAGATCCGAAGCGTCCTCGTCGCCGGGGCGATGGGCGGCGTCTGCGAACGCCTTCCTCGCTGCGGCCCGGCTTTCGTCCATCACTGGATCGTACCAGTTGAGTCCGCTCACCCACTCGTGTCGTCGGGCCGGGCGCGATGGCGAGGCCCCTCTGCCTGAGGCAGTCTCTAAGCGTGCCCGCAGGTCGTCAAGCATCGCTCCTGCACGCTTCTTTGCCACCGCGTTTGGCCCGAACGGGTACAACGACACCCCGGCGGTGACGCTGACCCCGTAGTGGCGGGATGGGCGCCTGGGGGCTGGTGCTCAGCGCCCGGCCACCAGGCGTCATCCTCTGCCGGTCAATCGCATGCGCTTGGCCGAGGCCGAGCGGACGGCGCGATGATCCAGAGGGGATGCCTGCGTCGAAGCCGCTCACACTCGCAGTTGTGGTCGCGGCGGCGGCGTCGCTGTCTGCGTCGTAGTCGTCGTCCCACTCTCCGGCGCGGTCGCGTAGTTCTTTCCACGACAAGCACGCGGCGACGCTCAACAGGGCCCGGCTCATCGCGGGCGGGATTTCGGGTGGGGCGTCGTGGCTGTCATCGTGGCTGTCATCGCCATTCTCGCGATTAAGGGGCTCGCCTGACCGTTCGACAAAACCCCGTCATAACCGACAGAACCGCCCCGGCGCGCGCTCAGGCAGCCGCGTCGCTGGCGTCGCTGGCGCCCGTGGGTGGATAGACCCCGATTCGGCAGAACGCCGCTCAGCGCGTTTCGGTGCCCCGTTTCCGTAAGCCTGCCGCCGACGTTAGGCTTGCGGTTCCGTCTCGGGATAGATCCACCGACGTCGATGGATTGACCGCCTTGACCGGCGGCTACGCGCGTGCGCGCGAGGAACGGCTTGCCCAACCGGAGGTCATGCACCGCTCCCGCCGCTGACATCCCGCACGGCTACGGCGTTTCAGCGCGGCCGAATAGCCGCGCGTCGATCGTGGGGACCGCCGATAGGGACCCGCAGTTGTGCCCGGCTGCGAGAGCAGGTCGTTGTCTGATTCTCGTTCAAAAACGCCGGGGCGACTTGGAGCATCGAACGCCGCCTGGTCAGCGAGTGGATGGCGCTGATTAATCACGCCTCGCGATCGCGCGCGCACGCGAGAGTCGGCAGGCCCGCGTGAACCGGCGCGCTTGACGCCCCGCCGCGCTTGGAGACTGCCGAGGACAACCCGAGGGGCACTGATGAACCTATCGAAGCCGGGGCGGCCGCTTTGTCCAGCCTCTACGCGCCTGCGCGCCACAACGGCCGACATAGCCGCAGGTTGCGACGGCCCGAACCGCTCAGCGAGCGCGATCCTGCCGCTCGGCTTCCCCGTGGGTACCCGATCCGGGACCACTCGCCCCCCGAACACCGACAGGACCCGACATGACTGACCCCGTTTTCCCGGATGAGCTTGAGCTGACCGGCACCGATCGGCACGGCTTGCCGACCGTCGTGCGCCTGAGGTTCAACCTGCTCGCCGATATGGTCGGACCCCCGATCGCGCTAGAGCTTGTGGTCAATAACCGCGAGACGTGAAATGACGAGGACACGCCGGTCTACACCTACCACGCGTGCGAGGACTATCGACCAAAGGGGAAGAAGTTGGAACTGACGACGGGTAGCTGGTACCCGTTGCGATTCATCGTGACAGGGATCGACGGTGACGATTTTTGGGTAGGAGCGGGGCCATGGGACGAACCGTGTACTGGATGAACGTATCGATCGATGGCTTCATCGAGGCTGTCGCAGGCGAACACGTCACCGAGGTCCCTGCCTGGGCACGGATCGACGAACGGCTGTACGAGAGCTTCAACCAGCAGCTCGGCGACTTGGCGTTGCTGGTCGAGGGGCGCGTCATCTACGAGATGATGGAGGCCGCGTGGCCACAAGCAGGGGACGACGAATCGCTCCCCGGATACATGCGGGAATTCGGGCGCATCTGGACCACGATGCCGAAAGCGATCGTTTCGCGCACGCGCACGAGCGCCGACCACAACACGGTCGTCATCGGCGGCGACGACGTCATCGAGCAGCTTGCAGCGATCCGAGCCGACACTGAAGGCACGATCGGCGTCGGTGGTGCCACGCTCGCGACGGCCCTCCTTCGCGCTGGACTGCTCGACGAACTGCTGCTCTACGTGCATCCCGCCGTACTCGGCTCGGGCCCCGCTCGCACCGGAATGCGTGAGCTGGTCGTGCGCTCACAGATCCATCTCAGCTACCTGGGCGGGGAGGGGACGCTCGCCTCGGCGCGCCTCCTCGCTCGCGACATCGACAACCCCGTCCTCGAAGGGTTGCTCGACCGCGCGGAGCGCGCCTGACACCACTGGTCGGTCACGCGGACCGAGACCGAATCGGTGAGCGGGCGGAGTCGGCGTCCCGCGGCACACGTGGGCCGTCACACGCCGGCTCACACGCCGCGGATGGAGGCTGCCGGCATCGGTCGATCATCACCGGTCGGCCACCTCAAGATGAAGGAGCTTTCGATGCCAAAGTACGTCATCGAGCGGGCGATCAAAGGGATCGGTGGAGCGTCGCAGGATGAGCTCACCGCGATCGCAAAGAAGTCGTGTGGGGTGCTCCGCGACCTCGGCCCGGAAGTGCAGTGGGTCCACAGCTACGTCACCGGCGACAAGACCTTCTGCGTCTACATCGCCCCGAGCGAGGACCTCATCAGGGAGCACGCGCGCCGGGGAGGCTTCCCCGCCGACCCGATTAACGCTGTGGTCGCGGTGATCGACCCGACAACCGCCGAGCGCTGAGGCCGGTGTTCGCGGGGCCGCGCCTTCCAGCGCCGCCCCGCGAGGCCCTCTGGTCACCACGCGGAGCGAGGGCATTGCCTATCCGGCGTGATGCCGACTCTCGGGATGGCGGGGCAGCCCGTCATCAGGGATGTACTCCCAAGGCGTGGCATAGGCCACGAACTGGCGGACACTCGGTCGAATCCCAGGGTCGCGGTCGAAGGTGCCCATCCGAATGCCGTTTGGGTAGGCGTGGTTCGGGTTGAAGCCGGAGAGCGGACTCGAACCCCTGACCTGCCGTTTACGAGCCCGCGGGTCAACGCGAGACTCCTCGTTGGCGCCACCCAAAGCAGAGTCTACGACGTCCACGACGCCGGTCTACGACCGCGACCCTCGCATGGCCCCGCCCGGCGTCGGATGGCCGAGTCCTGCCGCGATCACGAATTGCGGGCTGTCAGGCTAATCACCTTGGCTTGCCCGCTTCGGGATGATTTTACGGGGACGTCGACGCCGGCCTTCCAAGCTGAATGTCGCAGGTTCGAGCCCCGTGTCGTTGGTGATGGCTGCGCTCGGCGTCGGTGGCCCGTGGGCACACCTCGGGCACACCAGCTTGTGAAACAGCGGGAACTGGCGGGAACTCGCACCCCTCGAAAGCCCTGCTATTCAGCGTTTCAGTGTTCCCGGTACTTCCCGCGTTTGCCCTGCAAAGTTAATCGAAGGGTTGCTGGTTCGAGTCCAGCCCGAGGAGCTTCACCTGCACGAAATTGGCCCGCATAAGCGGGCTTTTTCGTGCCCTACGCACGGTGCCGAAGCTCGATGACATTGGTCTCCTGCGAACACCGTGCGAACACGGTCGTGGGCGACCGGCCGACGAGCCGCGCAGACGGCCCCCCCCCGAGGCTGATCAGGCCCGTCGTCTTGGACCGCTCGAATTCCCGGGCATAGTGCTTCCAGATGATGTCCGGCCAGTTGCCGGCGAGCGCGGCGACCCTCACTGGCGAAAGCCCGGCGTGGTTCTGCAGCGAGCTGTACGTCGTCCGCCCCGCATACGGCACGGCCCACCCCACTCCGGCCCGTTCGGCTGCCGGGTTGACGATCCGCGCGCGCCAGTTGTGCAGGTTGATCGGCGTGTCCGACCACCGAACAGGCAGGGCATCCTCGGTGCGCGGCCCTGCGCAGTAGATCAGACCCCAAAGGACGCCGTCCCGCCGGCTGGGCATGTCCGCGCGGATCCGCTCGGCCTGTTCGGCTGAAAGCGACCGGCGCGGCTCCCGCATGACTGGCAGACACTTTACTCGGTAAAGCGGATTCGCCGGAGTCCTGCCGTCGTCGACGGCAGCACCGAGGGCGCTCGAGAGCGTCTTGATGACGTGCAAGGCCGTGTGCGGGGTCCCTTCAGGGATGACAAACACCGCGCTGCATCAGCTGTGACGGGCTGTCGAGCACGGCGCGGGCCATCCGTGTGATCGTTCCCGCTCCCGCCGCAGCACGTCCCCGGTGCTCAAGGGGCTTGCGGGCCATACCGAGATGACAGGGAACGCCGCTCAGCGCCCATGCGCGTTGCATGCCCCGATCTCGAGGAGACAGCTATGAAGGTCTTCACTGCGAAGAGCCGATGGGCCATTGCCGGAACGCTGTCCGGCCTCGCGATCGCTGGAGGGGCCGCGGCACTGGGCTCCGCATCGATGTCGGAACCAGGCGTCATCACGGCGTGTTGGGGTGGGGGCCAGAACGCTCCACTGCATATCTCAAGCGCAAACGGAACGTGCCCTGCCGGGGACACCAGGCTCCGTTGGAACGCCACGGGCCCAGAGGGTGCTCGCGGTCCACGTGGGGCGGCGGGTCCAGCCGGTGTCCCTGGACCAACGGGCGCCACCGGTGCAGCTGGCCCAGCCGGACCGACGGGGGGCAGTTCCCTCGGGCCCCACGGCACCGTCAAGGTGGCGGGCTCGACCGGTGGCACCTCAGCGACGCTGTTCACCGATGGCCCGGTGACGGTGACCATGACCTGCTCCACACCCACGCTCTACCCGGGCAACTTCGAGAATGCGATCCAGATCACGTCGACGGAGGCGAACACCTACGTCAGTTTCGGCACCCGCGGTGGTGGCCAATTTCTGGCTGCGAATACGCCTTACGGCCTTGTGGACACCATCTACAGCTCGAGAGCTGATACGTCGCCTCTGACCGTCATCACGCCCAGCGGCACCACCGTGAATGTCACGTTGACCTACGGTGAGGGCGTCTTCGGTGCCGACTGCTCGGCAGTCTTCGGATGACGTGAGACACTCCAGGCACATCGCTGAGCCACCTCAAAGTCATCGTCTGAGCCACCCCCGGGAATCCCGGCAGTAGACGGCCCCCGGTCCGCGGCATCGAGGTCGCCCATGATCCGGGCGGTCCGGTAGAGCTCGGATCTCATTGAGCGGCGGCGTGCCATCGCCCCGAATGTCGGACCCGCCCCGGGTGCTGTCGAGCCGCACCGTCGTCGGATATTGCCGTTTTGCTCGGCGCGCACGTCGCGGCCAGGTGATCGACACCCCTCCCGGGCCCCATGCTGCCCAGGAGGGGTGTCTTCGGATGGCGATGCGGACACCGGTGGGACGCAGACACCGCCCCGGTGGTGGGTCCACGCCGAGGCCGCAGTTGCCGGCAAAGAACCTATCGGCCTGTCTCGGGACGCGATACTCGCCGATCGGGGGGTTGTGCTCGCCTGTTACAAGCCCGGTGCTGACGAGCCGACCCACGGTGCCAAGACGCCCCGGGGGGCGCCCGTGTACCGTGCCGACGAAGCGGCGCCCCCTTCGCAGACGTCTGCGCCGGTGTTCCGCCGTGTGCGTGGTGTCGGCCAACACATTCTGGCCGGTTTGGGCGACGTTTCCTTACGGCAATGCAACGACCCGGCGGCGTGCTGGCGATCGGGTGACCCCCCCCCCGCGTCCTCCCCCAAGGACGAGCGAGGGGTGCCACACCGCAGTTGGGACCGTCCCCCTGGGGGCCCCGCCTGCGTATCACCACTACGACGTGGGTCGGCAGATCGGGGGCATTTCTTGACGGCAATTACACTGGACGGCCTACGGGGCGAAGAGTGCGCGAGCGCGCGCGGGAACTGGCGGGTGCCCGCGGGATCCTGGTGGGGCCTAAGGCCGTCTCGCTACGCCGTAGCACGTCCCGCCATGTCCCCCATCATGCCGTCAGCACCAGTCGAAGGGTTGCGAGGGCCGCCCGTTCGCCCACAACGAATCAATACGATCCGCCGGTCGTCTCGACGTCGCCGCCGGTCGGCACGATGGCGCCACTTGGGGCCACGGTCACGCTCGGGTACCTGGGTCCGCCAAGCGAGCCGATTGCTGTTCTGGCCAGGTGCCAGAATGAGACCTGTGAAGGAGGTGCCACACCTGGGCTCAGCAGATCCCCGCTGCCTGGTCTGCACGCGCCCCCTTGAGTACCGCGACAAGTGGCCTGGAACGATCAAGGGACGCTATGTGTGTCTCCGCTGCGCCCTGTCGATCGTCGGCTTCTGGAAGGATGAGAGTGCCGAGGGAGTGTCCCAGGAGGTCGGGGTCGTCTTGACCCGGGGGCTCTCAGACGCCGCTCAGTGACCCGCGCAAGTATCACCATCGCCGATCGGATCAGGGCCTGTGCTCGATTTGCGGCGCGCGCAGCGTCACGCTTGAGCTGCGCTCGGTGACGGCGTTCTGCGCCACCTGCCCGACAACGCTCGACGGTTCCATCATCGGATGGCGGAAGGTCAAGGAGTAGCCCGGCAGGCAATGCCGGGGATCGTGCCGCTCGGCGCACGATCCCCCCCCGTTTGACACCCTCGAGCCCCTCGCACCGTCCCTGTCGATCTGGGTCGCGGCGAGCATGGAGCCCCTCGGGTTCCGCAGGGGACCTTGGGCTAGCCGGCCTCAGGACGGGCGGAGCTCGGTCATTCGCATCAGCGGGCCTGCCTCCTGCGGCGACCCTCGGCAACGACCGCGGGTATCCCAACAATCGCGGCCGCCACGATGCCCGCAAACACTGCCGCCCCGACGAGCGCCGACGAACCCGCCCCGCCGACCCACATCACCGGGAGCACGACGACCACTTGGACCGTCCACAGCGTAACCAGGAGCACAACGCCGGTCTTCATGCGCGCGGTCATAGGTGCAGTATGGCGAGCCACCTGGCCTTCATCGCGGGCCGGCCACGGCACCACCGTCGCGAGCGACTGCGCGACCCGGCCGGCCGCGGGAGGCACGCAGGTCACCATCGGCGGATCCAACCTGAGTGCGGGCACGGTGGCCTTCGGGGCCACGCCGGCCACGGGTGTGGCCTGCAGCGCCAGCACCTGCACGGCCTCCGCGCCGGCTGGTTCCGGGACCGTTGACGTGCGGGTGGCGACCACCGGGGGCACCAGCGCCATCGTCAGCGCCGACCAGTTCACCTATCAGGCCCCGCCCGGGCCGGCGAACCCGATCCCCGATCCCGGACTTGAGACAGCCGCCGTCCCCGTCGACTACTGGGGATCCACGCTGGCGCGGAGCGCAGCCATCGCGCACTCGGGCTCAGCGGCGTTCGCGCAGACCGTCAGCTCATCAAGCGAAGGCTGGAGCTTGGCTTGAATCCCGGCTGGCATGCGCCGCTGAGCTCCGCCAAGACGTCTACGACCAGCATCCGGGTTCGGGCCACCGCCACGGTCACCGCAGATGTGAACCTCGACCTGCTGGGCTCGGGCGGTGCGTACCTAGATAGGGTCAGCGGACTCTGGGTAGCACTCACCGCCAATATCTGGGCCCACTCACCCTGACGGGCATCAAGCACACCTCGAGCGAGACTCAAGGCGTCGTCGAAGCGGACGTTGAACAGGGCGCCACCGGGACCGTCATGTATTGGGATGACATGGCCGTCACCTCGCCCGGACCAAGCCTCCCGCTGAGCCGACCGCGAGGCCCGACGACCCTCCCGGCCGCCACGCGTGCTGCCGAACCCTCGAGGCCGGCCGCCCCTGGGTGCAACATCACGGAACACGCGCTTGACCGCATCGTGTGTGCGCGATACACGTCATGCAGCCCCGAGTCGCGCACAGGCATCGCCCCCCGCGTGTGTTCGTGCGACGCGATGACCGAGAGGACCATCTCTATGCGCGCGCCATCAGGCTGGACCCGGCAGCGGACGCGGCTGCCCGTGCTGCTGGCCGCCGTCGCGATCGCGATCGTCTGCGCCGCCGGCGCAAGCTCGGCGCTCGCCGCGAGCTCCAGCAAGCTCTGCAAGGTCGTGACGGTGACGACGCGGGTTCACGGCCACAGCGTGCGGCATCGCATCAAGGAGTGCGAGAGTGCGAGCCTCGGCACCGCGCCGACCTCACTCCCCTATTACGGCGCGACGATCAGCTTCCGCGTGACATCGTCGAACGCTACGCATTGCACGCTCACGGCATCGCCGGCGTTGTGGAGCGGCAGGAACCCGGCCCCCGTCGGATGCCGGAGCGCCTACACGCTCAAGGTCCCCTCGACCTTCCCGGCGCGACGCTGGACCGTGCGCCTGACGGCGCGGAACCGCTACGGCGAGACGGTCGTCGTCTCACGGACCATCAGCCAGGCGGTCGACCCGTGGCCGGTGTCCGCGTCGGACAACTGGTCGGGCTACGCGCTCGAGGGCACCAACATCGTCGGCGCTGCCGGGACGTTCACCGTGCCCAACCTCGCGCCGACTGCGGGCGAGTCGGACATGAGCGAGTGGGTGGGCATCGACGGCTACTCCAACTCGGATGCAATCCAGGCGGGGGTGCATGAGGAGTACGACCCGGTCGCCCACGGCGTAGTCATCTACCCCTGGTGGGAGATCCTGCCGGCTGCCGAGACCCCGATCACCACAATGGCCGTTGGCGCGGGGGACCGGGTCACCGTCAAGGTCGGGCAGCTCACCGGGACGACGACCTGGCAGATCTCGGTGCTCGACGTCACCAACGGCCAGTCGTTCACGATCGCCCCCCTGACCTACACCGGTCCGGGGACGTCTGCCGAGTGGATCGTCGAGGCGCCGTCGATCAATGGCACGCCCGCCACGCTCGGGGTCTTCTCGCCGGCGATCACGTTCAGCGGCTTAGCCGCCGGCGGCAACCCAGTACAGATGGACGAACTGGTGATGGTGCAAAACGGGGCGATCGTCTCAGCGCCGTCCGCCCTCGATCCGAACGGCTTCACCGTCGCCTATGGGTCGACCGCTCCGGCCGCACCGTGAGATCGCACCGACTGCGGCGCGCGCCCGCCGCCGCTGGCGTTCGCGACCTACGGACGGCCTAGCTGTAACCACTCACAGGGTTAGTAACAGCCCTTGACCGGGTGAGGACCCCGGGGCTGTTGTGGAGGTGTCGAAAGCCATCCACACCCCGGAGGTCCTCATGTCGCACCCTAATGCGCGCCTGACCCCGCGCGGGCGCCTGCTGCTGGTCGAGCGCATCCTGGCCGGGTATCGCGTGAGTGATGTGGCCGCCCAACTGGGTTGCTCGCGCACCTGTGCCTACAAGTGGCTTTCCCGGTACCGGACAGAAGGCGCCTGCGGGCTCACGGACCGCTCCAGCCGGCCGCAGGCGCACCCCGCACCGCATCGATCCCGGACTCGAGCAGGCAATCTGCCAGCTGCGCGCGCACCATGCGCCGCGGCGCCGAGTGGATCGCCGCGTGAGCTCGGCATCTGCGCGGCAACCGTGGGACGCGTCCTGCGTCGTCATGGGATGCCACATCTGTCAGCGCTTGATGCGCTGACCGGAATCCCCGTGCGCCGCGGGCCGGCCACACGGGTGCGCTACGAGCGCGATGCCCCGGGCGAGCTGATCCACATCGATGTCAAAAAGCTCGGGCGCATTCCCGACGGGGGTGGCTGGCGCGTGCACGGACGCACCACCGAGGCCCGCAGGCATCGGTTGGTGGGCTTTGACTACGTCCATGCGGCCATCGACGATCACTCGCGGGTGGCCTATGCCGAGATCCATCCCGATGAGACCGGCGTGACCTGCGCCGGGTTTCTCATTCGCGCGGCGCACTTCTTTGCCGGGTGCGGCATCACCCGCATCGAGCGGGTGATGACCGACAATGCCTTTGCGTATCGGCTCTCGCACGATTTCCAGGCTGCGCTTGCGCGCCTGGGCGCGCGCCATGTGCTCATTCGCCCACATTGCCCCTGGCAGAACGGCAAGGTGGAACGCCTGAATCGCACGCTGCAGCGAGAATGGGCCTATTCCCAGGCCTTTACCTCGAACGCCCAGCGCACCGCGGCCCTGCCAGAATGGCTCACCTACTACAACACCCGGCGCCGGCATTCGGCGCTCGGGGGCCGAGCGCCGATCAGCAGGCTGTCACCAACGTGGTGAGTAGGTACACCTAGGCGCGCAAGACGTCGCGTCCGGCGTGTCGAACACCGTCGTCAAGCCGGTGTTCGACAGGGCGTTGTGCGACGCCAGTCTCGACGACGTCGCAGCTTCCATCGGCGGCTGGTGCCCCCTGTGGCGCCCCTCCGGCATAACTTCCCCCAAAGTGCCAGTCGAGGGGCGCCACAGTGCAGGCGGAGCGTCCTCAGGAAGCCCCCTGCACATCACCACCAAACACATTCTCGGCACGTTCGGCAAGTTTTTTAACGGCAATTCGCACCAACCAGTGGTCGAAGCCTCGACAAACGTTTAGAAACCAACGTGGAGAAGGCGCGGCGGCGGTTGCGCGAAACAACGGCAGACGCGCGATGCAGGGAGCGACAGCCACGCTGACGGCCATCGGCCCCACCCGCTCCGCACCGGACCGGGAAGACTGCCGACGGGGTGTCGGCCTCAGCCCATACAACGTGGTTTGTGGGCGGCGGCAACCCAAGCGCCGCCGCAAGCGCAGTCCCCGACAGCAGCCGCCGTACCTTCTCCGCCAACCCCACAGGGGAGGCGCGGCCGATAGTCGGTCACCGCGCTGTGACCAAGCCACCGGACCCCGACGATGGCGAGACTCAAAAGATGCGCAAGAGACGCGACCCGCACGTGGGCGATGGCCCCGAGCGGCATCGTTCTCGGAACTTGCCGGCACGGCGAGTTCGAGCACCGGCAGCATGATGGCGATCGCGAACACCCCGTCGTTGAACGCCCCGAGGCGCTGCGTGCGCAGGCGCCGCGGCCGCGCCTTCATCGGCATTTCATCGTTGGCCATGCGGCAGCCAATCGCAAGACAAGGGTCGGCGGGAGCCACCCCGAGCCCGCGACCGGTCGGCCGCGCGGCGGCTCAGCCCGGCGTTACAAGGACTTGCAGCGCGGCGCAGCCACGATGCCGGCGATCAACAGGGCGATGGCGACGAGGGCGACGAGCGCCTTGCCCTTGCCACGGCCCCGCCGATGGCATCCGCAACAGCAGCAGCAACAGCAGTGTTCGTGGCTGTGACACCCGCACCCACAGCCGTCGTCATGGTGGTGATGGTGACACCCGCACTGCCGACGACCGCCTCCGCGACCGCCGCAGCCGCCTGGGCCGTGGTGATGCAGGTGGCCGTGACCTTCCTTGTGACAGCACTCGGCGCGCTCGTCCTCACGCGGTTCAGCGTCCGCGGCGGGGCCGGGCTCTGGGGCCTCTGTGCTCATCGGGTGCTCCTTCCTGGCGGTGCCGGTCACTCTGAGCGTAGCGCGCGATGGCGGCTGCAGCCGCGGCGGCGGCCGCGGCGCGCCCCTGGACCCTCGCGCATGCGTCCCCTACGGTGTCGGGCGACCCCGCCATCGACAGGGCCTCTGCGTGGCCGACTCACCCCGCTCATCAGGCTCCGGATCCGTCCACGGGCCGCACGCCCTCCGCGACCGGCGGTGGACGCTGGCCGCGATCGGCGCGGCCGTTGTCGTCGTCGGCGGAGGGCTCGCCCTGATCGCATCGGCGGCCCACCATCATGCGACCGCTGTAGCCGTCGTACCGGCCCGCCTCGGCACACCCGTCGTGGTGGCGTCCTCCGCCCCACGGCCGGTCGTCTACGTCCAGGCGGGCCATCAGCCTCCGGGCGAGCCCGGCTATCTCGCCCAGACCGGCGCGGGTGGCGGCCCGTTCGGGAGCGAAGAGGCCTTCAACGTGCGGCTGGCCGCGGCGCTCGAGGCCAAGCTGCGCGCGGCCGGCGTCGTCGTCCACCACACCCCCGCCCGGGTGACCCCGTGGGGTGCCAACGGCGCCGTGTTCATCAGCCTGCATTTCGACGCGGTCGGCGGTAGCGCCGGCATCGGCTACGCGGTCGACCAGCCGGGTCGCGGCGAGAACTACTATCACGGGCAGGGGACGGGAACGGCGAGCCCGGTCCCGTACCCCGACTCGGCGCCACACCGGCGCGCCACCAAGGTCACCGCAGCCGTCCAGGCCCGCTCCCTCGCGCTGGCACGGGATCTGGCCGCGACCTTCCGTCCCATCTTCACCGCACACAACGGCGCCTACAGCCGCTTCAGGGGCGTCGAGCCCGGGCGCTACGGCAATGCCCGCATGCAGTTCTTCTACGGCTACTACCGGGTCAACACCGGCGCGCGGGTGCTCATCGAATGCGGGGCCGCCGGCGCCGACAACGCGTTCCTGCGACGGATCGGCCTGATCGCGTCGTCGCTGAGCCAGGGCATCGTCGACTACCTGCACCAGACACACCAGCTCGGCACCTGAGCACCGGGCCGGCGGCCGAGATCGCCCGCACCGCCAGGTGCCGGTCCGCGGCGGCCGCGGTAAGGCATATCCTTAACGCACCGCAACGCTCCGCCCGTCGTCTGGCGGTCGCGCTGAGGCACGGGGCATGCCGCAAACTCAGGAGCCGTTGGTGGGTCTTCGTGGTCTTCTCGCATCATTGCTGGTTGCCGCGACGATGTCGGGCGCCGCGCTCGGTGCGCCCGCCACGGCCCCCGCCCGGCACACCCCGCCGACCCGGGCGCCGGCCCGCGAGATCACCGTCGGCGTGACCCGGACGCCGCGCAGTCCCGGCATTACGCCGTACATCGTCGGCGGGAACGCCGCGTCACTGTCGTCATGGCCGTATCTGGTCGCGGTCATCAACCCCGAGGGGCTGTGCACCGGCGAGCTGGTCGGCGCACGATGGGTCCTCACCGCACGCCATTGCGTCTCCTCCGAAGCCGGTGCGGTCTACACGCCCGGGCTGGTGCGCGTGACCGTCGGAAGCGGCGCCCTGTTCACGCGCCGCAACTGGGAGACGCCGCTGCGCGTCGTGCCCTATCCCCACTACACGCTCGAGACGGCGATCGGCGATCTGGCACTCATCGAGTTGCGTTACCCGACGACCCGCCAGACCGTCGAGCTCGCCACCAGCGACCCGGACCCCACCGCCAATTGGACGGTTCGGATCGCCGGCTGGGGCCTGACCAGCGACTTCGGCCTCACCCCCAATGCCGCACAAGCCGCCGACACGGTGCTCTGGAACCAGACGTACTGTGCCGCGACGGAGCCGGTCGGGCGCCTACGACCCCTCGACCGAGCTCTGCGCGGGTGGCCCCAACCAGTCCGGCGACAGCCAGTTCCCGTCGGTCTGCAGCGGCGACTCAGGCGGCCCACTGGTCCTCCCCGGCACCGGGGGGGCCTGGACCGACCGCCTGCTGGGGATCACGGACTACGGATCGCCGCTCGGGTGCGATGCCTTCCCGAGCGTGTTCCAGGACATCCCGGCGCACCTGGGATGGCTTGTCGGCACGACCGGGCTGGCCCCGGTCCCGATCCTGCGGGCACATCAGACCGCGGCGGGACGGACCATCGCGACCGTCAGCGTGTGGCTGCGGGCCGCGGAGGCGCGAACAACCGTCGAGCTGCTGACGTCCGGGTGGGACGGTCGCCAGCACGCGTCCGAGCCCAGGCCTGGCACCGGGCGCCTGTCCGGCTCACCGTCCGCGGGCTGCCCGCGGCGTGCGCAGCTGCCCGGCTACCGCGTCATCACGGTCAACGCCTACGGCACCGGCGGCGGCGTGCCGGTGACCTTGCAGACCCTCCGCCCCTAACCGGCAATGTCGCCGAGGCGGCCACGCATCGCGAGGAAGCCCGGTTGGGCCGGGGCGATCGTCCTCAGCGCGCTGGTACCGGTGCTGGCCGCGTGCGGATCGAGGCGGCGGCCCGGCGCAGGCTACCCAGGTCGACCTCACGGTGACGCTCGATCTCGGCGCCCCGAACGGCGGGCCGCCCCAGACCTGGAAGGTCACCTGCCCGAACCCCCAGCACGTCGCCGCGTGTGCGCGATTGGTGACCGCCAGGGGCGCCTTTACACCGCCGCCGGCGGGGAGCGCCTGCAGCCTTGATCTACGGCGGACCCGAGGTGCTGACGGTCAGCGGCAACGTCGGCAGCCGCCAGGTCGACTATCGGACCGGCCGGACGAACGGCTGCGAGATCGCCGACTACAGCCGTGATCTGGCCCTGGTCGCACCGTTTCGGCCGGTGGGCGACACCCCGACCGCACACACCGCCACATGACCGCGGCCGAGATCGCCGCCTATCTGGCCGAGCGTGGGACCTGGACCTATTCGCGCTCCAGCGGCCCAGGCGGCCAGCGCCGCGACCACGTCGCCACGCAGGCGCGCCTAGAGATCACGACTGCCGACCTCGAGGGCCTGCCGGCGCCCGTCGCCGACCGGCTCCGCACGGCGCTGGGCCTGGAGGACCGGCCGCTGCGGCTGCGCGCGGGGACCGAGCGTCTGCGCGAGCACAACCGCGCGCGCGTGGTCGCACGGCTGGAGTCGCGCATCCGGGCCGCGCTCGCACCGCCGTCCCCGCCTCGGCGCACGACCCGTCCATCCCGGGCGGCGGTCGAGCGCCGTCTGGAGGGCAAGCGGCGGCGCGCGATCACCAAGGCGGCGCGCCAGCCCCCCGCGCCGTAGGACCGACGACGGCCGGCGCGCGCCCTAGGCGTCCAGTCGGACGCCAAATCCATGCGGGAGCAGGTCGTTGCGCATCGCGCGCAACGATGCACCGCTGCCGGTAAACGACCAGCTGGCGAAGTCGACCGTCGCGCTCCAGAGCGCCTGGTTGAAGGGTGTCGCGATCGACCAGGGCGGCAGATGGGTCTCCCCCCTGCCGACGGCCACGATGATCTTCGGCGGGCGTGCCTCGGCGTAGAACCCGCGGGCACTGGGAAAGTCGCCGAACTGATCGGCGTCGGAGTCGGCGATGAATACCGGCTTTGTGTTGCCGCGCCACTCCCGGGCACCGGCATTGATGGCGGTCCGCCCGCCCGAGAAGATCAGGTACGCATCGATGCGCGGATCCCGGTAGGCGCGGTTGAACGCCAGCGTGGCGACGGTGCTCCCGCCATCGCTGTGGCCCGCCAGCGCGATCTGCTTGCGGTTGACCGTGACCGGCAGCGCCAGGCGCAGCACCTGCGTGAGTACGGCCGGCAGGTCGGCGGCCTGCCGGGCGCTCGCGGCCCCCTGTGACAGCAGGCCCGGGCCGCGCGCCATCCCGGGGCTGGTCGGCGCGATCACCAGGAACCCCGCCGATGCCCACGCCCGCAGCATGCTCGCGTAGACGACCGGATTGCTGTCCCACCCGTGCGCGAACTCCATCGCGGGCACGACGACGCCGGTGCTCACGCGCGGCAGCACCAGCATCGTGCGCAGCACCCGCGTGCCACGCCGCAGTACGACCCAGCGGGTCGCGGTGGCGAAGTTGTGCAGATGACGCAACGTCAGCACATGCGGCGTCGGGGCGGGCGGCGTCGGGGCGGGCGGCGTCGGGGCGGTGCTCGGCTGATCCGCGAGGGCGGCGGGCACGCCCCCGGCGACGATCGCCAACGCCGCGGCGGCGACGGCCAACCCGTGTGCGCATCGTCGCGGGACGCTCATCGCGGCACGCACGCCGACGTCGCGGTCTGTGCAGCCTGCTCCATGCGCTTCCTCCGTCCCCTTAACACGCCGCTAACGCCGCTCTTAGGACCGGTATAGGACGACGCCCGAGGGTTCCCTGCATGACTACCGCCAACCGCCTCGTCGATCGTCCCAGCCCACCCAGCCGCATCGCGCACGTGCCACATTATCTGCGCGCGGACGTACTGTTGGCGGTCGCCGCATTCCTCGGCCTGTGTCTCGCCGTCCTCATGCGGGCGCCGCAGATGCTCGAACCCGACGACTACGCCTACCGCGCCTCGATCGTCGCGCTGAGCCACGGGCACATCCTGCTCAGCAACGCGCAATACCTGGCCCTGGAGCACCAGCTCGGGTCTGCATCGTCGGCCGTGGGGCCCGGCGGCGGGGGCGCGATCCAGCAGTGGGACCACCTGGCCAACGGCCTGTGGATCTCGGAGAAGAATCCCGGCTACCCGTTCCTGGCCGTGCCGTTCCAGTGGCTCGGCGCGCTCCGGCTGACGCCGCTGTTCTACGGGGCCCTTGGGTGCCTCGGGCTCTGGTTCGGCGCGCCGCCGCTGGCTTGGGCGCTGGGGCGGCGCCTTCGCGGTCGTCCTGTACTGCACCTCGGGGGCGGCGCTCGCGTTCGCCTGGCGCGCGACGATGGAGACCTTTACCGACGCCTCGCTCGTCGCCGCCGGCGCCGGCGCGCTGTTGTGGACCCTCCTGGCGACCGATGCCGCCCAGCGCCGCCGTTGCCTGGTCGGCCTCGCTCGGGAATCCTCGCGCTCGTCGCGGCAACGTTGACCCGCTACACCGACGTCGTGGCTCTCGGAGTTGCCATCCTGGCCATCATCGCGCTCGCCCGGCGGGTCGGGATCGCGTGGCGCACGCTGCAGATCTGGACAACCGGACTGGTGCTCTCGGGCCTCGGCATCCTCGCGCTTCGACCAGTACGCGTACGGCGCCTGGGACAAGACCGGCTACGCCGCAGGCGAGATCACGTTCTCGCTCTCGGCCCTGTCGCCGAACCTCCAGCATATGCCGGCCCACCTGGTGCGGGCGATGCCGATGCTGGTGCTCGGGCTCGTCGCGTGCGGCTGGATCGCCGCGCGGGCGATCGGCGCCCGCGCTGGCCGATCCCGCCGCACGCGCCGCACGGCGGCGCGACGCGGTCGTGGCCGTTGCCCTGGGGGCGGGCTGGCTCGGGTTCTGGGGGCTGTACCTCTGCTACGGCTGGACCGCGCAGATGAGCGCCCGGTCCAACGGCGCCATCCACGTGATCCGCTTCTACCTGCCGGCGCTGGGCCTGATCGCCCTGCTGGCGGCATGGCCGCTGGTGCGGCTGCTTCGGCTTCGGGGGCAGCTCGGGGCATGGCTCGTGGCGGCCGTCCTGGCGGCCCTCGTGCTCGCCGGCGGCTGGTCGTACCAGAACCTGGTCACCAACAGTGCCGGGCCCGGCGGCGGCCCGGGCGGCGGGACACCGGGCCTCGGAGCGTTCCCGGGCGGCGGGACCCCGCCGCAGGGCGCGGGTCCCGCCGGGGCGACCGGCGGCGTCCGGCCGGCCGGCGGTAGCGGCGGGCTCGGCGTCCCGGGCGGCGCGGGTTCGACCGGCTCCACGGGCGTCGAGCGGGTCGGTCGGTTAGACGTCGGCTGCGCTGCGGGTGACCTACGCCCGCGGCCTGCGTGCCCGCCCCGACGTTGCGTGAGGCAATCCGGCGTACCCTGCAAGTACCGACCAGGCTACGCACCCGCCCGAAGGAGGCACGTCTTGCGTGACATCACCTACTGGGACCCCTTCCGCGACATGCACCAGCTGCGGTCGGAGATCGAGGGCCTGATCGACCGCGCCGCAAGCGGGGCCAAGTCGGCGGTCGGCGCGCCGTGGCGGCCGGTGTCTGACGTCATCGAGACCGACGACGCGATCATGATCACCGCCGAGCTGCCCGGCTGCAAGGATGAGGACGTCGAGGTCCTGGTCCGGGACCGGGTGCTGACGATCCGCGGGACCCGGACCATGGAGGCCAAGTTCCGAGAGCGAGCACTACCGCCGCGTCGAGCGCTCGTACGGCGACTTCGAGCGGTCCTTCCGGCTGCCCGCAGGGCGTCACCGAGAGCGACATCCACGCGAAGGTCGCCTACGGCGTCCTGCAGGTCAAGATCGCAAAGCCGCAGGCCAGCGAGACAGCCCGCATCCCGGTCAGCGGCGGCGACTAGCCCCGCGGCCGGCGCATCGGCCCCCGCGCGTGCCGGACGCCGGGCGTGGGTCTATGCCGTCGCGGAGGCGACGTCGGCGGTCGCCGCCGGGCAGCTGGTGGCGTCACCGGCCCCCGGCAGGCGCCCCAGCAGGACGACCAGCTGTGCGAGCTCCTCGGGGGTGAACCGTTCCGCAAACAGCGCCACCAGGGCGGCCAGATGCGTTTCCGCGGTTGCACGGAGCACGTTGCGGCCGACGTCGGTGATCACTGCGTAGGTCACCCGATGGTCCTGGGTGCAGTGGTGCCGTCCGACCAGCCCGGATGCCTCGAGGCCGTCGAGGAGCCGCGTGACCCCGGACGGGGTGACCCCCGCGGCGTGCGCCAAGTCGATGCGGCGCATGCGGCCGTCCGGCGCGTCGGCCAGACGCCGCAGGACCTCGAAATCGGTGACGGTGATGCTGCCGGCGGCCTGCAGTTCCTGGTTGAACGCACGCTCCATCGCCGCGTGCGCGTTCGCGAGCCGCACGAAGGCGGTAAGTGCATCAGGAACTTGACTGCTCAAAACTTGATCGCTCAACTTGTACCCGCTAGTCTGTTTGCGTAGTCAACTATATCTCACCGGGAGCACATCGACTATGGGCAATTCCACACCCGCAGGACAGCAGGGCACCGCCAGCAGCGCCATTCCCGTCGGGACCTGGGTTAGCGACAAGGTCCACAGCACCTTAGATTTCTCGGCGCGCCACATGGTCGTCGCGACCTACCACGGTTCACTGCCCGACTTCGACGTCACCCTCGTCGGCAACGCGGACGGTTCGGCCCGGCTCGAGGCGACTGCCCGCGTCGGCAGCGTCACGACCGCCGAAGAGAACCTCACCGGGCACCTGCTGTCGCCTGATTTCTTCGACGCCGAGAAGTACCCCGAGGTGTCATTCACTTCGACCGACATCACCCGCGAGGGCGACCACGTCGTGGTGCGCGGCCAGCTGACGGCCAAGGGCATCACCAAGGACGTCACGTTCCACGGCGAGATCGTCGGTCCGGCCGTCGCGTTCGAGGATCAGGAGAAGCTCGGCCTGACACTCGAGAGCAGCATCGACCGCCGCGAGTTCGACATGCACTGGAACGCCACCCTGCCGACCGGCGGGCTCGTGCTCGGCAACGAGGTCAAGCTGGTGGCCAGCCTCGAGCTCAACAAGGCCTAGGCCATGCAGATCCTCGGCATCTCGGGGAGCCTTCGCGAAGGCTCCTACAACACCAAGCTGCTGCTGGAAGCCGCCAAGGAGCTTCCGGAGGGGGTGGAGCTGCGTCTCTATGACGGCTTGCGTGAGGTGCCGCCGTACGACGAAGACGACGACCGCGAACCCGCGCACCCCGCCGTGGAGCGGCTCCGGCGCGAGTTCGCGGGCGCGGACGCGATCCTGTTCTCCACGCCGGAGTACAACTTCTCCGTCCCGGGGTGGCTCAAGAACGTGATCGACTGGGCCTCGCGCCCTCCCAGCAAGGGGGCGCTGCGGTTCGTCCCGGTCGCCGTGATCGGAGCGAGCACCGGCGCGTACGGCGCGGTCTGGTCCCAGGCGGAGCTGCGCAAGGTGCTCGGGTCCTGCGGGGCCCGCGTGATCGAGGGTGAGGTTGCCCTTGGCCACGCCAAGCAGGCGTTCGAGTCCGATGAGCCGCTGAGCCCTGAGCTGCGCACCCAGTTGCGGGAGCTGCTCGCCGACCTGGTTGCGCACGCCACGGAGCGCGCAGCGGCCGCCTGAAGTACCGCGCGGCGGCCGGACACCCGATCGGGGCCGGCCGCCGCAGCTGGGCTCAGGCCTGGCGCGATCCCCGCTTGATCCGCCCGCGGTCCGAGGTCCGGTGACGCGGCGCGGCTGGGGCATGCTGCGTCGGGCGGGCCGAGAACTGGCCAGCACGGCGCTTGGAGGCATACACGACCGTGGCCTGACCGACCGGCACGCCGGTCGCGGCCCATTCGGCGTCCAGCCCGAGCGAGACGGCGATGCGGCTGACCTTCGGCGCGTCGGCCGGCGCGACCAGCGTCAGCGCATTCCCGCTCCGACCCGCGCGTGCGGTTCGGCCGACCCGGTGGGTGTAGTCCGACTGGTCGTTGGGCGGGTCGAAGTTGACCACCAGCGCGACGTCGTCGATGTCGATGCCGCGGGCGGCGACATCGGTGGCCACCAGCACCCGGCACTGGCCCTTGCGGACCCGGCCCAAGGCGCGCTCACGCTGCGATTGGGACAGATCCCCGTGCATCGCGACGGCATCCATGCCGTGGCGGCCGAGGTTGGTCGCGAGCCGGTCGGCACCCCGTTTGGTGCGGGTAAACACCAGCACCAGGCCGGGTTCGGCGGTCAGCTCGTCGACGAGCATTGCCATCCGCGCCTCGCCTTGGGTCACCGCGAAGCGGTGCTGGACGCCGACGACGACCGGCTCCGAGCCGAGGCGCAGGCGCGATCGCGTGCCGCGTCAGACGTCCCGCCAGATCGGCGACCTCGCCCTCGAGCGTCGCCGACAACAGCAACGTCTGACGCTCGGTGGAGAGCATGCGCGACGATGCGGTCGACCTGCGGCAGAAAGCCCATATCGAGCATCCGGTCGGCCTCGTCGAGCACCAGGATTTGCACGCCGGCGATCGTCACCAGGCGGCGCTCGATCAGGTCGTTCAGCCGACCCGGCGTGGCGACGAGGATGTCGGCACGCGCAGCACGCTGGGCCTGCTGCGGAATCGGCACGCCGCCGTAGCAGGTGGCGATCCGTAGGCCGGCCGCCTGTGCCGGGTCGGTGAGCTCGCCGGTGATCTGCACCGCCAGCTCACGGGTCGGGGCGAGCACGAGCGCGCGTGGCCCGCGGGCCGCGGGCATCGCGCTGACCCGCTCGATCATCGGCAACCCGAACGCATAGGTCTTCCCTGAGCCCGTAGGGGCCCGTACCAGCAAGTCGGCGCCGGTCAGCGCCTCGGGGATCATCAGCTCCTGGATCTCGAACGGTGCGTGGATCCCGTTTCGCGCCAATGCAGCGCACACCGCCGAACTCACGCCGAGCTCGGCGAACGTCGTCTTCGTCAAATTCGCTTCCTTGCGGCGCACTGGCCGCGGTCGAGTGGGGAGGTATCCGCCTGCCCGCACCCGACGGCACGATGACGACATGTCTCCCGAGGGTATTCGGCGGAGTCGCCGCCCTCACATACGAGGGTAGCGTACCGGAAGTCCTGCCATCCCGACGGCTGCAGGCGGTCTGCCGATCCCTATACCGCCATCGGCGCGAGGTGCAGCACGTGCACCCGGTCGGCGGCGACCGCCGCGAGGGCCTGCTCGCCCACGCTGCGGTGATGGGTGAACAGCAGCACCTGCGTGTGCTCGGCCACCTCTTCGAGCACGCGCAGCCCGGCCTCGGTGCGGTCGTCGTCGAAATGCACGAACAGATCGTCAAGCACCAGCGGCATCGCGCCGCGGCGCTCGATGAGCCCCTCGAGCGCGGCGAGGCGGAGGGCTAAATACATCTGGTCACGCGTGCCCGTGCTCAACGCCGCGACCTCGAGCACCCGCCCGCGAGCGGTGCGCGCGCGCAGCACCGGCTCCCCGCGCGGCCCCGTGTCGGTGTCCAGGCCGGCGTACCGTCCGAGAGTCAGCTCGGCAAACAGCTCGTTGGCGCGCAGCAGCAGCGGTGCCTGGTGCTGCGCGCGAGCCGCGGCGATCTGCTCCTCCAGCAGCCGCCGCGCCAGCACGATCTGGACGTACTCGTCCGCGAGCTCCGCCACCTCGGCGAGGGCCAGCTGGGCGTGCTCCATCGCCTCGGCTGCATCCCCCGAGGCGGTGATCTGACGGCGCCGGGTCGTCAGCGCACCGACCCGCGCGCTCTCGTCCTGCCAGCGTGCGCTGACCTGCCCCAGCTCACTGCCGAGGGTCTCGAGCTGGGGCGCGATCTCCTGGTCGCCCAAGTGCGCCGATTCCTCGGCCAGCCCGTCGACGGTCTTGCCGTGGGATCGCGCAGACGCGCCTCGATGGCGGCGATCCGCTCGCACGCGTCGGCATGTGCGAGCGATCTGGCGATCGCGGCGTCGAGGGCGGCTTCGTCGGTCATCCCGCTGTCGGCAAGGATGGCGCCGATCCGCGCCTCGGCCATGCGGGCGGTCCGCCGGGCGGTCTCGAGCTCCTCGCCGTGGCGGGCGCGCTCCTCGGTCAGGGTGGCATGCATGACCGCGACCGCCTGCGCCTGCTCGCGCCGGTCCACGAGGGTCGCGACCGCCACCTCGGGCGCGCGGCCGACAAGATCCGCGTGTCCCGGCAGGGCCGCGACCAGTGCCTGCACGCTCGCCGCAAACTGCGCATTGCGATCCTCGATCCCGGCGATGCGTCCGCGCTCGTCGTCGCGCGTGGCGCGCTGGGTGGCAATCCCGGCGATCACACCCAGCACCGCCCGGGCCTCGGCGGGACTGGCGCCGGGGTCGTGCCCGATGGCCCCACCGCCTCGGACCAGCCGGCCCGCCAGAGCTCCATGGCGGTCTGGCATTCGGCCAGCGACTGGCGCGCATCGCCAAGGCTTTGCTCGACGTCGACGATGGCCGCCGCCCGTTCGGCCACCTGGTTGGCCCGCAGCGTGAGCTCGCGCACCAGCCGCTCCGCCTGCTCGATGGCACCCGCCAGCGGGCCCGGCTGCGGCGCGACGGCGCCGACGTCCGCCATCAGCCGGATCAGCTCCTGGTGCTCGGCCGCGATCGTCCGGTCGACGACGCCCAGCGCGACGCCTCGCTCGCGCGCGGTCACCGACGCCTCGACGGCACCCCGAAACTGCTCGTGCCACGCCTCCATGGCGACAGGCCCCTGGGGCGCGATCCCCAACGGTGCCCACACGGCCCGCCAAGCGGCATCGCAGCGCTCGACATGGGCAACCGCTCGCTCACGGCGGGTGCGCGCATCGACCAGCCGGGCGTCCAGGGCCGCGATCTGTGACTCGAGCCCCGCGCGGCGGGCCACCGCGTCGGCATCCCGGCGCAGGCGGTCCGCGAGCGCATCGGCATCTCGGACGGCGCCGGTGTACGCGTCGGCGACGGGCACCGTCCCGGCCCAATCGCGCACGGCATGATCATCCTCGCCGTCGCGCCAGGCCCGAACGATCCGCTGCCAGCCCTCGTCACGGTGCGCGCGCGCCGCCGCGAGCTCGGCCTCCGCGGGGGGGCGGGCGTCGCGCAGCAGCGCCTCAAGCTCACGCACACGCCCGGCACGGTCGTCCTCGAGTCCGACGATCTGCTGATCCAGTCCCGCCAGTTCCCGCGCCGCCTCCTCGATCGCGACCCGGTGCTGGCGGATCACCTCCAGCGACGGCGCCGAAACGCCATCGAGGCCCCGGGGATCGACCGCGCCCAGGCCGAGCCGGGCGATCGCGGCGCCGGCCCGCGCCTCGGCGGCGGCGAGCTCCTGCTCGGTCTCGGCGCGCAGCGCCTCGAGATCACCCCACGCACGCGCGCGCCCAACGGCATCCTCGAGCGCGCGGGCATCCGGTGCCGGCCCGCTTCCGGACGCCTCGGCGCGCAGGCGGTCCAGCCGCGACCGGGCCATCGCGACCTGGCGTCCGGCCTGCGTGAGCTGCTCGTCGCGCCGGGGAAACTCGGCGGCCAGCTCCTCGATGCGGGCGACCTGGCCCGCGGTGATCGCAGGCAGACCGGTCGCGTCCCGCGCACAGCCGGGCGGCAAGTCCGCGACGAGGGCCTCGAGACGGGCTTCGGCCGCCTGCAAGGCGCCACGGCGTCGCGGCAGGTCGTCGAGGTTCTGTCGATACGCGCCGGCGGCCGACTGCAGGCCGGCGATGACCTCGCGCTGTGCAAGCAGCTCGGCGTCGACGCGCTGGCGGGCCAGCTTCTGATCCACACCCGCGACGGCGGCGCGCGAGATCGCTTCGCGCTGGCGCGCGCCGTGGCGCCGTTCGCGGGCATCGGCCAGCACGGTGTCGATCGCGGGATCCACGAGCCGGCCTTCCGATGCCAGGGCGTCGCGGCGGGCCACCTGCTCGGTGCGCTCGGCCAGGTGCGGTCGCACGGCTTTGACGCGCTCGAGCTGCGCCCGCCGGGCCAGCAACGCGTCGCGCTGGCGTGCCAGCTCGGCTTGCGCGTGGGCTGCGTCACGCAGATCGGCATCCAGGTCGGTGACCTCGCGCGCGTTGACCGACAGCTCCAGCGCCCGCGCCCGACGCTCCTTGTACTCGCGAATGGCGACGTTGAGCCGGGGATTCTGCCCTGCGCGCTTGTAGAGCCCCTCGGCCCGCTGCTCAAGTGTGCGCAGGACGCCGTTCAGATCGGTCGTCCCGCGGCTGACGCTGAACACGGCGCGGCCCAGATCCCCGTCGGACTCGAGCAGCGCGGCCCCCCCGTCGGCGATCTCGTCATGACCGATCGAGAAGATGCTGGCGAAGACCGACTGATCGATGTCATGGCACCAGCGCGCAAACGCGGTCTCGTCGATCGGCAGGTCGTCCCCGTCACGCAAGGGATTGACGTTGCGCTTGAGCCGCACAACCTCCTGGGAGCGGCCGCCGTCGACCAACAGGCACGCAGCGATGCGCAGCTCCTGATAACTGTGCAGGTAGTCGTGCGGCGACTGCGGCGGGATCCCGTACAGCAGTTGCCGGATCGCTGCCATCGCCGTCGTCTTGCCGGCCTCGTTGGCGCCCACGATCACGTGCACCCCGTCCCCGCTGAGGTCGATCGACCGGTCAGTGAACCCGCCGAAGCGCGTCAGATCGAGCCGTTGGATCCTCACGCCACGCCCTCCGCCAGCAGCGTGATGATCAGTTCGCGGCTGGCGTCCAGGCACTCCGCCAGGTGCTCCGGGGTCCCGATCCTGAGCGTGTCGACCGCGGTGTGCTCGCCGCTGCGGGCATCGGCGGCCAGCTTGGCACGCAGCGCCTCGAGGTCCTCGGCGACGCCTGCGAGCCCCGCCGGATCGGCGCGTAGCTCCTCGATCCGCGCCCCGATCGCCGTAATCGCCTCGTCATCGCGGAAGCGGTCACGGCTCGCCGAACGCGTGGCGAGCTTGACCTTCTCGACCCACAGGCGCCCCGACTGCCGGCCGGCAGATCGCACCTCTGCATCGAAGCCGTGCGGGTCCCGCCAGAGGTCCTCGTGGGCCGGTGAGGCCCCGGTGACGATCACCCGGGCCACCGACAGGCGCGCGCCGGCGTCGATGCAGGTTTGGGCGAACCGGCCGGCGACGGCCGCGACGACGTCATCGCGATGGCGCAGCCGCGAGGCATCGATCTCGCAGGTTCCGAAGCGCACCACATCGAGGGCGATCGCCTCCACCTCGGCGACCTCACGGCCCTCAACGGTCACGAGCGTTGCGCCCTTCGGGCCGGTCTCGCGGGCGTGGCGCCCCTGCAGGTTGCCCGGGAACACGATCCACGGGTCGGTGGCGACGATCTCGCGCTGATGCACGTGACCCAGCCCCCAGTAGCCGTAGCCTTTGCTGCGCAGGATCGCCGTCGTCGTGGGCGCGTAGGCGTCGTGCCCAGGCCGCCCGTCAAGGCTTGTGTGCAGCAGCCCGAGCGTGAACAAGCCGGGATCGGCGTCCGGATAGCCGGCGGCGAGGTCCTCGGTCACGATGCGCGTCGCGTACCCCTGACCGACGACCGCCAGGTCGAGATCGTCGATCACCAACACCTCAGGGTGCGCGTTGCTCAGCAACGCCGTGTTTGGCGGCAGTGTCAGGTTCTGGCTGACGATGCTCGCCGCATCGTGGTTGCCGGTAATCAGCACGACGGGTATCCCGGCGTCGTTGAGGCGCGCCAGCTGCCCGACCCAGAACAGGCCGGTCGAGTAGTCACGCCAGTCGCCGTCGAAGACGTCGCCGGCCACCACGACGACATCGACCTCGCGGGCGATGGCCGTCTCGATGAGATTCTCGGTCGCCCGGCGCGTCGCACCCCGGATCTCCTCGACCGGCGCGCCCTCGTAAGCCGAGAGGCCGCCCAGCGGGCTGTCGATGTGCAGGTCTGCGGCGTGGAGAATTCTCATGCCTGTGCTGATGTTGACAACCGGTCCGGTTGGCGTTGCCCCCACAGGCGCTCGCGCAGGCCGGACGCCCGGGCGACCGGACGCGCGACGGCGGCCCGCACGGCCGCCTCGGTGCCGACGACGATGACTCGGGTGCGGGCGCGGGTGACCGCGGTATAGAGCAGTTCGCGCGTCAACAGCCGCGAGGATACCTCGGGCACGACCACGACCGCGGTAGCGAACTGGCTGCCCTGGCTCTTGTGGATGGTCATTGCCTGGACCGTCTCGAGGTCGGCCACGCGCGCCGGACTGACCCGGACGACCGACGGGCCACGCGCAAAGGCCACCTCCGGGCGTCCGTCGGCGCCGGCAACGACCACGCCGGTGTCGCCGTTGAACAGCCCCAACGCGTAGTCGTTGGATGTGACCATGACCGGACGCCCGAGATACCAGGGCGCACCGTCATGGAACCCGGGCTCCGCCTCCGCGAGCCAGGATTCCATCAGCTGCGTCCATGCCGCGACGCCGTGGACGCCACGACGATGCGCGCAGAGCACCCGGAACTCGCCGAGCGACGCGAGCGCGGCGGCGGCGTCGCCGCCGCGCGCGGCGGCAAGCGCCGGTCGGCCCGCCGTGAGCGCCTCGGCGCGCACCGCTGCCAGACCGGACGCGTCGCGCTCCGGATCGATCCAGGCGACCTCGGCCCCGCCAGCGCGGAGCGCGGCGATGGCATCATCCGGTCGCCCGCTGCGGATCGCGTCCGCCAGCTGCGCGATCGCGTGCCCGAAGCGGTGCACCCGGCCGAGCACGACCACGTTGTCCGCCAGCGGCCCCGTGGCCGCCGGGGCCCCCGCGGGACCGACCACGTCGCCGAGGACGGTGCCCGCTTCGACCGACGCCAACTGACCGGGATCACCCACGATCACGAGCCGCGCATCCGGGCGCAGGGCGTCCAGCAGGCGGGCCATCAGGAACAGCGGCACCATCGACGCCTCGTCGACGACGACCAGATCGTGGGCGAGCGGGTGGTCGCGATCGTGCGCGAAACGGGAGCGCGTTCCCGGCCGGGATCCCAGCAGCCGATGCAGGGTCGACGTCGCGGCTCCGCCGACGTGCGCGCGAATCTGCGGATCGCTGTCCAGGTCTGGCGCCTGCTCGCGAATGGCGTCCTGGAGGCGATCGGCAGCCTTCCCGGTCGGCGCCGTGAACGCCATCAGCGGCAGGGGCCGCCCCACCAGGCGGGCCTGCTCACACAGCAGCGCCGCGATCTTGGCCACGGCCGTCGTCTTGCCGGTCCCCGGGCCGCCGGTGACCACGACCACGTGGGAGCCCGCAGCACGCAGCGCCGCGGCGCGGGCCGGGTCGTTGGGCTCGGGAAACAGGCGCGCTAGCGGGACAGCGATTGCCGCGGCCAGCGTCTGGCCTGCGCCGGACGCGCGTCCAAGCAGCTGGGCCGCGACCGCGACCTCGTCCCGCCAGTAGCGATCGAGGTACAGGAGCGTCCCGACCAGGCGCAGCGGCCGCTGCGCAGGCGCGGCATCGCCACACGCGACCATCGGACTGGCGGCGACGGTCGCGGGCCATGTCGTCGGGTCGGGCCAGGCCAGCCCGTCGAGGTCTGCGGCGGTGTCGCCGTCGACGGCTACGGTGCGGCGGACGGTCGCCAGATCGATGCAGACATGGCCGACGCGCGGGCCACGGACGGCCAGCGCGGCAGCGAGCAGGACCGCCTGGTCGGACTCGCCAAGCAGTGCGCCGAGGCGGCATGCCGCGTGCACGTCGGCGGCGACCAACACGCCGGCCTGGTTGAACGACGCCAGGAGCGCCGGTGCGCCGAGCGCCAACTCGGCGTCGAAGGGGTCGCGGCGCAGGCCCGACGCGACAGGCGTCATCCCAGGCTCCCGTCGAGGAGGTCGCTGGCGGCGGCGATCAGCGCCGCGTGGCGGCCGCCACGTCCAGATCCCGGTCGGCACCCCGTTCATCCGCGGCGCATCGGGCCCGAGCATCCCCCGCACGAAAAGATACGCGGCCCCGGCGATCGCATCGTCGGGATCATGGCCGGGCAGCCGCCAGCGCAAGTAACGGTGCAGCGCCACCAGGTACAGCAACGCCTGCAGCGGATAGTCGGCGGCAAACATGGCCTCCTGGACAGCGGCGGGGGAATAGTCGGCGGCGGTCGCCGGCACCCCGCGCACGCCGAGCAGGTTCGACTTGTAGTCGACCACCGCGTACTGCGGGAGCTCGCCAGGCGACGCAGGCCAGCGCAGCACGGCGTCGATGAAGCCGGTGAGGTACCCGCGCAGGACCACCGGGGCGAACTCGGCAGCCGCAAGCCGCGCAGCATACGCGTGCAGTGGGTCGCCGGTCGGGCAGCCGCTCGTGCAGTACCTCGGCGATCGCGCCGACCACCGTGCGGCCGGAGGGCCGGTCGCCGCCCCCGAGCGGAATTTCGAATGCGAGCTCGGTACGCCGGTCGGCGTCCGGGATGCCGCGCAGGGTGCGCTCGCCGAAGTCCGGTCCGAGCGGGGTGGCCAGCGCGCGGGCAAGCGCCTCGGCCACGACGTCGAGGTCGCCGAGTTCGGTCCCGTGGCGCCGCACCCCCTCGGCGAGCACGCCGCGCAGCGCCGCGGCCGGATCGTCGGCCGCGAAGCTGACGCGCTCGAGCGCCGCGTGCAGGACCGTGCCCACCTCCGCGCTGGCGGGCATGTCGGCCAGCGGCAATGGCATCGCGTCGGCCGGCCGGAGGCCGGCGGCGGGCACCCCCACCGGCGCGCCCTCGTCGTCCCGGCGAACGATGCCGCCCGGCTCACCGGACCAGTCGCGGTGCGCCGCGGCGACGATCCCGCTGTAGGACGTCCGGCGCCAGACCGCATCGATGTTCCGCGTCAGACGATTCACCCCGAGCGTCGGTGCGACGCTCGGGGTGTGGGCCGACGCCGGTCGCTCGGCCAGTGCGATGGGCGCGACGTCGATGTCGGCGGCGTGCCGCGATGCGCGTTCGGCGAGCGTCGCCGCGACCGCGGTGTCGTCCGTGACCGGGGCCCCGCGCGCAGGGATCACGCCGTCGGGCTCCCGCGCGAACAACAGCCGCCCCAGCGCGGAGTGCTCGGAATCCTGGACCGCGGCCCACCACACGACGACCTGATGGCATGCTCGCGTGAGCGCGACGTACGCAAGGCGCAGTTCCTCTCCCCGCTCCTCGGCGAGCGCCAGCTCCGCGCCCTCGGCGTGCGCCGGATCGTCGCGCCCGTGCATGCAGACCACGCGCGGTGCGTCGGCACCCGGTTCGTGATAGACGGGGAACTCGGTCGTGCCGTTGCCGGGCAGCGACAGGTAGGGGCAGTAGACGACCGGGAACTCCAGGCCCTTGCTGCGATGGATCGTCAGCACCTGCACCGCCTGGGCATCCGAGTCGAGGCGCCGGGTGCGCTCGTCGCTGTTAGCGTCCTGTCCGGCCGACCGGATGCGATCGGCCAGCCATGCGCCGAGCCCGCTGGCGTGCACGCCCTCCTTCGCGGCCGCCGCATGCAACAGCTGGCCGACATGGCGCAGGTCGGTGTAGTCGCGCTCCCCGTCGGCGCCGGCAAGCAGCCGACCCACCAGGCCGTCGCGGGTCAGCTCCGTGACGAGCGCCGCGACGCCGCTCCCGCGCAGGACCCCCCGCCAGCGCGCGAGCCGCTCATGCAGCGGTTCCCAGTCCCCCTCGCCGGCAGCGGCAACCTGATCCGCGGTCCAACCGACGAAGACCGTCAGCGCGGCAGCGGCGGCGTGCGCACGCGACGCCGGACGCTGGAGGGCATCGAGCAGCGTCGCCCACTCGTCGGCCATGGGCGTGGCGAAGACGCTGCCGGCGCCCGCGACCACGGCCGGCACGCCAGCGTCGCCGAGCGCGCTTCGGATCGTAAGCGCCTCCCGGTTGGTGCGCACCAGCACCGCGATCCCGCCGGGCTCGATGTCAGCCCCCGAGCCCAGGAGGCGCAGCACGTCGTTGGCCAGGTCGGCGGCGATCGCCTCGCGGGCCGGGTCCTTGCGAAAGCCCGTACCGTCTTGGCGCAGCAGCGCCGGGTGGGCCGTGCGATCGAGCACCCGCACGCGGACCGGTGCGCCGTGCGGCAGGCCGCGGTGCGTCGCGACCGCGCCCGGCGGGGCGGCATCGAGCGGCCGGTACACGATCTCTTCCGGGCCGAGCCGCGCCCCGTCGAAGATCGCGTCGAGCCCGCGCAGCAGGCCGGCGTCGCTGCGCCAGCTCACCGGGAGCGTCTGCGTGTGCGCCGCACGGGCGGCCGCCGCGAGGTACGCGTGGACGTCGGCACCGCGGAATGCGTAGATGGCCTGCTTGGGGTCGCCGATGAGCACGAGCGTGGTCGCCGCCGTGGCGAAGGCCCGCTCGACGATCTCCCACTGGACCGGATCGGTGTCCTGGAACTCGTCGATCAGCACGACGTCGTAGGCCGCGCCGAGCCGCGCGGCGCGGGCATCGCCGCCCACGGGGTCCGCCAGCAGGTCCCGCAGGCGCCCCTGATAGTCGTCGTAGGTCACGAGCCCGAGCCAGGCCTTGCGGCGCGCATACTCCTCGCGCACCGCGGATGCGAAGCGGACATGCGTGGCAACCCCCGAGCCGGGCTCCGGGTGGCGCGGCACGAGCTCGGCGCCCACGTTGGCGACGGCCGTCGCACGGCCGATCGCGCGCGCGGTCGCATGCGTGAGCGCCG
Source organism: uncultured Thermoleophilia bacterium (assembly GCA_963768285.1). Taxonomy (GTDB): domain Bacteria; phylum Actinomycetota; class Thermoleophilia; order Miltoncostaeales; family Miltoncostaeaceae; genus CAITWD01. Next base: position 47,363 of record CAVYHI010000025.1, read on the forward strand.
GTGACGGTCCGCTGGAGCGGTCCGCTGCCAGGTACAGATCGTCGACGACCTGGTCAACGAGATCTGCTGGGTCCTCGAGCAGCTCGCGCTGCTGGTCCGCATCGGCGGCGATCCCAAGCCCGGCGAGGATCTGCTGGCAGAAGCTGTGGGTCGTCGCGATCATCATGGCGTCGAACTGCGCGATCGCACGGCCGAGACGCTCGCGGCGTGCGGCGACGTCCTCAGGCGCGCCCGCTGCCAGCACGGCCACCAGCTCGTCCTCGGGGACGGCGCCGCCGGCCAGGACCGCGCCGAGCCCGCCGTGGGCCTCGACCAGCCGCCCGCGCAACCGGTCCCGCAGTTCACCGGTCGCCATACGGGTGAACGTGACCACCAGCAGGCGCTCGAGGGGCGTCCCTTCGGCGATGAAGCGGACCGCCAGCGCGGCAAGGGCGTAGGTCTTGCCGGTCCCGGCGCTGGCCTCGAGCACCGTGACGCCCTCGGGCAACGGGCCGCCGATGTCGAACTGGCCGGCCGTCACGGGGGCTGTCGCATCGGAGCTAGTGCTCATGGTCCATGAGCGGACCCCAGAGGGCCAGCGCGGCCTCCCCGAACCGCGGCTCGAGTCCGTCACGCAGCGAGGCAAGCCCCTGGGGACGACCGAAGATCACCCGGTGGGCACGATCGGCACTCTCCCCCTCCTGCCAGTCCGAGTCCCATTTGGCCGCCGCGGCCGGCCAGGGATCCTTGCCGCTGCGCGCCACCTCGGCGTATCGCGCCGAGGTCTCGCGAACAGCAGCGGGACCCGGCACATGCCGTCGTCATAGAGACCCGCGACGGCCTCAAGCGCCGCCCGGGCCGCGGTGGCCGGTACGGGCCCTATCGTCGAGGTCTGGGCGCGGCCGCCGCGTCGGGCGGGACGTCCGACCAGCCGCGCCGACACCGACCCGGCCGGATCGGCAAGGGTCAGCGCCAGCAGCCGCACCCAGGCCGCGGCGCGCAGCTTGGGCGCCAAGCGTCCGTAGCGGGCGTCCAGCAGGATGCTCCCGCGCAGGCCGCGGGACGATGCCCACCACGCGCCGGCCGTCGGCCAGCTGGACGTCGACCGGGACCGATCGTGGCGCTCCGCCGATGGCGCCGGCCGCATCGAGGATGGCCTGCACGGCCCGTGCGATGTCATCGAGCTGCGCCCCGCCCAAGGCCCCGGGCGCGACTGCCCCGCGGGCCCGCTCGGCCGCAACCGCGCGCTCCAGGTCGACGCCGGCCAGGCAGGCGCTCAGCACCCGATCGCCGACACGCCAGGTCGCAAGCGGGTCCAGCTCGAGCGGCAGCTCATCCGGGATCGCATCCGCCGGGGCAGGCGACGCGCACCCCAGGCGCGTGCGCAGGAACTCGCGGCAGGGATGCTCGACGAACCGGACCAGCGCGTCGAGTTCGATGACCTCTGCCGCCAGCGGCGCGAGCGGTGCCTCCAGGAACTGCCGCGGCGCATGACGGGGGCCTTGGAGCCTACGGGCACCCGCCAGCGCGTCGGGGTCGAAGCTCCAGACACGTCCGTCCATGACGCCCGCGGCGATGAAGTTGCGCGCGTCGAAGGGCTGCAGCGGGTGGTGCAGCCAGATGCGGTCGCCGAGGGCCGCGCGCCCGGCGTCCGAACCCGAGCCTGGGATGCGGACGGTGGCCGCGCACGCGTCAAGGAGTTCGCCCACCGGGACGGCCGGCGGGATCTCGACGTTCGTCAGCTCGTTGCCCCCGGAGTAGGTGATCACCAGCCGCTCGCCGGCCGCCATCACGGCGTCCAAGAGTTGGGCCAACGACTCGCTGCGCCCATCGCGGTCACCGCAGCGCGGCGCCGCCAGCATGAGGTCATCGCCATCGCGCGACGCCGTGGCCGGGAACACCGCATCATCGAGCCCGAGCAGGCAGACCACGCGGTGCGGCACGCCGCGCATCGCCTCCATGCTCGTGACCGTCAGCGCCCCGGTGCGAAACGCCGTCCGGCCCGGCGCCCCGCTGATGTGTGGCGCGAGCACGGCCCGCATCTCGGCGAGATCGAGCGTCACGGTGGTGGCGCCCGCCTGCTCCCGGACCGTGGACAGCATGACCTCGAGGGCCACCCGATCCTCCGCGGCATCCGGCGCGGCGAGTGCCAGCGCATCGATCGCCCGCGACAGACGCGCAGCCCATTCCGCCGGGGTTCCCGGCGTCTCGAGCGCCCGCAGCGCGTCGGCGAGGCGGTCGACGAACTCGGCGACGCGCCCGGCGAGGTCGATCATCCCCGACTCGACGCTGTCGACCGGGACGAGCCCGGCGACGGTGCGCTGGTCCTCGTCGGCCATCGCGACCCCGGCCAGCAGGCGGTCCATGCCCTCTCGCCAGGTGTTGCACGACAGCCCGTCCAGCCCGAACCGCGCGCGTGCCGCACCGTCGAGACCCCAACGGATCTCGGCGCTGCGCACCCAGCTCTCGAATTGGTCGAGGTCGTCGTCGTCGAGCGCGAACCGGCGGCGGACCGGCTCCGACGTGGCCAGCTCCAGCACCTCGTTGGCAGTGACACGCCGGGTCCCGAGACGCAGCAGGTCGTCGAGCACGCCGATCAGCGGATTGCGCTCGCGCTGCGAGCGATCGGACACGCGGACCCGCAGCGCGGCGGCTTGGGCGTCGACCGAGCCCTCCGGCGGTGCCATCCGGAACCGGGAATCGTCGCCGCCGGCAAAGGTCGCCGTGACCAACGGCGCGAACGCCGCCAGATCCGGGCACATGACGATGACCTCGCGCGGCTCGAGTGAGGGATCGTCGGCGAACATGTGCAGCAGCGCGTCGCGCAGCACCTCGACCTGTCGCGCCCGCCCGTGGCAGGCGTGGACCTGCAGCGAATCATCCTGCGCGCCGAGCTCCGGGCGCCGGTCGGGGCCCGCCCCGCCCCACGCGGCGCCGCCGGCGCCCGGTCGGCGCGGATATCGGCCTGCAGCCGGCCCAGCAGCGTCGTCGGCACCGCGGACGCCGGGCCGGCGGCGGGCCGGGCACCGGTCCCGAGCACGATCTGCAGCTCGCGGGCGTCACGGCCCCAGGCCGCCAACGAGCGGGTGCCGGACCAGCTCGGCGCTGCGATCGCGACCGCGCGGGGCCGGCGGCCCGGTCACGAGCCGTGTGGCCGCCAGCCGATCCCACAGCTCGGGCGACGGGTGCAACGCGAACAGGTGGACCTCGCGGGCGTCGGCGAGGGCCTCCAGGACGCGCAGGTGCGAGGCCGGGACGCGGCTGACACCCACGATCGCGATGCGGGGCGGCAGTGGGAGGTCATCCGGATGTGCGCGGATCCGCGCACAATCATCGTCGAGCCGCTCGGCCGGGCTGGCGACCCCGATGCGCGCGCGCAGCGCGCGCCAGAGCTCGGCTTGCCAGGCGACACCCGGGGCGAGCACCCCGCCGGCGCCGTCGGCGAACCCGCCCGCCGCCCAGGACGTCACCATGTCGGGCCGGTGCATCTGATACCGGTCGAACAGGTCGGCCACGTGGCGCATGACGCCGTATCGGCGTCCGCGCCGCACCCGGTCCGGATCGTCGGATCCATCGAGCCCGAGCTGACGAGCGAGCGGTCCCAGCCACGGGGCGGCCCCCAGCTCATCGACCGTCGCGATCAGCGGCCACACGGCGCGATCGGGATGCCAGGGGTCCTCCGCCGGGTCGGCCATCGGGTCGGCGACCGCCGTCCCGATCAACCCACCCAGGAAGCGGAACTCGACGTTGGCGCAGACGCCGTCCTGGGCGCCCGGACGCGCACCCAGGATCTGGGCGAGCCGCTGGGCCAGCCAGCGCTGCATTCCGCGCGTCGGGATCCCCACCACCTCGGAGGCGAGGGGATCCACCGTCGGGGTCGCAAGCAGCTTGGCCAGCGGGCCGACGAACGCATCTGCCCGGGTCGCGGTATGGACATGAAGAGCCATCCGCCTATTGTCGGGCACGCCTCGGCCGGAACAGTCCGCCCCAGGCGCCGCGGCAGCAGACGCCGCCACCGCGGGCGGGCTGTTACGCCTGGCTCACACGATGAAACGCTCCGTTCACGAGCGCGTAACCGCGTGCGTGCGTTTCCGAAAGAGAGTGGCGTCACCACCCCTCTCTCTGGAAGGAGCGTGACGCGTGCGATCAGCATTCGCCAACCGCGTCAAGTGGCTCGGGCCACTCGCGGGCGTTGCCGCACTCTCGGTCGGGCTCGGGCTCGGCGCCGTTGCTCTCGGCGCCGGTTCCGGCGGCTCGACGACCACCCGACAACGCAAACCACCGCGCCGACTGCTCACGGCGTGGCCGCCACGGATGGCCTCGGCATTCGCCCCGGGAAGATCAAGCACGTCTGGCTGATCATCCTGGAGAATAAGTCCTACGACGCCACCTTTACGGGGCTGAACAACAACACCTACCTCTGGAAGGACCTGCCCAAGCAGGGTGCGCTGCTCACCCAGTACTACGGCACCGGGCACTACAGCCTCGACAACTACATCTCGGCGGTCAGTGGTCAGGCGACCCAGCCAGACACGCAGGACGACTGCCCCGTACTACAGCTCCTTCAGCGCCAAGGTCGACATGTCCGGCAGCCTGAAGACCAACCCGAACTACGGTCAGGCCGTCTCCAACGCCGGTCCGAACGCCGCACCGGGCACCAACGGCTGTGTCTACCCGACCACGGTGCCGACGCTGTTCAACCAGCTCGACGCCGCCGGGGTCAGCTGGAAGGGCTACGCCCAGGACCTGAACACCACGACCACGCCCGTCAGCGACGCGAGTGGTCCGACCCACAGCCAGGGCGAGGACTACTGCGGCGCGCCCTACAAGTCGCCGGCCGCCACGGGCACGACCACCCAGCCGAACCCGGGCGGGGCGAACGCGACCGACCAGTACGTGCCCAAGCACTTCCCGTTCCCGTGGTTCCAGTCGATCAGCGCGGCGGGCGACTGCAACGCCAAGCACATCGCGAACCTGTTCGATACGAGCAACGGGCTCTACCACGACCTGCAGAAGGCCTCGACGACCCCGGCATTCAGCTGGATCTCGCCGAACAACTGCAGCGACGCCCACGACGCGGTCTGCCACGGCAACAACCTGTCGGGCGGCTTCAAGGACCCCAACACGCCGAACCCCCCGGTCAACTACACCGGCGGCCTGTACGCATCGGATCTGTTCCTTGAGCACGTCATTCCCGAGATCGAAGCCTCGCCCGCCTTCAAGCAGGGTGGCCTGATCGACATCACCTTCGATGAAGGCTTCCCGCCGTTCACCTACACGGGCAACAGCTTCGCCAACGCGACCAACGTGTCGCCCAACGCCCTGGCATCCATCCAGGCCGACTCGGCCGCCGAGACCATCAACGGTCACCGGGTCGACAGCGAGCCGACCGGCCCGAACACGCCGCTGGCGACCGACGCCAACGGCTACCAGCTCTACCCGGGCCCCGGCTACAACGCGTTCATCGACCGCCCGGCCTCATGCAACGCCGCGTGCCTGGGCGGCGGTAGCGCGATCCAGGGCGCCAGCACCGAGACCGCCTCGGCGGCCTCGGGCGCAACGGAGATCACCGATTCGTCCGCCGTCGCGACCGATGTCGGCCGCTCGGTGACCGGCAGCGGCATCCCCTCCGGCGCGTTTGTCGGACAGGTGTTCAACAACCCCAACACGCCGACCTCGCCGAACGGCGCGGGCGGCAACGACCTGGCGACGACCGGTGCGTTTACGATCGTCGACCAGAACGGCGCGCCGCTCAAGACGACGGCCGCGCTGACGGGGACCAACAACGTGGTCCTGGGTGCGCGCACGGCCCAGACCGACCCGCTCTACGACGCCACCGACCCGACCACGGGCGGCGGTGACACCGGTTCCGTGCTGATCAGCCCGTTCATCGACCCGGGCACGGTCAGCAACGTGGCCTACAACCACTACAGCTGGCTGCGGACCATGGAAGACCTCTTCGCCGTCGCGAAGGCGTCCCCGGTCTCGACGGCAAGGGCCACATCGGCTACGCCGCGCAGTCCGGTCTCGCACCGTTCGGCCCGGACGTGTTCACCAACGCCCAGGGCTGGCACGGCGGACACCACCACTGACGCGGTCAGTGACTCACGCGACGTCATCCGACTCCGAGCGTCGGGCCTCCGGGCCCGGCGCTCGGCGCGTGCTCTGGTTCACGCTCGGCGGGTTCGCGCTCGCCGGGGTGATCATCGGCGCGTACGCGGTCCTGCGCCCGACCGCCCGCACGGCTGCGCCTGCCGCCGCCGCGCCGGTCGCGGCGTCCCCGACGGCGTCCGGTGCCAGCAATGCCAACAACACCTACGGAACGCTGCCGTCGTGGCTGCCCAAGACGGCGGTTCCCGTGGGGCGCACCGTCCAGGCAAGCGCGGCCCATCCCTGGGTCGGGATCGAGGGCGATACGGTCGTCGTCCACCTGGCCGGACACACGCTCGACGCAACGCTCGTTGGCCCCCAAGTACCGGAGGAAGGACACTTCCCCCTGCCCAAGACGACCCCGTGCACGTTCTATCTGACCCTGAGCCACGCCAGCGGCGCGATCCCGATCACCGCCGCCGACTTGATCATCTTCGATGAGCAGGGGCACCGCTATGCACCCGTCGTGCGGGCGCGCTCCGGTGGGGCGGCACCCACGCACATCGGGCCCGGACAGACGCTCACGCTGCAACTGGACACGGTGCTGCCGACCGGCAGCGGCGAGGTCGTCTGGACCAGCAACGGCGCGACGCCGATCGTCTCGTACGAGTTCGTGACGGAAATCGACTAGCGGGAGAGCGTCGGTCGATGTCTGCGGACCCCGATCGGCCGCGGCACGCAGGGACCCCGGTCCGGCCCGCCGAATACTGTCCCGCGTGTCCACGATCCGTCGCGGCACGGCCGGAGTCTGTGGTGCATGATGCACCGCGGCCGGGGCAAACGGGCACCGGACCGCGTCCGGATATCATCCGGCAAGGACGCCTGCCCGACATGCTTCAATCCTCCACCTCACACCGCATGCGACTGTCCGGCCGCGCGGCGTACGCCGGCTTGGTGGCGGCAATCCTGGCAAGCCTCGGCTGCGCCACGGCGCTGGCCGCCCCGAGCCCGCCCGGCCCGCTGCATCACTGGGGCGTCGTCCCGCCGCGCGCCACGACCGCGGGCACCGCCACCAACGGCCCGCTGACGGCGGCGCCAGTGATCAACGCGGCCGCGAGCGCGAACACCCTGAGCTTCGGGGGCACGCTCGACGGGGTCGGCGTGGTGACCGGGCAGCCCAAGGTCTACCTGGTGTTCTGGGGTGCCCAGTGGGGCACGGCCGGCGCCGCAGCGGTGCAGGGCAACGGCAGCTACACGGCCTTCAGCGGGGATCCCGACAACGTCGCCCCGGTGCTGCAAGCCTTCTTCGCCGGCTTGGGCACCAACGCCGACGGCTGGAGCGGGAACCTGACCCAGTACTGCCAGTCGAGTGCGACGGTGACCGTCAGCACCGGAGCGACCAGCTGCGCCGCCGGAGCGACGCCGGTCGGCAATCCGCTGGGCGGCGCCCTCGCCGGCGTCTGGGAGGACAACGCCGCGCCGGCGCCGGCCGCGGCGACCCCGGGCGACCTCGCCGCCGAGGCCGAGCGGGCTGCCGGGCACTTCGGGAACACGACCACCGCGGCGAACCGCAACGCCCTCTACGTCGTCGTCTCCCCCACCAAGACCACCCCGGACGGGTTCAACACCCCGAGCGGCGGGTTCTGCGCGTGGCATGACGACACCAACGACGCCGCCACGCACACCGTGACCGCGCAGACCAATGGCGTGGTCGCGTTCGTCAATCTGCCGTACCTGCCCGACGCCGGCGCGTCGTGCGGCGCGGCCGCGGTCAACCCGGGCGGCACGGACGACGGGGTCACGATCGTCGGCGGTCACGAATATGCCGAGTGGCTGACCGACCCGATCCCCGGCGGCGGCTGGTACAACACCACCACCGGCGCGGAGTCCGCCGACGAGTGCGCCTGGCTCACCACGAGCCCCGGGGCCATGACCGACATCGCCCTGGCCACCGGCTCGTTCCCTGTGCAGTCGGTCTGGAGCAACGCCAACAGCGCCTGCGAGACGACCGGTATCGCGTTTGCCAACGCGTCCCCCACTCGGACCGGCACGGTCGGAGCGCCGCTGGCGGGGATTGCGCTGACCGCGATCGATCCATACACGGCGGGCGGCCTGACCTACACGGCGACCGGCCTGCCGGTGGGCGTGTCGATCGACCCGTCCACCGGCCGGATCTCCGGCACGCCGGCGGCCGCGCTGTCCGACCAACCGTCGCTGATCACCGCCACCGACCTGGCGGGAATCTCCAGCGCGATCACGGTGCTGTGGAGCATCGCGCCCGCGCCCACGGTGCCGCCCGTCGGCCCGGGGCACACGAGCGTCAGCATCGACGTCCCCGGCCGCGTGGTCAGCCTGCAGACCGCGTTCGCGTCCGTCGGCGTCGCCGCAGCCGACAGCGCCCGGAACCAGACGCTGAGCTTCCGCGCCGCGGGGCTGCCCGCCGGGCTCGCCATCAACCCGGCCACCGGCCGCATCAGCGGCCGCGTCACCGGGGCGCCGGGCACCTACCGCGTCCGCGTCAGTGTGCGCGACACCACCGGCACCAGCACGAGCGGCACCGTCGTCTGGGTCGTCGAGAGCCCGCTGGTGCTGAGCCTTCCGGCCGCACAGTCCACCGCCCGCCACCGCACCGCGCGCCTCGGGCTGCGGGTCCGCGAACTGATCGCCCACCGGACCGTGCGCTTCAGGGCCACCGGCCTGCCCGCCGGCCTGCGGCTCAACGCCCGTACGGGTGTGATCGGCGGCACGATCACCGGCGCTCGGGGTACCTACGTGGTGATCATCGTGGTCACCGACTCGGGTGGGGCCCGGACCACGGGGCGATTTGCCTGGCGCGTGCGCTAGCGCGCCCGGCACACCCCACGGGCGTCGCCCCTGGGTGGGGCGATCTCCCGCACATCGCGGCGGGGCCCCGCGCGTTAAGTCGCACATCCGGGCGACCGACACAAACAACGACGGGGGCAACGGACTGCCCACGCGGCGCCAGCCACCTCGTCAGGGCACTCCTGCGGCCGCAGCGGCAGCTCGCGTCCACAAGGGGCCCACCGGAGTCGCCCGACGTCCGCCCGTGGTGCGTTCGGGCATGGACAAGGCCCTGCCCGTGTCGCACAGATCGCCGTCATCGTCCCGCTCGGCGCGCGCGTGGTGCCGCGCGATCGCCGCGGCCGCGCTCGCGGCGATCGGGGTCGCCGTGGCTCCCGGACTGGCCGGCGCGCAGACGGCACCGCGGATGGGCATCCTCGGCGCCCGGACACGGGCTAATGCCGACGCGCGGCACCACGTCCGGCCTGGCGCGCAACGAGAACGAGCTGCGCGGTCTGGGCACCGCCGGTACCGGCGCCACCGACGATTCGGGGCTGCTGTCGTACCAGGGAGGCCTGAACGGCGGCGGCGTCGTCACCGGGCCGCCGAGGGTCTACGTGGTGTTCTGGGGGACCCAGTGGGGCACCGAGACAACGACCCAGCTCCGTGGCGAGCTACCCGTCCTTCAGCGGCGACCCCGACGGCGTCGCGCCTGACCTGTTGGCCTTCTACGCCGGGCTAGGGACCGCCGGCGAGACCTGGAGCGGCGTGCTCACCGAGTACTGCCAGACGAGCGCAGTGGCGAGCGTGCCGAACGGTGCGACCACGTGCCCGGCCGGAGCGGCACACGTCGCATACCCGAGCGGCGGCGTGTTGGCCGGGGGTCTGGGAGGACACCCGCGGCGCGGCGCCGGCGTCGGCCACCGACGCCGAACTCGCCGCCGAGGCCACCGACGCCGCGGCACACTTCGACAACACCGCCCCCGGATCGAACCGCAACACCCAGTACGTGATCGTCTCGCCGACCGGAACCACCCCGGACGGCTTCAACACCCCGAGCGGCGGCTTCTGCGCCTGGCACGACTACACCACCGACGGGTCCGGCTACAGGTCGCCTGATGATGCGGTCCTGTTTACCAACATGCCCTACATCCCCGACGCCGGCTACGGCTGCGGGGCGGGCTACGTCAACCCGGGTGCCGCCGGGGCACTCGACGGGGTTACCGTCATCGCCAGCCACGAATACGCCGAGACGCTCACCGATCCGTACGTCGGCTATGGCTGGTACAACGCGGCCTACGGTGAGGGCGCCGACATCTGCGCCTGGGCACCGCTCAACGAGAACGGCGGTGACGGACCTGACGCTGGCCACGGGCACGTTCCCGGTCCAGGGCATCTGGGCGAACGACGCCGACGGCTGTGCGCTGTCGCACGCCGTCGTCGCCAGCCACACCATCAGCATCGCCAATCCCGGCGGCCAGCGGGGCACGCTCGCCACGCCGGTGCGCCCGCTGCGCATCCGGGCGACCGACGCCGCCAACACCCCGACCTCGCCCGGCGGCATCACGCTGTCGGCCCAGCCCTCCCTCAGCTACCGGGCGATCGGGCTGCCGACAGGCCTGTCGATCAACCCGGTCACCGGCGTCATCTCCGGGTCGCCGCATGGCACGGTCACCCGCGCACTGGTTACCATCGTGGTCAACGACACCAGTGGCGGCAGCGGGAGCATCCGCTTCGTCTGGACCGTCACAAGCCCGTCGTCGTCCGGCGAGTCGGCCCGACGGTCACCCTGCGGGAGCGTCGCGTGAGGCTCCGCATCCGGGCCCTCGACGCGCGCCATGCCCGGTTGAGCTTCGCCACGCGCGGCCTGCCGCGGGGACTCCACATCAACGCGCGCACCGGGCTGATCTCGGGCCGGGTGGTGGGCCGTCGGGGCAGCTACCGCGTCACGGTGATCGTCACCGACGCACTCGGCGTCCGCGCCGACCGTGCGGTTCCGCTGGCGGGTGCGCTGACCTGACCACGCCGTTCCGGCGGCCGGCCCGCCGGGCACCCGCGCACGTGCGGCGGCCACGGCCGGGACACCCCGCGCGGTGCGATATCGTGGCCCGGATCGATCCGAGGTGGTTCGGCCCGGCATGCCCCAGCAGCAGATTGCCCCTACACCCCCCGCGCCCGCGCCCCGGACCGCACCGGTTCCGGCCTGGCTTGCCCTGGCCAGCGCGGCGGTGATGATCGCCATCGGGGTGCTGGTGGGCCTGCGCGGGTTCCACCGCACGGCCCTGGTGTGGGGGCGACCCTTCTGGGAGGTCACCTACTCGAGCGGGTTCATCCGCCGCGGGCTGGTCGGAACGATCTTCCAGGGCTGTTCGGCGGGCTCAGCTTCGGCACCCAGACCGATCTGGTCATCGAGATCACCATGATCGTCGCGCTGGTGCTGCTGGTCGGCTTGGCGGCCTGGCTCGCCCTGCTGGTGGCGCATGCGCCCTCGCGCTCCAATGCCCTGCGCATGACGCTGATCTCGCTCCCGATCGCCGGCTCGGCGCTGTTCTCGATGCTGGTGTTCACGACGGGCTACCTCGACGGGATCCTGCTGCTGTTCGCCGCCGGCTGCGCCGTGCTGTTTGCCCGCGGGCATCTCTGGCCGGCCGTCGTGCTCGGCTGCATTGCGCCAGTCGTCCACGAGCTGTTCATCTACATGTGGATCCCGGTCGCCGTCTTCGGCTACGCGGTGCTCGTGCACCGGACCCGGGCCGGCCGCTGCGGGTGCTGATTCCCGCGCTGTGCGCGCCCGCCGTTGCCGCGTTCGCGGTGGTCACGCTGCCCTCGCGCGCCGACACGGCCCGCGAACTGGCCACGCACGTGACCGGCACCGCCCAATACAAGGCCACGCTGCTGCACTGGGAGTTCGGCCAGACCTTCACCGCCGCCCTGCACCGCATGGATCACCTGCAGACCAGGTTCGGATGGCCCACCGAGCCCGCCGCGTTCCTGTACTTCTGCTGGCCGGCGATCCTCGCGGTGGTCATCTACATGGTCTGGCGCTGGAACCTGCTCAACCGGGCCGCCAAGGCTGCGCTGGTGCTGGCGATCGTCACCCCGTGGGCCTCGTGATCCTTGCCTGGGACCTCTCGCGCCTGGTGCTGTTGTCGAATGCGCTGGTGCTGATCGTGATCTACGGCCTGGAGACGACGATCGTCGAAGAGCCGGGCGGCGATCTGCGGCCGGTCACGATCGGCGCCCTCGTGGGCTGCACGGTTCTCGCGATGGCCCTGCCATACATGTTCGTCCAGTTCAACGTGGGCTACTACCTGCACGCCGGGCCGCTGCGCTGGAGCCTGATGCCGGTCTTGCACCCGGTGCTGGCGTCGTGGTTCCACCTGGTCTGACCCGGACAAGGCTGCGCCGTGCCACCTGCGACCACACCCGCCGTGCCTGAGCCCGCGCTCACCGGCACGGCACCCGCGACCGACGACACTCGCCGGCTGCGCCTGCTGGCCGTGGCGATCGCCGTGGTGCTGGCCGCCGTCGGCGCCGGAGTCGCGCTGCGCGGCTGGCAGCACCGGCCTGCCCTCTGGGGCCTGCCGTTCTGGCAGGTGACCTACGGCGACGGATTCATCCGCCGCGGGCTGGTCGGCACGATCTTCCAGGGGCTCGCCGGGGGCCTGTCGGGCGCAGCCCAGGGGCGGGCGGTCGTGACCGTCGCCCACGTGCTGCTGCTGGCGCTGGTGGTGGGGTTTGCCGCATGGATCGGGGTCCTCGCCGCACGGGCGACCTCGCCCACGCACGCGCTGGCGCTGGGGCTCTTGGCGCTGCCGATCGTCGGGTCGTCGCTGTTTCCGACGATGGCGTTCACGCCCGGCTACCTGGACGTACTGATGCTGGGCTTCGCCCTCGCGGCGGGCGTCCTGCTGGCGCGGGGCTGGATCCTTGCCGCGGGCGCGTTCGCGGCGATCGCGCCCTTTGTCCACGAGATGTTCATCACCATCTGGGTGCCGCTGGCCGTGCTCGGCTTGGCGGTCCTCGCGCGGCAGGGGCGCCGGCGTCCCCGATGGCAGGACATCATCGGCCTGGCGGGGCCCGTGGTCACGACCGTGGTCGTGGTGATCGGCGCATCCGCGTCGGATGCCCGCCGCGAGATCGCCCAGCACGTGACCGGTACCGCCGCCTTCAAGGTCACCCTGCTGCACCAGCAGTTCGGACAGACGCTGTCCTCGACGCTGTCGCGGATGGCCCACATCCAGCGCGCGTACTGGTGGCCGACCGAGCCCGTTGCGCTGGTGTATTTCTGCTGGCCGGCGGTCCTGGCGGCCGGCCTCTACATGTACTGGCGCCGCGCGCGACTCGGCGGCTGGGCCCGCGCGGCGCTGGTGCTCGCAGTGATCTGTCCCTGGCTCTTGCTGATCGTCGCCTGGGACCTGTCCCGGCTGATCGTCCTGTCGAACGCCCTGGTGCTGATCGTCATCCTGGGGCTGGAGACCGGCCTCGTCTCCGAGCCGCTGGGCCGGATCCGTGCGGCGACGCTCGGCATCCTGGCGGCGGCGGGCATCCTCGCGGTCGCGCTGCCGTTCTTGTACGCGAACTTCAAGCTCTACAACACCTACCACCGCGCCAACGGCCCGCTGGGATGGGACCTGATGCCGGTGCTCCACCCGGTCCTCGCGCACGTGTTCCGCCTGGGCTGATCCGCACCGGCGCACCGCGCCGGGTACCGCCGCCGATGCGGATCAGCCGGCGAGCGCCTCCGCGCCCGGCGCCGCGAGGACGACCGTGTATTCCCGCACGTCGTACTGCACGAATCCGTGTACGACGAGCGGATCCTCCCGGACCCAGGCATCGAGCTCACCCCGCGTCACGCCGACCGCCGCGATCACCGCGCCCTGGTACGGGACCTCGGGGCCGCCGGCGACGAAATGGCCCGCGTCGGCATGTTCGCGCACCCAGGCCTGGTGGGCCGCGGTTTGCTCGGCGAGTAGCGTCGGTGGGACCGTGAACCGGGAGATGAGCAGGAACATCAGACCTTGCAGGCCGACAGCGACGCGATCAGCCGGTCCACGTCGGGCGTCTCGGCCGGGACGACCTGATCGACATCGCGGATGATGCCCTCGGCGTCGATCACGAACGTCGCCCGTCCGGCGATGCCGGCCTGCTCGAGCCAGACGTCGTACAGCCGGGCGACCTGGCCCTTGGGGTGGAAGTCGGCCAGGAACGTCACGTGATCCGCACCGAGTTGACGCTTGAACGCGGCCAGGCTCGCCTTGTTGTCAACGCTGATGCCGATGACCCGCGCGCCCTCGAACGGGCCCATGTCCTGGGCGATCTTGGAAAAGTAGGGTGTGCACACCCCCGAGAACGCCGCGGGGAAGAAGTTCAGGTAAATCGGCGTGCCGCGCAGTTCGGACAGCGTGACGGGGTTGCCGTCGGAATCGTTCAGGGTGAAGTCGGGTGCGGGGGTGCCGGCGGCGAGGGCCATATCTGCTCCTGGGCGATCGGAATCGGACGCCACGAGGCTATCGTGTCGGCAGCCGCGATGACCGGGACCCGTCCCCTGTGACGGTCCCCGTCACGCACCGGGAGGCGCCTCGCCCGACGCGCGCGGCCCGGGGCGGGCGGCGATCTGCGTGCCGACGCGTTCGATGGCGGCCATGACGTCGGCAAGGCCGCCCGTCGTCGTAAGGTCGAGGCGGTCGAGGATCTTCTCGGTGTCCTCGAAACTCTTCTCGGTACGGGCGTCGGAGGCGGTGGCCTGGACCCGTTGGCCGACCAGGATGATGCTCAGCAGAACCAACTGGAGGAAGGTCTGGGCGATCCAGGCGACGATGAGGATGAGTCCCGGCTTCAAAAGGAACATCGGCACCCAGCTGGCCGGGATCGCCCCGGCTTGTACCAGGATGACCGGCAAGCTGGCCAGCGCGATGAGCGCGAACAGGTAGGCGCACGCCATCGTGCCGACGCCGGAGGTGATCACCACCGCGAGCTTGGCGTTGAAACCTTCGACCTCGCCGACCGCCTGGCGGATGTGCGCCGGACGGAACCTGACGACATCGCTCAGGTTGTCGCGCGTCTTGGCATGTACGGGAAGGCCCGATCTGGTGGTGCCGAACGTGGGCTCTCTGGCCATGGTGCACTCCTGGAGTTGCGCCGGTGTGCCGTCGCGCGTCACGCGCCGGCCCGACGCCGCACCAGTTCGCGCCCGGTCGGCCCGATCCCTGCGCGCCGATCCGGCGCGTCGGCCTAGCCGCCGACCAGTCGAGCGGCCTGGCCGACCCGCTCGGCCCCCTCCCGGTCACCGACCGCGCATCGCGCCGGATCGGCCTCGATGGGCGTCTCCTCGCGCAGCCCCCCCGGCGGTTCGCTGCCCAGGGCCAGACGCACGGCATCGCGCCAGCGCTCGGGCAGCGTGTCGGGTGCCGGGCTGCCGGTCAGCGCCGCGAGCTGCAGCGCCCAGAGCCGGCCGAGGGTCATCGGGTTGTACCCCCCGCCGGCGATCGCCAGGATGCGCCCGTCGGTGACCTCCTCGGCCAACGCGACCAGTCCGCCATAGACCTCCTCCAGGGCCGGAATCGTCACCTGCAGGTGCGCCAGCGGGTCCGCGTGGTGCACGTCGGCGCCCAGGTGCAGCACCAGGACCTCGGGCCCGAACGCCCGCACGGCCGGCACAATGACCCGATCCAGCGCCGCGCGGTACGGCCCGTCGCCGGCAAAGGGCGGCAGCGGCACGTTCAGCGTGCTCCCGAGCCCCTCCCCCGCGCCGCGTTCGGTGAGATCGCCCGTCCCGGGAAAAAACCCGTAGGCGAATTCGTGCACCGAGACCGACAGTACGCGGGGGTCCGAGTAGAAGATCCACTGCACGCCATCACCGTGATGGGCATCGACATCGACGTAGGCCACCCGTCGCGCGCCGAGGTCCAGCAGCTCGCGTACCGCCAGGGCGCAGTCGTTGTAGATGCAGAACCCCGACGCGCGGTTGGCAAGGGCGTGATGCAGGCCGGCGGGAGCCGGGCAGAACGCCCGTCCCGGGCCGTCCCAGACGGCCCTGGCCCCCGCCATCGCCGCGCCGCAGACATCTGCGGCCGCCTCGTGCATGCCCTCCCGCGCGACGGTGTCCATGCCGGGGACGAATCCCCATTGCCCGGCTTCCCACTCCATCGCCCGCCGTGGGTCGGCCGAGTAGCGCTGGACCGCGCGAATGTACGCCCCGGCATGGACACGCTCGAGGTCATCGACCCCGGCGGTCGGCGGATCGACCGTGCGCACGCCCGGCCCGTCGACCATGCCGGTGTGCAGCAGCAGATCCCAGGCCAAGCCGCGGCGCAAGGGGCGCTCGGCATCCTCGGAGGGGTTGTACGCCTGCAGGCGGGCACTCCACGGAATGACGACTTCGGGCATCGGCACTGCGCCTCCGGTGCGGCAACGGACTGTTCGGTTGTGAGCAAACCACGATCACGTCCGTAACGCCCAACGTCGAGCCGCCAGATCGCCGGCTCCCGGCGTACGATCAAAGCAGCGAATGCAACCGGCATCCAAGGAGGGCTTCTTGGCGCATCACCTGTTCGACGTACGTGAATCGGCGACGCACGAGCTGGTGGCCCAGCAGCTTCGTGACCTCGCCGACCAGTTCGCGGCAGGCTCCGTCGAACTGTCCTACGACAACTGGGACGGTGCCGTCGAGGTCACCGACCCGGTCAACGTGGTCGTCGACCTCAAGCAAAGCGGGCACCACTGCGACCTGATCGTCCACATGACCTGGGCGATCCACAACCCCGGATAGCCCGCCGGCGCTAGTTCGCCTGCATTGGCATCAGGAGCCGCTCGGCGTGCGCCACCAGGCGCGCGCCGCGGTCACCTGCGCCGCGCTCGGCGAGCCACACACCGCACCAGACGGCCATGAGCGGGCGCCACGCCGCGACACGTCCAGCGAGCGCCGGGTCCGCCCCGTACCCGCGCAGGACCGCCGCGAGCACCGCGTCGGACAGCTCATCCATCGCCGCCAGATAGGCGAGGTCTTCGGCCGGCTCCCCCGTGCGCGCATACTCCCAGTCGACCAGGACCGGGCCCGCGGGCGACCAGACGACGTTGCCGCTCCATGGATCCCCATGGAGGAGCACCGGGGGGCCGGTCGCCGTTGCCGGCAGCGCCGCGACGGCGGCACCGACGGTCGTCTGCGGGCCCGCGCGGCAGTCGGCGCGGATGCGGGCGAGGTGCGCGGCGTGGTCCACGGCGCCGCACGGGTCACCGTTGGGCACCGGGGTGCGGTGCACGCGCGCAAGGAGCGTCCCCAGCGCCGCCGCGTCGTCGGCGCCCCACCCTGCCGGCCCGCGCGGGTTCCCTGTGATGCGCTCGGTGATCAGCGTCGTCTCACCCGCCGCCACCAGCCGCGGCGCGACGCCGGATCCCGCTAGCCGGGCGAGCGTCGCCGCCTCGCACCGGACCCGCTCCGGCGCAGCGCGCTTGATCACCCACGGACCATCCGGCGTCGCGATCTCCCACACCCGCGCACCGGCGCTCGACCCGAACAGACGGGGGTGATCGCTTGATGAGCCTGCGGCCGACACGACAACGCTCCCGGTTCCGCCGCCCCGCCGGCGCACGCCGGCCCGCACGGCTCCGGCGCTCCCCCGTTCGGGGCAGGCGACAAAACGCTAGTGAGCTGGCAACATATGCGATGCACGTGGTGGTGTTGCACACGTGCCCATACCGACTCGAACCAGCGGGACAGGTTCGGTCGCGTGGCCACAACGGCTGGTACAGCGCGTACGGCGCGCAGGAGGACACCTGCGTTCGGCGAGGGCGCTGGCCGGAAAGGTGTTCCCATGCTCGTCGAGATCCAAGTGCTTCCCGAACCGGCCGGAACCGCAGCGGACCCCTACCGCTTCGTCGACGCGGCCGTCGCCCGGATCGCCGGCGCCGGTGTACGCCATGAGGTCGGGGCACTGGGAACGACGCTCGAGGGCACCCCGGATGAGCTCTGGCCGCTCGTGCGCGCGGCCCATGAGGCGACCCTGTCCGCCGGCGCCGACCGGGTCGTCACTGTCATCAAGGTCGCAGAGTCCGGGCGCGACGACGCCGGGCTCACCATCACCCGGCTGACCGCGCATCACCGGGAGATGCGATGAGCCGCGCGCGGCGGCGCATCGCCGGCGCGATCGCCGCCCTTGCGGTGATCGGCGCCGTCGTCGCGGGCTGCGGGTCGTCCTCGAGCGCCCGTACGGGCACCTCGGCCACGGCGCCGGCCACCGTCAGCGTGGCGCTCGACTGGGTGCCCAACACCAACCACACCGGCATCTACGTCGCCAAGGCCTTGGGCTACTACCGCCAGGCCGGAATCAACGTGCAGATCCTGCCGTACGGCACCACCGCGCCCGAGACGCTCGTGGCATCCGGCAAGGCGGACTTCGGGATCTCATACGAGGCGGGCACGATCTTCGCCCGCGCCGCCGGCGAGGATGATGTCGCGGTCTTCGCGATCCTCCAGCACGACGCGCTGCAGATCGGCATCCGCGCCAACAACACCGCCATCAACTCCCCCAAGGACCTCGACGGCAAGATCTACGCCGGCTTCGGCACCCCGGACGAGGGCCCGACGCTGCGTTATGTCATCCGGCGCGCCGGCGGTACCGGCAAGTTCACCACCGTCGACCTCAACACCTCGGCCTATGACGCGGTGTGGAACGGCCAGGCGGACTTCACGCTGTCCTACATGACCTGGGAGGCCATCCAGGGCGCATTGGCCGGCAAGCCCTTCAAGCCGGGCTTCGCGCTGAGCCAGCTCGGCCTGCCCGACAACTACTCCACGCTGATGATCTCCAGCAACCACTACCTCGCCGCGCATCCAGACGTCGCCCGACGGTTCCTGGCGGCGACCCAGCGCGGCTATGCGTACGCTGCGGCGCACCCGTTGCAGGCGGCCAAGATCCTGGTCGCCGCCGACCCCAACGGACTCGGGTCCCAGACCACGCTGGTCGACGACAGCGCCACGCTGCTCGCCCACAGCTACTACCTGGATCCCGCCGGCGTGGCCGGTCCCGAGACCACGGCCGAATGGGCCGGCTACGGCAACCTGCTCTTCGACGCCGGCGCGTTGACCGACGCGAACGGCAACCGGATCACCACCCGCCCGGACTGGTCGACCTACTACACCAACGCCTACCTGCCGCCGGGATCGAAGTGAGCACGCGCCCATACACGCCGGCCCCCCGCCGCGGGTCGGTCGGACGCTGGGGCTGGGTGCCCGCGCTGGCGATCATCGCGGTGGCGGTCGGCGCATGGCAGCTCTACGCGACCCGCAGCGGGGTCAGCCCGCAGGTCCTGCCCTCCCCGGCGCGCGTCCTCCACGCTGGCTGGCTCAACCGCGACGCGCTGTGGACCAACACGCTCGCCACCCTCCAGGAGACGGTGATCGGGTTTGCGCTGGCGATCGTCGTGGGCTTCGTGCTGTCGGCGGTGATCGACGCCTCGGGCATCCTGCGCAACGCCCTGATGCCGCTGCTGATCGGCTCCCAGACGTTGCCGCTGGTGGCCATCGCCCCGCTGGTGATCATCTGGTTCGGCTTCGGGCTGACGCCGAAGATCCTGCTGGTGGCGCTGCTGTCGTTCTTCCCGATCACGGTCGCGTTCCTCGGAGGGCTACCAGGCCACCGAGCCCGATGTCGAGCGGCTGCTGGCCTCGATGGGGGCCGGGCCGCTACGCATCTTCCGCAGCGCCCGGCTGCCGACGGCGATGCCGTTCTTTTTCGCCGGCCTGCGGATCGCGATCACCTACTCGGTCGTCGTGGCGATCTTCGCCGAGTACGCGGGGGCCACGGCCGGGCTCGGGATCTACATCGAAGAGGAGACCCACGTCTTCCGCACCGACCTCGTATTTGCCGCGGTCCTGGTCACGACGCTGATCACCGTCGGCCTGTTCGCGGCGACCTACCTGCTCGAGCGGCTCATGATCCCCTGGTACCGCATGTCCCGCCGGGTCGCCCGCTGATGACCAGCCACCCACAGATCGCGACCGCCCGGGCCGACGGCGAGGCGCCCAAGCTGCGCCTCGAGGCCGTTCATCACGCCTACCGCGATCTCGCGGTGCTCGACGGCGTATCGCTGCAGCTCGCCGCCGGCGAGCTGGTGACGATCCTGGGACCCTCCGGCTGCGGCAAATCGACGATCTTCGCGATCCTCACCGGGGCCACGGCGCCGACGTCCGGGCAGGTGCTGGTCGACAATGCACCGCTGGGGCGTGCCACCGAGCGGTTCGCGGTGATGCCACAATCGGATGCCCTGCTGCCGTGGCGGCGCGTCATCGACAACGTCACCCTGGGCCTCGAGGTCCAGGGTGTCGCGCGGCGCGAAGCCCGCGAGCGCGTGCAGCCGCTGCTGGCCACCTTCGGGCTCGACGAGTTCGCCCGCGCATATCCGTTCCAACTGTCGGGGGGGATGCGCCAGCGGGCCGCGCTGCTGCGCACCGTCGTCCAGGACCGCGCGGTGCTGCTGCTCGACGAGCCCTTCGGCGCCCTGGACGCGCTGACCCGCACCGACATGCAGGAGTGGCTCGAGAGCGTCTGGGACACGTTTCGCTGGTCGGTGCTGCTGATCACCCACGACATCCGCGAGGCCGTATTCCTGTCGGACCGCGTCTATGTGCTCTCGCCACGACCGGCGCGGGTCGTGGCCGAGGTCAGCGTGCCGCTGCCGCGCCCCCGCCGCATGGAGCAGGTCGGCAGCCCGGACTTCGTCCGGACTGAGCGCGAGCTGCGTCGGGCGCTGCAGTCCGCGCGGGCCGACGCGCCGGAGGCCTAGCCGGCCCGTTCGGGCAGCAGCTCACCCGCGTCGACATCGGCGCAGCGGTACGAAGCCGACGCCGGCCGCCATCGCCGCGCCCTTCTGGGTGAGCGCGGAGCTCGACCTATTCCGGCCCCGCGAGGTGGCCGCGCCCCGCTCGGTGCCGGCGACGGCACGGCAGAAGCCAAGCAGTGGCACGTCCACGCAGCCGCACGCCCCAAGCGCCCACCACGGGTCGCCGCCCTCGACTGTGCACAAGATCCCCGGGGACGGCGATTAGTACGATCAACAGCGCGATGACGACGAGGACGACAGTCACGGCCCCGCTGGCGACGGCCGCCAGCCGCGGCCGAGGGCACCGCGCGGCCGTACGCGGGCCGGGCGCGGGCGGGCCGGTGGCAGGCGGGGGCGTCGGTGCGGCCGCGGCACCGCCGCCACGATCACGATGCGCGGCCGCTTGGCCTCGTCACGGTATCGGACCGCGCCGTGCGGCCGGCGGCCGGAGCGGCCGGTGAGCCGGCTCTCCGGCCTGAGCACTGGTGAGCGTGTAATGCTGGCGCTGGCGGTGGTGCTGACGGCCGCAGCCACGATTGCGCAGCTCGCCGCCGCCTCGGGCATCGTGCGGTTCGTCATCGACGGCGTCGCCCTGGCGAGCGTGGCATGGCTGGTCGGCTTCTCCACCGAGGTCGTCGGCACGCGCTTCGGGCCCGGGGTTACCGGGGTCATGCAGGCGACCCTCGGCAACGCGCCGGAGTTCTTCGTGGTCCTGTTCGCGCTGGCCGCCGGCCAGACCGTCGTCGCCGAGACGGCGATCTTCGGGTCGATCTTCTCCAACGCGCTCTTGATCCTCGGCCTTGCGATCATCGTCGGTGCCCGCGTGGCCCCGCACGGGGTCATGCGGTTCGGGCACCGCCTGCCCAACGATACCGCGACCCTGTTGTTGATGGCGGTCTTCTTGATCACCATGCTCGGCCTGTCCGGGTACGCCAACGACCGCGCCAGCCATCACCAGGTCGCGATCTCCGCGGTCGGGGCGGTCTGCCTGCTGGCGGTCTACGGCGCCTGGCTGCACGACTACCTGCGCCACGACATCCGCACGACACGCGCGGCCGAGGGGCTCCCCCACCCCGAGGCGGCGAGCGTGTCGCTCCGGACGGCGGTGGTGCTGCTGGCACTCGCCGGAGTTGCGGCCGCCTTCGTGTCGAACTGGTTCGTCCAGGCGATCGATCCGGCGGTCAAGACGCTCGGCCTGCCCAAGCCGTTCGTCGGCCTGGTGATCGTGGCCCTGGCCAGCAACGCGGTCGAGAACGTCGTCGGCATCCGGCTGGCTGCCAAGCAGAAGAACGACCTGGCGCTCTCGGTCATCAAGAACTCGATCGCCCAGATCGCGGTGTTCCTGTATCCGGTGCTGGTGCTGGTCTCGCTCGCCTTCAGCACCCACCTGACCTTCGCCGTGTCTGGCATCCTGATCGGCGGCCTGGCGCTGACGGCGATCGCCGTGTGGCAGATCACCGGGGATGGCGAGGCGGCGGCCTTCGAGGGCTGGGCGCTGGTCGGGCTCTATGTGATCCTGGCGACGCTGTTCTTTTTCGAGTAGCGCGCGCCGGGGGTCAGGTGGCCGGCCCGGACCCGAGCTCGCACCGTGGCCGACGCCGGCTGGCCGTCCACGTCGATCCACGACACGGTCACGGTCTGGCCCGGGTGCAGCTGCTGCATCTCCTGGCTCAGCTCGGCCGGGGTCGACACGTGCACGCCGTCGACGGCGGTGATGATGTCGCCTTCGGCCAGCCCGATGCTCGCGGCGGGCTCGCCGGGGATCACCCCGCCGACCGCGACGCCCCGCGAGCCCGTGTTCTGGGTCGGCGAGATCTCGATCCCCAGGAAGGCGGTCGGCCCGATGTGGACCGTGCCCGAGGAGGTCCCGCGCTCGATCTGGGCGGCGATCGCCAGCGCCTTGTTGATGGGGATCGCGAACCCGGCCGTGGAGCCCTGCGACTGGAAGTGCATGCTCGATGACGCGGCCGTGTCCATGCCGATGACCCGCCCGTGCGTGTCGACCAGCGGGCCGCCCGAGTCGCCAGGCTGGATGGCGGCGTCGGTCTGGATCAGGCCGGTCAGGTTCTCCGAGGTGTTCATCACGTCGTCGTAGGCGGTAATCGCCTGGTCCAACCCCGTGACGTGGCCCGAGGCAACGCTCGGCGTGCCCCCGATGCCGCCGGCGTTGCCGAACGCGGCCACCGCATCGCCCACGGACACGTTCGCCGAGTCGCCGAGGGTGACGGTGCTCAGGCCCGACGCCCCTTGCAGCTGGAGCACCGCCACGTCATCGGACTTGTCCGTGCCGACGACGGTTGCCGTGTAGGTGCGCCCGTTGCCGACATCGACGACCTGGACCGAGGTCGCCCCGTCGACGACGTGGTTGTTGGTCAGGACCTCCCCGCTGGCGGTCAGCACCATGCCCGTGCCCGCGGCGCCGCCGTTGTCAACGCCCAGTTGGGAGTTGATGTCGACCACTGCGGGGTTGACCCGGCGCACCACCGTCGTCACGTTGACCGGCTTCTGCGGGGTTGTCTGGGTCGCGTAGTCGAGCGCCACCACGATGACCGCGACCACGACCGCACCGATCAGGGCGCTGCGTACGAACCGCCGCGCGGTGCGCCGGCGCGCCAGGGTGCTGCGGACGTACATGGCCGGCGGGTGCGGGACCGGATCCGGCCAACGCGGGGGCTCTTCGGGGGGCCGAATGTGGTCATCGAAGGGGGACTTGTACGCCATGGCTCCCTGAATCTTTTCACCAAAAACCTGCAACCACCATCCTGACGGTCGCCGATCAGCCCGCGCCACACCCATCCGGACGGCGGCTCGTGGCGTGCACGGACCGTTGTCCGGGCAGCCGGCCGGCCGGCCTCGGCACAGTGCGCCGGGCGCAGCTGCGCGGGCCGGGCGCGCGCCCCCGAGCACCGCCGGCCCGTCTCTCCCCCACCCGTCTCGGAAAGGTCGTGCCCATGGATCTGCTGACGCGCTGGGTGCTGCGGCACAAGGCCATCGTGGTCGTCGCCTGGGCCATCCTTGCCGTCGCCGGGTTTGCGATGCTGCCGAAGGTCACCGGCAACCTCGACAAGACGTTCAAGCTGCCGGGCCGCGAGGGCTACGACACCAACAACCAGATCCTCAAGACCTTCGGCAACGGTGGCCGCGTCCCGCCGGCCGTGCCGGTCATCACGCTGCCGCAGGGCGTCACCGTCAACAGCCCCGGCGTCAAGCAGGAGCTGGCGACGGCGTTCGCCGGCATCACGCGCGCCGTGCCCGAGGCGCGCGTCGCCTCGTACTTCAACACCGGCAACCCGAGCTTCGTCTCGTCCGACGGCCGCACGGTCTTCGGGCTCGTCTACATGTATCTCAAGCCGGGCTTCAGCGATATTCCACCCGGCGAGGCCAATCTGAAGGCCTGGCTGGCGACGCAGTCGATCGCCGGCGCCCATTTCAACGTCACCGGCACGAACGAGCTGGCCTCGGGCGGAAGCACCGGCGGCGGGCCGGGAGTGCTCGTCGAGACACTGGTCGGCGGCCTCGGCGCGCTGATCGTCTTGGCGTTCGTCTTCGCCTCGTTTCTCGCCGTGATCCCGCTGCTCATGGCGGCAATCGCCATCCCCGTGACGTTCCTGATCATCGGCGGCGTCACCCAGATCACCGACGTGTCGTTCATCGTCGAGTTCCTGGTCTCGCTGATCGGGCTCGGCGTCGCGATCGATTACGCTCTGCTCGTCGTGACACGGTGGCGCGAGGAACGCGACCGCGGCGCCGACCCCCACGAAGCGGTCGTCCGCACCATGCGGACCGCCGGCCGCGCCGTCGTCTTCTCCGGGACCACCGTCGCGATCGGCCTGCTGGCGATGGTCGTCCTGCCCGTGCCGTTTCTGCGCAGCGTCGGCTACGCGGGCATGCTGATTCCCCTGGTGAGCGTGGCGGTGGCGATCACGCTGCTGCCGGTGTTCCTGGCGACGATCGCATCACGCGTCGACTGGCCGCGCATCCGGCGCGAAGACACCGCGAGCCGCACCTGGACCGCATGGGCCCGCCTGGTCGTGCGGTTCCGCTGGCCCGCGGCGATTCTCGGGATCGGCAGCCTGGCGATCCTCATGATTCCGGCGATGAACGTCCGGGTCGGGAACCCCACCGCCAACGCCCTTGGTGGCGCGGGCGAGGCCCTGGCCGGCCTCCACCAGCTGGAAGCCTCGGGCATTGGACCCGGGCCGCTGGCGCCGTTTGAGATCCTCGTCGACGGCGGCAGCCCCACCGCACTGGCCGACGCGGTCGGCAAGGTCGACGGTATCCGCTCGGCGTTCGCGCCGACCGGGGCGCAGTGGCAGCGGCAGGGGCTGTCGCTCGTCGACGCGCTGCCTGTCCATGACGGGGCATCGGTCGCCACACAAGACACGCTCCCCCGGGTGCGCGACGTTGCCCACCAGTTCCCGGGAACCGTCCGCGTCGGGGGTCAGGGTGCCGAGAATGCCGACTTCATCTCGGCCGTGTACAGCAGCTTCCCCCTGATGATCGCCCTGATTGCGATCCTGACCTTCTTGGTGCTGGCACGGGTGTTCCGCTCGCTGCTGTTGCCCCTCAAGGCGGTGCTGCTGAACCTGCTGTCGGTCGCCGGAGCGCTGGGGCTGATGGTCTGGATCTGGCAGGAAGGCCACGGCTCGAACCTGATCTGGGGCCTGCCGGCGACGGGCGC
>CAVYHI010000026.1:0-12010 GCA_963768285.1 uncultured Thermoleophilia bacterium
CGGGAGGTCCTGGCGCAGCAGGGCCCGCACCGCGCTGGCCGCGCCTTGGGCGGCCGAGCCGTGCAGGCGCAGGTGCACCAGCTCGACCCGCGACGGGGTGCGGGTACTGCCCATCAGCTGTGCACGCACCTCGATGTGGGCATCGATGCCGTCGCCGTCGGCGTCGCGTTCGACGACGATCGCCCGCGAGGGTTGGTGATCGGCCAGCGACTCGATGACCTCCTCGATGCGTAGCGGCCGACTCGTGGTCCGCGGCGACGACGAGGTTGAGCACGGCCGCGACCGGCAGCGGGCTGCCCCCGGGACCGGTCGGCTGCAGGTCGGACAACGCCCCGCGCAGCTCGTTGACGTTGGCGACGTGGCCGTCCCAGGCGACCTCGCTGGCCGGGTCGCTCACAGCCGCCGCCACTCCCGTCCGTCGCGGCGAATGAGCGCGTCCGCCTCCGGGGGTCCCCAGGTTCCCGCGGCGTAGTTGGACGCCGCGATCGCGGTCGTGTTCCACCGCCGCAACAACTCCTCGAGGATCTCCCACGCCTCCTCCACCTCGTCCCGGCGGATGAACAGCGTCGAGTCGCCGAGCAGCGCATCGAGCAGCAGCCGCTCGTAGGCCTCGGCGGTCCTCGCCGAACGAGCGCCGTAACGAAGTCCATGGTGCGCTGCGGACGGCGATCCGCGGCCCGGGGACCTTGGCCCGAAGCGGAGCGAGATGCCCTCGTCGGGCTGGATGCGCAGGATGAGCTGGTTCGGCTCGGTTGACTCGACCGTCGGTGTGCCGAACGGCAGGTGCGGCGCCGGCTTGAACTGGATCGTGACCTCGGTCACCTGCTTCGGCAGGCGCTTGCCGGTCCGCAGATAGAAGGGCACGCCCGCCCAGCGCCAGTTGTCGACGTCAGCCGGATCGCCACGTAGGTCTCGGTGGTGGAGTCCGGGCGCCACGCCCGGCTCCTCGCGATAGCCGGGGACCGGCTGTCCGCCGATGCAGCCCGCGCGCGTACTGGCCCGCGCACCGTCGATTCGGCCGACGCGGCTGCGGCGAGCGGGCGGATCGCCCGCAGCACCTTCACCTTCTCGTCGCGGACGGCTGTCCGCGTCGAAGCGCGCCGGCGGCTCCATGGCGACCAGGCCAGAAGCTGCAGCATGTGGTTCTGGACCATGTCGCGCAGCGCGCCGCGCTGCGTCGTAGTACCCGCCGCGCCTCTCGACGCCGATGTCCTCGGCCACCGTGATCTGCACGTGATCGACGTAACGGCGGTTCCAGAGGGGCTCGAAGATGCGTTGGCGAACCGCAACACGAGGATGTTCTGACGGTCTCCTTGCCCAGGTAGTGGTCGATGCGGTAATCTGGCTCTCCGCGAACCGGACGAGGCGCTCGTTCAGGGCCCGGGCGCTGGCGAGGTCCGCGCCGAACGGTTTCTCGATCATCATGCGGCCGAGGGGGTCTGTCGGCGCCGCGGGCGAGCCCCGCCCGCCGAGCTGCGTCGTCATCGGCGCGAAGAAGTCCGGCGGGATCGCCAGGTAGAAGAGGCGGTTGCCGCGCAGGCCGAAGCCGGGCGGCTCAGCTCCTCGAGTCCGCCGGCGGAGCGCGGCATAGCCCTCGGGGTCGGTGAACTCGCAGGGCCTCGGGTAGCCCAGCCGCGCGGCGAACTGCTTCCCAGACCGCCTCGTCGAGCGCGGCTGAGTGGGAGCAGTGGGTCGCGACTGCGTCGCGGACTTCGGCGCGGAACTCCTCGTCGCTCCATGGGCTGCGCGACATGCCGATGATGTTCATCTCCGGCGGCAGGAGCTGCTGCAGGGCGAGGTTGTAGAGCGCCGGCATGAGTTTGCGGTGGCTCAGGTCGCCGGACGCCCCGAAGATGACGATGCTGGCCGGGGCCGGCGTCCGCGACAGCCTCGCGCCGAGGTCGAACGCGGTCTGGGGGTCGTTGACGATGGTGGCGGTGGTCACAGCGGCGCCTCGGTGGGGGACGATCCGGCGCGCGCGGCTCGGATCATCGCGGCTGGCATGGATCCTCCCCGTGTGCCCGGCGACAGACGGGGTCCGGGATACCTTGGCATGCGAATCGTCATCTGGGGAGCCGGTGCGGGGGGTGTTGCGCGGCGGCCGCTCAGGTCACCAGGGACGTGGCCGCCTCGACCACCGCCTCGAGAGTGATGCCCAGGTGGGCCATGACCACGTCGCCCGGCGCGGAGGCGCCGAACCGGTCGATGCCGATCGCGATGCCGTCGCGACCCACGAAGCGGTGCCAGCCCAGGGTCGCGGCCGCCTCGACGCTGACCCGGCTGCGGATGTCGGCGGCAGCACGCTGTCCTGGTAGTCCCGGGGTTGGGCGAGAAACAGCTCCCAGCTGGGCATGCTGACCACGCGCGCGGCGATGCCCCGGTCCGAGAGGCATCGGCCGCGCGCTGGATGAGGGGCACCTCGCTGCCGGTCGCAAGGAGGATGCAATCGCCGCCGTCACGCAGCACGTAGGCGCCGCGGGCGACGTCGGGCGTGCGCGCCAGGGTCGGAGTCCCTGCCGCGACAGGACGAGCACGCTCGGGCCGTCGGTGCGCTGGACGGCGAACCCCCACGCGCCGGCGGCCTCGGTCGCGTCGGCCGGCCGGAACACGACGAGGCCCAGCAGGCACACAGCGCCGCCAGGTGCTCGAGGGCTGATGGGTCGGTCCGTCCTCGCCGAGGCCCACCGAGTCGTGCGTGTAGACGAACACGACCGGCAGCCTGCAGTGCCGCCATCCGGATCGTGTTCTTCATGTAGTCGGAGAACATCAGGAACGTCGAGCAGACCGGCCGCAGGCCGCCGTGGCGGCCAGGCCGTTGCCGACGGCACCCATCGGTGCTCGCGCACGCCGAAGTGGATATTCGCCCGCCGTACGCCCCGAGGGCGAATTCGCCGAGCCGTTGACGTCGTCTCGGTGGAACGACGGAGATCTGCCGAGCCTGGCCAATGAGGGTCGGCAGGCTTGGGCGCTATGGCGTTGAGCACCTTCCCGCTTGCCTTGGCGGGCTCGCCTGCGCATCGTCGAGCCCGAAGCCCGGAATGTCCGCGTCCCAGCCTTCGGGCAGTTTCCCGGTCGTGGCGGAAAGGGCTCCACTGCTAACCAGCTAGCTCGGGGAATGCCTGGGCGTAGAGCGGCGGAGCCGACTCTGCCATTCGCTCTCAGCCGGCGCCGGCGCCTTTGCCTACCGCCTCGCGGGAGAGGTGGTCGACGGCTTCCCGCGGCGGCCCGAAGGGCTCTTCGGCTCGGCCAGCCGAGGTTGCGCTTTGTGGGCGATCACCTCGTCGGCGCGAGGTGCGCTGCCGTGGGCCTCTCAGGGTCCTGCTGGGGGTGAGCCGAACCCGATATGGTCTTAGCGCGGATCAGCGTCGGCGTCTCGTGCTGGCCTCTGCGCCGCCGCGTGGCAGGCGTCGATCGCCGCGAGGTCGTCGTCGTCGACGACAAGAGCACGTGCCAGCCAGCGGCCGCGAAGCCCGGGGGGGCGTCCTCCGGTGAAGGTCAGCGGCGTCGTGCGTCCAGAGCGAGACGCGGTTGTCGTCGTAGAGGTACGATCAGCTTGCCCAGGCCCAGGTGGCCGGCCAGCGAGGCGGCCTCGGCGGAGATGCCCTCCATCAGGTCGCCGTCGGAGAAGAGGGCGTAGGTGTAGTGGTCGACGATGTCGTAGCCGGGCCGGTTGTAGCTGCGCGGCCAGGAGCGCTCGGCGATGGCCATGCCGACGGCGTTGGCAAATCCCTGGCCGAGCGGCCCGGTGGTCGATCTCCACGCCGGGCGTGAGCCGGCCTCCGGGTGGCCCGGCGTCTCGCGGCCCCACTGGCGGAACCGCTTGATGTCGTCGAGGAGGTCGTAGCCGGTCAGGTGGAGCAGGGGTAGAGCAGCATCGAGGCGTGGCCGGCCGAAAGGACGAAGCGGTCCCGGTCGGGCCAGTTCGGGATCCCGCGGGTCGTAGCCATGTGCAGCGCCAAGAGGGTGCAAGGCCATCGGGGCGGCGCCCATCGGCATGCCCCGGGGTGGCCGCTGTTCGCCTGTTGAACGGCGTCCATGGACAGGGTCCGGACGGTCGTGACGACCAGCTGGTCGGGGGCGAGATCGACGGGCACGCGAACCTTTCGATGGGCGTTCACTCGGGCCGGCCGAGTCTACCGGCCACGGTTTGCGCTCGGCCAGATCGTTCCCAAGGAGCGATAGCCGCAAACTGCGGCAGCGTGGCCGCGTGTTCGGGGTGGGTAATCTTGCCCAGGTCAGACCGATAACGATGCGGAGGAACCGATGCCGGGCACGATGCGCGCACTTGTCACCCATCAGTGGGGCGACCCGGAGGAGCTGCGCTTGGAGGAAATCCCCCGGCCCGAGGCCGGCGAGGGCGAGCTGCTGCTGCGGTGTCCGGGCAGCCGGGATCAATCCGGTCGACTGGAAGACACGCCGCAACGGGGGCCTGATGAAGAGCCGCGGGATCGAGCCGCCGGTCATCCTCGGGCTGGGACGTCTCCGGCGTCGTCGACGCGGTGGGCCCGGGCGTCGAGGGCTTCGCCGTCGGCGACGAGGTCTTCGGTCTGGTCGGATTCCCCAAGGCCGTCGGCGGATACGCCGAGTACGCCGCGGTCCCCGCCGCGGAGGTGGCGCCCGAAACCCGCCAACATCTCCCATGAGGAGGCCGCATCCCTGCCGCTGGTTGCGCTGACCGCCTACCAGGCGCTCGAGCTTGGCGAGCTCTCGGCCGGGCAGCTCATCCTGATCCACGCCGCAGCCGGCGGCGTCGGTTCGAATCGCGGTGCAGCTGGCGAAGGTCCGCGGCGCGCGCGTGGCCGGCACAGCCGGTCCGGGCAATCAGGAGTTCCTGCGGGAGTTGGGCGTCGACATCCCGATCGACTACACCTCGACCGACTTCGCCGAGGTGCTCTCGGACGTCGATGTCGTCTTGGAGAGCCAGGGCGGCGACGTGCGCCAGCGCTCGTGGGGCGTCCTGCGCAAGGGCGGCGTGATGGTGTCGATCCTCGGGCCGCTGCCCCAGGAGGACGCCGCAGCACACGGCGTGCGTGGCGTGCACATGCTCGTACACCCCGACGGCGCCCAGATGCGGCAGATCGCCGATCTGGTGGCCAGCGGTGCGGTGCGCGGGTATGTGCAGGAGGTATACCCGTTCGAGCGGGCCGCGGACGCGCATCGCGCCGCCGAATCGGGCCACACCCGCGGCAAGCTGGTGCTGGTCCCCTAGCCCGGGCTTTGCGGTCCGGATGCGCCATCGGGCGCGCCCGGACCCGCCCGAGTGCCGCCCGGGTCGGCGCCGTGGCACCATCCGCGTGGCGGTGCGTCGGCCGATGCCGGTGGGACAATGACGCACGCAGTGCTTGAACGAGGGTGGTCACGTGAGCCGAGTCAAGGTCGTGAGGCGCCGGGTCGTTGCCGCGGTGGTGGTGCCGGCGTGTCTGGTGCTGGCCGGCTGCGGGGCCGCCTCGCTGCCGGCGCCGACGACCACCCTGCCGACCGGCGCGCGCGTCGGTCCGCAGGTGTTCCTCGGCGATTCGGCCGCGACCACGGCGGCCATCCGCAACTTCGCCGCCACGCTCGGTGCGAACGGCCAGACGTTGACCGTCGCGCAGGCCAAGGCCGAGGCGCCGTCGCTCGACACCGCGGTCAGCGCAGCCCAACTCGGCCTGCGGCGGCTGACGGTCCAGGAGGTTGACGACTCACGACTTGACGCCCAGCGCCAGGCGATCCTCGGCCCGCTCGGGACCGTCGTGGCCCAGATGTCGGCCATCGACACGGCGGCACACGCAGGGGACGTGAACACCGTAGTCGCACATTTGGCGCCGCTACGGGCTGCGATTACCGCCCTCCAGCAGGCGGGCGGCAGCTAGTCCGCGCCCGCAGGGCGTCCGCAGGACGGTGCGGCTGTGCGTCCGCGGCCGGCCGTACCGGTTGCCGCGGACGCGACTACGGGGTCTTCAGGCGGCGTGCGCGGGCGCTTCGGCGACGACCGGCGGCACCACGTGCCACGGAATCGTGATCGCCCGGCCGTCCATCGTGATCTGACCGGCGCTGCGCAGCTTGGAAAAGCCGGTGGTGACGGCCTCGCGCGATGCCCCCACCAGTGAGGCCCACTGGGCGTGCGTGAGGTCCAGCCGCAACTGGATCCCCTCGGGAGCCGCCACACCGAAGCGGTCGGCGAGCTGGTGCAGCCGGGCACGCAGGCGGTCTTCGACGCGCATCTCGGAGATGAGCGCAACCGTCTGGCTCAACGTCGAGGTGCGCTCAGACAGCACCTGCGCCAGATTGCGACCCAGGCGCGGGTAGCGCGACATCAGCGCCTCCAGCGACTGGCCCGACAGTGGCGACACCGCCGAGTCCTCGAGCGCGGCGATCATCGGCTCGATCCCGCTGCCGAGGGTCGAATAGACGTTGCCCTCGTCGAGGATCGCGGTCATGACCTCATGGCCGGCAGCCGTGGATTCGAACACGGCGATCCGGCCGGCGCGGACCACGAACAGGTGGTCGGGCCGCAGCAGCGGCTCCGGGATCTCACCTCGCGGGCCAGCGCACGAACGGGAAGGCGGTTTCTCCAACATCGTCGGGTCGGCGGCGGGCGGATCGGCGAACGGGGTAGGGTCCGAGCGGAAATGCTCAAGCCCGCAAACCGGGACGGTTTCGGACTCCGGCAGCTCGGGAGGCGTCTTCGAATGCGGATGGCGCATCTGCAGACTGTCGCACACCGATCTTATAGGATGCGATGGAACACGGAAGATGTCATCGGCGGCGCGTGATCTGCTTCTGCGCACGCGGCCGGCCGAGGTCGGCCTCAGCGGCGGCGCGGTCGCCCTGGGCGGAGGCTGGCCAGACCGCGTGCTCGTGCACCCGCAGCTCGACGTAGATCAGTGCGACGGGGGTGTTGCCGACCGGCGCCACGAGGGTGAGGGAGATGAACGTGCGAGTCCGGCAGCACGACTTGAGGTCGCCGGCGGCGCCGAGGGGGATGTTGATAGATCGGCGATCAACAGGTTGCGAGCCCGACGGTCATCTCGATCGAAGTGAACTGCCCAGCCACCGAAGTGGCCCCGTTCAGCGCCACGCTCCGACCATCGCCTCGCGACGCGGCGCTGCTCGGTCACGACGCAGATCGGCGCGACCAGGGGCACGACAACAGGGAGATCCCGGGATCAGCAGGGCCAGGAAGCGAGGTGACGCCCGATGGCGGTGACGAAGACGAGCGCAACCAGCGGGGGGAACCGTTCGCCGACTGTCGAGGGCGATGCCAGCGCTGGCGGAATGCCGTTGACCAGGTAGAGGATCGAGACCGTGGTCGCCGCGATCGACAGCTGGCCCGAAGGGCTGGGGCGCAGCGTCAGCAGCTCCGGCACCAGCTGACGCGCCGGCTCGACGCCCCGCCGTAGGCGAGCTGGCTGCCGATGAGCGGCACGAACTCCGGCAGCGTGCTGACCAGAGCCACGAGCACCAACGGGACGGGCACCAAGCGGTAGGTCAGCAGCAAGATGCGCATGATGCCCGCAAGCCCGAGCGGCCGCGCGGCGGCGTCCGGCGTCCTGGGTCATGCCGTTCGTCCTCGAACGGCTGTGCCTCGGCCGCGAGGTCGTCGATGTCGAGCCCAGGCTCTGCAGGAAGAAGGGCGTCATCAGGTTCAGGGCGTGCCGGACGCCGGGCAGATGGGCAGGGGCGACGAGGGGGGAGCTCCGGAGCTCGCCGAGCGAGTACGCCTTGCCGACGAACTGTGCAGACGCCGCAGCGGCCATTGGCATCGAAACGTATGTATCCCACCCGGCATCTGCGATCTCGGCGAGCAGGCCGCGCGTCTGTCGTCATAGGCCTGCTCTTCGGTGGCGAGCGGCGCCCGTGCGGCCGTATCCAGCCCTCTGGAGCGGCCGCGCAAGGGCTCAGGGATCAGGGACGTCAGGGAAGCGCTCGGTCAACCGATGGATTCGGCGTCCGAGTCGCGCGCGCTCACGCGCTCAGTCCTCGATGAAGTCCCAGCCGGACCAGGGCCCGGGACTCGGCCCCGCCTCGGCGCCGCGGCGCAGCGGCTCGTCGATCGGGGCCCGCCCGTCCTCGCCTGTCGAGGGTCCGCTCGTTGACGTACATGCCGACGAACCGGTCCGCCAGATCATGTCAGTCCGCGGCCGAAGCGCTCGGCGTGCTCGAGCGCCGGTTACCGCTGCTCGAGCGCGTAGGCGATGCTGTCGCGCGACAGGTCCGAAAGCCGCCGCAGGGTCGCCTCATCGCCCATGTCCCGGCGGACCGCGTTGCTACCCAGCGGCAGGGAAGACCCCCGGTGAGCTCGTCCCACCAGATCCCAGATCGAGGATGCTCACCAGGCCTTGGGTTGTAGGTCAGCTGGCCACTCGTGGATCACCAGGCCCGCGTCGACCTTGCCGTCGGCACGACGTCGAGGACTCGTCAAACGGGGTGAGCACCGGCTCGGCGAGATGGCCCACGGCCAGCTGCAGCTCAGGAACGCACTGGTCCAGGCGCCGGGCACCGCGACGCGCAGCAACGGCAGCTGGGCCGGGTCGAGCTTGGTCGGCGACGACCATGGCGTACTTCTGCCCATGAACGCGCCATGCGGCAGGAGCCGTTGCTTGACGGCCACGTACGCGTACGCGTGCACCAAGATCGCATCACTTCCAAGCGCCCCTTCGAGGCCCGATTCGGGTCCAGCGTCTCGATGTCGCGCAGGATGTGTTCGACGCGGAAGCCCTCCATCGGGATGAGCCCGTTGGCGAGCGCGTAGAACGTCGACGCGTCGTCGAGGGTCTGGGCTGTGGCCGATGCGGATCAGCTGCGATGCCACGCGGGCTCCTCGGTGGGGGAATGGGACCTCGCCATCCTAGTCGGCCATCGACGGGGCGTCCGGACGGTGGATCGGCGGCGGCGACCAGAACTCGCGCATCGCGACGCCCCGAACCAGGCCGCCCGGCCCGTGGCTGACGGTCATCCCGGCGCGCGCCATGACGCCGATCGACCCACGGTTGTCGTCGGTGGCGTTGGCCGTCACCCGGTCACCTCCGACCGGCTGAACGCCCACTCGAGCATCGCGACGACGGCCTTGGTGGCTAGCCGTACCCAGCGCCGCCGGCACGAGCCCGTACCCGATGTCGACGGTGCCCCATTCGTCGGGTGGCCCATGGAACAGCGCGTCGCCATCGTCAGCGCGTCGAACTCGCGCACGATGCAAAACGCCCCGAACGCGTCCATACGGCCGTCCTCGAGCGCGACGAGCACGGCGGTCGCGCACGCGAGCGACACCTCGGTGGGGTAGCCCTCGGCCCAGCGGGTGCCTCCGGGGCTCGGCGATCAGGATGCCGCGTGCGATCCGCCGGTTCATCGGGATCAGCGTCAGCTCCGGCGTGCGGATGTCGGCGATCTCAGGCGAAGAAGGTGTCCTCGTGCGCGTAGGGCGGACTGGAACAGCACAGCATGCGGATGTCGTCTCGGGGTCGGCCGTCAGCTGGTGCCAGGCTCCGGGGGGATGAGGATCGCGTCGCCGGGGCGAACCCGCGCCCGCGCGCCGTCGACCTCGATCTCGCCGCAGCCCTCCAACAGGAAGTACATCTCCTCGGCGGCGCGGTGGTAGTGCCGGGTGGTCGCAGCCGGCGCCGATGGTCGCCTCGGCGAGGCTCTGGTGACGCACCGGCGCCGTCGTGCGGTCGAGCAGACTCGGATCGTGCTCCGGTCGGCGGTCACGAACGGTGTGGCATCGGCGAGCGTGCGGATCTGCATCGGTCGGCTCCAGGGTCGCGGGGCAGGGCCGGGCGTTCAGGTCGCGCCGGTCGTAGCGGCGCGGTCTTCCGGACCCGGCGTCTCGCCGTTCCAGGCCACGCACATGCCCTCGCCTTCGGCCACCAGTTGGCCGTCGGCTACGTGGATCGCCACGACCGCCCGGAACCCCCGGTCGCTGCGCTGGGTCAGCCGTCCGCGCAGCTCGAGGTCGGCGTCCATCGGAATTGCCTGTCGCAGCCAGTAGCGCACCTTGGCGGTCATGCCCCAGATGCCGTGCGGAGCACCGGCATAGACCAGCATCTCGTCGACGAGCAGGCCGACCAAGCCCCCGTGAAACCGCTGCGGTTACCCCTCCTGCTCTGGCGTCGGGGAGTAGATGGCGACCGCATCGGTGCCGTCCTGGTGGACGCGCAGATGGAGGCCGGCCGGATTCGCCGGGCCACAGACGAAGCAGTTGGGGTACTCCGGCGGGTTCAGGAGCGGCAGGTCATCCAGGTTGTCGGGCACTGTGCTCAATCCGCTTCCGCACGATCGGGGGTACGGGTCGGCGGCGCGCCGGCGACCCGCGGCGCCACCGGATGCTAGCGTGTACCCCGATGACGGCTGTGCTTATCGTCTTCCAATCGATCGTCTGTGCGCTGCTGGTCTTTTTGATCCTGCTGCACTCGGGCCGTGACGCGGGGCTGTCGGGCGCGTTTGGCGTCGGCTCGACCAGCGGTAGCTACGGGGGCTCCTCGGCGATCGTCGAGAAGAACCTCGACCGGATCACGGTCGTGGTCGCCGTGCTGCTGTTCGTCTCGACCTACTGCTCGCCGAGCTGGTAGG
Source organism: uncultured Thermoleophilia bacterium (assembly GCA_963768285.1). Taxonomy (GTDB): domain Bacteria; phylum Actinomycetota; class Thermoleophilia; order Miltoncostaeales; family Miltoncostaeaceae; genus CAITWD01. The sequence goes on from CAVYHI010000026.1 coordinate 10,549, forward strand.
TGCGTCAGCCCTCGTTGCGCCCGCCGTGGGGTTGGTCGGGGGCGACGGTCCAGGCATACGCCTCCGCTAGTCGAAGGAGCGCGGTCGCGTTCGGTGCGCGCACGACCTGATCGTGGATGTTCTCCAGCAGCGCGTCGCGCACGCGGTCGCGCCGTCGGTAGCGGTCGCGGGATCGGTCATCTTGGCTCCTTGGCAGACGGCGGATCTGGGGCGGACGACCGGCGAGCTGCGTTCGAACGTCCCCCTGTGAGAATGCCCGACCGACCGGTAAGCTTGCGGTCGTGAATTCCGAAATACCAAGTCGTTTCCCGTCAGGTTCGTCGGATCCTTCATCGCCGCGATCGTGCTCGCGATCGTGCTGTACCTCGGCGCAGTGCTGTCGGTGTACTTGCTGGCGTGGATCCTCGGCCTCATCGAGAGCATCTAGGGCCCGACCCGGCGTCCGTCCGCGCAGCGTGCGGTGGTCGCGCGCGCCGACCGCGGCGCGCCTGCTCGGTGCGCGGTGAGCCGGACCCCCGGTGTGGCGGTGCAGAGGCGTGCGCCCTCGAGCGCACCGACGCCCGTGCTGCCGGAGGCCGCACGGGCGTCGTCATGCGCCAGAGAGGACTTGAACCTCCACGACCCGTACGGGTCACAAGGCCCTCAACCTTGCGCGTCTACCAATTCCGCCACTGGCGCGTAGCGTCGGTAGAGGATACCGGTCCGGCGCGGGCGGGTGGGCCAGCACGGACAATAGAAACCTTCGTCCCGGCCTGATACGGTCCGTGCAGAACACCTGTTCGCCATAGTGAAGGCTGGGAGACGACCCGATGGACAACCTGAGTGGCCGCCAGGCCGAGATCCTCGATTTCATCGCACAGCACTGCGAGCGCACCGGGTATCCACCGACGGTCCGCGAAATCGGGGACGGGGTCGGACTCGCCTCCCCGTCGACCGTCCATGCCCACCTGTCCAAGCTCGCCGAGTGCGGCTATCTTCGCCGAGATCCGTCCAAGCCCCGCGCGATGGACGCCCGTCGTGGCCGCACGGCCGCCGTGCCGGCGGCCTCCGTGCGCGATCGCGGGGCGGGGCTGCGGCCGTTTGGTGGGCGCTGTCGCCGCGGGCCTGCCGCGCTTGGCCGACGAGCAAGTCGAGGACTGGGTGCAGACGCCGTTCGCGGCCGACTTCGCCTTGCGGGTCACGGGTGAGTCGATGCGCGATGCGGGAATACTCGACGGCGACGTGGTCGCGGTACGCCGCCAGGACACGGCCGAGAACGGTCAGATCATCGTCGCGCTGATTGGCGAGGAGGCGACGGTCAAGCGCTTCCAGCGCCGGGACGACCACGTGTTGCTGATCGCCGAGAACCCTGACTTCGCGCCGATCGAGGTCCGTGAGGACTTCCGGGTCGCCGGCCGGGTCGTCGGGGTGCTGCGCACGCTCTAGCCCATCAGGCGGGGCTCCGGCGGCGCGCTACACTGCT
>CAVYHI010000027.1:0-7062 GCA_963768285.1 uncultured Thermoleophilia bacterium
GGCCCTTCCTGATCGAGCGTCCCAGCCGCCGTGGCGCTCGCTCCTGGTCCTCCAGCGCCTCGGGTTAGCCCAAGTCCCGGGCTTCGTCTTGACGTTGTTGAACCAGACGTACTCGGTGCCGGCCCGGTTCGTCCACACCTGCTTGCAGGTGACTCGAGCAGGTGTGGCAGCCGATGCACTTGTCGAGATTCATCACCATTCCAACCTGCGCCCGCACGCGCATCAGAACTCGACCGGCCCTTCGGCGCTTGCGGAGCACCGTGATCTCGTCGCGCTGCGAGGCCGGTCGGCCCGTAGTAGTTGAAGCCGAACGAGAGCTGCGCGTAGCCGCCGACGAGGTGGGTCGGCTTCATCGTGATCTCGTGTCAGCGAGTTGTCGGTGCCGCCGCGGTTGCCGAGTCAGCTCTGTCCGCGGGGTGTTCAGGATGCCGGTCCTTCGAGTGGTAGACCATGCATCACATACTCTTGCGGGTACGCGGTGCGTGACCCGTCCGCGCGCAGCACCATGACGCCGTTGCGGTTGTACGCCTCGACCCAGTCGTTGTCGTGGATGTCGAGGCGCCTCAGCGTCCTCACGGCTGAGCCAGAGCGTCGAGCCGCCGCGGAAGAGCGTCAACATGTTGCAGGTTGTCCTGGTACTCGGAGTGGATCGACCACTTCGAGTGCGGTGTCAGGAAGCTCAAGGTCAGTTCGCGCCGCGTCTCCGTCCCTGGCATTTGCCTCTGGTCGCCGAAGAGCTGCGGCGTAGGTCGAGCGGCGGCCGGAACGCCGGCAGCCCTTCGCCGAGCTCGAGCATCCAGGGGTGGTCGACGTAGAGCTGCTGGCGCCCCGAGAGCGTGTGCCACGGCTTCCGCCCGCTCGACGTTGATCGTGAACGGCGCGTAGCGACGACCGTTGCGCCTCGATCCCGGACCACTCCGGCGAGGTGATCACGGTCGGGGGGTTGCACCTGCGCGTCGGCGAGCGTGATCCGGTCGCCTGCGCGTGAAAGCTCGGCCAGGTCGGCGAGTGGGAACGCCGGTGCGCTCCTCGAGCGAGCGGAAGCCCTCCAGCGCGAGCCGGCCGTTCGTCGTTCCGGAGAGGGAGAGGATCGCCTCGCAGGCGTGTTCGACTCTGGCTCAGCGACGGGGCGCCCGTCGGCGGGACCGCCGCGGACGAGCCCGTTCTTGGGCGCCAGCTCGCGCGACCTCCTCGACCGGCTTCCAGCTGGCGCCCTTGCGTCGCTGCCGAGCTGTTCGAGCAGCGGCCCGAGCGCCGCCAGCTGCGCCGCCGACGGCGGGGTAATCGCGCTCGACGACGAGCAGGCTGGGGCATCGTGCGGCCGGGGACGGCTCGCACTCGCCGAGCTTCCAATCGCGCACTCGGCGCCCGGCTGGGCGATCTCGTCCGGCGTGTCGTGCATCAGCGGCGCGGCCACGAGATCCCGTCGGACGCCGAGGTGCCGCGCAGCCAGCGCGGGAGAAGGACCGCGGCGATGCGCATGAAGGTGTCCCAGTCGCTGCTCGCTTCCCACGGCGGCGCGATCGCCGGCGTTGAACGCGTGCACGAACGGGTGCATGTCGGTGGAGGAGAGGTCGTACTTCTCGTACCAGGTGGCCGCCGGCAGCACGACGTCCGAGTGCAGGCAGGAGCCGTTCATCCGGAAGTCGAGCGTTACGAGCAGGTCGAGCTTCGCCTCGGCGGCCTCGTCGCGCCAGACGACCTCCTGCGGGCCGCTGGTCGGGGGTGGATCCGTCGGCGCGGACCGCGGCGTCGGCACACCCAGCAGGTGGCGCAGGAAGTACTCGTGGCCCTTGCTGGACGAGCCGAGCAGGTTGCGCGCCACAGCATCAGCACCCTCGGGAAGTTCTCCGGTGCCCCGGGATCCTCGGCGGCGAACCGCAGCCGCCCGGCCTGAGCTCGCGCACGACATAGTCGGCCGGCGCATGCCTTCCTCCTCGGCCGCGCGGGCGATCTCGAGCGGGTTGCGGTCGAAGGTCGGGTTGGCCGGAAGCCAGCCCATCCGTGCGGCCTTCGCGACGGTCGGCGAAATGGCGTCCGGCGAAAGTCCGCCCACCGGCGGGGACGACAGGGCGTCGGCGCCGAGCGCCTCGTAGCGCCACTGCTCGGTCGCCAGGTACCAAAATGGGGTGGCGGCCTGCAGGCGGGGCGGGCGCGTCCAGTCCAGGCGCGAACGCGAAGGTCGAGAACCCGGTGATCGGACGGACCTTCTCCTGGCCGACGTAGTGCGCCCAGCCGCCGCCGTTGACGCCCTGGCAGCCGCACAACATGACCAGCGACAACATCGAGCGATAGATCGTGTCGGAGTGGTACCAGTGGTTGGTGCCCGCGCCCATGACGATCATCGAGCGGCCACGGGTCGCTCAGCGTTGTGCGCGAACTCGCGCCCGATCCGTGCAACGGTCGTGGCGACCACGCCCGTGAGCTCGGCCTGCCAGGCGGGCGTGCAGGGCTCGGGGTCGTCGTAACCCGATGGCCACTGACCGGGGAGTTCGCCGCGCGCGACCCCCGTTGGGCAGCAAGAAGATCGAACACCGTCGTCACGAGTTGCCCACCCACGATGCGTGCGGGGACCCCGCGACGCATGATTCCGCCGCACTCCCCCTCGCCGATGTCAAAGCGCGGCAGGTCGACCTCAACCAGCCGCTCGTGGTGGCCCAGCAGGCTGAAGGCGGGCTCGAGTCGCCGAGTTCGAGGTTCCAGCGACCCGGCGTGCCTTGCCCCAGCGGAACCGAGGGATCCGTTGGGGACCACGGGTCCGCCACTCGCCAAGTCCAGACGACGGTCTTTACGTCGGCGTGCTCGGTCGCGTCGCCGACGTCGGCCGCCCGCAGGAACCGGTCCCCCACATAAGCGCCGCCCTGCTCGCGCAGCGTCACGAGGAACGGCATGTCGGTGTAGCGGCGCGCGTAGTCGGTGAAGTACGGAACCTCGCGGTCGACATAGAACTCGCGGAGCACAACGTGCGCCATCCCAACGCAAGGGCTGCATCGCTGCCGGGCTGGGCGGCGAGCCACTCGTCCGCAAACTTGGTGTGGTCCGAGTAGTCCGGCGACACGACGACCGTCTTCTGGCCCCGATAGCGCGCCTCGGTCATGAAGTGGGCGTCGGGTGTGCGGGTCATCGGGACATTGGAGCCCCACATCATCAGGTACGTCGCGTTCCACCAGTCCGCGGACTCGGGCACGTCGGTCTGGTCACCCCAGATCTGCGGGGAGGCCGGCGGCAAGTCCGCGTACCAGTCGTAGAAGCGTTGAGGACGCCGCCCGTCAGCGAGAAGTAGCGCGATCCGGCGGCGTACGAGGTCATCGACATGGCCGGAATCGGTGAGAACCGATCGCCCGATCGGGTCCCCACTTGCGGATCGTGTGAACGTGTGCCGCCGCGACGAGATCCGCGACCTCGTCCCAGCTGGCACGTACGAACCCGCCCTTGCCACGCTGGGTCGTGTATGCGGCGCGCGCCTCGGGATCGGCCTGAATTGCAGCCCATGCGTCGACCGGATCGCCGGTCCGCTCGAGCTCGGTCCGCCAGCGCTCCAAGAGCGCGCCACGGACGTACGGGAAGCGGATCCGCAGGGGCGAGTACACGTACAGGAAAAGCTTGCTCCCCGCGGGCACCCGCGCGGCTCATAGTCCGGGACGTCGGGACCGTTTTCGGGGTAGTCGGTCTGCTGGGTCTCCCACGTCACGATGCCCTGCTTGACATGGACCTTCCAGGAGCAGCTGCCGGTGCAATTGACGCCGTGCGTGGATCGCACGACGCGGTCGTGCTGCCACCGGTTGCGGTAGGCGCGCTCCCAGTCGCGGCTCCGGGAATCCATGGCGCTCCATCCGTCGGACGCCGTCGCCCGCGGTGTTAGGAAGCGTCCTCCGGTCAGGGCGGACAAGCGGGTGCGGCGCATGACGAGGGGCCTCCGGACGGGTTGATTTTGTACTCATATACATTTAATAAACTGCGCCCGATAGAAACCATCCGGGATCCCCGCGGACCGGATTGCGGAAAACCACGGAGTGCGGCGCCCGACACAAGGAGACACCACATGCCCGAGACGCCATCGACCTGTGACGTCGTGGCATGGGCGGATCAGCTAATTCAGCCGCCTTCGGACGGGGTCGTGCGCCAGACGGCCGCGACCGCGGACGACGGCTTGCGGCTCGTCATGTTCGGATTCGCTGCAGGTGCGGAACTGCCCGAGCACGATGCGCCGTGCCCGGCGATCATCGAGGTCATCACTGGAGAGATGGACTTGACGCTCGCCGGACGCTGCGTGGCTGCGCCGGCCGGGACCTGGGTTCGCATGCCAGCTCGGTGCCCGCATGCGGTTCGGGCGGTGACGCCCGCGCTGATGCGCCTGGTACTGCTGCCCGGCTAGCTGTACCCACTCACCACGTTGGTGACAGTCTGCTGATCGGCGCTCGGCCCCCGAGCGCCGGGTGACGGCGTCGGGTGTTGTAGGGGCATGAGAATGCCTCCCACGGCCACCTGACTCGAAGGGCCACCGGCGTAGTGTCGGTGGCCAACCTCCGGGACAGGGGCTTCTTGGGAGGCGAGGGTTGGGCAGGCCGTCGTATTTCTATGAGCCGTGAGCTCGCTGTTTGTAGTTGGCCGCCCCTGCGACGTGCCCGGATGTGCCGTGAGCACGTATCCGTAGTTGTCGTCATGCCCGCTCCGCCTCGTGACCGTCGAGACAAAGGTGGTGATGATGCGAAGCGTGGCCCTTGATGCCCATCGTGATTTCTGCGAGGTCGCGATCAGCGAGGACGGCACGGTGCGGCTCGCGGGCAGAATCGCAACGACGCCGCAGGCGCTACGACTGTTTGGTGAGAGCCTCGCGCCCACGGACCAAGTGGTGGTGGAGGCAACCGGCAACGCGGTGGGAATCGCACGCATCCTGGAGCCGTTTGTGGCCCGTGTGGTGTTGGCCGATGCCAAGGCGGTACGCGCGGTGGCCAGGGGGCGGGCCAAGACCGATCGCATCGACGCGGTGCTGCTTGCGCGGTTGTTGGCGGGCCGGTTCCTGGCAGAGGTCTGGACGCCGAATGAACACACACGGGTGCGTCGACGACTGATCAGCCGGCGCGCGCAACTTGTCAGGCAGCGCACACGCGAAAAGAACCAGGTACATGCCGTATTGATGCGCACACTCTCGGGTACGCCGCCGATGAGCGACGTGTTCGGGGTGCGTGGGCGCGCCTGGCTTTGTCGCACCACCTTCCCCGCCGACGAGCGGCTCACCGTCGATGGCTGCCTGCGCCACATCGACATGCTCGACGAGGAGATCGCCCTGGTTGAGTGCGCGATCGCAAACGAAGTGCTGGCCTGTTCGCAGATGCGATCATTGCTGACGATCCCCGGTGTCAACGCGGTCACCGCCTGCACCCTGATCGGCGCGATCGGAGATATCAGGCGATTTCCGACGCCCTCACACCTTGTCGGGTATCTGGGGCTCGACCCGCGCGTGACACAATCAGGCAACGAACCCGCCCGCCACGGGCGTATCTCCAAGCAGGGGCCGGGCGAGGCGCGCCACGTGCTCGTGGAGGCGGCCTGGCACCTGTCGCGCTGCGCCGGGCCGATGCGCGCGTTTCACCAGCGCATCCGTGCGCGTCGTGGTGCGAACATCGCCACCGTCGCCGTCGCGCGCAAGCTCGCCGTGATCTGCTGGCACATGCTCACCAAGGGCGAGGACTACGCATTTGCCCGCCCCTCGCTCACGCGCGAGAAATTACGTCGGCTCGAGCTCATGACCGGTGCTGCGCGCCAGCCCGGACGCCGGCACGCCGAGCGTGCGTTCGCCCCGCGATCCCAGCACGAGGCCGAGCGCGAGCTGGCAGTTCAAGCCGAGGCCGCCTATCTGCGGCTGATGAGCGACTGGCGATCCGGGCCCAAGAGGGTGGGTGCGGGCGCGACAAGGGGGCGCGACAAGACGCCGACCAAGCAGCGCGGCAGCGCGGCAGACCTCTGAGCCCCAGGATCCTGCCCTTCAGCTGGTCAGTCACCCGCACCCGAGGATGACTCTGGCATAAGGAGGCAACATCGTCGAGACAACTTGACTTTCATCCGTAGTACGAGATCCATTCCGGCAGGCGCCTGGGCGCGCTGGATTGTCGGTGAAGATCGAATGGGCGGTGATACGCCCATTCGGCCTGCAGCGTGCGGTTGAAGCGCTCCACTTTGCCGTTTTGCCAGGGGCAATGGGGCCGGATGAGCACCTGGCGCGCTCCCAGGCGCGCAAGGGCGTCCTGGAATCGTGCGACAGTCGATAGCAAAGGCGTTGTCGGTCATCACCCGTTCGATGCGGGTGATACCGCAGCCGGCAAAGAAGTCCGCCGCGCGAATCGAGCAACCCCGCGCAGGTCGCACCGGTCTCATCGGGATGGATCTCGGCATAGGCCAGACGTGAGTGGTCGTCGATGGCCGCATGCACGTAGTCGAATCCGGCCCGGCGATGGGTGCGCGCCCGGGCGGTGCGCCCATGGCGCGCCAGCCGCCCCCAGTGGGGATGCGCCCGAGCTTTTTGACATCGATGTGGATCAGCTCCCCCGGGCGCTCGCGCTCGTAACGCACCCTTGTGGCCGGGCCGCGGCGCACGGGGATTCCGGTCAGCGCATCAAGCTCTGACAGATGCGGCATCCCATGACGACGCAGGACGCGTCCCACGGTTGCCGCGCAGATGCCGAGCTCCGCGGCGATCCACTCGGCGCCGCGGCGCGCGCTGGTGCGCAGCTGGACAATTGCCTGCTCGAGTCCGGCATCGATGCGGTGCGGGGTGCGCCTGGGCCGGCTGGAGCGGTCCGTGAGCCCCAGGACGCCTTCTGTCCGGTACCGGTAAAGCCACTTGTAGGCACAGGTGCGCGAGCAGCCCAGTTGGGCGGCGACATCACTCACGCGATACCCGGCCAGGATGCGCTCGACCAGCAGCAAGCGACCGCGCGGGGTCAGACGCGCATTAGGGTGCGACATGAGGACCTCCGGGGTGTGGATGGCTTAGGCACCTCCACAACAGCCCCGGGGTCCTCACCCGGTCAAGGGCTGTTACTAACCCTGTGAGTGGTTACA
>CAVYHI010000028.1:0-69218 GCA_963768285.1 uncultured Thermoleophilia bacterium
GGGATAGCCCGGATCGGCCATCAGTACGCGTTTGCCGGGGTCAACCAGCGCCCCGAGCGCCATGAGCAGCGCGGCGCTTGACCCGCGGTTACGATGATGCGCTCCATGGGGACCGTCACCCTGAAAGTGGCCTGGTACCAACGGGAGATCGCCTCACGTAGCTCGGGCATGCCGACCGCCGAGGTGTAGAACATCGGCCGGGTGGCGAGTGCCCGCTGGGCCGCCGCGATCACCGGCGGCGGGGTCGGGAAGTCCGGCTCGCCGACCTCGAGGTGAATGACGTCCCGGCCGGACGCCTCGAGGCGCCGGGCGGCATCCAAGACCTCCATCACCTCGAATGGGGCGATCCGGGCCATGCGCTGGGCAAGGTCAGGTCGAACGGTCATCCCGAACATGCTCGCAGGTCCGCGTCCGCCATGCGCAGGCCCGGGAGCAGCGGGCGGCGGCGGTGCGCTTAGAAGCTCTAACACAATGCTTGCCGGTAGCGGGAGTAGCACAGCAGGCACGCCGCCAGGCTGAGCAGGGCGTCGTGGGTGGCCTTGGTGCGGTCGGTACACACCAAAAGCCGGCGCTTGTTGTGTAGGTGGCTGATCGTGCGCTCGATGACCCAGCGCTCGCGTCCCAGCCCGGATCCGTGACCGGTCCCCCGGCGGGCGATCGCGTGGGCGATCCCCCGAGCCCGCAGCAGGCGCCGGTACTTGTCGTGGTCATAGCCGCGGTCGGCGACGAGTCGCTCGGGGCGGTGGCGGGGCCTGCCGATCGGCCCTCGGACGCGCGGGATCGCGTCGATGAGCGGGATCAGCTCGGTAACGTCGTTGCGATTGGCCGGCGTCGCCGAGAAGGCCAACAGCAGGCCACGAGCGTCGGTTAGGACGTGGTGCTTGACACCCGGCCGGCCGCGGTCGACCGGGCTCGGCCCGAGCCAGGCGCCCCCTTTTTGGCCTGGACATATGAGGAATCGATGATCGCGCGTGACCAGTCGATCTGACCGGCGGCCTGCAGGCGCTCGAGCAGCAGCACATGCAGCCGATCCCACACCCCGGCGGCCTGCCAGGCGTGCAGACGCCGCCAGGCCGTCATGCCCGAGCCGAAGCCCAGCTCTTGCGGGAGGTGCTCCCAACCGATCCCGGTATGCAACACGAACAGGATGCCCTGGAGCACCAGGCGATCGTCCAGGCGCCGTCGGCCCGGGTAGCGGAAGCGCCTGGGGGTCTGCGGCAACAAGGGCTCGATGAGCCCCCACAGCTCATCGTCGACGATCCAGGGCTTCGTGCGAGAACTGGCCATCGGTGCCTCCCAGTATCGCGTAGGTGGTGACGCGCACTGGGTTCAGCCCCAAGGTGCTGGTCCCTTCATTTGGTTAGAGCTTCTTAGGCGGTGCGGGCCGTCCCGGCAAGCGCGCCGCGCAGCTCGGCCCCGTAGGCGTCGAGCGCGGCGACCGCGGCGGCATGGCTCGGCGCCTCATCGATGAGCCGGATCAGGTGGCTGGCGATCACCACGCCGTCGGCGAACTCGCCGATCGCCTGCGCCTGGGCGGGCGTCCGGATCCCGAAGCCCACCGCCAAGGGGCCGGGGATGGCCTGGCGGGCCCGTTCCACGAAGGCACGCAGCTGGTCATCGACGGCAACCTCGCCACCGGTCACCCCGGCGACCGAGACCAGGTAGGTGAACGCGTCGGCCTGCGCCCCGATGGCCGCCAGGCGCGCGTCCGTCGTGGTGGGGGCCGCAAGCGGGACGATCGCCACACCCTCCCTGCGCGCCGCGTCCCGGATCGCGTGGCCCTCGTCGAGCGGCAGATCCGGGATGATCACGCCAGCGACGCCGGCCGCTGCCGCACGGGCGAAGAACTCCGGTGGGCCCGCGGCGAGCACCAGCGTGACATAGGTCATCAGCACGACCGGAGGGCCGCCGCGCAGGGCCTCGGCGATGGCGATCACGTCGCCGGGCCGGGTCCCGGCCTCGAGGGCACACTGACCCGCCGCCTGGATCGTCGGCCCGTCGGCCAGCGGATCCGAGAACGGGATGCCCGAGCTCGAGGATGTCGGCGTGCCGGGCCAGCGGCCTGCGGCGTAGTCGAGACTGGCCGCGACCGTCGGGTACCCGCCCATCACGTAGGGGATCAGCGCCGCCCGGTCCCCGGGGAACGCGGCCCGCAGCCGCGCCGCGCCGTCAGACATCGATGCCCAGGGCCGCGCCGGCCTGCTCGACGTCCTTGTCGCCCCGTCCGGACAGGCAGACCACGACCGGGCCGTCGCCGCCAAGCGCGGCGCCCTCCCGGGCCAGGAGCGCCAACGGCGTGCGCGCTCTCGAGCGCCGGGATGATGCCCTCGGTCTCGGCTGAGGCAGGAACGCCTCGAGCGCCTCCTCGTCGGTGACCGACTCGTAGTCGGACCCGGCCGGTGTCGCGCAGGTAGGCGTGCTCCGGCCCGACGCCCGGATAGTCGAGGCCGGCGCGAGATCGAGTGCGCCTCGGCGATCTGGCCGTCGTCGTCCTGGAGCAGGTAGCTGCGCGAGCCGTGCAGGACGCCGCGGCCTGCCGAAGCCGAGCGACGCCGCGTGCTGGCCGGTGCGCGATGCCCTCGCCGCCCGCCTCGACGCCGACGAGCCGCACCTCGCGTCGCCGAGGAACGCCGCGGAAGATGCCCGATGGCGTTGGAGCCGCCGCCCACGCAGGCGACGGCAGCCGTCCGGCAGCCGCCCGTCCTGCGCGAGGATCTGCGCGCGGGCCTCGCGGCCGATCACCGACTGGAAGCTCGCGCACGATCGACGGGTAGGGGTGCGGGCCGACCGCCGAGCCGATCACGTAGTGGGTGTCGGCGACGTCGGTCACCCAGTCGCGGATCGCCTCGTTGATCGCGTCCTTGAGGGTCCCGGTGCCGGCGTCGACCGGGACGACCTCGGCGCCCAGCAGCTTCATGCGGAAGACGTTGAGCGCCTGGCGGTGCATGTCCTCCGCGCCCATGTAGACCGCGCACTCGCATGCCGAACAGCGCCGCCGCCGTGGCGGTCGCGACGCCGTGCTGGCCCGCGCCGGTCTCGGCGATGACGCGGCGCTTGCCCATCCGCTTGGCCAGCAGCACCTGGCCGAGGGCGTTGTTGATCTTGTGCGCGCCGGTGTGGCAGAGGTCCTCGCGCTTGAGGTACAGCCGCGCGCCGCCGCACCGCGCTCCGAGCCGTCGGCCCGGTACAGCGGCGTCGGCCGGCCGACGAATCGACGTCAGCAGGCCCTCGAGCTCCGCGCCGGAAGGCGGCGTCGGTCCGGTACCGCGAATAGGCCGCACCGAGCTCGTCGAGCGCGGCCGATGAGGGTTTCCGGCACGTAGCGCCCGCCGTAGGGGCCGAACCGCATCGCGAGCTCAGGCACCGCGTACCGCCGTCATGAACGCTTCCACCTTCTCGTGGTCCTTGAATCCCGGCGACGCCTCGACCCCGCTGGAGACATCGACGAACGCCGGATCGAGCATCCGGATGGCCTGCGCAACGTTATCCGGTCGCAGGCCTCCGGCAAGTCCAAACGGGTACTCGGGCCGGTGGGCGGCCAGGGCGGCCCAGTCGAGCCGGACGCCGGTGCCGCCGTGCCGGCCGGGCACGGCCGCGTCGAACAGCACCAGGTCGGCCCCGGCGGCGCGGGCGTGGTCGACCGCGGCGGGGCCGGTGAATGGCACGCTGAGGATGACCTCGAGTCCGGTCGCCCGGCGGGCTTCGCGGACGTCCGCACGGCCGTGCAGCTGCACATGGGTCAGCCGGAGCCGGTCGGCCGCGCGCGCCAGCTCGACCGGCCCGGCATCAACGAACACGCCGACGCGCGCGACATCGTCGGGTACTCCGGCCAGCACCTCGGACGCTCGGGCGATGTCGACGTAGCGCCTGCTCTCAGGGGCGAGGATCACCCCGACCGCCCAGGCGCCCGCACGCACGCACGCGTCCGCCTGCCGGGCATCCGTCAGGCCGCAGATCTTCACCTTCACCACGTCAGCTCCGGGCATCCTCCGCCGCATCCGGCGGACTCCAGCGCGGCAGGAAGACCCGCACGGTGCAGCCTTCGCCCGGCGCGCTGATCATCTCGAACGTCCCGCCGAGCATCGTCGTGCGGTCCCGCATGCCATGCAGGCCGTAGCGTGCGATCGATGAGCCGATCACCGGCTGGGTGAAGGCGACCAGGTCAAAGCCGGTCCCGTTGTCGACGACGACCAGTCGCGTGCCCGCCTCGTCCTCGCTGAGCTCGACCAGGATCGCAGTGGCTCGGCCGTGCCGCTGGGCGTTGGACAGCGCCTCCTGCAGGATGCGGTAGAAGGTGATCCGCTGGGTCACCGAGACCCCGTCGACCACAAACTCCCCGTCGACCGCGTACTCCACCTCGGTGCCGCTGCGGGTCTCGAAGGCCGACACGACGTCGCCGAGGATCTCGTGGAGGCGGCGGCCCTGGAAGCGGACCGGGCGCAGGTAGCCGATCAGCTCGCGCATCTCTGTCAACGCACCGCCGAGCGTCTCGTAGATGCGCTCCACCGACGCCTCGAGCCCCTCCGGCAGGACGACCCCGGCGGCCTGGGCGTCACCCAGTTGCGCCTGCAGCAGCTGGACCTCCAACAGTCCCACCGACAGGTGCTGAGTCGGGCCGTCGTGAATATCGAGCCCGATCCGTCCGACAAGACGCTCGTCGGACTCGAGGATCCGCGCCAACGTGCCGTCGAGATCGGCGCGCGCGCGCGCGAGCGCGAGCGCCGCCGCCGCCCGGTCGGCGGCGATGCCGAGGGCCAGCCGCACCGCCGGATCCGCCGCACCAGCGGCGACCCCGGCGGCCACGAGCGCCCCACCCCGGGAAGGCCGATCGCCAGCACGCCCGGCTCGGGTTCGGCGACGCCGCCGGGTCTGGCCACGAGCACGGCGGCGATCTCGTGCAAACGGGCGGATCCCTCGATCTGCCGCGACCACTGCGCCCGGACCTGCGCGGCGTCCCCGGAGCCGCTCACCATGCCGACGGCCTCCGCGCCGAGGGCGTCCGCCACCGCCTGACACAGCCCCGCGAAGACTGTCGCCGCCTCGCCAGGCGGAAGCTCGCACTCGACGATGCCCAGCATTCCTTCGGCGTTGACGGGGTTCGCCTGTGGCGTGGGCTCGGTCATGCTGCGCAATAGTACCGCGCCCCCGGGGATGGGCCGACCGGCAACGATCCGGACGCAGGCGGGCAAAGACTTGACCCCCGTATAGCAGCCAGGGCCGCGCATCCTGCGTAGCGTTAACTAGGTCAGCTGCCCGGCGTGACGCGACCGGTGGGCCAATGGACGTGGATGCCCGCCAACTCTTAAAGGACGTGGATGCCCGCCAACTTTCCGATTCGCGTAATGCTCGTGGACGACAACCCCCGCTTTCGGGCAGTCCTGCGAACGCTGCTCGAGCGCGATGGCGGGATCCTCGTGGTCGGCGAGGCGGACCGCGGCGACATGGTCGTCGAGCTCGTCGAACGGCATGAGCCGCACGTCGTGCTCATGGATCTGTCAATGCCCGGCGTCGACGGCCTCGAGGCGACGCTGGCACTCAAGAGCCAGTTTCCAGGCATCGAGGTCGTCATGCTCTCGATGACCGACGACGCCGACGGTATCGGGTCAGTACTCGCCGGCGGGGCGTCGGTGTTCCTGCACAAGGCGACGCCCGCGACCGAGATCGTCCAAACGCTCAAGCAGCGCGCGCCCGCCCGCCCGGCACCGAGCACCTGGATGCCGGCCGAGGTCGAGTAGCCGCCGCCGCAAGCCCGCGGTACCCCTGTTGCACCGGATGCGGGATGGTTTAACGTCCGACGGCGTGGGGGGATCTCGCTATCCAAACGTCTAGGTCGTAAGCTACCCGAACTGGGGAGTCGCGAAGCCCATCGCACGCGCTTCCATGGACGAGGTTCGCAGTACGACGCTCCCGCGGACCTGTGCCTACGAAGTGCGTTCGACGGGAAAGGATTCCGAGTTGCAACTTGGTCGCTCGACAGCCGCGCGCGCCGGCGGCGCCTCGACTGGTGCCGCATGCGCCTCGGGACGCGCCCGGACGGCTACGGTCCCCGGGGAAAGTGGGAAAACTTCCAACGTCGAGGGCGGCCCGATACCCCCTTGGCCCGGCGCGCACGGAGCGCGCACGAATCGCCCGCAGACCCGTCGGCGGATCCGGCGTCCCCAATCGTCAAGGAGCGACCAATCGCGACCGATAGCATCGACATGACTACCACCGCGCCCGACGACAGCGCCCCCATGGCCAGACAGCCGATGCGCGTCGCCATTGCTGACGACCATCGCCTGATGCTCGACGGGATCAAGCGCGCACTGGAGACTGCGCCCGACATCAAGGTCGTTGGCGAGGCCATGACCGGTGAGGATCTGGTTGCGCTTGTCCCCCGGGTTCGCCCGGACGTGGTGATCCTGGACATGCGGATGCCCAAGGGCGACGGGCTGGCGACCCTGCAGGCCCTGCAGAAGTCCCACCCGGATCTCAAGGTCATCATGTTGTCGATGTTCGACGATCCCGAGCACATCGAGAAGGCGCTCGGCTACGGGGCTGCCGGCTACGTGGTCAAGTCGATCAATCCCCTCGACCTGCCGTCGACGATCCGCGGCGTGTTCGAGGGCACCGTCTACCATCCGCGCAGCGCCGGCGGGGGCGGCGGCAACGCCGACGCGGCGCCGCAGGCGACACCCGGAGGGCTGACTAACCGCGAGTTGGCGATCCTCAAGCTCGTCGCCGAGGGCCTGTCGAACCTCGACATCGCGAGCAAGCTGTTCGTCACCGAGCAGACGGTCAAGTTCCACCTGTCGAACATCTACCGCAAACTCGGCGTCGGCAACCGCACCGAGGCGACCCGCTACGCCTACAAGAACGGCCTGATCGACTGACGATCGGGGGCGGCCCGGTCGCCGCTGGGCCTAGCGACGCTGGGGAGCGCGGACCGGACGGGCCCGCGGGTGCGTCTTTAGGATTGCAGCGCGCCGGATCGCTGCATACGGGCAACAGCCACATGACTATGCGGTTTTCCGCATGGCTAGCGCGCAGTCTGACTGGTACACGACTGCTACACGGGGGCGGACGGCGTTCGCAGCGTATGGCGCCGCGATACCCCGCGGTGCGGGCCTCATGGGAGCGTCGGAGCTCCTCACCATGGATCCCACGGACGAGCACCAGGACGACGGCCCGCCCGGACGTAGCACCAGCGGCTCACCGATCGTGGCGCCGGAGCACCGGTTCCGCGACACCCTGGTCTCATGGTTCCCGGACAGCGCGGCGTGGATTGCCCGGTTCATCGGCGAGAACTCGCCCGACTACCCCGGCCAATGATGCCCCCGGTCGTCGGGGCCGCTCCTTCGAGGAGCATCGCGTACCGGGCTCTATCCGCTCAAAACCGCCTGAATCGGTGTCTGACTGCGACACGAGTGATACACAGACGCTTTACTTCTTGAAGCTTCGGCGGGCTAGCCGCCCTGCTTCGCGTCCCGTGCGTCGCGTGCTTTGTCGGTGAATGAGCGCGGGCACGCCATCGAATCGCGCGCGCTGTCCGAGTTTGTCGACGGCGGGTGCAATGATCTCGGCGGCTTCAGCGGTCACGTATCGCAGGTGCTGCCCCTTCGCATAGACCGCACGCGCGTTCCCATCGTGCTTGTTCTCAGGCTCCCGGCGTGCTCGATCTGCACGGGAATCGAATAGCCCTCCTCGCGTGGATTGCCGGCGATCGGGCGAGAGGCCTTTTCGCGGTAGCTCGTGCCGGCGAGGAAATGCAGCGGCGCGTCCCACTCTTGCCACTCCTCGGACTCCCACCATCGAGCCGAAGCCGGCAGCCGAGCCTCGCCTGGGCCTTCGCGGCCGACACGCCGGCCCCTCGGCCCGCTGATCTACCTGGCGACGAGAGAGCCCCATTCCCGACAACCCTACGTCGGCCTCTGGGCTTCGTGCAGGCCCACGGTAGGCGAATGCAGCGGAAGCGCGGAGTGCACTTGGGGGCTACCGCTTCCGGCGGCGCGTCAGAATCACTACCACGAGTGCCGCGATGGCCGCGCCGAATCCCCAGACAGGGAGGCTCATGTCTTGTCCCTTGTCGATCGCCAGACCGAAGCTATCCATCCTCCGAGCGGCGAGCAACGCGCCTGCGCTCGCTCTTACGCTCCTTGGCTAGGAGCGCCTGCAATGGATCGGTGCCGGGCATCGTCCCGCCGACACTCTTGGTCATCGCATTCAGGTTCCGCATTACAGCCTGATCGCCTGACCGATTCGCGCCCTACCTGCGCCAGCTGCTCGAGCAGCGTGGCGTGTACGAGAACGCACTCTGCGGATCCGTTGACAGGAGCGCGCAAATCGGCAGAAGATCGCGCCAAAGACCCCTACCGACCTGGAGGACGCATGGCTGTTGCAATCGTGATGGACTTCCCCGGCGCAACGCTTGACCACTACAACGCGGTGATCCAGCGGATGGGCTTTGACCCGATGGGGACGCCGCCGGAAGGCGCGATCTTTCACTTCGTCGTGAAGACCGACGACGGTGTCCGTGTGACGGATGTGTGGGAGACGATGGAGCAGTTCGATGCATTCGCGAAAGAGCAGATCGGACCGCACTCCGAGGCGGCCGGCATCCCTGGACCGCCCGTGACGAGCGTGTATGAGGTGCACAACTACTTCGTGTAGGGCGCGGACTGTGAGCCGATGCGCCGCGACCGCCTTCGTCCGGGCTGGTCCCGGCGCATCACCTCATGGAGCGGATCCGCCCTGGGCATGGTCCCGGAGAGGCCCCGTACGATGATCGGCGTGCCATGCATCCTCAGACGGTCGCCGGGGCTCGACGGGTGCAGGCCGATGCCGGCCTTCTCTAATGGGCTTGCCTCAGCGAGTGCCACGCGTTCCATGATCCGGCGCTGCTCGGCCCCGAGCTGGGCGTGCGCCGGCACGCCTCGCCAGCGCTTCGGCGACACTTCCTGCTCTTCGAGACGGTCCAGCCTCGACCGTGGCGGGCACGTCACAAATGGTGCGGGACGTGGCCATGCCACCTGTCCAGCGCCGGCACGTTGAGATCCGGCGGAGCGCCCGCCCGGAGTCCGTGCTCGGCCCGATGCGCGCGGCGGACGAGACCCGCCAGGATCGAGTCGATGCTTCACCGATTCGATCGTTGGTTGTACGCCGAGGGTCACCCCAATCGCCTGGCGCAGGCGCTCAATGGGCTCTGGGCGCGTATCGGCATGGCGGGGCTCGGGCCACGCCGTCTGCAGACGCTCGAGGTCGAGGGTCGCCGCAGCGGCCGCCCGATACGCTTCCCCGTAGTCGTGGCCGACCTGGATGGCGAGCGCTACCTGGTCGCGATGTTGGGCGAGGGTGCCAACTGGGTCGCCAACGTCCGCGCTGCGCACGGCCGGGCTGCGCTTCATCGCAGGTCTCGTGAGCCTGTCGAGCTCACCGAGGTGGCGCCGACCGACCGGGCGCCAATCCTGCAGAGGTACGTGCAACTGGCCCCTGGGGCCAGGGCGCATATTCCCGTGCCACCCCGAGCGCCGCTGTCCGACTTCGTCCGGATCGCCGATCGCTACCCGGTGTTTCGCATCCAGACCCGCGCCGGGT
Organism: uncultured Thermoleophilia bacterium; assembly: GCA_963768285.1. GTDB lineage: Bacteria > Actinomycetota > Thermoleophilia > Miltoncostaeales > Miltoncostaeaceae > CAITWD01. Next base: position 9,574 of record CAVYHI010000028.1, read on the forward strand.
CCTCGGTCGGGCTCGCCGAGCAGTTTCCCGGGAAGTACCTCAGCCTGACGAGCTTCCGGCGCGATGGAAGCCGCGTCGCCACCCCGGTGTGGTTCGTCATACACGACGGGCGACTGCTCGTGCAGACGGACGAGGGTTCGTTCAAGGTCCGCAGAATCCGACGCAATTCCTCGGTCAGGATCGCCCCGTGCACCGTCCGGGGGCAGCTGCGCGGCCCCCCTGTCGCAGCCCGCGCCGAGTTCCTGCCCGCCGACCAGGGCGCGCAGGTCGAGGCCCTGATCGCCAGCAAGTACACGCGGGATCTCGCAGTGATCCGCACGGTGTGGCGGGTCCGGGCGCGGCTGCACCTCGGGCGCCCGAGAGGAGACATGATCTACCTGGCCATCACGCCGCTCACAGTTGCGGAACCCACACCCCCGAAGTCCGGGTCAACGGATGGTCAACAGACTCTTCCGCACGGTCCGTAAGCAGCAGCCCCGCCCCTAAACCGTGCGAAGCCCGCGCTCGCCACCTGGACGGGGCTCGCGCTCTTCGCTGGCTACACGGCCGTCCTGCTGGCGGCCGAGCGGCTGCTGTCGGTGCTGTCCGGTCAGGAGCGGGCCATCCGCGCGACCGCGATCTGCTCCGGACTGCCCGCCGGGGAACTGCAAGCCCTGACGTGGGATTGCGTCGACTTGGCGCGCGGCACTATCCGCGTCGAGCGCGCATGGGACCCGAAATGCAAAGGTCTACGTAGACCCCAAGTCACACGCTGGACGGCGGCGCGTGCCGGTCTTGGGCGTCCTGCGCGAGGTCCTGATCGATCTCCGCATGACGGGATCCGGTGACGGGCTGGTGTTCGCCGGCGCCCACGCGGACCATTTCGATGCCTCGACCTTCGCCGCGTCGCCCTTCGGGCTTGGCGGCCGGCCGGACTGGACCCGATCGGCCTGCACGAGTGCCGGCACACGTCCGCATCGCTGATGATCGCGGCTGGCGCGTGCGCGAAGGCGCCGTCGGTCTACATGGGGCACGCGAGCATCGGTACGACGTTCGACCTTTACGGCCACCTCATGCCAAGCGGCGAGGACGAGGCCGCGGCGCTGGCCGATGCCGACCTCGAGCGCGCCAACACCCGCGCGCGACTCGCAGCCATGAGCGGCTGACTCCTACGCGCACTGCGACACCGGCCAGCGGGTGACGCGAGAACCCGCTTGGACAGTGATATCTGCGATTTCGGCGCGCTGTCTCTAGGATTGCGGACGATGAGCCAGCCTCCGCAGGGTCGCCAGGGCCCCGACATCATGTGGGCACCGTGGCGGATGACCTACGTGTCGGCCGAACACGACGATGCCTACGACGGGCCCGCGTGCGTGTTTTGCCGGCTGCCGGCGATGCAGGATGACGCCCGGACCTACATCCTGCACCGCGGCGAGCGGTGCTTCGTGGTCATGAACCTGTACCCGTACAACAACGGGCACCTCATGGTGGTCCCGTATGCGCACGTCGACGCCGTGACCGGCCTTGACGACGCGACCGCGACCGAGATGATGCGTCTCGTGCGGCTCAGCCAGGACGTGCTCACCGCGGCGATGCACCCGCAGGGGTTCAACATCGGCGTCAATCAGGGCCGCGCCGCCGGCGCGGGCATCGCCGACCACATTCATATGCACGTCGTGCCGCGCTGGGCCGGTGACACGAACTTCATGCCCGTCCTGGGAGATGTCCGGGTCATGCCCCAGCATCTCGACGACACGTACGCCACGCTGCGCGGAGGATTCACCCAATGACGCTCGATCCCGGAGTCTTCAAGGCCTACGACGTGCGCGGCCTGTACCCGAGCGAGATCGACGAGGCGGGTGCCCACGACCTCGGCCGCGGTTTCGTCGAGGTCGTGCGTGCTGCCACCCCGGACAGCGCGACACCACGGATCGCGGTCGGGCACGATGTGCGCCTGTCCTCGCCGAGCATCGCCGACGCGCTGACCGCGGGTGCGGTGGAAGCCGGCGCGCACGTGACCGAGCTCGGCCTCACCGCGACCGAGATGGTCTACTTCGCCGTCGCCGACGGGAACTTCGACGGCGGCCGCAGATCACCGCCAGCCACAACCCGCCGCAGTACACCGGCGTCAAGCTGGTGCTCGCCGGGGCGCTGCCGCTGTCGGGCGACACCGGGATCACCGAGATCGGCGCGCTGATCGCCGCGGCAGACCGTCTCCCGGCCGCGCGGCGGGACGCCGCGAGCACGGATGACACGCTGCTCGGCCGCTACATGGAGCCGCGATGGGCGTACGTCGACCCCGCCCGCATCAAGCCGCTCAGGTCGTGCTCAACGGCGGCAACGGGATGGCGGGCCTCGTGTCGACAAGCCCGTCCTGCAGCGGCTGAACCTCGACGCGGTCGAGTGCTTCCTCGACGCCCGACGGGCACTTTCCCGAACCACGAGCCGAACCCGCTGCTTGCGGAGAACCGCGCGTTCATCGAGGCCGAGGTCGTCGCCGAGCATGCCGACCTCGGCATCGCGTGGGACGGCGACGCCGACCGGTGCTTCTTCATCGACGAGAGAGGGCGAGTTCGTCCCGGGCGACTTCGTCGACGGCGCTGCTGGCCGCGGCTGTTCCTCAAGCGCATCCGGGCGCGACGATCATCTACGACCTCCGCGCCTACGCTGGGCCATGCGCGGACATCGTCGAAGCCGGGCGGCAGGCCGCGCTGATGAACCGCGTCGGGCACGCGTTCATCAAGCGCGCGGATGCGCGAGGTCGAACGCGGTCTTCGGCGGCGAGGTGACGGGGCACTACTACTTCCGCGACTTCTCCTACGCCGACAGCGGCATCATCCCGGCGCTGCGTGATGCTCGAGCTGCTCTCGCGAGCGGCAAGGCCCTGTCCGCGCTGGTCGGCGGGCTGCCGCGAGCGCTTTCCGTCTCGGGCGAGATCAACTCGACGCGTCGCCGGACGGCCGCCGCGCGATCGTCGCCAGGCTGCGCGAGCGCTACGCGGAGCGCGCGAGCGTCGATTCAGCTCGACGGCGCTGTCGGTCGATCTACCCGGATTGGCACTTCAACGTGCGCTCGTCGAACACCGAGCCCCTGATCCGCCTCAACCTCGAGTCGCTCGTCTCTGACGAGGACATGCAGACACGCCGCGACGAAGTGCTGGCAATCATTCGTGGCGGCTGAGCCTCCGCCGCAGGACCCGGCGGCGGCGCCAGCCCATAAGGGCGTCGTGGTCACGGGATTGACCGTCCGCTATCAGGGGACATCCGAGCCGGCCATCACCGACATCAGCTGCGACGTGCCACCCGGCGGGGGCCTGTGCGTCACCGGGCCCGAAGGGGCCGGCAAGACGACGCTCATCCGCGCGCTCGTCGGGCTCGTGCCCCCGGGCCGGGGTACCATCAGCATCATGGGCGGCTCGCCACAGCTGCCGGCGATCCGCCGGCAGGTTGGCTATGGCCCCGAGCGGATGCCGTTCCCCCGTGCGATGCGTGTCCGCGACGCGGTGCGCCTGGTCGGCGCGATTCGCGGGACCGCGGAGGACCCGGACATCGCGCTGGAGCGGGCCGGCTTGCCGACGGGCGACCGGCGCGTCATCGCGACGCTGGACCTGGGCGAGGTGCGTCGCGTGAGCCTGGCCTGCGCCATCACCGGCGGGCCGCGGGTGCTGGTACTCGACGACCCGTGGGAGTACCCGGAGACCGTCGAGGTCATCCGGTCCGCGCGGGCGGACGGGGTGGCGGTGGTCGTCGGCACGCCCGATCCCGGCGGTCTTCCCGCCCTGCTCGGCGCGACGCTCACCCTCGTCGACGGAGCCGCAGCATGAGCGTGGCCGCCGCCGCACTGATGATGGGCATCGACCTGCGGACCCTGGCGCGGCGGCGGTGGATCCTCGGCGTGACGGCTGCGGGGCTCGTGTACCTGGCGATCGTCGGGATCGTGGCGGCCGGAGAATCAGGCATCACCCGTGTCGATACCCTGCAGTCCAACAGCGCGTCGCTGCTGTTGATCGGCGGGCTGACCGCGGCCGTCGGGCTCGGCGGGGGCGCGTTCTCGCGCGATGCCTCCTCCGGGTATCTCGGACTGCTGGTGGGCTCCGGCGCAACACCGAGCAGGATCGGCGCGGTGCGCCTGCTGACCCGACTGGCCGCCCTCGTCGGGATCTTCGTCGTCTGGGGGCTCGCGATGCAGCTGACGAGCCTCGCCCTCGGGCGCGGCCTGGACGGACCCGTGGCCGTGCACACCGGGGCGTGGGTGATCAACTGCGCGCTGGTGCTCTGCGCGAGCGCGGCGCTCGCCTCGGTGATCGGACCCGTGGCCGCGGGCGTGTTCGGCCTGATGGTGTTCGTCGTCGCCCAAGCGGTCGTCAACCTCAAGGCCGACCTCGACCAGGGTGCGATCTCCCGCGGCTCGCAGACGTTTGTCGACTCGATCTACAGCGTCTGCCCCGCGCGATCGTCTCGCCCATGCTCGCGGACCTCCAGCGACGCGGTCACGCCGGCCCGGCCGCACCGGATATCAACATCAACGGCCTTGCGGTGGTCGTGCCCGCCTCACGGCCGGTCGATGTGCTCTGGACCCTGCTGTGGATCCTGATCTTCGCCGCCCTCGCGACCTACGGCGTACGGCGGCGCCAACTCTAGACGCGCGCCCGTGCGGCGGCGGCGGCGTCCGTCGCTAGCCGGAGACGGGCGAGCTCAAGCGGTTGTAGAGCGTGTCACGCTCGGCCGGGACCTTGCCCCCGCTGCGGATCAGTTCGGTCATGCGGTCCTGGGAGAGCCCCAGCGGGGTCTGCACGGTCGTCGCGTGGGCGATCCGCTCTTCGGTCAGCGTCCCCGACAGGTCATCGAGGCCGTAGCTGAGCGCCTCGGTGGTGATCTCCTCCCCGAGCATCACCCAGTGGCCCTTGATGTGGGCGAAGTTGTCCAGGAACAGCCGCGCCGTCGCGATCGTGCGCAGCTTCTCCTCGCGGCTCGGACCGGGCAGGTAGGCGAAATCGGTGTTGCCGGGCAGGAACGGGAGCGGGATGAACGCCTGGAATCCCCCGGTCTCGTCCTGCAGCTCGCGCAACTGGCGCATGTGGTCGACCTGCTCTGCCGGCGTCTCGAAGTGGCCGAACAACAGCGTGGCGTTGGTGCGCAGCCCCTGGGCGTGCGCCTCCCGGTGCACGTCCAGCCAGGTCTCGGCCGGAACCTTGCGGTCGGCGATGATCTCGCGGACCCGCGGCGAGAAGACCTCGGCACCGCCGCCCGGCATCGTGTCATGGCCGGCGGCGCGCGTGCGCTCGAGCGCCTCGCGGTGCGACACCTTGGAGATCCTGGCGATGAAGTCGATCTCCACCGCGGTCAGCGCGGTCAGCGCCACGTGCGGGTAGGCGGCCTTCAGCTCGGCGAACAGCTCCTCGTAGTACGGGAGGTCGTATTCCTTGGTCATCCCGCCGACGATGTGCAGTTCGGTGATGCCGTGGTCCACCAGCTGCCCGGCCCGCTCGACGAGCTGGTCGACGCTGTACGCGTAGGCGCGCTCGTCCTTTTCGGTCCAGACCGCGAACGCGCAAAACCCGCATCCGACCACGCAGATGTTGGTCGGGTTCAGGTGCGCGTTGACGTTGTAGGTGATCTCGTCGCCGTAGCGGCGGCGCACGACCTCGTCGGCCGCCGCGCCCAGTGCTTCGAGGGGCGCCGTTCGTACAGCAGCAATGCCTCTTCGGGGCTGATGCGGCCGCCGTCGACGGCGCGGGCAAGGATCTGATCGGTCATGGCGCTTAGGCTATCAACGCAACAGGCGTCGGGCGCACGCCATCCGCATCCGGGTACGATCGGCACATGGCGACCGCAGCGCTGAAAGAGTGGGCCGTCACCTGCGCGGCCCTCGCGTCCGGTGAGCAGGTGGTGATCATCCGCAAGGGCGGTATCGGCGAGAAGCGTTTCGAGCTGCCCCACCCGGCCTTCTTCCTGTTCCCGACCTACGCGCACCAGCGTCCGGAGCTCGTGCGGCCCGACGCCGCCGCGCGCTATGCGGACGCGCTGAACCAGCGCGAGGATCCCGCGCAGCTCCCACTGGCGCTATGGGCGAAGATCCACGACGCCTCCCCGATCCACGATCCCGAGGCGCTCGACGCCATCGGCGATCTGCAGATCCTGACCGGCGCCTACGCGCATGAGCGGCTGCGCTGGCGCCGGACCCAGCCGCTGTGGGCGGTCGTGCTGCGCGTCGCACGCGTGAGCGCGCCCCCAGTCCTGCCCGTCGGGCCCGAACACGGCGGGTGCGTCAGTTGGGTCGAGCTACCGGCCGAGATCACGCTCGGAGCGCATGTCCCGGTGCTGGACGACGCCGCGTTTGCCGCGGCGGCCGCTGCGGTGACGTCGGCGTTGGCCCCGTTCGCGCTGACGAGGTAGGCCTGAGCGCTCAGACCTGCATGGTACGGTTGCCGACATGAGCCATGTCGCTGAATTTGACGCCGTTGTCGCTGAGCTTCCGGCCGACTGGTCCTTCTTCGAGGCGTATGTCGCCCTCGACGACCCGGCCCGCCTGAACGAGGCCCGCGTCGCGCTCGCCAGAGCCAACGGCCGGCCGCTCTATGGGCCCGGCGACCACGATTTCGCGATCACGATCGCCAACACCCAGGGCCGCGGCGCCCGCGTGGGTGTGGTGCGGTCCGCGCTTCAGTTGCTGGACGACCTCGGGATCACCGGCCGGACTTGGGCCGGCCAGGCCACGATCCTGACGCGGCCCGCGCCGGCGCACCGCTACGGCCCGTAGCCATGTACCGCAGCGACGATGACATTGCGCTGCTGACCGAGCTCGCCGGAATTCTTGACCAGACCGTCGCCGCCGGCGGGTTATCGCCTGGCAGCTACCTGCTGCTGCGGGAGCTCACCCGCGCGGGTGACGATGCGCCGGTCCCCATCTCGGCGCTGGCCGAGCACTTCGGCGCCGACGGTGAGGAGGTCGCCGAGTTGGTGGGGCGGCTGGTCCAGGACGAGCTGGCGGCCGTGCACCCGAACGGCGTCAGCGCGACCGAGCTCGGCCGGACACGCGTCGCGGCGCTCGAACAGCAGGCCAACAGCGCGATCCTTGCCTATGTGATGGAGCGCCCGCACACGGCGACGGTCTACGGCCTGGTTGCGTCGATGCAGGCCGGGCGGTTCACCGTCGAGGACCTGATCGCGTTCATCTCCGAAGGGCCGACGGACCCCGAGGGCGCATGACGACCATCGGCTGGTTCCCGATCGTGATGCTCGTGATCATCGCGATCCTGTTCGTGGTGATGGTGATCGGCAAGCGCCGGGCGCAGCGCGCCCGCGGCGAGCGCTAGATCACGGCCGACTCGCCCAGCGAACTCCAGACATCGAGCTTGGTGCGCAGGCGCTTGATGACCTCGTCGGTGAACTCCTCGGTGGCGTGGTGCCCGCCGAGATCGGCCGTGCGGACGCCGTCGGCGACGGCCTCCAGCGCGGCCTCGTAGATCCCTCGGGAGACCATCGTCGCGGCCGGATCGTGCATGTACCCCAACAGCGCGGCATCGGCCAGCAGCATCGCCATGGGGTTGGCCACGTTCTTGCCCTCGAGGGACGGCGCGGTCCCGTGCGGCGCCTCGGCCATGGCGACCGCCGGGTGGAGGTCGCTCGTCGAGGGCGAGCAGCACCGACTCGGCGCCGGCGATCGAGCCGAACATCGCCAGCACGAGGTCCGACAGGCAGTCGCCGTCGCGATTGAGCGAGGGCACGACCAGGGCGTGCTCGTGCACGTCGGTGAGCAGGCCGGCGTAGGCGGCGTCGATGAGCGTCGGCCGGTAGCGCACCTCGGGGTGGCGCGCCGCGGCCGGGTCCATCTCCTCCTTGAGCATGCCCTCGTAGACGGGCGAGACCGTCCACTTGGGCCCGCCGTAGACGACGCCGTCGAGGCGCGCGGCCGCCTCGAAGGAGTACTCGGCCACGTAGCGGCAGGTGGCGCGCTCGATGCGCTCGGTGCGCCAGGCGACCTCGTCGAAGGACCCCGCTTCGCCCTCGCGGCCCTCCTGCGCGCCGTAGGCGTCGCCCACGGCCATGCGCACGACCGAGATCGGCTTGTTGGTGGCCGCCGACCGGGCTGCACCCCCGGGATGCGCCGGCCGGTGCGCACGATGACCGAGCCCGCCGACGCCCTCGCGCAGGAGCCGGTTGGGCGAGCCCACCCCGCCGATCTCCGGCGGGGTGATGGTGGCGGCCTTGAGGCCCAGCCCGGCCTCGCGCATGGCGGCGGCCGCCTCGCGCACGACGCCGTTGTCGCTCGCGCGCCGCGCCTCGAGCGACAGGTCGAAGTGGACGAAGTCGAGCTCGACGCCCGAGCAGCTCGGGGGTCATCACGCGCAGCGCCTCGACGAGGAGTTCCTGGCCGGTCTGGTCGCCGTCACAGACGACGATGGTGATGGGCTCCACAGCTCAGAGCCTATATGCGACCCCGGACCGACGCCGCGGCCGGCAGTCGCAGCGCCCACCTGTTACGGGTCGTGCCGCGTCGCGCGGCCGCGCTGATACTCCATCGCATAGCGGCGCACCCGCACGGGCTTGCCCAGCCGTTCGGCCAGCACCGCGAGCTCGGCGGCGACCGCCGCCGAGCCGATATAGGCGTCCGCGTCGACCGCGCGCTCCCACACGGCCAGGCAGCCATACTCGCCCGCCGCGGCGTCGCTGAACAGCACATGCTCGATCGCCGATGGCGCCAGAGCGGCCAGACGCGCGGCAATCGCACGTGCCTCGCCGAGGGACCCCGGCCCCAGCCGGAAGGCGATCTCGGTGCCGATCACGATGCCGGCTCCGCATCGACGAGTCGGGTCACGTGGGCGCCGACGATCTCCACTGCGGCCTGGTCACAGGAGCCGACCACCTCGCCCAGCCGATCCGCAAGTCGCGCGCCGAGCCCGGCGTCGATCGCCGCGCGCTCGAACCCGCCCAGCGCGGCGACCAGGTCCTCGGGCAGCTCGTGCTGCCGCGCGACCAGCGGCTCGGTGGCCTGCACGAAGCGGGCGTAGGCGCGATGCCCGCGCTCCTGCAACGCAAACAGGACATCGACCTGCACCAGCGACGCCACCGCCCGCAGCGGCGATTCCCGCCAGGCGCGGATCGCCACGGCCTGTTCGGCGGTCTCCGCCACCGCCTCGGTCATCGGCACGGCATCGGGCGTGGCCAGCACGCGCGCGGCCGCCGCGGCCACCTCGCCCAGGCGCGAGGGGTCGACATCGGCCTCGAGCTGCTCCCACACCAGGCTGATCGTGGCCACCCGGTGGACGACGTGTGCGTCGTTCACCGGGGTCCCGGCGCCGGTCAGGCAGACGAATGCCGGGCCCTCGAATGCGCACAGGTAGTTGCGTACCCCCGGGGCCAGCTCGACCTCGCGCAGGCCCAGCGCGCGCGCGCCGGCGATCCGCTCGGCCGCGCGCCGGGCGAGCTCCAGCCGCTCGACCAGCTCCTCGAGCGCCCGCTCCAGCGCGGCGCCCTCCGGGTCGGCGGTCCGTGCGAGCCAGGCATCGGGGCGGCGGGCCATGGATCGAGTGTAGTCGGGCCCCCTGCGACGCGTACACTCGAACCGTGTCCGTCGATGTGCCCCTGGCCTCACCCGCGCCCCTGCCCCGCGCCGCCGACCTCGCGGCGCGCATCGCGGGGGTGCTCGCCGACCGTGAGCGCATCGTGCTCGACGATCGCCCGGGACGTCCCGCGGCGGTCCTGCTGCCCCTGTACGACCGGGACGGCCGGCCGCACATCATCCTGACCAAGCGGACCACCAACCTGCCGGCGCACCCCGGCCAGGTCAGCCTCCCGGGCGGGCAACGTGATCCCGAGGACCTCGACCTGCGGACGACCGCACTGCGCGAGACCTACGAGGAACTCGGCATCGAGCCGGCGTCGGTCGACGTCGTCGGCGAGCTCGACGACGTGTCGACATTCCAGTCCCAGTTCATCGTCACGCCGGTGCTCGGCGTGCTCGCACACGCGCCGCGCCCACGCCCGAACCCTGCCGAGATCGACCGCGTCATGGAGGTCCCGGTGGCGGACATCCTCGCCATCGACGCGGGCCTGCCGGCCGAGCCGACGCTGCGGGAATTGCGATATCCGCTGGACGGGGAGGACGTCTGGGGGGCCACCGCCCGGATCCTGCGCGGGTTCGCCGGAATCTTGCGCGCGGCCCTCGCCGACGCGGGTGCGTAGGCAGGCACCACGTGCCCGCCAGGCGTGCGCCCGGCTAGTGCTGGACCGGCGCCGGAGGGATCAGCGAGGCGCGCGCTGGCAGATCGATCGGACCCTCGCCCGGCTGGCCATCGGCGGCCAGTGCGTCCAACCGCGCGAGCTGGCGCGCGAGCTCCGGCTGCCGCGGGTGGTCGGCGGGCAGCGCGGCGGCGTACTCGGCGATGCGCGCCCGGATCTGCAGGGCGAAGTGCGGCACCGCGGCACCGACGAGCATGGCCAGCTCGTCCTCCGACGGAATCCCGTAGATGTGCTCCAGGACGGTCACGCGTGCAAGGTTACCAGCCGTACGCCGGAGCATCGGGTGACCGTCGCCGTTCGTGAAGATCCCGGCGGACGGCTATCATTACCGGCAATGTCCCGCCCCCGGCCGGAGCACCCATGGCAATGAGGGACGACGACAAACTGGTTCGGCAGCTGTCGCTCGTGGCCTTTCTGATGTCCCAGCAGCGGCCCGTCACCGCCGACGAGATCCATGAGTCCGTCGAGGGCTACGGCGGGATGAGCGACCAGGCGTTCCTGCGCCGGTTCTACGCCGACCGCGGCGAGATCGAGGCCATGGGGCTCAAGCTCGCCGTCGAGCGCCCGACCGACGACCCGTTCCAGGGCGACCTGTACGCGCTGCCGCCGGAGAACTACTACCTGCCGCAGATCGATTTCGACGAGCGCGAGCTGTCGGCGCTGCACACCTGCCTGTACCTGCTCGAGGGCCAGTTCGCCTACGCGGAGCCGCTGCGGCTCGCCCTCCAGCACCTGACCCTGGGACGTCCGAGCCCGCTCGACGATCACGCTGCGCGCACGGTCTCGGTGAACCTGCTCGGCGGCGACTACTCGCCTGAGGTGGCCGCGCATCTGTCGAAGATCGAGTCGGCCATCAGCCGGCGCAAGACGATCCGGTTCACCTACTACTCGATCGGGCGCGACGAGCGCTCCGAACGCGAGGTGGACCCCTACTCGCTGCTGTACCTGGGCGGCAACTGGTACATGGTCGGCTACGCGCACGAACGCGAGGCGACCCGGATCTTCCGCCTGTCGCGCATCGAGGGCCGCATCACGTTCAAGACGCGCGCGGAGCACGATTTCGCGTCGCCGCGCGACTTCGACGTGTCGCGGTACCGCGACCGCGCCCCCTGGCAGCTTGACGACGATGGCCACCAGGCAACCATCGTCCTGTCCCCGATCGTCGCCTGGTGGGTTGAGCAGATGTTCGGCACCTACGGCAGCTGCGAGCTGCGCGGCGACGGCTCGGGCCTGTTCACCACGGAGTACACCTCGGCCACGGCACTGCTGACCTGGGTCCTGAGCCTCGGGACCCACGCCGAGATCACCGGGCCCGAGGAGTTGCGCCGCGCCACCCACGAGGCGCTGTTGACCGTCGCGGCACGCCACACGACCATGCCGGTGATCGCCCCACCGGTGCCGGACGGTCCCGAGGCCGTGGACACCCAGGCCACGCTCAGACCGCAGCGCCATCGCGCCGGACAAGGTCGTCCCGGCCGAGCGCTTTGCGCGCCTGCTGGCGCTGATGACCAGGCTGCTGGCGGCGTGCGGCGATGCCGCACATGCGACGGTGCCGGTCAGCGATCTGCGAACCGCCCTCAACATCGACCGCAAGGTCCTCGACGAGGACCTGACCCTGCTGAACCTCATCAACTTCGGGGGCGGGTGCTACGCCCTCTACGCCAAGATCGAGGGCGACGCCGTGGCGGTGACGCGCGAGACCTACGGCGACCGGTTCGCGCGGCCGGCGCGGCTCTCTCCCCTGGAGGCCAAGGCCCTGCTGTGGGCGCTGGAGTTCATCGGCGACCGGCTGCCCGTGGTGGCCGACGATGCCCTCGTCTCGGCCCGCGGGAAGGTCGAGCAGGCGATCGGCACCGACAACCTGCCCGAGGTCGAGATCGGTCGGGTCCAGCACGCCAATGCGGCCGTGTCGATGGCCATCAACCACGCTCTGCGCGACGACCGCAAGCTCGAGATCGAGTATTGGACCGAGGCGCGCGGGGCGCTCAATACCCGCACCATCGAGCCGCATCTGATGGTCAACGCCCGTGACGCATGGTACCTGGTCGCCTTCTGCCATCGCGCCAACGACCAGCGGACCTTCCGCGTGGATCGCATCCGCAGCGCGACGGTGCTCGCCGAGCACTTCTCGCGGCGCGCCGAGATCATGGACTCGGGCCCGTATCTCCCGTTCGGCGACCGCGGGGAGCGCACCGAGGCGATCGCCCAGAGCGCGTCGGTCTGGTGCAGCGCGAGCCTCGCCCGGTGGATGATCGAAGAGCACCCGTCCTGGGAGCGCCATGCCGACGGGTCGGTGATCGTTGAGATCCCCTACGCCAGCCAGGAATGGATGGTCAAGGAGGTCCTCAAGCACCAGGGCGACGCCGTGCTGCTCGAGCCGGCGCTGCTGCGGACGGCGATCGCCCAGATGGCCGAGGAAATCGCCGCGCGCTACGCCGTGCCCGCCGCGGGTCCGACACCTGCGGCGCGCTAACCCACGACCCCGGAACGCCAGCCATGGAATTCGACCACATCGCCCGTCAAGTTCCCGACATCGCCGGCGCGGTGGACTGGTATCGCCAGTGGATCCCGTCGACCGAGGTGCTCTACCAGGACCCGACCTGGGCCCTCATCGAGGCCGATGGCGTCCGGCTGGCATTCGTGACAGCGTCGCAGCACCCGGACCACCTGGCCTGGCGGGTCTCCAATGCCGAACTGGACCAGATGGCGGCCGCGCGTGGCACAACGATCAGCGTCCATCGCGATGCAAGCCGTAGCTTCTATATGGACGGGCCCGGCGACACCGTGATCGAGATCGTCGCCTATCCGAACGACCGGCGCCCGTAGCCCGCTTGCCAAGCGGGATCTCAGCACCTGCCACCGGGTCTGTCGCACGATCCCCACCGAGGGCGTGGCGGAGGCAAAGCAGGCCATATTGGAGGAGATGGACCGCATGTCGCGGCACCTGTGGGGCAGTCGCAGACCGCCAACGGCTCTGGGCTCCAAGCGATCGCCCAGCTGCTGCGGTGCAGGAGGCAGGTGTGGTGATGGACTCGACGCGCCCACTCGGCGTGCGGTCGACGTCATCACCCACGACGTCATCATGAAGGCCATCGCCGAGCTGGAGGCCGACATCGCCCGCAAGGAGGCCGAGCTGGCCCGTTATGAGTGCGGGGACGACGAGCGTGAGGCCGCAGGTCTGAGCTGACGGCCCCGGGCCGGGCTTGCGCGACTGGGAAATCGACCATCCCCGTTGCGGTGGGTTGCAGGGTGACCGGCCGGGGGGTCGATGTGGCGGATTCGCCCTTCGCTGCCGGTCACCGCCTCTTCATGAGCGCGGAGAGCGCCGTCGCAAGGCCGCTACGCCGACGAGGCGCCGGTCTTCTCGCGTAGGCCCTCGACTTAGGCCATCGTCCCGGTGCGTCCGCCCGCTCCGCTGAAGTGCGCCATGGTGGCCCGCCCGGGTGGAACGTCCAGGGTTCCATCAAGAGGACTGGTGTCGACCGACCGAAAGCCCCGTAATTCCGCGGCGACTGGCGATCCACGCCAGAATCCGGACGTGCGTCTACAACTGGCGCGTACGCCGACATGCGTGTGCGATGATCGGCACATGCCGTCTAGAGTTGATCCGGCCCTGCAAGCGTCAGTAATCGTCGCCAGCTTCGAGAATCGGCACGCCGCGGAAGCATTTTTTGGCCTCGCTCGGGCGAGACTTCCGGGAAGCAGGCCCGCAAGGGACGCGTGTCGGTGTTCGTGACCAGCGGCAACAAGGACGGCTCGCTGAAACTCACGCAGTCGCGGGTAGTGACTAAAGCGGGCATAGAGGCCGCCATCATCGGCGTGTTCACGTCGATGATGGTCGGGTTCATGGGCATACGCGGGACGCTGAAAGGCGTAAGAACCGGGGGCCACGCGATGCGCGTGCACTCTGCCCATGTCGGATCAGACGAGCAAGCGGTCCACGCGATCCTCGCTCAGGCAGGCCCGGACGCAGCCATCGCGATGGTGTGTTGCGACGATCCTGACATGCGACAGACCGTCGCTTCGGGAGCAAGCGGGCGTGCCATCAGGAGCTGGGCCGGGGGCGCTCTCGGAATTTCTGGCGGCTCTGGACCAAGGCAGCCCGCACGACTGGGTGCGCGCAGCTCTCGGCGAGCCTTCTGGCACGAAAAGTTAGCGTTGGCCGTTCCCGATCATGAGTCGGGGTCGACCTCGGGGGATTCGGACGCGCCCGCTCGCGCGACGCCTCGCTGGGCCGCGCCAACGAGGATACGCACGACCCCGCCGATCAGGACCAGGTCCAAGATCATCTGCGCAGACACGACCAGACGCGCCGGGTCGGTGGCCGGGGTGATGTCGCCAAAGCCGACCGTCGAGAACACCGTGATGGTGAAATACAGCGCGCGCGTATGGTCGAGCCCCTGGGTGAACGTCGTGCCAGACGCATGGGACATCGACAGGTAGATCGTCGCGAACAGGACGAAGAACACTGGGATGATGACACCGAGGGCGACAGCTGCGCGCAGCTCGGGAAACTTTGCCCTCGTGATCCGAGACGTCTGCCACGCCAGGACGGCCACCAGCACCACGACGGCGATGATCAGGCGCGCGAGGTCGCCCGCCCCCGAGCTCACCCCCACCGGCATCGCGTAGAACGCACCGAGGAGCACCACTACGCGAAGATGATCTCGGCGACGGCGAGGGTGACCACGCGCCGTCGCTCGCGCGCGGTCAGATCGCCGAGGCGACGCGCCGTCACCGCGGCGCGCCTTCCATCACTCCGACGGCGTTAGTCGGTCCTTGTATTGCGCGTCCTCTCCTGCCGCTAGCTCCGCTTCGAGCGCGACGATGTCGACGCTCAGCGCCTCGGTGATCTTCGTGGTCGGCTGACTGGGCCCGTGGAATGCCATAGACCCGCCTTGCACGGAGCGACGGCAGCCTGGTCCACGGCTTGCCCCTGGACCACTGGCACCGCGACGAGGTTGGATGATCCTGACGATCGGCACGCGGCCAGCACCAGGCCGCTGGCCGCAACGGCAGCGAGGGCACTTGCGCGTCCCGGTCGGCTCATGGTCCGAACGTACCACCGGAGTCTGCGAAACCTTTGCCGCGCAGTCGGGGAACCGGTCGCCGGGTGCCTAGACGTGGGGTTTCGCCCGTACTCGTCGTCGCGGGCGGATGGGCAACGCCGACCCAATCCGGATCATGCGTGTTGAAGAGTCCCAGTGGGGCGCTCTGCTAGGCGTTTGCGCGAAGACCAGTAACACACCTGGGTCCCGTATAACTGTCCGCCTGATATCGCCAACGAGCGCCTCAACGTGATCCCAGTCACGGACGGGGTTCCCTGCACACGGAGAGCTTTGTGGCATGCGCGCCACATCTCCCCGTGACGGTGATCGAGATCGTCGCCTACCCGACCGACCGGCGCCCCTAAGGGACGCGGGTGAGCGTCCTCGCCAGACCGCGCTGGGCGTAGGCGTCGTAGGACGCGCTCACGAACGAGCGCCGGTGGATCTGCGTCGGCCCCAGGCGCGCGATCGCCTCGCGGTGGCGGGGTGTCGCGTAGCCCATGTGTTCCTCGAAGCCGTAGTCCGGGTACCGTCCGGCCAGCTCGCACATCAGCCGGTCGCGGGTGACCTTGGCGATCACCGACGCAGCGGCGATCGCCGCGCTCGTACGGTCCCCACCGGCAACGGCCCGGTGGGCCACGGCGTCCGGTCCGAGCGCGAAGCCGTCGACCAGGCAGGCCTCGGGCAGCGGCTCCAGGCGGCCGAGCACGGCCGCCAACAGGCGCAGGTTGGTCCGGTGCAGCCCGTCGCGGTCGATCGTCGCCGCGTCCGCAGACGCGACCACGACCTGTTCGGCGATCACCCAGATGGCCGCCGCCAAGCGTTCGCGCACCGCCGGCGCCAGACGCTTGGAATCATCCAGATCGCCGAGGGCGCGGCGCTCGCCGGGCGTCAGGCAGCCCAGGTCGATGCAGACGCTCGCCGCGACGAGCGGCCCGGCCAAGCAGCCGCGGCCGGCCTCGTCGGCACCCGCGACGCGCGCGGCGCCACAGCGGCGGTCGTGCGCAAATAGCGCGACGGCGGCACGCTGCGACCCGCGACGCGGGGTCACAGCGGCACCGCCACGATTAAGACTTGGTGGGCTGCGCCGTCCGCTGCTTCTCGCGGATGCGCGCCTTCTTGCCGACCTTGCCGCGCAGGTAGTAGAGCTTCGCCCGGCGGACGTCTCCCTCCATCACGCGTTCGATGCGCTCGATCTTCGGGGAGTGCACGGGAAACGTGCGCTCGACGCCGACGCCGAAGCTCTGCTTGCGGACCGTGAACGTCTCGCGGCTCGTCGAGCCCTGACGCTTGATGACCGTCCCCTCGAAGACCTGCACGCGCTGCCGCTGACCCTCGATCACGCGGAAGTGCACGCGGACCGTGTCGCCGGGCTTGAACTCGGGCAGGCCATCTCTGAGCTGCATGCGCTCGAGGCTCTCGATCACGCTCATGTTGGATGACCTCCGGGTCGCAGCAAAACGACGGCTACCCTATCACGACGGACGCAGATGTCACGCCGCGGCGCCAGGCGCCGGACCCAGGTGAGCCGCACGCCAGCGCGCAATGGCCCCGTGGTCGCCCGACAGCAAGACCTCGGGCACCGCCTCGCCCAGGAAGGTGGCCGGACGCGTGTAGTGCGGGTACTCGGTGCCGCCGCCGAGCGCCGGCGAGAATGATTCGTGATCGAGGCTGTCCCGGTTGCCGAGCGCCCCAGGCAGGCGCCGCCCGACCGCGTCCACGATGGCCATCGCCGGGATCTCGCCGCCGGCGAGCACGTAGGGGCCGATGCAGATGGCGTCGCTGGCCAGCAGCGTGTGCACACGCTCGTCGAAACCCTCGTAGCGGCCGCACAGCAGCGTGATCGCCGGCGCCTCGGCCAGTTCGCGTACGACGTCGTCGGTCAGCTGGCGCCCGCGTGGGGTCATCACGATCACGGGGCGCTGGCTGCGGACCGTCCCGGCGGGGACGCCGTAGACGGCCTCAAGCGCCGCGGCGATGACGTCCACCCGTAGCACCATGCCCGGACCGCCGCCGTACGGGCTGTCGTCGACCTGCCCGGCCGCAAGCGGGGTGTAGTCGCGGTAGTTGAATGCGCGCAGCTCGAGCTCGGCGTTGGTGAGATGGCGCGGGCGCCGCATCCAGTCGAACCACTCGGGAAACAGCGTGAACACGTCAACCTGCATCGCACGCGCCCCGGGCGTCGGTCGCCGTCGCGTCGATCAGCCCGGCGCGCAGCTCGATGCGGCGCTCGGCGACATCGACGGCGACGACGGCATCGTGGGTGAACGGCAAGAGCTGGACCTGCCCGTCGTCGCCCTGGACCTCCAGCACGTCGTTGGCGGGCCGGTTAATCACATCGCGGACGGCTCCGATCGGCCGGCCGCCCACCGTCACCGCGCAGCCGACGAGCTCGCGCACGTAGAACTCGCCAGCCTCGCCGGCCTCGGGCAGCCGCGCGGCGCCGACGGCGATCGTCCCGCCGCGGAGCGCATCCGCGTCCTCGCGGTTTGCGATGCCTTCGAAGCCGAGCAGCACGGCATCGCCGGCCGACGATGCCGATGAGAGGACCAGGCGCCGTGTGCGCCCGTCGCGATCGGTGAGCTCGACGGGCTCACCGGATGTCAGTTCGCCGAGGGTGGGCCCGGTCGGTCGGGCGCGGACCAGGCCGTGGACCCCGTGGGCCCGCTGCACCACGCCGATGACGACCGCCTCCCACCGCCGGGCGACCCCAGGTCGCCGTCAGTCGACGATCTCGAGGTTCACACGCACCCCGGTGCGGAATGCCGCCTCGCGAACGATCAGCCGCAGCGCCCGCGCGATCCGTCCGCCCCGGCCGATGACCTGTCCGAGGTCCTGAGGTGCGACGAACAGGTTGAGCACGGTCGTGTCCCCCTGCGCGTCGGCTTCGACGCGAACCTGGTCGGGATGGTCGACCAGGCCTCTGGCGAGGGCGGTCACCATATCCACCAGCCCCGCCGTCGACGCCTCGCTCACCCGCGGGCCTCGACGATTTTCAAGAGCTTGGCCACCGCGCTTGACGGCTGGGCCCCGTTGCTGATCCAGTGTCGTGCCCGGTCGAGGTCGACCTCGACGATCGACGGATCGACCTGCGGGTTGTACCGGCCGATCGTCTCGATGTTGCGCCCGTCACGGGGTGCACGCGAGTCGGCGACGACCACCCGGTAGATGGGGTTCTTCTTGCTGCCCACGCGGGCGAGCCGGATTTTGACCACGTTGCTCCTTGAGTGTCTTAGGTACCGAGCGCGGGCGGCATCGGCGGCATGCCGCCCTTGCCGAACCGCTTCATCATCTTGCGCATCTGCTTGAACTGCGCCAGCAACTGATTGACTTCCTGCACTGAGGTCCCGCTGCCGCGCGCGATGCGCTGCCGGCGACTGCCGTTGATCGTGTCGGGCCGTCGCCGCTCACTGGGCGTCATGCTCGAAATGATCGCCTCGAGACGATCCAGTTGGCGATCGTCGACCTGGAGCTCACGGCCCTTCATCGCGTTCTTGAACCCGGGAACCATACCGAGCAATTGCCCGATGGGACCCATCTTGCGGATTTGGCGCAGCTGATCCAGGAAATCCTCGAGGGTCAGGCCGCCCCCGAGGATCTTCTTCTCGAGGTCCTTGGCGGTGTCCACGTCGACGGTCTGCTGGGCCCGCTCGATCAGGCTCAGCACGTCACCCATCCCGAGGATCCGCGAGGCCATCCGGTCCGGGTGGAACGGCTCGAGGGCATCGATCTTCTCGCCGGTGCCCACGAAGTAGATCGGCCGGCCGGTGACCGCCCGCACCGACAGCGCCGCTCCGCCGCGCGCGTCACCGTCGAGCTTGGTCAAGATCACGCCGTCGAACTGGACGGCGTCCTGGAATGCCTGGGCGACCTCGACGGCGGTCTGGCCGGTCATCGAGTCGAGCACCAGCACCACTGCGGTGGGTCGCACGGCGTCGCGGAACGCCGACGAGCTCAGCCATCATCGCCTCGTCGACGACGGTGCGGCCAGCGGTGTCCACGATGACCAGGTCCCGGACCGCGGCCTTGGCCGCGGCGATGCCGCGCTGCGCGATACCGGCGGCGTCCGTCACGCCGTCCTCGCGGTGTACCGGAATGCCCAGCTGCCCGCCGAGCACCGACAGCTGCTCGGCGGCTGCCGGGCGGTGGACGTCGCAGGCCACCAGCATCGGTGCCCGCCCCTGCTGCTGGTAGTACCGGGCCAGCTTGGCCGAGCAGGTCGTCTTGCCGGAGCCCTGCAGGCCGGCCATCAGGACCACCGTCGGCGGCCGCGGCGAGACCGGCATGTTGACGCTCGCGCCGCCCATCAGCTTGGCGAGCTCCTCATTGACGATCTTGACGACCTGCTGGTCGGGGGTCAGCGAGCTCATGACCTCGGCGCCGTGGGCGCGCTCGCCGATCGCACTCGTCAGCTGCTTGACCACGGGCAGGCTGACGTCGGCCTCCAGCAGCGACAGGCGGATCGCCCGCATCGCCTGGTCGATGTCGGCCTCGGTGAGCTTGCCCCGGCCACGAAGGCCGGAGAAGACGCCCTGGAGCTTGTCGGAGAGAGTGTCGAACATGGGTTGTCGGCGCGGTCGCCGGACCGCGCACCCGGCGGAGTTTACCGAGGTCGGTGCGGGCGCGCGATTACGCCTGGCTAGCCGGCGTCGCCCGCCGCGAAGATCGCCTGCGCGTAGGCGGTGGCGTCGAAGGGCTGCAGGTCCTCGAGTTTCTCCCCGACGCCGATCAGCTTGACCGGGATCCCGAGCTCGCGATTGATCGCCACGGCGATCCCGCCCTTGGCGGAGCCGTCGAGCTTGGTGACGATCACGCCGGTCAGCGGCACCGCCTCGCCGAACAGGCGTGCCTGGCTGAGCCCGTTCTGGCCGGTCGTGGCGTCGAGCACCAGCAGCGTTTCGTGCGGAGCGTCCGGGTTTGCCTTCCCGACCACGGCGTGGACCTTGCGCAGTTCTTCCATGAGGTTGTGCTGGGTCTGCAGCCGCCCGGCGGTGTCGATCAGCACAACGTCCGCGCCCCGGGCGGTCCCCGAGGCGACCGCGTCGAACGCAACCGCCCCGGGATCCGCACCCGGGCCCTGGCGCACCAGCTGGGCGCCGGAGCGCTCGGCCCAGATCGCCAGCTGGTCGATCGCCGCGGCCCGGAAGGTGTCAGCCGCACCGATGACGACCTGCTGGCCCAGCTCACCCAGGCGGTGCGCGAGCTTGCCGACGGTCGTCGTCTTGCCGCTGCCGTTGACCCCGACGATCAGAATGACCGTCGGCTTCGCACCGATCGGGATCTTCGGCGGTTCCGGCGTCATCTGGCGGGTGACGGCGCTGGCGAGCCCCGCCGCGATCTCGCTGCGGTTGACGATGCGGCCCTGCTGGGCCTGTTCGCGTAGCTCGTGGACCAGCGCCAGCGAGGCATCCATGCCGCAGTCGGCGCTGATCAGCGCCTCCTCGAGCTCATCCCACGTGTCCTTGGTGATCAGCCCCGGGGCAAACACCCCCGCCAGCTGCGGCGAGATCGCCTGGCGCGGCTTGGTCAGGCTCTCCTTGAACCGCGAAAAGAGGCCGCGGCGGCGCGATTCCTGCTCCGCCTCGGCCGGAGGCACCGCGATATCGAACAGCTCCGCCCAGCGCGCGCGGTCATCGGCGGCATCGCTCACACACGGCCGCCCTGGATCGCCTTCAGCTGGCGGCGCACGGCCGGCCGCGCCGCACCGGCGATGTCGTCGGCCAAGCGGCGCGACACGATCTGGGACACGCCGTCGCTGCCCATGGTCACCCCGAACAGGGTGTCGGCGATCTCGACGGTGGGTTGCTGGTGGGTGATCAGCACGAACTGGGTCTCCTCGGACAGACGCCGCACGAGCGCCAAGAAGCGGCGCAGGTTGGTGTCATCGAGCGCCGCTTCCACCTCATCGAGTAGATAGAACGGCGCCGGACGCGTCATCGCGATCGCCATGCAGAACGCCAGGGCGATCAGCGACCGCTCTCCGCCCGACATCATCGCGAGGGGACGAGCGCGCTTGCCCGCCGGCACGACCTGAATCTCGATGCCGGGCTCCTCGTCCTCGGTCTCGACGCTCGCGAGCCGCCCCTGGCCACCCGGGAACAGCACCGACACCGCGTCGTGGAAGCGCCGCTGGACGACGGCGAAGACCTGCTGGAACCCGTCGGCGACGGCGTCATCGAGGCCCTGCATGTGCGCGGTGAGATCGGCGGCGGCGGCCTCGAGGTCGGCGACCTGCTCGGCGATCTCGGCAGTGCGCTCCGAGGTCTCATCGAACTCGCTGTTGGCCAGCTCGTTGATCGCGCCGATCAGCCGGCGTCGCCGCTCCATGTCCTCGATCTCGCGGGCCAGGGCATCGGGGTCGAGCTGCGGCTCCTGCGGCGATGGGTCGGCCAACGGGTGCTCCCCGACCAACTCGTGGGCGCGGGCGGTCACCGCCGCCAGCGCGAGCTCGCCGCGGTGGAGTGCGTCGACGGCCTGGATGTGGCTGGCGGCAGCCGTCTCCTGGGCCGCGCGCGCCGCCTGGAGCGCCTGCTCGGCCTCGCCGACCAGCCGCTCGCCCTCCGACAGGGACGCGGCCAACCCCGCCGCGCGCCTGCCAAGTACCTCGGCGACTCGATCGAGCGCGCGCACGGCGGCAGACGCACCATCGAGATCGATCACCGGCCCCGGTGCCGTCGCCCGGCCGTCGATCAGGCGCAGCTGCTCATCGGCTTCGGCGGCAGCGAGTACCGCCGCCCCGAGCTCGGCCTGACCCCGCGCGGCCGTCTGCTCGGCGTCGGCGCAGGCATCGCGCGCAGCGCCGTGATCGGCATCGGCCCCCGCCTGGGCCGCGGCCGCGTCGGCGACGGCGTGCTCGGCAGTCGCCAGGGCGTGCAGCAGATGATCGCGCGAGGCATCCAGCGCCGCGAGTTCCCTCACCGCCGTCTCGAAGGCGGCCGTCGCATCGGCGCGCTCGATGCTGGTGCGGGCGGCCTGCGCGCGCGCGACACCCAGCGCCGTGTCGGCCCGGGCCGCCGCGCGTTCCGCCGCCCGGCGCCGGGCGCGTACGCGCGTCGCGGCGGCGTCCGCCAGCCGCCGAACATCCTGGGCCACCGAAAGCGCGACGTCGGCCTCCTCGAGACCGGCCACAACGGCACGGTGCTCGGCCTGGACCGCCCACTCGCTGGCGGTCCGCAGGCGGATGCCGCGGGCCGGTCGCCACGCGTCGCCGGTCGGCGTGACGAATAGGCCCGGGGCATCGTCGGGAACCTGCCGCAGATCATCAACCAGCCAGGTGTCGGCCAGCACGCGCTCGAGGTGCGGCCGCATCGCGGGGTCACATGCCACCACCAGCTCGGCCAGTGGCCGTCCGGCCCGCACCGCCGAGTGGACGGGCGCCGCGGATGTCGCCACGAGCACCGCGGGCGCCCCGGCATCGAGCGCCGCGTCGGCCGCCGCAAGCCGGTCCACCGCCGGGGCGTCGGCGAGCGCGCCCAGCGCCGCGCCGAAGGCACGCTCGGTGCCGGCGACGACCTCCAGGCCCGCGCCGAGGACATCCGGGGCCGGGGAACCCGACGGCCGCGCCGCTGCGGCGAGGGCGGCCAGCTCGCGCCGGCGCTGCTCAGCGGCGGCCACGGCGGCCTGGGCATCGCACGCGGCCGCGTCGGCGGCGTCATGGCGCGCGGCCCAGCGGGTGGCGCGTTCGGCCGCGATCTCCGACCGACGCTCGGCCCGCTCGGGCGTCCCGGCGCCGCCCTGATCCGCCAGGCGCTCCAGGCGCGCCGTCGCCTGGTCGCGTTCGCCGACCAGGTGGGCGCGGCGCGCCTCGGCGCCGACCAGCGCCCGGTTGGCCTCGTCGGCGGCCGCGCGCGCGTCGTCGGCGCGCGCCCGGGCCTCGCGGGCCACGGCCTCCGCCGCCGCAAGCCGGGAGCTCGCGGCCTCATGCGCCTGACGGGCCGCCTCGGCGGCGGCGGCGGCGGCGTCGCGTCGCTGCCGGGCCCACTGCACCTGTGCGGTCGCCTCCCCCCGCGCCGCCGCGGCGGCGGCGCGCTCATCCTCGTGCCGGGCGAGCTGACGCTGGCTGTCCGCCAGTCGCTCGCGCGCCAGATCGGCGCGCCCGCGCAGCCGCTCGAGCGACGACTGAACGCTGCGTCTGAGCTCCCGCCGATGCTCCCGGGCGTCGAGGCGCTCCTGCAGGGCGGCCTCGGCGCCGACGCGGATCGCCTCGGCGGACTCGAGTACCTGGACCGCGCGGTCGCGTGCCGCGGCGCACCGCGCGACCTCCGCCGTGGCCGCATACTCCTCGCGGAGGGCGACGGCGGCCAGACGCGCCGACAGACGCTGGCGTGCGGCGGCGATCTGCTGGTCCAGTTCCGCGGCGCGGGCGGCGGCGCGGGCCTGACGTTCAAGGGCCGCTTGGCGACGCGTCAGCTCGGCGGCCAAATCGCGGGCGCGCTCGAGGCGCTCGGCGACGCGCGCGAGCTTCGCCTCGGCCCGCCGGCGGCGGCGGCGCGACAGCGCGACCCCGGCGGCTTCCTCGATCACCGCGCGCAGGTCGCTGGGACGGGCCGTGCAGACCGCCTCGACCTGCCCCTGCCGGATCACCGCCAGCGCATCGGGCCCCAGGCCGACGGTCCCGAGGGCCTCGTGCACGTCCAGTAGTCGGCAGGTCGTGCCGTTGAGCCGGTAGGTCGCCTCGCCGCTCCGCGTCAGCCGACGGGCGACCTCGGTTTCGGCCGGCTGGTCGGGGGCGGGATGGGCCAGGCTCACGGTGAGGCGGACCTCGGCCACGCCGGCGGGCGGACGCCCCTCGCCTCCCGAGAACACCACCTCGGTCATACCCGCCGCGCGCAGGCGCGTGGCGCGCTGCTCGCCCATCGACCAGACGATCGCTTCGGCAAGGTTGCTCTTGCCGGATCCGTTGGGCCCGACGATGACGTTGACCCCGGGGCCGAACTCGAG
The DNA here is from genome assembly GCA_963768285.1 of uncultured Thermoleophilia bacterium. Taxonomy (GTDB): domain Bacteria; phylum Actinomycetota; class Thermoleophilia; order Miltoncostaeales; family Miltoncostaeaceae; genus CAITWD01. The sequence continues at coordinate 33,782 of CAVYHI010000028.1, forward strand.
GTCGATCGGCGTTGCGAACGACTTGAAGCCCCGGATGTCCAGCCGCCGCAGCATCAGTCGCGGTCCTCCAGCACACCAAGCACCGCCGTGGCGGCCGCGCGCTCGGAGGATTGCTTGGAGCTCCCGGTGCCAACGGCGACCGCACCGCCGACGCTCACCCGCGTGGTGAACTCGCGCTGATGGGCCGGACCGTCGATGCGGGCGATCTCGTAGCGCACGGACAGGCCCTTGCGGGCGGCGAGTTCCTGCAGGGTCGTCTTCGGGTCGCGCTGCCCCGGCACCGCGGCTTCAATTGCCTCGCCGAAGGCGGCGCGCACCGCCTCGGTCGTCACCGCGGCACCCAGATCGAGCCATGCCGCTCCGATGACCGCCTCGGTCAGTGCCGCGCGGACGCTGGCTTGGTCGGCCAGTGCGCGGCCGTGCTCGGGCGCGACGGCCCGCAGCCGCTCGTGCAGCCCCGCGGCGGTCCCGACGCGCGCGCACATCTCACGGTCGACCACGGTCTGCCGCATCCAGGCGAGGTCGCCCTCGGGCGCCTGCGGATGCCGGCGCATCAGTTCTTCGGTGACCACCAGTTGCAGCACGCTGTCCCCCAGGAACTCGAGCCGCTCATATGACTGGGTGCGATCCTGGACCCACGAGCGGTGGGTCAGCACCTGGCGCCGACGCGCTGGGCCGAGCTGCGCGAGCAACTCGGCCAGCGGCGACATCGACATCACGTTAGCTGGCGTGGGCGACCACGTAATCGACCGCCTCACCGACGGTGGAGATCTTTTCGGCGTCCTCGTCGGGGATCTTCAGCTTGAACCGGTCTTCCATCTCCATGATGAGCTCGACCAAGTCCAGCGAGTCCGCGTTGAGGTCCTCCTGAAACGAGGACGCTTCGGTGACCTCGGATGCATCGACGCCAAGCTGCTCGACCAGGATGGCGCGAAGCTCCTCCACGACCTGTGCTCGGTCCACGGCTCTCCCTTTCTAGACGACCGCACGGCGCGGCGACACCACGCGTGCGTGGAACTTACCAACGGGCCCGGACATCTCCCAGAGCGGGAGATTCCGTCCGGGATCCTACGCGGGCGCGGACGCGGGTGGGGCGGCGAGCTCTGTGGCCAGACGTGCCACGACGTCTTCCCGCGCGCCGCGCGCCGCGGTGTGGATGGCGTTGGCCACGGCCGTCGCGCTCCCGGAGCCGTGGCCGATGACCGCCAGCCCCTGGACCCCGAGCAGGAAGGCGCCGCCGACGGTCTCCGGATCGAGACGGTGGCGCATCCGCCGAATCGAAGGTCGGACCAGAAGGCCTCCGATGCGGCCCGCGAGTGTCTCCGACAGCGCGCCGCGGATCTCAGAGAACAGGAACTCCCCCGACGCCTCGTACAGCTTGAGCGCGACGTTGCCGGTGAATCCGTCGGTGACGACCACGCGCGCGCTGCCGCGCGGGATATCGCGGCCCTCCACGTTCCCGATGAACCCCGGCGTGTCGCGCAGCATGGGCGTCGCCAGCTGGATCAGCTCGCTCCCGCGGCCCTCCTCCTCGCCGATCGACAGGAGTCCGACCTTCGGCGCCGGATCTCCGAGCACCCCCTGCGCAAATAGGCGACCCATCACGGCGAACTGCACAAGGTGCTCCGGTCGGGCCTCGGCGTTCGCCCCCGCGTCGATCAGCACGATGAACCCCGCCCGGCTGGGCAGCACGACCGCGATGCCCGGCCGCTGCACGCCGCGAATGCGGCGGATGTGCAGTGTGGCCGCCGCCATCATTGCGCCGGTGTGCCCCAATGACACCGCACCCTGGGCACGTCCCTCCCGCACCATCTTGCAGGCGACGACGACCGAGCTCTCGGGCTTGGCGCGCACCGCACGGGCACCGTCTTCGCTCGAGTACACCTTGTCGGGGGCGTGGACGATCTCGACGTACGGGAACCCCGCCTGGGCCGAGAGCGCCTCCAGGTGCGGGGAGAGCGCGTCGCGATCGCCCACCAGCAGGACGCGCAGATTCGGGGCAGCCGCGTCGACGGCGCCCTTAACGGTGACCTCAGGAGCGTGGTCGCCCCCCATGCCGTCCAGGGCGATCACGATCTCATGTGTCATGTGCGCACGCCCTCCGACGGGGCTGTAAACGCTGCTAGTCGCGGACTTCGACGACCTGGCGGCCACGGTACTGGCCGCAGACTCCGCACACGCGGTGGGGCCGGGTGGGCGCGCCGCAGTGCGGGCAGCGCCCGATGCGGTCCGCCTCGATGGCGTGTGTCGCCCGCCGCGTGTCGCGGCGCTGACGGGAGGTCTTGCGCTTGGGAACAGCCATATCGCTCCTACCGGTGTGCCGCCCAGGGGGCCAATCAGACGGTCGTAGACCGCGGAAGGGTACCGCCCGAGCGCACCGCGCCGCAACCCCTGCGGGTCACATGGCCGCTCCGCAGCGACGATCCGATCACTCCGGGGCCGCGCCGCCGGCCCCCGGATCGCCCTCGGGCGCGTCCCGCAACCGCTCGGCCAGTTCCTCCAGTGCCGCCCAGCGCGAATCGGGCATCGGCGGCGGGCAGCCGCACGGTCCGGCGTTGAGGTCGGCGCCGCAGCTGGCGCACAGGCCAGCGCAATCCTCGTCGCACAGGATCGTGGGCGGCAGCGCCTCGGCGAGCGCGTCCCGCGCCCACGCGGCAACCTCGAGCACCTCGCCCTGCAGATACAGGCTGGTCATCTCCGGATCGTCGGCCCGCTCAATGGCGACCTCGTCGGCGTCGATGACAACGACCGGCTGGGCGGGTTCCAGGCAGCGCCAGCAGGGACCACGCACCGCGAGCCGGCCGCGCAGACGAAAGTGCCATCCGTCGCCCAGCCGGACTACGTCGAGCTGCAGCCGCGTGGCCTCCGGCTCGGTTCGGTAGTCCTCGCCGCCGATCTGCAGGGGTGCGATCGGCACCGCGACGTCGAGCGTGCACGCGCCGCCCGGCGGGAGGTCGAGCCCCTGGAGGTCGAGCTCGGCCAGCCGGTCGCCCTCGCGAGGCCGGCCCGCACCGCGGACCGGTCCGCCGTTCGGGCGGGCGGCATGGCGGCGGTCCATCCCTAGTCGGCGCCCTGCTGCTGCGCGCCGTCATCCTCGTAGGTGTCGGCCTTGCCCTGCAGCCGCTCGCGCCCCCGCTGGACGGCCTTCATGAACTTGCCCAGGTTCACCTCAAGCGTCCCGAGGACCTCGTCGGCATAGTCTTCGGCACCGAGCCGCACCTCGCGTTCGCGCTGGCGTGCCGCCTCGAGCATCTCCTGTGCCTCGCGCTCGGCCTGGCGAACGACCTCCTGCTGGGAGACCTCGTGCTGGACGCGCTCGCGGGCCTCGGCAAGCATCCGGTCGGCCTCGCGGCGGGCCTCGGCCAGCATCTCCTGGCGCTCCTTGACGATCCAGCGTGCCTGCTTGACCTCTTCGGGAATCGTCGAGCGCATCTCGTCGAGCAGCTCAAAGATCGCCTCTCGGTCAATGCGGACCTGATCGGTCAGCGGGACCGGCCGTGCGTTGTGGATGAGGTCATCCAGCTTGTCGATGAGCTCAAGAACGTCCACGCAAACTCCTCATTCCGTCATCCCCCAGTTGGTGTTGGCGGCGCCGAGGCCAACCGCGGGCTGCGCTCGCGCAGGGCGCGCGCCACATACGCGGGCACCCATGCCTCAACATCACCACCCCAGGCGGCCACCTCCCGAACGCCGCTGGAGCTTATGAAGCTGAAACGGGGCGAGGCAGGAAGGTACACCGTCTCAAGCTCTGGTGCGAGATGTTTGTTGATCTGGGCCATCTGGAACTCATAGTCGAAATCGGAAATGGCCCGCAGACCCTTGACCACCGCATGCGCTCCGATCTGCCGGGCGTGGTCAGTCACCAGCTGGCCGAGCGGCTCCACCCGGACATTGTCGAGCTCCATCTCGAGCGCGGCGCGCCGCACGAACGCGATGCGCTCGTCGGTCGAGAACAGCGGCTGCTTCTTAAACGACCCGTCGGTCACCGCGACAATCACCTCGGAGAAGATGCGCGCGGCCCGCTCGATGATGTCCAGATGCCCGTATGTGACCGGATCGTACGTGCCTGGACACATCGCCACGCGCGCGTCAGGACTCACCGCTCACCCCCGGCCCGTGCACGCGCATGACGCTCACGCGGGTGGAGCCATAGATTCGATCGCTGCGCTCGATCACGCGGATGCCGTCCATCGTCGGGACCGGACCCTCGGAGGGCCCTTCAAGTATGACTGTCGCATATTCGGACAATATCGGTACGAGCGCGCGAGACATGGACGAGGAAATGCCTGCAACCACGCTATATGGGGGGTCGATCACGCACAAGTCGTAGCGCGCGCCGCGCTGCACCTCCTGTCTGAGCGCCGCGTTCCAGTCGCGGGCGACGATTCGGGCGGATCCCGCCAGGTCGAGTGCATCCAGGTTGGCGCGGATGCACGCTGCGGCCAGGGGATCGCTGTCGATAAAGGTCGCGCTCGCCGCGCCCCGCGAGAGCGCCTCGATGCCCATCGCACCGGACCCGGCGAACAGATCGAGCACCGACCAGCCCGTGCAATCGCCGACCATCGCGAAGATCGCCTCGCGGACCCGGTCCGAGGTCGGTCGCGTGGTTGCTCCCCGTGGAGCGCGCAGGCGGCGCCCCCGATGGGTCCCGGCGATGACGCGCACCCGGTCAGGCCTCCAGCAGGCGGGGAATCGTGGCAAAGCGCGCCTCGACCGCGCGCCGTAGCAGCAGGTGCTCGGGCGCCGCCATGCGCGGATCGGAACGCAGCAGGCGGCGGGCGATCTGCCGTGCCTGGGCGAGCTCGCGCCGGTCGCGGGTCAGCCGGGCGAAACGCAGATCGGTCGGGCCGGCCTGGCGGCTGCCGAGCATCGACCCCTCCCCGCGGATCTCCAGGTCAAGCTCCGCCAGCCGGAATCCATCCCCGGTCTGCGTGAAGGCCTCCAGCCGCCGTATCCCGTCCTCGGTGGCGGGCTCGCCGAACACGATGCACTGCCCGGGGCGCGCGCCCCGGCCCACCCGGCCGCGCAGCTGATGCAATTGGGCGAGGCCGAACCGGTCGGCGCCCTCGATCAGGATGACGCTCGCGTTCGGGACGTCGATGCCGACCTCGATCACCGTGGTGGCGACGAGCACGTCGGTCTCGCCGCGCGCGAAGGCGGCCATCGCCGCTCGCTTGGCGTCGCTCTTGAGCGCACCGTGCACGAGCCCCACCGAGAACTCGGCGAACGGCCCCGAACGCAGCCGCTCCGCCTCATCGGTCGCCGCCTTGGCCTCGGCCGAGCCGCCTTCGTCGACCAGTGGGCAGATCACGTAGGCCTGGTAGCCCTGGCGCAGCTCGGCGCGGATCTGTGCGTAGGCGTCCTCGCGCTCGCTCTCGCGCACCCAGCGGGTGGCGACCGGCCCCCGGCCGGCAGGCCGTCCGCGGATCGTCGAGACCGCCAGCTCACCGTAGGCGGTGAGCGCGAGGGTCCGGGGGATTGGTGTGGCGGTCATGTAGAGGATGTGCGCCGCGCGGCCGGTGGCATCGCGCGCCCGCTCGGCCAGCGCGTGCCGCTGCTCGACACCGAACCGGTGCTGCTCGTCAACGATCACCAGGCCGAGGTCGAAGAACTCGACCCCCTCCGACAGCAGCGCCTGCGTGCCGACCACGACGCCCGCGGTGCCGGTACGGATGGCCATGAGTCGCCGCTGGCGCTCGGCAGCCGGCACCTTGCCGGTCAACAGCACCGGCGCGATCCCCGTGGGCGCAAGCACGGCATCAAGCGTCTGCAGATGCTGCTCGGCCAGCGTCTCGGTCGGCACCAACAGCGCCGCCTGCACACCGGACTCGAGCGCCTGACAGATCGCCAGCGCGGCGACGAGCGTCTTGCCGGAACCCACGTCGCCTTGCAGCAGCCTGCGCATCGGCACCTCGCGACGCAGGTCGCGGCCGATCTCGCGCAGGGTGCGCTCCTGATGGCCGGTCAGCGCGAACGGCAGGCCGGCGCGGACCAGAGCGGCAAGCGCTCCCGTCCCGGCAAGCCGTGGCGCGGGGCGCTCGGCCGCCTCCTGCCGGCGCAGCACCAGCAGGCCGAGCTGCAGCTCGATGAACTCCTGAAGCACCAGGCGGCGGCGTCCCTGGCGCACGTCGGCGGCCGCCCGTGGGAAGTGCACCGACATCAGCGCGTCGGCGTACGACATGATCCCGAGCCGGGTGCGGATCCACGCCGGCAGCACCTCAGGCGCGGTCAGCGCGAAGCCGCGCGCCTGGTCGACCAGCTCGCGGATGCGGACCGACGGCAACGCCTCGGTGGCTGCATAGACCGGGACCAGCCCCGTCGTGTGCAGCCCCTCGGAGGCCCCCGATCCCAGCCGCTCGTACGCGCGCACCGTAATCGTCCGGGGACTGCCGGTCCCGATCGTGCCGCGGATCATCAGGTGATCCCCGGGGGACAGCGCCCGCAGCAGATGGCGCTGATTGAACCACACCGCCTCAAGCCGCCCGGTCTCGTCGCCGACGAGCGCCCGCACGGTCACCAGCCCCCGCCGGCGCGTCGGTGCCAGCCGAAGCGAGTGCAGCTCGACGCGTACGGTCACCTCCTGGCCGATCCCCACCTGCGCCACCGGTGTCGCGGCGCCGTAGCGCTCGTAGCGGAACGGCACGTGCAGCAGCAGATCCCCGACCCGCTCGAGCCCGAACGCCGCCGCCCGCTGCGCCTCGGCGGGCCGAACGCCCGGCACACGTGCCACGGGGGCCCACCACCAGCGGGGATCGGGATGCCGGCGGGGCGGTTCCCCAACCAGCTCGGGGAGTCCGGCGAACGGTCGGGCCGGTAAGATGGTTGCGGTCACCTACCCTGTACCTGCATAATTGCGCGCTGTGCCGATCCGGCCTCCGCGGGGCGGGCGACACGAGCAACTCTACGGCGACCCGAGGACGGAGCCCGATGTCGAAGGTCTGCAGTGTGTGCGGGAAGGGCCCGAGCTTCGGGAACAACCGCAGCCATTCCATGCGCGCGACCCCACGCAGGTTCGATCCGAACCTGCAGAAGGTGCGCATCATCGCGAACGGCACCCCCACCCGCGCCTATGTGTGCACCCGCTGCCTGAAGGGCGGCAAGGTGGTGAAGGCCGCCTAGGCCGGATGCGTCGGCCGCGGGCGCTATGCCCTCGGCGACGACGCCGCCCGCGGTGCCGGCGCTGTCCGGCCCGCGAGATTCATCAAGCTCACTGCGGCCCGGGCCGCATCCTCACCGGCGTTGCCCACGTCGCCGCCGGCCCGTGCCCACGCCTGCTCGATGCTGTCGCAGGTCAGCACGCCGAACGTGCACGGCACACCCGTGTCCAGCCCCACGCGCAGGAGCCCCTGGGAGACGGCCATCGATACGTGGTCGAAGTGGGCGGTCGCGCCGCGGATCACCGCCCCGACGGCCACGATGGCCGCATACTGACCCGAGGCGGCGAGCATCCGCGCGGCCTGCGGCACCTCGAACGACCCCGGCACCCAGTGCACGTCGACCCGCTCCTCCGGCAGCCCGGACTCGGCCAGGCATGCGAGGGCGCCATCGCGCAGGGCCTCGCTGAGGGCGGTGTGGAAACTCGAGCAGACCACCGCGACGCGGACCTCAGTGTCCGCGAGTCGCTCGAACGCGGGCGCAGGCTCGGTACGCGCCACCGCTCAGTCGCCGTCCGAGCCGACATCCAGGCGCAGGTCCTGATGGTGCAGCATGTGCCCCATCTTGTCCCGCTTGACCTGCAGGTAGCGCAGGTTGTCGGGCCCCGGCTCGATCTCGATCGGCACCCGGGCGGTCACCGACAGGCCGTAGCCCTCGAGGCCAACGATCTTCTTGGGGTTGTTGGTGAGCAGGCGGATCGTGGTCAGCCCGAGGTCGACCAGGATCTGCGCCCCGATGCCGTAGTCGCGCAGGTCGGCCGGAAACCCGAGCTGCGCGGTTGGCCTCGACCGTGTCGAAGCCCGCGTCCTGCAGCTCGTAGGCGCGCAGCTTGTTGAGCAGCCCGATGCCGCGGCCCTCCTGGCGCGATGTAGAGCACCACGCCCTCGCCCTCGTCGTCGATGCATCTCCATCGCCGCGGCCAGCTGCTCGCCGCAGTCGCAGCGCAGCGACCCGAACACGTCGCCGGTCAGGCACTCCGAGTGCACCCGCACCAGCACGTTCTCCTTGCCGGCGATGTCGCCCTTGACCAGGGCCAGGTGGTGCTTGCCGTCGATCAGGCTGTGGTAGCCGACGGCCGTCGAACTCGCCGTACACGGTGGGCAGGCGCGCCTGGCCGCCGCGCTCGCACCAGGCGCTCGGTGCGGCGCCGGTACTCGATCAGGTCGGCGATCGTGATCATCAGCAGCCCGTGCTCGCTCGGCGAAGCGGGACAGGTCGGCGACGCGGGCCATCGTGCCGTCGTCGTTCATGACCTCGCAGATCACCCCGGCCGGGATCAGCCCGGCCAGCCGGGCGAGGTCGACCGCGGCCTCGGTGTGGCCGGCCCGCTCGAGCACGCCGCCGGGCTTGGCGCGCAGCGGGAACACGTGGCCCGGCTTGCACCAGGTCCGCGGCGCTGGAGTTGGGGTCGATGGCCACCATGGATCGTCCGCGCCCGGTCCGGCGGCGGAGATCCCCGTGGTGACGCCGTCGCGGGCCTCGATGGACTCCAGTGAACGCGGTGCCGAGCGGCGCCTCGTTGCGGCGCACCATCAGCGTGAGCCCGAGCTGCTCGCAGCGCTCGTCGGTCAGCGCCAGGCAGATCAACCCGCGCGCGTGCGTGGCCATGAAGTTGATCGCCTCGGGCGTCGCGAACTGGGCGGCCATGATGAGATCGCCCTCGTTCTCGCGGTCCTCGTCGTCGACCACGACGATCATGTGACCGGCGCGGATCGCCTCGATTGCCTCTTCGATCGTCGCGAAGGGGCGCGCCTGCGTACTGCTCATTGGGCCTCCCGCGGCACCTGGTATGGAGCGACTAACGCCTCTACGTACTTTGCCACAAGGTCAACTTCGAGATTCACGCGGCTGCCCACGCGCTCGGGACCCAGGGTCGTCGCGACGATCGTGTGCGGGATCAACGCGATCGTCAGGCCGGTGGCATCGCGGGAGGCGACCGTGAGGCTGACGCCGTCAACGGCGATGCTGCCCTTCTCGACCACGTAGCGCATCAGGCCGGGTTCGGCCTCGATCCGCAGCACCCAGCCCTCGCCTTCCGGCCGCGCCTCGGTGATGGCGCCGGTGCCGTCGATGTGCCCCTGTACGAGATGGCCGCCCAAGCGGGCGCCGAGCGCGAGCGCGCGCTCGAGGTTGACCCGGTCACCCGGCTGCGCCTGGCCGATGGTTGTGCGGCGCAGGGTCTCGGCCACGGCGTCGATCACGAAGCCGTCCGGATGCAGCTCGACCGCCGTCAGGCACGCGCCGTCGACGGCCACGGAATCGCCGATCGCGAGCCCGTCGGTCACCACTTGGGCCCGGATCGCGACCCGCAGGCCGCCATCGGCCGGCACGAGCGCCACGATGGTGCCGATTTCCTCCACCAGTCCGGTGAACATCACGCCTCGGTTCGGGGCAGGTCGACCAGCCGCCCGGCACACAGGATGTCATCGCCGACGCGGGTCACGTCCAGCTCCCGGAGCCGTACCGCATCCGCGAGCCGCGCGAGGCCGTCCCCACCGAGCGCCCCGGGGGCCTGGTCGCCGCCGACGAGGATCGGGGCCAGGAACCAACGCACCACGTCGACCGCGCCTGCCTGCACGAACTCCCCGGCGAGCTGTGCACCGCCCTCGACGAACACCGACTGGATCTCACGCTCGGCGAGCGCCGCGAGCACCGCCGGCACCTCTGGGCGCAGCGTCGGGAACGCCACCACTTCGACGCCGGCGGACTGAAGCTCGGTGACGCGATCCCACGGGGCGTTGGCGCCGACGGCCAGGTACACCGGCAGGTCCGCCGCATCGCGTACCAGCGCGGACTCCAACGGCAGGCGGGCGAAGGAGTCGAACACGACGCGCGCCGGCTGGCGTACGGGGCCGGCGATCCCGCGTGCGGTCAGCTGCGGATCGTCGGCGAGCACGGTGCCGATCCCCACGGCGACCGCGTCGTGGTCGGCACGCAGCCGGTGCACCAGGGCGCGCGCGTCGGGCCCGGTGATCCACCGGCTCTCGCCCGTGCGGGTGGCGACCTTGCCGTCGAGGCTGGTCGCCAGCTTGAGCATGACGTGCGGCCGCCCGCGGACCGCATGGGTGATAAACGCGTCGATCAGCTCGCGCGAGCGACGTTCGTCCTCGCCGTCAGCCACGGCGACCTCGAGGCCGGCCGCGCGCAGGAGCCGGATGCCGTTGCCCCGCGTGCGCTCGAGCGGGTCGAGGCAGCCGACGACCACCCGCGTCACGCCGGCGTCGATCACCGCAGTCGTGCACGGCGGGGTGCGCCCGAAATGCGAGCAGGGCTCCAGGGTGCACACCAGCGTGGCGCCACGGGCCTGCTGACCGGCGTTGCGCAGCGCCACGATCTCGGCATGCGGCAGGCCGGGCCCCTCGTGCCAGCCTTCGGCGATCAGTCGGCCCTCGCGCAGGATCACCGCGCCGACCAGCGGATTCGGGCTCACCCGCCCCCGCCCGTTGCTGGCCAGCTCGCGGGCCCGCGCCAGCGCGGCGGACTCCGCCGCGCCCAGCGGGCTCATCCGGCGAGCTCCGCCAGCCCCCGATAGGCGCCGACTGGATCCTCGGCGCCGAAGATCGACGAGGCCGACACCAGCCATGACGCGCCGGCGTCGCGGGCCGCGGGCAGCGTGGCCGGGGCGATGCCTCCGTCGACTTCGATCCAGACCTCGTCGGGCAGCTCGGCCCGCAGGCGGGCCACCTTGTCCGGCGTGGACCGGATGAACGACTGACCGGCAAACCCGGGGTTGACCGCCATGCAGTTGACGTAGTCGAGCGCGGCGGCCAGCTCGGTGACGAAATCGATCGGCGTACCGGGATTGATCGCGAGTCCTGCCGCGCACCCCAACCGCCGAATCTCTCCCAAGAGCCGGTGCACGTGCGGATCGGCCTCGGCGTGGATACTGATCGCGTCCGCGTGTGGGGCGAATGCCTCGAGCAGGTAGCCCGGGCGCTCGACCATCAGGTGGACGTCGATCATGCCCCCATGCGGGCGCACGCAGCGCGCGACGGCGGCGGCGAAGTGCGGGCCGACGGTCAGGTTGGGGACGAAGTGGCCGTCCATGACGTCGACGTGGAACACACGGGCGCCGGCGGCCAACAGCTCGGCGAGTTGTGCGCCCAGGGCCGTCATGTCCGCAGACATGACCGACGGCAGCACGAGGGGGCGATCGGGCGGGTTCATCGGCGGCTAGAGCCTATCGGGGTCATGTCGGTGCTGCCATCGCCGGCTGCGGCCCGCGTCGTGCCGCCGGAGCCGCTCAGCACTCGAGGCGCGCCACGAAGAAGCCGTCGGTCCCGTCGCGGCCCGGTAGCGTGCGGAGTGCCCCTGCGAGGCCCGGATGGGCCCACTGCGGAAGGCGCGGGCCGAGATCGGCCAGCGACGCGCCGCTGCGGCGCACCACGTCCTCGTTCTCATCCGCCAGCAGCGTGCAGGTGCTGTACACGACCCGGCCCCCTGGGCGCGTCAGTCCGAGCGCCCGGGCGAGCAGCCCCTCCTGGAGGGCGACGAGCTCCGGCAGCGCCTCCGGACGCCGGCGCCAGCGCGCATCGGGTCGCGAGCTCAGCACGCCGAGCCCGGTGCACGGGGGGTCGACGAGGACCGCATCGAACCCGCCCTCCAGCTGCACGGTGCGTCCGTCGCCGACCACGACCTCGAGCCGAGCGCCCATGCGATCCGCGAGCGCCCGCAGGGCGCGCGCCCGCGATTCGTGCAGCTCCACGCACACGATCTCGGCCCGGTTGTCGGCGAGCGCCGCGAGGTGGGTCGACTTGGCGCCTGGCGCCGCGCACAGGTCGAGGATGCGCTCGCCGGGGACCGGGTCGAGTACACGGGCGGGCAGCATCGACCCACGGCTTTGGGCCATCGCGCGCCCCTGCGCCCAGATCGGCGAGTCCTCGATCGCGAACGGCCCCTCGAGCACCAGCGCCTCGGGCAGGAACGGGTCATCGTGCCAGTCGACCGTCAGGGCCTGCTCGAGTTCGGCGCGCGTCCCCCGCAGCGGGTTCCAGCGCAGCGCCGATTCGGCCGGCTCGTTGGCGGCGGCCATGACGGCCTCGGCATCCGGCCCGAGGGCGGCCTGCAGCCCGTCGACGATCCAATCGGGCATCGAGTACCGGATCCCGGCGGCCGCGGGGTCGCCCTCGAGCGCCGCCAGGCGCACCTGACCGTCGTCGGCGATGCGACGCAGCACCGCATTGACCAGGCCCGCGCGAGCGGTCCGACGCCGTGGCACGCCATGCAGGGTGCGCGCGAGCCGGACGGTCTGATCGACGGCGGCCGCGTCCGGGACGCGGTCGGACCAGATCAGCTCGTAGGCGCCCAGCCGCAAGACCTCGCGCACGTCCGCCTCGAGCGCGTTTGGGCGCTCGAGCGCCCCGTCGATCAGCCAGTCGAGCGTGCGCCGGCGCTGGACCGCCCCATAGCTGAGCCGCATCGCCGCCGCCCTGGCCCGGGGATCGAGACCCGCCTTGCGCGCCTCTGCGGCAAGTGCGCGATCGGCGAAGGCGCCCTCGGCGACGCGACGCAGCACCCTGAGTGCCACCACCCGCTCGGGGCTGATCCGGGGGTCGGTGGTCATCCGAGCCGCAGGGGGCCGCGGTACCCGCGCAAGAAGTCACGAGCGGCCATGCGCGCGCGCGATGGCGGCTGCAGTTCCAGAATCTCGACCGCATCCGGGTCGCAGGCGAGCACCAAGCGTCCATCGGCGACCCGTAGACCCGGGGCGTGCGCCCCCGGCACGACCCGCGCGCGCCAGATCTTGAAGGCCTCCCCGTCGATCACCAGGCGCGCACCGATATGCGGCGACAGGGCCCGGACGCGGTCGACCAGCGCCCGGGCCGGGCCTGCGGTATCGAGCGCGCGGTCGGCCTCGGTGAGCTTCGGCGCAAGGGAGACCCCGGCCTCGGGCTGCGCGACGAAGGACCCGGCGCCCCGTTCGAGCTCGTCAAACGTGGCCACAAGCGCGGGCACGGCGGCCGCGCACAGACGGTCCATGACCGTCCCGGCATCGTCGTCCTCCCCGACTTCGACGCGGACGACCCGTGCGACCGGACCGGTGTCGAGACCTGCGTCCATGCGCATGATGCTCACCCCCGTCTCCGCGACGCCGTCGATCAACGCGCGCTCGACCGGAGCGGCACCGCGATAGGCGGGCAGGATCGAGAAATGGACGTTGATGCAGGGCCATTCGGACAACAGTGGCTCCTTGAGCAGTTGGCCGAAGGCGACCACGCACACCGCAGCGACGTTCGCGGCGCGCAGCCGGTCGAGTGTCTCGGGGGCGTTGATCGTGGCCGGACGGACGCACTCAAGCCCGAGCTCGGCGGCGGCCGCGGCGACGGGCGTCAGCGAGGGCATCCGTGAACGCCCGCGCGGTCGGTCAGGTTGTGAGACGACCAGAGCGATTTCGTGCCGGGTCGCGGCGAGCTCGCGCAGGATCGCCGCCGCTGGGGCGGGGCTGCCCGCAAAGGCGATGCGCATCGGCGGCCTATGCCTGGCTGCGCAGTTCTCGCAGCGCCTGGCGGCGTTGCTCCTTGGTCGTCCGGTCGAGGATGAGGATGCCGTCCAGGTGGTCGATCTCGTGCTGGATCACACGGGCCTCGAATCCTTCCGCCTCGAGTCGCAGCGGCGCGCCCTCTGCATCCTGAGCGTCGACGCGGATCGCCACGGCACGCGCGACCTCGACGGTGACCTCACCGATCGACAGGCACCCTTCGGCGTCGGTCTCGGTCTCGTCGGATGCCCAGGTAATGCGCGGGTTCACCAGGACCCGGGCATGCTCTTCGTCGCCGACCCGGTAGACCAGGATCCGGCGCATGGCGCCCAGCTGGGGCGCGGCGAGCCCCGCCCCATGGGCCTCGTCCATGATCACTTCCATGCGGGCGACCTCCTCCCGCAGGGCGTCGTCGAACGCGGTGACCTCGCTCGCAGGGATCCGCAGCACGGGGTCGCCGAGCTGACGCACGTGGCGCAGCGCGGCCAAGCGGCGCTGCTCAAGCTCGGGATCTGCGAGAGCGCGTGAGGACATCGGAGATGGATCGTAGCAAGCACCCGCGGGCGGGCGCGCCGGCCCGTCCGCGGTGCATCGGCGGCTTACCTGCGGGCCGGCAGCACCCGCCGCGCGTCGGCCAGTACCTGGGAACGCGCGGCGGTCAGGGCCGCCTCGCTGTCGATCGTCACCTCGGCGCCGCCTTCCACGGCAACAACCGGGGCGGGCCCACCGGTGGTGATGGTCACCTTCACATCGCCGGTCCGGGGATAGCGCACCTCGGCGGTCGCGTCGGTCGGATGCACGATCGTCGGGGCCGGCGCCAAGTCGTTGAGGGCGAGGAAGATCGATGCGAGTGCGCCACGGAGCTCGGGTGCCACCTGCGGCTGGAGCTCCTCGAGCCGGTACAGCTCGGCCACGCGGGGAGTGTAGAAGTACTCGGCCTCGCGCAGCAGCGCCAAATCGACCCCGGTCGCCGCGCCACGTTCGGGCCGCTCCTGGACCCAGTCGCGGACGCGCAGCCAGCTCTTGTGGATGACCTCCCCGGTCTCGGCAGCGGCGCGTCACCTCGCCGGGCTGGCGCCGGTCGGGGGTGATCACGACGAGCACCGTGCGGTCTGCGGAACCCAGCGCGCCGCGCGCGGCCGCGATCGCCGCCGCGCGATCCACGTCGAAGCAGAAATCGGAGATGACCCCGATCACCCACTCCTCGCCGCTGCGCAGGGTGATGTCCAGCGTGATGGCATCCGGGCCCTTGCCCACGACACGCCGCTCGCTGACAAGCATCTGGTCGGTGCCCTCGATCGGGTCACCGAGCAGTTCGGCGACGAGCGCCGCACGGGTCTCAGGCCCACCGAGCTGGAGCAGTGTCGACAGGACGTGGACCCACTGCTCGCGCGGCTCGGAGAACGCCTCATAGAGTCTTGGGACCGGCATCGCTCTCACTTCCGTCGGTTGGATGGCGGCAGAACTTTACACGCGCCGGCCCGCGAACATCCCGGCCATGGCTAGGTCGTCTGCGGATCCACGTCGACGACGATCCGCACGTCGCCGGCCGCCGCCGCCTCGCGCACGACGCCGACTGCCGCAAGCGCCGCCCCACGGGCATCGGCGACCCGGTCGCCGCGCACCAACACGGCCCGCCGGGTACGTCCGCGGATCCGGTGCAGCGGCGCCGGACCGAGCACCGAGACCGGCGCGTCGGCGTCGGCCGCGGCCCCGGCGAGGGCCCGAGCGATCGCCACGACCCCGGTCGGCTCGTGTCCCTCGACGAGCATGCGCACCAGATGGCCGAAGGGCGGCATGCGGTACTCGCGCCGCCGCTCGAGCTCGCCGTCGAGGAATGTCTCGACCGCAAGCTGCGCCGCCAGCTGGATTGCCCGCGAGCCGGGTTCCCACGCCTGGACGATCACCGTCGAATCCTCGCCGCGGCGCCCGGCGCGGCCCGCGGTCTGGACGATCAGGTCGAAGGCCCGCTCTTCCGCTCGGAAATCGGGGTGCCGCAGGCCGGCGTCCGCATCGAGGACGGCGGCCACCGTGACCTCCGGCAGGTCGTGGCCCTTGGCCACCATCTGCGTGCCTAACAGGATCGCCGCGCCGGGGCGGGCGAACTCGGCCAGCAGCTCGGCGACCGAACCCCGGGCCGCCGTCGACGAGGCATCGAGTCGCACCAGTCGCATCGTTGGTACGAGTTTGGCGAGCGACTGCTCGAGCCCCTGGGTACCCATCCCGCCCCGCATGAGCTCGCTCGATCCGCACCGCGGGCAGACGGTCGGGACGGGCCGCTCGAACCCGCAGTGATGGCAGGCGAGGCGCGGCGGCTCGCGGTGATGGACCAGGGAGACGTCGCATGCGGGGCAGGTGGCGATCCAGCCGCAGGACCGGCATAACGACATCAGCGCAAAGCCGCGCCGGTTGAGCAGCAGCACGGCCTTCTGGCCCCGCTCGGCCGCATCGCGCAGGGCGCGCGCCAGCGGGGCCGAGATCGGTCCGGGGCCCTGGGTGCGCATGTCGACCACGCGCACCGGCGGCGGATGAGACCCGTCGGCCCGCGTGCGCAGCTGAAGACGCTCCAGGGCGTGCCAGGTCTCCGGACGCGGCGTCGCCGACCCGTACAACACCAGCGCGCCCGCCGCGCGAGCGCGCCGAAAGGCGACCTGGCGCGCGTCGTAGCGGGGCGTCGAGTCCTGCTTGTAGGAGGCATCGTGCTCCTCGTCGACGACGATCAGGCCCACGTCGCGCACCGGCGCGAACACGGCGCTGCGGGCACCGACGACGACGTCGGCCTCACCGTCGCGCAGGCGGGCGTCGGCCCGCGCCCGCTCGGCGGGGGTCATGTTGGAGTGCCAGACCTCGACCCCCGGCCCCAAGCGCGCGCGCAGGCGTGAAAGCAGCTGCGGGGTCAGGCTGATCTCGGGCACCAGCACGATTCCGCCCCGTCCGCGCGCCCGCACGGCGTCCAGCGCGCGCAGGTACACCTCGGTCTTGCCCGACCCGGTCACGCCGTGCAATAGCAGCGCCTCGGCTCCGCCCGCCACGAGCGCCCGCGCGATCCGGCCGACGGCGGTCGCCTGATCGACGGTCAGCTCCTGGGGCGCCGCGGGCACCGGCATCCCGAGCCCGTGGACATCCGCCGCAGCGGGGACCTCGCTGGTGAGCTCGATGAGCCGCGCGCCGGCCATCCGCCGCAGCGTGCCCATCGTCGTGGCCGCGGTGCGCACCAGTTCGGCGGCCGCCATCGCACCCGTCGACGGTAACGCCGCCAGGATCTCGGCCTGCCGCGCCGTGCCCGTGTGATGCGTCCGGCCCGCGCCGAACCATCAGGCGCGGCGCGGGGCCCCGCGGGGGGGTCGCCAACCGCCAGGCGCCGTCGCGCGCCCGCCGCAGCGCGGCCTCGGCGCCAGGCGGCACGACCAGGCGTAGGCATGCGGCGACCGGAGCCGCGTAGTAGCGCGCGACCCACAGGGCCAGCTCGAGCAGCCCGGCGGGGATCGGGTCGGTCTCGACCCGACCGGCGAGCGCCACGAGCCGGCCGGCGTGCGTCGCCGCCGCGCCGCCGACGACCACGCCGACGACCCGGCGCGGCCCGAGCGGGCACGCCACCAACGCCCCGGGCCCAACCTGTCCGTCCAGCTCGGGCGGTACCAGGTAGTCCAGCGGCCGATCGAGCGCCCGCGTGTCGACGAGCAGATAGACCTGCACGCACGGGGCGTCGACGCGCCCGTGATCGTCACCCGCCACGGGGGACGGATGCATCACGCGGGCATCGTCCAGTTAGCCGCGCGCCTCGTTGCCGATCGCCGTGGACTCCCAGGTGAACCCCGGCAACTCCCGGCCAAAGTGGCCGTAGGCGGCAGTCTGCTGGTAGATCGGGCGCCGGAGGTCAAGGCGCTCGACGATCGCGGCCGGACGCAGGTCGAAGTTCTCGACGATCCAGCGCTCGATCTGCTCGACCGGTCGGGTTTCGGTGTCGAAGGTCTCGACGAGCACCGAGACCGGGCGTGCGACGCCGATCGCGTAGGCGACCTGCACCTCGCAGCGCGCGGCGAGGCCGGCGGCGACGACGTTCTTGGCGACCCAGCGGGCGGCGTACGCGGCCGAACGGTCAACCTTGCTCGGATCCTTGCCCGAGAACGCCCCGCCGCCGTGCCGTGCCATGCCCCCGTAGGTGTCGACGATGATCTTGCGACCGGTCAGCCCCGCGTCGCCCATCGGGCCCCCGACCACGAACTTGCCCGTCGGGTTGATGAAGTGGCGGATCCTGCCGTTCCAGTACCCGTACTCCTCCAGCACGGGCCGGATGACCTCGTTGATCATGTCCAGCTCGAGCTCGCCCCGGTCGATGTCCGGGTTGTGTTGGGTGGACAGCACGACCGCGGCCACGCCCACCGGCTGTCCATCCTGATAGCGCACGGTCACCTGGGTCTTGCCATCCGGGCGCAGGTACGGGATCCGGCCGGAGTGCCGGGACGCCGCCAGCCGCTCGGAGATACGGTGGGCCAGCGTGATGGGAACGGGCATCAGCTGCGGGGTCTCGTCGCTGGCGTACCCGAACATCAGGCCCTGGTCCCCGGCGCCCTGCAGGTCGTACGGGTCCGCGGAGGTCCCGACGCGGGCCTCGTGAGCGGTGTCTACGCCCTGGGCGATGTCCGGGCTCTGGCGGTCCAGTGCAACGAGGATCGCGCACGTGGCGGCGTCGAACCCGATCTCGCTCGAGGTGTAGCCGACCTTCGCGATGGTGGCGCGCACGATCTCGGGGATGTCCACCCGCGCCGTCGTGCTCACCTCGCCCGCGACAACGACCTGACCCGTGGTCACGAGCGTCTCGCAGGCCACCCTCGCGTTGTGGTCCTCGGCGAGGATCGCGTCGAGAATGCCGTCCGAGATCTGATCGGAAAGCTTGTCGGGGTGCCCCTCGGTGACCGACTCCGAGGTGAACAGGTGCTCGCGCATGCAATGGACCCTTGTCGATGACGGACTTCCGGCGAGGATACCAGCGCCGCGGTGCGCATCGACCGGCGCCGGGCCGACGCAGTGCCACCCCGCGCTAGTGCTCGTTGGCCGGTGCGCGGGCCATCAGATCCCGCATGCATTCGACCACCGGCTTCCCGGCGACCGCTGCGGCAACCTCGCGGCTGATCGGCAGCTCGACGCCGGCCCGGTCGGCCAGATCCAACACGCGCGCCACGCTCCAGAGCCCCTCGGCCACCTGGCCGAGCCGCGCCTCCGCCTCACCGCTGGTGAGGCCGGTCGCGATGAGTTCCCCGACGCGGCGGTTGCGCGAATGCTGACTCGTGCAGGTTCCGACCAGATCCCCCATCCCGGCCAGTCCGCGAAACGTCGCGTCGTCGGCACCGTAGGCGCGCCCGAGGCGGGTCATCTCGGCGAGGCCGCGCGTGATCAGGCTCGCCTTGGCGTTGTCGCCAAAGCCGAGCCCGTCCGCCATGCCTGCCGCGATGGCGATCACGTTCTTGGCCGCCGCGCAGAGTTCCACGCCGACCAGGTCGTCGTTGAGGTAGACGCGGAACTCGGGGCCGTTGAGCAGCCGCTGCACCCGCACCCCGAGGCCGTGGTCGCCCGCGACTACGGCGGCGGTGGGCTGGCACTCGGCGACCTCCTC
Source organism: uncultured Thermoleophilia bacterium (assembly GCA_963768285.1). Lineage (GTDB taxonomy): Bacteria > Actinomycetota > Thermoleophilia > Miltoncostaeales > Miltoncostaeaceae > CAITWD01. The sequence continues at coordinate 53,029 of CAVYHI010000028.1, forward strand.
GGCGTGATTGGGGCCGGAGAGCACCACGAACGGCGTCGCCGACCCGAGCGCCTCGCGCCACAGCTCGGACAGCCGACGTCCGCTGGACGGGTCGAGACCCTTGGTCAGCGAGAGCACGCCGGTCCCTGACGTCAGCGACGCGGCGACCACGGGGGCCATGCCGGCGACTGCCCGGCTCGGGATCGCCACGGCGACCAAGTCGGCGCGGGTCAGCGCCTCGGGGTCGTCGGCGGCGGTCACCGCGATCTCGTCGGCGATCCGGACGCCCGGCAGGTAGGCCGGGTTGACTCGGTCGCGGGCGAGACGCTCGGCGTGCTCGCGTGTGTGGCACACCAGCCGCACCGAGACCCCGCGCCGGGCGCACAGGAGCGCGAAGGCGGTCCCCCACGACCCGCCGCCGAGCACTGCCACCGACTCGATCGGACCGGTCGCGCTCATCCGCCGCGGTCCCGGACCTGGAGGATGATCGGGACCCCGTCCAGATCGAAGCGCCGACGCAGCTGGTTCTCGAGCCAAAAGCCATAGTCGCGCGTGATCAGCGAGCGGTCATTGACGTCGAGCCGCAGCGTCGGCGGCGAGGTGTCGATCTGGACCAGATAGCGCAGGGAGAGCCGGCGGCGACCCCCGCGCGGGCCCGGGCGGGCCTCGGCGAGCTCACGGAGCGCGGTGTTGAGCGCGTGCGTGGAGATGCGCGTGCGGCGGCGCTCGTACAGGCGCAGGGCGGCAGGGATGAGCCGGTGCAGGCCCTCCCCGGTCGCCGCCGAGCAGACCTCCACCGGCGGCCGCTGCCGGGACTTGGCCCGCAGCTCCCCCGTGATCGCGTCGAGGTCGGGCTGGGCCAGGTCCCACTTGTTCATGACCACTAGCGTCGCGCACTTGGCGCGGGCCGCCGAGTCCACCGCGCGCAGATCGGCGTCGGTCAGGCCCTCGGTCGCGTCGCAGACGACCAGCGCGACGTCGCTGCGCTCGGCCGCCTGGATCGCCCGGATCTGGCTGTAGTGCTCGACGTCGTCGCGCATCCGGCCGCGCTTGCGGAGGCCGGCCGTGTCGGTGAGCACGATCTCGCGACCGTCGTACTCGAGCAGCGTGTCGATGGGATCCCGCGTGGTGCCCGGCCGGTCGTGGACAATGACGCGGGTCTCGCCAAGCAGCGCGTTCAGGATCGAGCTCTTGCCGACGTTCGAGCGTCCCATGATGCACAGCGCCGGCACGCCCTCCTGGCGCGGCAGGATCGGCTCGGGCTCCGGCAGGGCGTTCACCAGCACGTCCAGAAGGTCGCCGATGCCGAGCCCGTGCTGGGCGGAGACCGGCACGACCTCGCCGAGCCCCAGGCCCCAGAGCCCCTGTGCGAGCAGCTCGGTCTCCCGGCGCTCGCACTTGTTGGCCACCACGATCACCGGCACGTGGGCGCTGCGCAGATAATCGGCCACCTCGAGGTCGCCCGGGGTCGGCGCGGTCGTCGCGTCGACCACGAACAGGACGAGATCCGCATCGGCGATCGCCTGGCGCGCCTGCGCGGCCACCTGGCGGCCGATCGGCGTCGGATCCTCGGCGTCGATCCCGCCGGTATCGATCAGCTGAAACGCCCGCCCGCCCCACTCGGCACCCGCCTGGCGCCGGTCACGCGTCACACCGGGCAGCGGATCGATCACCGCGTCCCGACGACCGGTCACACGGTTGAACAGCGTGGACTTGCCGACGTTCGGGTAGCCGACCACGGCCACGATCGGCTGGTTGATGGCCAGCGTCGACGCGGCCGGGGTCCCGGCGCGCTTGCCGGGGACTCGGCGCTGGCGCTCCGGCTCGCTCATGCTGGCCTCGCCGGGCGCCTGCTGCCGCAGCGCGCCGATCGCGTCCATCATCCGGTCGGCCGCGAGCTGACTGCGCTCGCCGCGCGGCGCGTCGGGCAGTCCCGAGAGGTCGAGCGGGGTGCCAATCGCGACCCGGACCGGCCCGATCCGTCGGTTGGAGCCATCGATGGCCACCGGCACCACCCGGACGCCGTCCGCCAGACCGAGCGCGCCGGCGCCGGGCCAGGCCGGCCGGAGGCGCCCGTCGGTGTTGCGGGTGCCCTCCGGAAACATCAGCAGCGCGTCCCCCCGCGCGAGCACCTCGCGCGCGGTCCGGATCGCGCTGCGGTCCGAGCTCCCGCGCTCGACCGGAAAGGCGCCGAGGCGCCGGATGACCCAGCCGAGCACTGGCACCGCGAACAGCTCGCTCTTGGCCATGAAGTAGATGCGGCGGCGGCAGACGAGTGCATAGCCGATCATCGGCGGATCCCACATCGAGATGTGGTTGGCCACGAACAGCGTCGGCCCCGCGGTCGGGATGTTGTTCGCGCCCACGACGCGCAGCCGGAACACCAGCCGGAATAGCGGCGCTGCGATGGCGCGGGCCACCCACCACAGCACCGGGGAGATGCGGGCCGCAGAGATCTCGCTCATCGGGCGACCTTCTCGCGGGCGCGCTCGGCCCACGCGACGACCGTCGCGACCACCTGCTCGACCGACAGGTCCGACGTATCGAGCTGGATCGCGTCGGCGGCGGCGCGCAGTGGACTCGCGGCCCGCGTTTGGTCCTGATGGTCACGCGCCGCGATTGCCGCCCGGACGTCCGCCAAGGACTCGGGGGTGCCGCGCGCGGTCAGTTCCTCACAGCGTCGCCGGGCGCGCTCGGCGACCGAGGCGGTCAGGAACACCTTGAGCTCGGCCTCGGGCCAGACGGCGGTCCCGACGTCACGGCCGTCGCAGACCCACGACCCCTGCCCAAGCACCTCCCGCTGCACGGCGGTGATGGCGGCGCGGACCCCCGGATGGGCCGCGACCGCGGACACGTTGGCGGTCACCTCAGGGCGCCGGATGTCGGCAGTCACGTCGGTGCCGTCGACGGCGATCGCCATCCCGCCCGGCATCGGGCGCATCGTCAGACGATGCGTGCGAGCGATTTCGGCCAGCCGTGCGCCGTCGGTGGGCGCGACACCGGCCTGCTCGGCCAGAAGGGCCACCGCGCGGTACATCGCGCCGGTGTCCAGATAACCCATCCGGAGGCGTTCGGCGACCTGGCGCGCCACGGTACTCTTGCCCGCGCCGGCCGGCCCGTCGATGGCGACGATCACGCTCCCGCCCCCAACGCCCGCAGATCAGCCGCAAACCCCGGATAGGAGACCGCGGCGGCCTCGAAGCCCGCAACGCGCACGCCGTCGCGGCTGGCGAGGCCCGCGACGGCGCCCAACATGGCCAACCGGTGGTCGTGACCGGCGTCCATGCTGCCGCCGGCGATCGCCGGTCCGCCGGTCACCGTAAACCCGTCGGGTAGCTCGTCCGCATCGACGCCCATGCCGCGCAGCGCCCGCACGACGGCAGCGATGCGGTCGCTTTCTTTGACCCGCAGCTCCGCGGCGCCGCGCACCTGCGTGGTCCCGCGCGCCCGTGCCGCCAGGAGTCCCACCAGCGGCAACTCGTCGATCATCGACGGCACCTCCTCCGGCGCCACCTCCGTCGCCTCGAGCGCGTCCGTTCGCCGCACCACGATCTCGCCGGCCGGCTCGCCAGCGACCTCCGGGCCCGCGATGACCTCGAGGTCGACGCCCATGCGACGCATCACGCCCAGCAGCCCGGTCCGGAGCGGGTTCAGGTTCACCCCGGTGAGCCGGACGTCGGGATCGCCGAGCAGCGCCCCAGCGACCAGGTGGAACGCCGCCGAGGAGAAGTCGCCGGGCACCTCGAGGTCGGGCAGCGCAAGGCCCGCGACCGGACCGCGCACCCCGACCGCGCCGTCGGCGTGGAGCACCGGGACTCCGGCGGCGGCGAGCATGCGCTCGGTGTGATCCCGCGAGGGGATCGGCTCGGAGACCCAGGTCTCCCCGTCGGCGAAGAGCCCCGCGAGCAGGATGCAGCTCTTGACCTGTGCGGAGGCGACATCGAGGTCATGGCGCATTGCCCGCAGGTGCGGGGAGCCCGAGACCACCAGCGGCGGCAGGCCGCCCGGGGAAGTGAACACGGCCGCGCCCATCCGGCGCAGCGGCGTCGCGATGCGCGCCATCGGCCGCCGGCGCAGGGAGTCGTCGCCGTCGAGGATGACGTGATCCGCCCGTGAGCCCACCAACAGGCCGGGCAGCAGGCGCATGAGCGTGCCGGCGTTCATGCAGTCAATCGCCGGGCTCGGGACCAGCCCGCGCAGGCCGCGACCCGAGATCACCACCCGGTCGCCGAGATGGCCCTCGACCGGGACGCGACACGCCTCCACGGCGCTCAGGGTCGCGCCGGTGTCGGCGGAATCCAGCGGGGCGGTGATGGTCACGGTGCGGTCAGAGACCGCGGCGAGCAGCAGGGCGCGATGGGTAATCGACTTGTCGGGAGGGACACGCAAGGTCCCTGCCAACGCCGCGACGGGCGTCGAGCGAAGGGTCGTCATCGCCCCGAGACTACCCGAATGCGCCTCGAGCACCGATCCGCGCCCCGACCTCGGGGGGGCAGGCGCCGGCGCGGCAATGGATCCTGTCGGTGGTACCCCGCGGGGGCGCGGGTACCGCCGAGTGCACGCTGCCGGGCTAGCTCTCGGGCACCGGCGGAACGACGATCGCCTCGCCCGTGAGGACCTCGCGGCCCTCGCAAGCCACAACGGTGGTCAGGATGGCCCGGTTCTTCTCCGGAATCAGCTCCTTGACCGTCACCGTGCAGGTCAACAGATCGCCCGAGCGGACCGGCCAGGTCCAGCGCAGGGTCTGGGACATGTAGATGGTGCCCGGGCCGGGCAGGTGCGTGCCGATCGTGGCCGAGATCAGTCCGGCGGTCAGCAGCCCGTGCGAGATCCGCCCCTTGAACGAACTCGCAGCGGCCCACTCCTCGTCGATGTGGACGGGGTTGTGGTCGCCGGTCACCTGCGCGAACCCGTCGATCTCCGCCTGGGTTACCCGCTTGGTAAACGTCGCCTGTTGCCCGACTGCCAGCTGGTCGATCGAGCGGCCCGGGGGATAGTAGCGCTGGGGGTGCGGCGGCAGCACGCGCTCGGGCGCCGCCCAGCCCGAGCGTGCCTGGGCCGCAGGCTGGCGCGCCCAAACCGCAAATGCGTCTTCCCAAGCCTTCTGCCAGGCCCCGATCGCGCCGGCGAAGGCCGCCTGCGATGGCTCAGGAACACCCCAGAGTTCCATCCAGCGGGACACCGGCGTGAGAGGTTTCGTTGGGGCTGGTGTCGCGGTCGCGCTCGGCATGGTCCGTCTCCTTGTCAGGTTCGGCGTCGACCGGGCCCGCCTGCGGGCGCGGTCGACGCCCGAGCAGATTAGAACGCGGTCACGACACCGCCGTTGACGTTCAGGCAGGCGCCGGTGATGTAGCTACCGTCGCGCACGAGGAACACCACCGCTTTGGCAATCTCCTCGGGCTGTCCCCAACGCCCCATCGGGATCCGCGCCAGGAGCATCTCCTGGATCTTGGGCGCAATGACCGTGATCATCTCGGTCTCGATGAAGCCTGGGGCGACGGCGTTGATCGTGATCCCCTTGGTCGCATACTCGAGCGCGACAACCTTGGTCAGTCCCAGCATGCCGGCTTTGGCGGCTGCGTAGTTGGCCTGCGTGAGGTTGCCCGTCTGGCCCACGAACGAGGACACGTTCACGATGCGGCCCCAGCCATGGCTCTCCATGTTGGGGATGACCGCCTTCATCATCGCGAAGACGGACCCGAGGTTGGTGTCGACGACGCGGTTAAACGACAGATAGTCCATCTTGCGGAACCATGCGTCCTCGGTGATCCCGGCGTTGTTGACCAGGATGTCGATCCTGCCGAAGGCCGCGATCACGTCGCCGACGAGGGTCGTGCACTGACCCTCGTCGGCGACGTTGGCCTGAAACACGCGGGCCGTGCCGCCCTCGCGTTCGATCTCGCTCGCCACGGCGTCGGCCAGCGCTTGGTTGCGGACGTAGTTCACCGCGACGGCGGCACCCTCGGCGGCGAGGGCTTTGGCGATCGCCGCCCCAATGCCGCGGCTTGCCCCGGTCACCAGCGCGACCCGACCCGCGAGCGGCTTGGCACGGGCCGCAGCCGGCGTCGGCTCGGTTGCGGTCTCGTCCGGCCGCTGCTCGGTCTCCGCCGTGCGCTTGGATTTCGTGCCTTTGCTTGAACGTGTCGATGCCATTGCCGCCCCCTATCCCTCGCGCTCGACAACCATGGCGATGCCCTGGCCGCCACCGATGCACAGGGAGGCCAGTCCGTACCGCGCGTCGCGGCGACCCATCTCATACAGCAGCGTTGTGAGGATCCGCGTGCCCGACGCCCCGATGGGGTGCCCCAACGCGAGCGCACCGCCGTTGACGTTGGTCTTCTCGGTGTCAATCCCGAGGGCACGGATCACCCCGAGGCTTTGGGCCGCGAACGCCTCGTTCAGCTCGATCAAGTCGATGTCCTCGAGTGTCAGCCCCGCCTTCTCGAGCGCCTTGGGCACTGCCTTGACCGGCCCCATGCCCATGATCCGTGGCGGCACACCCGCGGTGGCCCAACTCTTGATGGCGGCCAGCGGAGTGATCCCGAGCTCCTCGGCCCGCTCGCGGGTCATGACCACGACGGCCGCGGCGCCGTCGTTAATGCCGGACGCGTTGCCCGCGGTCACCGTACCCGCCTTGTCGAACGCCGGCCGGAGCTTGGCGAGCCCGGCAGCCTCGGTGGTCGGCCTGGGGAACTCGTCATGTGCAACCCAGATCGGGTCCCCGCGACGCTGCGGAACCGCCACGCTGACGATCTCGTCGTCAAACTTGTGCGCCCGAATGGCCCGGCCTGCCTTCTGCTGGCTGTCTGCCGCAAACTCATCCTGGTCTTCTCGCGAGATCTCGAACTCGGTCGCGATGTTCTCAGCCGTGTTTCCCATGTGAACGTCCGTCATGGCGCACCACAAGCCATCCCGGATCATCGAGTCGTACATCGTCCCGTGGCCCATGCGATAGCCGCTGCGGGCCTGCTCGAGCAAATATGGCGCCGCACTCATGTTCTCGGTGCCACCGGCGACGACGATGTCCGCATCCCCGAGCTGGACCTGCTGCGCGGCCATGGCGACTGTGCGCAGGCCGGACCCGCACAGCTGGTTGACCGCCGTGGCCGGGACAGCGTCCGGGATGCCCGCTCTCAGCGACGCCTGGCGGGCCACATTCTGCCCCAAACCCGCCGCCAGGACGTTGCCCATGAACACGTCGTCGACCTCTTCGCTCGACACCCCGGCGCGCGACAGCGCTTCTTTGATGGCTGCCGCCCCAAGATCTGCTGCGTGCACCGAGGCGAGTCCGCCGTTGAAGTTTCCGACCGGCGTGCGCGCAGCGCTGACGATGACCGCTTCTCTCACGACTGCCCCCCTTTGATCAACGGCGAGAGGAGCACACGGTTGGCCCCGATCGTCCCGCACTGGCTGTGGTGGATTGTGTGGTGGTGATTACCATACCGCAGCTAGTTTGTCACTATTGTCACGAGCCCTCTAGTCGGAGCGCTCGTCAAGCCAGGCGAGAACCTTCGGCCAGAGCCCCTTCTGGGCCCCCGAGCCGACCAGCATGGCCACGTGTCCTGCCGGCAACAGTAGGTACGTCTTGTCGGCGCTGGACACGGCCTCATTGAGGGGCGCCACCTGCTGCGGCGTCGCGATGTGGTCCTTCTCGCCGGCGATGTTCAGCAGCGGCACCGAGATCTTCGAAAGATCGACCGGCTCGCCCTTGATAGTGATCTCACCCTTGATGAGCAGGTTCTGCTGGTAGAACTGGGTGATCCATTGGACGAAGGCCGCGCCAGGGAACGCGACACCGTCCTTGACCCATTTGTTGAGGGCGAGGAAGCTCGTCATGTCCTTGCCCGCCAGCAGCCGATCCCACATCGTCACGTTGGACCCAACGTAATTCACGACGGGCCGAAGCATCATGTTGCCGGTGTCAATGAGGTCACCCGGGATGTTGCCGAACCCTTCGGCGAGGCGCTCGGGATCGAAGTGTCGGTCCTCGAGCCAGATCCCGTACAGGCCCGTGTCGCTGAAGTCGAACGGGGCGGTCAGACACACCAGGTTCCGTAGGCGTTCGGGATGCAGCGCGGCGTACATCGCCGCCATCGTGCCCCCCATGCAGTAGCCGAACAAGGTGTAGTCGTCCGCGCCCGAGGCGCGCATCATGCGCTCGACGCACAGCGGAAGGTGCTCGCCGACGTAGTCGTCGAAGTCCATGTTGCGGTCCTCCCAGCCGGGAGTTCCCCAGTCAATGAGGAAAGACGTCGTAGCCATGATCGATCAGATACTTGACGAAGCTGCTCTCGGGGCGCAGGTCGAAGATGTAGGGACGGTTGATCAGCGCGTACACGAACAGGATTGGCGTGGCGTGACGGCGGTCGTTGGAGCGGTAGCGATACAGCGTCGTCTTGTTGCGGGTGTAGACGACATCCTTGGGCGTGGTCCCCGTCGGCACCTTGCCGCCGAATGCCATGATCCGCAGCCCTTCTTCGTACACGTCCAGTTGGGTGGGGTCGACAAACAGCGTGCTGGGCCCCGCGGGGCCGCCGTTCTCTGGAGACATCGATTACTCCTTCGGCGCCGATCGGCGGGTTCGCGTGGCCCGCGGGCGCGCAGGCGGCTTCGGGGCGGCGGCGGCGGGTATCGGAGTCTTCTCGCCGGCTGGCGGAGCCGTCGCGGGTCCTGGGTTCGAAGCGGAGGTCGTCGGCACGACCGCCGCGGGTGTGCTGACAAGCTTCTGGACCGCCGCCTCAAGCGCTGCCAGCCGATCGGAGATCTGGGCCCAGACGTCGGCCGAGGGGAGCTCTGGACGGGACTTCGCGAGCTCGAACAGCTGGTCGGTGGCCGCGTCGACCTTGCGCTCGACGTTCAGCACGAGTTCGGCAACCCGCGCGAGGTCGTCTTTGGTCGGTAGGTGCAGTTGGTCGCTGGTGGACTCTGCGGCCTTCCGGAGAGCCTCCTGCGCATCGGCGTAGCGGGCGACCATGCGCCCGGCGGCGGCGGCAAAGTCCTCGGAGGAGAGCACCTGCTCCATGGACTTCGACCAACTTTCGGCCGCCTGGTCGTATGCGGCCTTGAAGGCCTCGAACGGGTTGGGCGGTGGCTTCGTGCTCACCAGAGGTGTCCTTTCGCGTCAGCTTGCAGTTACACATACGGCACAGAGTCGCGCGGCCCGAAGCACAGGATGGCTTCGGGGACCGCGCGGTCCGGTGCCGCTACGCTGCCTGCGGGCGAACCACCTGCTCGGCGATCGCGAAGGGGAAGAACAGCGTCGCCACGCTGGCGGCGAAGTAGCTCAGGGCGAGTTCCTCGCTCGCTGCCTGCCCCTTCTTGAGGTTCGCGAGCAGCTCGTCGACCAGCTTGGTGTCGCTGGGGGTGCCAATCTTCCACGCGTCCTCAAGATAGCTCTTGGCGAGGTTGCTGACCCTCTCCTGGTTCGCGACCGCCGCGTTCATGATGAGCGTGTAGTTGTCGCGGCCTGCCTCTTGGAGCTTGGCGGCGGCGTCATTCGTTGCACTAACGAAGTCATTCGGCATGGTGGGTCCTCTCTGATGGGAGATGTCGGGGTGGCGAGCTGGGTCAGATGTGGGATGGCGAGCTGGGTCACCTGTCGCGGCGACGGTCGCTCGCATCCGTTGGGTAGCTCTTGAAAAAGGAGTCGAGCATCGACTGGTAGCCACGCAGCGCGGACGCCCACGTCTGGAGGTACAACTCGCCACTGTCGGTCAGCGAGTAGACGCGACGCGCAGGTCCATTCGACGCGTTGGTGTCCCAGTCTGATGACACCAAGCCGTCCCGCTCGAGTTGACGCAGGGTGCGATAGACGCTCCCCGGATCAATCGATTCGAACCCGTACAGCGCGAGTCGCTGCATGAGCTCGTAGCCGTGACTCTGCCACTGCTGCAGCGACAGCAGCAGGAATGGCTGAAGCCAGTTCCGGGGCTGCGCCGTCGCCTCGGAGCGTCGGCCGTTCTTGGGTGTGTCATCCGTGTTCATGTAGATGCAGAATGCACCTATAGGCGCAGTTTGTCAAACCGGGCCGCCACGAGGCGCGGTGATGGCGCCCCCCGGTGCGCACCCGTGCCGCGGGATACGCCGCTGTCAGCGCTCCAGATCGAGCGCGCGCGGCCCGGCCATCAGTCGCGGGCCGTGACGCCGCAGCCACGCACGCTCGCGGTGGTGCGCCGGCCAGTAGGATTCCACGCACGCCCAGAACTCGGGCGAATGGTCCATGTGGCGGAGATGCACCAACTCGTGCACCATGACGTACTCGCCGACCTCGGGCGGGCTCATCACCAGGCGCCAGTTGATCGAGATCGTGCCCGCCGGCGACGCGCTGCCCCAGCGCGAGCGCTGGGCGCGTACCGTCAGCCGTACCGGCCGGACCCCGATCCGCGGCGCCCACGCGTCCATGATCGCGGCGAAGTGCGTCCGAGCGGTCCGTCGGTACCAGGCCTCGACCGCCACGTCGACGGACGCGCCCGCCGGAACGGCCAGCCGGTCCCCCGCGCGTCTCACGCTGCGCCCCTCCCCCGGGACGATCACGACCGCGCCGCCCAGGAGCGGGATGTGGTCGCCAAGCCTCAGCGGCGCCGGCGCGAGCGCGCGGGCCTCGGCGAGCGCCGCCGCGACCCAGTCCCGCCGGCGCGCCACCGCGGTCCGAATGTCGTGCCCGCGCGCTCCGACCGGCGCGGTGACGACCAGGGCGTTATCGATCACCCGCAGCGTGATGCGCCGCGCCTGGCCATGGCGGCGAACCTGGTACGCCACGCGCGTCCCGTCGGGCAGCAGCAGCGCCTCGGCGACCCGCTGACGACGCGGGCTCAGGTGGGCCTCACTCGTCAACCGGGATCGAACGGGCGACCCGCAGGGCGATGTCCTCGGCGCCCTCCATGCGCTGCACCTGGACGCCGAACGCCCGGGTCGCCGTCTGCCAGACGATGGTCACGAAGACCCGTCGGCCGCGCAGCACGCCCGCGACGCCGTTGATTTCCACCGGCCGCGCCAGCGCACCGCCCGGGTCCGGGCTGGCCAGCGGCGCGACGGTCTGGCGCAGCAGCACGCGTCGGCCGTCGGGCCCGTCCCAAGTCACGATCACCGCCATCGGCCCGAACGGATACGACAGGTCCGGCTCGATGCGCGGACGCGACCGCCGCAAACCGACCGGCAGCCACTCCGGCAGTAGGACCCCGTACCCGACCTCGAACGTGGCGGATTCCAGATCGTCCAGCCAGCGCCCGTGTCCGATCCCGGCGGCCATGCCGTGCCCCGATCCCAGCCGGCCGCTGACCTGGCCGCCGGAGGTGTCGAGCTCGGCCATGCCGGACCGGTCCAGGCGTCCCACCGGTTCGTCGCCGGGGCCGATCGCGTCAACGCCCAACAGCATCGAGGTCGGCCCGAGCCGGATCACCACTACGCCGTCGGGGCCGGCGGGCGTCGCCGCCGGCGTCGCCTCCTCCGCCAGCAGCGGCAGCGCGGCCTGCGCCTCGGGTGCCAGACGGCCGACAAACAACTGATCGACCGGCGTGCCGGCGTCCAACAGGTGCACGACCGCGCCGGTCACGGGGCGCCAGCGGCTCGGGATCCCCGGCGGGCACGAGACCCGCGCCCGAACGGCCCCTGCATCCACATCGACCCAGGCGACCCGCACCCGCGTCGGCGGCCCGGCCGTAGACACGGCCACCCACAGCGATCCGGACTCGGGCGCGAGTGCGGCGACAACCGGGTGCCCCAGGAGCGGTTCAAGGCGGGGAATCGGTGCATCCATCCGGCCCATAATGGCGCAGAGCGGCCCGGTCACGCCAGCCGTCGGTGTGCTTGCGATCGACTTGGCGCGGCATTTTCTGGAGCACCGGCGCTCGGGCACTTTCGTCAAGATAAGCCAATAGAATGCGACTGGTGGCGCCGAACAAAAGCGGGATATGTTCGCCCTTCCGGACCATTGTCATTAGTGGTGCCTGGAACGGGGCCACATCGGCCACGATCCGCTCATAGTTTCTGCGCGTGTTAAGCGTAACCGTCTCACGCGCCTTGCGTACGACGGCCTGAATAATGGGCCGGGCTACGTCGCAAATGCTAAGATTGCTCTGTACAAGGTCTGCCAGTCGAATGATCTTGGGCGACAAGCAATACTGATTACCAACCTTGAGCAAGAACCCCGAATTCTGCATCGTTTTCAAAACGTTTGACGTTGTCGAGCGCGGCATTTTTGAGCGCTGGGCGAACTGTTCGACCGTTAGCGCTCCATCGTCGGTGCCGAAGCAGTCGAAAATCGCCTTAGCTTTGATGATTGCACGAACCATTACTGATCTCGCAATTGTCATACCCTGTAGATATGCTAAATACGATACTTAGTTACCGGCCGCCGAAGGCCATTTGCATTGACTGCACGTCCATGATCCGCGTAATCGAACGTGCCTTGGCTATCCTCGACTTGTTTGACGTCAGGCGTCCGCGCCAGACTTTACAAGAGATTAGATTGCACGTCGGCCTTTCGAAGGCGACAACTTTCCGGTTGGTGGCAGCCTTGGTCAAGGCGGGCTATCTTTTGCGCGACGAGTTGCATAAATACGAACTTTCGCTTGAGGTGCTGCGGCTGAGTAGCTTCGCGAACGTAGAGATCAATGTTCCGGCCGTGCTTCGTCCGCTGATGATGCAAGTCGGCAGACGAGCCGGGGAGACCACAGCACTTTATACGGTTTCTGGTGCTTTCCGCGTGTGCATTGAAACGGTTCAAATCTCCGCGCCGCTGATGCGCATTGTAACAGCCGGAGAACAATCGCCGCTGATAATAGGAGCCACAGGTCGTACGCTGCTCGCGCAGATGACCGATAGTGAAATCGAGGAGGTTTTGGCCCATCCCGATTGTGCGAAGATAGATCCGGTAGTGCTGCGCAACCGCATCGAGATTGTGCGCAAGCGCGGGTACGACGTCGCCCGTAGCGAACGGGTCATAGGCGCAACCGCGATCGCCGTTCCAATCCGTCATCGGCTGGCAGGTGGCGCATATTATTGCATGGCAATCGTGGCGTCGAGCGCGCGCGCTGATGATCGCTTGGAAGAACTTACATATATGTTGAAGAAGTTCGGACAAATGGCGTCACGCGAACTTGGTTCCAATTGAAAGTGGCGCAGCTCCGAGCTGCATGATCTACTCGTTAACGTACAAGGTGCAAAACTGTCAAACTCGCCCCTTTGTGTACCGAAAACCTAACCGCGGACAACGTAATAGTGATAAAGTGCACCGAGCAGGACGTTTGATTTTATGATTCCGGTTCGCTGAATTGGACGAAAGACTGGCGAATCCTTATTCAGTGATCAGTGCGTTCTGATGTCATTATAATAACGGGCAAGTACCGTCCTGTTAACTTGAGAGGTATTGGTGAGACGGCCAATACCGGCGTGGCTTTTCGGATGACAAAGGGTGGCCCAGCCCAACATCAGTAATGCCAAGGCACAGCAGCAGCTACAAATCGCCATATTCGCATTTTAACGCCTGTCCTTTCCGAAAATTCCATCCGATCTGGATTGGCATTGTAAGGCAGAATCATCGCATCATTGACAGCGATGTTTGCGATCCTGCATGCATTCAGAATGTTCGTCGTCGCCCTGTTCAAGTCGCGGTGCCGGCTTGAAGCCGAGAATTTGTTTCTCCGTCATCAGCTCAATATTGCATTGCGGCGGGCACCATCTCGTCTTCGACTGCGCGGCAGTGATCGCGCGGTGCTTATATGGATGACCAAGCTTTGGCCGAGCCTGCTTAGTGCGACTTTGGTGGTTCGACCGGAGACCATTCTGCGATGGCATCGCGGGGGTTTCAAGGCTTATTGGCGCTGGAAATCGCGGAAGCGGGCAGGGCGGCCCAAGATCGATCGTGAACTGCGCGATCTGATCCGGCGGATGAGCCGGGAGAACCCGCTGTGGGGTGCGCCGCGGATCCATGGCGAATTGTTGATGCTGGGTTTCGAGGTGGCCCAATCGACAGTTTCGAAGTACATGTCGCGAAGCGGAAAGCCGCCGTCCCAGAGCTGGCAGACCTTTCTGCGCATCCACGCCGAGGCGATTGCAGCAATCGATGTGTGCGTGGTTCCGACGGCGACCTTCGAGCGCTTGTTCGCCTTTCTGGTTGTGGGTCATGGCCGCCGGCAGCTGCTGTGGTTCGAGGTGACACAGTGCCCCACGGCTGAATGGCTTGCCCGGCAGATTACGGAGGCGTTCCCGTGGACTTCGGCGCCGACGTATTTGATTCGTGACAATGATCGAGCTTATGGGCGTGTTTTTACCGCGCGGGTTCAGGCAATGGGTATCCGCGACCGGCCGATTACACCGAGATCGCCATGGCAAAACGGAATAGCGGAGCGCTTGATCGGCACGTTGCGCCGCGAGTGCCTGGATCAAATCGTCGTCTTCGGTGAGGCGCATCTGCGGCAGATCCTTTCCGCCTACGCGGCGTATTACAATCAGGCGCGCACACACTTGGCATTACAGAAAGATGCGCCGCTGCGACGGCCGGTCCAGCGATTTGGCAAGATCGCTGCCATTCCTGTCCTGACGGGGCTGCATCACCAATACATTCGGATATGATTTTCGGAAGGGACAGCGTGTTTTTACCGCGCGGGTTCAGGCAATGGGTATCCGCGACCGGCCGATTACACCGAGATCGCCGTGGCAAAACGGAATAGCGGAGCGCTTGATCGGTACGTTGCGCCGCGAGTGCCTGGATCAAATCGTCGTCTTCGGCGAGGCGCATCTGCGGCGGATCCTTTCCGCCTACGCGGCGTATTACAATCAGGCGCGCGCACACTTGGCATTACAGAAAGATGCGCCGCTGCGACGGCCGGTCCAGCGATTTGGCAGGATCGCTGCCATTCCTGTCCTGGCGGGGCTGCATCACCAATACATTCGGATATGATTTTCGGAAGGGACAGGAGTTATCGGCGGTCATTAGAAGAATTCCCTCGCAACGTTTTCTGTAATACATATTTACTGATGAAGTCAATAAAGGTAATACCAAAACTAAAGCGTGGTCGGGGACGCCCAGCAACGGGGCGAGATCCCGTAATGGCGGATCAGATTATCTGATGAGCTTCGGGTCGCTGTCGACCAATGGGCGGCCATCCAAAAGAAGACGCGCAGCGAGGCAATCCGCATTTTGATCAGGAAAGGCCTGAGAGACCAGTTCGAGAAAAACTTTTGGGCTGCGACATGCAGTTTACGCGAACAAGCCGATCGAATGTCGCGGGGACGGGCGATGGATGGAACAGAACAACAAAGACCGCGCCTCAAAGACGAGCATCGCGATCGATGCCTTGAGGAACTTCACAAAATTAGAAAGCAAATATCAGAGACACACTCAGTACATAGAGAAATTATGGACCCAGGGCTCCCGTCGGGGTTCGGATCCGAAAGAACGGTAGAGTGGAAGCTCGAGCGATTAACGCGCGCCTGTATATGGCACGCTATCTCTTTGAAAACTGAATTCAAACTAAAGCTGCTCTATACAATTGACGGATATCTGTCGGCCACGGATGCAGAAAGAATCCAATGGCAATATTTTTATTGGCGCGATCGCTGCTGGAGCTGGCAGCGACGGTTAGTGCAATCGATTTTGATCTTCAAGCAACGATGGAACTTGATGCGCGCGATTGGCAGCGCCGCGCTCTAAAGTTTCTGGCGCCGCTGTACATTGCTCGACATTCAACGTCTGATCCGAAATTTAAAGCTATATTTTTGGAAGCCAAAGATTCCCGCGTTAGCGTAATCAAGCCTATCCGTATAGCGAAGGCAATTAAGAAGCTGGCTACGCGACCTGGATTTGAGGCAGCGGTTTCACTCTACGATATGCTTTCAAACATGTGTCATCACAACGGCTCCGGGCACAAGTTCTTTGCGGAAAACATGCGTGAGACGAAGGTTATAGCTATGCCTAACGGCCGGCGAATTGTTTTTGAGGAGAAATCAGCAGTGATGACGGTTGGGTACCCTTCTTCCGAACTCTCATCGCGGTCGTTGGCTTTGACGGCACGCGTAGCGTGGTGGAGTGCGACCTCCGCCAACAAAATGATCGAGGAGTTGCCGGAGACGCCATTTAGTGACGATGAGCTTAACGATCTTACCACTGGCAGACTAACCAACCGCAAGGCAGCTTATCCGGAAATTCGCTATCCTCGACCAGTGAAAGTTAGACGTAATGATCCATGCCCGTGCGACTAAGGAAAGAAATA
>CAVYHI010000029.1:0-243692 GCA_963768285.1 uncultured Thermoleophilia bacterium
GTAGCGCTCCAGCTCGTACGGGGTGACCTGCGCGCGGTACTCGTCCCATTCGGCGCGCTTGATCTCGATCAGGCGGCTGTAGATGTGCTCGCCGAAGGCCGTCAGCAGCAGCTCGGATGCGGCGGCGACCTCGACCGCGTCCCCGAGCGTCGAGGGCAACTCCTCCACACCGCCCGCAGCGCGCTCGGCGTGGGAGAGGTGGTAGAGGTTCATCTCCATCGCATCCGGTAGCTCGTAGCCCTCGGGCGATGCCCTCGAGGCCCGCGTGCAGGATCGCGGCGAACGTCAGATAGGGGTTGCAGGCCGGATCGGGGCCGCGCAGCTCCGGTCGCCCGGCCGTGTTGTCCTGGCACCGCGCCCTGTTGGGGGGACGCGCACCACGGCGGAGCGGTTGCGCTCGCTCCAGGCGACGTAGACCGGCGCCTCGAAGCCGGGCACGAGCCGCTTGTAGGAGTTGACCCACTGCGCGAACACCAAGCACAGCTCGCGGGCGTGGCGCAGGATGCCGGCGACGAAGCCGCGGCCTACCGCCGACAGCTGGCTCGGCTCGTCGGGGTCGAAGAACGCGTTCTGGCCGCCGGCGATCAGCGCGACGTGGGTGTGCATCCCGCTGCCGTTTGGCGTCCATGAGCGGCTTGGGCATGAAGGTCGCGTACCAGCCGTGCTGATGCGCGACCTCCTTGACGATCGTCCGGTAGGTCATGACGTTGTCGGCCATCTGCAGCGCGTCGGCCTGACGCATGTCGATCTCATGCTGCGAGGGGCCGCTTTCGTGGTGGGAGAACTCGACCTCGATGCCGATCTGCTCAAGGGCCAGCACCGTTGCACGGCGGACGTCGCTGGCCACATCGAGCGTGGTCAGGTCGAAATAGCCGCCCTGATCGAGCGGCTCGGGCGTAGTCGAGTCCCGGAAGTAAAAGAACTCGAGCTCGGTGGCCACCTCAAAGCCGTCGAAGCCCATGTCGCGCGCGCGGTCCATCGCGCGGCGCAAGCACAAACCGCGGGTCCCCCTCGTAGGCGGCCCCGGCGAGGGTGTGCACATCACAGATCAGGCGCGCCACCGCCTGCTCCTGGGGGCGGTACGGCAGAATCGCGAACGTCGCCGGATCCGGAACGGCGACCATGTCGGATTCCTCGACCGGATTGAAGCCGGTGATCGACGATCCGTCGAAGCGCACGCCATGGGCAAGCGCCTGGGGCAGCTGCTCGACGGGCAGCGCAAAGCTCTTGAGCCGTCCCAGGACGTCGGTGAACCACAACCGGATGAACTTGACGTCGCGGTCCTGCACCGTGCGCATCACGTCGTCGTGGGTCACTCGTCCTGCTCCTGGCTCGCGGGGATCCGGTGCGCCGCGCCGCCGCACCGGATCCCGAGTACGTCGGTCCTATCGGACGAAGAGGATCTCCGCGTACTTTGGCAGCGGCCACAAGTCATCCGCGACCAAACGCTCGAGCGCGTCGGCGTATTCGCGGACCTGCGCCATGGCGACAAGCACCGTATCGCGCATGTACTCAGCCTCGACTTCCGTGCCCTCGGGGTGGTGGGCGTTGACCTCCGCCAGCTGGGCGATCGCGCCCTCGAACTTCTCGGTGAGCTCGAGGACCTTGCCTCCGATCGTGCCGGAGATGCCGGATGCCTTGATCACCTTGAGGTACCGCAGCGCAGCCGGCAGGAGCATCGTGCTCGCGATGTCGTACGCCGTCTCGGCCTCGATGTTGATGTTGGTGAGTACTGCTCGAGGAAGACGTCGTAGCGGGAATGCAGCTCCCGCTCGGTGAGCACCCCGTAGTTGTCGAACGTCGACACCGTCGCGTCGGAGATCAGCTCGGGCAGTGCGTCCGGCGTGGTGCGCAGGTTCAGCAGACCGCGCCGTTCGGCCTCGGCGTGCCACTCCTCGGAGTAGTTGTCGCCGCCGAACACGATCCGGCTGTGCGCGCGATACGCGCCACCGACGACGGCCGGGATGGCCTCGTTGACGCTGGCGCCGCCCTGGATGGCCCGCTCGAGATCCTCGGCCAGGTCGTCGATCGCCTCGGCGACGATCGTGTTGAGGACCGTGTTCGGGAAACGTCGGCGACATGCTCGAGCCGAGCGCCCGGAACTCGAACTTGTTGCCGGTGAAGGCAAACGGGCTGGTGCGGTTGCGGTCGCCCGCATGCTTGCGGCAGCGCCGGCAGCACCGGCGAGCCGAGCCCCATCAGCTCGCCCGCGGGCGAGACGTAGACCTCGCCGCGCGCGAGCGCATCGAACACGTTCTCCAGCTCGGAGCCCAGGAAGATCGAGATGATCGCCGGCGGCGCCTCGTTCGCGCCGAGGCGGTGGTCCTGCCCGGCCGTAGCGACCGAGGCGCGCAGCAGCCCCTGGTGGGTGTCGACGGCCTTGATCACGGCGGCGGCGAAGAACAGGAAGTGCAGGTTGTCCTGCGGGCGTGTCGCCGGGCTCGAGCAGGTTCACGCCGCTGTCGGTGCCCATCGACCAGTTGTTGTGCTTGCCCGATCCGTTGACGCCCGCGAAGGGCTTCTCGTGCAGGAGGCAACGAGGCCGTACTTGGCGCGCGATCCCTTGAGGACGGTCATCGAGCAGCTGCTGGTGATCAGCAGCCGACGTTGGTGTTCTCGAACACCGGCGCGATCTCGTACTGGGCGGGGGCCACCTCGTTGTGGCGCGTCTTGACCGGCACGCCGAGCTTGGCGAGCTCGCGCTCGACCTCGAGCATGCACGCCAGGACCCGCTCCGGGATGGCGCCGAAGTAGTGGTCGTCGAGCTCGTGGCCCTTGGGCGGCTTGGCGCCGAACAGCGTGCGGCCGGTCGTTGATCAGGTCCGGGCGCTCGAAGTAGTAGGTGCTTGTCGATCAGGAAGTACTCCTGCTCGCGGGCCGATCGTCGTGTACACGCGGGCCGCGCCGTGGTCGCCGAGCAGCCGCAGCGCGCGCATCGCGGACTTGTTGAGCGCCTCGATCGAGCGCAGCAGGGGGATCTTGTGGTCGAGGGCTTCGCCGGTCCACGAGGCGAACGCGGTCGGGATGCAGAGCACGCTGCCGTTCAGGTTTTCCAGCAGGAAGGCCGGGCTGGTCGGGTCCCAGGCGGTGTAGCCGCGGGCCTCGAAGGTGGCGCGGATGCCGCCGGTCGGGAAGCTCGACGCGTCGGGCTCGCCCTGGATCAGCTCGCTTGCCGGAGAACTCGGCGATCGCGGTGCCGTCGCCGATCGGGCCGTAGAACGAATCGTGCTTCTCGGCGGTGAGGCCGGTCAACGGCTGGAACCAGTGCGTGTAGTGCGTAGCCCCGTTCTCGAGCGCCCAGTCCTTCATCGCCGCGGCGACGGAGTCGGCGATCGACGGGTCGAGTTCCTCGTTGCGCTCGATCGTGCGCTGCAGCGCGCGATAGACATGCTTCGGGAGCCGCTTGCGCTGCTCCATCGGTCCGAAGACCTTGGCACCGAATACGTTTGCGGGCTCGTCCTGGCCGATCGGAGCACCTGGGCTCCACTGGGCGGCATTGACGTTCGCGAGTCGCATCTTGGTCATCAGGGTCGCGGTCCCTCCTGGCGAAATGGCTTACCACGAAGACGCGCTACGAATGCCGGACGGCATTCTCGGCGGCTCGCGGGCGTCGGGCGATTGCTAGAGCCTAACCGTCGAGAGCTTGAAGTGAGGTCGCGCGCGCGCGTTGAGCATGGGAAAACCGACCGTTCGTGCTCGCGCCGACGGAGAATACGGAGCCGCCGGTGACGCGGGGGTTCGACGTACGGACAAGTTTGGGGGACCCGGTTTGGCCGCACGGCCAAACGCCCGTGACGCGATCGTCACGCGGCAGGCTCGGGTGGCCGCAGACTGGTGGCGCGAACATCCGCGTCGCTGCGGCGATCTGGTCCGCCGGCGCGCCGCCCACCGCGGCGGCACGGTTGAATATGCGCCTTCTGCTGCCATTCTTTGCGCATGGGCACACGACACCTCTCCCCCGACACGCGCCTGGTCGGACCGACGACCCGGCACGCGACGTTGGCAGACGTGCACGATCTGCCGGGGTGCGCCGGCGGCCAGGTGGTGCCGGTCGGCGCGGACCTGTCCGTCGAGCTGCGCGCGGTGCGTCCGGCCGGCGGTGACGCGCCAGGTGAAGCAGAGCTGCTGATCTGCGACGGGCCGCTGCCGGACCCCGCTCCGGCGGGTATCGCCGCCGCGATCTCCCGGGTCGCTCCACCCAAGGGGTACCCGGTACCCGTGATCGTCCTCGACCGCGAGGCGTCGTGGAACGCGGTGATCGACGACCTGGCCGATCTGTTCGGCGCGCACCGCGGACGGCGCGCCGCCGACCGCGCCCGCTCGGCGTTCCGCGTGCCCCTGACCGACGGCCGTGGGTTTGCCGGGCTCGTCGAGGTCTGCCGGGACCAACTGGGCGCACCGGTCGCGGTCCTCGACGACTACCTCGACGTGCTGGCCGAAGCCGGCGTGGACGACCGCCAGACCCAGCAGCTCGATGGCGCCGTACGCGACGCCCGGGGCCGCGGTGCATCGGCGCCGCTCGAGTCCTTCGTCGCCGACGCCGCGCCGGACATCACCCGCATGCTCGTGCTCGGCCCCGGCGAACGACCGGTGCTGGTCGTCGCGGCCTGGCTGCCGGCGCCGCTGACGATCGCCCAGACCGCCGTCCTGCGGGAGATGGCCGAGGCGTGCGAGATCGAGTGGGGGCGCCAGGAGGTCCGCACCCAGACCGAATCCCAGCTGCGCGGCGACCTGATCCGTGAGCTGATGGCCGGCGAGGCGATCAGCCGCGAGTCGCTGATCCGCCGCGCACGCCATCTCGGCGCGGACCTGGCGGGCGGTGCCGTCGCGATGCTCGGCAAGCTCGAGGACCCACACCAACGCGGGCGCACGGAGACTGACGAGCGGGTGGCGCGTCGGTTCGTCCAGCAGGCACGCGCCGTACTCGATCTGCACTGGCCGCGCGGCCTGGTCGACTGGAACGGCGACCGGCTGCTCGTCCTGCTGCCGGGCCCGCGCGAGCATGAGGTGGCCGACCGCGAAGAGATCGAGCAGCGCGCCCACACGCTCTCGGGGCGCCTGATCACCGCGACCAAAGAGACGGTTCCGGGCCTGGTCTTGACGTTGGCGATCTCGCGCTACACGCCCGAGCCGGAACGGCTCGGCGCGGCCCTCGAGGAGGCCAACCTCGCCCTGTCGATCGGCGAGCGCATCGGCAGCGCCGGCGATGTGGTGACCTTCGAGGAGACCGGCACCTACAAGCTGCTGTTCCAGATCTTCGCGGATCGCCCCGAGGAGCTGGCGGCCTTCTACGAGCAGACGCTCGGCCCGCTGGTCCGGTACGACGAGCAGTACCAGACCGAGCTGGTGGCGACGCTCGCCACGTACCTCGAGTTCGACTGCAACCTGGCGGCGACGGCCGCGAGCCTGTTCACGCACCGCCACACCATCCGCTACCGGCTCGACCGCATCGCCGAGCTGTGCGGACTCGATATCGGCCGCACCGACGACCGCGAGAAGCTGTCGCTGGGGCTTAAGTCGATGCGGCTCCTGGGGCGCCGCGTCCCGACACCGATCGCCAAGGAAAACGCCACCCGGCCCTCGGCCCCGTAGGCCCCGCGGAGGCGCCGGGTTACAGGTGCGCCAGACGCGGGTGTGTGAGAATGGGCCACCGCGCGGGTTGGCCGGTTCGCACGGCACCCGGCGTCACCCGTATCCGCACGCTCAGGGAGCTCCATGCGTCAGACGATTGCGTTCCAGGCCACGGCGTTCGAAGCCCAGCCGGTCCAGGTTGAGATCGATCCGAACGATGGTGGCGTCGATCCGGATGCGACGCCGGTCGTCGTGCTCGTGTTCCAGTCGGGCCCCAACGTGGTCTTGACGGTGCCGATGTCGGTGACCGACGCCGCCAACACGATGAACGCGTTTGGCGAGGCCGAGCCGCACCGGGGACAACTGCCGGACGTGCAGTGGGAGCCACAGCCCGCCGGACTCTCAGAGGGCATGTTCTGGATGCTTGCGCCGGCGGTCGTCGGCATCTCGGTCACTCCGCCCCAGGCAACGCCGGACGGCGTGATTCCGCACTGGACGTTGACCTTCGAGGACGCCGACGGCAGTCAGGTTCAGGTAGCAGTCAGCGACGCGATCACCGTCCAGTTGATTCGCGGGCTCTCGGACGCGGTCAACGCCGATGATGAGGACGAGCCCGAGGACGAGTAGCGCACCCCGGCGCCGCCCGCAGGCGGCCGGGCCAACGATCAGCGCTCGAGCGTGGGTGCGTCGGCCATGTCGCGGCGCTTGTTCTCGGCCAGCTTTGCGAGCATCTCCTCGACCTGGCTGAACTTCACCCGGGGGCGGCCGCCCGCTTCGCGACCGCGTTCCTGTTCGAGCATGTCGATCAGCTGCCAGTCGTCATAGCTGACGAAGTCGGCACACCGCTCCCCCAGTAACCGCTCAAGCACCGACCGGGCGGGGACGTCGTGGTCGTCGAATGCCCCGGCGCGGAAGTCCTCCAGCAGCGCGTCGACGGTCTCCTGGGAGTCGGGCTTGTTGGTCCCGATGATGCCCGTCGGCCCCCGCTTGATCCACCCGACGACGTACGCGGCCGGCACGGGTTCGCCGGTGGCGGGATCGACCACCCGCCCACGCTCGTTGGGGATCACTCCGCGGGTGGAGTCGAACGGGAGACCGAACATGGGCATTCCCTGGTAACCGATCGCCCGGAACACCAGGTCGGCGTCCATCACCTCGGTCTTGGCGGTCATCCGTGCGCGCAGCGTTCCGTTGTCGGTCGCGACCAACTCGTTTTCGGCGAGCACGAGGCCGCGGACCCGGTCGTCGCCGACGATCTCGACCGGCGAGCGCAGGAACCGCAGCGCGATGCGCCGGCGCGCCCCCGTCGGCTTCCGCTCGGCGAACTCCCGCAGCACGTCAAGGTTCCCTTGGACCGCTTTGCCGTACTCGTCGCCGTGATGTGCGACCTCGAGGTCCTCCGGCGCGACGATGACGTCACAATCGGGAAGCTCGCCGAGCTCGCGCAGCTCCTTGGTCGTGAACGCCGCCTCCGCCGGGCCGCGCCGGCCGAGCACCGTGACCTCGCGGATTTGCGACCGGGCGAGCGCCTCCAGCGCATGCTCTGCGATGTCGGTCCGATGCAGGTCCTCCACCGGCACCAGCAGGATGCGTGCGACATCCATGGCGACGTTGCCGTTGCCGACGACCACCGCGCGCGTGCCCGAGAAGTCGAACGTCATCGAGCGATAATCGGGATGCGCGTTGTACCAGCCGACGAAGTCCGTCGCCGAGTGGGCCCCGGGCAGGTACTCCTTGGGGATCCCGAGCCGACGGTCCGTTCGCGCGCCGACCGCGTAGATGACGGCATGGTAGTAGGCCTTCAGGTCCTCGTGGGTCAGGTCCCGGCCGATCTCGATGTTGCCGTAGAAGCGAAATTCCGGGTGCGCGGCGATCTTGTCGTAGGCGCGGGTGACCGACTTGATCTTCGGATGATCGGGTGCGACCCCGCCGCGCACGAGGCCGAACGGCGTTGGCAGCCGGTCGAACATGTCGACCTGCACGACCAGATCGTCCTGGCGCTGCACGAAGTCCGCGGCATAGAAACCGGAGGGGCCCGAGCCGACTATGGCGACCCGCAGCGGACGGGCGTCGCTGCCCAGCCTGTTGTCCGTCAAGTCCGCGTTCTCCTTCGTATTGTTCGAGCGTGCCCCGACATTCGATGTTAGCCGCACCCATGGGCCAAGGCCGCGCGCAGTTCAGCGAAAAAGGTCGTGCTCGGGCCTGCGCAGCAGTCCCGCCACCGTCCCGGGTGCCGGCGTCGTCGCCACGCCGGAGACGACCACGACCGGGGTTCCGGCGGCCTTGCCCATCAGGATCCCGGCGGCGGCCGCGAGCTCGTCGGCGACGGCAAGCTCGGTGGCCACCAACACCCGCCCGTCGCGGTCCACCTCGCCACGGCAATCGTTGATCGCCGCAAACCCGGCGACCCCAAGGGCGACGTCCACGAGCCCGCGCCGAAAGGCCCGCCCGTGGGTATCGGTGACGATCACGCCGACGCGGCCGCCGACCGCGGCGCTCACGGCGGACTGGATCCGCCGGGCCGATCGGTCCGGATCCTTTGGCAGGAGCACCGCGGTGCCGGCAGCGGTGTTCGAGGTATCGATCCCGGCGTTGGCGCAGACGAAGCCATGGTGCGTCTCACAGATCAGCGTCGCGCCGCGGCGCCGCACGATCCGCGCCGACTCCGCGAGGATCAGCTCACACAGCCGCGGATCCTTGCCCGTCAGGTCGGCGAGCCCGCGGGCACGCGGTGTCGGGAGGACGTCGGCGAACACGACGACGCGGTCCTCGTCCTTGCTCACGGCTTTCTGGGCCACCGCGAGCACGTCTCCGGGACGAACCCCCTGGGCGGACGCCGCGTCGGCGATCAGCTGTGCGAGACGCCCGTTGGGCCGGATCTCGGGCAGGCCGTCAAGGGCGAACAGCCTCAGCGGACCACCCCTGCACTGAGCCGGTCGGCCAGGCCCCAGCCGGCACAGCACAGCCCCGCACGACCGTCGTGGTCGCACAACGCCAACGCCAGCAGGTCATCGGGGGTATCGACGTCCAGCGCCAGCGACGGCAAGTGAGCCGGCTGAGCTCGATCCCTGCGTTTGCGAGCGCATACTCGTGCAGCGCGCGCGAGTTGGCTCCCAGGCGCGTGGCGATGCCGAACGGCGGCGCAAGCGCGAGCGCGTTGGTGCCGGTCCCGTCGCGCGACGGCACCAGCACCGCACCGCGTCCCGGCCGCAGCGCGGCGACGATCGCCTCGAGATCCTCGGACCGCACCAGCGGGAGATCCGCCGTGAGGACCAGGGCCGCGTCCATGAGCCGGTCCTCGACTTCGCTCTGTCCGATCGCGACGGCCGGATTCATGCCGCGCGGCGGCACGTGGTCCCATAGGACGCGGGCCCCGGCAACGCGGCTGAGCTCAGCGGCGGCAGCGTCGGCGGTCACGACGAACGTCGCGCTCACGGCAGGCGCTGCGCCGGCAGGCGTCCAGGAGATCCAGCAGCATCGCGGACTGCAGCTGCTGACGTTCGGCGGGGCTCAGCACCGCCGCCAGCCGCCCGAGGGCCCGGGCGATCGGCTTGACCGGGATGACCGCCCCGACGGTCATGCGGCCCCGACGGCGTGAAGGACCTCGGCGGCCAACCGCTCCCGCTGCCCGCGATCCGGCATGAGGATGTCGGTGACGACCGGCCGCATGCCCAGCGTCTCGATAGCGGCGGTCTCACCCGCATCGGCGGCATCGAACACGAACGTCGCTGCGACGTCGGCGTACATCCGCGCCATCTGCGTCGCCGAGCACTCCGGATAGCCCGCCCCGGCCAGGAACTTGTGCGCGGGCCCCTCGACGGGCTTGCGGGCGACGATCGGGCTGACGGCGATGCAGTCCGCCCGGCGCGCCGCGACCGCCGCGCGCACGCCGGGCACCGCAAGGATGGTGCCGATCGACACGACGGGGCTCGAGGGCGCGAACACGATGGCGTCGGCGGCGGCAATCGCCTCGAGCACGCCCGGCGCCGGCTGCGCGACATCAAGCCCCTCGAAGGCGATCTGCCTGATCTCGTCGCGCGCGCCGCGTTTGACCAGGTACTCCTGGAACGAGACGGCGCCGCTCGGGGTGGCGATGCGGGTGCGCACCGGATCGTCGGACATCGGCAGGATCCGCGCCGCAACCCCGAGGGCGTCGCAGATCTCACGCGTGACCGCATGCAGCGGCGCCCCCTGCCCGAGCCGCAACGTCCGGAAGATGTGCGTCGCCAGGTCTCGGTCCCCGAGGCCGAACCAGGAATCCAACCCGTAGGTCGCAAGCCCCTCCAGGCACCGGAACGAGTCGTTTTCGAAGCCCCAGCCGCGGGCGTCGATGGTGCCGGCGAGGACATAGGTGCAGATGTCGAGATCCGGACAGACCCGGAGGCCGTAGAAGTCGGCGTCATCACCCGTGTTGACGATCGCGACCAAGTTGGCATCGCCGATGACCCGCGCCACACCATCGACCATCTTCGAGCCACCGGTCCCTCCTGACAGGACGAGAATCACGGCAGCTCAGACGGGTGGCTGTTCGTCATCACGGTCCGGGATGCTACCAAGCGTTCGCGGGGCCGAAGCACCAGCCAAAGCCCTGCGGAGACGCCCAAAAGGCCGATCCCGAGGGGCACCGTGATCGACTCGCCCAGCAGTGGCCACGCGGTCGCGACGCCGATGATCGGAACGAGGAAGAACCACGCCGACAGCTCGCTCGCCATGCCGATCCGCAAGGCGAAGTAAAACAGCGCGGTGGGCAGCGCCGAGCAGACGAGCCCGAGGAACAGCACCAAGGCGACATCCTTGCCGCTGGTCGGCACCGGGGTGTGGCCGCCGATCGGGCTCAGCACGGCCAGCATCAGCGCGCCGACGGTCATTTGCCAGGCCGCAAGGCTGGCCGGGTGGGAGTCCTTGCGCACCGCGCCCGCGGCCACGATCGTCCCGATCGCCCAACTAAGCGCGCCGAGGACGACAATGCCCGCCGCAATCGTCGGGCGCGGAGGCCATAGGCCCTCGCTGCAGACGGCGCATGCGACCCCCACGAACCCGCACCCCAGGCCGAGCCGCTGCCGCGCGGTGAGATGCTCACCGAGGAACATCGCCGCGAGGACCGCCACGAACAGCGGGTCGCTGTTGGCGAGCACCGAGGCCAAACTCGCTCCGCCATGGGCGATGCCCCAGAATGTCGCGCCGTAGAAGATCGCAGTCTGGGTGACCGCCAGCCAGATCACCGTCGGGATCGACACCCCCGGATCGAGTGGCTGACGCCGAGCCGCCTGATAGGCGAAGAGCGCGAGCCCGCCGATCCCGAGCCGCCACGCCGCGGCCCCGAAGGGGCCAAGCCCATCCGCGAGCCACTGCGACGGGACGTAGGCGGCGCCCCAGCACAGCATCGCCCCGAGGGCCAGAAGGTTGGGTGATCGCACAGATCCCTTTTACAGATCGCACGCACACGACCCGGGGTCCGCCCTCACGCGCTACCGGCGGTGCACCGGCGCCGGAGCAGCCGACGGCGACACACCGGGGGAGCCCACCGCGGCTGCCGAGTTCCGCTGCGAGCAGGCAGGACGGGGGTCGTCAGGCGCCCGTTCTCCGCCAGTCAGCGCCCGGCGCGGGACTTTGTAAGCATCGGCACTAAGTCACTCGGGCGGGTGTTGGAAGCCGCTGCAAAGCCAGGTGTTTCACCTGGTGTTGCAGGAGGTCACAGAGCACCCTACGCGGTTGACCCCGCGAGCGCATGTGACATATGCTGCTAATGGGACTTGAAGAGGTCGTCACCGACACTCTTCGATTCCCGTGCGATTCGTTTGTAACTGCCCTTCACCGAGCTAGGGGGACGCCAGCCCATGGCCGAGCAGTTCGCCGTGACCCAGATCCCGGGCATGGAAACGGGCGAAATTCCGCCCGTTCCCGTGGACCGCGACGAGAAGACTGTCATTATTTACTCTCTCGTCGACCCGGTGTGGGACATCGATGTGCTCCCGCTGACCTACACCAACTCGCGTTGGTCAGCTTTCTTCTACCGCGCTGACGAGAAGCACCTTCGTCGCGTGCTTCCTGACTGCCTTGAGCTCGAGGACGACATCGTCGAGTACTGGTACGTCGACCACAACAACACCATGCTCGGCCCGTACGGCGAGATGGGTGTGACCGTTGCCGCTTCCTACAAGGGTGGCGATGGCAAGACTTACTACGCTGGGTACTACCCCTACATGTACCTGACGCAGGACGCCGCCATTGACGCGGGTCGCGTGCTTGGTTTCCCGAAGAAGGAAGCCTTCATCCGCGTGCTCGAGCACGGTGGCGCCCCTGACGACGGTTATGGGGTGATGGACGGCAAGAACTACCAGTTCGACTACTTCTCGTTCCTCATGATCCGGAACGGGTACGTGTTGAACTCCGTGACTGGTAAGTACGACGACGCTGACCTGTCGGCGAAGCCCGCGTTCTACGGCAACACCGAGTACGGCCGTATGAACATGAAGGTCATCACCGCTCCGGACATCTCCAACTCCGAGTGGCAGCTGGTGTACCTGCCCTCGCTGGTCACCAAGGACCTCGCGACCGCAATGGGCCGCCCGGACACCGAGGGTTCGCACCGCTTCCAGGTGAAGCCGGAGTCGATCCGCACCGCGTCGCCGGAGAGCTACAACTGGTTCAGCCAGGCCACTCCGTTCGACAACCTGGGTCACGAGCTTCCGCCGAAGGAGCACATCGGCCTCATGACCTTCAGCTTCGACCTGATCATTCCCGCAGGCGAGGTGCTGTGGACTGAGACCTACACCCGCGACGCAACGTGGGCCGGCGCCGCTAAGCCGTACCGCTTTGGCCTGCGTCACCGCTTCCCGAAGCCGATCGGTCTCGGCGCGTAAAGCTCACCAATCACTGGTCACTGCGACGAGGGCGCGGCGGTCGCCAACCTCTCGTCGTATGAGGCTCTCTTGAAGGAGGAAAGGCGCATATGGCGCAGAACGTGAACGTCACGAGCGTGCCGTGGATCGACTCGGGCGACGCCCCGCCGTTGGCCCTCGACCGTGACAAGCGTGACATTATCTCCCAGGGTGTCGCGGACCCGCTGGTCGACTACGACATCGTCCCGCTGACCTACACCAACTCGCGTTGGTCGGCATTCTTCTACCGGGCCGACGAGAAGGACCTGAAGCACATCCTTCCGAAGTGCCTCGTGCTCGAGGACGACGTTGTCGAGTTCTGGTACGTCGACCACCTGCACACTGGCTTGGGCCCGTACGGTGAGTTCGGTGTCACCGTTTCGGCTTCCTGCAAGGGCAGCGACGGCAACACCTACTACGCCGGGTACTACCCGTACATGTACCTGACGCAGGACGCCGCCGTGTTCGCCGGCCGTGAGCCCTTCGGTTTCCCGAAGAAGATCGCCTACATCGTCACCCAGGAGCACGGTGGCAAGGAAGACGACGGCTACGGTGGTTTCGGCAACGACTACTTCAACTTTACGATGGAGCGTCGTGGCTACCTGATCCACACCGCAACCGGCAAGTACGACGACGCAGAGCTCGCGGCGAAGCCCGCGTTCTACGGCGACCCGCGCTACGGTCGCATGAACCTGCGTATCCTCACCCGTCCCACGCTCACCGAGACGAAGTGGGAAGTCACCTACCTGCCGTCCGAGGTCACCAAGGCGACCGCCGCGGCAATGGGTCGGCCGGAGACCGAGGGTCAGCACCGGTTCCAGCTGAAGCCCGAATCGATCCGTACCGCTTCGCCGGGCGCGATTCGCAGCTGGGCCCTGCAGGCCACCCCGTTCGACAACATGGGCGCAATGCTGCCCGTCAAGGAGCTCATCGGTCTCATGAGCTTCAACTTCGACCTCATCATCCCGGGCGCGCAGACCATCTGGTCGCAGACGATCGAGCGCACGGCGGAGGACATCGGGGACCTGCTCTTCGCAACCCCGTACCAGTACACGATGCGTCACCGGTTCCCGAAGCCTCCGGGCGTCTGAGCCAAATCCGCATTCGCTGGACCCTCTGCGGGGTGGGTCTTCTTCGGAAGACCCACCCCGCAGTGCATTCCGGGCCGGTGCGCGGCGTCCTAGTCGTCGCCGGACGCACGGAGTGGCACAGCCTGCCGCGCGTCGCGCCGTGCACCCCGGACGATGCGCCACGCCGTCCACACGAGGATCAGGGCGAACCCGATCCGCAACAGACGCTGGGGTGCGACATCGGCCAGCAGCGAGCCGATGATGGCGGTTGCGATCGCGGCCACGCCGATCACGGCGACATCACGCCAGTCGACGCGCCCCGATGCACGGTCGCGCCACGTCCCGAGCACTGCCACAGGGATGATCGCCAGCAGCGACGTGGCCTGGGCGTGCAGCTCGCTCATGCCGACGATCAGCGTCAGCGTCGGGACGAACAGGACCCCGCCCCCGACCCCGAACAGCCCCGACACGACGCCGGCAAGGACACCCAGCGCCATCACCACCACGTCGGCGCCCATCAGGTCACGACCAGCAATGCTGCGACCACGACCATCAGGATCGCGAACCCGATCTCCAGGCGCACCGTGCTGATGCGCTGCTTGATGGCCACGCCGACGCTGACGCCCAGCATCGCCGGGATGCCGATCAGCGCGGCGGCCGACCAGTCGACGTTGCCGAGCGCGCCTTGTGCCACCGTGCCCCAGATCGCGATCAGGATGATCGCCGCCAGCGAGGTCGAGGTCGCGCGCTTGGCGTCGTAGCCGGCGAAGCCGACGAGCAACGGGACGATCACGATCCCGCCGCCGACCCCGAACAGGGCCGAGACCAGGCCCGCCAGCGCCCCGGTGACGGCCAGAACCGACCGCGCGGGTCGCGCACTGGTAGCCTCGGTCACGGTGTCTGTCTCCTTTGCTGCCGCCGCCTGCGCGCCGCTGCTCGCGCATCCTGCCGACGCTGCCTTGTTCCTCGATCTCGACGGAACGCTTGCGCCTATTGTGGCCCACCCGCGGGACGCCCGGCTGATCGAGGGCGCGGTCGCGCCAATCGTCGACCTGCGCGATGGGCTGGGACTCGTCGGGTTCGTCAGCGGGCGCGGAATCGACGATCTGCAGCGGATCGTCAACATCCCGGGCTGCGCCTACGTCGGCAATCACGGCTTCGAGCTGCAGATGCCGGGTCGCCCGGTGCGGACCGCCGAGGCGGCGCGGCCCTGGCAGGAGCCGATCGATCGCTTCGCCGCCGCGTGGGGAGACGGCCAGCTCGACGACCCCGGCGTGCACATCGAGCACAAGGGCACCACCCTGTCGGTGCACTGGCGCACGGCGCGGGATCCCGAGGCGGCCGCGGCTCTCATGCGCGACCGGCTCGCCCCAGCCGCGCGCGCCAACGGGCTGACGGTCACTTGGGGCCGCATGGTGATGGAGGTGCGGCCGCCCATCGCCATCAACAAGGGCACTGCCGTCGCGGAGCTACTCGCCGGCGGCGGCTGGCGTCATACGGCCTACGTCGGCGACGACCACACCGACGCGGACGCGTGGCGCACCCTGCATGCCATGCGCGACGCGGGCACGCTTGCGACCGCCACCGCGGTGCTGGCGCTGAGCCCCGAGACGCCACCCGAGCTGCGGGAGGCCGCCGATGCTGAGGTCATCGGGCCGCCGGGCGTCCTGGAGCTGCTGACCACCCTGCGGGACCGCCTGGCCGGGAGCGGCTGAGTCCGACCCGCGACGCCGTCGCTGCCGGTGCCCGCACGGCAAAGCCACTAGGATGCGGGGTGTCGGTGTTCGCGACGCGGGAATCGGCCTCGGCCAGGCCCGCCGTCTTCGTGGAGGTCTGAATGATGCCCATCTACCTGTCTGTCGGCGCCGTGCAGCCGTTCGCCGACATCACCACCGAGACCGTCGATGACGAGCCGGGCCTGACCCTCGTCAGGGGCGACGGGAAGATCGTCGGGATCCGCTTGAATGAGACCTCCGACGTCGTGCGCCTGCCGGGTCTTATCGAGAAGCTCGGCCTCGACCCGGAGCGTGTGTGGAGCCGGGTCCACGGCGACGACGATCTGACGCTGCTGCGCGGCGGCGCCAAGCACGGCTAGCCCTCGGCCGCCCCACCGCCGTCCGCACGTTCCAGGCGGAGCGCAAACGGCTCGCCATCGAGGACGAGCTCCTCGCGGAACTGCCCCACGAACGGCGCGCCATGACCCACGCTGAGCCGCTCGACGAGCGTCTCGGCACAGATGTGCGGGCTGAACGCGTCGATTGCGTCCCGCACGAGCCCCGAGCCGTCCAGATGCAGCATGATGCGATCTTCGACGCGTAGACCGGCGGCACGGCGTGCGTTCTGGATTGCGTGCACGATCTCGCGCGCCAGCCCCTCGCGGCGCAGATCCGGCGTGATGTCGGTGGTGAGCCCGACCGCCATGCCGGATTCCTGACCGACGGCATATCCCTCGGTGGGTCGCGCCGTGACCAGCAGGTCGTCCGGGCCGAGCTCGTGCGGGACCCCATCGACCGCCACGCCGACGGACTGCCCGGCCTCGAGCCGCCGTGCACTCTCGGCGCCTGGCAACCCGGCAACCGCCGCGGCCAGCGCCGGCATCACCTTGCCGAACCGCGGACCAAGCGTGCGGTAGTTCGGCTTGATCGTGACGGCCACGAGCTCCCCGGGTCGGTCACGAACCGGACCTCGTGGACGTTGAGCTCACGGGCGATCAGTTCGTGCACGGCCCCGAGCGCCGCCGCAGTGGCCGGCGGACAGGCGATGACCGCTTGCGCGAGCGGCTGGCGGATCTTGATCTTGGCGTCCGAGCGCGCCCCGCGTCCGAGCGATACCGCGACGCGGGTCGCTTCGATTGCCCGCTCGAGCTCGGCGTCCTCAGAGCCCGCCGAGCTCGGCCACATCGCCAGGTGGACGCTCGGCGGCGCGGCGGGATCATGCGCAGCCACGAGGTTGCCGTACAGCTCCTCGGCGACGAACGGGCAGAACGGCGCGACCAACAGCGCCAGGCGCGACAGACACTCGTGCAACGTCGCAAACGCCGCCCGATGGTCGGCATCGGCCACGGCATCACCCTGACGGCCACCCCAGAAGCGCGCTCGGGAGACCCGCACGTACCAGTTCGACAGATCGTCGACGAACGTCTCCAGCAGGCGCCCGGCGCCGGTGGCGTCGTAGGCCTCCAGGCACGCCGTCACCCCGGTGGTCAGCGCATCGCAACGTGACAGGATCCAGCGATCCAAGACCGGGCGCTCGGCCGGTACGGGATCTTCGCCGCCCGGCGTCCATCCGTCGGGCAGCGCGGCGTAGGTCACCAGGAAGACATAGGTGTTCCACAGGGTCAGCAGGAAGCGCATCGACTCGTCGACCGCCTCGAGACTGAACCGGAAGGAGTCCCATGGGCTCTGGGCCGTCAGCAGATACCAGCGGAAGGCGTCCGCCCCGTGCCGGTCGAGCACGCTCCAGGGCTCGAGCACGTTGCCCAGGTGCTTGCTCATCTTCCGGCCGTCCTCGTCGAGGATCAGGCCCAGGCAGAGCACGTTCCGGTACGACGACTGGTCGAACACCAGCGTGCCGACTCGGCCAGCAGCGAGTAGAACCAGCCGCGGGTCTGGTCGATCGCCTCGCAGATGAAGTCGGCGGGGAAGCGCCGCCTGCGAACATCGCCGCCGGTCGCGAAGCGGGTAGGCGAACTGGGCGAACGGCATCGCGCCCGAGTCGTACCAGCCGTCGATCACCTCGGGCACGCGCCGCGATCGGTCCCGCCGCACGCCGGGCACGCGAAGGTGATGTCGTCGACGTACGGGCGGTGCGGGTCGAGGTCGGCAGGTCCTGCCCGCGCGAGCTCGCGCCAGCTCGGCGAGCGACCCGACGCACGTCAGGTGGCCGCAGCCTCGCAGCGCCAGATCGGCAGCGGCGTGCCCCAGTAGCGGTCGCGCGACAGCGCCCAGTCGATGTTGTTCTTCGAGCCAGTCGCCGAAGCGGCCCGTCGCTTGATCGTGGTCGGGATACCAGTCGATCTCCTCGTTCTCGCGCGAGCAGCTGCTCCTTGATCGCGGTGGTGCGGATGTACCAGGAGGGCTGGCGTAGTAGATGAGCGGCGTGTGGCAGCGCCAGCAGTGCGGGTAGGTGTGCTCGTAGGCGACGTGCTCGGAACAGCAGCCCGCGCGCGCCCAGGTCGTC
Source organism: uncultured Thermoleophilia bacterium (assembly GCA_963768285.1). GTDB lineage: Bacteria > Actinomycetota > Thermoleophilia > Miltoncostaeales > Miltoncostaeaceae > CAITWD01. The sequence goes on from CAVYHI010000029.1 coordinate 17,702, forward strand.
GATCAGGTCGCGCGTCGGCGTCCTTGAAGAACATGCCCGCCGACGAGCGGCACGTCGGCGGCTCGAAGTGCCCGTGCCGGTCGACCGGGTTGACGCACCGGCAGCCCGTAGGCGCCGGCGACACGCGATGTCGTCCGCGCCGAACGCCGGGGCGATGTGGACGAGCCCGGTGCCGTCGTCGGTGGTGACGAAGTCGGCCGGCACGGACCGCGGTGCGTCGGCTCGGGGACTCGATCAGGTCGAACGGGCGGCTGGTAGGCCGCAGCCCACGAGCTCGGCGGCACCGAGACGCTCGCGATGACCTCGGCATCCTCGCCCGAGACGCGTCTCGACCAGCGCCTCGGCCACGACCAAGCGCTCGCCGTCGACCGTCGGCCACGCACGTAGGTCGACGTCGGGGTTGACCGCCACGGCGGTGTTGGACACGCAGCGTCCACGGCGTGGTGGTCCAGACCAGCAGCGCGGCCGTGCCGGCGCGCGTCCGCCGCACCGGGAAGCGCACGTAGACCGAGGGGTCGACGACGTCCTCGTAGCCCTGCGCCACCTCGTGGTCGGACAGCGCGGTGCCGCAGCGCGGGCAGTACGGCACGACCCTGTGGTCCTCGTACGAGCAGGCCCTTGTCCGAAGATCTGCTTGAGCGACCACCAGACGCTCTCGACGTAGCGGCGCGTCCATCGTGCGGTAGGCCTCGGTCGATGTCGACCCAGTAGCCCATGCGCTCGGTGAGCCGCTCGAATTCGCTCGACGTAGGCGCAGCACCGACTCGCGGCACTTGCGCGTTGAACTCGGCGATGCCGTAGGCCTCGATGTCGCTGCTTGCCGGTGAAGCCGAGCTCCTTCTCGACCGCGAGCTCGACGGGCAGGCCGTGGCAGTCCCAGCCGGCCTTGCGCGGGACGTGGTGGCCCTTCATCGTCTGGTAGCGCGGGAAGACGTCCTTGAACACCCGCGCCTCGACGTGGTGGGTGCCCGGCATGCCGTTGGCGGTCGGCGGGCCCTCGTAGAACACGTACGGCTCAGCGCCGCCGCGCTCGGCGACGCTGCGGGCGAAGATCTGCTCGTCGCGCCAGAACGCCAGGACGCGCGCTTCCATCTCGCGCCAGCCGGCGCTCGAGCCGGGGGTGCGCCAGCCGCGCCGGACCACCGAGGACTCACTCATCGGCGGCCCCCGGTCAGCTGCTTGAGGCGGTCGCGCACATGGGCGAAGTCCTCGAAGGGAATGTACGGCCGGTCGCCATCGCGCAGCCACTCGGCCAGCTCGGCCCGCGCAAAGACGACGTCGGCGGCCCCGCAGACGCAGCGGTCCGAGACGCCGTCGCCGATGTAGGCGACCGGCAGCTCGCCGCGGACCGCAGCCAGGTCGTGGCGCTTGCAGGGGCGATCGCACAGCGTGCACCGCTCGCCGCGTGCCGACCAGATGAGCCGCGTCCCGGCTGCCGAGAACTCCGCGTCGTGGGAGTCAAATGGGAGGTCACCGAGCCCGAGCCGGGCGAGCGTGTCGTCGATGACCATCCGGAACCCGTTCGAGAGGACCCGCAGCTCGTGCCCGGCCGCCCGCGCCCAGCCGACGAACTCGACGAACCCGTCGCGGATGCCCGCGCAGGCGCGCACCAGCTCCAGGACCTGGTCCGGGGTGGCACGAACGGTTGCGAACTCCGCCTGCATGGCCTCCTCAACGCTCACCCTGCCCGCGATGACGTCGGGGGTCAGGCGATCCAGACGGACCGGTCACCAAAGCGATCGACGATGAGGTGCAGCGTGTCGTGCTGCGTGATCGTGCCGTCGAAATCGATGGCGATAAGGAAACGCTTCACGGGCGCCGGATGGTACCAAAGGCCTGGCCACCGCCCCCCGACTAACATCCCGGCAACGCACGACCCATCGCCGAGCGAGGCGTTCGACCCCGCCGGCACCGCCCACCACGACTCACAGGACCATGTCCGCCCCACGGCCGATCTTCATCCATGGCATCATCGTGGGCCCCTCGATGTGGGCATCGTTGTCTGACCGCTTCGAGGGCGCCGCTGTGCTCGGGCTGCCCGGCCACCCGACCGGGATCGTGATCGCCGATGCAACCGAGCTCGTCGACTGGATCGCGCTTGCCACCACCCAGCTGGAGGGCTCGCGCGTACTCGTCGGGCACGGCCTGGGAGCCCTGCTGGCGCTGGAGGTCGCCCGTCGCCACCCAGAGGTGCTCGACGGGGTCGTCATGCTCGGCGGCGGTCCACGGCTGCACGTACCCGATGTCCCCGGGGGAGCCACGAGGACGCCGTCGCAGGGCTGCTGGCGGCCAGCATGCGTGCGCGGACGGGCGATCTGGCCGAGGACCTTCGGCAGGCGATGCAGACGATCGCGCCACCGACCCTCGCCACCGATCTGGCAATGTCGACCGACCTTGAGGTCGGCGCGCGGGCCGGCCACGTGCGCTGTCCGGTGCTCATCGTCGTCGGCGAGCACGACAGCTGGGCGCCGCCGGGCGAGGCCGCCGAACTCGCAGCGGCGCTGCCCGCGAGCCACATGATCGTCGTCGCCGAGGCGGGCCACCTTGTCCAGGTCGACGCCCCGGCCGCGACCGCGCTACTCATCGCCGCGTTCCTGGCCCGGCTCGAGCTCACGCTGGCCGGCGAGTGAACGCGACCGAGCCCATCGCGCTGGTCGTCAACCCGCGCGCGACCCGGACGACCCCCCAGCTGCGCAGTCGCATTGAGGCCGAGTTGACGCCGCTCGGACTCATGGACGTCGCCGTACCCAGCGGCGCGCAGAACATCAGGCGCGCCGTCGAGCGGGCCGTAGACGCCGGCGCGCGTAGTGTCGCGGTGCTCGGGGGGGACGGCACGATCGGGATTGCGGCCAGCGTGCTCGCCGACACCGACATCGCGCTGATCCCGCTGCCGGGGGGCTCGACCAACGTGCTCGCCCGCGGCCTCGGCTGGCCCGCCAACCCGGAACGGGCGGCCGCGTGCGTGGCCGCCGCCCTCGCGCATCCCTCCCGCGAGCTCGCCATCGGGCGCTTGGAGTCCGGCGGCCGCCAGTCCGTGTTCTGCGTCAACGCCGGCGTCGGCCTGGACGCGGCGACCGTCGCCTGGGTCGAGCAGCATCCCAACCTTAAGCGCCGGCTGCGCCAGGCCGCCTTTGCGCTGGCGACCGCCGGTGCCGGGGTCCGGGCCCTCCGGCGGGGGCCGGCGCTGACGGTGCAGCTTGGCGACAGCCTCCGCCGGCATCCGCATCCACTCGCTGATCGCGGCCTGCGGCGCCCCATACGCCTACCTGGGACCCCAGCCGCTGAACCTGCTGCCGCACGTCGCGTGGGACGGGCGCCTGGAGTGGATCGGGCTCACCGACCGTTCCCTGCTGCGCGTCGTGCGCCTGCTGGCACTCGGGCTGACGAGCGCCGAACACCTCGCGGGGCCTGGGCTGGTCGGCGGCACAACGATCGCCCCGTTGCGGGTCACCGCCGACCGTCCCTTTCCGGTTCAGGTCGATGGCGATCCGTTCGGCGCGGTCACCGAGCTCACCCTTTCGCCCGGCGGCCGCCTGCTGGTGTACGCACCCAGTTCCTAAAGGTCATCCGGGCCAGGACCGATGGATCAGCGATACGGTCGACACAGCGGTCGCCGAGCCCTGACCCAGGAGACGTGCGAAATGACGGTCAATGGACCAGACCCACGCGCGGCAGCGCGCGGCGTCGTCGCGATCGCGCTGGATATGGCCCGGGTCGACCCCGATCGTCGGCCGACCGCGGAGATGTGCCGCTGGTGCCGCAAGCTCGCGGAGGGCCTCGGCGTCGCGCCGCGTGACGAGATCTCGACCAACCGGGAACTCGTCTTCGAGGCGCTGCGGCTCGAGCTGATCGCGCACCACCAGGTCGACGCGAGCTCGGCGCCGCCCTCGCGCGAGCTCACCGAGCTCGCCAACTAGCTAGCGCGAGACGCCGCTGACTTCGCGCACGGCGCCCAGGCGCCGAAAGCGCTCGCGCCGCTGGCGGCGCCGTTCCGTCGGCGGCAGCGCCTGGAGCTCCCGGATCGTGCGCGACAGGTACCCGTCAAGCAGGCGGGCGGCCTCGTCGTGCTCGAGATGCGCCCCTCCCTCCGGCTCGGGCACGACCGCATCGGCGACGCCCCAGCGGTAGCAGTTGGCGGCGGTCGGCTTGAACGCAGCGGCGGCGAGCCTGGCCTTGCCGGCGTCGCGCCACAGGATGGCCGAGGCGCCCTCGGGCGAGATCACCGAGTAGGTCGCGTTTTCGAGCATCACCACGCGATCCGCGACGCCAAGCGCCAGCGCGCCGCCCGAGGAACCCTCGCCGATCACGACCGCGACGGTGGGCACCCGCAGGCGCAGCATCATCATCATGCTCTTGGCGATCGCGCCGCCCTGTCCGCGCTCCTCGGCTTCGGCGCCCGGGAACGCGCCCGGCGTGTCGATGAGGGTGACCAGCGGGATGTTCAGGCGCTCGCACATCTCCATCAGGCGCATGCCCTTGCGGTAGCCCTCCGGGCTGGGCATGCCGAAGTTGCGGTACGCCCGGTCCTGGGCATCACGGCCCTTCTGCTGGCCGATGACCGCCAGCGGCGCATCGTGATAGCGGCCGACGCCGGCCACGATCGCCGGGTCGTCCCCCTTGAGGCGATCGCCGTGCAGTTCCTCGAACTCCGGCATGAGGCGTGTGATGTAGTCCAGCGGATACGGTCGGTCCTGATGGCGTGCGAGCTGGATCGCGTCCCAAACATCGCCACCGCCGGTCTCGCCGTGATGCAGGCGGTCGGCAATCCGGCGCACGAAGCGCCCACCGCGTCCGCTTGGGCTCGTGGAGGTGCTCACGTCCCGCCCGCCCCGTTGACATCAGTGTGCTCGTGGCCGGCAAGCCCGCGCAGACGGCGCGAGAGGGTCGGCAGGGCGTGCGCCACGCGGGCGGCCCGCTCCGTGCCGTTCTGCGCCAACTGACTGGCCAGTGACAGCGCCTCGTCCTGCATCGGCCGCTCGAGGATCGCCAGCAGGCGACCGAGGCGCGCCGGCAGTTCGCGACGGTCGACCACCGCGTCCACGTGGCCGTGCTCGAGCTGGCGCTCGGCCAAGCCGAAGTCAGCCGGCAGCTTCTCCCGGGTGGTCTGCTCGATCACCCGTGGCCCGGAGAACGCGATCAAGGCCCCCGGCTCGGCGTACGTCACGTCCCCGAGCGAGGCGAACGACGCCCAGACCCCGCCGGTCGTCGGATGGGCGAGCACCATCACGAACGGCAGCCCCGCGTCGCCCAGCTCGTCCAGGGCGACGATCGTCTTGGCCATCTGCATGAGGGCGAGCACGCCCTCCTGCATGCGCGCGCCACCGGACGCGGTAATGCTGATCAGCGGAATCCCTTGCGCGACCGCGGCCTCGGCGGCACGGGCGAACCGCTCGCCGACAACCGATCCCATCGATCCGCCAAGAAAGCCGAAGTCCATCGCCGCCACCACACATGGCTGGCCCTGGATCGCCAGCGACGCCGCGATGATCGCCTCGGTCGCGCCCTTCGCCTCGGCCGCGCGGACCCGATCGGTATACGGTTGCAGGTCTACGAATCGCAGCGGGTCCGACGCGCGCAGCTCGCCGCCGATCTCGGTCCAGACGCCATCGTCGGCCAGGTGGTCGAGGCGTTGCCGTGCGGTCATCGGGAAGTGGTGGCCGCAGACCGCGCAGACGTAGCAATTGCGCTCCATCTCATCCGCCCGGAAGTGGCTCTGACAGCGCGGGCAGGAGCGCTCGTCGCCAGGCAGCCGCCGCGCCGGCCCGGCCTCCGGGCGCTTGCCGCGCAGGCGATCGATTGAAACGGAGATGGGGCGTCGCGACATCGGTCCCCTGATTATCGCAGGCCTGACGGGGATTGCGGATCAGCCGACTCCGCGGCACGTTTCGCCAGCCAGCGTTCGACGCTGTGCCGGTATGCGGGCACCAGGCGCCCCATCGGCCGGGCCTCGAGCACCCCCTTGGCGGCCTCGGACTCCGAGAGGCCGAGCAGGCGCAACGTGGCGTAGGCCACCATCACGGACCGGCGACGCCCTTGCTGGCAGTGCACCAGCACCCGGGCCTCGGGGTTCGCCTGAAGCGCCTCGGCGGCGAACAGCGCCGCCTGCGACCAGTGTTCCGGGTCCTTGGGCCGACCGGTGTCCCACATGCCGGCGTGGGCGACGTTCTCCTTGCCCAGGACCGTACGGGCCGCCCACAGGTCCTGACTGAACACGGTCTGGGGTTTGGCCCGGCAGACCACCACGTGTGTGATCCCGTGGTCAGGCAGGCGCATCACCTCGCCCGCGACCGGCATCGCACCGATCGCGACGCGCTCACCCGGCACGAACGACAGCCCGTTGAGGCCGTGGCGCGGACCGTAGACGCGAGTGGCCACGCTGTGCCAGAGGCCGCGGGCCCCGGGAAGACGGTCGCTGCTTACGTTCCCTCCACTCGTCCGAACACCAGCGCCGCATTGTGCCCGCCGAAGCCGAAGGCATTCGAGACGGCGACTTCGATCGTCGCCGATCGTGCGCTGTTGGCGACATGGTCGACCCCCGCGCACTCAGGATCAAGCTCATCGAGGTTGATGGTCGGGGGGATTTGCGCCGTCTCGAGCGCCAGCGAAGTCAGGGCCGCCTCGATGCCCCCCGCGGCCCCGAGGCAGTGGCCGTGCATCGACTTGGTCGAGCTCACCAGGCAGGTGCCCGCGTGCGCCTCGCCCAAGGCCAGCTTGATCGCCCGGATCTCGTTCGGATCCCCCACCGGCGTCGAGGTCGCATGCGCGTTGACATACCCGACGCGCTCCGGTGCGACGCCGGCATCCCTGAGCGCCATCCGTACCGCCCCGGCGGGTGCGGTCCCGGTCGGGTCCGGCTCGGTCACATGATGCGCGTCCGCGGTCAAACCGTAGCCGAGCAACTCGGCGTAGATGTGCGCCCCCCGGGCACGGGCGTGCCCGAACTCCTCGAGCACCAGCACCGCGCCGGCCTCGCCCATCACGAACCCGTCGCGGTGGACATCGAACGGGCGGCTCGCGCGCTCCGGCGCGTCATTGCGGACCGAGAGCGCACGCATCGCGTTGAACGCGCCGATACCCATCTCGACGATCGCCGCCTCGGTGCCACCGGCGACGATGATGTCGGCGCGCCCGAGCCGGATCGCATCCAGAGCCTCGCCGATTGCGTGGTTCGAGGTGGCGCACGCGCTGACCGTGGATAGGACCGGGCCGCGCAGCCCGAGCTGCATCGAAATCTGGGCGGCGCCCATGTTGGCGATCATCATCGGAATGAACAGCGGCGACAGCCGGTCCGGGCCGCGCTCGAAGCACACCTGCGTCTGCTCGACGAAGGTCGCCAGGCCGCCGATGCCGCTTCCGACGTAGACGCCAGCATCCGGCACCTTGGCCGGATCGAGGCCGGCGTCGTCGAGTCCGAGCCGTGCGGCGGCGACGGCCAACTGCGCAAACCGGTCCATGCGGCGCGCGGCGCGCCGGTCCATGAAGTCCTCGGGCACGAAGTCGGTGATCTCGCAGGCGATCTGCGTCGCAAGGCGGCTCGGGTCGAAGCTCGTGATCGGTCCGGCGCCGCTGACGCCGGCCAGCGCGTTGCGCCAGACATCCTCCCACCCGATTCCGATCGCGCTGACGAGACCCAGCCCCGTGATGGCGACCCGCCGGCGTTGCGCACTCATGTGCCCAGTCCTCCATCGACGCGAATCACGGTGCCGGTGATGAACCCTGCATCCGCCGAGCACAAGAACGCGACGACTCCAGACACATCCTCAGGGGTGCCCAGCCGGCCCAGCGGCGTTCCGGCCTGTACCTTCGCGCGCTGTTCGTCGGTCAGCGCCGAGGTCATGTCGGTGGCGATGTAGCCCGGTGCCACCGCATTGACCCGAATGCCCCGCGACCCGACCTCCTTGGCCAGCGACTTCACCATCCCGATGAGTCCGGCCTTCGCCGCGGCGTAGTTGGCCTGTCCTGGGTTGCCGATCAGCCCGACGACCGACGACACCGCGACGATCGACCCCGCCCGTCGGCGCATCATCCCGCGCACGGCCGCGCGGGATACGTAGAACGCGCCGGTGAGGTTGGTGTCGATCACCGCGCGCCAGTCATCGGCCGACATCCGCAGGAACAGCGCATCCCGCGTGATGCCGGCGTTGAGAACAACCGCGTCCAGCGGGCCCAGGCGGGCTTCGGCCGCCTCGACGAGCCCGGTCGCCTGGTCTTCGTCGGCGACGTCGGCCTGGAGGGCAACGGCCGTGCGCCCGCGGGCGACCACCGCGGCGACAGTCCGTTCTGCGCCGGCGGCGTCTGCGCCATATCCGACGGCGACATCGAAGCCGTCGCGCGCCAGCGCTTCGGCGATCGCGGCGCCGATGCCGCGGCTGGCGCCGGTGACGAGTGCGACCGGCATTACGTGACCACCTCGCTCAGCGCTACCAGATCTCCCGGCACCGCGACCTGCAGGACCGACGCGTCCCGCTGCACGCGCCGCACGAGACCCGAGAGCACCCGCCCGACGCCGAGTTCGATGAACTGGGTGGTGCCGGCCTCGAGCGCAACCGCAACGGCTGCGCCGAAGCGCACCGGCGAGACCAGCTGCTCGGCGAGCAGCTCACGCAGCCTGTCGGCGGGTTCGAATCGGCAGGTCGTCGTCGACAGGAACGGTACCTCGATCGGACCCGGTGTCCACGCTGCCAGCGCGCGCGACAAGCGCGCGGCGGCCGTCGCGACCAGCGGCGAATGGAACGCGCCGGAGACCTGCAGTCGGGCGGCTTTCCCGCCGCCGGCGGCGATGGTCCCCATCAAACGATCGATGCCTTGGCGCGTGCCGCTCACGACCACCTGGCCCGGGCAGTTGTAGTTGGCCGGCCAGACCTCGCCGACCTGATGGCAGAGCGCCTCGACCTCGTCGTCGCTCGCCCCGAGGACCGCGGCCATGGCACCGGGGCTCGCCTCGGCGGCGGCCTGCATGGCGGCGCCGCGCTCGGCGACCAGCCGCAAGGCGTCCGGGTACGAAATCGCGCCGGACACGACCAGCGCGGAGTACTCGCCGAGTGAGTGGCCCATGACCAGGTCGCCGCGCAGCCCCAGCTCCTCCGCGGCGCGCCACGCAGCAACGCAGGTGGCGACCAGCGCGGGCTGGCAGACATCGGTCTGCATCAGCCGCTCGGCCGGCCCGAAGAAGCACACCTCCGACAGCGGGTATCCCAGCACGGCATCGGCCTCGTCAAAGGCCGCCTGGGCAGCCGGCGAGTTGGCGGCCAGCTCCTGCCCCATGCCGACGACCTGCGCGCCCTGGCCTGGAAACATCAGTGCAATCACGTCGGTTCATACCTCGCAAGACACGCCGCCCACGTCAGGCCGGCTCCGAACCCCACCATCATCACGAGCATCCCGGCCCGCAGCACGCCGGCATCACGCGCCTCGGCGAGTGCCAGTGGGATCGACGCGGCCGAGGTGTTGCCGTAGCGATCGAGATTGCCGAAGACCCGCGCGGGATCGACGCCGAGCCGACCCATGGCGTGGTCGATGATCCGCTGGTTGGCCTGGTGCGGGACGAACAGGTCCACATCGTCGATGCCGAGCCCCAGCCGATCCAACAGGCGCACCGATGAGTCCTCGAGCACGCGGGTCGCGAACTTGAACACCTCACGGCCGTTCATCTGCAGATACGCGTCCGCCGCATCGAAGGGTTGCGAGGCCGGGTGCCGCGTGCCGCCGACCGGGATCTGCAGTTGGCTGCCCTTGCTCCCGTCGGCGCCAAGCTCAAAGCCGAGGAAGCCGGACGGAGCACTGTCGTCATCGCCCACCAGCAGGGCGCCTGCGGCCGCATCGCCGAACAGCACATAGGTACTGCGGTCGTCGGGGTTGATCACCCGCGAGAAGACCTCGGCCCCGACCACCAGGACCCGTGACGCCAACCCGGACTCGATCAGCGCGACCGCCTGGGCGAGCCCGTAGATGAACCCGCTGCATGCGGCCTGGATGTCGAAGGCCGCCGCGTCGTGCGCACCGATCGCGTCCGCGGTCAACGCGGCGACCGACGGGAACAGCTGATCCGGAGTGCAGGTCGGCACGATCAGGACATCGACCGCCTCTGGGCCGAGGCCTGCCGATCCAAGGATGTTGATCGCGGCCTCGATCGCCAGATCGCTGGTCGCCTGGTCCGGGGCGACGATGCGCCGCTCGCGAATGCCGGTCCGCGACACGATCCACTCGTCGGTCGTGTCGACGATCTGCTCGAGATCCGCATTGGTCAGCGTGCGTTCGGGCACGTAGTAGCCGAGCGCAGCCAGGTGGGCGCGCTGCTTCGTGGCCCCGGGGACGCAGATCATCCGGCCGCCAGGTCGGCGTCGACAAACGCAAACGACAGGCTCGCTGTACACGCCAGCTCGCCGTCGACGCGCGCATCGCCCTGGGCCCACCCCATCGGCCCGCGTTGGCGGGTCATCTGCATGCTGAGCTCGAGCGTCTCGCCAGGCCGAACCGGCCGGCGAAACCGCACCTTCTCGATCCCGGCAAACAACGCCAAGCGGCCCGCATTCTCCGGCAGGCTCATGGCCGCGAGTCCGGCCGTCTGGGCCAGTGACTCAACGATGAGGACCCCCGGGGTAATGGGATTCCCAGGAAAATGTCCCGCAAAAAATGGCATTTCAGGCCGCAGCGTCCAGCGCGCCCGCGCCGAGACACCGGGCACCAGCTCCAGGATTTCGTCCACCAGCAGAAAGGGCTCCCGGTGCGGAAGCAGGTCTTTGGGGTCGGGCAGGCTCACGACGGAGCTTGATCCTAGCGAACGCCCTGACCGGCGGCGCCCGGTACGGCGGCGGGCGACGGCCTGCGCTACGTTCCGCGCATGCGCTCGGCGTTCCCGCCCCTGCCCGGCCCGCCGCGATGACGCCGGTGCGCTGGGATCCACTGACCGGCACGCCGCTGCTGGTGGCGCCGGGTCGGATCGCGCGGCCGCACGACACCGGTCCCGTCATCACCGGTGACCCCGGGACTGGTGGTCCGGCGGCACCTGGCGAGTGCCCGTTCTGCCCGGGCTCGGAGGACGAAACGCCACCCGAGGTCTGGGCCGACCGTCCCGGCGGCGGCGTCCGAGACACCCCGGGCTGGCGGGTGCGGGCCGTCCCGAACCGCTTTCCGGTGCTGCCGCCGGAGGAGGGGATCCACGAGGTCGTCATCAACTCCCCGCGCCACGTGGTCGAGCTTTGGGAGCTGTCGACTCCCGAGATGACCACCGCGATCGACGCCTGGGCCGCGCGTGAGCGCGTTGTGCGCCACGATCCGCGTGGCCTGTGGCCGTTCGTGTTCCTCAACCAGGGGGCTGCCGCGGGCGCGTCGCTGCAGCACTCCCACGCCCAGTTGATCGGCTTGCCGTTCGCGCCGCCGCTGCTGGTGGCGCGCGAGGACGCCTTCGCGCGGGCGCCGGCGTGTCCGGTCTGTGCCGAGCTTGCGGATGCCGCCGTCGCGCGCGTCGCCGATGCGGGCCCGCTGACCGCGTGGTGCCCGCAGGCGCCTCCACTGTCTGGCGCAATCCGGGTCGCACCGCGTGCGCACGCGCCCGAGTGGCCCGAACGACCGGGGGGCGACCTCGCCGTGATCCTCGGACCGGTCATGCGCGCGCTCGCGGCGCTGGTGGGCACGACCGCCATGAACCTGTGGGTCAACCAGCGTCACCCGGGCGGGCCAGACGCGTACCACTGGCACCTGGAGATCATCCCGCGGCGCGCCACGCTCGCGGGCATGGAGCTCGGCGCGGGCGTGTTCTCCTTGCTCAACGACCCGTCCGCACTGGCCGTCGCGCTGCGCACCCAGACCGCTCGCGCGTCGGAGACGTCCGCCGTCTAGTCGAGCTCGGACGCGTCGGCGGGGTCCTCGGCGGACGCCGGTGCCGCGTCGGGTGCGTCGGGCTCAGCCTCGTCGTGCTCGAGCACCGCCGCGACGGTGGCGACCTGGTCGTCGTCGTCAAGCACCATCAGGCGTACGCCCTCTGTGGAGCGGCCGGTGCGGCGTATCGAGCCGACGTTGATGCGGATGACCTGCCCCCCGAGCGAGATCAGCAACAGCTGATGGTTCTCCCGCACCGGCCGCGCGGTCACCAGCTCGCCCTTACGGCCGGTGACCTTGATCGTCCGCACGCCCTTGGTCGGCCGTCCCTTGCGCGGATAGTCGGACATCGGCGTGCGCTTGCCGAAGCCATTGCCGGTCACTACCAGCAAGTCCTCGTCATCACGGGCCACGCACAGCGCCAACACCCGGTCGGCGGGCGCGAGGTTCATGGCCTTGACCCCGCGGGTCTGGCGACCCATCGGGCGCACCGCCGACTCGGCAAAGCGCGCCGCCTGGCCGCGTGCCGACACGATCAGGATGTCATCATCGCCGTCGGTCATCTGCACACCGACGAGCTCGTCCTCGTCGGTGAGGTTGATGGCGAAGATGCCGGCCTCCCGCAACACCGTGTCGTACGCCTTGAGCTCGGTCTTCTTGACCATGCCGTCCCGCGTCGCAAGCACGAGGTACTTGGCCTCGTTGTAGTCGCGGGTCGCGAAGACGGCACGCACCTCTTCGCCTTCGACGAGCGCGAGCACGTTGCTGATGTGCCTCCCACGCGCGTCGCGGGCACCCTGGGGAAGCTCGTAGACCTTCTGCCGGTAGACGCGCCCCCGGTTGGTGAAGAACAGCAGGTACGCGTGCGTCGAGGCGATGAACAGGTGCTCGATGTAGTCGTCGTCCTTGAGCCGGGCTCCGCGCAGCCCCTTCCCGCCACGGCGCTGGGCACGGTACGTGGACACCGGCAGGCGCTTGATGTAGCCGCCCCGCGAGATGGAGACGACCATCTCCTCCTCGGCGATCAGATCCTCGAGATCGATCTCGCCCTCGCCTGGGATGATCTCGGACCGGCGCTCGTCGGCGAACTTGTCGCGCAGGGCGAGGATCTCCTCCCGAATGACCGCCATCACGCGCGCCTCGTCGCCGAGGATGGCGCGCAGGCTCGCGATCTCGGCCTGGAGTTGGTCGTGCTCTTTGCGGATGCTGTCGCCCTCGAGCTGAGTGAGCCGCTGGAGGCGCAGATCGAGGATGGCGCGCGCCTGCACCTCGGTCAGCGAGAAGCGGTTCATCAGGCCGCTGCGCGCCTCATCGGGGTCGGCGGCGGCGCGAATCAGCGCGATGACCTCGTCGATGTTGCCGAGCGCGATCAGCAGTCCCTCGAGGATGTGGGCTCGGGCTTCGGCGCGGGCCAGACGGAACCGGGAACGCCGGACCACTACCTCGCGCTGATGCTCGAGGTAGTGCCCGAGAATCTCGCAGAGGCCGAGCGTGCGCGGCACCCCGTCGACCAGCGCAATCGCGTTGACCCCGAAGGTGCTCTGTGCGGCCGTGTGCTTGAACAGCTTGTTGAGCACGACCAGCGGCACCGCGCCGCGGCGGAGCGTCACGACCACGCGCGTCCCGTCGCGACCGCTTTCGTCGTTGACGTCGCTGACCTCGGGGACGACCTTCTCTTCGGCGAGCTCGGCGATCCGACGGACCAGGTCGGACTTGTTGACCTGGTACGGGAGCTCGGTGAACACGATCGCGTTGCGCCCGTTGCGCAGCTGCTCGTTGTGGGCTCGACCGCGCACCACCACCCGTCCGCGGCCGGTTCGGTACGCGTCGACGATGCCCTGGCGGCCGACGATCAACCCTCCGGTCGGGAAGTCTGGGCCCTGCACGTGGCGCATCAGCTGTTCGACCGACAGTCCGGGATTGTCGATCAGCGCCACCACCGCGTCGATCACCTCGCCGATATTGTGCGGCGGGATGTTGGTCGCCATCCCGACGGCGATGCCGGAGGAGCCGTTGATAAGCAGATTCGGGAGCCGCGCTGGCAGCACCACGGGCTCGGTGCGGCGGTCGTCGTAGGTCGGGATGACATCGACCGTGTCCTCGTCGATGCCGCGCAGCATCTCCACGGCGATGCGTGATAGGCGGGCCTCCGTGTACCGCATTGCGGCGGCGGGGAACTCGGTGGACCCGAAGTTGCCCTGGCCGTCGACGAGCGGGTAACGGGAGGCGAAGTCCTGGGCGAGGCGTACCAGGGCGTCGTAGATCGCTTGGTCGCCGTGCGGATGGAACTCACCCATGACGCGCCCGACGATGTTGGCGCTCTTGACGTGGGGCCGCTCCGGCTGCAGGCCCATGTCGTCCATCGTGAACAACACGCGCCGGTGCACCGGCTTCAGGCCGTCCCGCACGTCAGGCAGGGCGCGACCGACGATCACGCTCATCGCGTAGTCGAGGTAGCTCGAGCGCATCTCGTGCTCGAGTTCGCGCAACTCGATCCGTCCATTGCGATCGAGCGTCGACATCTAGTTCCTCTCTGCCCTGCGTCGTGCGGTCATCGCGGCTACACGTCCAGGAAGCGGACGTTTTGCGCGTTCTGCTCGATGAACTGGCGCCGGGGCTCGACCTTGTCGCCCATGAGCGTCGCGAACAGATCGCCGGCCGAGGCCTCATCCTCCATCGTCACCCGCTGGAGGATGCGCCGTTCGGGGTCCATCGTCGTCTCCCAGAGTTGGTCGCTGTTCATCTCGCCGAGCCCCTTGAAGCGACTGAGTGTGATGCCCTCCCGGCAGAGCTCGAGCACAGCGACGCGCAGCGCGTCGTAGTTTGCCGCCTCCCGTGTCCGCGACCCCCGCGTGACGATGAACGGCGCCTGGCCGACGAGTTCGTCGAGCCGCGCACGTGCCGCGGCGAGCTGGGACATCCCGCGCGAGGCGAACATCTCGAGGCTCAGACGGGCCGAGCTGGCCTCGCCAGTGCGCACGCGCACCGCGCGCGCAGCAACAATCTGCGCCGACGCATCGATCTCGGCCTCGAGCTGGTATCGATCGTTCGAGGCGGCCCGCACGGAGGCCGCAAGATCGCCGAGGCTCGACGGGGTGGCTCCGACCAGGTTGTGCCCCTGAACAAAATCGGCGGCGGCGACCCCGTAGTTGCTGCGAACAACCGACGCCCAGGCCTCGTGCTCGCGCAGGACGCGTTGCAGGCGCTGGAAGCGCGTCTTGGTGACCCCGGTCGGCTCGCCACCCAGAGCGGTGATGCGAACCGTGTCGAGGTTGCGGTCGAGCAGCCACTCCTCGAGATCGGACTCTTTCTCCATGTACTGCTCGGTGCTTCCCAGCTTGACCTTGTACAGCGGCGGACACGCGATGTACACGTATCCGGCGTCGATCAACCCGCGCAGGTGCTGGAACAGGAATGTCAGGATGAGTGTCCGGATATGGGCGCCGTCGACGTCCGCGTCGGTCATCACGACGAGCTTCTTGTAGCGGGCCTTGGTGATGTCGAAATCGTCGTCGATGCCCGTGCCGATGGCGGTGATCATCGCCTGGATTTCGATGTTCGAGAGGACCTTGTCGATGCGCGCCTTCTCGACGTTGATGATCTTGCCGCGCAAGGGCAGGATCGCCTGGAAGGTGGACTGGCGCGCACGGACCGCCGAGCCGCCGGCAGAGTCGCCTTCGACCAGGAACAGTTCGGTGTTCTCCGGGTCACGATCGCTGCAGTCGGCCAGCTTGCCGGGCAGGCCACCCGAATCCAGCGCGCCCTTGCGCCGGGCGAGGTCGCGCGCCTTGCGCGCGGCCATGCGCGCCTGAGATGCGTTGACCGCCTTGGCGCAGATCGCCCGAGCGGTCGTCGGATTCTCCTCGAAGTACTCGGTGAGTGCCTGGTTGACGGCTTGGTTGACGAACCCGGTGATCTCCGAGTTGCCGAGCTTGGTCTTGGTCTGGCCCTCGAACTGCGGCTCGCGCAGCTTCACCGAGATGATGGCGGTCAGGCCCTCGCGCGTATCGGTGCCTTCGAGGTTGTCGTCCTTCTCCTTGAGCAGGCCCTTCTCGCGTGCGTAGCCGTTGAGCGTCCGGGTCAGCGCGTTGCGAACACCGGCCAAGTGGGTGCCACCCTCGTGGGTGTTGATGTTGTTGGCGAATGTGTAGACGGCCTCGTTGAAGTTGGCGGTCCACTGAAACGCCGCCTCCAGCGAGCCTTCTGGACCCTCGGCCTCGATCGTGATGATGTCGCGGTGCAGGACCTCGCGGCCCTCGTTGAGGTGGTTGACGAAATCCACCAGCCCACCCTCGTAGCAATGCGTTTCCTCCCGCCCCTCGCCGCGCTCGTCGACCAGGCGGATCGTCAGCCCCCTCGTAAGGAACGCGGTCTCCCGGAAGCGCTTGGCCAGCACGTCAAAGTCGAAGTCCGGCTCTTCGAAGATGTCGCGATCTGGCAGGAAGCTGATCGTCGTCCCGGTGCGGTCGGTCCTGGCGCCCCGCTCGATCGGCGTCACCGGCTCGCCCACGGCGTACCGCTGGGTCCACAGGTACCCGTCGCGCGCGACCTCGGCGATCAGCGACTCTGAGAGGGCGTTGACCACACTGACACCGACCCCGTGCAGGCCACCGGAGACCTTGTAGCCCTCGCCGCCGAACTTGCCGCCGGCATGCAGGACCGTCAGCACCACCTCGAGCGCGCTCCGCCCGCCCTGCTCCGCCATTGCGGCCACCGGGATCCCGCGCCCGTTGTCGACAACGGTGCACGATCCGTCAGGGTGGAGGGTGATCTCGACCCGGTCGCAATAGCCTGCCAGGGCCTCGTCGACCGAGTTGTCGACAACCTCGTACACCAGGTGGTGGAGTCCCCTCTGCCCGGTCGAGCCGATATACATGCCCGGTCGTCGACGAACCGCCTCGAGTCCCTCGAGCACGGTGATATCGGCTGCGTCGTAGCCTGGGCGCCCCTGCTGGTCGGTTGTCACGCGTCCTTTCCGCTGCGGTGCTGCATTCCCTACATACTAGCAACTCAGGTCGGCGGCCCGACCCCGCGAGTTCCGGAAAATGCAGGGGAAAGCTAGCGCCGCCCGGAGCCCGTTTGGTCCCATCGCCGCGCGATCGCGCCGGCGGCGGCACGTGCGAGCACGTCGCGGAGCTCGGGATCCTCGATTCCGGCGGTCATTCCCTCGGCGACCTGCGTGGCGGCGTCGCGCACCTGCGCCGGCACCGGTTCAGCAGACGGAGCCTCGAACTCCGGCATCTGGATCGCGTGGTCGGCGATGACGGTGTCAAGGCGCGTAACCGAAATACCTGCAAGACGCGATAATTCCTCCCGCAGACCGTCCGCGTCCGCCTGGATCTGCTGTGCGCGCATCGCGTCGCTGCAGGCGATCGTGACCACGCCGTTGCGTGACATGCGGATGGGGAGCGCCCCCGCGGCGCGCGCTCCGAGTTGCTGCCAGGCGGCGGTCAGATCCACCTGGTCCGCGCCCGCCGGCGCCGCGGGGATCCGCGGAAGCAGGCCGGCCGCGCGCGCCGGATCGCGCCGATGCCGATGCCTACGCCGTACAGACACCGTCGTGCACCTGAAAGATCGTGACCTCCCGTGAGGTTCCCGACAGACGACGCCTCAGGATCGGCCGAGGTCAGCACCACCTGCTCCTCGCCGTCGAGCGCGGCCACGAGCGCAGCGCGGCGCTCGGGGTCGAGCTCGGACAGCACATCATCGAGCAGCAGTATGGGGCCCGCCCCGGCGCCGCGCATCTGGTCACGGTGCGCGAGCAGCATCGCCAGCGCCGCCGTGCGCTGTTCGCCCTGGCTGCCGAGTCGCCGCAGATCGCGCTCGCCGGCCCCGATGAACACGTCGTCGCGGTGTGGCCCCGACGTGGTCAGACCCGCTGCCAGATCACGTGGCCGCTGCGCCTCCAGGCGCTCGCGCAGCCGGTCTTCGAGGTCGTCGTCAGGCACCGCGGCGAGCTCGCCCGGCGAGGCCTCCCAGCGGAGCGTGCCCGTGGGTCCCCCGCCGAGGCGCTCCAGCCAGAAGGCGTAGCGCGGCGCGAGCGCTGCGACTACCCCGCGGCGCGCCGCCATGACCCTGGCGCCGTGAGCGGCCATGCGTGCCTCCCATGGAAACGCGGTCCGTATGTCGGCTGCTCCGGCCCGAGCGCGCCGCAGAAGGGCGTTCCGCTGGCTGAGCGCCTCCTGGAAGCTGGCGAGCTCCTGTGCGAAGCCGGCCGCCGTGGCCTCAAGGAGGCGATCGATGCTTCGCCGACGGGCGGCCGGCGGTCCTTTGACCGCGCGCAGTTCATCCGGAAGGAACACCAACACTGCGCTCGGCCGTCGCCAGGCCATCAACTGACGCACGCCGACGCCGTCCAGCGACAGGCGTCGGCCAATCCCCACCGCGTAGCCGATCTCCCGCCGGACCGGGGCCCCTGGGCTGGCGGGATCGTCAAATTCCCCGGTGACACGCACCGCCGGCGCACCGGTGCGCACCAGTTCCGCCAACTGTGCGGTGCGCGGCGAGACCCCGAGTGTCGCCAGGACGATTGCCTCGATGATCGAGGTCTTGCCGGCTCCGTTGGGGCCGTTGATGACGATCAGGCCCGGTGGCAGCTCCAGGGCCAGGCGCTCCCAACAGCGCAGGTCGCTGATCACAAGCGATCGGATGCGCCACGGACGCCCGTCCGGCACGCGCGGCGCTCCCGCTCAGCCGCTCAGGCGAATCGGCATCAGCAGGTATCGGAAATCATCGCTCTCGCCGCGCAGCAGCCCGGGCCGAAGCGGGCTGATGATGCCCAGCCGCACACTGTCGCCCTCGATGCTCTCGACGCCCGCGCGTAAGAGCTCGACGTTGAAACCAATCTCCACGGGTTCCCCTGAAAACGGAACTGGCAGCGATTCGCGTCCTTCACCGAACTGGTCGCTGACCGCCGACACCGTGAGCTCGCCATCCCTGAAGGACATCCGCACCGGGGTGTTGCGCTGGGCCAGGACGCCGATGCGGTTCAGCACCCCGAGCAGTTCGGCGCGGTTCAACAGCAGTTCATGCTCGAAGCGCTCCGGGATCAGTTGACGGTAGTCGGGGAACTGGCCGTCGATGAGGCGCGTGGTCATCCGCACACCGCCCGCCCGCACCGTGGCCTGCGTCTCGGTGAGCACCAACTCCACCTCGTCGACGCCGGCGAGCGCGAGTACCCGCTGAACCTCTGCGAGTGCGCGTGCAGGAATCAGCGCCTCCACCGGCTCGGAGGGTCCGTTCTCGATCGCGGCACGCCGCACCGCCAGCCGGTAGGAGTCGGTTGCGACCATCGTCAGCGAGTCCGCGTCCAAGCGCACAAGGACGCCGGTCAGCACCGGACGGGTGTCGTCGCGCGAGGCGGCCTTGGTGACGCGTTCGGTCGCCGCCACGATCGCGGCGGCTGGGAGCATGATGCCCTCGCCCGTATCAGGCGGCAGCTCAGGGAACTCCGAGGCCTGGTGGCAGTTGAGCGTGAACGATGATGCGCCGCTGGAGAGCGACACGATCCCCTCACCTGGCCGGTGCTCGATGACAACCGCGCCCGCGGCCATCGAGCGCACGATGTCGGATGCCAGCCGCGGGAGCACGACGCTGCCGGGCTCTTCGATGGTGGCGATCAACGGCGCACGGAGCGAGAGCTCCATGTCTGTCGCCGCCACGATGACCTTTCCGTCTTTGGCCTCGACGAGGACGTTGCCTAACACCGGCACCGTGCTCTTGGTCGAGGTCGCCCGGCCAACCGCCGACAGTACGCCGGCGAGATCTTCCTTCGCACACGTCAGTCGCATGCCGACGACCCTACCGGCCAGGACTCTGATTTGTCGGCGATGACGTTGATGTAAGAAGATCTAAGAGAGAATTCTCGTAGTAGTCATAGGCACCGTGGATAAGGGGAGAACCTCATGGGAACCCCGTAGCCATACGGGTTTCTGGGTCTCTCGGGGATGTGGATGACACTGCCGGTGGGTCCCCAGTTTCCTGCGCACGGCACGCGATCGCCCGAAGTCGCTTGGAACTGTGGATGCGGTCGCAGTCACGTAGCGGGTTGTCCGGCCGATGATCCCCAGGACCGGCTCGGCCGACGGCCGCGCCAAAACACGCCATCACCATCGTCGAGCACCCCTGCCCGTCGCCTGGTGGCGACGGGCAGGGGGTCGTCAGCGGGTGGGCATCCCTGTGAGTCGTCCGGTCAGCGTCTGGACGGCGGCGTAGACCTCGCCCTCGTCGCTCATCTGCTGGGCGACTTTCTGGACCGCATACATGACGGTCGTGTGGTCGCGGTTCCCGAAGGCTTTGCCGATGTTCGGCAGTGATCCATCGGTGAGCTCGCGGCTGAGATACATCGCCACTTGGCGCGGCGTCACGAGTCGACGGGTCCGCTTGTGCCCGATGAGTTCGTCGAAGCCGATGTCGAAGTAGTGGCAAGTCTCGCGCTGGATGTTCTCGATCGTGATGATGCCGTCGTCCGGCGGGTAGAGGTCCTGAAGGACCTCCCGCGCCAGGTCGACGCTGACCGGACGCCCCGAGATCGACGCGTGTGCCATGACGCGGGTGAGCGCGCCTTCGAGCGCGCGCACGTTCGTCGAGACGCGTGATGCGATGAACGACAGTACTTCGGTGTCGTGTACCTGGTAGGCGTCGTACTGGACGCGCTTGCGCAGGATCGCGATGCGGGTCTCGAGGTCGGGCGGCTGGATGTCGGTGATCAGTCCCATCTCGAACCGCGAGCGCAGGCGATCCTCGAGGGTCGCGATCGCCTTCGGGGGGCGGTCGGAGCAGATCACGATTTGCTTGCCGCTGTCATGCAGGGCGTTGAACGTGTGGAAGAACTCTTCCTGGGTCTGTTCGCGTCCCTGCAGCGATTGAATGTCGTCAATCAGCAAGACGTCGACGCTGCGGTACCGGTCCTTGAACGTCCGGATGTTCCCATCGCGTAGGGCGTTGATGAACTCGTTGGTGAACGTCTCCACTGAGACGTAGAGGTAGGCGAGCTCGGGATAGTTGCTGTCAACGAAATGGCCGATCGCGTGGAGCAGATGTGTCTTGCCGAGCCCGACCCCGCCGTAAATAAAGAACGGGTTGTAGGCACGCGCTGGCGTCTCGGCCACCGCGAGCGCGGCGGCGTGCGCAAACCGGTTGGACGGCCCGGTGACGAAGGCGTCGAAGGTGAACCGTGGCTGCAGACGCCCCTGATGGCGGCGGGGGATCTCCACCTGCGCCGCTGGGGCCTGGGTCTCTTCGTCCGCGGAGGTCTCGGCCGGCGGTTCGTCGGACGAGGCGATCACCACCTCGACCTCGAGATCCGCGCCGGTCACCTCGAACAATGCGTCCTTGAGGAGCGTCATGTAGCGCTGTTGGACCCAATTGCGGGCGAATTCGGTGTCGACCCCGATCGTCAGGACGTCGGACGCGAGCGCCAGCGCGCGTGCATGCCCGAACGCGAACGTGAACGTCGAAGGATTCAGTGTCGACTGGAGGCGATCACAGACGTCGGTCCAAACGGACGCGACGTCGATACCGGGTGTTGAAGTCAGTGACGTTTCGTTCACGGGGTGACCCTAGAACAGCGTGGACAGCAGGCGCGACCCGTTGGGGGTCAGCGCGCGGCGGCCGTCGGCGTCGCGCCCGACCAGCCCGCGGCTCTCAAGCACCACAAGTTCCCGGCCGCACCGACCGACCGTCCACGAGAGTTCCGCGGCAAGTCGTTCCGGGAGCGAAGGTCCCATCTCGAGCAGCAGGGCGAGCACGAGCCGGTCGTCTTCGGCGGGCATCACCGAATCCTCGGAGTCGTCGTCAAGTGGCTGGTTCGGCCTCGAGAGGGTGACGACCGTGCCGCCACGCAGATTCCGTGAGAACTCGATCGAGCCGCCTTCGGCGTCCATCACGCTCGCTGCGAGCGGCAGGCCACAGCCGACACCGCGAATGATCGAGCGCTCGCGGCTGCCCGCGGTGCTGAAGCCCGGCTCCATGGCGAGATTCGGATCCTCGATGCCCGGACCCGAGTCTGAGACGCGAACGATGTGCCCGTTGGACAGGACACTCACGAGGGCGTCTTGGAAGTCGGCGTGGACAAGGTTCTCGATGATCTCTCGGACCGCAATGATCGGCAGATGGGCCCATCGGGCGACCGCTTCAAAGAGCCGCTCGATGAGGGTCCCCGGGTCGTCGCTGGCGATCTCGGCGACCGTGGGAGGCTCGGTTGGTTCGTGATAAACCGCGATACGTGCGCACCGCGTGGACGACATCGCGGGGCTGGGATGTGAGGTGGCAAGTGTGCTCATATCGAACGGGTATGGCAGTGGCACCAGCCACCGCGAGAACTCTAATCTGCGCCACGCCACGATAGGAGCCCCTGAGATCGCCTGTGGAAAACGTTCGGCGGGTGCAAGCGGCAAAAACCGTTACGCGATGTCACATCGACAACAACTGTTCCACGGAGGATCCTCTCCGGCAAAGGGATGTGAGGATTTTCCACAGGTCTTTCCCCACATGGGGAAAACTATGCCTTGACCCCGATGGGGCCTCGCCTGGTATGATTCTGGACCCGTAAATCCGGGGCGCGCTATGGGCCGCCCGCGAGCGGCCCCAGCTGAGGCCAAGGAGTTGACCGGCCTGTGAAGCGCACATACCAGCCAAACAAGCGTAAGCGCAAGAAGACTCATGGTTTCCGCAAGCGCATGAGTACACGCGCGGGTCGCGCGATCCTGAAGCGCCGGCGCGCAAAGGGCCGCGCTCGGATCTCGGCCTGACCGACACCGCGATGTCGTCGGCCGAGCGACCGGTACGCGGTCGTCGCGGACGCATCAGCCGTTCGCGAGACTTCGACGCGGTGTACCGACGTGGTCGGTCGGCGGCGGGACGCCACCTGGTCGTGTATGCCTTTCCTCGTGAGGACGTCGCTGACACAGACCCCGCCAGGCTCGGCCTGTCGGTCTCGCGCAAGGTCGGTGATGCGGTGACCCGCAACCGCGTTAAGCGCGTGCTGCGCGAGGAATTCGCGCGCCGTGCCGCGGCGGTACCCGCACAACTGGATGTCGTCGTGATCGCGCGGCCCGGTTGCGCGCAATACCTCGACGAGCAGGGTTCGGCCGCGCTGGGCGCCCGGCTGGGCGAGCTGTTGGCGCGCGCCACCGGCTCGGACGCGCCGGATTCCCGTCAGCCCGACGCCGCATGAAGACGTCTGCTCCCCCCGCCCAGCGGATCGCGATCGCACCGATCCGGGTCTACCAGCGCGTGATCTCGCCGATGTTCGGTCGGCGCTGCAAGTACTACCCGACCTGCTCGGAGTACGCCGTCGGGGCGGTCCGGGAATTCGGCGTCCTGCGGGGCGTGGTGCTGGCCGGGTGGCGGCTGCTGCGCTGCAACCCGTGGAGCGCGGGCGGTGTGGACTATCCGTCTGAGCAGCGCATTTTCCGGGGCAGCGCATGATCAACCCGCTGAACCCGCTCGAAGATGCCGTCATTTGGGTCCTCAACCACCTTCACAACAACCTGCACCTGTCGTATGGCTGGTCGATTGTCGTCTTGAC
Organism: uncultured Thermoleophilia bacterium; assembly: GCA_963768285.1. Classification (GTDB taxonomy): domain Bacteria; phylum Actinomycetota; class Thermoleophilia; order Miltoncostaeales; family Miltoncostaeaceae; genus CAITWD01. The sequence continues at coordinate 41,049 of CAVYHI010000029.1, forward strand.
GCTGCTGGTACGGGCGGCGCTCGTGCCGCTAGTGGTCCGCCAGTACCGCTCCATGCGCCAGATGCAGGTACTTGCACCGCAGATCAAGGAGCTGCAGCGCAAGTACAAGGGCGATAAGAAAAAGCAGCAGGAAGAACTGATGCGGCTGTATCAGGAGAACAACGCGAACCCGTTCGCGTCCTGCTTGCCACTGGTAGCGCAGATTCCGGTGTTCCTGGGCCTCTACTACGGCCTCAAGCGGTTCTCGAACCACGTGCCGCAGGGCTCGGATCTGTCGTTCCTGCACATCATCCCGAACATCACCGAGCACGTTCGCGACCTGCCTCTCTGGTCGGCGGCGGTGCTCGCGGCGATCTACGCCGGGTCCCAGCTGCTGTCGACCGAGTTGTCGTTTGAGCCGCACACGCCGGATATGCAGCGCCGGATCATGCGTCTGATTCCGATTCCGATCGTGCTGGTTGCCTTCACGTATCCGTTCCCCGCGGGTGTCGCGATCTACTGGGTGACGACCAACCTGTGGACCGCCGGCCAGATGCTGATCATCAAGCACCGCATCGGGCTGCACCTGCAGGAAGATGAGCGGCCCCGCACCTCCCGGTCGTCGCGCACCACGCCGAAGGCCCAGCAGGTGGTGCTCGGGGCCCCGGCCGAGGACGAGGCCCCGACTGGGGACGTGGCCGCGGTGGAGTCGACACCGGAGGTGGCCGAGGACGGTGAGGAGGGCGCGCCGGAGGGGCCCGAGACTCCGGATACCGCCGAGGTCGCGGAAGCCCCGGGCGACCGCACCCGCGACGCCCAAGCCTCAGGGCGGTCAGACCCGCCGCAAGCCGCGTCCGCGCGGCGGTCAGGGTGGTCAGAACAAACAACGGCGACAGCCGAAGAAACGCAGGTAGGCGTCTATGGGTACTGATCCGGAGTTGACCGCGGGCGCAAAGGCGCTCGCCGACGTGCTCGAGAAGGTGACGGGCGGATTCGGGCTGGGGTGCACGGTGCGCGTCGTCGACGGCGAGGACAACGAGGTCTCGGCATCGTTCGACGGCGAGGGGGCCGATGCGCTCATCGGCCGGGGTGGCGTGGTGATCGACGCCCTCCAGTACCTGGGCTCGCAGATCGTCAGCCGCGCCGAGGGTGGCGGACGCTACCGAGTGGTCCTCGATGCGGATGGCTATCGATCGCGGCGCGAAGCGTCCCTGATTGCCCTCGCGAACCGTGCTGCCGCAGAGGCGCTGGAGTTCGGCGAAGAGATCGAGCTCGATCCGATGACCCCACACGACCGGCGCATCGTCCATCTGGCGCTGAAGGACCGTGCGGACGTCATCACGCGCAGCGAAGGCGACGAACCGCGCCGCCGCATCGTGGTCGAGCCCGCCAACTAGCCGGACGTTTCACGTGAAACACGGGCCGGCGGGGCGGCTTGCGGCCCGCGCCACGGCGATGGGCATGGAGCTCTCTTTGGCTCAGGCGGGTGCGCTTGTGTCGCTCGTGGACCGGCTGCTGCTGGAGCCCCAGAACCTGACAGCCATCGACGATATCGCCGAGGCGGTCGACCGCCATCTGGCCGACTCGATCGCGGGCCTCACGCGCCCTGAACTCGCCGGGCCGGCGCTCGTTGATCTGGGCAGCGGCGGGGGCTTCCCGGGCTCGTCATCGCGATGCTACGACCCGAGATTGCGGTCACCTTGCTGGAAAGCGAAGGTCGCAAGGCGGAATGGCTTGCCAAAGCGTCCGCGGATCTTTCTAACGTTCGGGTCGTGGATGATCGATCCGAGTCGCTCGCGACGCGTGACCGTGAGATGTTTACCACGGTCACCGCACGTGCGGTCGCGCCCCTGGTTCCGACCATCGAGTTGGCTGCCCCACTGGTGGCGGTTGGCGGCCACCTGGTCATCTGGGCCTCCGACGCAACCGCGCAGGACGCCGACGCGGCCGCGGCGGCGGAACTCGTCGGGTTCGAAGCGCCGGTTGCGCATCCGGTCCAGCCGTTTCCGGGTGCACGGCGGCGTTTGCTCACGCTGCGCAAGGCCGTACCGGCCCCTGCGCGGCTGCCGCGTCGCCCGGGTCGGGCGACATCACGGCCGCTTATCACACCACGCATGCTGCCGGGGCCGGCGTGATCTACGCGGTGGCGAACCAGAAGGGCGGTGTCGGCAAGACCACCACGGCCGTCAACCTCGCCGCGTGCCTGGCGGACATGGGTGCAAGGACCCTGCTCGTCGATCTCGATCCGCAGGCGAATGCCTCGAGCGGGCTGGGATTCCGTCGCGGCGGCGGCGGCGGCGTGAGTGTCGCCGATGTCATCCTCGACGGCGCTCCGCTGAAGGACGCGATTCGCACCACCGAGATCCCGCGGTTGGAAATCGTCACCTCGCACCCGGATCTCTCGAGCGCCGCGATCGAGCTTCCTGGGCGCGAGAGCCGCGAGCGCATCCTCGCCCGTGCGCTCGCGCCGGTCCGGGACGAGTACGACTACATCCTCATCGACTGCCCGCCCTCGCTCGATCTGCTTGCGGTGAACGCCCTGACCGCCGCCGATCGTCTGATCATCCCGGTTCAGTGCGAGTACTTCGCCCTCGAGGGCCTCTCGAGGCTGATGGACACGATCATGGGCGTGCGCACGCACCTCAACCCGAATCTTGGGCTCGGCGGGCTGCTGCTGACGATGCACGACAGCCGCACCCGGGTCAGCGGTGACGTGGTCGCCGAGGTTCGGCGGCACTTTCCCGACGCCGCATTCGCCACGGTCGTGCCGCGCAACGTGCGCATCACCGAGGCACCGTCTTATGGCGAGCCGGTGACGCGCTATGACCCGAACTGTGCCGGTGCGCAGGCATATCTTGCCGTCGCGAAGGAGGTAGTTGAACGTGGCTGAATCCGTCGAGCGCCGCCGTCTAGGCCGCGGGCTGGCCTCGCTGCTCGGTGACCAGGCGTCCGCGGTGGTCGCGGGCGAATCGCTGCGGACACTGGCCACCGACGACGTGCATCCCAATCCACGCCAGCCGCGCCGGCGCATCGATTCTGACGCCCTTGCGGCACTGGCCGAGTCCATCCGGCGTCACGGTGTCGTCCAGCCGGTGGTCGTGCGGCCTCGCGAGGCCGGCGGGTATGAGCTGATCGCCGGGGAACGGCGCTGGCGGGCGGCGGAGCTGGCTGGCTTGGGTCAGATCCCTGCGGTGGTCCGCGATGCGGATCTCGGTGCGCGCCTCGAGCTCGCGCTGGTGGAGAACCTCTTGCGCGAGGACCTCTCGCCGATCGAGGTCGCCCAAGCGTGCGCGACACTCGTCGAGGACTTCGGGCACACCCAGCAGGAAGTGGCGACGCGTCTCGGCCGCTCGCGGCCCGGGGTGGCGAACCTGCTACGGCTGCTGGAACTCCCAGAGGAAATCCAGGCCATGATCGACCGCGGCGAGCTCTCGGAGGGGCACGGGCGGGCCATCTTGATGGCCGACGGGCCGCGGGCGCAGCGCCTGCTCGCCGAGCGGGTGGTCCGCGACGGGCTGTCGGTGCGCCAGACCGAGCACCTGGCGCGCGAGGCGGCCCGGCCGGCGCGTCCGGCCGCGCCGCGGGAGCGGTCGGCGATCACCGACGAGGCGATCGACGCCTTCACGGCCGTCTTCGACGCGCCGGTGCGGGTGCGCGCCTCGACACGCGGCGACGTCGTGGTCGAGTTGCGGTTCGCCACCGAGCAGGCGCTGCGGGAGGCGCTCGCCCGCTTGGGGCCGCCGGTTGGGTGATCGGGCGGACTGCGGCCTAGCGAATCAGGCCGTCGCGGAGGCCGATCGCCACCGCCTGGGAGCGGTGGGCGGCCTTGAGCTTGGTCAGGATGTGCGCAACGTGCGTCTTGACGGTCTCGCTGCCGAGCAGGAGGCGCTCGCCGACCTCGCGGTTCGTACACCCTTCGGCGAGGAGCTGGAGGATTTGCTGCTCGCGCGCGCTTAGTACCCGCCGTTCGGGAGTCACCGGGGCTGCGGCGAGCGCCGGATCGACGCGCGGATCGGCGTAGAGGTGGCCCGCGGACACCCGGAGGATCGCCATGGCGACGTCGTTGGGCGCGGCGTCTTTGCCGATGACGCCGGCCGCGCCGTGGGCCCGGGCGCTGCGGTAGGCGTCGTCGTCGATGCGCTCGACGAACATGATGACCCGGACGCCGGGATGCGCCGCGCAGATCCTGCGGGTCGCCTCGAAACCGCTGACGCCCGGCATGACCGCGTCCATCACGATGACGTCGGGTCGGCGACGGCTCACGAGCTCGAGCGCCTCGTCGCCATCGGCGGCCTCGCCGACGATGACCATCTCGCGATGGTGGGACAGGATGCGCCGAAGGCCCTCACGCACAACCGCGTGATCGTCGACCAGCAGCACACTGGCCCGCCGCCGCCCGTCAGGCCCGGGGCGGTCGTCGTCTCGGGAAGGCAGCGGTTCCGCCGCGTGCATCATGCGGCCTCCGAGGTGTCCGGGCAGCCGCGGGAAGTGGGCGATCCTGGATTCGAACCAGGGACCTCATCCTTATCAGAGATGCGCTCTAACCGACTGAGCTAATCGCCCACACGCGCGGCGCTGGCGATCCTAGCAACCGGGGGCGGGAAGGGCCATTCCAGCGCCCCGTTTCATGCCATGACGCGTCGGGCGTGCACCGGGGCGCGGGGTGATTATCATGGGATTGGCGGGGTGGGAATGTCGCGGCCGACCAAAGCGAGGCTGTCGTGCAGGAGATGAGTATTTACGGGGTGAGCTTCGACATGGTCGGAAAGCAGCCGATCGTGCTGTTGAAGACCCAATCCGGGAACAAGTTCCTGCCCATCTGGATCGGCAGCACTGAGGCGACGGCCATCCTGATGAAGCTCCAAGGCGTCGAGACGCCACGGCCCATGACGCACGACCTGCTCTCCGACATGGTGCGCCAGCTCAATGCGGAAGTCTCCCGGGTGACCGTCACCGAGCTGCGGGACAACACCTTCATGGCCCTGATCACGCTGCGCGCCGAATCCGGCGAGATCGAGATCGACTCGCGGCCCTCGGACGCGTTGGCGCTCGCCGTGCGTGCGGACGCGCCCATCTTCGTCGACGACAAGGTCATCGAGGACAGCGCGTTGGAGTTCGAAGAGGACGTCGACGACACCGACGAGGTCGTCGAGCGCTTCAAGGAGTTTCTCGACGACGTCACCCCCGACGATTTTGCCCCCTAGTCCTCGGCGGTCTCGCGCTTGGTGAGCTCCAGCACCTCGTCGTAGATCGCATCGAGCCCCGCGGGCGACAGCGGACCCTTGTTGGCGCCCTGCAGGTAGTGGTGCATCCATCGCTCGCGCTCGGGATCGACGAAGGGGATGCCTTGAGATTCCTTGTAGGTCCGCAGGCGTCGCACGAGGACCAACCGCTGGTTAATGAGTTGCATAATCTTTAAATCCGTATCCAGAATGCTGTCGCGCATCTGGCGGATGACGTATCCGGACTGTGGATCTGAAGACATCGGCCCTCGCCGGTTGACCGCCGTAACGGTGATCGACAGTACCAGCCGATTCCCCGCGTTGGTCCGGGCGGTCCGCACGGGCTACCCTATGCTCCGTCGCCGCCACGCGGTGTGGCCGCGGCTGCCGACGCCGTGGGTCCGATCCCCCGTCGGCATCGCCGCCGGGGGCGCGCCATCGATCTCCATTCCATGAGCACACGATGAAGACACGTTTTCGCCTGCCGCTCGGGGTGCGTACGGTCGCGCCCGACGAACGGCTGTCGATTGTCGACCATCTGAGCGAGCTTCGTCGCCGCCTGATCGTCGCGATTGCGGCGCTGATCGTCGCGTTCATCGTCACCTACATCTATCGCGACTGGATCCTGCATCTGCTGATCCGGCCGCTGCCGCCACGGCAGCGCAGTTTCGGGATCGTGACGCTCTCACCGACGGAGCCGTTCATCACGATCATGGAGGTCTGCCTGTGGACCTCGATCCTGCTGACGCTACCCGTCTGGCTCTACCAGGTCTACGCGTTTGTTATCCCGGCCGTGGGCAGGCATACCCGCCGGCGCATGCTGGCGATCGTCGCGGCGGTTTCAGCGCTGTTTCTCGGCGGTGTGCTGTTCGGCTACTACATCGTCCTGCCGATCGCGCTGCGGTTCTTCCTGGGATTTGGCGGCAGTCAGTTCACCAGCCAGGTGCGCGCCGAGGACTACTTCGGGTTCGTCGCCACGCTGCTGCTGATGACGGGGCTCACCTTTGAGGTACCACTGGCCATGGCGGCGTTCGCCCGGATGGGGCTGGTGACCCCGGCGATGTACCGCAAGCAGTGGCGGCTGGCGATCGTCGGAATCGCCGCGATCGCCGCGTTCTTGCCGACCGGTGACCCCTTCAGCATGCTGCTGATCATGATCCCGATGATCGGTCTGTACCTCGTCGGGATCTGGCTGGCAGCGCTGTTCGGCCGACCCTTGGTCTGGAACCGCAGCGCATGGCTTGAGGGCCCGGCCAACGCCTCCGACGATACGCTGGCGCCCCCGGCCTAGTCCTCGTCGCGAAGATGCCGCCCGGTGATGCGGAGAAACACATCCTCAAGTGTGGCGCGCCGCGCCGCCTGGAGATCGCCGGCGATGCCGGCAGCGCGCAGCGCCTCGTGCAGCGCTTCCGCGTCGTCGCCAGCGATCTGGACCAGATCCCCGTCGACCTGCACGGTCGCCCCGGGAAGCGTGAGCGCCGCGAGGCGCGCTCGCTCCGCGGGTGACATCCGCAGCTCAAGCACCTCGCGTCCGACATCGGTGAGCACGAGCTCCGCCGGCGCCCCGTCGCGGATGATGCGCCCATTGTCCATGATCATGATGCGGTCGCACAGCTGCTCGGCCTCGTCCATGTAGTGCGTCGTCAGCACGAGCGTCGTGCCGCGTCGGCGCAGTTCGCGCAGCCGGTCCCAGACGGCGTGGCGCGCCTGTGGATCGAGGCCGGTGGTGGGCTCGTCCAGCAGGATGAGCTCCGGGTCGTTGACGAGGGCGCGGGCGATCTGGAGCCGGCGTCGCATGCCGCCCGACAGGCGTTCGACGGCCTCGTTGCTGCGCTCGGTCAGCCGGACAAACTCCAGCAACGCGTCTGCGCGCTGCCGGGCCTCGGGCCGCGGCAGGGCGAAGTAGCGGGCGTAGACCAGCAGGTTTTCGCGGACGGTCAGCTCCAGATCGAGGTTGATGTCCTGTGCGACCACCCCGAGCCGTTGCTTGAGCGCTCGGGGTGACCGGTCAGGATCACGGCCAAGCACCTCGAGTCGCCCTCCATCCCGCGGGGTCAGGCAGCACATCATGCGCATCGTCGTGGACTTGCCGGCGCCGTTGGGGCCGAGCAGTCCGAAGCACTGTCCCGGTGCGATATCGAAGCTGATGTGGTCAACCGCGACGCGCGTGCCGTAGCGTTTGACGAGCTCGCGGGCCGTCGCGGCGAACGCGGCAGGGCGGTCGGGGCTCATGGGGCCGGGATCGACGGCTGCTGGCGGTGGAACAGCGCCTTGGTGATCCGCACCACGTCGCCGAGCTCCGGCCGGGCGAGGAAGCGCGCCGCGATGACATAGGCGATCAGCGCGAGCATGACCTTCGCCAGTAGCGGCGCGAGCAGCGCGACGCCCTTCAGGCCACCGGTCGGCAAGACGTGGTTGGCCGCCAGGGCGACGGCCACGCAGACCAGGCCGCACAGGATGATGCGCCCCTGCTGGCGCGCCAGTCCGCCGAGGTCGTAGGCCGGGAAGCGCCGGCGCAGGTACCAAAGGAACATCGCGACGTTGAGGTAGATGCCGATCAGCGACGCGAGCGCGATGCCGCCTTGGGCGAGGGGCCCGAGGAAGATCAGGTCGAGCACGATCGTGACGACCACCACGGTCACCGTCGCCACCAAGATCTCCCGCTGCAGGTTCGCGGCGGCCAGGGCCCGGTTGAGGAACATAGTCAGGAACGCGCCAAGCGTGGCGAGCGCGTACCAGGCCAGCGGTGTCGCGGTCTGATGGACGCAGGACTCCGCGCAGTGGCCGCGGCCCAGTAGCAGCTGGGTGGTTTCGGTGGCGTATACTGCAATCAGGAAGCCGGCGGGAATCGCCGTCAATGCCAGCAGCCCGTTGATCCGGTCGATGCCGCGCAGCGCCTCATCATCGCGGCCTTCGGCGATCAACTTGGCCACGAACGGAAACAACGGCATCAGTACCGGCATGAGCAGGGCCGCGCGCGGAGCTGCGCCGAGGCTGTTGGCGTACTGGAGGGCGGTGACCCGCCCGGCCTCCAGCGACGACGCGAACAGCTTGTCGGTGTAGGAGTTGATCTGTTGGAGGACCGACGCGAGCGCCACGGGGATCGACGTGATCAGGACGGCGGTCAGTGCGGGATGGCTGAAGACCGGCTTCAGCGACACGCGGCGGCGAAGGCGCAGGAACTGTGGCATTTGCAGGAGTACCTGCAACAGCGCCCCGATCGAGACGCCCCAAGCAGCGGCATCGATGCCGATGCTGCCGCGCCCGATCAGGATCCCAACGATGATCCCCAGATTGAAGGCGATGCCAACGGCCGCTGGCACGGCGAACTTATCGTAGATCTGCAGCAGCGCCGTCAGCAGGGCCGCGATGCCCTGCAGCAGGAGTGCCGGCGCCATGATGCGCAGCAGTTGGGCAGTGATCGCGGCACGCGTCGGGTCAAGGTGGAACAGGGCGGCCGGGATCTGGGGAAACAGGGCGATGAATGCCGTCATCACGATCAGTGCCAACGAGACCCAGGCCGAGTACGCCCACACGAGCTGCCAGGCGGACTGCTCGCCGGAGCGTTCGCGCTCGGTCGAGAACACGGGGATCACGACGGTGATCACGGCGTAGAGGACGACTGCGGCGACGAGGTTCACCAGCAGCAGGGCGTTGACGAAGCTGTCCGTCGAGGCGGTGGTGCCGTAGGACCCGGCCATCACGATCTCGCGGGCGAGCCCCAGAAGGCGCGAGATCATCGTGAATACCGCGACCGCCGTGGCGGCACGGACGAGCCGGGTGGTGGTCATGACGGGCTGTGCGGTGTCAACGCGGCGATCGAGTCGACCCCCGTGGCGACGATCGTCCCGTCGATGCCGACGGCCGCGGCATAGCGTCCGAGCGGGCGCAGCACGGCGAGCCGGCCGGTGTGGATGTCGAACGCATACGTGTGCCCGGCGGCGACGGGCACACCCAGCGTCGCGACCCAGACCAGGTTTCCGAGCACGGACGGCGAGCCGGAGATCCGCTGGCCCAGGACTTGCTGCCACACGACCTTGCCGGTGACCGCGTCAAGCGCGTAGAGGGTGCGGTTGTAGCTGCCGACGAAGACCATTCCGTCCGCGACGGCGGCGCTCGAGTAGACGTAGTCGCTGATCACGCGGACCCAGTCGACGGCGCCGCTTGTCGCGTTGATGCCGAGGATCCGCCCGTTGACGTTGCCGATGAACACGCGCCCGTACGCGACGGCGGGGCCGGCGTAGAACCGCCCGGGGCCCCGGAACATCCTGCCGGGGCTCGCCGTCCGCCAGACGACCCTGCCATTGGCCTGCGACAGCGCGCTGACGTGGCCACCGTAGTCGCCGACGATCACGTTGGCCCCGGACTCGGCGATCGCCCCCTTGACCGACCCTCCGACGCGGTCGACCCACGCGGGCTGGTGCGTGGCGATCGATACCCGCACGACCTGGCCGTTGCGCGTTCCCACGTAGACGCCGTCGCCGATGACCAGGGGCGAGGTCTCGACTGACGACCCGAGCGAGAGGCGCCAGAGCTCCTGGCCGGATCCGGGGTCGAGGGCGATCAGGTCGCCTGCGATCGTTGCGAACAGGTCCAGGCGCGGGTCGGCGGCACTGGCGGTACCCGGCAGCCCCGTGAGCGCCGGTGATGCGGCGACGGCCCCGCCGAGCTGCCGACGCCAGACGATGGCCCCGGTTCGCAGATCCAGGGCGATGGCCAGGCCGTGATTGGTGCCGGCGACAACGCGCCCGTCGCCGATGACCGGTGGCAGCTCGACGAGCGAGCCGGTATTGACGTCCCAGCGCGTCGTGTACGGCAGGGTGGTGTTGAGTGCGGTGTTGGACCGCGTGGACTGCGGGGAATTGCCGAAGGTCGGCCATGCGGTGGCCGCGGCATCAGCGGCCGGGGCTGCGGCCGGGATGAAGCCGCTCGTGTTGCCGAGCACCGACCCCTGGTCGAACCAGCCGGCTACGACACCCCAGGCCCCGACGCCAAGCGCGACCACGACCAGGCCCGCGAACGCCAGCAGGACGTTACGGCGCCGGTGGCGCGGGTGATCAGAGCGTCGGGTGGCAACCATTAAGAAGGGGGTCGGTTCGCGATCGAGGTACTGCCCGGGTGCTGCGTGGTCGCATCGGTCCGCCGCGCCGCCGCCGCGGCCCTTCCGATCCGAGCGGTGCTCCTAGGACGACTCCCCGTCGGACTCGGGCTCGGCCGCCGCCCGGGCAGCTGGGCTTCCGCGCCAGATAAATGTTGCGATCAGGCCCAGCAGGAACCCGATCAGCCCTGCAAGCGCAATGGATTGGGCGCGCTTGGGTGCGGTATTCGACGAGCTCGCGCTGTATGCCTGCGCGAGTAACTGAGGGGCTTCGGTGGCCCGTGCCTGTGCGAGCGCGAGCTGGGCGTTGGCCGCGGTGGTCTGGGCCGTGCTCAGCAGCTGCGTGTCGGTGGCCAGCGCTACCGCGTCACCGGGATTCGAGGCACCGCCCGCCTGCAGGGCGGCGATGCGGGCCGCGAGCTGTTGCTGCTGCGCCTGGGCCTGTGCGATCTCCTTGGTCAGGGTTTGCTCGATCTGCGCAACCTGGGCCCCGGTCGTCTGGATCAGCTGGTTGGCGAACGTGTTGGCGATGTTGATCGCCGCGGCCGGATGGGCGTTGGACGCACTGATGATGACCACCGGCGGTGCGACGATCGTGGGGCTGACCCCGACCGGGGTCGACACGTGCACGTGCCCGCGGACGTCGGATTGCGGAAGGCCGAGAGCCTGCGCGGTCTGATCGTCGAGCCCCGTGACGTCGATGGCTTGGCCGACGGTCTGCGAGCTCGTGAACGGAGACTGCAGGGGCACGCCCTGGGCGCTGGTGGGCTGGCCGAGCCCGACCCGGGCGGTTGCGCTGTACGCCGTGTGGTGAGCGACGGACACGATCGCGCCGACGATAATGCCGAGCACGGTCGTGACCAGGATGAGCCAGCGCCCGCTCCACGCGACTCTGAGGTAGTCGCGAAAGGTGATTTCCCGATCCACGTCGCAGCGATGCTACCCATTTTCGACTGCGCATGTGGGGTTGCGCGGCACCGGCGCGCACCACGCCGTCGAGCGCGCCTAGCGGCCTGCAAGGACCTCGGCGTACAGGCTCGTGAGCCGGTCGGCCTGGCGTTCATACGAGAGCCCCGCGTCGAAGGCGCGCCGGCCGGCCGCGCCCATCCGGGCAGCGAGCTCCGGATCGCCGAAGAGCCGGTCAATGGCCGCCGCATGCGCCGCGGGGTCCGCCGCGGGGACGAGGATGCCGCACCCCGCCTGCCGGACGATCGCCGCCATCCGCCCGAAGTCGCTTGCCACGACGGGACGTCCGGAGGCCATGGCCTCAACCAGTTTGGTCGGCACCGCGCGGGCGTAATTCTCGTGCATTTGCAGGGGAATCCATGCCACGGCGGCGTGTGCCAGCAGCTCCGGGACCTCGGAGTGGTCGACGACGCCCAGATAGGTCACCGAGGACGACAGGTCGCCCGGGTCGCCCGGGCCCGCGAGCACGACACGCGCGCCGGGGGTGCGCAGCAGGCCCGCGGCGGTGCGCATGACCTCGAGGCCGCGCAGCGGCGCCAGGCCGCCGATGTACACGACTACGGGTTCGGGATACGGCTCGGGCGCCGGAAAGTCCTGCCCCCACGGCGCGTTGGTAACGGTCCGGACCCGCGGCGCACCGGCGAGCGCGAAGCGGGCCGCGAGATCCTCGTTGACGGCGACGACTGCATCGCAGTGCGCGCCGGCGCGCCGCTCGAGTCGGTTGACGATCGCGGCCAGCGGGCGCCGCATCGGCGCCGGCACCCACTGCTTGGTGCGCACGGTCTCGCCCAGATACTCGTGGACGTCGTAGATCACCGGCCGGCGCGATGTCAGGCGCAGCCACAGCGCCGCCGGCAGCAACTCCGGATCGTGGACGTGGTACAGGTCGGCGTGTTCCTTGCGGGCGCGGCGCACCATCCGCCAGCCGGCGCCGACCCGCTGCGCACGGCGCACGGGCTCCCGTAACCCGAGGACCTCCGTCTGGGCCCCGGCTCGGGCGGCCGCGTTGGCGTGCTTGTGCAGGATTCGGACATCACGCGGGCGGTGAACACTCGTCAGGTGGAGGATCCGCCGGCCACTGAGATCCGCGCCGGCGGGGGTCTCAGGGGTCCGGATCGGCCCCAGGCTCGCCCCGTCATCGATCAGTGCGTCGAGCAGGTCTTCCCAGACCTGGCCGTACCCCGGCGCCCGGGGGTCCGCCAGCGCGCTGTTGTGCCAGAGGATCGCCGCCGCGCCGCCGTGTCGCCGGATGACCTCGGTCGTGCGTTTTGCCGCCTCAAGTCCCGCCGCCGCGTCAAGCCCCTGGGCGGCCCAGAGGTTCCAGTCGGAGAGGGCGAACGGGATCAGCTCGATGCGCGCGGCGCGCTCATCACCGAGAATCCACGGCGCAAACGGGCGGGCGATCCCGCAAGCGAATCCCGGTTGCTCGGGCCACCCCGACGAGGCCTCGTAGGCGAGGCCGGCCGCCTCGATCCAGGTCGGCGTCCCGTGATATCGGAACCGCAGGTAGTGGGCGCGCGCACCGAGAACCGGTGGACCGACTTCGCCCTCGAAGGCGGCGAGCTCAGCGATGAAGGCGTCGCGCGCCTCGGCGCCGCCGAACGACGTGTGCAGGGCGATCTCGCCGCCCACGGCCCGGACGGCGCGCGCGATCCTCGCCCGATGTGCCGCGTAGGTGCGGGGGGCGTTGCCGTCGTGCGGATCGGCGTGGCTGCCGATCAAGAACACCGTCGAGGCCAAGCCGCGCCGGGACATGCTCCAGAGCAGGTCGCCGATGTTGTTCCAAGGGTCCGCGCCCACGAATGAGGCTCTCCCGGCCGGAGCAAGCGTGTGGGTGCTCTTGCCGAGTCTGGCGAGGGTTTGGGGCGTGCGCATGCGCAGGTCGTCGATGTCGTTGGTCAGGTAGACCCGCCATCCGGTTGGCCGTGCGATGCCCAGTTGGTCGGCGATCAGCGCGATGTAGCGCTCGACGGGCGGATCGAGCGGATCGAGCCCCGCGACCTGCCCGAAGGTCGACGCTGCGAAGGGGAGCCGGCCAAACCGGTCGCGGGTGGCAACGCAGTGTTCGTCCCAGCGCGCCAGGAAATGAAACGCGCTCGCGACCAGGTCGGATCCGATCGGCGCCGATGGGGCGCACGGGGGGAACAAGGTTGGTGCTCCATACACAGAATAGGCCCGTTCTGTGGAAAACGCTGTGGATTGTCCGAAAAATTCCTGTGCACGCACGTCCGCCGGGAGCCAGACGCCCGATTTCGGGGGATCTGGCGCGTAGACAAGGTCCGCGGGGCCATCGGTCAGGACCATCGTGCGCCCGAGTGCGCGGATCAGAATGCCCAGGACCCACTCCGCACGGGGGCGAAACCCGGCCCGGCATGGACCCACGCGCACGCGCACGCTGGGGCCGGGGCTCACGGCAGGCGCCCGCCGTGGCGACGCGCGCGATCCGCGATGGCGATGGCGGTCATGGACACGCCGAACATCACCCACATCGGGGAAAACGCAATCATTGTGGATGGCGCCAGGCTGCCGACGACGAATCCAACCATGGCTGCGGCTCCGGCCAGGCACAGGTAGCGCACGAGCGGATCGGTCGCCCGGCGAGCCCCGCGCAGCTGCCGGAGCAGCAGCAGCACGTAGTAGGTGACATACAACGCCAGGCCGATCAGGCCAAGGTCGACCGCCACCTCGAGCCACCAGTCGTGCAGGTTGCTGACACCCGGGAAATCGGCGAGCTCGAGGACATGGGTCTCGGCATTGCCGGCGCCCACGCCGAACCCACCCGTCTGGCCGACGAAAGTCAGGCCGTCGCTGAGCAGGCTCTCGCGGGCCGCGCCGGACCCCTGGCCGCTGGCGATCTCCTTCTCGAGTAGCGAGAAACTGAACTTGTTGACGGCCCGCTGCGGCAACGGGATCAGTCCGGAACCGTTCAGCGACGGAACGACGACCGCGATCGCCACGATGGCGATGAGCACCGCTCCGACCAGCTTCGAGCGTTGTCGGGGGTCGGTTGCCAGGAACAGCAGCAGGGTCACGAATACCAGGCCCGCCGCGAGCAGGCTGTCCTTGCTGCCGGTCAGCAGCAACGCCCCGAGGTCGACGACGGTGCCGGCGATGCCGATCGCCCGGAGCCGCCGCTGCGGGAAGACCAGCGGAAGCGTCACCAGATACGGCAGCGCGAGGGTGAGGTAGGTCGCGAAGTTGTTCTGGTTACCGAAAACCGAGGTCGCCGCGAATGCCGTGCCGCCGACCATCTGGGTAAGTCGCGAGGTGGGAAGGTGATACCCGGTGGCGATCTCGACGAAGGCGAATCCGGTGACGCCTGCGAACGTCCATCCGAGGATCTTGAGCATGCTGATCACGCGCCGGCGGGTGGTGAACACCATCGGCATCGCGACCGCCAGGCCGATCATCATCGCCAGAAACGCGGTCCAACGGATGGCGGCGCCCGTGTTTTGGGACCAGGCGATCGACATCGTCGCCCACGCCGCCATCGCCCCGAGCAGGCCCGCGGGGATGCCGAGCGCGGCCGGGAACCGAATGCGGCCGCCCATCAGCAGGTACCCGAGCGCGCCGAGACCGAGAGCCACGATCATCACGCGAAACAGGAACGCCCCCGGCGCTTGGGGAATGGCCAGGTTGGGGCCGAGGATTGCCGCTACGACGGTGATCCCGACAAACGGCACCATCAGTCGCGCGATCGGACGATCGCTGATGCCCGCCAGGAACGTCACGAGTCCCACGACCACGACGAGCGCAATGGCAGCCCCGGGGCTGAGGATCGCCAGGAGCGCCCCGAGCACCGTCAGCGCCACCGCGCCGGTCAGCATCGGCCACCGTGGCAGTCGCGGCGCGATGAAACCCGCCCCGGCGGTCATGCGCGGTGGGCCTCGGGCAGGATGCCGCTGACGGCGCCGGCGAGGATCTCCTCGACGATCGCCGCCTGCCGGGTCAGCGCGAAGCGCTCGGCGGCCGCACGGCAGGTGGCGGGCGTAGGGTTCCGGGCGATCACCTCCAACACGGTATCGGCGATCGCGACCGGATTGTCAGGTGGCACCAGCGCGCCGCAGGCGGGCGGGATCACCTCGCGCGGACCGCCCTCCTCGGTGGCCACGACCGCCCTGCCGCACGCAAGCGCCTCCAGCGCCGCGACGCCGAGTGGCTCCACGCGGCTGACCAGGGCGAGCAGGTCCCCCGCCGCCATCCAGTCCGCGACGTCCTGATGTGGGATCGCGCCGGTCAGGGTCACGGCATCGGTGAGCCCGAGGCGTGCGGCGCCGTGCGTCAGGCTCGCACGCAGCGGGCCGTCGCCGACGTACACCAACTGGGCGCCAGGCCTGGCGGAGTGCACGCGCGCGAATGCGAGCAGAAGACCCAAAGGATTCTTGCGCTCGGTGAGGCCCCCGACCGCAATGATGACCGGCCCGTCCGGGGCCAGTCCACGGCGCGCCCGCGCCTCGGCACGGTCGTGGATCGTGAATGCCGACATGTCGACGCCCATATTGGCCACGAAGACCGGGGGCAGGCGCAGGCCCGCGGCCTCGAGGCGGTCTGCCAGGTAATGGCTGACGGCGATGATCGCCGATGCGCCCTTGAGGCCCGCCGCCGTCGCCGTACGAAGGCCAGTGCGATCGAGGTTGGCGACATCGCCGCCATGTGCGGTCAGTACCCACGGGCGGCGCGCCGTACGCCCGGCAGCGGCCGCGATCGCTCCGGTGGGGAACAGGTAGTGGGAGTAGATCACGTCGGCCCAGCGGGCCCCGGCCAGCGCGCCGCCCGCGAGCCGCCCGTACTTGCGTGGCGTGTTGATGGGGCCGCTGGCGCGGGTGTCGATCACCGCGCGCCGGACCTCGTGGCCGCGATCATCCAGCGCGTCGCACATGTCGCGCACGAAGGCCCCGTAATCCGGCTCCCCGGGGCCTGGGTACATGTTGGTCAGACAGAGGATGCGCATCGCACCCACCTACTTGATCGCCGCGATGGGCACCGTGTCGGCGGCCGGACGGACGGTTCGGCCGAGGATGCCGATGGCGATGGCCGCCCCGAGCGCGGTCCACAGCATCGGGTCCTCAAACAGGTCGGCGTACAGCTGCGAGTGAACGAAGATCCCGGTGATGATCGCCAGCAGGCTCCACTCGATCCATCCGTCGGCGCCGGTGAGTGCCCGCGAGAAGCGTGCGATGACCCACCAGACGGCGACGCACAGCCAGACAAACAGCGCCGCCCCGATCACGCCGAGCTCCGCGAGGACCGTGATCGGGGTGTTGTGGCTGATGGACACCTTCTTGTGCGCGATCTGGTACGGGGTCTCGGTCTGGGTGAACCGAGTCTGGAAGCTCCCGACGCCGGACCCGGCGACCGGCTCCTTGCGCCAGATGTTGACACCTCCGCTCATGAGGCTGAAGCGCCCTTCGCTGACCGACGAGAGCCGGTGCGTGCTCGTCAGCGCGTTGCGGATGTTGTGGCTCGAGGCGATCGCGCCGCCCGCCAGGATCACGAACGCGATTCCGCCCACGGCCAGCGTGCGGCGCGCACCGAATGCGCGCCAGGCCAACAGGACGATGCCGACCATGAGCATCAGGCAGCTCGAACGCGAGAAGCTGACCAGCAGGCCGCCCGACATCACGATGATCGCCAGCGTTCCGACGATCAGCTCCCGTTTGCCCGGGCGCAGCCACATCCACGCCAACGCCGCGAGGATTCCGATCGCCAGGTAACGACCCATGATGTTCGGATCGAAGAAGATGCCGTTGACGCGGTAGAACTGGCTGTAGATGTCGTCCTGCTGGAGCTTGGCGTTCCAGAAGATCCAGTGGGCCTCGTACTGGACGAGCGCCAGCGCGGCAATTGCTGTCGCGAACCCGATGGTGACGCCGGCGAGCAGCGGTAGCGCCCGTGGGATCGACGGCCACCATGCGACCACGGTCAGCATCAGCAGCGGGAACGGGAGGTAAAAGAACACGATCTGGATCGCCGCGTCCTTGGTGTCGATCGTCCAGAGCATCGACAGGACTGTGAAGCAGATGAACGCGGCGATCGGGATGTCGAGCGGGGTCCGGGGTTCGGCGTCGGCCCCAAAACGGCCGCGAAGGCGCCCCCACACGAACCCGAGGATCCCGCACACACCGACGACGTACAGCGGCAGCAGCAGGTCGCGCGAGGCACCGCCGATCGGCACCGGGATCCGGATCGGCAGCGCGATGGCCAGCGCGATGAGCCACGCCCGCGGCCAGCGCATCGTCGCCCACGTGCCGATGGCCAGCAACACGAGCACCAGGACGACCACGAGGATCACGCCGACAGCGATTTCGGCGGCGCCAACCGCGGTATGGGCGTGATGGCGCAGGCGGCTGACCAAGGAACTTGGCGCGAGCGACGCGGCAAGGACGAGCCAGCCGGCGATCGTCAGCGCCAGGCCCGCCGCGCGACGGGCGGTCGGCGCAACTTGCGGGATCGGGACGAACAGCGCCGCGATCCCAGCCGCCCCGAGGACGGCGCCGATGTCCCGGCTCAAATTGACCGCGCTCACGGGCGGGCTCCCGCGGCGATCAGCGCCGTCCGCCCCGACGTCCGCGCCTCGATCCACACGTCGGCGACGGGGATGGCCGTCGGCAACGCAATGCTCGCCGCACCTGCCGTCGTCTGCACCGGGGAGCCGAGTGGCGCCCCGATCACTGGGCCGGGCGTCCCCGGTGTGCCCGTGCGGCGGTAGAGCCGCAACTCAACCGGGGTTGAGGCCGGCACCGCGGCGCCCAGCGGGGTGACCAGCCGGACGGTCGCGACGTCGCCGGGCGCGAGGTCGGATGGCGTCGCGGTACCGAGCAGGTTGCCGATCCAGCACGCGCGCGTTGCGATGAAGGTGAAGCCGTTCACCGACACCTCGGTGATCCTGACCTGGTACAGGTCGGGTTGCAGGACCGCCCCGCCCGCCCCGCGCCCGTTCCAGCTCCACACGAACGCGGACCCTCGGTCGACGAATTGAGGGCCACTGACCAGTTCTTCGCCCGCGTGCGTCTGGGCGGCGAAGGTGAACCGCGCATAGGTGCTCGGGGTAACCGTGACCGCGCACTGCGCGCCCCGCGCCAGCTGCGACGGGTCTGCCGAGACCGCGGTGATCGTTGGCGCCGGCGGCCGGGTGCGGTCAATCGTCGCCCGGCGGCTGGCGTTATAGCCCTTCTGGCCTGAACTGGCGGTGAGGTGGAGCGTGTAGACACCGTCCGGCATCGCCAGCCCCTGCTGGTTCGTGCCGTCCCAGGCGGCGGTGATCCAGCCCTTGCGCACGGTGCGGGTCGGGATGAGGGTGCGGATGATCGTCGAGCCCTGCATCACGGTCAGCGTCAGCCGCCCAGGATCGCGCATTTCGATCGCGACACCGGCCGTCGCCCGACCGCCCGGCGTGTTGGGGCTGAACGCGGCCGTCGACGCGAAGCGCGCGACGATCGCGCCTTCGGTCGGAAACGCGAACGGCAGCAGGAAGACGCCGAGTGCGAACAGGAACAGCACGAGGAAGCCGATGCCAATCCCGGCGCGCCGCCGCCGGGCCGCATCCCCGTCCCCGTTCACGGGCCACCGGCGCCGACGGCAAGGGCGCACCCCGCGAGCGGTCCAAGCCGATCACCCCGCGCGGGATCGCGCGGGGTGATCGGCGCGCGCAGGTCGGAGCAGATCGGGTGCACGGCGTGCAGCTTAACCGGCGACTCCTCGGGCAGGCGGCCTCCCGGGCACTGGTCGACCGTTCCCGAACGCAGGCGGTAGAACGCGGGTGCGGGGACCGCGACACGTCCTCGCGATCCGCGCGGGTCAGGCGTTGGCGGTGCGTCGCAGCTCGGCAAGCGCCTCGGCGAGCAGGCGCTCGCTGGCCGCGGCCTGTCCCGGATCGGCGAGAGGCGTCATGTTGACGATCTGCAGGTGGCGGGCCCCAGCCGCGGCGAGTCCTGCCACCCGCGCGGCGATCGTGGCCGGGCTGCCGGCGATGACGGTGTCCAGCACGACCGCGTCAGGAACGGCCGCGGCGAGGCGCAGCGCCTCGTCGCGCCCGAGCCCGGTCGGCACGAAGCTCGTCAGCCCGACGACGCCCGTGCCAAGCGGATGTTCGGACCCGTGACGTTCGAACGTCTCGGCGGAGCCGGTGAGGGCGATGAACCGCAGCAGCCGCGAGCCCAGCGCGGTCGCAACGGCCGTATCGTCATCCTTGCCGACCACGACGCGGGTATAGCACCCGGGCGTCACGGCATCGCCAGGCCGGCCCGCGGCGCGGGCGGCATCGCGGACCGCGGCCCACATCACCGCGTACGCATCGGCGTCCAGACACAGCGGCAGCCAGCCGTCACCCAGGCGTCCCGCAACCGCAAGCCCCCGCGGGCCGTGTGCCGCGACCCACACCGGCGGCGGCGCGTCGCCGAACGGGCGCAGCCCGAGCGCGACGCCCCGGAGCGTCACGTGCTCGCCCTCGAAATCGACCTCGTCCGCAGACGCGAACAGCAGCCGAATGGCCTCCAGGCCCTCCTCGAGCCGACCGACCGGGTGGGCATTGGCCAGCCCGATTGGGCTCAGGTTCAATGATTCGCCGGCGCCAACGCCGAGGATGAAACGCCCCTGGGTCACGTGGTCGAGCGTCAGTGCCGTCTGGGCGAGCGCGGCCGGGTGACGACGGACGAGGTCGGTGACGCCGACCCCAAACCGGATCCGGTCGGCGGCTCCCGCGCTGGCGGCCACGAGGGCAAACGGGTCCATCCAGACATGCGGGCTCGCCTGTCCGGCGGCCTGCGGGACGAGGTCCGGGACCCAGATGGAGGTCGGGAACCAGTGGAGCAGGTGATCGGCCCACCACACGGCGTCGAAGCCTTGCTCCTGACGCCGCGCGACCGCGGCGATGATGCCGTCAACCGGGGGGCGGGCGGGTCCGGCGGCGGAGATCTCCAGGCGGGCGCGGCTCATGGTGGCCCCGTCTGGGCGGCGGACGCCTTGTCCTTCGATATCAGCCGCACTGTCTCGATGACCGGCGCGGGATCGATGCCCTTGACCATGTCGTAGACGTTGAGCGCCGCCACCGACGCCGCCGTCAGCGCTTCCATCTCTACGCCGGTGCGCGCCGTCGTGTGGACCGTCGCGGTCAGGGTCACCAGGCCGGCGGGATCGGCGGCGACATCGAGATCGACCCCGTCGATCGGCAGCGGGTGGCACAACAGGACCAGCTCGTGGGTCCGCTTGGCTGCCGCGATGCCGCCCAGGCGCGCGACCGCGCCGACGTCGCCCTTGGGTACCGCGCCGTCGAGGATCGCGGCGATTGTGGCCGGCTGCACACGCACCGAGGCCTCTGCCACCGCCGTTCTGGCGACGGCGGGTTTGTGGCCGACGCCGACCATGTGCGCCTCCCCGCGCGCGTTGAGGTGGGGCAGGTCAGGCATCGGCGCTTCCGGTGTCGTGGCTGCGCTTGGCGGCGATGTCGGCCTGCTGCGCGCTGAGCCACTTCTCGATGTCGTTCTCGCGGACGATCGTCTTGATGTGGTCGAGGCGTTCGCGACGCTCATCGATCGGCATCGTCAGGGCCTGGTGGATCGCCTCGGTCTGGTTCTCGATGTCGAACGGGTTGACCGAGATCGCGAACGACCCGAGCTCCTCGTGGGCGCCGGTGTTCTCGCTGAGGATCATGACCCCGTCGCGCTCGTTGATCAGCGGCCCCTCCTTGGCGACCAGATTCATGCCGTCGTAGATCGCGTTGACCATCAAGACGTCGAAGTGCTTGTAGGCCGCCACCGCTCGGGCCATGTTCGACTCCACGCGCAGGTCGATGGGCATCCAGTCGGTGTTGCCGTGCTTGGTGTTGATCCGCGAGACCACCTCGCGGATCGCCTCCAGGTACTCGACGTACTCGGGCACGTCCTGGCGCGTGGGCTGCAGCAGGGCCAAGAAGGTGATCTCCTCGGCAAACTCCGGGTAGCGCTCGAGGAAGACGTCGAAGGCGAGGAACCCGCGGATCGCGTTCTTGGACAGATCGGCGCGGTCGACCCGGACGATCAAGTGTGCGCGCCGCCGCCGCATGATCGGGCCCTCCTCCTCGAGGACCTCCGGCGAAGCGGCGATCGACTCGAAGGCCGGCGCGTTGACCGAGATCGGGTAGGAGCGGACCCAGACGTCGCGCCCTTGCCACTGAACCTGCCGCCGCTCGTAGTCGACCCGCAGCCCCAGGAGGTCTTCGCAGCACAGCAGGAAGTTGCGGGCGTAGCGGGCGGTGTGGAACGCGATGATGTCGTTCGCCAACAGGCCCTCGAGCACGGCTTCGCGGATGTGGTTGGGGACGACGCGCCAGTAGTCCGGCTGGCTCCAGGGGATGTGCACGAAGAAGTGCAGGAACGCGTTCGGATGGGCCTGCCGGATCACCCCAGGGGCCGTATAGAGGTGATAGTCGTGGAGCATCACGATCGCATCGGGTCGCCGCGAGAGTTCCTGTGAGACCACCTCGGCGAACCTCCGGTTGGCCACCAGATAGCCGAGTTCCCACGCATCCAGCTCGTTCTGCCTGATGTTTGGGGCCCGGGACAGGTTCCACAGGTAGTGCTGGATGAACCACAGCATCGGGTTCGCGATGACGTTGTAGTAGCGGTCGTAGACCTCGGGCTCGACCAGCGCAAACCTGCCTGAGGTCCGCATACCGATGTCGGGCAGTCGGATCGTGGTGTCGCCCGCGTCCCGCTGGAGCCGGACGTCCTCATCGGAGATCGCCGCCGAGATCCAGACGACCGGCGTCAGATCAACGAGGCCCGACAGCGCGGTGACCAAGCCGCCGCCGCCGGCGATGACCACCTGTTCGCCATGCTCGTCGATGTCGAAGGTGACCGGTCCCCGGTTCGAGACCAGGATAACCTGCTCGTCGTGGGTCGGCTCGTCGGGTTGGGTCATGTCAGTCCCGCGTCGTCAGCTCGGTGAGCAGGCGCAGCCAATCCCGGAGCAGCCGAGGCGTGAGGAATTCCGCGCGCACGTGTTCCTTGCCGCGCCGCGCCATTTCACGCGCGGCGCCCGGCGCGTGCAAGATGTCGAGCACGCGTGCGGCGCACGCGGCGGGGGAATCCACCAGGTAGCCGGTCTGGCCGTCCGTGATCTGCAGCGGGATCCCGCCGGTGTTGCCGCCGATCGTCGGACGCGCCTTCCACAGCGCCTCGGTGACGGTCAGGCCGAATCCTTCGCGTACCGACTTTTGGATGACGGTGCTCGCCTGCGTCTGGAACGCGTTGACCTCGATCCCGCCGACATTGTTGAGATTGGACAAGATGTAGATGTTCGGATCACCGCCGGCGTAGTCGACGGTGCGGTTGTAGTACTCCCACCCCTCTGGATCATCGGTCGCCATCGAACCCACCAGCGCCAGCTGTACGCCCGGGACCTGCTCGGCGACGACCCGGTACGCGTCGATGACCCCCAGCGGGTCCTTCCAGGGATCGAAACGGGAGACCTGCAACAGCAGCGGGCGCTCGATGTCGAGGCCGAACTGGTGGACGATGTACGCTGCGTCTTCGGCCGAGAGCGCCATGTTCTTGGGCGTGAGCGGATCGATCGCCGGCGGGATGATGACCGGGTGCGGGATCGCGCCGTGGGGAATGTACTGGGCCATATGGAAGACCGTCGCGTCGTACCCCGCAATCATCGGCCGCAGGTACTCGAGCGCTTGGGGGTTGGGATCCGAGAGGTCGATGTGGCAGCGCCAGACCCACTTGGCTGCGTCGAGGCCGGATGTGTTGCCGCGAATCCCGATCGGCTGCGGGTCGTGGATGATCACCACGTCGTAGTCGCCGTCCAGGCCACCGGCGTTGACCAGGCTGTAGCGCTCGAACGTGCGCTGTTCCTCAGGGTTGATCGTCCGGGGCGACCCCTGCAGTGCGTTGTGCATGGCCTTGGTCACGTTAAAGAACTCCTCGCGTCCGAACATGACCCGCCAATCGGCCTGCAGGCCGATGTCGTTCATCAGCGGAACCAGGCTGTAGAGGATCTCGGCGACGCCACCCCCGAAGCTCGTCGCGTTGACGTGGCAGACGCGCAGACCCTGAAGACCGTGTGCCAGATCGCGGATCTCGGTCATCAGATCGTGCGCGATGATCGAGTGATAGTCGGCGAGCGACTTGACGCCGACATTGATCTGGCGAAGCACGAACGTCACCCCTTGACGGGTATCGGCGGTGCGGGATCGGGAGGGCCCCTCGCCCGACGCTCTCAAGATCCTAGCCACCACGGCACCCGGCGCCCGCTCGCTGCGGTGGAGGGCGGCCGGTGCTGAACGTCCGCATGTACCGCATCGCATGGCTGCTGGCGATCGTCGGGATTCTCCTGGTGTTGCTCACCCTCAAGAGCCCCGGCGCGGTGCCGCCGCCTGCGGTTCCCCCCGCGATCAACCCGGCGGCGATCGCCAACGCGACCAGCACCGTCGAGTCGATCGCCCCGACGCGCGCGCCGGGGTCGGCTGGCGACGAAGCTGTGGGTGCGTGGGTCCAGCAGCAGTTCATCGCGAGCTCCGGCAACCAGAACGCGGTCACCCGCGGCGCGGCGCGCGTGGGCCAACAGCAGTTCGTGGCGCGCTGGCGCGGCCGGCTGATCCATGGCACCGACGTGTATCTGAGCCTGCCGGGGACGCTCACCGGCCCATCGCAGCAGTCGGCGATCATCATCGCCGCGCCCCGCGACGCGCCGCCTGGCGTGGCCGCCAACGCGAGCGCCACCGGGATGCTCGTCGCCCTGGCACAGCTGTCGGCAAACACCACCCATCAGCGCCCGCTGCTGTTCGTGTCGACCGACGCCAGCATCGTCGGCAACGCCGGCATGCGCTGGTTCCTGCCGAAGGTGCACGGCGTGCGCATCGGCGCCGTGATCAACGTCGACGCCCCCGACGAGTCACCGGCGTCGGGAGCGATATGGGTTTGGCCGAGCGGGCGCGACAACCGCCAGGCGCTCGGGCTCGAGCAGATCGCGCGGACCGCGATTGTCCGTGCCGGCGGCAGTGCCGCACCGGTCTCCGGGCTGGCGACCCAGTTGCTGCGACTGGCCGTTCCGCAGACCTTTGGCGACCAGGCGCCGGTGATCGCTGCAGGCATTCCCGCGGTCACGGTCTCCGGGCGCCCCGATACCCCGGTCTACGGGCCGAGCCTGGCAGGCGAGACCCAGCTGGGGATCTTCGGCAACGCCGTGCTCGGCCTGGCGGGCTCGCTTGATGCCATGACGAGCATTCCGGGCCCCACCGGCGGCGTGTACGTCGTCGGCCGCGAGCTCGATGCCACGGCGCTGATGGCGATCCTGTTTCTGGTGATTATGCCGGTGCTGGCCGTCGCCGTGGATGCCGCGCTGCGTCTGCGTCGCGCGCGGATCCCGTGGCGTCCGGGCATGGTGGCCCTCGTCTGGCGCGTGTTCCCGTGGGTCGCCGCAGCCTGCGTCGGCACCGCGCTCGGCCGCTCGGGTCTGATGCCGGGGATGTCGGCGGGCCAGGTTCCGCAGCCGGGTGACGCCCCCGTGCTCGCCCGCAGCCTGGTCGCCCTGGGGGCGGTCGTGGTCGTGGGCATGGTGCTCAGCGTTTGGAGCGTGTCGCACATCGCGCGGCTTGCGCTCATCCCGGCGTCCGACGTCGCGGCGAGCTTCGCCGGACTCGGCATCATCCTCGTGGCCGCGTTCGTGTTCCGCCCGTTCATGATCGTTCTGGTCGCCGTCGCCGCGCACGCGGCGGTCCTTGCCCTCACCGCGTCGCGGCGCTGGCAGTTGACGCTGGCGATCGTGGTGGCGCTCGTCCCGCTGGCCGCCCTGAGCTGGTCGGTTGCCGACCAGCTGCATCGCGGCATTCCCTACAGCGCGTGGTACCTGCTGGTCACCACCATCCAGGGCGGGCGCGGAGTCGTCGGCCCGCTGATGGCGGTCGTGCTCGTCGCCTGCGCCGGCTCCGTGGTCGTCGTGGCCGATCGTCGCCTGCGCAACGTGCCCCAGATCCCGCGTCCGCCGGTCTGGGACGCTGTTACAGCGCGCGCCCGCGATGTGTGGGCGGACCGGTAGCATCCTGCTACGAATGCCCCAACCTGATCAGATGATTTCGGTCGTCGTGCCCGTGTTCAATGAGCGCGACAATGTCGGTCCGCTCGCCGGCGAGCTGATACCCGTACTGCGGGACCTCCCCCAGCGGTCCGAGGTGATCTTCGTCGACGACGGGTCTCGGGACGGTACGGCCGCCGTCCTCGACCGTCTCGCCGCCGAGATCCCGGAGATCAGCGTCGTTCGCTTGCGGCGTAACTTCGGCAAGGCCGAGGCGCTGATGGCGGGGTTTGCGGTCGCCGAGGGTGACATCCTGATCACCATCGACGGCGACCTGCAAGACGACCCGAAGGAGATCCCGCGCATGCTCGCGGAGCTCGACAAGGGTTTCGACCTGGTCTCGGGCTGGAAGCACAACCGCCAGGACCCCGCCTCGAAGCGCCTGCCCTCGAAGCTGTTCAACGGCGTCACCCGCACGGTGAGCGGGGTCCCGCTGCACGACCTGAACTGCGGCTTCAAGGTCTACCGCTCCGAGGTGGTGATGCGCTGGCGCTGGCCGGCGACCAGTACCGATACATCCCCGTGCTGGCGGTCCACGAGGGTTCAGCGTCGGCGAGCTACCGGTCAACCACCGGCCCCGTCAACACGGCAACAGCAAGTATGGGCTCGAACGGTACCTGCGCGGCTTCCTGGACCTGCTGACGATCACGTTCCTGGGGCGTTACCGGCATCGGCCGATGCACCTGTTCGGTGGCGTGGGCGCCGTCGCCGTGCTGCTCGGCGTGCTGATCTCGGCCTACCTGACCGTCCTGAAACTGCTCGGCCACAGCATCGGCGATCGGCCTCTGCTGCTCTTGGGGGTGCTACTGATCCTCGTCGGCATGCAGTTTCTGACCATCGGCCTCGTCAGCGAGATGATCCAGCGATACCACCTGCGCCCGCGATCCGAGGAGGCCGCCTCCCGCGTCAAGGAGATCATCGGGCGACCGACGGATCGGGTTGCGTGAGGCTGCTGGTCGCCGGGACCTACGAGCGGTCCTACCCCCGGATCCAAGTGCTGCGCGCCGGTCTGGCCGAACGCGGCCAGACGGTCATCGAGTGCCACGTGCCGGTATGGGAGCGCACCCAGCACAAGGCCGGGAGCTTCCTGCGCTCGTTCGCGCTGGTGGGCGCGTTGGCGCGCGCCGCGGGCGCGTGGGTGCAGATTCTGGCGCGCGAACGGCAGATCGGCGCGGTCGATGCCGTCATGGCCGGGTACCCAGCCCAGCTCGATGCACCGCTGGTGCGGATGATCGCGCGCCGCCGGCGCGTGCCGTTGATCGTCGACATGATGATCTCGTTCAGTGACACGCTTGGCGGTGATCGCGGCCGGGCCGGCGCGCGGACGGCCCGGTTGCTGTCGTGGCTCGATGGCCAGCTGGTTCGCGCGGCCGACGTCATCGTCGCAGATACCCAGTCCAACGCGGACTGGATCGCCAAGGCCTTTCCGCGCGCACGCGGTCGCGTGATGGTCGTGCCGGTCGGCGCCGACCCTGAGCGCTTTCCGGCCCGCCCGCAGCCGGCTCCCCCGGTGCGGGCGCTGTTCGTCGGCAAACTCGCTCCCCTGCACGGTCTCGGCGTGGTGCTCGAGGCGGCTCGCTACCCCGGCGTTCCGCCGATCCGGATCATCGGCGACGGGCAGCTGCGCGAGTGGCTCGACGGCGAGCTCGCGCGGAGCCGCCCGCCGGGCCTGGAGCACATCCCATGGGTGCCGTACGGTGAACTCGGCGACGAGCTCGCGGCCGCGCATATCTGCCTCGGGATCTTCGGTGGCAGCGCGAAGGCCAGCCGGGTGATCCCGAACAAGGTCTGGCAGGCGATGGCGGTCGGACGCCCGATCATCACCGCTGACACGCCGGGTGCGCGCGAGGCATTGCGCGACGGCGAAAACGCGCTGCTGGTGCCGGTCGGCGACGCGGCGGCGCTCGCGGCCGCGTTGGCGCGCTTGGCCGAAGACCCCGAACTGCGCGAGCGGCTCGGTACGCAGGCGCGGCGCCGCTACGAGCAATGCGGGGCGCCCGGGCCGGTCGCTGACCGCTTCCTTGCCGGCATCCGCGCACGCCGTCGGGATCCGGTGCACGCGTCTGCGCAATGATCTGCCCGGGCGCCTCGGTGCGGCCGGGTACGCGGGCACGCGTGAATCGGAGATGCGGATGACCCAAGAGCGCGGTCGCAGACGGCAGACGGCCGGCCGGACGAGCGCGTGACCGCGGAGCTCGACAGGCCGCGGCCCCGGAATCGCCGCCGCAACCTGGGCATCGCCGCGGCGCTCGTGGCGGTCGGCTTCCTCGCCTACGCCCTCGTCAGCGGCTGGTCGGAGATCTCCAGCTACGCCTGGCACCCCAACTGGGGGCTGCTGGCCGTCTCGGCGCTGGTGATCTTCATCTCATACTTCGTCACGGGCGGTGCATACGTCGCGGTGGTCGACTCACTGGTCGATCCTGCGCCCCGACACCGCCGGGTGCTGGCGGTGTGGGGCGTGTCGCTCCTCGGGCGCTACGTGCCGGGTTCGGTCGTCATGATCGCGGGGCGGGTCGAGATGGCCCGCAACTACGGCGTTCCGCGCCGGGCGACCGTCGCCGCGATCATCTACGAGCAGGTGCTCTCGGTCGGCGTGGCGGCGGTTGCGGGCGCTGCATTCGTGCTGGCCTATGGGCATCTCGGCCCGCGCTGGCTGACCTGGCTGGTGGCGTTTCTGCCGCTCTTGTTGATCATCCTGCACCCGCGCGTCATCGGGCCAACGCTGGGGCACGCCCTGCGGCGGCTGGGCCGCGAGCCGCTGCCGGAGGTCATCCGGCTGCGTCGCGTCGTGGTGCTGGCCGTCTGGTACCTGGCGGCCGAGCTTGTGCTCGGCGTCGGGGTGTGGCTCGGGATCCGCGCGCTCGGCGGTCCGGCGGTCGGCTCGGTCGCGTTCGTGACGGGCGCCTTCCTGTTCTCGTTCGCGGTGTCGATGCTCGTCGTGGTCGTCCCGTCGGGCCTCGGCATCCGTGAAGGGATCATGGCGCTGGCGCTCGCGCAGCACGTCCCGGGCAGTGTCGCGGTCGCGCTGGCGGTGGTCTCGCGGCTTGAGATCACGGTCGTCGAGCTGGCTGCGGTCGGCGCCTTCAGCCTGATCGCGAGGCGGGCGTGACGGCGGTCCGCACGTCGCCGGTGGCCGCGGTCAAGGCGCGATTGCGGGCGTCCGAGTGGGATCCAGGCATGGTCGTCGTCTCGGTCGCGGCCGCAGTGTTCGCCGGGGTCTTCATCTTCCTGGCCCTGCGCCGCTACGACGCGTTCTCGACGGCGCGCTACGACCTGGGCAACATGGTCCAGGCGATCTGGAGTACCGCGCACGGGCATCTGCTCGAGGTGACCGACAGCGCCGGCGAGCAGATCAGCCGGCTGGGTAGTCACGTCGACCCGATCCTGGTGGCGTTCGTGCCTGTGTGGTGGGTCTTCCCGACACCGAAGCTGCTGCTGGTCGCCCAGCCGCTGATCGTCGCCACCGGGGCGTTTCCGGCGTATGGCATCGCGCGACGCTGGATCGGCGACTGGCGCGTCTCGGCCATGTGCGCGATCGCGTACCTGCTCTACACCCCGCTGCAGTGGTCGGTCGTGTTCGACTTCCATCCGGTCACCCTGGCGACGCCGCTGTTGCTGTGGTGCGTGTGGGCGGTCGAGGCGGATCGCCCGGTGCTGGTCGGCGTGTTCGCCACACTGAGCGTGCTCACCAAGGAGGAGGTCGGGCTCGCGGTTGCCGGCATTGGGCTGTGGGTGCTGATCCGGCACGGGCGCACCCGGATGGCGACGGCCCTGATGGTCGGCGGCGTGCTGTGGACGTTTGTCGCGGTGGGCATCATCATCCCGCACTTCTCGCCGGCGGGCGGGAGCCCGTTCATCGCTCGCTACGGCGCCTCCGGGCAGACCACCAGCCAGCTGGTCAAGTCGATGCTGCGCCATCCGGGCCATGAGCTCGGCTTGCTGGTCGGCCGGGCGCGGCTGAGCTACCTCTGGCAGCTGCTGTCTCCGCTGGTCCTCCTGCCGCTGCTCGCGCCGCTGATCCTGATCGCGCTCGTGCCGGAGCTGCTGCTCAACATGCTCTCCAACGACTCGACCCAGTACTCGATCTACTACCAGTACACGGCCGTGATCACCCCGTTTTTGATCGTCGCGATGATCGGGGGCATCGCCCGCGCACAGCGATTTTCCGGCGTGTGGGGGCGCGTGGCCCGGACGCGATGGGTCGTGATCGGGGCGCTCCTCGTGGCGACGCTCGTGACCGGCTTCAGGCACGGCCCGGTGCCGATCGGCAAGTGGATCCCGGGCGGCTCGACGCGCGCCTCGGACCAGTACACCGTGACTGCACACGACCAGGCGCTGGCGCATGTGGTCTCCATGATCCCGCCCGGGGTGCCGGTCTCGGCCATGAATCCCGCCGGCGGGCGCCTGTCGGACCGTCTGCATGTGTACGCGTGGCCCGTGATCGGCGACGCCCAGTGGGTGCTGGTCGACACGGACAAGCCATGGCTGCTCGACGGCCGCGTCAAGCCGTGGGTCAACACGCCCTATGTCGAGGCGCTCGAGCGCACGGGGCAATTCGATCTGGTCTACCACGGGTACGGCATCGACCTGTTCCGGCGCAAATCCTCGAAATAGTGCGTTCGACGTTTCCGGAATCGACCACGCGGCGGTCGCGATCGCCGATAATCGCCGGTAAGACCCGGTGCGGCACGGGTCCGGGACCAAGGGGGCGGTGATCGGCAGCGTGCCGACCAGTAGCACCGGCACACCGGCGCTCGCGACGGCGGCCTCGGCAGCAACGCCGACGCGCGATGCGTGGTGGCCCCGCTGGCGCGCACCGGTGCTCGCGTGGGCGGCCTCGCGTCTGCTGGTGATCGGGCTGGCGGTGCTGACCGAGCTGTGGCTCGGCCCGACGTCGCTCGGCAATGACCGTTCCGTGCCCGGTCCGCTGACCCTGCTCGGGTCGTGGGACACGAGCTGGTACATCGATATCGCCCGCCACGGCTACGACCACAACACCGGGCTCGTCGGCGTGGTGATGACGAACCTGGCGTTCTTCCCGCTGCTGCCGGCGGTGATGTGGCTCGGGCTCAAGACCGCCACGAACCCCTTCATCTGGGGATTCGTCGTCAGCAACCTGGCGTTCTTCGGTGCGGTGCTGGGTCTGCACCGGCTCACCTGGGACCGTCGCGGGCTCGCGTTCGCCAACCGCGCAACCTGGGTCTTTGCGCTGGCACCGCCGGCCATCTACGCCTCGCTTGCGTACACCGACGGCATCCTCGTCGGCCTGGCGGTCGGGGCCGCGCTCGCGGCCAGCCGGGGGCGCTGGTCCCTCGCGGCGCTTGCCGCTGCGCTCGCGGCACTGACCCGGCCGCAGGGCATCTTCATCGCGGCGCTGGTCGTGCTGATCGCGCTGCTGGAGACCGACACGACCTGGAAGCTGCGGGTCCGCCATGCGCTGGTCGGCTGCGTGCCGGCCATCCTGACCCTCGCCGCGTTCCTCGGCTGGATGCAGGCCGAGCGCGGCTCGTGGCAGTTGCCGCTGGACGCGCAAGGGGCCTGGCACCGCGGCCCGCTCGGGGTCAGCTTTGTGACCGGCCTGCCCCAGGCCACCTGGCACGTCGTCAACTATGTGGTCCCGCCGTTCCAGAGCGGTCTGTTTCACCACCTGGTCTGGACCGGCAGCGAACGGGATTTCCTGTTTACGATCGTCATGATCGTCGTCGCCGTCGCGCTCTGGCACCAGGAGGGCGGCTGGCGGAGCCCGTGGGTGCTGTTCACGATCCTGTCTTTGGGCGTCCCGCTGCTGAGCGGCAGCTACTCGTCGATGATGCGCTTCGGTCTGGTCGCGTTCCCGCTCGTGTGGCCGGTCGCCGCCTGGCTCGAGGAGGGCTCGCGGCGGCGGACGCGATGGGTGCTCGCTGCGACGATCCTGCTGGATGTCGTTCTGGTCATCCAGCTGCAGGTCACCAGTCCCTAGCCACCGCCGGGATCAGGGCGCCGGCGCCGCCGGGCAGGACGTGCGGGTGCCGAGCAGGGCGCGCACGACGCTCGCCGGCCGCACCTGGAACCGCAGCTGCACGGTGCCCGGTGTGCGGACCACGACCGTCGTCGTCGACCCGGTTCCCGCCGCCACGCACGCCGACCCGGCACTGCTGGCAACCGTCCAGTAGGGGGTGTCGTGGACGCGGACGGTCAGCGCCGCGGGCCGGGACACCCGGATCGTGATGGTGGTGGGGGTGATGCGCGTGACCCGGGCGGCGTCGGCGGGCGTCACGATCGGTGTGGGGTCCGGGAGCGCGTAGACGGTCCACGTGCCGGTCCGAGCGACCGGCACCAGCCCGGAGGCACCACTGCGAAGCAGCGCGGCCTCCTGTCCCGAGCTCGGGTCCAGTGCGCCGGCCGGCAGCAGCACGTACTGCGCGCCCACCGCGCGCAGCCAGGCGCGGTAGCTCGACGGCGTCGGGTTGTTGTAGAGCACCGCATTGGTCGGATAGTCGTCCTGTCGGTACCAGCCGCGCGCCATCGCGTACCCGTGCCCGGCGATGTAGTACGCCTCCCAGTAGCGCTTGGACTGGACCACCTCGACGCGATAGTCCGGGTTCTGGTGGGCGGCCAGAAACGCGAGCGCCGGCGCCCAGAAGCCGGAGCGCTGGCCGGGCGAGGCGGCGGAGGCCTGGCCACTCCGAGATCGGTGAGATCGCCTGGCCGATGATCGCCAGTGCGATGCACCGGCCGCCGCCCATCCGGGCCGGGTAGTGCTGTGCCGCGAGCGGGACCAGCAGGAGCGGAAGTGCACCCATCACGGCCAGGCGGACCATGTTTCCGCCGACGGCGTTCGGCACCGCGAAGTCGATCACCGCGACGGCGGCGTAGAGCCAGAAAGAAGATCGACAGGCCCCGCATGGTCGGCTGGCGGTGGGTGAGGGCCACCCCGACGGCGCAGAACACCAGGATGCCCGCGAGGTCCTTCGGGTCGAACATGTACCGGCCGCCGGGCACGGAGAACGCCCGCACCAGCAGGAGCTGCAGGACAGCCAGGACGACCACGACGACCGCGAACGCGCGATACCCGCGGTCCCGCAGCCAGGCGCGGTCGGCCAGCGCCCAGGACACCAGGAACAGGCCGGCGAAACCGAAGGCCAACACGTGGCTCGCCAGCGACAGGAGCGCCAGCAGTGACGCGAGCCAGACTCGGTGCGCCTGCAGGGCGGCCAGCATCAGGAGGCCGAATGCCAGGCCGAGCATGAACGGATACACGCCGGCGACCACCGCCAGCGGGAAGATCAGCGTGGCGGCGATGACCGACGCGGTGGCGTATCGCGGCCACGCGGTTCGCACGAGCCGCGCATAGGCGCCGACGGCGGCGCCGACGGCCGCCGCGACGACGGCCGCCTGGCCCACGGCCACGGCCAGGGGGTAATAGAGCAGCGTGTAGTTGACCAGGCTGTAGCGGCCCGAATACCACAGGTTGTCCCAGAACTGCATGCCGTTGCGGCTGACCAGCTGCAGCTGGTACAGGTGCGCGGCGGCGTCACCGCCGGGCGGACCGAACACGAATAGGCCCAACGCCAGCACGGCGGCGATGACGCCGGCGACAAGCGGCTGCGTGACGCGTGCGAGGCGCAGATCCCATTCGCGCACCGGCTGGAGGCGCACGGCGCGAGCCATCGGCGATCAGCCGTGCGGCTTTGTCGCCGCCGTCGCGGTGGGGGTGGTCGCCGGCGTCGTGGTGGGGGGCGTCGTCGTCGCGGGCGTGGTCTTGGCCGGAGTGGTCTTGGCGGGTGTCGTCCTGGTGTGGGTGCCCGGGGTGGTGGGGGTCGTCGAGGTCGACGTGTTGGTCGTGGTCGGCGGCGGTGCGTATTGGGTGAAGGCGCTGGAGAACGGCTTCCACACCACCGGGTTGCTCGGGAGCGGGTAGTCCGACAGCGGGCAGGCGTAGGCGGGGTTGCTCAGGACGTTGCTCATGAAGCTGGCCCAGATCTGTGCGGGAAGGTCGCGCCGGCGACCGCGATGCCGTGGACGTCGGTCATGTACTTCGGGGTCCCGCTCGCGTTCGGGTAGCCCACCCATACGGCGGTGACGTAGCACGGCGTGTAGCCCATGAACCAGGCGTCAACGTAGTTGGTGGTCGTGCCGGTTTGCCGGCGATGTTCGGCGCCGATGTCGGCAGCCGTCCCGGTTCCGGCCAGAACGTTCTCATGCAGCACCTTGGTGACCTCGTACGCGACGCCGTCGGAGAGCACCCGGTGCACCGATGCGTGGAACTCGACGGGCGTGCCGGTCGGAGCGATGATCTTGGTGACCGACAGCGGAGCGACTCGCATGCCCTGATTGGACAGGGCGCTGTAGGCGGTGGCCATGTCGAGCGGCGTCACCACGCCGGATCCGAGGCCGACCGACGGGTAGACCGGGAGGGCGCGCGACCGTGGGATGCCCATCGCGTAGGCGGTGTTGACGATCGCCTGCGGCCCGAGGTCGAGCGTCATCTGCGTGTAGACGAGTTGTCAGACTGCAGTGTCGCGTCGAGGATGTTGATCCGACCCGGGTAGGTGTTGCTGTAGGTCTGCACGTTGATCTGGCCCCAGGTGGGGTCGAAGAAGTCCAGCGGTCGGGAGTCGTAGTAGGTCGTGTAGGGGTTGATGCCGCGGTTGATCGCGGTCGTCAGCACGAACGCCTTGAAGGTCGAACCTGGCTGGCGCAGCGCCTGGGTGGCGTAGTTGAACTGGTTGTCGACGCTGTAGTTCTGGGACGAGGTCATCGCGCGGATGGCACCCGTGTGCGCGTCCATCATCACGATGGCGGCCTCGGGGTCGCCGGGCTGGCCGAGGTTCTGGTTGATCGCGGCCTGGGCCTGGGCGTTGAGGTTCGGATCGATCGTTGTGTAGACCTTCAGGCCCTGGTCGGCCAGGCGTGCCTGGCCGTAGGTCTTTTCCAGGTTGTTCTTGACGTACTCGAAGAAGTAGCCTTCTTTCGGCGCCGCGCTGTAGGCGTTCCCGGCATGCAGTCCGAGTCCGGCTTTTTGCTCCTGCGCGGCCGTCTGCTCGGAGATGAAGCCCTGGCTGGCCATCTGCTGCAGCACCTCGTTGCGGCGCTGGCGCGCGGCGATCGGATGACGGAACGGGTCGTACTCGCTCGGCGCTTGGGGCAGGCCGGCGAGCAGGGCCGCCTGGGTGAGCGAGATGTTCTTGACGTTCTTGTTGAAGTAGGTCAGGGAGGCGGCCTCGACGCCCACCGCGTTGTTGCCGTAGAAGACGCTGTTGAGGTAGTCGGTGAGGATCTGGTCCTTGGTGTGCGTCTTCTCGAACTGGACCGCCAGGTAGGCCTCTTTGAGCTTGCCGTCCAGGGACTGGTCGCTACCGTTGAGCGCCAGGACCTTCATCAGCTGCATGGTGATCGTGGATGCGCCCTGCAGCCCGCCGGTGCCGACGAGATCGTGCAGCGCGGCGCCCGCGAGGCGCACGTAGTCGATCCCGTGGTGCTGGTAGAAGCGCTTGTCTTCGATGGCGATGGTCGCCTGCTTGAGCTCCGTGGGGATCATCGCGCTCGAGACCAAGGTCCGGTTCTGCTCACCGGCGACGATGCCCAACAGGTGGCCGTAGCGGTCGTAGATCGCCGTGTTCTGGCCGAGCGTCTTGATGTTCAGGTGCGCGGTCTCCTGCGAGATCTTCTTGATCTCGTGGTTCAGGGCGAGGCCGGCGAGTACCACCATCGAGCCCAACAGGCCCAAGATCACCAGGAACGTGACGCGCAGGCGCGCGGTCCGGCGCTGCTCGCGGCGGCGCTCGCGGCGGAGGTGCTTGGCCTTGATGTACGTCACGAGGCCCCGCTGACCCGGTTGCGGATATCCCAGACCAGGCGGCCGTGGGTGTAGTCGATCATGCCGATCATCTGCACGGGACCCTGGTTCACGTGGCCGTCCACGATCCACTCGAGGGCTGAGGTCGGGACCGCACGCAGGTTATTGCGCGCCGGTCGCGCCCCTCCCTGCGGCACGGGCACGCGGAAGGGGCCACCGGTCCATGTCAAGGTGACCCTCACCGCGCTCGCTGGAGGCCCCGCCCACAGCTCCTGAGCGCGCTGCAACGCTGCCTGCGATGTGCCCAGCTTCGCGTTTCGCGACTCGGTGACTGCGTCAATGATGAACTCCCAGCCTCGATCGGGTCGGGTCCAGACATCGTGTACCCCGCCGGGACCCCGCGTGTAGGGGATCGCGATCAGCGCCGGTGCCCAGATCAGGCAGAGGGCACCGAGCAGGACAGCCCCGAGGAGCCACGTGCGGCCCAGGCGTCGTCGTGTCATCGACCTTCTTTCTTGCGCGCGGCAGTATAGACCGGGATGTCAGCCGCCCCTAATCCTGCAGGCACGCGCGGATTGCTGCTCGATGCGATGGGGACCGTCGTGCGATTGGTGCCACCCGCGCCGGCGCTGACCCGGGCACTCGGCGGATGCCGGTTACCCGAACCGAGAGGACCGGGTGGCGGCGGCGCTGCGCACTGAGATCGGCTATTACCGGGCGCACCATCTCGACGGACGGACGCCGGCCACCGTGGCGAGCCTACGTCGTGACTGCGCCGAGGTGCTGGCCCGGGGGCTTGCGCTGCCGCCGCCGGTCGGGACGCTTGCCGAGCTGCTGGTCGGGGTGCTGCGGTTCGAGGTCTACCCGGACGTGATGGACACGCTCGCCGGGCTCCGCTCGCGGGGCGTCCGGGTCGCGATCGTCAGCGACTGGGACTGCACGCTTGCCGAGCACTTGGACCGCCTCGGCGTCGGTGGGTGGGTGGACGCCGTCGTCGTCAGCGCTGAAATCGGGGTCGCCAAGCCCGACCGGCGGATCTTCACGGCCGCATTGGACGGACTGTCGGTGGCACCCGAGGCGGCGCTCGTCTGCGGAGACGACCCCGCGCGGGACCTTGCCGGAGCCCGGGCCGCAGGCATCCGCGGCGTGCTCATCGATCGCGCCGGGCGCTATCCGGAGATCGACGCGCGCCTGCGGACGCTGGCCGAACTGGCGGAGTGGATCTAGCGGGCCAGCGTCGCGAAGCGGAGGAACGTGGCGATCGCATCCTCGAACTGCTGCACGCAGTCGCCCTGCCCGCCGTCGGCGACGCAGGTCCGCATCTGATCGGTGATCAGATGCAGCCCGACCTGGTCGAGTGCCGCCTTGACCGCCGACAGCTGCGTGAGCACCTCCCGGCAGTCGGCGCCCTCGTCGAGCATCCGCTGGACGCCGCGCAGCTGTCCTTCGGCGCGGCGCAGTCGTACCAGCAGCTGCTCGCGCGTGGCCGGTGCCGGCGTGGTCGCCATCAGTGCCCGCCGCAGCCGCAGGAGCCCCCGAGCACCCGCCGCCGCCAAAGCTCGTCACGGTGGGAGCCGTGTCGGATCGCGCTGGGCGCGTGGTCACGAAGCCGGTGAACCGCTGCGTGACCTCGTGGGATCCGCAGTCTGGGCAGACCCGGTCCTCCTCGCGCAGAAAGCCCTGGCGGTAGTGCTCAAAGTTCGCGTCACATGCGGTGCAGGCAAGGTCATACGTCGGCATCTGCTGATCCTTTTGGTGTCGTGCCTAGAGCCCGAGCTGCTTTTCGAGCTGGGCCTTTGGCATTGCGCCCACAGCCTGGCGCGTCAGCTGGCCGTGCTCGAACAGGCCCAGGAACGGGATGCCCTGGACGCCGTAGCGCGCCGCGATGGGGCCGTGCTTGTCGACGTCGAGCTTCCCGACGACGAGCGAATCCGCCCGCTCGCTGGCGATCTGCTCCACGACAGGGGCGATGATCCGGCACGGACCGCACCACTCGGCCCAGAAGTCCACGAGCACCGGTCGCTCGCTCTCCAGCACGACTGCCTGGAAGTTGTCTGCGGTGATCTCAAGCACGTCGGCCATTTGCGGTCAGTCCTTTCGTTGCGACGGCGGGGAGGGTTATGCGTGCTGCCCGGATGCGGACGGTTCGTGCACGGCGGCTTCGAGCCAGCGCTCGGCGTCGATCGCGGCCATGCACCCGGTGCCGGCGGCGGTGATCGCCTGGCGGTAGACGTGGTCCTGCACGTCGCCGCAGGCGAAGACGCCCGCGACGCTGGTGCGCGCGTGCCCGGTCGCGTGACGATGTAGCCCGTCTCGTCCAGCTCGAGCTGGCCCTTGAACAAGCCGGTGTTGGGCTGGTGCCCGATGGCGACGAAGAGCCCGTCGGCCGGGAGCTCGCGTCGCTGCGCCGCGTGACGCGTGTCCTCGCAGCACGACGGCCTCGACGCCTCTCGTGTCGCCGAGCGACCTCGCTCGACCACGGCGTTCCAGGCGAACGTGATCTTGGGGTTGGCCGAGCGACGCGCTCCTGCATGATCTTGCGAGGCGCGCAACTCGTCGCGGCGGTGGACGACGGTGACCTTGGAGGCGAAGCTGGTGAGGAACGTGCGCCTCCTCCATGCGCCGTGTCGCCGCCGCCGACGACCACGACTCCTTGTCCCGGAAGAAGAAGCCGTCGCAGGTGGCGCAGGCGCGAGACGCCGTAGCCCCAGCAGCTCGCTTCTCGCTCGGGCAGGCCGAGCCAGCGCGCGGTGGCGCCGGTGGCGACGATCAGCGCGTGCGCCCGGTACTCGCCGCTCGGTCGGTGCTCGACGCCGAACGGCCGCGCGCGAGAGGTCGACGCGCGTGACCGTCGGCCGTCGACGATCGGTGCCGAAGCGCTCGGCCTGCTCGCGGAACATCTGCATCAGCTCCGGGCCCTGGATGCCCTCGGGGAAGCCCGGGAAGTTCTCGACCTCGGTGGTGATCGTGAGCTGGCCGCCGGGCTGTAGCCCTCGAACACGAGCGGGCGCGAGATTGGCGCGGGCGGCGTAGATGGCGGCGGTGAGGCCGGCGGGGCCGGAGCCGATGATCACGACGTTATGCGCGTCTGCCACGCTGCCCCCGATGCGATGGTCCGGTGAATACCCTGCGGGGTATTCTAGCAGCCCTCCGCCGTGGCGCCCGGGCCAGCATTCGGGCGCCGCCCATCACGTGCTGGGGTCGGCGGACGCGCGCGCGCGCCATACCAACACCGACCCGACGCTGACCGGCCGCTTGCAGGCCGCGAAGTATGCCCGCTTCTCGTCGGCTTCGATGCGCTCCACGCGGCGCACATCCCGGGCGGTGACCAGGCCCCAGGCGATCAGCACGCCTGCCACGACGCCCTCGGCGACGCCGCCGCCGCCGAGCAGACCGATGAGGAAGCCCATGATGCACACGCTGGAGACGAATAGCGCCGCCCCCAGACCGAGCGTCCAGGTCAGCCAGTTGCGCGGGGTGGGCTCGCTGCGGCGCGGCACTCCGGAATCGACGGCGGCGTCGGGCAGCCGCGCGCTCGGCAGACCGTTGCTGCCCATCCAGCCCCGGAGCAGGAAGAAAAACAGCAGCGTGCTCGGGATCAGGGTCGCGACGGCGGTGACTACCCAGCTGACGAACGCGGCGGCGCTGTCGCCGACCTGCATGGCCAGGCCGACCACAAAGACGAGGACCCCGACGACGATGAGCGTGCGGGCCCAGATGCGCGAGAGCCGGGTGTAGCGCCAGAGTTTCTCGTTGCTCACAGTGGCCGAGGCTAGCGCGTGCGCGTCATCGATGTGCGCCGAGGCGTCCCGGCTCGAGGCGCGGCCGGTGTGGTTTGATGCGTGGTCCGGGCGCGCGCCGATCGAGGGAGGCCAATGACCCGCTCGTCATGGACGGCGACCATCGCGCTGCTCATCTTCACGATGGGCACGAGCATCGTCACGCCGTTGCTGCCGCTGTACCAGACCGACTTCCACCTGACCAACGGCCAGGTCACGCTGCTGTTCGCCACGTACACGCTGACGGTGGTGCCGACGATGCTGGTCATGGGCGGTGTCTCGGACCGCGTCGGGCGCAAGAAGGTCATGGGTCCAGCGATGGTCTGCATCACGCTCGCGGCGATCGTGCTCGGCTGGGCAAGCAACGTCGAGATGCTCTTCGCCGGGCGGGTGCTCCAGGGACTGGCGATCGGCAGCTTCCTCGGCGTCGGCACGGCGTTCATCGTCGACCACGCGCGCGCCGGCGACCGGGCCTGGGCGGCTGTGGTGGCAGGACTCGCCTTCCGGCTCGGGTTCGGGCTGGGGCCGGGACTCGCGGGCATCATTGCCCAGAACGCGAGCCAGCCGATCCGCGCGCCGTTCGAGCTCTACCTGGTGCTGATGGTGGTGGCGTTTGTGGCGTTCGCGATGACGCCCGAGACGATCCGGCGCGACCGCGCCTCGCGTGGGCGCTGGCGGATCCAGGTTGGCGTGCCAGCCGGGCAGATGGCGGGGTTCGCCACGTTCCTCGCCCCCGCCGCGTTCACGCTCGGGTTCCTGGATGCGACGCTGCTGTCGGTGGTGCCGCTGTACATGGTGTCGGTGCTGGGGGTGACGAACCTGGCGCTGGTCGGCCTGGTCGGCTTCCTTGAGCTCGGGCTCGGCGGGGTGACCCCGCTGATCGCGCGCGGCGTCGCGCCCCGCACCGCCGTGATGTGGGGCGTTGGCGGCGGCGCGGTGGCCTCATTGCTGGTCGTCTCCGCATCCCAGGTCAGCTCGGTGGCGCTCGTGCTGATCGCGGCCGCGGTGATCGGCCTGCTCAACGGTCTGACGCTGCAGGGGGGGACGGCGATCTGCGGTGTCTCGGTCCCCATCCTCGAGCGGGGCAAGCTGCTGTCGGCGCTGTATATGTGCGCCTACGCCGGCACGATTCCCACAATCGGGCTCGGGTACCTCTCCCAGGCCATCGGCATCACCGCCGCCCTGGGGATCTTCTCGGCGGTGGCGCTCGCGCTGGCCGCCGTCGTGATCCTCATCGGGGGCCGCGTGTACGCAGAGGTCGTGCCCTACCGGGAGATCGAGGAGATCCACGCCGAGGAGCTCGTCGGGGAGGGCGCCTGATGGGTGTGCGGATCTCGGCGTTCTTCGCGCCGACGCGGGCGACGCCGGAACACATCGCGCTTGCCGAGGAGCTCGGGTTCGCGCGGGCGTGGTGCTACGACTCGCCGCTGCTGTATGACGACGTGTTCGTGACACTCGCGCGAGCCGCCGAGCGGACCTCGCGCATCGGGCTCGGCGTCGGCGTCCTCGTGCCGGGGCTGCGGGCACCGGTGGTGACCGTCAGCGCGCTGACGAGCATCGCTGCGCTCGCGCCCGGGCGTGTCGCGGTGGCCGTGGGCGCGGGCTTCACCGGTCGGTTCACGCTCGGACTACCGCCGGTGCGCATGGCCCGCCTGGAGGCCGAGGTCGCCGAACTCCGCACGCTTCTGGGCGGCGGCGAGGTCGGCCACCGGGAGGGCGGTGCGCCGGTACGCCTGATCCGGGTCCCGGGCGCCGACGGGCCCTGGCCGATCCCGATCTACGTCTCCTGCCGCGGCCCCCGCGCGCAGGCGCTGGCCCGTGAGGCCGGCGACGGGGCGATGACCGGGATCTTCTATCCCGGCGGGCTCGGGCTCGTACGGGCTGGGGTCGGGGACCGCATCCCGCTGGTCGTTCACGCGGTCGGCGCGGTCCGCGAGGACGACGAGCCATGGGACTCCGAACGGCTGAAGGCGGCCGTCGGGCCGGTGGTGGCCGTCGCATTCCATCAGTTCGCCGAACAGCCTTGGCGCCTCGAGGGCCTCGACCCCGAGCTGCGCGCGAGCGCCGAGGCCTACCTCCACCGGATCGACCGCGACTTGGAGGCTGCCCGGCGGCACCAGGAACTGCACCGCGGCCACTTGGTGGAAATCGTGCTCGATGCCGATCGCGAGCTCGTCACGCCGGAGCACATCCGACGGTTTTCGGTGACCGGCACGGCGGCCGAGCTCGCCGAGCGCGTCCGTGCCCTCGACGCCGACGGAGTGACCGAGCTGGCGATCCAGCCCGGCGGGGACGTCGCCGACGAGCTGCGCCGCCTGGCCGCGGCGTTTGCCGGGGCCGGACTGCTACCGTCGCCTGATGGATCGTGACGTAATCGCGGGCGTGCTCGCCGAGCTCGGCGAGCCCGCGTACCGGATGGACCAGATCGTTCGCGCGCAGCGGGCCGGCGCCCGCAGCTGGGATGAGGTGACCACCCTCGGCAAGGGGCTTCGCGCCACCCTCGCCGAGCACGGTGCGCTCTGGTCGGTCGAGCGGCTGGAGCGCGCGGTCTCGGTCGACGGCACCGTCAAGTGGCGGCTCGGGCTCGATGACGGGCGTCAGATCGAAGCCGTCCTGATCGCCCACGCCGCCGGCCGGCGCACCCTATGCGTGTCAAGCCAGGTCGGCTGCGCGCTCGGGTGCCGGTTCTGCTCGACCGGCACCATGGGCTTCGGACGCGATCTGAGCGTCTGGGAGATCGTCGAGCAGGCCCTGATCGCCGCTCGCGAGGCCGACGACCAGGCCGCACGCCTGTCCAACGTGGTGTTCATGGGCATGGGCGAGCCCATGCAGAACCTGCCGGCGGTGTTTGGCGCGATCGAGGAGCTGCATCGCCCTGCCCCGGGGCTCGGCATCTCCGCGCGCCAAATCGCGGTGTCGACCGTCGGGTGGGTGCCCGGCATCGCCGCGCTGCAGGACTTCCCGCTGCCGGTGCGTCTGGCCGTGTCGCTGCACGCCGCCGACGACGAGACGCGCAGCCGCATGATGCCGATCAACCAGCGCTATCCGATCGCGAGCCTGCTGTCGGCCTGCCGGCGCTACTGCGACAAGACCGGCCGGCGCGTGTTCATCGAATACGTACTGCTGGACGGCGTCAACGACAGCCTCGAGGACGCGAAGCGCCTGGCCCAACTGCTGCGCGATGGACGGTTCCACGTGAACCTCATCGAGTACAACGCCACCGGCGACGAGTACCGGGCCTCCCGGCCGGAGCGCCGCGAGCGGTTCTTGCTCGCGCTCGAACGCGCCGGGCTCGAGGCGTCCGTGCGGCGTTCGCGCGGCGCGGACGTCGATGCCGCCTGTGGTCAGCTGGTCACCCGGGCGGCGCCGGCGCCGGCCTGAGAGCTCGCCTCGCCGCGGCGCCCGCGACCAGTCCGCGCGAGAGGGCTGCGCGACGCGGGGTCGGATAAGTTAGGGCCATGGATGAGTCATCCAACGACGCGCCCCCGGATCCCGGGTCGGGCTGGACCCTCGGCGCGGGGGGGCTCCCGAAGGCCGCCTGGCTCGTCCTGGCGGTCATTGCGATCGGCCTCGGCGGGATCCTCCTCGGCATGGGCTATCTCGGGTACGGGGTTCTCATCGTGATCGTTGGCTTGGCGGCCGGCGTGAACGTGTTCTAAGGGGATGTTGGCGCCCGATCCGGAGCTGATCGCCGACGCGCTGTTGTCGGCCCATCCGGACGCTGAGCCGTACGAGGTCCCCGGGCAGCAGCTGGAGCTGTGGCTCGCCGATGTCGGGGTGGCCGATCCGGACGACGCGCTGGTCGCGGCGACGCTCGCCGCGTGGGAGCTTCGCCGGGCTTAGGCGGGCAGATCCGCGGCGATGGCCTGGGTCGCGATGCCCGCGCGTCGGCACAACTCGTCGAGGCCGACCTCGGTCGGGGTGAGCCGGAGGCGTTCGGCGAGCGCGGCCGCTAGCGATGCCTCAACGCGGTTCCGGTCGGGGTCGCCGCCCTCGGCCGCGATCGAGGACGCCGGAACCCCCGGGGCGCCGCAGGCGGTCATCAAGCGTAAACCACTCGAGATCCGGGTCGCGGTTGAGCCCAATCCCATGGGTGGTGATGCCGTGCCGCACGCGGATACCGACGCTCCCGAGCTTGCGCCCAGCGCGGTAGACGCCGATCGACTCGCTGTCGGCCAGGACGTCGGCGACGCCGGCGGCCACGCAGGTGTCGGCCATCGCGCCGACCAGGTCCGCGACGACCTGCCGGATCCGGCGCGCGGGTCGCAGGCTGAGGATCGCGTACGCGGTCGTCTGCCCGGGCCCGTGCCAGGTCATCTGGCCGCCTCGGTCCACGTTATGGACGCTCGCTCCCATCAGCGCGAGCTGGTCGTCGGACAAGAACAGATCCGCCCGCGTGCCGTGGCGGCCGACGGTGTAGACCGGCGGGTGCTCCAGGAGCCACAGCACGTCGGGGATCACTCCCGCCAGGCGTGCCTCCGCGAGCCCGCGCTGGATGCGCCAGGCCGCGAGGTAGTCGATGCGCCCGGTGTGCACGAGCACTGCCGCCGAGGATGACGCCATCAGCCAGCCACCAGGCTATAGGGCATCTCCACCAGCTGGGCGACGCGGTCCAGGAACGTGGCGCCCTCGGCGCCATACAGTGCGCGGTGATCGATCGAGAGCGTGAAGGTCATCACGTCGCGGACCACGACGACGCCGTCGCGCACCACCGGCTGTGGCCGGGCTGCGCCGACGGCGAGGATGGCGGCCTCGGGCGGGTTGATGATCGCGGTGAAGCGGTCGATGCCGTACATGCCGAGGTTGCTGATCGTGATCGTGCTGCCCTCGAGCTCGGCCGCGGTGATGCTGCCGTCGCGGCAGCGTGCCGCCAGATCGCGCGCCTGGGCCGCGATCTCGTTGACCGACTTGGTGTCCGCATCCCGGATCACCGGCACCAGCAGGCCGCGCTCGACGGCGACAGCGACGCCGACATGCACCCCGTCGGGGATCACGAACGCGTCGGTGTCCCAGCGCGCAAGGACATCGGGCCGCTCGCCGGCCGCAACGGCCAGCGCACGGATGATCAGGTCGGTCACGCTGGGCGTGACAAGGTCCGGCCGGGCGGTGGCCAGCTGACGCCGCATCGCGAGCAGCTCGGACGCATCCACGTCGCGCTGCAGGGCGAAGTGGGGCGCGGCTTCGGCGGACTCGTGCATGCGGCGGGCGATCGTTCGCTGCAGGCGCGTGGCAGGAATCCGCTGGCCGAAGCCGATCGCAGCCGCGCGGCGGGGCGGCGTCGGCGGCGGCACCGCGGCCGGGGCCGGCGGCGCCGTGGTCGGTACGGCGGCCGAGGCGAGCGCATCGTCGAGATCGGCACGCACGATGCGCCCGCCGGGACCTGACCCGCGGATCGCCGCCAGATCGATGCCCGAGTCGTGGGCGATCTGGCGCGCGAGCGGGGACGCGATGATCCGCGCGCCATCGGGGTGCGTCGGGGCACCGGGCGCGGCTGGCGGCGCGGGCGGCGGGGTCGCCGGCGCGCCGGCGGCCGGCATGCCGATCTGCGACGGCGTACCGTCGTCGCCGACCGGAATGTTCGTGGTGGGCTCCGCGGCCGGCGGAACCGTGACGACCGCGCCGGACGGCTCGGGGGCTACGATCGTCTCGGGTGCCCCGCCCCGATCCACGCGATCGGCGCGCCGACCGGGTGGACGGATCCCTCGGCGGCCATGATGCGTAGCGGTCCGTCCTCGGGGGCGTCGACGGTCATGTCGGCCTTGTCGGTCTCGATCTCGACGATCGGCTGCCCGCGCGTCACGACCGCCCCGTCGGGCACGAGCCAGCTGAGGACGGTGCCCTCCTCCATCGTGTCGCTGAGCTTGGGCATCAGCAGCTCGCTCACGCGGCGCCTCCCCGTGCCAAGGTGCCGCGTACGGCGGCGGCGACCCCTTCGGCGCGCGGCAGCGCACTCTGTTCCAAATTGCGTGCGTAGGGCATCGGCACGTCGGCGGCGGTGACGCGCGCGATCGGGGCGTCGAGCCA
Source organism: uncultured Thermoleophilia bacterium (assembly GCA_963768285.1). GTDB lineage: Bacteria > Actinomycetota > Thermoleophilia > Miltoncostaeales > Miltoncostaeaceae > CAITWD01. The sequence continues at coordinate 85,950 of CAVYHI010000029.1, forward strand.
GTCGAAGCACTCCTCGTACACGTGCGCCGCCAGATTCGCCGCGAGGCCGCATTCGGGCCAACCCTCGTCGACGATCACGCACCGATTGGTGCGCCGGACCGAGGCGGCAATCGTGTCCATGTCGAGCGGCCGAGTCGTCCGTGGGTCCACCACCTCGCACTCGATGCTCTCGGCGGCCAGCAGGTCGGCGGCCGCCAGCGCGATCCAGACCATGCGCGACACGGCGATGATCGTGCAGTGGGCGCCCGTGCGCCGGATCGCGGCCTGGCCGAACGGCAGGAGATCGTCCGGGCCCCCCACAGGCCCCTTCTTGGCGTACAGTCCCTCGCTTTCCAGGAAGATGACCGCGTCGTCGTCCCGGATGGCGGTCTTCAGTAGCGCCTTCGCGTCATAGGGCGTCGACGGGCAGGCGACCTTCAGGCCGGGGACGTGGGTGAACCACGCCTCCAGCGAGTGCGAGTGCTGGGCGGCGAGCTGGTGGCCGGCACCGCCCGGCATCCTGATGACCATCGGGACGGAGACCTGGCCACCGAACATGTACCGGACCTTGGCGGCGTTGTTGACGATCTGGTCCATCGCGACGATCGAGAAGTTGACGGTCATCAGCTCGACGACCGGCCGCAGGCCCGCCATCGCCGCGCCGATGCCGATCCCCACGAAGCCGGCCTCGGAGATCGGCGTGTCGACGACCCGGCGCGGGCCGAACTCGTTGAGCAGGCCGCGGGTGACCTTAAACGAGCCCTCGAAGACGCCGATGTCCTCGCCGATCAAAAAGACGTCCGGGTCACGCTCGAGTTCTTCGCGCATCGCTTGCGTGAGCGCTTCCCGGTACGAGATCGCCGAGGCTGGTGCGTCAGTGCTCATGCGGCCCTCCGGGGCATCCGCGCACTGCCGCGCGCGTCGTCGCTCCAGGGCTGCGCGTAGACGTCGTCGGCAAGTGCGGCCTCGGGCGGCGGCGGCGAATCGATGGCGAACGCGACCGCGTCGTCGACGGTCGCCTGGTTGGCGTCGCGGATCGCGGCGAGCTCGTCAGCGGTGATCAGGCCTTCGCCGAGCAGCACGCGCTCGAAGGTCACCAGGGGATCGCGGGCGCGCCAGCGCGCCTTCTCGTCCTCGGGGCGGGTCCGGTCGGGGTCGCTCATCGAATGGCCGCGGTAACGGTATGCGAGCGCCTCGATCATCACTGGCTCCTGCTGGGTGCGGGCGTGATGGGCGGCGTCACTGACGGCCTGATGGACCTCCAACACGCTCATGCCGTCGATCCGGTGCGAGGGGATGTCGAACGCATCCGCGCGCTTGAGGAGCTCGATCTCCGCCGAGGCGCGGTTGACGGAGGTGCCCATGCCGTACTGGTTGTTCAGACAGAAGAACACCACCGGCAGGTCCCACAGCTTGGCCATATTCATCGATTCGGCCAGCACGCCCTGGTTGGTCGCGCCATCGCCGAACATCGCCAGCGCCACGCCGTCCTCCTGGCGGTAGGCGATCGCGAACCCGAGTCCGACCGCCAGCGGGATCGACCCGCCGACGATGCCGTATCCGCCGAAGAAGTGGTGCTCGCGGTCCATCAGGTGCATCGAGCCGCCGTGGCCGTGGCAGAGCCCGGTCTCGCGGCCGAACAGCTCGGCCATGACCGCGCGCGGTGCGCTGCCGCGGGCCAGTGCCTGGCCGTGTTCGCGGTAGGTCGAGGTGATGGGATCCGTGGGACGCAAGGCGAGCACCGAACCGACGACCGCCGCCTCTTCGCCGATGGCCAGGTGCAGGAAGCCGCCGATGTTGCCGCGCATGTACTCCTCGGCCGCTCGCTCTTCGAACGTCCGGATGAGCTGCATGGTGGCGAACATCCGCTGCATCAGCGCGGGATCGGCCCCCGGGGCTGCTGCCGTTACGTCCTGGCCTGCCGGTCCCTCGTCAGCCATCGATTCCTCCGCAGCGGGGTGCGTCCACCGGGATTCTCGCAGCTTCCGGCGCGCCGATCAGGCCTGCGGGCGGAACTGCTCTGTCGGCGCCTCGGCGTGCGCAATGGTGAGGTGGCGCTCGACGAGCGTCACGTCCCGCCACGTGCCGCTCAAGGTGGCGTGTGCCTGGTGCGTGCCGACCGTGCGGAAGCCGTGGGCGCGGGCCAGGCGCAGGCCGGCGTCGTTGTCGGCGAGGATCATCCCGACCAGCTTCCAGTACCCGTAGTCCGGCGCGGCCGCCAGCAGATGGGCCAGAAGTTGGCCGCCGACGCCCTTGCCCCGCGCCTCGCGTGCGACGTAGACGGTGTACTCGGCGACGCCGGCGTACCACGGGCGGTGGGAGAACGGCGCGAGGGCCGACCAGCCCATCGGCGCGCCGGCCGAGTGGGCGCAGAACACCGGCGCGTTGGCGGGCCGCCCGGCGAGCCAGCGCTCGCGCTCCTCGCCCGGGTGGGGTCCCGTGGCAAAGGTCGCGTTGCCGTCGGCGATGCCCTCGTCGTAGATGCGCCCGATGAACGCGGCGTCGTCGGGGCGGGCGATATGGATCTCGAGCGGCTCGGACACGTGGTTTTCCTAGTGTGGCATAGTCGGATTAGCGCGAGCACGGGCCCGTTGCGGGCCGTCGGAATGCGTGATGCGGGCCCGCCGTCGCCGTTCTGCGGGCCCGGGCCGGGCGCCGCCAGGCGGTCGGCGTCGATGCTTCGGATCCGATGCTTGCGCCACCCTCACCCCGCCGATCCCAGGAGCAGGCATGCCCGCACCGCTCGACAACGACCCGAAGCTGGCCCGCTACGCCCATCCCGAGCGGCTCGTGACGACCACGTGGCTCGCCGACCACGCCGATGACCCAGGGCTCGTGATCGCCGAGTCCGACGAGGACGTGCTGCTGTACGAGACCGGCCACATCCCCGGAGCGGTCAAGATCGACTGGCACGCGGACCTCAACGACCCGGTCACGCGCGACTACGTGGACGCCGAAGGGTTCGCGCGGCTGATGTCCGCGAAGGGCATCAGCCGCGACACGACGATCATCTTCTATGGCGACAACTTCAACTGGTGGGCCGCCTACGCGTTGTGGGTGTGCAGCCTGTTCGGGCACCCTGATGTCCGACTGCTCGACGGCGGCCGCCAGCGTTGGATCGCCGAAGGGCGCCCGATGACGACCGAGGTGGCGACGCCGACCCCGACCGAGTACCCGGTCGTCCCGCGCGACGACGTGACCATCCGTGCCTTCAAAGACGATGTGCTCGCCCACATCGGCAACGGTCCGCTCGTCGACGTCCGCTCGCCGGGGGAGTACCGCGGTGAGCTGACCCACATGGCCGACTACCCGCAGGAGGGTGCGTTGCGCGCCGGACACATCCCGACCGCCCAGAATGTGCCGTGGCGGCGCGCCGCCAATGACGACGGGACCTTCCGGCCGGTCGAGGAGCTGCAGGCCATCTACCTTGAGGAGCTGGGGATCCGCCCTGGCGACGACGTCGTCGCCTACTGCCGGATCGGCGAGCGCTCGAGCCACACCTGGTTCGTGCTCAGCCACCTTCTGGGCCTTCCCAACGTCCGCAACTACGATGGCTCCTGGGTCGAGTGGGGCAACGCCGTGCGGGTGCCGATCGAGCGTTCGGTCCCGTCGGCGACCCCGGCGGCCTGAGGATGCTGCCGCCGGCACTCGAGGAGATCGTCGAGGACTTCCGCTTCTCGCCGAAGGAGATGCGGCTCCAGATGCTGCTCGACTACTCGCGCGGCCTGCCGCCCCTGCCCGAGCGGTATGCGGACGCTCACGAACTGCTTGAGCGCGTCGAGGAGTGCCAGACCCAGTTCTTCGTCGCCGTCGAGGTCGAGGGCGACTGCGTCCACCTGTTCTTCGATGCTCCGCCCGAAGCGCCGACGACCCGCGGGTACGCGGGCATCCTGGCGGCTGGTCTCGACGGCGCGTCGGTCGACGAGGTGCTGGAGACCTCGCCGGACTTTGCGCTGTCGATGGGGCTCGGCGAGCTGGTCTCGCCGCTGCGGTTGCGCGGGATGAGCGCCATCCTGGCGCGGATCAAGCGCCAGGTCGTCGGTAAGACCCAGCGGACCGCAGGTGCCTGAACTCCCCCGGATCGGGATCCTGACCGTCTCGGACCGCGCGAGCCGTGGCGAGTATGCCGACGAGAGCGGGCCCGCCGTGCGGGCTGCGCTCGAGGAGCTGTTGACCTCGGCATGGATCTCGGTCGAGCACCTGGTCCCCGACGATGCGTCCGAGATCGAGGCCGCGCTGATCGATTTGGTCGATGTGCACGGGTGCGTGCTGGTCCTGACCACCGGCGGCACTGGACCGGCGATGCGGGACGTGACCCCGGATGCCACGCGGGCGGTCTGCGGCCGCGAGCTGCCTGGCATCGGCGACGCGATGCGGGCCGCCTCGGGTGGGCGTGTGCCGACGGCGATGCTCTCCCGCCAGACCGCCGCAATCCGCGGTACGTCCCTGATCGTGAACCTGCCGGGCAAGCCGGCGGGTGCCACCGAGTGCCTGACGGCCGTGCTGCCGGCGCTCGTGCACTGCGTGGCGCTGCTGAGCAGCGAGCGGCTGACTGCGGCGGACCGGGGACCGGACCCGCACGGCTGATTCCGGCGCGCCGCACACTGCGAAATATGAAGGTTGTGCGGGGCAGGTGAAGGCCCGATGAAAAAATCCCGCAAGGTCCGCGCAAGGCGCTACGTTTCAGTGCATGGCTGAGCGAATCATGGTGGTCGAGGACGAGCAGGCGATTCGGGCGGTGATCGAGTACGCCCTCAAGGACGCCGGCTTCGATGTCGTCGCGGTCGCGCGCGGTGACGATGCGCTGAGGGTCATCGCCGAGGAGCAGATCGACCTGGTGGTGCTCGACCTCATGCTCCCCGGGGTCGACGGTCTGGAGGTGTGCAAGCAGATCCGCGCCGATCACGTGACGCCGATCATCATCCTGTCGGCGCGCAGCGAGGAACTCGACAAGGTGCTCGGCCTGGAACTCGGCGCCGATGACTACGTGACCAAGCCGTTTTCACCGCGTGAGCTCGTCTCGCGGGTGCGGGCCAACCTGCGCCGGGTGCGCAGCGAGCCCGAGCGCGGCCAGTTGCTGCGCGCGGGTGATCTGGAGATCGACCCGGTCGCGCGCACGGTCATGCGCGACGGCGAGGAAATCTACCTGACCTTCAGCGAGTTCGAGATCCTGCACAAGCTGGCCTCGGCGCCGCGCCGGGTGTTCACCCGCGAGGAGCTGATGAACCACCTGTGGCAAGGCTCGTTCTTCGGCGACCTGCGCAGCGTCGACGTCCACGTGCGTCACCTGCGCCAGAAGGTCGAGTCCGACGCCGCGAACCCGACGCTCATCCGCACCGTGCGTGGTGTGGGATACGCCTTCGGAGCCGACGTCACCCGCACGTGAGGCGAGGCTTGCGACGGGGGCCCGGACTGCAGGTCTGGCTGGTTGCGATCCTGATCGCGGTCGGCGCGCTGGCGAGCCTGGCGGTGGTGCTGTCGATCGTGCCGACGTTCCAGTCGAGCTTGCGGGAGGCGCGCGCGAGCGCCACGGCGCGCGAGCTCGGCACCGAACTCGCGGACCAGGTGACAACCAATCTGAGTGCGTCCGACCTGGATAACCAGGCCGCGCTGGTGGGCGCCGCGAACACCATCGCGGGCAACATCGAGGCCCAGGTCCGGATCACCGAGTCAACCGAGTATGGGACGTCCTTCTCGGGTGGATCGAGCGGGTGCTGTGCCCTCCTTGACGCCCTGCATAGCGAGTATGGGTCGAACCTGCGGCCCAACGCATCGATGGTCGCCGACGGCAGCCGTGTGGTCTACGCGTCGGTCGTGCCGCCGTCGAACCCCTTCGCGCCGCGCCTCACGGTGGAGGCGGCCTCGAAGGTGTCCGGGCTCTCGGGTGACCAGCTCGCCACGATCCAGGCGCGCCTGGTGCTGGCGGTCGCCGCCGTGCTCACGCTTGCGGCCCTCGCCGGGTACAGCCTGAGCCTGCTCGTCGGGCGCCGCATCTCGGTGCTCGCGTCCACCGCGGCGTCACTGGCGCGCGGCGACCTGCATGCGCGCGCTCCGCGCCAGCGCATCCGGGAGTTCGCGGTCCTCGGCGACAGCCTGAACCGCATGGCCGGGCGCATCGAGGAACAGGTGGATGAGATCACCAACGAGCGCGACCGTGCCCGCGTCCTGATCTCCTCGCTGGTGGAGGGCGTGATCTCGGTCAGCGACCGGGGTGAGGTCACGCTCATCAACCCGGCCGCGCGGCGCCTGCTCCACCTCGACTACCCGGTCGCGGTGGAGTCCATCGCGGACCTGCCGGCGCCGATCGCCGCCGCGATCGCCGCCGCGACGCCGATCGCGACCTACGACGTCCGTGAGAGCGAGATTACGCTCGAGGGCGGCACCGAGCTGCAGCTGGCGATCGCGCGCGTCGCCGACCCCGGCGCCGGGGTCGTGGTGACGCTGCGCGACATCACTGAGGAACGCCGTCTCGAGCGCGCCCGCAGGGATCTGGTCGCCAATGTCTCGCACGAACTCAAGACCCCCCTAGCCGCGATCAAGGGCCTGTTGGAACTGCTCCAAGGGGGCGGTGTCGACCGGGCCCATCAGGAGGAGTTCCTCGGGCTGATGGAAGTCGAGAGTGACCGGCTCGAGCGCTTGGTGGAGGAACAGCTGCAGCTGGCCCGGCTGGACAGCGGCGCCGTCCCGCTCGAGCGCGAGCACTTCGATCTCGATGCCTTGGTCGACGGCGTCGTTGCCTCGCGTCTGCCGCTAGCGGAGGCGGCGGGCGTGACGCTGCGGGCCCGCAACGACGGGATCGCGCCCGTCGACGCCGACCCTGCGCGCGTCGAGCAGATCCTGCTGATCCTGCTCGACAATGCCCTGCGCCATACCCCCGCCGGCGGATCGATCACCGTCAGCTCGCGTCGCGCCCCGAACGAGACGTGCCTTGAGGTCGCCGATACGGGAGAAGGGATCCCGGCCGAGGACCAGCCATTCGTGTTCGACCGCTTCTACCGTGGCGACCCGAGCCGCGAGGGCCGCAGTGCGGGGCTGGGCCTGGCGATCGCCCGCGGGCTCGCCGAGGCCCACGGCGGCCGTATCGATCTGGTCTCCGCTCCGGGGGTCGGCAGCACGTTCACCCTGCACATCCCGAACACCAACGGTCGGGGGCCGGATGTGGCGCCACCGGCGCCGTGAGCGCGGGCCGGGCACACGGTAGCCTAGGCGCGTGAGTGCGCCGACGGTACTGGTGACCGGCGCCGGCCGCGGGATCGGCCGGGCTGCCGTGGAGGGCTTTCTGGCGGCCGGCTGGCAGGCCGTGGCGGGGGTGCGTGACGTCGCCGCTGCGCGCGCCGCCTTCGCCGCGGATCCGCAGCTTGAGATCGTCGAGCTGGACGTGTGCGATCCCGACAGCATTGCCGCGGGCACCGAGCGGGCGCACGCGTTTGCCGGGGGGGCGCTGGCCTGCGTCGTGCCGAACGCGGGGTACGCGGTGATGGGCGCGGCTGAGGACGTCGATCTCGACGTGGTGCGGCGCATGTTCGAGACGAACCTGTTCGGCAACGTGGCGGTCGTCCAGCACGTGCTGCCGGCCATGCGCGAGGCCCGCCGCGGCGTCGTGATCTGCACGTCGTCGATCGGGGCGCGCCTTGCCAATCCGCTGTTGGGGATGTACCACGCCAGCAAGTACGGGATGACCGCGTGGGCCGAGGCGATGCGCATCGAGATGCTGCCGTTCGGGGTTCGCGTGCACGTCGTCGAGCCGGGCATGGTCAACACCGAGTTCCCCGCGGCCACGCGGCCGACGGGCGCCATCGCCCGCGGGGAAGGCCCTTACGTGCCGCTGCTGGCCGAGTTGCGGGCCGGCTTTCGGTCCTGGCGCGAGCAGTTCGGGGTCGGCGCGGAGGACGTCGCTGCCGCCATCGTGGCGACCGCCCTGGATGACCAGGCGCGGTTTCGGATCCCGGTCGGTCCTGACGCGATCCAGATGTCGGCCGCCCGCGACGAGCTCGGCGACGAGGACTTCCACGCCTGGCAGATGCGCTTTCTCGGCCTTGAGCTGGGGTGAGGAGCGACCCGCGCCGTGATCGGCCCGGTCGTAGTGGCCCCCGCCGCGTTCAAAGGCGCGGTCTCCGCGGCGGACGCGGCCCGCGCGATCGCGGCCGGCATCCAGCTTGCGGCCACCGGCAGCGAAGTCCGCCTCGTCCCCGTGGCCGACGGCGGGGAGGGCACCCTCGACGCGCTCGTTGCCGCACGCGCGGGCCGACGCCGGGCGACGCCGGTCGTCGATCCGCTCGGCCGACCGACCGAGGCGGTCATCGGCGAGCTGCCGGGCCACACCTGCGTGGTCGAGCTGGCCCAGGCGTCCGGCTTTGAGCGGCTGGCTCCGGTCGAGCGCGACCCCGAGCGCACGTCGACGTATGGCACCGGTCAGCAGCTGCGGATGGCGCTGGATCTCGGCGCCGAGCGAATCATCGTCGGGCTCGGTGGTAGCGCCACCAACGACGGGGGGATGGGGCTGGCGCGGGCGCTCGGGATCCGCTTCCTGGATTCACGCGGCCGTGAACTTGATGGGACCGGCGCCGATCTGGCGCATGTCTGTGCGATCGACACCTCCGGGCGGGACCCCCGAATCGACGAGACCGAGATCCTGGTCGCGTGCGATGTGACCAACCCGTTCTGCGGTCCGGAGGGGGCCGCGGTCGTGTTCGGACCGCAGAAGGGCGCCGACGCCACCGCGGTCGCACGCCTCGATGCGGGGCTGGGGAACCTCGCCGAGGTCATCGCCGATGCGACCGGGATCGACGTGGCAGCCGTGCCGGGCGCCGGGGCCGCCGGGGGTGCGGCGGGCGGCATGCTCGCGCTGCTGGGGGGCCGGTTGACGGCCGGCGCGCCGCTGGTGCTCGAGGCGGCGGGCCTGTCGGAGCGTCTGGCCGGGGCCGAGCTGTGCATCACGGGCGAAGGGCGCCTCGACGGGCAGTCGCTGCACGGCAAGGCGGTCAGCGCGGTGGCAGCGGCCTCACGCGATGCCGGGGTGCCGTGTGTGGCGGTGGCCGGGTCGCTGCAGTTGCTGCCTGGGATGGTTCGCCGCATGGGACTGACCGCGGCGTTTCCGATCAATCGCGAGCTCGCGACCGAGCCCGACGCGCTCGCGGCGACCGAGACGAATCTGGCGGCCATGGGCGCGGCGCTCGCCGGGTTCTGGTCGAGCGCCCGGAGCCGGCCGGCCACCGGGTAGCCGGCGGCGATTCGGTGGCGTCAGTGGGGGCGGCCGGTTGGCCCCGGCGCGGCGCCCGTCAGCCACGTGTTCACGGCCTCCAGCACGCCGGCGCCGTTTGCGCCACTGGTGATCCAGCGTGCGCGGGCGGCCAGCGCGTGATCGGCGTCGGCACCGTTGCGGACCAGCGCGAACGTCCCGACGTAGGCGCTCATGGCCAGGTCCTCGGCCGAGTCGCCGACGGCAAGGCACACGGCCGGAGCGAATCCGTGCCGGGCCAGGTGGGCCTCGACGGCTGCCGCCTTGCTGGCCGCGGCGGGCAGGACGTGGAAGACGTGAACCTCCCCGGGCCCGATGCGCCCGTTGTCGGCGAAACGCAGTGCCCGGCCGCTGTAGTCGGCGACCCATTGGGCCGTGTCGGCGCTGGCGATGCCGCGCAGGCAGTGGCTGCCCTCCCGGCCCCAGATGGCCCCGGGATGGATCTCCAGCCCCGGCTCGCGGGCCAGCAGGGCATCGATGATCCCGGTCGCCGCGACGGCGTCGAGGACCGTCTGACCCGGAGCCGTCGGATAGCCCGCCTCGATCGCGCCGAGCTCTGCCAGCACCGAGTGTGCGCCAAACAGGCGGCCGATGGTCTCGAGGCGCAGGCGGCTCCGCCCGCTGACGAACACGAACGGCACCGCGGCGGCGTGCAGTGCCTCAAGCGCGCGGATGCCCGCGTCGGTGGGGCGGTTGTCGCCCGTGCGCAGGATTGATCCACCAAAGCCCAGGAGCGTACTGTCCAGGTCGATGTAGCAGCAGCGGCCGTCAGCGGTCACGGCGGTCTCGGTAGCCGGGGATCTCGCGCATCGGAATGCGCTCGGTCGGACTGATGGGCGTGGTGGTTAAGACCCAGCGACCGTCACTGCGCTCCGGGCGCGCGTAGCCGTCGGCGACGGCGAGCTCCGCCGGGACGCGTCCCTCCCCCGCCAGGCGCTGCAGCACCGCGTGCTGGATCGCGAACGCCATCTCGCCGAGCGCGTGGGTCGGCTGGTTGACGTGGGTGCGCGTGCCGAGGTCGACCTGGGCAAGTGCGCCGAGTCCGGCGACGCCGAGGATGTCGATCAACAGACCGAGCTCGACCGCGTAGCCGGTGAAGAACGGCACCCGCTCGAGCAGGCTGCGCCGGCCGGCCTGCTCGCCGGCCAGCGGCTGGGCGAACCCCGCCAGTTGTGGGTAGAACAGGTTGATCAGTGGTCGTGCGCAGATCTCGGTGACGCGTCCGCCCTCGGTGGTCGCACCCAGCTGGCGTATGTACATCGCCTTCACGAAGTCGATCTCGGGATTGGTCAACAGCGGCCCGAGCAGGCCCGGAATGTACGCCGGAGCGAAGTCGACCAGATCGGAGTCCAGCCAGACGATCAGGTCTCCACGGGTGGCCGCGAGACTCTTCCAGAGTGCCTCGCCCTTGCCTCGGGCGCTACCGGATGCGGGCAGGGTCTCGTCGTCTTGGACCACCCGCGCGCCCGCCTCCCATGCGATCTGGGCGGATGCGTCCCACGAATGGGAATCGACGACCACGAGCTCGTCGACAAGCGGCAGGCCGCCCATCCAGTGCTCGCGCACGGCGTTCAGGATTGGGCCGATCGTGTCGGCGACATTGAGCGACGGCAGGCACACGCTGACCGTCGTGCCGCCGGCCCGCTTGGCGGCCAAGAGGCGCTCCGGGTCGAAGTCTGCGCCGGTGAAGGTGCGCTCGGACAGCCACTGATCGTCGGTCACGGCCGCAAACGATAGTGACCGTCAACTCCTGTAGCGTCCGGAACCGTCATGGCCAAGGAACTCAAAGGGCTGGTGCTCTCCGGGGGCGCCGGCACCCGCCTGCGCCCGATTACCCACACCAGCGCGAAGCAGCTCGTCCCGGTCGCCAACAAGCCGGTCCTGTTCTACGGCCTCGAGGCGCTGCACGATGCCGGGGTACGCGAGGTGGGTATCGTCGTCGGCGACACGCACGCCGAGATCGAGGCCGCTGTCGGCGACGGGTCGCAGTTCGGCCTGGCGGTGACCTACATCCGCCAGGAGGCGCCTCTGGGACTGGCGCACGCGGTCTGACCGCGGAGGAGTTCCTCGGCGACGCGCCGTTTGTGATGTACCTCGGCGACAACCTGCTGCGCGACGGTATCAGTGATCTGGTGGCGCAGTTCCGCACGAGCGATGCCGACGCCATGATCCTGCTGCAGCGCGTGCCGAATCCGCAAGCCTACGGTGTCGCCGAGCTCGAGGACGGGCGGGTCGTGCGGCTGGTCGAAAAGCCCGCCCAGCCGAAATCCGACCTCGCGCTGGTCGGCGTCTACATGTTCACGCCCGCGGTCCTCGCGGCGGCCAAGGCCATCCGTCCGTCCGCGCGCGGCGAGCTCGAGATCACGGACGCGATCCAGTACATGATCGACCAGGGCCTGCGCGTCGACCCGTCCATCGTCACCGGATGGTGGAAGGACACGGGCAAGCTCGAGGACATGCTCGAGGCCAATCGACTGATCCTCGATGTGCTGGAGCCGCGCATCGACGGATCGCTCGAGGGATCGACGATCGAAGGCCGCGTGGTGGTCGAGGCCGGCGCGCGCCTGGTCAACTCGTCGGTCCGCGGCCCGGCGATCATCGGCGCCGGCGCGCTGATCGAGGATGCCTACGTCGGGCCGTACTCGGCGATCTCGACCGGCGTAGTCATCCGGCGGGCCGAGGTGGAGCACAGCATCTTCCTGGAGGACAGCCGGGTCGAAGACATCGACGCCCGCATTGAGAGCAGCCTCGTGGGGCGGGGCGTCGTAATCGCTCGTTCGGACGCCAAACCTCGGGCCTACCGGTTCATGGTCGGGGATTCATCGTCGATCGGATTGCTCTAGCCCGATGCGCATGTTGGTCACCGGCGCCGCCGGCATGCTGGGCTCGGACCTGATCCCGTATCTGCGCGCGCGCGGGCACGCGGTCGTGGGTATCGATCTGGAGGTCGACATCCGCGACCCGGCACAGGTTGACGCATGCGTCGCCGACGTCGCGCCGGAGGCGATTATCCACGCCGCCGCCTGGACCGACGTCGACGCGGCCGAGGCGGACGAGGCCGCCGCCCATGCCGTCAACGCCGACGGTGCCGGGAACGTCGCCCGGGCCGCCGCACGCCGTGGCGCAGGGCTCGTCTATATCTCGACCGACTACGTCTTCGACGGGACGGCCGGCGCGACTACACCGAGGACGATCCGACGGCGCCGATCGGGGTCTACGGTCGGACCAAGCGGGCGGGCGAGCTCGCGGTGCTCGAGGCGCACCCGCAGGGCGCGCGGATCGCCCGGACGGCGTGGCTCTACGGGGCGCACGGGCGCAACTTCGTCGACACGATGCGATCCCTCGGGGCCGAGCGGGAGAGCGTCCAGGTCGTGGCCGACCAGGTCGGGTCGCCGACGTGGACCTGCGATCTCGCGCCTGCGCTGGAGGCGATCCTCGGCCTCGCGCCGGGCATTTACCACACCACGGGCGGCGGATCGGTGAGCTGGGCGGGTTTCGCGGAGGCGATCTTCGCCGAGGCGGGCATCGCGTGCCGGGTCGAGCCCATCACGACCGCGCAGCTCGGGCGGCCGGCACCGCGTCCAGCGCGATCGGTGCTCCAGGTGACCCGGCCCGGCGCACCGCGGCTGCGGAACTGGCGGGCGGCGCTGGTCGCGTATCTACAGGAGACGGCATGAGGATCTTGCTCACGGGCGGGTGCGGGTTCATCGGGTCGACGTTCGTCCGGATGGCCCTGGCGCGGGGCGACGAGGTGACCAACCTCGACAAGCTGACCTACGCGGGCAATCCCGCCAACGTCGCCGAGGTCGCCGACCTGCCGGGCTACCGATTCGTGCATGCCGACATCGCCGATGCTGACGCCGTCGAGGGGGCGCTCGAGGGCGTCGACGCGGTGGTGAACATGGCCGCTGAGAGCCATGTCGACCGGAGCATCCTCGACCCGGCCGCGTTTCCGATGACCGATGTCGTCGGCACGGCGGTCCTGCTGGATCGCGCGCGCCGCGCCGGCGTCGCGCGCTTCGTGCAGGTCTCGACCGACGAGGTCTACGGGTCGATCCCCGAGGGGGCCTTTCGCGAAAGCGACCCGTTGGAGCCCTCGAGCCCGTATTCGGCCAGCAAGGCCGGCGGGGACCTGCAGGCCCTGGCCTGGCACCGCACGTACGGGATGGACGTCGTCGTCACACGCGGGTCGAACACGTACGGCCCGCGCCAGTACCCGGAGAAGCTGATCCCCCTGTTCGTGACCAACGCGCTCGACGGAGAGCCGCTGCCGGTCTACGGGGACGGGCAGCAGGTCCGGGACTGGATTCACGTCGACGATCACTGCGCCGGCGTGCTGGCGGCCCTCGAGCACGGCATTCCCGGCGAGGTCTACAACATCGGCGGCGGCAACGAGCACACCAACCTGGAGATCACCGAGCGGATCCTCGAGCTCACCGGCCGCGACGCCACCCTGATCCGCCACGTCACGGACCGGCCGGGCCACGACCGGCGTTATGCCCTGGCCACCGAGAAGCTGCGGGCGCTGGGCTGGGAGCCGCGGGTCGAGTTCCCCGAGGGCCTGGCCGACACCGTCGCCTGGTTCGCTGCCAACCGGGAATGGTGGGAGCCGATCAAGTCGGGCGCATACCGGGCCTATTACGAGGCCCAGTACGGCAACCGGTCGGCGGGGGACCCGGCCGCCTAGCGCGGCTATTCGGCGATGAACTCCTCCGGGGGCACGTCGCGCCAGACCTTGGCCGGCAGCCCGGCCACCAGACGCTTGGCTGGCACGTCCCGGGTCACCAGGGCGCCGGCCGCCACGAAGGCCTCCTCGCCGATTTCGATTCCGGGCAGGATCACCACGCCGCCGCCGACGCGGGCCCCGCGACGGATGATCGCACCGAGGATCTGCTCGTGGCGCGCCTCTGTGCGGCCCATGAAATTGTCGTTGGTCGTGGTCACGCAAGGGGCGATAAACACGTGGTCCTCGAGGGTCGAGTACGCGGTGATGTAGCTGTTGGACTGGATCTTGCTGAACGCACCGATCGCGGTGTCGTTCTCGACGCAGACCCCGCGCCCCACGACTACGGAGTCGCCGATCACGCAGCGCTCGCGGACCGAGGCGAGGTCGCCGATGATCGCCTTCTCACCGATGGTCGTGCCCGCGTAGACGATCGCGCCGGAGCAGACTGCCGCACCCGCCCCGAGCGACAGCCCGGGCAGGGGGTCGCGCCGGGCAGTCGAGCGGGCCGACAGGCGTGGTGCCTTGCCGAGCACGACGTTGTCCTGGATCACACAGCCGTCGCCGATGACGGTGTCGTCGTGGATGACGACGTTGGCGCCGATCTCGACGTCCGCGCCGATGGTCACGTTGGCGCCGAGCACCAGGTTTTCTCTCACTGGGATGCCTCCGCGAGTCGGATGCCGGTCCCGCCGGAATGCAGGCTTGTCGTCATGGCCTCGAGGACCTCGACGACGGTTGCGCCCGCGCGGCCGTCGGCCAATGGCTGAGTTCCGGCGACGACGCACCGCACGAACTCCTCGCAGACCACGCGCAGGGGCTCGACGGCGGGGATCTTGGGAATGTAGATGTCGCCGCTGCGCACCTGGATGTACTCACCGTAGGTCTCGGTGCGCGGGATGGGCCCCTTGTCGTACAGCGTGACCTTGCGCTCGGTCTCCATGTCGTCGAAGACGACCATCTTCTCGGAGCCGATCACCGTCATCTTGCGCATCTTGTGCGGGTCCAGCCACGACAGGTGCAGGTGCCCGAGGATCCCGGAGGGGAAGCGGAGATGCCCGAACACGACGTCCTCGACGCCCGGCTGCAGGTAGCTCTCCCCGCGCGCCGAGACCTCCATCGGCCGCTCACCGACCAGCCACAACAGCACCGAGATGTCGTGGGGGCCGAGGCTCCAGAGCGCGTTCTCGTCCGGGCGCACGATGCCGAGGTTCTGCCGGTTGCCGTACAGGTAGAACACCTGCCCTAGGTCGCCGGCGTCGATCATCTGCTTTACCCGCTGCAGACCCGGGTGATAGACCAGCAGGTGATCGACCATCAGCACCAGGCCCTCGCGGTCGCCGAGGGCCGCCAGCTCCCAGGCGTCGGCGGCCCGGAGCGCGAGGGGCTTCTCGACGAACGTGTGCTTGCCGGCCAGCAGCGCTCGCTTCGCGAGCGCGGCGTGGGTCGGCACCGAGGTGGCGATCACGACGGCGTCGAGCGCGTCGTCGTTCAGGAGGTCGTCGTAGCTGGTCGTGAACCGCGTCGTCGGGTAGGCATCGCGGTGCCGGTCGAGCACCTCGGGGTCGAGGTCGCAGCACCAGGCGAGCTCCGCGTCGGCGAGGCGGGCGAAGTTGCGGGCGAGGTTCGGCCCCCAGTAGTTCATCCCGACCACCCCGAGGCGCACCCGGCTCACAGGCGCCACACGTTCGGGGCGTCCGGCACTGCCCGCCGCAGGTCGACGACCAGCGGCGCGTGGGCCACGATCCTCTCCCAGTCGATGCCGTCGTGGTCGGTGACCACGACGATCACGTCATGGGCGGCGAGGGTCTCGGCGCTCAGCGGGACGCTCTCGAGTCCACGCGTGGCGAGGGTGGCGACGTAGCCGTCGTGGTAGCTGACGATGCCGCCGTCAGCGGCGAGCAGGTCGATGATGCGCAGGGCCGGGCTTTCGCGGGTGTCGTTGACGTTCTTCTTGTATGCGACCCCGACGACCAGCACCCTGCTGCCGTTCAGCGACTGCCGGCGGCTGTTGAGCGCGCGGATCACCTTGGCCACGCAGAACGCCGGCATTTGCGAGTTGATCTTCCCGGCGAGCTCGATGAACTCGGTGTGGAAGTCGAACTCGCGCGCCTTCCAGGTCAGGTAGAACGGGTCGATCGGGATGCAGTGCCCGCCGAGGCCCGGGCCCGGGCTAGAAGGGCATGTAGCCGAACGGCTTGGTCGCGGCGGCGTCGATGACCTCCCAGACGTCGATGCCCATCCGGTCGCAGAGCACCGCCAGCTCGTTGACCAGGGCGATGTTGACGCTGCGGAAGATGTTCTCGAGCAGCTTGGTCATCTCGGCGACCTCGGGCGAGGAGACCGGCACGACGTGTCGATGCGCCAGCCCGTAGAGCCTCCGCCGCCCGCGCGCGTGCACTCGGGCGTCAGCCCGCCGACCACCTTGGGCGTGGTACGCGGTCGTGCAGTCGGCGCTGCCGGGGTCGACCCGCTCCGGGGAGAAGGCCAGGGAGAAGTCCGCGCCCGGCGCGCAGGCCGGAGCGCTCCAGGATCGGCGCCAGCTCGTCGCGCGTGGTGCCGGGGTAGGTCGTGCTCTCGAGGACCACCAGCTGGCCTGGCGCAGGCGCCGCGCGAGGCTCTCCGCCGCCCCGAGTACGGCCGAGAGGTCCGGCTCGCGGTGCTCGTCCAGCGGCGTCGGCAGGCAGATCAGCACGGCGTCGACCTGCCGGATGTCATCCCAGCTGGTCGTCGCGCGGATCAGGCCGGCGGCGAGTGAGGGGGGCGAGGCGGTCGCTGGGGATATCCTCGATGTAGGACCGCCCGGCGTTGATCTGGTCGACCTTCGACTGGATCGCGTCGAGGCCCAGCACCGGCACCCCGGCCTCGGCGAACGCCGCCGCCAGCGGGAGCCCGACGTAGCCCAGACCGATGACCCCGACCCGGGGCGCAGCAGCGCTCAATAAAGCCTTCTTGGATTCGAGGGGAAGGGGAAGAACATCAACGGCGCGTTATCGTAGCCAGTGGCGCAACCGACCGAAAGGACCGCCGCCCGTGGCCGACACAGTACTCGCCGGTCTGCCGCGCCTGGTGCGCGTGCGCGACGAGGTCCGGATGCGCGGAATCGCCGCCGTGGGCATCGGCGCGGCGACGGTCGGCTGGTGGATGCTGGCCTGGTTGCTCGACGAGGGCGTCGACGGCCTGCGCTTCGTGGCGGCCGTCGCGGTCATCGGCGTGCCGTCCATGATCGCCGCCTGGCTGATCAGCCGGCGGCGCGTACGGGTCGGCGGCGAGTTCCGGCCGCCGCCACGCCACGCGGTGTACGAGACGATTGCCGACGCCCGCGAGCGCCGTACGCGGCTCGCCGGCGTGGTGCTGTTCGGGGTGATCATCCTGATGATCTTCGATCACTTCAGCCACGGCGCCGGCGAGATGGCCGGCCTGGTGGCGGGGCTGTTCATCCCGTTCGGCATCTTCGACATCCGCGAGTCTCACCACTGGATCGCGCTGGAGCGCGAGCACCACGACACCCGGCTGTACGTGCTGATGCGGGCCCACGCGATGATGGCCCCGTTTAGCCCCGACGCGGTCTACGAGCGGCCGCGCAGCGACGCGGAGATCGTGCGCCTCGGCTTTCCCGGCGCCGGGGATTAGCGCGCCGCGGCGAAGGCCGCGATGCGCTCCGCGATGCGCTCGGCGGCGTGGCCATCCCCGTAGAGATCCGGGGCCGCGTCCGGGATCGACGGCGACGCCAACGCTGCGGCAACGCGGGCGGGATCCATCCCGGTGAGCGTGTTGAAGCCGTAGGTGACCGTCTCGGTCCACTCGGTCGTGTCCCGGAGCGTGACGCACGGGATGCGGTGCAGACAGGCCTCCTTTTGCACGC
Organism: uncultured Thermoleophilia bacterium; assembly: GCA_963768285.1. GTDB lineage: Bacteria > Actinomycetota > Thermoleophilia > Miltoncostaeales > Miltoncostaeaceae > CAITWD01. The sequence continues at coordinate 103,755 of CAVYHI010000029.1, forward strand.
CGCCCGAGTCGGTCACCACCGCGCCGGCCTCGGTCAGCAGGCGTGTGAAATCCAGGTAGCCGACCGGCGCGATCAACTGCACGTCCGGGATGCGGCTGGCGGCCTCCCACAGGCCGGCCGCCTCGAGCTTTCCACGGGTCCGGGGATGCACCGGAAACAGCGCGGGCCCCGGCAGGGCGCGCAGGACCTCGACAAGCGCGCCCAGCGCCTCGATCGTGTCCGTCGCCGCGGCGCGGTGCACGGTCACCAGGACGTAGGCGCCGGGGGTGAGCCCGTACGCCTCCGGCCCGGGGCGGTGTGCGGCCGCATCGGCGAACAGCAGCGCCGCGTCGCAGCATGACGTCGCCGACCATGTGCACGCCCGCGGTGATGCCCTCGCGAGCCAGATTCTCGACGGCCACTGGGGTCGGGCAGAACAGCAACTCGGCCAAGTGGTCCGTCGCGACGCGGTTCTGCTCCTCGGGCATCGCGCGATCGAAGGACCGCAGGCCGGCCTCGACGTGGGCCAGCGGGACGCCGGACTTGGCCGCGCAGATCGCTCCTGCGAGTGTCGTGGTCGTGTCGCCGTAGACCAAGAGGACGTCCGGTGCCGTCGCTGCCACGAGCCGCCTCGAGCCCGGTGAGCATCGCCGCGAGCTGGCCCAGCGGCGTGCCCTTGCCGACCCCGAGCGCGTGGTCGGGTGTCGGGATCGCCAGCTCGTCGAAGAACAGGTCGGCGAGCTCCGGGTCGTAGTGCTGCCCGCTGTGCACCAGGATCTCGGTACCCCGGGCCCGCAGCGCTCGCGACAGGGGCGCGGCCTTGACGAACTGCGGCCGGTTGCCGACTAGCGACATGACGCGCACTCAGATCCTTTCGTCGGGTGCGGGCGACGCGCCCGTGGCTGCGGCAACACGGGCCGCCGCCGCCGAATCCTGCACGGCCCGCCCGACAGCCGTCAGGGCTGCGGCCGGTCGATGCGGGAGATCGCGCGCGCGCGGCCGTCGACACCGGCGATGATCACGACGCCTTGCACCCGGACGCCGCCCTCGGCCGGCTCGAAGCGCCCCGGCGCGCCGGTGAGGAAACGATTGATGATCGTGCTGGTCTTGACGCCGATCACCGAATCATGGGGACCAGTCATGCCGAGGTCGGTGATGTAGGCCGACCCGCCCGCCAGCACGCGCTCGTCGGCGGTCTGGACGTGGGTGTGGGTTCCGACGACCGCGGTCACCCGCCCGTCGAGGTACTGGCCCATCGCGACCTTCTCGCTGGTGGCCTCGGCATGGAAGTCGACGAAGATGCGTGGCGTGCGGCGCGCGGCGTCCGCGACCAGGTCGTCGATAATCGCGAACGGGTTCTCCGATGCTTCCATGAACACCGCGCCTTGCAGGTTGATGACCGCTGCCTCGCCGCCCGGGGTCGGCACGATCGCAACCCCCCCGCCGGGTGCGTTCGGCGTCGGGAGGTTGACCGGCCGCAGCACCCGTGGGTTGGTCCGCAGGACCACGTGATACGACGCCCGGCGCAGGGTGTGGTTGCCGCCGGTCAGTACGTCGGCGCCGGCCGCAAAGAGCTCCTCGGCCTGGCGCGGTGAGGTCCCGCTGCCGTCGGCGGCGTTCTCGGCGTTGACGACGACCAGTTCGGGCCGGTGCTCGGCGATTAACTCGGGCAGTTGGGCGACGAGCGCACGCAGACCGACCCCGCCGACCACATCGCCGATCATCAGGGCGGTGAACGCCTCGCTCACGAGGAATTGGCCGTTCGCTGGAGTTCGATGACGACGTGGTTGCCGGCGTCGCCGGAGAACTGGGAGATGTTCTGGGTCTCGACGCCGCTCAGGTCGATCACCTGGCCCAGCGGTGTCACGCCGGAGATCACCGCCTGGCCGACTTGTGGCGCCGCGCCGCCGGTCTGGGCGACCAGGTGGGTCACGCTCAGCGCGGCGCCGGGGGCACCCTGTGGGGCGATGATGACGCGATAGCCCTGGACCTGGCCGGCGACGATGTTGTCGTAGACACCGATGATTTGGCCGTCGACCGGCGAATACACCACCGTTCCGGCAGGGGCGCCCACATCCAGCTCCAGGTCGGGGAGCGCATTCCCGCTGGCGCCCTCGTCGTAGCGATGCAGCGGCCCGGTCGGGGTGAGTTCGATCGCCGACGGATCGGGAATCGAGCGAAAGACGATCGCGGTGACGGCATTCGCATTGATCGGCAGGGCGATTGACACCAGCGGTGCCTGCGCGAGCAGCTCGTGCTGGGGCGGGGTGTTGACCGGCACCGGGCTGCCCGGCGTCGATGGGGCGGCCGAGCTCGAGGAGGACGTCCCGCCGGTTGCCCAGAACAGCACCACGACGATGATCGCGACGACCACGGCCGACAGACCCACCGTCACCAGCGCCCGTCGGTTGCGCCGTCGGCGCTGCCGGTTCTGCCACGCCGGATTGGCCGGTGACCGTTGCTGTTGCTGCGTTGACATCTCGACTGACACTACCTCAGCAGGTTCCCGCGGGAATCGCGGTGGCCGGTCACGGAACTCCTGGCGTACGATGGCCGTGGGACGCGATGAATAACCGACCGCCCACACCTCCTTGGGCCATGTTCCTCGTGGTCGTGGCCCTTGTGGTCGCGATCTGGATCATTGGGCAGACGATCGGGCAAGTCCTGATGGTCTTCCTGTTCTCGGTGGTCCTGGCGCTGCTGCTCAATCCGGCCGTGCGCTTTCTGCGCCGGCGGCGCGTTCCCCGCGGCCTGGCGGTCGCGATGGTATTCGTCGCCTTGCTGGCGATCGTCGCCGGCATCGTCGCCTTGGTCGTGACGCCCGTGCGCTCGCAGATCGAGACGATCCACGCCCAGCTGCCGAGCTACCACGCCGAGGCGCAGCATCAGATCACCTCCCTGCAGAACTTCCTGCACCGACACGGTATCCACGCCAACGTCGAGAAGGGGCTGAACTCGTTCACCAACGACGTCCAGAATCGCCTGACCCAGGGCACATCGAACGTGCTGTCCTACAGCCTGGGCGTCCTGAGCGTGATCGTGACGATCGTGATCACGCTGGTGGCCTCGATCTACATGGTGCTCGACGCCCCACGGATCCTGCGCCTGTCGCGCCGCATCGGCGGGGACCCTGCGGCGGACTTCCTGCGCCGCACCGAGCAGACGCTGATGCGGTACCTGCGCGCACAGGTGCTCGTGTCGCTGCTGATCAGCCTGCCGGTGGGGCTCGTGTTGTGGCTGCTCTGGGGCCACCGGCATCTTCCCGTTGGGCGCGACGTTCGCCGTGACGTTCATGACGCTGGTGTTCCTGATGGACTTCATCCCGTACGTTGGGCCGATCCTCGGGGCGATTCCGCCGGTCGGGCTCGCGCTGCTGACCTCGGTAACCGCGGCCGTGTGCGTGATCGTCGCGTTCGTCGTGATCCACGAGACGGTGCGGCACCTGGTGCCGAAGGCGATGGCCGACGCGGCGGGGGTGCAGCCGCTGGTGGTGATCTTCGGCCTGTTGATCGGCGCCCATCTGGCCGGGGTCGTCGGGGTCGTGCTCGCCATTCCGTTGGTCGTGGTCGCCAAAGAGGCCGCCGCGGTGCTCGCCGACTACGCCGTCGCGCGCCGCGCTGCCGAGGGCGAGGCCCCGACCGACGTGCCCGAGCTCGCGTCGCCCGACCCGCCCGTCACCCCGGATGGGGTCTCACGTCCGACCGCCACCCGACGCGACGAAACTGCGCTCGAGCCGTAGCGCGTCGCGCAGGCGCTCACGGTACGTGTCGCGGGAGATGAGCTCGGTCCCGAAGCGCATGGTGTGCTCGGTGGCCATCTGGATATCCCACAGCACGTAGCCGCGCGTGGCGAGCTGGCGCGCCGTCGCCACGAGGACGGCGTTGCCGGCGTCGGTGGCGGCGTGGAACATGCTCTCGGAGGTGAACAGCCCGCCGAGGGCGACCCCGAACAGACCGCCGACCAGGCGCCCGCCGTCCCAGGCCTCGACGCTATGGGCATAGCCGGCCGCGTGTAGGCGGCAATACGCATCCACCAGCCGGGGGCTCAGCCAGGTGCCTTCGGGCCGCTCGGCGCAGGCACGGCAGACCTCGGCGAACGCTGTGTCAATCCGGATCGCATACCCGGCTCGCGCGATGCCACGCGCGACCGATCGTGGGATGCGGAACCCCTTGATCGGGATCACCGCACGCGGGTCGGCCTCGTAGTAGGGGATCGGCTCGTCCGCGTGCTCGGGGGCGTCCATCGGAAACGCCCCGAAGGCGTAGGCGTTCAGGAGCTCGGGCGGATCCGGCCCGGCCGGCGGCTCGGCGGACGGCGCGCTCATGCTGCCGCGGGGCGTGGTCGGGTCTGGCAAGCGGTCATCCCGCGCGGATCTTGCCAGCACGACGTCACCGGGAACGGATTCGGCCGGTTGGGGATACACTCGGGCATGACGATGGCTCGGACATCCCACGACAGCCAGGCGGGGTTCCCGGTCGTGCGCCCCCGACGGCTGCGGCGCACCGCGACCGTGCGCCGGATGGTGCGCGAGCACCGGCTCTCGGCCGACCAGCTGATCCTGCCGATGTTCGCGATCGGCGGTGCCGGGCGCGAGGAGCCGATCGGTGCGATGCCCGGGCACGCGCGGATGTCGGCCGACATCCTGGCGGTGCGGGCGGCCCGCGCCTACGAGGCCGGCGTACCGGCGGTGCTGCTGTTCGGGGTCACCGACAACAAGGATGAGTTCGGCAGCGCCAGCTGCGATCCCGGCGGCGAAGTCCAGGAGGCGATCGCGGCGGTCAAGCTGTTGGTGCCGGAGATGGCGGTGATCACCGACGTGTGCCTGTGCGAATACACGTCGCATGGGCACTGCGGGATCCTGCGCGACGGCGAGGTCGACAACGACCCGTCGATCGAGGCGCTCGCCCGCACGGCGCTCAGCCACGCCGACGCCGGCGCCGATATCGTCGCCCCGAGCGACATGATGGACGGTCGGGTGGGCGCGATCCGCCGCGGCGCTCGACGCGCACGGACATCGAGGATGTCGCCGATCATGAGCTACGCGGCCAAGTACGCCTCGGCGTTCTACGGCCCGTTCCGCGAGGCGGCCGAGATCGACGCCGCAGCTTCGGCGACCGGCGCGGGTACCAGATGGACCCGGCCAACGGCCGTGAGGCGCTGCGCGAGGTCGCGCTCGACATCGACGAGGGCGCCGACATGGTGATGGTCAAGCCCGCGGTCGCCTATCTCGACGTGATCGCGGCCGCGCCGCGAGATCGCGACGCTTCCCGTCGCCGCGTACAACGTCAGCGGCGAGTTCTCGATGATCAAGGCCGCCGCCGAACGCGGCTGGCTGGACGAGCGCGCTGCCGCGCTCGAGGTGCTGACGGCCATCACCCGCGCCGGCGCAGACCTGGTGATCACCTACTTCGCCGAAGACGCGGCGGCATGGTTGAAGGAGACCCAGTGACGACAACCGCATCCGCGCGGATCCACCACAAGCCCGATGACGCCGACCGGGCGCTCCTGAACGCGCTGCAATCGGGGCTGCCGCTGGTGCGCGACCCGTTCCGTGAGCTCGGCGCGGGCATCGGCATGGCCGAGGACGAGGTGCTCGCGCGCGTACGCATCCTGCGTCAGGCGGGCATCGTACGGCAGCTGTCGGCGATCTTCGACACGCGCGCGCTCGGCTACGAGAGCAGCCTCGTGGCGGCCAAGTACCCCGACGACCGGCTGTTTGACGCCGCAGCGATCGTCGGCGGGCATCCCGGCGTCAGCCACAACTACCGGCGCAGCCACGCGTTCAACCTCTGGTTTACGCTCGCCGTCGAGCCAGGGGCGCGTCTCGGCCTGCAGGACACGATCGACATCCTGACCGAGGCCACCGGCGCCGAGTCGATGCGCCTGCTGCCCACCCTCAAGCTGTTCAAGATCAATGTCCAGCTCGACATGACCGGCACGCAGGACGCCGCGGCCAAGACCGCGCCGGCGGCCCCGCCTCAGCGGGGCGACGGCGTGCTGCCGAGCGAGGACGACCAGCGCTTCATCTGCATCCTGCAGCGGGATCTGCCGGCGGAGCCGGCACCGTTCGATGCGTGGGCCGAGGCGGCGGGGGTCGATCCCGACGAGCTGCTCGAACGCGCGCAGACGTTCGTCACGCGGTCGTACATGCGGCGCTTCGCCGCGGTGCTCAACCACCGGCGCGCCGGCTTCGGGGCCAACGGTATGGCGGTCTGGCGCGTGCCCGAGGAGGATCTCGAGCGCATCGGCCCGCAAATGGCGGCGTTCCGATCGGTCTCGCACTGCTACCGGCGCCCGACCTACCCGGACTGGCCGTACTCGATCTTCACGATGGTCCATGCGCGCTCGACGGAGCTCTGCGAGGAGGTCATCGAGGCCATCGCCCAGGAGACGGGCCTCACCGATCCCGGCGCGCGCGCGGTGCTCTACTCGACCTACGAGTTCAAGAAGATCCGCCTGGTCTACTACACGCCGGAGTACCGGCAGTGGGAGGACATCGCGCTTGCCGGCGGACCGTTCCCGAAGTGGGAGCCCGCCGCCGCATGAGCACGCGCGACGCGCGCAGCGCGGAGCTGTTCGAGCGGGCTCGGCACGTCCTGGTCGGTGGAGTGAACTCGCCGGTGCGGGCGATGCGCTCGATCGGCCGCGACCCGATCTTCATCGACCGCGCCGCCGGCGCCTACGTGTGGGACGTCGACGGCAACCGGTACGTCGACTACCTGGCCAGTTGGGGTCCGGCGATCCTCGGCCACACCCCAGCGCCCGTCGTCGCTGCCCTGACCGCGGCCCTCCCGCGCGGAACCTCCTTCGGTGCCCCGACCGAGCGGGAGGTGCGGTTCGCCGAGGCGGTCCGCGAGGCGGTGCCCTCGATCGAGCGTCTGCGGATGACCTCGTCGGGCACCGAGGCCGTGATGGGTGCCTTGCGCGTGGCGCGGGCGGCGACCGGGCGTGAGGTCATCGTCAAGACGATCGGCGGCTACCACGGCGCAATCGACGGCCTGCTGGCCGAGGCCGGCAGCGGTGCGATGACGTTGGGGGTCCCGACGAGCCCTGGCGTGCCAGCGGGCGCGACCGCGGCGACGCGCCTGGTGCCCTACAACGACCTTGCCGCCGCCGAGGCGGCGCTGGTCGGCGCTGCCGCCATCATCGTCGAGCCCGTGGCCGGCAACATGGGCGTGGTCCCGCCGGCTGAGGGGTATCTGGCCGGGCTCCGCGCCGCGTGCGACCGCGCCGGGGCGTTGCTGATCCTCGACGAGGTCATCACCGGCTTCCGGATCGCGCGCGGCGGCGCGCAGGAGCGCTTCGGCGTGACCGCGGACCTGGCCTGCTACGGCAAGATCATCGGTGGCGGGCTGCCGGTCGGCGCGTTCGGCGGCCGGGCGGAGATCATGTCGGAGCTGGCACCAGAGGGTCCGTGCTACCAGGCCGGGACGCTTTCGGGCAATCCGCTGGCGACGGCCGCCGGACTCGCGGTGCTCGAGGCCGTCGCGGCGCCGGGGGTCTATGCGTCGCTCGAGGATGGCGGCGCCGCCCTCGAGTCGGCGTTCGCGGAGGCTGGCGTCCCGGTGGTCGTCAACCGAGTCGGCTCGATGCTCACGCCGTTCTTTGCCGACGGGCCGGTGACCGACTACGCGTCGGCGACGGCATCGGAAACGGCGCGGTACGCCGCATTTGCCCGGGAGCTCCTGGCGCGCGGGGTCTATCCGCCGCCCTCACAGTTCGAGGCGTGGTTCTTCAGCCTCGCCCACTCCGACGAAGATCTGGCGCGTACCACCGACGCGCTCGCCGAGGCCGCCGGGGCGGCCGTCGTGTGAGGACCGATCTCATCACCGAGCCGGCCCTGGCAGACGGCCTCGGGGCCGTTCCCGCCCAGCCGCTGCTGGCGCCGCTGGTGTCGCCCCCGCTCGCACCTGACCACGCGCTCGGTCTCGACCTGATCCTGGAGGGCTTTCTCGCCCATCACGGGCGACCACGCGAGTTGGTACTCGGCGACGCCGCGGATCTCGTGCTGGCGGGCGACTACTGCTTCGCGGCGGGACTGGTACGCGTCGCCGGTGCACAGGACGTGTTTGTCATCGACGCGCTGGCGCGGCTGGTGGCGCTGTCGGCGGGCGTCGTGGCGACCGGGCGCTCCTCGGAGCTGCCGGCGCTGTGGCTCGGCACCGCCGCGGCCATCGCCGGCTCGGACCAGGCGGCCGTGCGCGCGCGCTTTGCCGAGGCGGTGCGCCGGTCGACCGACGAGGCCGACCCCTCAGGCTTCGACGGGCTCGCGTCACTGGTGCCCGATCCCCCCGACCTGGCGGCGGTGTTCGCATGATCCGCGACCTGCGCGACTGGCTTGACCGGCTCCGGGACGCGGGCGAGCTCGTCGAGATCACCGCGCCCGTGGACCCATACCTCGAGATCACGGAGATCACCGACCGCGTCTCCAAGCGCTTCGGCCCGGCGCTGTTGTTCCGGAACGTGATCGGCAGCGAGTTCCCGGTGCTTATCAACCAGTTCGGCAGCGACCGGCGGATGTGCATGTCGCTCGAGGTGGACTCGCTCGATGAGCCGGGTGCCCGCATCGAGCACCTGATGGACCTGCAGCCTCCCCACGGCATCGTCGCGAAGGTCAGGGCGCTCGGCAAGCTGCGCGAGCTGGCGTCGTTCGCGCCGCGGACGGTCAAGAGCGCGCCGTGCCAGGAGGTCTGGATGGACGCGCCGGACCTGACCAAGCTGCCGATCCTGACCTGCTGGCCGGACGACGGCGGTCCCTACATCACACTGCCCCTGGTGTTCAGCAAGGACCCGACCACGGGCGTGCGTAACTGCGGGATGTACCGCGTGCAGGTCATCGACGAGCGGACCGCGATGATGCACTGGCAGATCCACAAGGACGGCGCGGCCCACCTGCGCGACTCTGACGGCCGCGTGGAAGTGGCGATCGCGATCGGCACCGACCCGGCGGTCACCTACAGCGCGACCGCGCCCCTGCCGCCCAACGTCGACGAGATGCTGTTCGCGGGCTTCCTGCGCGGCGATAACGTCGAGATGGTGTCCTGCCGCACGGTGGCCGTCGAGGTGCCGGCCAATGCCGAGTTCGTCATCGAGGGCTACGTGGACGCCGCCGATATCGGCCCGGAGGGGCCCTTCGGCGATCACACGGGCTTCTACACCCCGGTCGACGACTACCCCACGCTGCACATCACCGCGATCTCGCACCGCCGGAATCCGATCTATGCGACCACGATCGTTGGGCCGCCGCCGATGGAGGACTACTTCCTGGGCAAGGCCACCGAGCGCATGTTCCTGCCGCTGATCAGGATGACCGTGCCCGATCTGCACGACATGAACCTGCCGCTGGAGGGCGTCTTCCACAACTGCGCGATCGTCTCGGTCAAGAAGCGCTATCCGGGGCACGCCAAGAAGCTGATGAACGCCGTGTGGGGACTCGGCCTGCTGTCGCTGACCCGCTGCGTGATCGTCGTCGATCACGACGTCAACGTCCACGACATCTCCCGAGTTGCCTTCACGGCATTCAGCAACGTCGATCCGGCCCGTGACCACTTGATGGTCGACGGCCCGGTCGACGCCCTCGACCACGCGGCGCCCTACTTCGCCTACGGATCGAAGATCGGCTTCGACGCGACGCGCAAGTGGCCCGGTGAGGGTCCCGTACGGCCGTGGCCGGACGCGATCGAGATGTCGCCGGACATCCGCCGGCGCGTCGACGAGCGCTGGGACGAGCTCGGGATCACCCTGCCCGGGGACTGACCGGGAAGTGACCCCGCCCGGGCGGGCCAGATGCACCCAAAATGGCCGCACACAGCGGAGATCCGTTAACGGGACAGGATCCGATCGTTATGATCGCGTTGATCCGAGCCCCGGGGGGTCCCGTGCAGGATGTCGAGCGGTCGAACCCGAACGATCGACACGACGGAACTGCCCGCGGCGATCGGATCCGAGTCCAAGGGCCCCGTCCGACGGGACACTTGGCCCGTGCGATGGGGCATGTCTGTGGTCGGCGGTCTGGTTGAATCCCCATTCCGGGGCGAGGTCGTCATGCGTATTGCTCGAGGAGGTTGAGCCAGGTGGCAGATAGCCAGGGGAACGACGCCCAGAACGGGCAGCCGAAGGGCCAGTACTCTGGTCCCCGGGCGATCGACCCGGTGGTGGAGCATTCCCACGAAGACGATCCGGATTTTGTCACCCGTACCCGCTTCTTGAGCGGCGTGGCCGTCGCCGGCGGCGTGGTGCTGACCGCCGCGATCCTCGTGCCGATCGTGGGCTTTGCGGTCTCCGACTCGGTGAAGTCCCCTCCGCAACAGTGGGTCGACATCGGCCCGCTGACCAGCTTCCCCGACGGACAGACCACCTCGATCGCCGTCTCCGGCCTTTCGCAGTGGTCTGACGCCCGCGTGTTCCTCCGCAACAAGGGCGGCCAGCTGATGGCGATCTGGAACCGATGCTCGCACCTGGGGTGCCCGGTGGAGTACTCCAAGGGCGGCGACAACTTCGTCTGCCCGTGCCACGGCAGCGCGTTCAACTCGATGGGTCTGGTGACTGCCGGGCCCGCGCCACGCCCGCTCGACCGGTTCGAGGTGAAGGTCGTCACCAGCAGCGGACAGCCCAGTGGCAGCCGGGGCACCGAGCACGGCACCTGGTCGACGGCGGGCACCAGCCCGACCGACCACGTCCTGGTCGGGAGCGCGTTCTCGATCAACAGCTCGCAGCAGCCGTATTCGCTGCACGATCCCGGCGAGCCGGTCACCGGCGTGTTGTCCAACCTCTACCCGTTCTCGTAGGGAGGCGCGTTGAGCACCACCGATATCGGGCCGAAGGGACCTGCCAGACAGGCGGGCGACTCGGTCATCAACTACGTCGACGACCGCACCGCGGCGACCACGGGCATCGGGTGGTTCCTGAAGCGCAACATCCCCGGCGAGACGAGTTGGTTCCAGACCCTCGGATTCGCCGCGATGGCGGTGTTCGGCCTCCAGGCCGTCACCGGCATCGTCCTGGCGATGTACTACAAGCCGGAGCCGACGACCGCCTACGCGAGCATCCAGGACATCACCAACCATGTGACTTGGGGTTGGCTGGTGCGCGGCATGCACAAGTGGGGTGCCAGCGCGATGATCATCCTGGTGTTCCTGCACATGGCGCGCGTGTTCATCTTCGGTTCGTACAAGTACCCGCGCGAGCTGACGTGGGTGACCGGGGCGATTCTGCTGATCATGGTCATGTTCATGGGCCTGACCGGATACCTGCTGGTATGGGATCAGCGTGCCTACTGGGCCACCGTGGTGGCGATGAACATCACCGCGAGCGCGCCGATCATCGGGCCCTACATCGCCGACATCCTGCGCGGGGGCTCGACCTTCAACTCGGACACGCTCGCACGCTTCTACGCCATCCACATGCTCGTGATCCCAGGGGGATCGCGACATTCATCGGGCTACACCTGTTCCTGGTGAGCAAGCTCGGCATCTCCGAGCCGCCATGGTCCAAGCGCGCCACGCGCGCACGCCGGGCCGAGGAGGCCGCCGCCCGCGCCGCCGCGCGTGAGCGGCGAGCCGCAGGGCCGCCGCGAGGTGACGGTCGAACCCGCGCCTCAGATCCAGACGGTGGAGGCCGGCCAGTGAATCGCGCCGACCGGGAGGCCTACAAGCGCGATTACGCGCAGGCAAAGAAGGAGGGCAAGCCCTTCTTCCCCTACGCGATCTACAAGGACCACATCGTCGCGATTGTCGTCTTTGCGGGCATCATCGGGATGGCCATCTGGCAGCGGGTCACCGTGGGGCCACCGGTCTACTCGGCGACGTCGACCTTCGAGCCGCGGCCGGAGTGGTACTTCTTCTTCCTGTTCCAGATGCTCAAGATCTTCAAGAACCAGAACGCGCTGATGCCGGTCATCATGGCGACCTTCATCATCCCGAACGTGCTGATGGTCCTGCTGATCGCGACGCCGTTCATCGACCGGCGCGCGGAGCGCCGCATCAGCCGGCGTCCGTTTGCGCTGTCGGTGGCAATCCTCGTGTTCATCGGCATGGCGTGGCTCACCTACCAGGGTGAGACCGGTGCGGCGCCGATCTCCACCGCCACGTCGATCACGTTTACCGGCATCACTCCCGGCTCCGCGGCCGCGGCCGGCGAGACGCTGTTCCTCACCCAGGGCTGTACCAGCTGCCATATGGTCAAGGGCGTCGGTGGCCAAGTGGGCCCGAACCTCACCGCCATCGGCACCCAGCATAAGTCCGCGACCTATAACGGCAAGCTCCCGGTCACCGTACCGGGCGTGACGGGTCCGACGTACACCGGCGAGAACTGGTTCATCCTGCACACCCAGTGCCCGACGTGTGCGACGCCGGGATCGGCAATGCCACCGTTTGCCAACTTCACCCCAATCCAGTACCAGGAGCTGGCGACGTTCCTGAACGGCCTGGGCGTGACCTATAAATAGGCCGGACGAGGAGCCGTATGACAGCGATGAGGCCCGGATGACTCCGGGCCTCACGTCTTTTGCGGCGGGCTTGCCTGTGGGTCCGGCCCCGGGCGGATCAGGTGCGGAACCGAGCTCGCCAGGCAGCCGTGAGGGCTAGGATTGACTGCGGTGAAGCGGATCTTTCTGGGAGTGACCGGCGCGAGCGGCGCGGCCTACGCCGCGACCGCCCTGCGCGCGCTGACCGACGCCGGCTGCGAGGTGGGGCTGTGCGTGAGCCGCAACGGCGCGCACGTGATCAGCCACGAGGTGCTCTTGGCTGGGCGCCAGGCGCCGAAGGATCCCGACGGGGTCGTCCGGGAGTTCGTGGCCCGCTCCGGGGCCGCGCCGAGCAAGGTCACGCTCCTCGGGATCGGCGACCTGACTGCCCCGTTTGCCTCCGGGTCCTCGCTGGTCCCGGCGGCGCTGATCTGCCCCTGCTCGGGCTCGACGCTGGCGATGATCGCCCACGGCACGACCCGTAACCTGATCCACCGATGCGCGGACGTTATGCTCAAGGAGCGCCGCACGCTGGTGCTGATGACCCGTGAGACGCCGCTGTCGCTGATTCACATCGAGAACATGGCGGCCGTCACGCGGGCCGGCGCGATCGTGATGCCCGCCGCGCCGGGTTTCTACAACACCCCGACCGACATCAGCCAGCTGGTCGACTTCATGGTCGGCAAGGCCCTCGATCACCTGGGCGTGCCGCACGGCCTGCTGGCGCGCTGGGGCGAGGACGGCGGGATGGCCGGATCGAGCGATTCGACGGAGGCACGCGCATGAGCGAGCCGGTGACCGGCGCACCGACCCCCGGGCGTCTGCCCGCACCGGAGGTCCAGGCGATGTTCGACCGCATTGCGCCCCGCTACGACCTGCTTAACCGCGTCATGACCGCGGGCCTCGACCGGCGCTGGCGTGAGGCCGCGGCGGCCGCGGCCGATCTCGCCGCCGGTGAGTCGGGGCTTGACATCTGCACCGGCACTGGTGACCTCGCCTTCGCGCTCCAGCGCCGGGTGACCGCCAGCGGGCGCGTCGTCGGTGTTGACTTCGCCGAGAACATGCTCGAGCGCGCCCGCGCCAAGGCGGTCGGGCGCGGCCAGCCGGTTGCGTTCGTCCAAGCGGACGCGCTCGCGCTTCCGTTCAGCGACGGCGAGTTCGACGCCGCGACGGTCGCTTTCGGGATCCGGAACGTCAGCGACCTGGACGCCGGCATTGCCGAGATGGCCCGGGTCGTGCGCCCAGGTGGGCGCGTGGTCATTCTCGAGATCACGACGCCGCGTCACCTGCGCCGGTTCTACCGGCTGTGGTTCGACCGGGTCGTGCCGCTGCTGGGCAAGCTGCTGGGGCGCGACGGGGCCGCGTACGGGTATCTGCCGGCCTCGGTCAAGCGCTTTCCCGAGCCGCCGCAGCTGGCGGCGGCGATGGGTCGCGCGGGGCTCACCGACGTTCGCTGGCAGCTGTATGCCGGGGGCATCGTCGCACTGCACTATGGGAGAGTACGCGCGTGAGCGCGACCGCCCATTCCACCGCGCATCTCGTGACCGCCGGTCTCAAAGAGGCGCTTGGCGCCTGTGAGGCACGCCTGGCCGCGGTGGTGGCCGACGGGATCACCGAGGTCGCGATGCCGGGGGCGGCGACGCTTGCGGCCGGTGGCAAGCGGCTGCGCCCGCTGCTGGTGTTCGCCTGTGCGGGTGCGGGTGGCGCGCCGTCGGACGCGGTCGTGCGCGCAGCCGCGGCGGTTGAGTTGATCCACATGGCCACGCTCGTGCACGACGACCTGCTCGACGGCGCCACCATGCGGCGCGGACGCGAGACGGTCGCGTCCTCCCACGGGGCCGATGCCGCGGTACAGGTCGGCGACTACCTGTTTGCCCAAGCCTTCGCCGAGCTTGCCGGGGCCGACGACCCGTCGGCGATCGCGGTGCTGGCCGCGGCGGCCCTCGATCTGTCCCAGGGCGAGCTGGCCCAGGGGCGCGCGGCGTTCGATGTCACGCTGTCCGAGTGCGACTACCTGGATCGCGTGCGGCGCAAGACGGCGTCGCTGTTTGCCGCCGCGTGCCGCCTGGGCTCGCAGCTCGCGGGGGGCTCGGCCGAAGCCCAGCGGCGGTTGAGGGCCTTTGGCGAGGCCGTCGGCATGGCCTTTCAGATCTTCGACGACATTCTCGACGTGACCGGGGCGACCGCGGTGACCGGCAAGCGACGTGGGGCGGACCTGCGCGACGGCACCGTCACGCTGCCGATGATCTACGCGATCCAGGACGAGCCCGCGTTGGCGGCGGCCATCGGGGACCTCGCCGACGACGCCACCGCGGTCGAGCGCCTCTGCGACCGGCTCGCGGCGCATCGCGGTGTCGCGCAGGCCCGGGAGCGGGCGCTGGCGTACGTCAACGACGCCAGGGGCGTGCTGGACGGGCCGCTCGACGGGGCCGATCGCCGCGCGCTGCTGCTGGTCGCCGACGGCGTCGTGGATCGGTACGCGTGACTCGGGACGCGCTGGTCGCACTGCTTGCGACCCCGGATCCATTGCGGGCCGCCGAGCTCGCCGAAGTGGGACCGGGCGGTGTCGTCACGTATTCGCGCACGCCCGTGCCGGCCGACTGGTTCGCCGATGCCGACCTCGAGCAGCCGGTCGCCGCGCATCGTGCCGCCCACGCCGCCGGCACGCCGAGCATCGCCGTCGTTGCCTACGGCGCGGGCATTGCCCCTGAGCAGACCGTCGAGCGGCTGCTCGACCTCGGCGAGCTCGCTCGCGAGACCGGTCTCCTGCGGGCGGTGTCGCCGCGCCCGGCCGACGGCGACGCCACGCGTCCCGGTTCGTGGGGGGTCGAGGACCTCGTTGTCATCGCGCTGGCGCGCCATCTGCTGCCCGCCGAGACCCGGGTGCGGCCGGACTGGGTGCGGCTGGGACCCGCCGCGTCGCAGATCGCGGTCGCGTTCGGCGCCAATGACTGGCAGATTCCCGCCGACGACGTGACCGACGCCGAGCGCCTGGCGGGGGCGGTCGGCTACCGGGCGGTGGCGCGGTGAGCGGCCCCCCGCAGACCGAGGTCCTGCGCGTCGGGCGGATCTCGGCGCTGAACATGTACCCGGTCTACCATCACCTTGAGCTTGCGGGCGGTCCGCAGTTCGTGTTCACCGACGGCCTGCCGACGACGCTCAACCGCGCGGTGACCGGCGGCCGCCTCGACGTCTCGGCCATGAGCTCGATCTCCTATGCCCGCTACGCCGACGAGCTCGAGCTCGTCCCCGTGGCGTGCATCTCGGCGACGGGGGCCGTCGACTCGATCCTGGTGTTCTCGCGCGTTCCGCTGGACGAGATCCGCACGGTCGCCGTGACGCCCCACAGCGCGACGTCGGTGGTGCTCCTGCGGGTGCTGCTCGGGCCGCGCCCGGCCTTCCGATTGCTCGAGGGCGCGCCGACGGATGCGCTGCATGAGGTCGATGCCGTGCTGCTGATCGCCGATCAGGCCCTGCTCGGCGGTCGCGACCCGTTTGCCCCGTACGTCTTCGATCTCGGCGAGCTGTGGCGGGCGCTGACCGGTCTGCCGATGGTCTTCGCGGTGTGGGCCGCCCGGGCAGACCTGGCGCCGCCGCAGCATGCGCTCCTCGGCGAGTTGCGTCAATTGCTGACCGATGCCCAGGACAGCTACGCCCGCGACCCCGACGCGGTCGTCGCTGCCGCAGCCGGCAAGTTCCCGTTTGCCGAGGACTTCATCGCGGCGTACTTCCGCCGTCTGGGGTACGGTTTCGGGGCCGAGGAGCGCGCGGGGCTCAGCGAGTTCTTGCGTCTCGCCCGCGAGGCGGGACAATTGGCACAGGTTCCGGAGCTGCTGGCGGTCTAGGCGTCGCCGGCGACACGACAAGGACGAACACCTCACGATGGCCACCGTTGCACCCGACACCGCCGCCACGATCGCCCTCGAGCGCGCGCTGGCCGGGGAGCGCCTCACCGATGAGGATGCGCTCGCGCTGTTGCAAAGCAACGACCTGGTACGCGTCGGTGCTGCGGCGCGCGCCGTGCGCGAGCGCGTGACCGATCCGGACGCGGTGACGTTCATCATCGACCGGAACGTCAACTACACCAACTTCTGTGTGACCGACTGCGACTTCTGCGCGTTCTACCGGCATCCGCGCGACCCCGAGGGTTACGTCTTGCCGAAATCGGTGATCTTCCGGAAGATCGAGGAGACGCTCGCGCTGGGCGGCACGGCGCTGCTGCTGCAAGGGGGGCACCACCCGGGCCTGCGCATCGACTACTACGAGGATCTGTTCCGCTCAATCAAGGCGCGCTACCCGATCCACCTGCATGCCCTCTCGCCGTCGGAGGTCCTGCATATCGCCCATTACTCCAAGCTCGCGCTGGAGGACACGATCAGGCGATTGCGCCTGGCGGGCCTCGACTCGATTCCGGGTGGCGGTGCGGAGATCCTGGTCGATCGCGTGCGCGAGATCATCGCGCCCCGCAAGACGACCACCGCCGAGTGGCTCGACGTCATGCGCGAGGCACACCGACAGGGGCTGTCGACCTCAGCCACGATGATGTACGGCACTGTCGATACGCTCGCGGACCGAGTGGAGCACCTGCGCCGCCTGCGCGATCTGCAGGACGAGCAGCCGGGCTTTCGGGCGTTCGTGTGCTGGAGCTACCAATCGGGCGGAGGCTCCAAGCGCGGTGACGACCACCGGTACACCACTGCGGCGGATTACCTGATGATGGTCGCCGTCAGCCGGCTCTACCTCGACAACTTCACGCACCTGCAGTCGTCGTGGGTCACGCAAGGGCTGCGCGTCGGCCAGCTCGCGCTCGAGTTCGGCTGCGACGACATGGGCTCGATCATGATCGAGGAGAACGTCGTCCGCGCGGCGGGCACCGCCTTCCGGTTGGACACCCCCCGCATGGTCTCGGCGATCGCCGCGACGGGTCGCACCGCCGTGCAGCGCGACACCGGCTACCGCGTCGTCAAGCGCTTCGCTGCCTAGCTCGGCTCCGCGCCGTCGAAGGGCAGGCCCTCGCGGGCCCACGCGATGATTCCGCCGTCGAGGTTGGCCACTTCGCCGCAGGTGCCGAGACTGGTCAGATACTGGGTCACGCGCGCGCTGCGCGCGCCCGACCGGCACAGGATCGCCAGCGGTCCGTCGGGCAGTTCGTCCATGCGGTCGGCGAGCACGCTCATCGGGATCAGCGGCACCCCAGGGATGCGCGTCTGCTCGTGCTCGCCCTCTTCGCGGATGTCCACGATCGTCAGATCGCCGGCCTGCCAGGCGTCAAAGGCCTCGGACGGAGTCAGCTCCCACATGACTCCGGACTCTAGTCAACCCCGGCCTGATTGCGCCCGGTCAGCGGTCGCGCGGCGCTAGAAGTCGATCGGTTGGATCAGGTCGCGGTCGAGCGCGTCGATCAAGCGCTCGACGTCGTCGTTCATGTTCGAGTACGACCACGTGCGGAGTTGGGTCAGCAGCACCTCGGTCCCGATCTCGATCGCATCGTCGAACGGCTCGATGTCGGCCTGGTCAAAGGAGCCGGTGTCACGCCATTCGCAGTTGGGGCAGCGGCGCTGGATCGTCCAGGCGCCCTCGCTGATCTCCTGCCAGGTCACCGGGTAGACCAGGTCACTCTGGCACTGCGGGCAGCAGTGCAGCGGCAGCCCCGCACCGACCGTGGCGTTGACGGGATCCGACTCGGCGGGGTCGGCGGGAGCGTCCGGATCGATCAGGTAGATGATCTCGATCATCTGCCCGCTCGGCAGGGCGATCTTCTTGGTGCGGTACTCGCTCATCATGTGCGTCCTTGTCCTGCCGTGCATCCGCCGGCGCGCGCCGGTCGCGGCGATCGCGACCGACACTCCAGGTATCGGCGCACCCGGGGACGACTTAAGGCCCCGGCGCGCGATTTGCGGCTCGGGAGCGGTGGCCGACGCCGCGCCGCCGCGTGCTGCACCGGCGGCGGCGAACTAGACCGCGACGGCCCCGTGGTCGGCGACGCGATCGGCCTCGAATGACGACCGCACCAGCGGCCCCGCCTCGACGTGGGCGAGGCCGAGTTCGCGGCCGCGCGCGGCCAGCGCCGGGTACTCGGCCGGTGCGTAGAATCGCTCCACCGGCAGGTGCGCCGGGGTGGGCTGCAAATACTGGCCAATGGTGACCAGCTCGCAGCCGACCGCGACGAGGTCGCTGAACACCGCGTCGATCTCCGGAAGCCGTTCCCCGAGACCGACCATCAGCCCGGTCTTGGTGCGCAGGCCCGCCGCGACCGAGCGCGCCAGGAGCTCGAGCGTCCGCTCGTAGCGCGCACCCGGCCGCACCCGCGCGTACAGGCGCGGCACGGTCTCGGTGTTGTGGTTCAAGACATCCGGCGCGGCGTCGATCACGACATCGAGCGCATCGCGCGAGCCGCGCAGGTCGGGGATGAGGACCTCGACCTTGATGCCCGGATTGCGGTCGCGGAGGGCCCGGATGGTCGCCGCGAAGTGCGCCGCCCCGCCATCGGCAAGGTCATCGCGGGCGACCGCGGTGACGACAACAAACCGCAGGTTCATCTGGGCGGCGGCTTCGGCGACGCGGGCGGGCTCGTCGGGATCGGGTGGCCCAATCGGTCGTGCGGTGGCGACATTGCAGAACCGGCAACCGCGTGTGCAGTTACTGCCGGCAATCATGAACGTCGCCGTCAGGCGCGACCAACAGCGACCGATGTTCGGGCAGGCGGCCTCCTCGCAGACGGTGGCCAAGCCGCGCTTGCGCATCAGCGCCTTGGTCGCGACGTATCCGCCCGACAGGGGGTTCTTGGCGATGACCCAGCGCGGCAGGCGCGCTGCGCGGACCAGCTGGGTGAGCTCCGCAACGGTGACATCGACCAGCTCCAGGCGGTCGATCGGCCGGTCGGAGATGACCAGATCGCCGGCGACGATGTCGGGGATGCGGCCCGCCGCGTGCGCGTCGCGCACGGACGCCTCAAGCGGGGCGTCCAGGAGGCCGTCGATGCGGAACCCACGATCAAAGTCCACGCTCCTGAGGGTAGCGGATGGGCCGTTGGGGCGGGTACGCTCAAGCCCGCATGGTTCTCTCCGACCGCACCATCCGCGAATTCCTGGCCTCGGGGCGGCTGGTGATCGATCCATACGACCCGTCGCTGGTGCAGCCGTCGTCGGTCGATGTCCGGGTGTCTTCGGACTTCCGGGTCTTTCACAACAACCGGCAGCCGTACATCGATGTGCGCCGGCCCCTGGAGGATCTGACCGATGTGGTCAGCATGTCGGGCGATGAGCCATTCATCCTGCACCCGGGCGAGTTCGTTCTCGGCTCGACGCTCGAGCGAGTCGCGATCCCCGACGATCTGGTGGCGCGGCTGGAGGGCAAGTCGAGCCTCGGTCGGCTGGGCCTGCTGATCCACTCGACCGCCGGCTACATCGATCCCGGCTGGGACGGGCAGATCACGCTGGAGCTGTCGAACGTGGCCCGGCTGCCGATCACGATCTATCCGGGCATGCCGATCGGGCAGATCTCATTCCTGACGCTGACGACCCCGGTCGATCAGCCGTACCACGGCAAATACCTTGGGCAGTCGGGTCCGACCGCCTCGGAGTACCACAGAAACTTCGCCGGTCAAGAGTAGTTCGAGCGCCGGCTCGCCGGCCGTAGCAGCGTGTTGGCGATTGCACCGCCGACGAGCGTCGCGGCAAGGCCGATCAGCATCACCACCAGCCAGCGCCCGAGCCCGCCCGGGATGAACGCCGGCGCGTGCTGGCGTCCGGTGGTCCAGTGGACGATATTCGCCGCAACGACGAACGCGAAGTAGAACAGGTTTGCCGCCAGCCAGGCGGCCGTCGCGTTGAGGAAGCGATGGTGCTGTGCGCGCATGCCGGTGAGAAACCCGGCGATCACGCCGGCGATCAAGACGATCATGATCCGCAGCACGAGGTCCCGCGGGCCGGCAATCACGAAGCCGATGCCGCCGACCAGGCCGCCCCACGCCGCGGCGATCGGATCGAGCCGACGCGGACGGGAGCTGAGGCTCAGGGCACTCACAGCGGTCATGCTACCCTGAGAAGGCCTGCTGTCCGGTCCGGTGTGACACGCGTACAAACGAGGCGTCGTTGGACATCCAGCCCTGGCACATCATCGTGCTGCTCATCATCGTCCTGCTGCTGTTCGGGGCGAAGCGCCTGCCGGAGATCGGACGGAGCCTGGGCAGCAGCGCGCGCGAGTTCAAGAAGGGCATCTCGGGCGACGAGTCCCCGACGGCCGCGGTGCCGCCGCCGCAAGACGTGCCCAAGCAGCCCGTCGACACGCCGCACGACGTCGAGCACCACTGACGTTCTCCTGAGCGCCGACTGGGTCGTCCGCGGGGACGGTCCGGTCATCGGTCCCGGCGCCATCGTGGTCCGCGCTGGCCGGATCGAAGACGTCGGCCCGCCGGCGGCGCTGCGGGCACGCTTCCCCGAGGCCCGCGAGGAGCCGCTCGGCGCGTCGATTTTGATGCCGGGATTCGTGGACGCCCACTGCCACCTCGAATGGGCCTTGACCGCGGGGCTCGCGCCGGGCGGCGAGTTCGGCCGCTGGCTGGGCGTGTTCCTGGCTGCGGTGTCGGTCGCTGCCCCGGGGTTCACCATCGTCGCGGCGGACGCCGGGGCCCTGGCTGCACTGCGCGCCGGCACGACAACCCTCTGCGACTCGGGGCCGACGGGCGCGGGCGGGCCGGCGATGGCGCGACTCGGGCTCCAGGGGTTCAGCTGCGTCGAGGCCTTCGGCACCGGCCCGCTCGGAACGCTCGGGCCCGCGCTCAGCCGGGTGCACGAGGCGTATGCGCGCGCCCGGGTCGCCGCCGAGGGCGGCGTCACGGTCGGAATCTCGCCGCACGCGCCCTATTCGGTCGGGCCGGCGCTCTGGGAGCTCCTGAGCCAGGACCCGGAGCTCGCCGCACGTCCGTGGAGCACCCACTTCGCCGAATCGTTGGCCGAGCTTGAGGCGATCAGCACCGGAGGCGGGCCGATTGCTGCGGCGCTGTCCTCGCGCGGCGTCGCCCCCGCGGTGTGGCCAGGCGACGACGGCGAGGGAGTGGTCTCGCGCCTGGCACGCGCCGGCGCCCTGCGGTCCGGCACCGTAGCGGCGCACTGCGTACACCTGTGCGCGGACGAGCCAGGGCTGTTGGCGGCGTCTGGGGTGCGCGTCGCGCATTGCCCGATCTCAAACGCCTATCTCGGCTGCGGCGTCGCACCACTGGCGGCGCTGCGCGCAGCGGGGGTCCCGATCGGCCTGGGGACCGACAGCCCGGCCAGTGCCGGCAACTACGATGTCCGGGCCGAGGCGCGCGCGTGTGCCCTGGTCCAGGGCGCAGCCGGGTTGACGCTGACCTCACGCGAGCTGGTGCGCCTTGCGACCCTTGGCGGCGCCGAGGCCCTCGGCGTGGACGGCTCGATCGGCACGATCGTGCGCGGCAAGCTGGCCAACATCATCGCCCTCGAGCCGGCGCCCCACACGCTGGGCGCCGACCCGCACGTCGCCGTGCTTGACCCGGCGACGCGGGTGACCCACGTCTGGACCGATGGCGTGTTGCGGATGGCACACGACGACGTGCCAGGCGTCGATGTTGCTCGGATTGCAACGCGCGCAGCAGAGGCGCGCAAGTCCGTGTGTTAGCGTGATCACCAGTGCTTCTCGACCAAAAGCGCACCAAGCGCATCGCCCGCATCTTCGCCATTTTCACCGCCGTCGCATTCGTCGGCGGCGGGTTAGTGCTGATCCTGGTGTCGGCGTTCGGCGGCCCTTCGTCCTCGACGAGTCAGCTCATCAGCGACGCACAGGCAACCGTGAAGTCGCAGCCCAACAGCGTCCAGGCCTGGGACACGCTCGCAACGGCCTACCAGGCCGCCAACAACAACACCCAGGCGATCACCGCTGCCCGGCATGCGTTGACGCTTGATCCGGGCGATACGACTGCGGCCTTCACGCTGGCGACGCTGTACTCGAACACCGGGCAATACACCCAGGGCATCGAGGTCATGAAGTCGTACACCGCCCAGGCGCCGACAGACCCTGACGGCTGGGTCCAGCTCGGCCAGCTCGCCGACGTCGCCGGCCAGAGCTCGCTGGCGTATGCGGCCTACGAGAAGTACCTCAAGCTCGCGCCGCCGGGAGCGACGCCGACCGCGGTAAAGGCCCACCTGCCGTCGCTGGCGCAGGTGGTGGCGGCGCAGGCCCAGACCACCGCCCATCCGAAGGACGCCGCCGCCTGGGACGCGCTGGCTGCCGCGTATCTGAACGAACAGAGCCTCACGGGGGCGCTGACGTCGGCGCTCAGGGCGGTCGACCTGGCGCCGGCCAACGCTGCGTACATGAACCGCCTGGCGTCGGTCTACACGGCCGCCAACCAAGCGGCCGCGGCAGTTGGGCTCGCGACCCAGTTCACCAAGCGCAATCCCAAGGTCGCGCTTGGGTACTACTACCTCGGCAAGCTCGCCGTCCAGGCGAATCAGAAGCCCGTGGCCAAGGTGGCCTTCGAAAAGTACCTGCAGCTTGCCCCGGACGGTCCAGATGCCGCGTCGGTGCGCTCCAGTCTCGCCACCCTCGGGTGACCTCTACGCGGTCGACGTAAACCCCGGCGGCGGATTGGTAGGATGTCCGCCCTCGGGCCGTTAGCTCAGCTGGTAGAGCAGGGGACTCTTAATCCCAAGGTCGTAGGTTCGATCCCTACACGGCCCACTCAACGCAATGCCTGCTAATTAGCAGGTTATCCCGTAGCCCACCGGGCGCCGAAGCGCCTCGAGGAGCCCGGGTGTCACTCAAAGTGTCACTCGCATTTTCGTCACGAGCGGATCAGCGCTTCCAACTCGTGCCGATCGACCACCGCGCGGCTCCCGCGCTTGTGCGGCGTCAGCCGTCCATCGCTGCGGCAGTTGTAGATGAACGACCGCGGGGCACAGATCAGCTCGGCGGCCTCCTGGACGGTGAGCCAGTGCCGCACTGGCGGTCCAGGGTCGGGTGACATCAGCCACCCGGTTAGCTCGTCCGCGAGCACCCGCATGGCTTCGGGGTCGCGAACGAGTTCGGCGACGAGGGATCGGGACAGCGAACTCATGATGCACCGCCGTCGAGGCAGTCATCGCAAACGAGCCCGATGCCGAGGTAAGGCTCACCGCACCGTCGGCATGTTCGGCGACCAGGGGGTGGCGTCTCCCGTGCGGAAGGCGCGGGAAGCCGGGAAGCCTCTCCCGATGCGGCTTGGGGAGCGGGTTCTCGCTTCCGGATCGCTTCTTGTGCAGGCTCTAGTGTCTCGGGGAGCGGGATTACCTCCTGGTCCGCTGGGAGCGGTGCACCCAGCGCAAGGTGCATGGGTGCCGTACGCGTGCGCTTCTCCTGCACGTCGATGAGCCAGCCGCCGCGGAGGGCCTGGTCCACCCGTCGCGCGATCACCTTGCGGTCGATCTTCAGGTCCTCGGCCAACTCAGTGATCGTCACGAACTCCCGATCGACGATCATGCCGGCGACCTGCTGCACCACCTGCCGGGCGTCCGGGGGCACAGTGCGTTCGACCCCCTCCGCGATCAAGTCGTGGATGAGGTCCCGGACGACCCGGTAGTCGTCAATCGTGGCGACGATGCGGCCGTGCACATCCCGCTCCCGGGTTGCCTGGTGGAGCAAGGCGTGAGCGCGGACCAGCGCGAGCACCTTCCCGAAGTCCCGTCGCATCCGAACTGCGGCCGCGTCGGTCTGGTCAGCGAGGTGCTTGGCATAGGGAACGACCACCCGGTGCTCAGCTCCGGCGGTCCACTCGGCCAGCGCGTGCCATCGGCCAAGGTCCACGGATTCGGGGTCGTTGTCGCTGGCGATGGCGTGCAGGATCGCCTTAGTCTGCTCGGTGGAGTCGTTGACCGGGATCGAGAGCATCCTGGTCTCGTTCTCGGGGTGGAGCGACAGGCGCGTAGTTGTCGTGATAAGCCCCGTCGGCCCCGGTCGCTCAATGAGGCGAGCTTTCATCCCCTCGGGTGTCTTCTCGATGGTCTCGTAGCGGACGCACCCCTCCGAGAGCAGCGACCGGATGAGATACGACCCGAACTCGGACTCCATCGCGGCGGCCTCGACGACGACCAACATCCGGTGGACGAGCGGCTCTTCAGAGTAGGCGCGCGCGCGCTCAGACATCCCCGAGACCCAGTAGAAGGCATCCAGGGGGAAGAACTCCATGATTGTCGCGACCAGATGAGACTTCCCGGCAGACGATGGCGCCTTGACCCCTGCAGAGACCGGCGTGGAGAGCAGGCGTGACACAAAGATGAGATAGAGCAACTTCACCGCACGATCCTCGCCGACGTGCCCCAACCGACCCACGTCGTCGGCAACGCGATCTAGGATTCGTGGCTCCACGGCGAGATCGGCGCACCTGGACCACGCCGTCTCGGCACGCTGTGCGGCTAGCGCAGCCTGGTGCTCGCCGAGCGGCACCGCCTTGGACAGCAAGCCGCCGAACGCCGCCTTGAAGCCCTCGGGGTCGGCAAGGTAAAGCGCCGACGGGTCCTTTGTCGCGCCAGGCATAAACACCAGCCGTACCCGTTCGGCAATCCGACTGGCCGACAGCTTCCGCAGGACCGCCTCGCCGCCGGTATCCGGCTCCACCATTGCGTAGATCACCCCGATCCCGTCGAAGTGCTCAGCGTCGCGGACCTCGGACCAGCTGCTCGAACCGGGTGCGCCGAGTGCCGGGTAGCCGTGGAAGAGCAGCGTGTGAACATCGGACGCGCCTTCGGCCAGGATCACCCGACCCGAGCGCTGCGCGGCATCGAGACCCCACAACCCGTAGAGGCAAGGCTTCGACCCCTTGCGCCACCTGAACCGGAGGTCCGGTCCGGTGTCTGGCTTGGTTAGGGCCAGACGGTACTGCACCGCGATCTCCTGACCGGAAGTATCGGTGTAGGGGATGGCAATGGCACGGGCGCCCAAATGGGTGACGTCCCGGAGGCCCATCGCGCGGAGAAACCCCTCAGGAATGCGCTTGCTTCCTGCGTACATCCCGACGCTGACTCCAGCAGAATCCACGTTGGGAAGAGGCTTCCCGGCTTCCCGCGCCTTCCTTGGGGGGTACTCGAGCCCCCCTCTGCGGTCATTGAGGTCGTGCTCAGCGATCAGCGCTTGTGCGTTGTCGCGGGACCGACCGCAGGCGAGCGCCGCCTGGTAGGCGTTCCCGGACGCACCGCAGCCGTGGCACCGCCACAAGCCGGTCGTCGTGTTAATCGAACAGGACGCATCCCGGTCGCGATGGGTATGTGCGTCAGGGTTCGCGAAGCACCGGACCGATGCCTCGCTGGCGCCGTCGGCGATCTTGATGCCGAGCGCCTGGTAGAAGCTTTGGACGCTCATCGTTCCACCTCCGGCGAGGTGGCGGAGCGTCCTGGGGGGTCAGAAAGGTCGGGGTCGGGGTCGCCGCCTGCTCCGGATGGACTTGCGGCCTTTCGGTGCGCCGAGCCGTGGCTGCACCGAGTTCGGTGGTGGCCAAAGCGGGCTGCGGGGCGTGTCGCTACTGGAGCACGGCGTGCATGTGGCGGTCGCACTAATCGCAGATAGCGTGCGCGTGCCATGATGACCCGTCGCTCTGCGCGGTCAATCTCCTCATCCAGATGCCGCGACTTCTCGACTAACGCTGCATCAGCTGGTTCGTTGATGTAGGCGCCTGGATCCTCAATGAAGGGCTCCCAATGCAGATCGTGAAGTGCTTCGGCAATCTGCAACTTGTAGAGCGCGTCGTGAAGATGGTCGGCCGCGAGCGCGTACGCGAACGCCGCGTCGGAAAGCCGTTGCCGCTCTTCTTTCCCGTCGTCAATGGTGTGTTCATCTGCCGTCTGCATCGCGGAGTTGTCCTCCACGTCCGCAACGTCGACGATTAGTAGCCGATTCAATTCGGCCTCCTTGTGTTCCGTTTTGGCGCGCTCTGCGCCCGATCAAGGCGCGCGTTCATGCGCCCATCTAATGATCGTCAGAAAACGCGGACGCCTCAACCGATGGCGCGTGCCGCTCCGTCGCGGCGGCAGGGGCGCCCCGGAACAGGCGCCCCCTCGCTCGCGTAACGCCGGGTGAACAGGCCGGCAGAAACTAGTTTACCGCTCAACCATCTTGCGAGTGTCCCTGTCCCACTTCTCGGCCGCTCGCGATACTGATCACCGTCCCGGTTCCGTCGTCGGCTGGCGGACTCGCGGCGGCCGTCTCACTCACGAAGCGGTGGAGCACGTCGCCGTCGGGGAGGTCGTCCGGCAGCAGGTGCCCGTAGGTCGTCAGAGTGAACGCTGCGGAATGGTGGCCGAGCCAGACTTGGGCTTGCTTCGGCGTGACGCCAGCACGGAGCAAGTTGGACGCGCACGTGTGTCTCAGGCTATGGAAGCTTGCCCACGGCACGCCAGCGCGCACCGCTGCGGGCTTGAGAACGCGGTTGGCGAAGTTCCCCCCATCGATTGGCGATCCGGCCGCGTTGGCGAAGATGGGATCCGTGTCGCTTGAGAACGGCGTCGCCAGCCGATGCGCGGCGAGATCAGCGGCCATGTCCCGGGAGACCGGGATCACCCGGACTCCGTAGCGGCTCTTTGGGGCGTCGTGCCGCCCGCGGTACAGACGGCGCTCCACGCGGATCCGACGCTCTGAGACGCCAAAGTCATCCCAGATAAGCGCTGTGAGCTCGCCGACGCGCAACCCCGTCGACGCCATGAATCGCACGAGCAGCCTCGGCTGTCCGTCGGGCATCTCGGCGATTAGCCGCGCCAGTTCGTCCGGAGCGAGCGCCTTGGGTGCTGTGCGACGTTCTCCGCCGGCCAGCCGTAGGCCCGTGGCGGGGTTCGTTCTGATAAGCCCTCTTCCAAGGCTGTCGCCAGCAGGGCTCGCAGCGGGGCGATGATGACGCGGACCGTATTCGGGGCCAGCCGCTGTCGCTGAGGCTCAGGGCAAACTCCTTCACCCGGCGAGGCTCTATCGACGTCAGAAGCGTTCGAGGGCCGAAGAAGGGCGCCACGTGCATCTGGAGGTCGCGGCGGTAATCCGCCAGCGTCTCGGGTCGTACGCCACGGCCCGTGCGCCCCTGATACGTACGCGCCCACGTCTCGGCATACTCACCGAGCGTGACCCGCGACAGTTCCCGGAACTCTCCGCGGTGGACGTCTGCTCCGAGCGCGGAGCGCATCCGCTTGGCTTCCGCGATCGTGCGGGCGGATCGTTGCCGGACGCGGCCTTGCGGGTCGCGGAAACGAAAGACGTATCGCGAGCCCCTGCGATAGATCCCAGGCGTGGCTGTGGGCTCCAAAGGCGCGGCCATCACGCCACCTGCTGCCAGTAAAGTCCGTGTTGCATCGGAGTCCCCCTCCGTTGCCGGGCCCGGGAGCGTTCGCGCGCTCGCCGGGCTATTTCGTGTGATCCCAGCCTACTGCGCCAGCCCTGACCAGGCAATGTTGAATTGCCAAGTCCGCATGAGATCGCTTATATGGACGGCAGTCTCGGCCGGGGTGTCACGTCAGTGTCACCGCGCTGGGAGCTCTGAGAGTCCAGCCAGGAGGCGAACAAATGACCCACGTCGCGCCGATCATCGTGGGCTGACCCGGCCGGACACGTAGCTTTCCGAGCCCTGCGCGACGTGCAATGCACCCACCGGCCGCAACCCCGTCTACGCCGTCTGGACGGACCCCGTCGACGACCGGTCCCGCGTCATGTGCCGGAGCTGTCTACGAGCCGGCGCCGGCAGGCTGAATGAGCGCATCGTCGACGCCGCGGTGCAGCTGGAGCAGCTCGCCGAGGACCTGCGCGGCCTGGCGGGCTACCGCTGGAGACTGCCGCTCTTTGAAGAGTGGGTGACTGACATCGTCGCGGACAGCGAGGACTGATTCGAACGCCCGCGCGAGGCCACGCACACCCAGGCGTCGCCCGTCAGACGCCCCGCTGTTCACCCGATTTGAAGCGGGACAGCCGCGATCACCCGATGGTGCAGAAGCGGGAGCGCGAGACGCGCCAGGCCGGATGATGGTTACGCGGTCAGTAGGCGCAGGTGGCGTAGGCGTACAGCGGACCGATGTCGACGAGCGTGTTGTTGAACACTGCGAGTGCCCAGCCGTTCCCCGACTGCTCAGAAATTCCTGGCGTTCCGATGCTTGAGAAGAAGCCGCCCGAGACAACTGTCGTACCGACAGGGCAGGTCGCAGTAGCAGTCCCTGTCGCCTCCGAAGCGACATAGAACGCCGGACTGGCAACCGTCTCAAATGAGATGCTCTTGATCGGCCGCATGTTGATCTGCGCCAGCAACGCAGGCGCGAGCTTCGCAGCGCTAATGGTGTTGTTGCTGATTCGCGAGCCGTTGATCGTGTTGATCTGGCCCCTGAGCGCAGGCGTGAGTTTCGCGGAGCTGATGGTGTTGTTCCGGATCTGCGAACCATTGATCAGCCCGCTTGCGAAGGCGCTGCCGGTGAGCGATGCACCGAGTGCCAGGATCGAGATGATCGTTGCTGGATGGCGTAGTGAGCGCATGCGGCCCCCCTGATTCGTTTTGCATTTGTGCACAAAACATCTCGCTCGCCGCCGTCCATTTCTTGGTGTTAGCCACCTGGAGCCTTTGATATTTCTCGCTCGTAGCGTTGCCGAGGGTCGCCCCGTTCAAGGGGAAGCGTCAGATTTGTTGCTGGCAAATAAAGAACAGGGGCGTGCCCGTCGAAGACATCTGGGCTCCACGACACCCGCGAGCCAGTCAGGAGGACGTACCGTGGGAACTGCTGGAAAAGTGGGACGCGGTATTGGGAAGACCATCAAGTGGATCTTCATCGCGTTCGGGCTCTTGATCATCGTCATCGTCATCGTCGCGATCGTCTCGCTCGGAAACGCGAGCAACAACTCGAACGCCAGCGCTGCACATGTCACCGCCGCGAAGTACGCCGCAATTCACACCGGGATGAAGATCGCCGAGGTTGAGGCGCTCATCGGCGCGAAGCCCGAGAGCACGCAGACGACGTCCGTGGCAGGCTCGACAATTGACTGCATCTACTACGGCGTGATCTCCACGAAGGGCACGTACCAGTTCTGCTTCACCAATGGGGCGCTGGACTCCAAGAGCAAGTACTGACCGCGGGAGGACTAGTGGATATGGAGGTCATCAATTGGTCGCTGTCCTGACCAGCCGTGTCGTAGCCCGAGACTGGAGAGCATCATGAAGCGCGCAACCTTCCCAGCCCTTTTGTCGACTGCACTCACTGCCGGTCTGGCGGCTACGGCCTTCGCAGGTAGCAATTCGGACGGAACGTTGTCGCTGAGCGCGGCGAATCAGTCGCTCCGATCTGGCTGTGCCAACTATCCGATTGCGTATTCGGTCAGCGATGTGCTCGCGGGTTACTCGTGGAATCTCCAGTTCAACATCTCGAAATCTGGGTCAGTGGGTGCCTTCGCCTACGCCTCCGGTGATGGACCGTCAAGCGGCACGGTCTACGCGTTCCTGTGCGACAACCTCGACGGGCACGGAACGTTCTCCGTCCAAGCGACGCTGACGTCCTACTCCGACACCGACGCAAGCACAGGCCCGTCCGATCAACTCGATACCACGTTGGTCATCTGCGCAGGGGCCTGTCCCGTGCCTCGGGTCCGCCCGTCGTTGGCGGCGAGCATCAAGCGTGGCCGTTCGGATGTCGTGATCGCTCATCTGTTGCGGAGCGGGAATCCCATGTCCGGTGCATGGCTCACGCTGTGGTCGCACCCAAAGTCGAGCACTCGATGGACGACGACCAAGCGAGTCAAGACCGGAGGTAGTGGGTGGGCGACCGTTCTGGTCCGGCCCAAGAGGTGGACCGCCTACCGCTGGACGTATGCGGGTAGCTCCACCACCTACGCCGCGACCAGCGGCACGGTTCACAGCTAGGGCCGAGGCTCTAGGAGCGCAAAGCCGGTCGGCCCTGACCATCGTCGTCGCGATCGGCGTGGGCCGATCCAAGAGCAGATCAGCGTGAACAGACTGAGGCCGCCTCCGAGAATCGCCTTGACAGGGTCGCCAGCCGAGCTTGAGACTCGTATTCGTCAGGGGAAGCTACGCCGAGGGGTCCAGATGCAACGACGTCTGCTGGCTACGCTGGTAGCCGGGATCACGCTCGCTCTGACGCCTGCCGTCGCGTTGGGGATCAGCTACAACCTGGACCACGACCACGATGTCGAGAGCATCGTCGCGGTCCGCGCGCACGAACCCGGCACGTCCGTGACGGGGTGGCAGTGGCAGATCCGTGACGGGCGAAAGCGCGCGAACATCGGTGACGTCGTCGATGTCCTCCTTCCACTGCTCGCGATCAATCCCAATGGGGGCCGGTTCTCCGATCCCCTCGTGCGCGGTTACGCCGGAGCCAACGGCACCCTTGAGTCGCTCTGGCAGTGGGACGGTTCACGTGCCCGGAAGCTGTGGACGTCTGCGCTGCCGCCGAGCCTGCTTCAGCCGTCCGGGCAGCTCCTGTTCGACGCTGGTTGGCACGGCGAATGGGCTCCGAGGTTCACGCGCGCATCGGTCGTCGCGGGCGTCCGCACCCCGCCTTCGGTCACGAAGAAGTACTACGTGGCACCGTGTCGCGGGTGCGCGACGACGGCGATCGTCACCGTTCGCTGGACCTGGAACCCGCGCGCAGATCGCTACGTCTATGCAGGCGAGACGGGCCTTCCCTAGGCAAGGTCGGTGAGTCTGGGCCGGTCTCAGGCCACGTCCAGTCCAACTTGGCCTAGCCCCCGCTCCTCGGGCCAGCTGGGAGGCAGGGATTTGCGCTGCCGGCGCGGGAATTCAATCTCACGCAGCGATAATCTTGGTGTATTAGGCTGCGGGGGACTTTGATGTTGAGGAAGTATCGTGCTCTTATCGGCATCTTCACTGCGAGCATCGTCGCCCTCTTCTTGGCCCTAACGATGACTGCTGTGGCATCGGCTGCCCCATTCCCTCAATGGGGAAAGGTCACGGCAAACGACGGCGTTCAGACCGCCACGTCCTTTGACCCCCCGTGCATCTTCCTGGACGCCTTTGGCAACGAGTACACGAACCCGAGTCTGATCGACTACAGCTACTGCTATGAGTTGCCGACTGACGGTTCCTCGTGGGAGTACATGACGACCACGATCAAGGCGCGCAGCCCCGTCATCAACAATGACAAGCCCTTCGTGCTGGCGACCGACTACACGCGTGTTGATTTCAAGTTGCTTCGCCGCGGGTACACCCAGCGGATCTACCGCGACAAGGACTTCGACAACTTCTGGAACATCTGCATCTTGCAGGGACGCCCGATTCGCGCCTCGGGGGAGACCTGTACTGCACGGTGGTGCACCCGTGGGTCTTTCGCATCCGACAGAGGTCGCGGATCGCCAATTGGCGCAGGCCGCAGTTGCTCTCGGAGGCCGATCTTGGTGCCGTCGACCCGATTTGTACTCCGGGAACTACGCAGACGACGTCAGATTCGACCGGAATGGTAAGCATCTCCCAGGAATGCCGCGACTTCGCGAGCGCGACCCGGCCGGGCGGGGACACTTACTACCGGACAGTTGCGACGACGACCCGAACGTGGAACGGCAGGCGATGGGTGACCACTAGTCAGCGTGGCCCACTCGCTTTGGCAGGTCCGCTGTGGGTGACCACGAGCACATCGCCTCTCCCCGCGCCTTCGGCACAGATAACAAGCGCTGTTCAGAGTCCCTTCAGCCCGGGGTTCTGGACAGTTTCCGGGACTGCAACGTGCTCATACACCATTCTCACGGCCTGTCCCGATGGGATTTGGCTCGAAGACTCGACCGGAGTGTGGAGCTTGCAGGACGTTCTGACCGAGACCCTGAGTGCGCCGTTCGTTGGTGTCCCGTGGAGCGCGCTCGTATATGCACCAGCACCAGTGACCGGCTTCACGCAGGCTGCGCTTTCCAACACCCAGCCAGCCGGCTGAGCGCAGCGACGGCCGACCAGGGACTTCAGAATTACATCGACGGCCTGAATTATGATCGTTGCTGGATGGCGTAGCGAGCGCACAGTGGCCCTCCCGAATTGAGGTGTCGAACCGGGGGCTGGTCCCAATATCTACGCCCGCAGCCGTCTATTTCTCGGGGTAAGTCTCTGAGGGGTTTGCGGTTATTCACGCTCGGAGCGTGGGCCGGGGCGCGATGGTGCGTGTGCGTTGTGTGCACTATGGTCAGCTCGTGGACATCGAGTGGGCGATCGACCAGGTTCAGGGATTCATCGAGTCCTGCGAGGAGCACGGGAGACTGTGGGATCAATCCCGCGATCGCGAATCGGCTGAGGCCGAACGGCTGCGAATCCAGGTCATGACCGAGATCCCGGTCATCGAAGACATCGCGGATCGCGCATGGCCCCAGTGGCGCGATCACAAAGAACCGCGTGGCTACATGGCTTGGGAATACGATCCTACGCTCGGCCTCGCCAGGAAGATCCTCGTTCAGCTCAAGCGACGGGACGAGCTCGCCGAGAAGCTGGGAACGGCAGGCCCGAGTCTCGCCGCAGCCGCCCTGCATCCCGACGTGTGGCAGCCCGCTCAGAGCCTGTGGCGCAGCGGGCACTTTGGCGAGGCCGTCGAGGCAACGGCTCGCAGCGTCAATGCCGCGCTTCAAACGAAGGTCGGACGCCGAGTGCCGAGCGGCTCGGCACTCGTCAAGGAATCGTTCAGTCTGCAGGCCCCAAAGCCGGGGGCGCCGCGATTGCGCGTGATGGAGGACGACGGCAGCGATACATACAAGAGCCTCCAGCAGGGCGCGATGGAGTTCGGCAGCGGCTGCTTCGCGGCTATCCGGAACGTGCTGAGTCATGAGCATGGAGAAGCTGCGGATCTGCCCGAACAGACCGCCCTGGAGTACCTGGCCGCCTTCAGCATCCTTGCGCGGTGGATCGATTCGGCTGAGCGGGTTGACGCGCCCGCGAGCGGTGGCTGATGTTGGCACGCGCCTTGCAGGCGACCGCTACGGGACACGCGCCACCATGACCGACAAGCCCGCGACAGGATCCATCTACGCGCTCGTCGGACCAAACGGCATCCGCTACATCGGCCAGGCCAAGAACGCTCGCAGGCGCTACAGCCAGCACAAGCGGGCCGCCCAGGAGGCTCGCGAGGGCCGGGCACGCGGCCAGAGAATCGCATGGAACGACGTGAGTGTCGAAAACTGGTGGGCATCACTCGAAGAGGACCCGGAGATGGTTATCCTCGAAGAGCCGCCCGTGGAGGCGCTCGCGTCCCGCGAGGCGGAGACCATCGCGGAGTACATGGCAGCAGGGCATCCGCTGACGAACAGATCACCTCTGATGGTGACGGATCATTGGTCCCGAGGTCCCCCGCGACGATCCAGACTTGGATCGGATTATCCTCGCCGAGATCCGGTCCGGGAAGCCGTATAGCGACGCCAGGCCGCCGCTGGCTGGCTTCGACGACGCCTAGCCGTCGGCTTCGATCACCGTCGCGTCGATCTTCAGTTCCCAGCCAGGCTCGAGCGCGCCCTCTATGCGCCGCTGCAACTCGGGGAGCGTGCGGGTCGTCCAATCGCGCCACTCGTCGCCCCGCTCGACGGATCGAAACCGAAGCGTTGCCCGGCCCGTGGCGCTCCCGTCGTCGACGACCTCTAGGACGCCTGGGATCTCCGCAGCGTAGTCGACGCCCAGGCGTGGTCGGCCGGTGACCGTGTATTTCGTGGTCACTCTGATCGCGCGTGCCGTCATGGGGTGCTCCTCGTTCGTCGGTCTGCGGGCGCAAGCGCCCCTTAGTCACATTCTCGCCCACGCGATCAAACGGCTAGGTCGACCGTATGAACCCCGCCGTGCGGCAGGCAACCCCGAGACAAGGTGTCCAAGATTCAAGTTGCCGAGAGGCTCTCGCCTGCGCTATGACCTACTGGCAGAAGAGCGCGGGCCCTCGGAGCCCGCTGTAAACCAGCCGCAGACGCCGACAGAGTCGAGGCGCCAACGTTCATCGCCGATGAGTTGCTCAAGTTGGCCCAGCTCCGCGATGCGGGCATTCTGACGGACACGGAATTTGCCACCCAGAAAGGTCGCCTGCTCGGTTCGGCGGGGTGATGCGTCGCTAGATCGGGTTGGAGGGTGGCGGGGTGAGAATGCCCGTGATGCCCGGCTCTTCCAGGATTCGAAACTTCGTGACGCCCAGTAATGCCTCCTCGACCCGGACGACCACCTCGTAGAACCCGGGCCCGGGTAGTGCGACGCCGGTGAGATCGACGGTGATCGGAACTCCGATATCCCATCCGGAGGGTAAGTCCGGGGCGACCTCGGTGGAGACGACCGCGAACAGGCCAGCCAAATCGCCTCGCCCGGCCGCGCGGACAGCCACCTGCAACGGATGCGCTACCTGAGCCTCCTCGCGAGTCAAGAGCAGTCGGGCCACGAGCGTGCCGCGCATGATTGTTGGGGGATATGGACCCCGCCCAGGTTGCTTCGGTATACGAACCGTGTCCCAGGTGCCGCCGATCATGGTGATCAGGCCGTCGTGAACTTCGGCGGATTTCGCCAGGAACATGAACTCCAGTCGCACTATGAACCCCCGTTCGCGGGCTTGCTGTGGACCATCCCTGCCAGGCTGCGATGGAGATAAAGCCAGTTCGTCATCTCCGCGATCTTCACAGCTCGATCAGTTGGGTCGCTCTCCGCGACATCAACCGCCTTGGCGAACAGCTCGCCGGGCGGATCGTCGATGATCCATCCGTTCATCTCCAAGAACGTCATCGTGAGAATCACCGCGACGCGCTTGTTCCCTTCGGTGCACGGATGGTTCTTGATGAGGTGATAGAAAAGACAGGACGCCTGCTCGAAGAGGCCCTCGTGGGCCATCTGGCCGCCGAAGCTCGCCGCGGGCGCGGCGAGCGCGGATTCAACCTTGCCCTCGTCGCAGCCTGCGAGAGGGCCCGGTGCTTTTTGAGGCCCGAGGATCTCTCGGGCCTCATCGATCGCATCTCGAGCTTCCTCGTATGTGAGAAAGCGCGTGGGCAGCGTCTAGTGGTCTGCTAGACGTTCGAGGACGCTGCGATGGCGCTCAACGGCGCGTCGAGCAGCTTGAACAGCAAGCGACGGCGACCCAACGCTGACCGGCTCAGCGGTCGCCCACGGAGCGCGCTCGCGCTGGTCTGCCCGCACCGCCGAGGAGGCGGCCGCCTGGAAATCGGCCAGCGGCGCGCCAACCCGTGCCGACTCGTCACGTCAATCGTAGTCATCGCGTCACTTCCTTCCCGATGCTGGCGACGCTAGCGCAACTATCATTGCGCGGACAACGCCCGCAGGTATAGGGGTCAACCTTCGTCTCTAGTCGGCAGGCGGGGTCGCACCATTGAGCACTGCTTGGCCTTTGAGCGGATCGCGACGACTCCGGGCGGGATCGACGGAGCGGAGCACTGAGGGTACCGCACCGGCACTACCGAGGACGTCACGTCTGAGACGGAGCCGATCTCACCGCCGGGGCGAGCGCGAGCGACTGGTCGAACGTGCCGGCGAACAGCCAGTGCGAGGTGTCGTCGACGTTGACCAGGCGCGGCCCCGCGAGCGCGCCGTTGTCTTGGCCGTTGACGACGGTGTGAATCACGACCTCGAGGTAGTCGCCGCCGACACCCCGACGACCTGGCCTATCTGGCTGGTCGAGCCGTCCGGTGAGGGGGGTCGGAGCCAATCGCCGGGGGCCAGCGCGGGAGCGCGGAACCAATCGCCGACCTGGGGGGCTACTGCGGGCATGGTGATCCTCCGTGACGTCGCCCTCGCGCGCATCCGTGCGCACCCCCGGAGCATATCCGCGAGCGCGGATCTAGCCTCCGTCGGGCTTGCCAACTGGGATGGCACGGATTGGCATGCCAAAAAGTGCCTGCAATTCTTAACCTTTTGGCCCTTGCCAGGCCGACGGCGCCGTACGTCGGGCATCAATCAAGCGGGGCCGCGACGCTACGAACGCCCGGCCCCCGGCACCAAGGGAGGACCCCTGATGCAGTCAGACATTATCGACGTATCTGCTCGTCGACACCACTCGAAGGCCGCGCCACGTGGCTGGCCGACCAGCTGCACCGTCAGGAAGATCTCGCCCGCCTGTACGCGACCGGCGACGTCGGCGAGGAGATGCCGCCCATCGTGCGGGAGTACATCTGAGAGCTCGAGGACCTCGGCGGCTGACGGCCTTCGTCGACGGCGAGCTGCTGCGGAGCGCCTGACTGCTAACGGGGCTGGCCTGGTCTACCTGGCTGGGCCAGTTCCATCAAATTGCGCGATCGCGGGGCAGATTCATGCCCATCCAGAGCGGCGTTGATGTCGACGCACGGCCAGGCTCCTATTGCCGCGAATCATCGCGGGGTGTAGACACAGACCGACGTTCATGTTGATCCTCCGAACTCGCAGCGTCTTCTCCCTAGCGCCGGCGCGCCTACGACCAGGTCTGCCGGGAGCCGTACTCGATCACCGAGCGAAGGTCGCTGAACACACAGGCTCTTCCGCATGGATGTGCTACCACGGGTGACTCTGCATGCCCATCCTCCTCTGCAGACATTTCCCCCAACCCCAAAACCCTGGGCTCGGCGAGCGGAGCGAACACACCATCGATCACGCTGCAATTGATGGCGGGCAAAGGTCTGCCGCGATCGGAGCGCCGGGGGCTACGGCACGCCTACGAAGCGGCCGCAACTGGGGCAGAAACCAACTTTGGAAAGAGCCCACAGGCACGAGTGATCTACGGAGGGGGCCCTGGCAACGTCCTCAGAGTGTCCGAAATGTGGGCAGATCTCGCCACCGCTGAGAACTTCATCAACAAGGTCCTCACCGATATCGAAGAAATGGAAGACCCCCCGCCTCTAGTTGATCTCGCAGTAGACCGCGGGGCGGTGGCGTTCCCGACAAACGCCACACTCAAAGGGGTGGGAGGTGAACTTACGTCCGCCATTGGAAGACAGGGACAATCATTCCGGGATATCGTCACGCTCACCCCGCAGTTGCTCGTTTTTTCTGGAGCACTGCTCGGAGTGGTCATCGGGCTTCAACCTCCGTCAAAGCCGGTCTACCTAGCCCTCTTCCTGTTCGCCGTATGGGTATATGTCGCCATCGTCGGAGTGAGTCTGTGGAAGCTGGTCCAGCCCCAGGGCTGGTCCGGGGGTCTGAATCCCAGAATCATGTGGGACCTCTACGGGCATGTCGGCGACTCTGCATGGAAACGCAAGCAAGTCCTTGAAGCCAACATACGAGCGTACGAATACAACAAGGAGCGCCTTGGGAGCCGTCGACGATGGCTGAGAGGCGTTTCGATCGCGCTAGTGATCTGGCTGATCGGACTTCTTACGCTTGTCTTGGCCCAAGCATGGACTCAGCGTCCGAACTCAACTGCTCGATCCACGGCGCCATCTCCGGTGGCTGCCCAGACCGCTAAATGACTACGGCGTCAACCCCGAGACGCGCCCTCCATCCGTCTCGGCTACCCGTCGAGGCCGGCGTAGCTCAGGAGGGGATCCATAGCGCTGGGTGCCGGCCGCGCTATCGACGTATCAGTTGCGGCGGGTTCTCCCAGGGTGACGCTGATCTCCTGCACACCCTCTTCGTTGCCCGTCAGCTTGATCTTGACCATCGCTACTCCTTCGAAGTCCGCCAAAGAATACTCCGACTGGTCGCAAAGTGTGAACCCCACAGGCTGGCGGGGTCCGCCGATGCGACGACCGACTCCGCGGCCGCGTCGATGTCGCGGCTGGGCTCGAGCTGACTCCTCAGCGCGGCGTCGAGCTCCTCCAGGGCTCATTCCGGGGCCTCCGGGGCGTCGATAGCTTCCTGCGATTCAAGGTGCGCGACGATCTGGGCCTGCAGGTGGGCCGGGATGTCATCCGGTGACCAGCCGCCCAAGACTTCCTGGAGCGTGGCCACGACGCCGACGTGTCGCTGGGGAGCGTCGGTGCCCTCAGCGGCTGCTTTCCTTTCGGCAGCGGCCAGCACGACCTTGGCTGCCTCGCGGTCGCCGCTCAGGGCCAGCGCGCCGTACGTCTCGACCAGGTCATCCACGAGTCCCGATGTCGCCGCGTCGCCGCGCGGGACGGGTAGGACGACGGCGTCCCGCAAGATCAGGTGACCGACCTCCACGGCCCGGACCGCAGCGGTTGCCGAGACCTTCTCGGGCGAGTGCTCGAGTAGCCACTGCAGACGCCGCAGCCCGCCTTCCAACAGCGCGCCGCCAGCGTCCCGCATCGCGTGCAGGTCGTTGGCCCGCGCCTCAAGCGCGACCGTTCGGGCGCGCGCGTCCTGGAAGTCGTCCCAGGCGTTCGCGCGCCGGACCCAGTCGTTCCTGCGGGACCATTCGGACCACCTCCCCGGAGGGCGCGCGACGGATCGGCCAGTCACCTCCCGATAGGCCGCGACCAGGGTTCGGCTGCCCGGGGGCAGGTCCCGAAACACGCAAAAGGCTTTGTACGACTTGGCGCTCTCGCTGAGCAACATCGCCCACGGTTCTGCTGGCGTCTCGCCGTCCGGGTCATCGGTGTGGGCCAACTGGGAAGCCATCACACGCCCAGTCCGCTGAGGCGCAGGATCTCGTCAAAGGCCATCAGTGGACGACCCGCGCGCCCTCGGTGGGCCGGTCGGGGCGGACCAGCATATCGGCGCGGGCCTTCGCGTTGGCGCGCTCCCGGAGGTCGGCCGCGCTCGGGCCGGACTCGGCGTCGGGGTGCAGGTCGCGCCACCGCTCCTGCGCACGACGGAAGGTCAGCTCCAGGCGTCCCTGGAGATCCTCGACATCCATTCCCGGCTCAAGCTCCAGGTTGAAATCCGGGTAGGCCCGGCGCACTGCCTTCAGAGCCTGCGTGATCCCAGCGGGGCCGGCTGCTCCGATCAGGCCGCGCTCGGAGCCGACGATCTTCCCGATCCGCGACAGCAGGGCGAAGTGCGGCGTCGCGTCGCTCGGGCGCTGCCACGAGCACCTCGTGATCAGCGTCAAGACAGCTGAGATGGGCATCTCGAGAATGTTGATCGTCGCGCTCACAGGCGCCGCCTCGACGGCAGCCGCTTTCGCCTCCGCGCGCTTGGTCGCGTAGCGGCCCAATGCGGAACGGCTCACCCCGAACTGGGACGCGAGCTGGCGCAGCGGCACGCCCTGGTCCAAGGCGCCGTCGATGACGGCGCGGCGCTCGTGCTTTTCGACTGATGAGATCGCCGGCATCAGTCACCGACCACGGTGAACGTGCCAGACGCGCTCCGGAAGGTGTGCTCGCGAAGCCCCGTGGTCGAGCGCAGGGCTTCGGCGATGCGCGTCACGTCGGCGCTTGCACGCTTCATCGGGACGCCCAGCGACGCGAACGATCGCGCGGGAGTGGCGCCCCCGGGCTTCATCGGGATGCCGTAGGACTCGAACGTCCGGGGGCGCGTGGCGGCTGCCCTCTCAACGGCAGCTTCGATCTCGGCGGCGGTCATGCCCTTCATGGGCACCCCGTAATCTTCGAGCTTCCTGCTCATGCGTTGCCGTCCTTGGCGTTGAGTTTTGCGGGCCGGGGGCCTCAGCCGGGTAAAGTCCGAAGCCCCCGGCGGCGACCCGGAGGTCGAGCTGGGGCCGCTTGCCTCATTATCTCAGCCTCTGCGTACGTTCCGGACCGGGTTCGCATACGGGGATGTGGGAACAGGGGAACCGATCCGGCCAAGGCCTCAGGGTGTCACGCAGGTGTCACTCCAAGGCGCGGAAACACACGGAAACGCGGGGCTCGCCGGATACCCGAACAATGCCTGTACGAAGGGAAATCCGGGAAGCCACGCAAAGCTGCGGAAGCGACTTCCAGCAACTCTTAATCCCAAGGTCGTAGGTTCGATCCCTACACGGCCCACTTCTAAAAGCCCTGCTTCGGCGGGGCTTTCGCATCCCGCGCGGGCGACAGTTCATCTCCCGCCGAGTCGGTCTAGCGCGGTCCAAGACGGTGCGGTATGCGCCCACCACGGTGCGGGCGCCGGTGCGGGACAATCCTCCGACGAGGCCGGGCGGGATCTCCAGATCCAACGCCCCATCCTCCGAGGACGACTGCGGGCGACTGCCGTCCACTTTGGCGGGTGAGCCGACCTCGGCGATGGCTGTGAATGAACCCGGCGTGGGCTCATCTGTCGATGGTAAGGGCGAGGAGGGTATCGACCGCAGTTTCGAACGGACGGGTACTCCGAAGTACCTGGGCGAGTAGAAGCCCCCCTTGGAGCGTGGCGAGCAGAGTAGTGGCGAGGTCGTCCGGGTCGATGTCGGACGGGAGTTTCCCGTCGGCATGAAGGGATCTCAGTCCATCGCCGATGGCGGCTGACCACTCGTCGAACCCGGCCGCGATGAGCGCTCGGGCCTCGGGGTCACTCTCGGCGAGTTGACCAACGAGCGAGCCAAGTGGGCAGCCCCCCTTTGCTTGGGTGCGCTTCGCTGCGGTGATCACCATGTTCCGCCAGGCGTCGACTCCGTCCGCGCTGCTGAGCGCGTGCCGCTGGTGATTGACGATGGTGTCGGCTTGGTAGTCGATGACCGCCTGCACGAGTTCGTTCTTGTCGGGGAAGTAGTGGTACATCTGAGAGCCGCTGACTTCCGCCGCCACCTTGACGTCTTCCAAGGTGGTGCCCGCCACCCCGCGCTCATGGATCAGGGCGGCGGCCTCCTCCACTATGCGTGCCCGAGTGCGTGCTCCCTTGGGGGTGAGCCTCGGCCGGTCACTCGTCTCGTTGACCATGCACCGATGTTAGCAGGATTCTGAGTTTGACAACCCAGTCCGAACTGTCAGAGTGGGTCGCGCAACCCATTTTTGAGCGAGAGGACGACACATCGCATGACTGACCTAAAGGGCAAGACTGCTCTGGTCACGGGCTCGACGAGCGGGATCGGCAGGGCGACGGCCATCGCCTTGGCCGCCCGCGGCGCTCACGTACTGGTAGTCGGACGCGATGAACAACGAGCCAAAGACGTGGTCGCCGAGATCGAAGGCAGCGGCGGTAGCGCAACGTTCCGGCTCGCTACGTTGAGCGATCTGAAATCGGCCCAGGACCTGGTCGAGTGGGCCACTGAGGCAGGCGACGGTCACGTCGACATCCTCATCAACAACGCTGGCGTCGCCTTGCTCGGACCAAGCAACGCAGCCACCGAAGCAGAGTTCGACGAGACCTTCGCACTGAACGTCAAGCTTCCGTTCTTCCTCGTCGCGTCACTGGCGCCAGCCATGGCCGAACGCGGATGGGGTTCGATCGTCAACGTCTCCACGATGGTCGCGAGCTTCGGACAGGCCGGCATGGCTATGTATGGCGCCAGCCGAGCGGCTCTCGAACTGTTGACGAAGGCCTGGGCCGCCGAATACGGCCCGAGTGGTGTTCGGGTCAACGCCGTTGCCCCCGGCCCGACGCGCACCCGCATGATGGAAGCAGTCCCCGACGAGATGGTGAATCAGCTCGCAGCACTAGCACCAGCAGGTCGCGTAGCTCAGCCCGAGGAACTTGCTGCGGCGATCGTCTTCCTCGCAAGTGACGATGCCAGCTTCGTCCACGGCGTCACGCTTGCCGTCGATGGAGGCCGGGTCGCGACATAAGACCAGTCGTGCCGCGGTGACGTTTAAGAGTGAAGACCCAGAACACAGACCATAACTAACAACTGTGGCCCCAGCTTGGTAATCGACAACCCCGCGGCAGGCCTACGCCTCCCCCGCTCCCAGGGTGACGATCGCTCCCGAAGCGGCGCACGCAAGGCGCTGTCGATCGCAGAACTCGAACGACTCATCGCCGCCTGTAAAGGCACTCGCGACGAATGCATGGTGCGCCTCAGCGCCGAAGGCGGGCTCAGACTGGGGGAGGTCGTGGGACTGCGCTGGGGCGACCTCGAACTCGCGGCACGGCGGCTCACCGTGGCCCGATCGGTCTGGCAGGAGCCGGGTCACAACGGCAATCCGCCGACCTACATCGTCAAGCGCCCGAAGGTCGGCAAGATCGCCGGTGTCGCCATCTCCGCGGGGCTGGCAGCGCGACTCGCAGACCTGTACGCGGAGCACGTCGTCGCGGGTGGAAGCCGCGCAGACGGGTATGTGTTCGGACGTCCGGACGGTCGGCCGATGGATCACTACGCCCCCGGGTCCATCTTGCGGCGCACGCTGATCCGCGCTGGGCTCATCGACAGCGAGGGGAAGCCGCTGGTGTCGTGGCATGGTCTTCGGCACACGGCGGCCAGTGTGATGCTGGCGAGCGGTGTGCCGCTGCCGGACGTAAGCGTGCAGCTCCGGCACGCAGACCCTGGGGTGACTGCGCGAGTCTATTCCCATTCATTGGGCGAGGAACGTCAGCTCGCCGCAGCGTCGGTATTCGACACGCTTGCGTCGCGGACGGTGCGCGAGACGGTGCGGGAGGTCGAAAATACGATCCAAATGGGTGCGCGTGCAGCCACTTCGCGCCAACGTCCGGGGGACTCTTAATCCCAAGGTCGTAGGTTCGATCCCTACACGGCCCATTTCACGAAGCGACTGCAAATCGCTGTGTCTGGCCTCGGTGTTTCTGGGCTCGGACCGCCTCGCGCGATTGTCCCTCTGCCTTGCGCACAATGGATTGCCGGACACCTCCGTCCAGTTCCGGCCACGTCGCCTTCACCTGAACGCGGAGTTCAAGATCGCGCGGTCTAATGAGCTCATGGCACGAGTGGAGGAGGGTGGTCCTGACCTGCTCGAGTACGACACTCGCAGGAGCAGGTATCGAGTTCGTCTGACGGCCGACGACCTGACGCAGCACGCCGAGCTTCTCACCGAGGTAGTCCATCTTGCGCGGGGCATGTCGGACGAGTAGCCAACATCGTGCTCAAGGCATGCGACGAATACTTTGCCCCGGTCATCCTCGACACGGCGATCCGGGTGGGCGAGCGCGGTTAGTAGGCGGACCAGCCTCGGTCGACGTACAGCGTCGCGCCGGTGACCGAGTCGGCGTCCTCCGAGGCGAGGAATACCGCCGCGCCCGTCAGCTCGTCGGCTTGCATCCACACTCCGGAGCCGCCGAACCGCTCGTTGGCCCGGCGCAGGTAGTCCGGGTTGTTCGCCCGGTAACCGGCATTTAATGGCGTCTCGATGAAGCCCGGCGCGATCGCATTGACCTGAACGTTGCGCTCGCGCAGGTCGAGCGCCCAGACTTTCGTGAACATGTGGATCGCCGACTTCGTGGCGCAGTAGACCGACGACTCGGGAAATCCGTCGTTGCCGAAGATTGAGCCGATGTTGATGACCTTGCCGCGGCCGGCAGCCTCAAAGTCCGGCAGGACTGCCTGGGTGAGGAAGAAGGGTCCCTTGAGGTTCGCGCCGATCATCAGATCGAAGCCGGCCTCGTCGCTGCCGCCGAGCGGCGACATCACGAAGGCGCCCGCGTTGTTCACCAGGACGTCCACCGGACCGAGGGCGTCGTGGACGGCGGCGACGGCGTCGGGCAGGCTGTCGACGTCGGACACGTCGCACGCGATCGCCACCGCGCGCCCCCCATCAGCGGCGATGGATGCAGCGACCGCCTCGCCTGCCGCATGGTGGCGGTTCAGGATCGCCACGGCGGCTTCCTCACGCGCGAAGCGCCGGGCGAGCGCCTCGCCAATCCCCTGCGACCCGCCCGTCACGACGACGACCTTACCCCGGAGCCCCATATCCCCTCCTCGTGCGGTGAGCCAATCCTAGATCGGACTGCGAGTGCGTGGAGACTTCCGCCCTCAACGGAGACCCGGGGGAAATGAAGTGTTCCTGGATCGAGACCCCGGCCGCGTCATCCCGGCGTCTCTGCCGGCGCAGGGTCAACAGAGGGTCAACGGACCCCACGGCACTCGGCGGTACTCACATCGAGCTGCACCTGGGCAGAACGCCTTCTATTGCTGGGATTTCTGGACTCAGATGTACTGAGCGGTACTCAGCGCGCAGACCTCTTAATCCCAAGGTCGTAGGTTCGATCCCTACACGGCCCATTTCACCAAGTGCCTGCAAATCGCGGTGTCTGGCCTCGGTGTTTCTGGCTCGGACCGCCTCGCTCGATTGTCCCTCTGCCTTGCGCACGATGGTTTGCCAGACAACTTCGTCCAGTTCCGGCTACGTCGCTTTCACCTGATAGCGGAGTTCAGGATCGCGCGGTCTGATGAGCTCACGGTACGACTGGAGGATGGTGGTCTTGACCTGCTCGAGTACGACACTCGCTGGAGCAGGTACCGAGTTCGCCTGACGGCCGACGACCTGACGCAGCACGCCGACCTTCTCACCGAAGTAGCCCATCTTGCGCGGGGCATTTCGGACGAGTGGCCAACATCGTGCTCAAGGCGGGCGATCTCGGTCGGGTGAGATGACCTCAGGTCGGCTCCGGTGGCCAAGAGTTGGGCAAGAGTTCTGGCACACCCGTGCTGGCGGGTCGGCTCTACGAATAGGGGCGACATTGTCGCCATTGACGATGCGGTCGGTGGTGCCCTTCGCAGCCGCAGTACAGGAATCGGCCGACCCCAGAGGGGTCGGCATGGGTCTATCGAACTCGGTCCTGCGGTTTGTTCGTACGACGAAACCCTAATGAGGATCTTCCA
Source organism: uncultured Thermoleophilia bacterium (assembly GCA_963768285.1). Taxonomy (GTDB): domain Bacteria; phylum Actinomycetota; class Thermoleophilia; order Miltoncostaeales; family Miltoncostaeaceae; genus CAITWD01. Next base: position 148,677 of record CAVYHI010000029.1, read on the forward strand.
GGAGGTCACGTGAGCACACGCAACGCAATGCGCATATTCGCGACTGCCGGTGTCGGCGTCGGCCTAGCTGCCGCAGGCGGCGCCCTTGCTCTGGCCGGATCATCGAGCCCGGGAGTCCCCAGGCTCATCACCGCCTGCCGCGGCACCCAGCAGAACTCGCCTCTTGCAATCTCCTACGGCAACGGTCGTTGCCCGGCGGGCGCCACGAAGATCACCTGGAACGCCTCCGGGCCGCCGGGCTTGCGGGGAGCGAAGGGGCTGACCGGTGCGCGCGGCCCGGCTGGGCCGACCGGGGCAGGTGGTCCTGCGGGGCCGACCGGCGCGACAGGCCCAATCGGTCCGACGGGCGCCACGGGACCTCAGGGCGCGACCGGGCCGACCGGGCCGACCGGCGGATTGAACCACGTCGTCACCCGCGACACGCTCGTGAACATGAGCGGAGGCACTTACACGGGGGATTCCTTCTGCAACCGTGGCGAGACAGCGATCGGCGGGTCGGTCAACATCATCCCGGATGGGACTGGGACGGTCCTGACCTCACGACCGGACGGCGACACGTTCGGCGACAGCCCTGACAACGGGTCGAGCTTCGTCGGCTGGCGCGGAGTGGCCACCGGGACCGGCCTGCTCGTCGTTCACGTGTTCTGCGCGTCCTGATCTCCTTCTCATGCCGACGGTCTCCCGGGTCCGATCGGAAGGCGATTGTTCAGGTTGAAGCTCGTTGTCGGCAACGACTTGGTGCCACGTGATGCCGGAGTGGGTCACATCCTGGCACCGTCGGCAGATCCGTCGGCTGCGCCCCACAGGTCATCAGCCACGGTGACGATGGCATCCACGCAGGCGTCGAGTGGCACTACGCTCGAGTTGATCGTCAGGTCATAGAGGTCCGGGTCCTCGGGGTCCCGTCCATACAGTCGACGCACGTAATCGGTGCGCACCCGGTCGATCGCGCGCAGTTGCGCCCACGCTGCGTCTTGGCTGATGCCCTGCTCGCGGGCCGCTCTGACGGCTCGAGACTCCGGTGGGCCGTCCAGGCGAACGTGGAGGGCGCCGGGACAGGAGGCCAAGACTACTGCGCCGGCTCGGCCGAGGACGACCCCGCCGGTTCCGGACACAAGATCCCAAAGCACCTTCTCATTGGCCTCACGATAGGACTCCTCGTCGGGCGATGGTGAGCTCCCCAGGCCGGAGACTCCGAACGAGACCGGTGTGCCGATGGCAGCGACGAGTGCACGGACCACGTCTCGTTGGATTTGTTCATCGTTGGCTTGGGCGGCATCGATGGGCACACCCAGGTGCTCGGCCACGTGCCGGGGAATCGCCCGGTCGAAGAACGGCAGACCCAGGCGTTTCGCCACCGCCGGACCCACCACGCTCCCACCGGCACCGAACGCGGCAGAGATCGTCACAACGCAAACCTTGTGAGAGCGGGCTTCACCGATCGGTCCTGGGGGGCCAGTCGGTGCGCCCGTGCGCGCCGCGAGCGGATGGGCGGCTAGCGCGAGCGGCTGGATCGGGCGCGGGCTGATTCGGTCGGCCCCAGTTGGGATCGTCTCAGCAGCGGTCTTCCCCCCTCGCATCCAGGAGGCAGCTGCGGCGACGAGACAGATGACCATGGCGAAGGTAAACACGATGGACAGGCCATGAAGAAACGCATCAGAGATGAGGTTGGAAAAAAACGTGGGCGAGCTGATCGCGGCCTGGTGGGCCGGCGACAAAGTTGTGAGCGTCGACCCGAGCAGTGTACGCATCGGGTTGTAGCCCAAGAACGCGGCAAAGAGCACGGAAACCGGCGAGAGATGGGCCAGCCTTGCGGCATCCGACGCTGACACGCCTTGAGCCATCAGGCCATCGGTGATGGAGGCGGGCAAGCTGGAGGCGAGTCCCACGACCATGATCGTGAAGAACAGCCCGATTGAGAGCGTCATCCCGGTGTTCTGGAAGGTCGAGCGCATGCCCGAGGCCATGCCACGCTCGTTCGCCGGAACCGAATTCATGATGCCGGCGGTGTTGGGTGCGGCAAACAGCCCCATCGACAGACCGTTGATGAGCAGCAGCAGGGCGAACCACTGGTAGGTGAAGTCTGCGGGCAGCAGCGTCAGCAGACCGAAGCTGGCCGCAGCGCCGATCATCCCCCCCGTGGCGAAGGGTCGAGCCCCGTAGCGATCCGACAGCCAGCCCGAGATCGGGCCGGCAATCAGGAATCCCGCGGTCAGCGGCAGCATGTAGATCCCCGCCCACAAGGGAGTGGAGGCAAAGCTATAGCCGTGCAGGGGCAGCCAGATGCCCTGGAGCCAGATGACGAGCATGAACATAAGCCCACCCCTGCCCACCGAGGCCAACAGTCCTGCGATGTTCCCGGCGGCAAACGCCCGGATGCGAAACAAGCCGACGTTGAACATCGGTTGGGGCACCTTGGTCTCCACCACAATGAAGGCCACCAGCAGTACCGCGCCTCCGATTATGAGGGCGAGCACGAGCGGGTTGAGCCAGCCCATGGACGCACCACCGTACGGCTGGAGGGCGTAGGTAATCCCCACTAGGACGGCAACGAGGCCGATACCGAACAACAGGTTGCCCGGCCAGTCCACGCGGCCGCCCTCGACCGTGCCGACCTCTCGGAGACTCCGGTACGCCCAGACGGTCCCGATCAGGCCAATCGGCACCGAGACGTAGAAGATCAGGTGCCAATCCACCGCGGCCAAGAGGCCGCCGGCCACGAGCCCAATGAAGGACCCGGCGATGGCGGCCACCGAGTTGATGCCGAGCGCCATGCCGCGTTCGTGCTCAGGGAACGCATCGGTGATGATGGCGGTCGAGTTGGCCATAATCATCGCCCCGCCGATTCCTTGGACGATCCTCATGGCGATGAGGTATATGGCCGCAGCCGATCCGCCGAAGTAGGTCAGCGAGGCGGCAAGCGAGCCAACGGTGAAGATCGCAAAGCCGAGGTTGTAGATCCTCACGCGCCCGAGCATGTCGCCAACCCGCCCAAAGGTCACGACCAAGACCGCGACGACGACCATGTAGCCCATCAGCATCCACAGCAGGTAGCTCGTGTTGGCGGGCACGAGCGGGTTGAGGCCAATCCCACGGAAGATCGCCGGGAGCGAGATCAACACGATCGATGCGTCGATGGTGGCCATCAACATGCCGAGGGTCGTGTTAGACAGAGCGATCCACTTGTAGTGATCCGTCGGATTCAACTTGGTCGACACACCAGCCTCACGGCGTCGGTGGATGCGTGAAGAGCCGCTGATGACGCCACTCCCCCAACGACCGCGATGGGAGTCGGCGACCTATCGTCGATTGTGCACATACCGGCCGCGATCGTCGCTAGATAGCAGCGCCATTAGTCAGGTTGGCCATCCGCCGCACGGGACACCGACTCGGCGGCAGCTGCGATCAGGTCGGGGATGCCCCGGGGTTCCGGATGCTCGCGAATCTGCCCCACGGGCTGGGCACGGGCAAGCAGAACACGCGTCGCGTTCAAGGGAGCGCCTGCCTCAACGCTCCGAGTGATCGGTACGCAGCCGGGGCTGCTCGATTGCCTCCAGCGGGAAACGATCGGTCTGGCGCGCGACGATGATCCGCGCCAGAACTTGGAGGAGCGCCGGAGCGGCGCCCTCGACCATGCAGGACGCATCTGCCCAGCCGATCACCTCGCGAATGCGCCGCTCGATGAGCGTCGCCAGAAGGTCGCTGCGGTGGGCGCCTCGCGGCGCCACGCGAGGACCTCACGCGGCGAGCTGCCTGCCCGTGACCGGCGTCGCCGGACCGACGACCACATACGCCTCGGCCGACCCTGAGTGCTCGCCGACGAGCCAGACCACCGCCTGCACGGTGGCCGCCACCTCGCGCTCGGCATCCGGCGCCCAACGGACTGCTTCACCAACCACGGGAACGCGAGGCATGCTCACGAGCATCTCGTGCATTCCCGTCTGGTCGTACAGCGCTCTCGCGGGGCCACCGACGTAGGCGAGTCGCACGTTTACGCTGCTTCCAGCCACCTCCGCCGCCCCTCTCCCGATCGCACCATGTGTGATCGCTGCAAGTGCCTTCGCCCACATACTGATTCTGACACCGCGCACCGAAGACCCAGCGCTTTTCCGGATCCGCGATGTCGCACTTCCGACTGTTGCCCCCTTGGCTCGACCAGAGCCGGATTGGCCGGTGCTTGGCGAGGCCCGGGCTTCTGCCGCCGAGCCTCTGGAGATCGTGCGCACACGCTCGGCGCCATCACACGCTCTGGCCGACCGCACTCCAATGCGCACTGCCGCCTGCGCAGGTGGAGCCAGCGGCGGCGATCTGCGGAACGCGGACCGCGTTGCATTATCCGGATTACCGGCGACGGCAAATTGGCTGGGGCTGTGCCGCCGACTGCAGACCGGCGCAAGAGCCCGCTATCGCAGGACGCCGCACGCGACGGCGAGGTGACGCAGGTGCTCTGTCAAGACGGCGCTGGCGCCGCCGCACCTTCTTCCCGGACCGGGCTCGGTGGCTTTCGCCCGCCCTTTACCGGGTACCAGGAGCTGCACGTCCGTCTCGACCCGGCAAATCGACAAGTTCATGCGCTGCCATCTGCTCCAGATACGGCGCCAGGTACCTGCCGGCTACCTTGCCCGGCGGCCACCAGAGCGCCGAGGCAGCACTCGCGGTGCCGTAGCTCTCGTCGCGCCCGCCGGCCAGATCGCGCCGAAGGAACCGATCGAGATCGGCTGACCACACCAGCCCGCGCAGCACCGGCGAGGGCGGGATCTCGGGAGTGGCGATCCCGAGCTCGGCGCAGATGACCGCGGCGACGCGGTCGGCTTCCTGGCATGCCAGCCCGCCTTGTTTGACCGGGAATGGCCCGGCGTCGCCGGCAACGAACACGCGCGGGGCGCCGCGCACCCTGCCGTGGCGATCGGCATCGACGAATCCGGCCTGGGTCTGTGCGAGCCCCGTCACGCGCGGCCCGCGCAGCACCGGCATGGCAATCACGATATCCGCGGCAACGGTGCGGTCCGGGACGATCTGCAGCACGCCATCGGCCCAGCCGCGCGCAATCGCGCCGGTGTGCAGCTCGACCCCCGCGGCATTCAGCGCGTCAGAGATCATCCGGGTCGCCGGATCGCCGAAGATTCCGAGCGGTGCGTCTTCGGAGGTGACAAGCAGCACTCCTGCCGTGGCGGCGCCGTGCTCGTCCAGGTAGTGACGCGCCATGAGCGCCAGCTCATAGGCGGGGATCACCCAGCCCGGACCAGGCGGCACCACGAACGCGACCCGCACCGGCTCGCCGGCGCCCGCGCGCGCGGCGAGCTCATCGAGCGCGCGACCCATCCGCGGCACGTCGCCCGGGCCGGAGAACGTTATCCCCGGCGCGTCCAGCCAGGCCTCGGCCCTGGCGCCGACGGCAACGATCGCGTAGTCGTACTCGAGAGTCCGGGCGTCGGAGGTGATGATGCGGCGGCGCGGCGCGTCAACCTCTCCGAGCATGCCGGGCACCAGCCGTGCCCCGGCGCGCACCACCAGCTCCCCAAGCGGCCACCGGGCGCGCGGGACCGCGCGAAACAGCTCGCCTGTGGCGGTCGGTGTCACGACGAACCAGCGGCGCGAGCTGAGCACATCGACCTGAACGGCCTCGGGTGCGAACTCGCGCAGGGCAAGCATCGCCTCGAGCGCCGCGAACCGGCCCCCTGCGATCAGGACTCGCACCGGCCGGTGTCCGGGAGACGACTGCGGGTATGGGTCGGTCATGAGCGCAGGCTACTGCGTCGCACTTCAAACGCTGCGCGGAGGGGTTTCGGTAACCGCCAAGGCGATCGCTCGTCGCTAGCGACAGCAACCTGTTCGGGGCGCGGATTGTTCCTCCAACTGGCGGTGCGTGGACCTCGTTCATCGGCTGCAAGGGGTCAACACTGGGTCAACAGACTCCACGGCACTCGGGTGTGACCAGCCTGCGGAGCACGTGCGCGGAATGCGCTCGATTACCCGGATTTCTGGACTGGGACGTACTCAGAGGTACTCGGCGCGCAGACCTCTTAATCCCATGGTCGTAGGTTCGCGTCCTACAGGGCCCATCACGTGAACTACCTGTAGGACGCCGCTTTCCGCATCGGCTCGGTCCCAATCGCAGCGCCGGACAGCCGGGGGGCAGCACTTTCTCCGCGCAGTGCACCTGCGCGTGCTCGGTCGATCGGCCGTGGCCCTTTCTTATGCCACCAGACCACCGTCGACGATCGTCCAACGATCGCTAGTGCGAAGGATGTTGTGCGCCGCACGCGCTCTAGCGGTGTAGGTGGAATGCCCTGCATCAAAGTGCACGTGATGGCTTTGGGGCTTTGCCGCCCATCCGATCAGCAACTGGTTGTAGTTGGAGGTCGAGAGATGCGACCCGCCTCCGAACATGCGGACCATGTTCGGAGGCGGGTCGTGCGCCAAGCCCCGATCGGTCGATTGAACCGGACTGCGGCATAGAACATGCCGCCCATGTTCGTGACACGCGCAGTGTTCCAGCCGCCGATCGGTCGATTGAACGCGCGCGCGCCGTAGAACATGCCGCTCATGTCGGTGACCTGGGCGGTGCTCCACGTCCCGATCGGCTGGTTGAATGCGTGGGCGCCGTCGAACATGTCACGCGTGGTCAGGACCCGAGCTGTGTAACAGGCGCCGAGCGGCCGGTTGAACCGAACTGCCAGGTCGAACATGTAGCTCATATTGGTCACCGCACCGGTGTTCCATGTGCCGATCGGCTGGTTGAACCTGACTGCCCCGTCAAACATGTGGTACATGTTCGTGGCCGCTGACGTGTTCCAGGCGCCGAGCGGCTGGTCGAACGCACGGGCCTCGACGAACATGCCATCCATGTTGCTGAGCGATGCGGTATTCCACGTGCCGATCGGTTGGTTGAAGCGCACGGCGTCGTCGAACATGTGATCGGTGGTCGTAACCCGCGAGGTATTCCAGTTGCGGCGGGGTCATCAATGAGGTACCGCCCACGGCCACCGCGTTCGCACATCGCGACATGCGGTGCTCCATGCAGTACGTCGCGTTCTGGACTGGGCCGGGGCAGCAGCAAGAGTCGGTGCAGTGGCTTCGCGACTTCGAGGCCGGGCTTAAACCACACGTTTCCGGGCAGAAGTACGTCAACTCCATTGACTCCGACCAGCGCAATCGTCCCGGGGTGTATTACGGGCGAAACCTCGACCGGCTCATCGACACGCGGCGCAAGTTCGACCCCGACGACGTCTTCAGCTTCCAGCAGGCGATCCCACTCACCCGCCCTCGGGCCTGATCAGCAGACCCGAGCCGACGTCGCTCGCAACGAGCCGCCGAAGCGTGCCTCTGGAGGTCGGAGCGGGCACCGCACGTTTGGCGGAGTGTTGGCACCTGACTCGAACTGGCGTGATCTCAACCGATCGGAAACGCCTCAAGGATGCGGTTCTGGGCTGACGTTACCGAGATCGTGCCGTCTCATAACCCGGAGGTCGTAGGTTCGAATCCTGCCGCCGCCCAGAAAAAGTCGTGGTCACAGCCGGTGCGAGAGCACCGGCTGTCCTGTTTCCCGGGCCGGAGACCACTAGTCGAATCCCTCGCCCGGACGGAGGTCCCGAGTTGCCGCTGCCATCGGTCGAGCCGGTGGCGAGAATGGTCTTGCGGAGGGACTCGATCCTCCGGTTCACGGCCGGAATGGCCAGACGGTAGAGTCGGGCCGGCTCTGATCGGCCTGGTGCGATTGCGGTGCTGAGGGCTGCCGTAATCGTCGGCGGCTTTGGTCCAGATGCCGTCGTCGCCTTCGACGGTACCCATCTGCACGAGGTTGGCGTCATCTCGGTCGATGCGCCCTCGGTCGCCCGCTGTGCCAGCTGGGGAGAAGCCCTCCCGCGCCGACCGCTGAGTGTGATCGGTCTGTCGGCTCCTTGGATTGGCTTGCAGTCGGCGGCCAGCGCCTCCCGGCTGTGGGGCATCGACCACCAGCGTTCCGCCGCCGCAGCCGCCGTGGAGCCTAGACGCGCGATGCGCCCGCCAGATCCAGCGCCCTCGTCACGTCTACTCGGTTGGGTATCGGACCCGTTCCCGGCCGTGCGAGCAGGTACCCCTGCCCGTGCTTGACCCCGAGCGAGCGAAGCGCCTCCAGCTCGCCGTAGGTCTCGACGCCCTCGGCGATGATGCCGGCCCCGATCTCATCGGCAAACGCAAGCAGTGATGCGGCAAGCGCGCGCCGCAAGGGATCGGTGTCGATGTCGCGGACCAGCGACAGATCGAGTTTGATCACGTCGGGCTTGAGGTCGACGATGTGCTTGAGGCTCGCAAAACCCGCGCCGGCGTCATCGACCATCAGCTGCACGCCGCACGACGCGGACCCGCGCCAGGGCCGCCCGCAGCGCGACGTAGTCGGCAACGGGCGCATGCTCGGTGATCTCGATCGCAAGCCGCTCGCCCGGGATGGCGGCGATAGCATCAGCAAAGTCTGCAGTACACAGGGTTGCCGGCGATGCGTTGATCGACAGCCGCACTCCCGCTGGCAGATCCTCGAGACGCTCAAGGGCACGCCTTAGCGCGAGCAACTCGAGCTCTGCGCCAAGCCCAAGCGCGGTGGCATCGGCAAACCAACGCTCAGGCGCATAGCTGGCCTCCACATCGAACCGGCTCAGGGCCTCGACCGCGACGACCCGGCCGCCGATCAGCTCGACAATCGGCTGGAGCACCACCTCCACGCCCTCGCTGTGAAGTAGCCCACGAAGGCGCTCGTGCGTTTTCCGATTGCGCGTGCTCCTGGCGTCCCCGCAGCTCAAGCTCGTCAGCGAGGAAGCCTGCGAGGATCTGCAGCGTGCGTGCGTCAGCGGCCCCCAAGCCGGGCTCGGCGCGCCGGCTCAGGCAACTCAAGATCCCGTAGAGCTCACCGCCCGGAAGCCTCACCGGGACACCGACATACGCACCGACCGCCGCTCGACGAAGATTGGTCGACTCGACCCCATGGCACTCGCGCTGGACATCGCGCACGACCGTCGCGCCGCCGGACTTGACGATGTGCTCAAACTGCGTCTCGACTACGGGGATCTCCAGCCCGATGTGCATGTCGAATGATCCTGCGTCGCCTGAGACCTGGCGGATGATCAGCGTCCCGTGCTGGATCTCGGTGAGCAACGTTGCGGTCAAGCCGAGCTGTTCCTGGGCCTGCGCGACCAGGCGCTCGACACCGCCCGCAAGGCGCGCAAGATCGACGACCGGTCGCGCCTTGAGCGCCTTCTCCTGGGCCGGCGTGTAGCGCATGCAGGCGTTGCGGCCGTGGTCTTTTGCCCAGTAGAGCGCCGCATCGGCGCACCGGAACAGTTCGGTGACGCTCATCCCGGCGCGCAGCTGCGCCACGCCGGCCGAGATCGTCAGTGGGCCGATCTGCGCAAAGGGCGTCTCTCCGACGGCACGGCGCGCGCGCTCACCGGCAAGCCATGCCGCCCGCCCGTCGGTCTCGGGCATGAGCCACGCGAATTCCTCGCCGCCCACGCGCGCAAGGATATCTTCGGCACGGACGAGCGCTGTCAGGCGCGCGGCGAGCTCGGTGAGGACCTCATCCCCAGCAAGATGGCCATGCGTATCGTTGACCTGCTTGAAGTGATCGAGATCGAAGATCACCAAGCTGAGCGGGTGCCCGTGTCGACGCGCCCGGCGAACCTCGGTGTCGAGCCTGTCAAAAAAAGTGCGGTGGTTGGCGAGGCCAGTGAGTGGATCGGTCGCTGCTTGGGCGAGAAGGCGCGCGTGTGCGTCGGCGTTGGCGATCGCCAGCGCAACAAGCTCGGCAAAGCGTTCAAGCCGCGTCTCGGCCTCAGAGGTGATCGGCGCGCGCCGGGTCGTCGCTGCAAGCAGCGCCCCCCACAGTTGCCCGCCAACGCGCACCGGTACTGCGACACCGCTGCGGTATCCGCGTGACTCGACCAGCTGGCCGACATGATCATGCTCGAGGTCTTTATAGTTGACGACGCGCGCGACCCGGCCTGTGCGTGCGACCTGCGCGAGCGCCCCGCCCCCGTCCAGCGGAAACGCGACATCGATCGGTGTGCCGCACCAGCCCAACCGGGATCGCCCGCCCGTCGGCAAACCGCGCCACCAGGCCGAGCTCGACGCCAAGAAGCCCCGCGACCTCTTCGGCTGTCTGTCGAAAGAGTTGTGTCGGCTTGAGCGGGGTCTGGGCCACCATCATGGCAACCCGTCGCAGCGCCATCTGCTCTGCGGCCAACCCGTCGGCTGCGGCAAGGCTCTGCGCGGTCTGGGCTTGGAGCCGCGCATTGGCGAGCGTGAGGGTCGCCAGCCCTGCGAGCCCCTTGGCCGTCTCGCGATCGGCTGCGCTAAAGCGCCTGGGGTGCCGGTAGCTGCAAAAGAGCGTCCCCAGCAGGGCCGCCGCGCCGCCGCGCCGGATTGAGGTGTGCTCCAGACGTACCCCCATCAGCGCGCCCGAGCCGAGTCGCCCGCGAAGCGCCGGGGTCAGCTGCGCCATAGCGGCGGTGTCCTCGATGGCGAGTACGGGATCGGGCGAGTCCAGATGCAGCCGCCAGATCGGCATCTGCTCCGCGTCGTGCCCGACCGCCCGCTCGAGAAATGCGCGCGTGCGCTCATCGGTCTCGGTGGTGTAGACGCCTGCGACGCAGTCGGCTTCGACGTCCACCATGTAAAGCGTGGCCCGGTCGGCACGCAAGGTCCGACGCGCGGCTTCCGCGATCCCGAGCAGCGTCGCCTCGAGATCCCCGCCGATGCCGACGCGACCGGCCAGCTGTTCAATACCCACGGCCGCCAACCACGGCTCCTTCCTACTGGTTCTCGTCAAGCCATCGTCATCCGATGGACGCGGGTTAAGAGCTCCGTCACCAGAAGTACCCGTATGCGTCCGAGTTGACGACAACGCGTCTTCAGACCGGCGCCGCCGCGCGGGGTCGAATGCTGCGTGATCTCGCGTTGGGCTGATCTGGTCTGGCCTGCCAGGCGACATGCGCGACGCTCCGAGACCCCAAACCGTTCGGTGAGCGCGGACTTCACGGGTTCCCCGCAGCTTCACCCGTAGCGCTGTGGTGACGTTCGACATGTGCACAGGCACACAAACCCAGCAAGGAGCGCTGAAACGTCCGCGCACCAGCAGGTGTCGCCTTGGTTGAGGTTGTGGGCCGAGGGCTACGTTGGGCCTACCGCAGCGTCGTTTTGCGCCCGTCTTTGCGTGGCATTCGCTCCCGAAGGAGAAAGCCATGAAGTACATGATCGAATACAAGGTTCGCAACGCGGGCCTCAGCCACGATCAGAACCTCGACAACATTGAGGCGCTGCTCAAAGTGTTTTGCAAGTGGACTCCCGAGGACGGCCTCGGGAGTCCACGCATTCGTCGGCAACCTGAGCAACGGCGGCGACGGGCTTGTTGAGGCAGCGGATCCCAGCATCGTGTTGTCGTTCGTGTCGAAGTTCACTGCCTGGAACGCTGTCGAGGTCGTCCCGGTCATCGACATCGGCGACGGGGTCGGACATGCCGCACGGGCACTCGCGTGGGACCGTGCCGCGTTGAGGGAGTGACCACTCGCGCGCTGCCCGCCGACCTGCGCCGGGGTGCGCGACCCGAATGCGTTGCACGGACGAACACCAGTCGGCGTGGCGGAACGACGGCCGGCGCCTACGGGGCGACCGAGCGGACGAGGAAGCTACTGGTCGCATGGGCCGGAACCATCAAGATGTATCAACCAATCAAAGGACAGCCACATGTCGAATCTCGGCAAGACCCACATCATCATCATGTGGACGGTCGCGCCAGAAAACGTGGGCGAGATGGATCGCATCATTGCCAGTCACGGCGAGTGGATGAAGGGGCACCCCCGCGAGGGCGATACGGCGCTGTTGGCGTACAGCATCTCCAAAGGTCCGGAGCTCGCGAACCCGCTCGATCCGAACTCGGCGCCAACCGGCGACACGATCTATGTGCTCGACGAGTTCTATGAGTCGCCCGCTGGCGTCACGCGCCACTGGGCTGACGCGATGGCCAACTGGAAGGACCTCGGCGCAGTCGTCGAGCTCAGCGCGAAGGGGAAGGTCGCAACGCTGCACTGTGGAACAGCCGTTCAAGCACTGTGGTAGGGCAGCCCGGAGCGAATCTTGGCCGTAGTGCGATGTGCGTCAGGCGGGCCCGTCTCTTGGCGGGCCTTCCCGGTGCGGCCACGGGTGCGAGTGCCGGCAGACGCGCGTCGCAGCGGTCGCCCTGCGCAGGAATCCAACTGGAGTCGGTCTAACCCGAGAGCGGGAGTCAGGACGTCTGATCTCGATCAGTCGGCTCACGGCCGCCGCCGGTATCGCCCGCTGGGTGGCCGTGGCGCTGCACCGTCGGCGCCACCGCCTGAGCGGCTGAAGGCGAGAGGCTAGCTCGCATCCTTCTCGGTTTGCCGACCAGCGACGTTGGACGTCGCCGCGATCGGCTGTCCGGACGCTGGCGGGAGTCGGCCAACCCCAGCCCCGAGCATCGCGGAGTTCGGGATCTTCATCTCTCCATCGTCGACCCGCACGGTGACGTAGGTGAGACCGATCTCCAGCACCGAGGCGTCGAACACTCCGCCGAGGGCGCCCGATCGGATCCGGATGCGGTCACCGACGACGAACGGCCTGGCGAGGAGGAGCACGAACGAGGCGAAGATATTGCCCAGGCTCTGCTGGGCCGCAATGCCCACGACGATGCCGATAAGACCCGCCCCGATCAGCAAGCGCTGGATCGACACGCCGAGTACTGCGAACACCGCGAAGACAACAATGACGTAACCGATGCCGGTCGCAAGCAGCCGGACCGCGGCCCCGGCGGCAGGGGCTGAGCGCAATGGAGCCATGTTGCCGAGCCCGCGGGCGATATAGCGGGTCGCGACGACCCCGGAGAGGAGGAGGATCGCCGCCGCGATCCAGGCGATCAGCTTGTCCTGGGAGCCGGACCCGTGAAACGAGCCGAACTCGGAACCGACCACGAGCGCAGCGACGGCCACGATCAGCGCGCTGATCCCGATCAGCCAGTCGTGCTCATGGGTACGCCTCATCTCATCAACCGTCCCGGTCGCGTTGCCGCCCACGGTATCGATCGACGGGCCACTTTGTCGGACTCGAGGGGTGCGCCGATCCGCACGGAGCCCCCACCGACCCTCCATCATTCACCGCACCGGCTCGGGCCGACGTGGACGTCGCTTGTATCGGCGCGTGTTATCGGCACGTCCAACGGCGGCGGCCAGGTGCCCAGCCGACGGGCGAAGTCCACGACGGTAGCCGGGCGAGCAGGTCGGGCTGCGGCCCGCTCCGCCCACGGACCCGCCGGGCGCGGCAGGCCGGCGGGCTGGTCTTGGTCGGCTACCTCGCCTGGTTGTCGGGCTTCCAACGGTTGCCTTCGAGCGGCACACCCGGCAGCGGCGCGGGGTGCCCGGCTTGCCCGGGCACCCCCTCGGTGTGGTCAGCTGGCGTGGATGGTCGACTTGGCGAGCCGGTCGGCCTGCCGCAGGAGGTTGTGGCACTGGGCCAGGGTTGAGTTGCCGTTCGGAATGGCGGTGTCGTCGAACTCGGCCCCGTAGAGCTGGTTCTTGATCTTGGTCGCGAGGGAGTCGCGCTGGCTGCCGAGGTGCTTGATCTCGGCCACGATCTTCAGGTAGGTGCTGTCGTCGCTGCTTGAGCCCGTCTTCAGGGCGGCGGTGTCGGCGACGAGCACGTCGGTTGCGAACCGGCCGACGCTGGCGTTGAGCTGCTTGTAGCAGACAGCGAGTGGCTGGAACTTGGGGGCGCCGGTCTTGCCCGGGGTGATCGTGAGGTCCTCAGTCAGGACGCGGCCGTCCTCGACGTAGTCGTCTTTGAGACCGGTGAGGGCCATGATCGTCGGTCGGATGTCGGTGTGGTCGGCCCACGTCCCCGAGTTGGTGACGGACGTGTCGAGGGCCGGGTTGGAGTTGGAGTCGCCGGCCGAGCTTGGTCCATGCGGGGCCGTGGAGCCGTCGACCCCCTTGTGTGCGACACCGGGGCCGACCAGGCCAAGCCAGGTCGTGTTGACTTCCGGCGCGTAGTAGCCGTGGTTCCACGCGTAGGCGGCGTTGATGGAGGAGCAGTTCGCTGCGGCGTTCGCCTGGGTGGTTCCAGCAGGACAGCTGTCGCTCGTCCCCGACGACAGGTAGTAGTCGGGCTTGGGGAACACGGTGAACGTCGGCGTACGGTTGGGATCCGCGTTCACGAAGTGCAGCAGCTGCTCAACCGTCGGGTCGGCTTCGTACTGGGCGACGTTCTCGGCGACGTTGCCGTCGTAGGCGTCGTTCGCGGTCACCCTGGCGAAGTCGCGCTCAAGTTGCCGGGTCGTGGTGCTGGTCGGGCCGGGGTTGCCGGTGATGTAGACGGCGTTGCCTTGCGGCTCGTTGTAGAAGGGCGTCGTGTCGGACAACTGATTCTGCAGAAGGCCGTGGATGTTGACCGCCTGCTCGCCGATCGTGCCCTTCGGGTAGGTGCAGGTGTAACCGATCGTGGCGGGCGTACCGACGCACGCCGACGTGGGATCGATGGAGCGGCCCACGTCCGCGCCGGCGAAGTGATCACCCTCGTCGGCTGCGAACACGAACAGGGTGTTGGTCGAATTGATGCCGTCGTCTGCGAGCCGCCGGAAGAAGGTCGCAAACGACTGGTTGTACGCGGCGAGTGTCGCCTTGTAGCAGGGGTCACCCGGGCCCTGGGCGGTCCCGAGGGCGTTGGAGCACCCGCTCTGGCCGCTCTTCTCCTCATGGGCGTCGGAGATGTAGGCGTAGGTGACGGGAATGCCGCTCTCCTGCATGTCGGCTACATAGGCCAGCGACTGCGCTGCACTGATCGGCCCGAAGCCGGGGAAGCCGGGGGTCTGGACGTACTGGCCGTCGATCTCGTTGCCATTCAGGTCGACCAGGTTCCCGGCAGCGTCGACCACCGGGTAGGTGTGACCGCCGACGACCCTGTTTCTGCCGGAGTTGGCGGCCTTGACAAGTTGCGGCTGAAGGTACTTGTGGCCGAACACGGCCTGGAAGCCGTGGTAGCCCCCCGGCTCGTCCGGCAGGGCGTCGGTCACCGCCGTATTCGACGGGCCGGTCGTCCCGAACTTGACGGCCTGCGCCGTGGAGCAGAACAAGCTGCCCCGGGCGCAGTGCACTGCGAGCCCCTCGTAGTCATTGACCTCTTGGTCCTTGTACGCGTCGGAGTCGGCCTTGTACTGGGCCACCTCGGCCGAGTTGGGGCCGAAGACGTTGGGCAGGTCGGGGTTGAGGTTTTCAAGCTCCATGTTGGCGGTGGACACGTCGCCGACGTTGCAGCCCGCCCGGGTGAAGGGAGCCCATGGCGCGGGCGGAGTGGCCGGCGCTGCGCCCGCCGCGGGCACAGTGGCCGAGTAGGGCTGGTTCGGGAATGCATCGAGCCCGTAGGTGCCCGTCCAATATGCGAACGACGACTTCGATGTCACGGTTCCGCCAGCGCTATAGGTCTCGTAGGTGTTGGTGATTCCCTGGCCCTGCCGGTCGCCGTAGAGACCGGTGTAGTTGGTGATCGTGTCGTCCGCCGTGTGGGCGATCAGCGGCGTGTGGTTGTTCGACAGGAGCGTGCCGTGTGTGGTGATGAAGTTCTGCAGCGCGGGCATCTGTTCCAGGTCTGACAGGACGTTTGGGTTGTCGCGGTTGTAGTGCACGTTGTCGAAGGTGATCTCGATCACGTGCCGCACCCCGCTGGCGAGGTGACATCCCGACGAAGGCGCAGCCGCGTCGGCCGCCCCCTTGGCGTTCGCGGCTCCGACGGTTCCTGCGACGACCAGCACCCCGATGACGGCGCTTGCCGCGATCGCGCCACCGATCGGCCGAACTAGCTTCCGCATGTCATTGCCCCCCGGGCTCGAAGTGGCGACCACTCGAGGCCGAGGCTAAGCCGGGCGACAGCGACACGCAACGGACCTCGACAGGGTGTCTCAGGCAGGTTACGAGAGGAGTGCCCACGGGTGAGACGCGGGCGCGACATCGATCGTCGAGTACCTGACCGTGCAGCGGGACCTGCACGCCGACCTGCGCGACCAGACCTTGCGCGTGCCCAATCAGGGTTTCGTCGGCAGCGAGATCGCACACATGATCGAGATGCCCCCCGGGAGATCGAGAACGCGCTGCCAGCCGACCCGGGACCGTCGGACCGTTACGGGCGGGTCGGCCAGTCCTGGAGGATCTCCACGATGCCCTTCAGGCGTTGCCCATGGGGCGTGAGCCGGTACTCCACGCGCGGCGGTCGCGAGTCGATGACGCGACGCTCAAGCACGCCGGCATTCTCGAGCTCGACCAGGCGCTGCGCGAGGGTCCGCGGCGGGACCTCCTGCAGTGCTTGGCGGAACTCGTTGAACCGCACCGCTCCCGCAAGGGACGCGTAGACCAACGCGAGGGCCCAACGCCGACCGAGGACATCGGTCGCGCGCAGGACCTCAGGCGGGAGCGGTTCGCACCGCTTACACCGGTACGGCATCGCGCGCCGGCTCGAGGGCATGGTCGAAGACCTCGTCGAGGCTCATCACGGGATGGAACGTTATCTGTTGTCGCACGTCCTCCGGGACGTCGTCGAGGTCACCGCGGTTGCGCTCCGGGAGGATGACGTCCGTGAGGCCGGCCGCATGCGCCGCGAGCACCTTCTGCTTGAGCCCGCCGATCGGCAGCACGCGGCCGCGGAGCGTGACCTCACCGGTCATCCCGACCGTGTGACGCACCGGACGCCCGGTCAGCAGGGACGCGATCGCGGTCGCCATCGTCACGCCGGCGCTCGGGCCGTCCTTGGGGATCGCGCCGGCTGGCACGTGGATGTGGAAGGCGCGGCCATCGAACGCGTCCTCGCTGATGCCGAGGCGCTGCGCGTTCGATCGCACGTACGACAGCGCGATCTGGGCAGACTCCTTCATGACATCCCCGAGCTGGCCGGTGAGGATCACCTCGCCGGAGCCCTTGTGCGAGGTCGCTTCGACGAACAGCACGTCTCCGCCGGCACCCGTCACCGCCAGCCCCGTGGCGACGCCGGGGACCGCCGTACGCTCGGCCGCCTCGTGGAAGAACTTCTGCCGCCCGAGGGCGCGGCGCACCGCGTCGTCGTCGATGGCAACCGGGGTCGAGACGTCGCCCGCAGCAAGCCGTGTCGCCGTCTTCCGGAGCACCTTGCCGAGCTCGCGCTCGAGGCTTCGGACGCCGGCCTCACGGGTGTACTGGTCGATGACTAGATGCAACGCCTCGATCGGTGATCGTGACCTCGTCCTCGTGCAGCCCGTGGCGCTCGCGCTGCCGCGGCCACAGGTAGTCGCGGGCGATCGCGAGCTTCTCCGCAACGGTGTATCCGTCGAACGGAATGATCTCCATCCGGTCGAGCAGGGGTCCGGGGACGTTCTCGACGAAGTTCGCGGTGGCGATGAAAAACACCTGCGACAGGTCGAGTTCGACATCGAGATAGTGATCGCGGAACGTGTGGTTCTGCGCCGGGTCGAGGACCTCCAGCAGCGCGGACGACGGGTCCCCGCGCCAGTCGGCGCCGAGCTTGTCGACCTCGTCGAGGAGGATCACGGGGTTCATGGTGCCGGCGTCGCTCAGCGCCCGGACCAGCCGACCCGGGAGCGCGCCCACGTAGGTGCGGCGGTGACCGCGGATCTCGGCTTCGTCGCGCACGCCACCGAGCGACATCCGCACGAATTCACGGCCAAGGGCCCGCGCGATCGACTCTCCGATCGACGTCTTGCCGACGCCGGGCGGTCCGATGAACGTCATGATCGCGCCGGAGCGCCGGTCATCGGCGATGCCGCGCTCGGCGCGCAGCTTGCGCACGGCCAGATACTCCACGATCCGGTCCTTGACGTCGTCGAGCCCGGCATGGTCGGCGTCGAGCACCTCGCGCGCGGCCGCCGGGTCGATGCGGTCGTCCGAACGCGTGGACCAGGGCACCGCCAGCAGCCAATCCAGGTAGTTCCGGATCACCTGCGACTCCGGTGAGCTCTCGCCGACCTTTTCGAACCGCGCCAGCTCACGCTCGGCTTGGCTGCGGACGTCGTCGGGCATCCCCGCATCCTCGATCTTCGCGCGGTACTCGGCAGCGATTGATACATCGTCTTCGCCGAGCTCCTTGCGGATCGAGTCGAGCTGCTTACGCAGCACGTATTCGCGCTGCTGGCGGTTGACGTCCGACTCCACCTCGTGGCGGACCTTCTCGCGCATTTGGAGCTCAGTGAGCCGGTCGCGCTGGAGTCGCACGGCGAGGCGCAGCCGCTCAAGGACATCCAGGGTTTCCAGCAGCTGCACGCGCTCGTTGAACGAGACGTCGGGCGCGTAGGCACAGGTGTCCGCTAGCGCGCCGGGCTCGGCGATTGCCCGCAGGAAATTGCCGATCCGCTCGTCGGCGTCACGCAGATTGAGAATCTCAGCGACGACGGCCCGGTACTCGCGGGCGAGCTCGTCGGCCGCGGCGGCCGCCACCGGTTCATCGGGGCGCTCGTCGACCTCGACACGTAGACGTCCGTCGGTGCCGCTGCGCGCGGCGCCCAGCACCGCCCGGTGGCGGCCGTGGAGCATGACCGCGCGGACTCCGCCAGGCAGCGTCACGGCGTCGCCCACCGCGGCGACGGTCCCGACAGCCGCGTAGTTGCCCTCGTGCCGCGGCACGAGCAGCACCTCGGCCTCGCCGCCCACGTCGACGGGCAGGGTCACAGTCATCGTCGGGAAGACGACGACATCGTCCAGGGGCACCAGCAGTAGATCGCGCATTTAGATCAGTCCTTGGAGTAGATACAAAAAAGATAGCGCGGTCTGTGCGATTGTTCCACCGGGTCCCGAGTCGTGACCAAATTCCCGTGATTTGCAGAGGCTTTACTGCCGGGGCACGTGAACAGGAGACCCGGCGGGCGCCAGCGCCACGCACTCGCACCGACACCAGGTCCCGGCCCTGCGATCCGGCGTCGGCTACGCGGGTGCCTGCTCGTGGGGCGCCGGTTCGGTGAGCCCTGCAAGGTACGCAGCGGTGTCGATTGCGTTGACGAGCTCATCGAGGTGGAGCGCGATCGACCGCGGCATCAGGACGGCATCCGCGGACTGCTCCAGCGACCGGTACAGCGACCGGAGATCGGGGATCTGGCCCGCAGGCCGTGCGCCAAAGTGGGCGGCGAGCGTGTCCAGTGCCGCGGCGAGGCCCGCGCGCAGCGCCTCAAGCTCCCGGAACGCGGCAACGCGGGCGCCGTGCTCGGCCTCGATGCGAAGGGCGTGGCTGGCGCGGGCAATCCGCAGCGCGGTGGCGATGAGCCCCGGCTCTTCGAGGGGTCGATCCTCGTCGATGACGGCTCCTGGATCGCGCGGCCGACGGCCGCCTCGGCGTTCGCCCACGCCGCACGATTCGCGCGGGAGCGCGCGACGACCGCGCTGCGCGGGACGGGCTTGCCCTCGATCACCTCGAAGACCAAGTCGAGATAGCTGCCGAGCGCGGCAAACAGATCGGATTCGGCGTCACCGACGGCGGCGCGCGGAGACGTCGGCCAGATGAGATACGCGGCTGCCGCGATGGCGCCGCCGAGCACGACATCGGCAAGCCGGTCGGCGGCGGTGCTGACCGGATTCGGGAGGGCCGTGCTCAGCAGGATGAGCACGAGGGCCGTGACGAACCCGACGCCCACCGGGAAGCTCGCGACCACGTCGAATACGCCGCCCATGCCGTCAGGGCGACGGCGTAGGGGACCCAGAAACTGCGCGGCAGCCCCAGCCACGACGCCACGACGGCCGACGCGGGGACCGCGATTGCAAGCCGGACGGCGTGGCGGAACGCGGGCGACTGCGTGTGGAGGTTCTCGAGCACCGCACGTACCTCGCGGCGCAGTCGTCCCGGGGTTGGGATCTCGGGGATCGCGATGCTCGGTCGCCACGCCTCGCGCATCCCGGTGGCCCCGGCCGCCTCGACGAGATTCCCCGCGGCGCGGATCTGGCCGCCGATTGCGGCGAGTGCGGCGACGCTCTGCTCCGGCCCAAGACCGCGGGTCGTGTCGGTTCGCGCGAGGGTTGCCTCGAGCTCGGCGAGTCGTTGCTGGTACGCGCTCGCCGCCTGCCAGCTCAGCGCCTGCTCCGGATGGCGCAGCGCCGCGGCGATCGCGGCGAGTGCCGCCGCGGCGTCCTCGAGGCAGGCGCCGATGGCCGCTTCCGCTTGGCGGTTGCCGTCCGCGCTGAGGCGCGCCCGCAGGCCGGCGATCGTGGACAGCTCGAGGCGGACGCGCCGCGCCTGGTCGAGGACCGCTCGGAGCTCGCGCGCGTCGGTGCGGCCGAACAGCGACGGCGAGGACAGTGTGCGATCGGCGTCGTCGATGGTCGCCGCCACATCGACCGTCGAACGGTCGGGGGGCGCAGCGTAAGGTCGGCGAGGGCGTCGTAGGACTCGGCGAGCCGGCTGCGCTGGTGGTGAAGACTCGGCGGCAGCCGCAGGGTGACGAGCGCGAGCACCTCGACCAGTGATCCGGCGATCACCAACAGGGCGGTGTGAAACGACGCTATCGGCGCTTCGGCGAAGCGCCCGATCACCAAGAACGCGATAATCGACTGGGTCCCGACGGTCGCCTGCGCTTGCCCGAAGACGACGAGCATGCCGGTGGCAAAGCACCACGGCACCAGCACGAGCGCGTGGAGCCACGGATACGGGCCCGTCACCGACCCGATGAAGACCGACAGCCCCATTGCGAGCGCGTCGATGAGCGCGAGGCGCAACGAGAGCCGCGGGGCGCCGACCAGCGAGACGACGGCGATCAGGTTGGCGCCAAGCGCCATGGCGATGGCAGCGCGCGTGCTGCCGAACCCCAGGCCGAGGGCGAAGACCGCGACGACCGGGAGGGCGGTGATGGCGCCGACCACCGGACGCACGAGCATCCCAGGGACCCGCGGGCCACTGCGCGGCCGCAGCCGGGGTGCGGCGGTCACGGGCCGCACCCCGGCTGGTGCCCCTGGCGGCCGAACCGACGGCGATGCGACTCGGCCCGCACGCGATGACCTTACCCAATCGGGGGCCGGTCGCGACCCGTGGTCCCGGTCCATCGACGGCAGATTGCTGTGCGCGGTGCGGCCGGCTCGCGCTCCGCGGTAGGCGGCCTGGCCGGGCGCTCCGGCCTAAGCTGGCGGCCGGCCGATATCCCCCAGGCAGGCGACCGCCACGGCGTCGGGCCCTGCGTACGTGCCGACCGTCGGTCCGAGCCCGACGATCCGCGGATCGATGTCAGGGAACGCCGGACGTAGCGCCTCACGCAGGCGCACGGCGAGCTCTGGGGCGTTGGAATGGACGATGCGCAGATCCGAGACTGCCGGCGTGGCGCGCGCGAGCTCCACCAGCGCCGCCAGCCCCTGGGCTTGGCTGCGCACGCGCGACTGTGGCTGGACCTCGCCGTCACGCAGCGACAGGACCGGCTTGACCTTGAGCATTCCGCCCACGAACGCCTGCGCGCGCCCGATCCGCCCGCCACGGTGCAGGGAGGTGAGCGTGTCCAGAAGGAAGTAGATGGGCAACCGGGCGCGTCGCGCGACGACGTTGTCGATGACGGTCTGGAGATCGGCGCCGGCGGCGATATCACGGCAGGCCGCCTCGACCAGGAGCTGGAGCCCGATCGTCACCGACTCGCTGTCGATGGGATGGATCCGCGCGGCATCGACGTCACGGGCGGCGATCAGCGCCGACTGCAGGGTCCCGCTGAGCTTGCGGGAGATGTGGATGCTGACCACCTGGTCATCGGGGTCGCGCAGGAGCTCGCGATAGATCGCTGCGAACTCGTGCGGCGGTGGCTGCGAGGTCGTCGGGGTCTCGGGCGCGGCGGCCAGGCGCCGGTAGAACTCGGACGGGGCCAGGTCGACGCCGTCGAGGAACTGCTCCTCCCCAAATCGCACCGTCAGCGGTACGACGTGCACGCCGAGCGCTGCCGCCGCCGTCCGGTCGAGGTCGCACGTGCTGTCGGTGACGACGTGGATCATCGGCTCACTCCAGTCCGAGCACGTAGGGGTAGTGGTCCTGGCCGCCGCCGTGGAGCTCGAAGCCGATCGTCGGATGGGCGGACTCCAACATCGACAGCAGCCGCCGGGCGGCCTCCGCGTCGGTGCCGGCCCCACGGTAGATCGTCACGAACTCCGGCGGGCTCACCAGCGCGCGCAGCGCCTCCAGGACCACCGCGTGCTCGCTGGCGCCCCTGCCGGTGATCTCACCATCGAGAATGGCCAGCACCTCGCCCGTGCGGATCTCGCGCCCGCCGAGGTGGCTGTCCCGGACCGCGCGGGTGATCTCGAGCGAGCGCGTGCGCTCCGCAGCCGCCTGCATCTGGGCCAGAGCTGCATCGATGCCGAGGCCCGGGTCCCACGACAGCAGCGCGCTGATGCCCTGCGGGAGGCTGCGCGTGGCAAGTACCCGGACATCGACCCCGTCCGCAAGGCGCTGCACCTGCCGGGCCGAGAGGACGATGTTGCCGTTGTTGGGCAGCAGGATCACGGTGTCGGCGTTGACGGCATGCACGGCGTCGAGCAGCTCCTCGGTCGACGGGTTCATCGTCTGGCCGCCGCCGACGACGTGATCCGCACCGAGGCTGCGCAGGATCGCGATGAACCCCGCCCCGGCCGCGACGGGCACGACCGCCGCGGGTCGAGGCGGGGCGGGCGTGCGCGGCGGCCGGCCGGCCTCGGCGAGGATCGCATGCTGCTGGGCCGACATGTCCTCGACCTTGATGCGCTCGACCTTGCCGTACCGCGAGGCGATCGCGATCACCTCGTCGGGTGCGTCGGTGTGGATGTGCACCCGGATGCGAGCGCCGTCCCCGGCAACCATCAGCGAGTCACCCTCGGACGCGAAGAGCCCGCGGAGCACGTCGGCGGCGATGCGCGGTCCCTCGATGATGAACTCGGTGCAGAAGCCCCAGGCCCGCTCCGTCGCGGGCATCGTCGCCGCGCCGCGCGCCGGCGGCCGCATGGATGTCGGCGCATGCGTGCCGTCGCGACGCGTCCCGGACCCCTGCAGTGCGGCGAGTACCGGCCCTGCGGCGACCGACACGCCCGTTGTCGCCGCGCAGAACCCGCCGATGAGGACCGCAAGGCCGACGCCGCCCGCGTCGACCACGCCCGCGTCGCGCAGCACCGGCAGCTGGTCGATCGTGCGGTCGACGGCTGCGTATGCCGCCCGGGCTCCGGCGACGATGGCGGTGCGCATGTCGCCCGAGGCGCACACGGCCTCGGTCACGGCGGCTGCGGACCCTCGGATCACGGTGAGGATCGTGCCCTCGATGGGATTGATGACGGCCGCGTAGGCGACCGCCGCCGCCTGCTCGAATGCGCCGGCGAGTCGGGCGGCGTCGACGGCGTCGGCCCCGTCGATCCCGTGCGCGAGTCCCCGGATGACCTGCGAGAGGATGACCCCACTATTGCCGCGTGCGCCCATCAGCGCGCCGTGCGCCGCCGCGTCCATGACCGCGGCGGCGCTCTGTGGAGGTGAGGCCACTCCGGCGGCCGCGCACGCGGCCTCGAAGGTCTGCCGCATGTTCGAACCGGTGTCCCCGTCGGGTACGGGGAACACGTTGAGCTCATTGATCAGCGGCTCGGCGTCGGCGAGGGCGGCCGCTGCCGCGCGCAGGCCCGCAACCAGCTCTGCGCCCGTCAGTGCGACGGCCGGGGCATCGGAGGCGTCCGAGGGGTCCTTGGCGCTGCTAGTCCGGGCACCTGCGCCATGCCGTCCGCCCCCCGTGCGCGCGCCGACCGCAAGGGACGTCGGTCGGCGCGGGCGCAACACCGAGCACCTCACGCGGGCGGGTCGACCGGTGCACCCCCTCGGAGGCCCGATGGTCGATGCGGGCGCGAAAGCCATTGGAACGCCATTGTACGCCGAAGGCCCGGCGTGCTCGCCGGTGCCTAGGGAATCAGGATGACCTTGCCGCGCCCGTGCTTGGCATCCAGATAGCGGTAGGCCTCGCGGACGTCTGCCAGCGGGAACGTCTTGCCGATGGGCAGCTCGATGCGTTTGTCGGCAAGCAGCGCCAGCAGCTCAGCCAGCGTGTCGCCGCTCGCCGCGGAGGCGCTGCCCTCAGCCTTGACGCCGTACTGGGCGACCGCGGGGAAGTCGACGATCGTGTCGATGCGCTCGGGGGCGACGCCGAGCTCACGGGCGAGCGCGACGTTGCCATGACCGGCCGCATCGATGAAGGCGTCCAGATGGTCGGACGCCGCCCGGAGCGCGGTCGCGACGTCGCCGGCGTAGTCGACGGGTTCGATGCCGTGCTCGCGCAGCCACGCGCCGTCGCCGGACCCGGCGATCCCAAGGACCCGCGCTCCGGTCAGGCGCGCCAGCTGCGCGGCGAGCGAGCCAACGCCGCCGGCGGCGCCGGCGACCGCCACGACGTCACCCGGGCCCGCGCCCACGGCGCGCACAGCCGCGACGGCGGTCGTGCCGATGACGAACAACCCGCCGGCGGCCTCCCACGGGACGGACGCCGGCTTGGCCACGAGATTGGTGGCCTCGACAACGACGTAGTCGGCGTGGCTGGCGCGATCGTTGGTGAACCCGACGACCTCATCGCCGGGCGCCCAGGCGGTCACGCCGTCGCCGACCTCCTCGACAACCCCGGCCAGATCAGAGCCCTCGCCCGACGGGAACGTCGCCGGGAACATCGCGTGCATCGACCCGTCGCGGATCTTGGCCTCGCCGGGGTTGATGCCCGCAGCCTTCACACGGACGAGCACCTGCCCCGGTCCAGGGGTCGGCGTAGGGACGTCGACGACCTCGAGCACGTCGACGTCGCCGTACTGGTTGAACCGCACTGCCCGCATCGCCGCTCCCCCGTGTCGTTTGCGACGCGCACGCGCGTCCGCGCCGGTGCTCCCAACATCGAGGCTAGCAAGCGTCCGGTGCGTACCGCCGCCAGTCCGGCCGGGGCTAGGCGGAGCGGACGCCCCAGGTAGTGACGCGAGCGAGCAGCTCGGTCGGGCGCTCCTCGACCAGGTCGAGCGCACCCGGATAGATCCGCCCGTCGAAGCCGTCGGCGGTGATGACGTCGCCCGCGCTCAGCAACGTGTCGCCGATGCGCACGGTCTGGGCCGCGAGGTCGATCGACAAGGCGTCGCAGTCGACCAGGCAGGTGATGCCGAGCTGGCGGGCGACGACCGCCGCATGGGACGTGCGTGCACCATGGGCGGTCACGAGCCCGGCGCAGATCGCCAGGCCCGCGATGTCGTCGGTCGACGGGGTGTCGCGGATGAGGATCACTGCGTGTCCGGTCTCGGCCAGCCGCTTCGCTGCCGGGATATCGAGCGCGATGTGGCCGTGGGCCACGCCTGCGCTGGCGGAGACGCCGCGGCCGATCGGCTCCGGCCGGTCATCGGCTGCCAGATGCGAGCGCGTGATGGCGTCGAGGTCGTAGGCCTCCAGCCGCTGGCGCGCCGTGGCCGGATCGATCAGTCCTTCGTCGACAAGGTCGCAGGCGATCTGCAGGGCCGCCCACGGCGTGCGCTTGGCCGTGCGGGTCTGCAGCAGCCACAGCTCGCCGTCTTCGACCGTGAACTCGAAGTCCTGCGCGTCGCCGAAGACGGCCTCCAGCGTCCGCCGGACGCGCTGCAGCTCATCGCCGAGCCCAGGCACGGCGGCGATCAGCGGGTCCGGGTCGTGGGCGCCAAGGCGTCCGCTGACGACATCCTCCCCCTGGGCATTGAGCAGGAAATCGACGTAGAGACGATTCTCGCCGGTCGCCGGGTCGCGGGTGAACCCGACGCCGGAGCCCGACGTGGGGCCCAGGTTGCCGAACACCATCGCCTGGACCGTGACCGCGGTGCCGGCGAGGTGCGTGAGTCGCTGCAGGCGGCGGTACTCGACCGCGCGCGGCGCGGTCCACGATCGCAGGACGCCCTCGACGGCACCGACCAGCTGCTGCATCGGGTCCTGGGGGAAGGGACGCCCGGCTTCGACGCGGTAGATCGCCTGGAAGTCCGCGACGATCCCGCGGAGCGCATTGAGCTCGAGCTCGGATGTCGCAGGCACATCCGCTTGGCGGAGTGCCTCCGCGACGACCGCGGCGAACGGCGCCACGGGGCATCTGTCGACGACCTCGGCGTAGGCCTCGAGCAGGCGCCGATAGGAATCCCAGACGAACGCCGGGTCTCCGGTGGCCCGCAGGAGCCCGGGCAGGGTCGCGTCGCACAGGCCGATGTTGAGGACCGTGTCGAGCATGCCGGGCATTGACGCCGCCGCCCCCGACCGCACCGAGACCAACAGCGGACGGCGCCGGGCCCCGAGGCGCCGTCCGGTGATCTGCTCGATATGGGCGATGCCGGTCCGGATCAGCTCGTGCACATCGCCGCCGAGGCGCTGGCCGGCGACCAGGTACTCGGCGCAGACGTCCGTGCCGAGGACGAACCCGGTCGGCACGGTCAGGCCCGCGCGTGCCATCCGCATCAGGTTGGCCGCCTTCACGCCGACCCGCTCGGGATCGGGATCCTCGTGGCCGGCGGCGTCGAGGAACACCAGCCGGTCGTCAGCGGTTGCGATCCCGTCGATGCTCATGGCGCCGAGATCTGTCCGAGGATCAAATCACGCAGCCCGAGCGTCGAGAGCAGCATGGAATCGGTGGCATTCTCGACGCCGCTGGAGACGCTGTCGGCGATATACAGGCTGCGGAAATCCGGGGCGTCGGTGACAAAGCCGGCGCGCGCGGCGCGTTCGGTGGTATCGGCCTCATGCTCCAGCGCGGCGACGCGATCGACGGCGATCAGGAAGTCCTCCAAGTCTTCGGGCGCCGGTCGGCTGATGACCTCGCGCGCGATCTCGAGCGCCTTGAGGTGCTCACGGGCGGACATCACCGCGATGGCGGCAAGCGGCTCGATCAACGGGCGCACGGCCCCGACGGCTCCCGTGGGCAGGAGCGTCAGCAGGAAGATCGCCTCTTCGAGATCGTCGACGGCATCGTCGGCGGTAGTCGTCAGGGCGGTGATGCGCTCGCCTTGGTCGACCCTGCGCGCGGCGGCACGTTGCCCGTTGAGGATCTCGTCGGCCCGGTGCTCGCACCGGCCGGCGCGTGCGGCGGCGCGCGCCGCGAAGGCGTCGCTCTCGCTGGAGCCGAGCCGCAGGACGACGGCCTGGAGGGTCTGCGCGCATTCGACCAGCAGGCTCGCGTGCTCGGCACTGGCATCCAGCAGGCGGCGAAGCGACGCCTCGATGTGTCGCAGCACCTCGACGCGGATTTCGTCACGGATCAGCAGTGGCGACTTGCCGGCCAGCATGCCCTCGGTCGCGGCCCGCAGCGCGAAGCGCGTGATGTCCAGCAGCACCTCGCGGCCGAGGATGTCGACCAACGGCTCCCCGTAGCGGGCCGGCACGCGCTCGGCCAGTTCGACCGCGTCGTAGACGAGCCGCTCGCCGCCCAGCATGAGGAAGGCCATGTGTCCGACGTTGGCGTCGGCGGCCCAGCGCAGCAGTGCGACGGCGTCGGCTCCCGGGAGAAAACTGCTCAGCCGCTTGCGGGCACGGTTCCAGTCGAGCACGAATACGAGTCGAGAACCGATGTGGCGCAGGTACGCCTCGAGCTCCGCGGCGTCGCCCGCGTCGAACCGTCCGGTGGCCAGCTGATGAGCGCCAATCGCCGGGCCGCCGCGCCGCCGCTCTGCGCCGGACCACCGCACGTCGTAGACGTTCAGCATCGACTCGAAGAACTCCAGGCGCCGCCGGTGGACATCGGTGTAGGTCACGGTCGCCGACAGGCCCTCGACCGACAGCACGACCACGTGCGCATTGGTGGTGCCCAGATCGTTCTGAATCAACAAGCGCGGCCCCGCGCGCGTGGCGGTCGTGGTCAGGCCGGGGTGTTCGAACTTGAGCGCCTCGGTGGCATGGACACCGGCCATGAACGCGGTGACGAGCGGCGCGTCGTCATCGTCGAGCCCATAGACCGCCGCGCCCGCGAGGTTGGTGGTCGCGACGCGCGTCTGCAGCCGGTTCAGGGCCCGGTGCGTGTCCATGACCAAGAGGTGCAGCGAATCGCCGGCGTCGCGGTCGGCGGAGGTGATTCGGTCGATGTAGCTCCCCCGCACGTGCTCGCCGTGGAGCTCGTCCTCGTTCGGTGCGAGCGCTGCGAGCCGGCCGGGGTCTGGGGCGTCGCTTGCCTGCGCGACGGCAAGCGGTGCCAGCATGCCGTTGATGGCGGCGACGAGGTCGGCGCTGATGCGATCGGCCGCCGGGATGAAGTACGTGTCGCCATCGATGTGCCGCGCCTGCTCGACGAGCACATCGAACTCGGCGTCGAGCACGCCTGCGGCGACGCGCTCGTCGTGGAGCGAGGCGAAGGCGTGCCCGGGCGCGTCGGCGCGGGCCCGCGCGGTCTGCAGGAGGCTCAACAGGTACTTGGCACGATTGTTGGCCTCGAGCCCCTCGTTCAGCAGGGCGGGGAGCACGAGCGACGCTTCGCCGAGCGCTTCGAGCACCTCGTGCTTGGCGGGCGCGGTCTGGACGGAGTCGTCGATGTCGGACATTGCAGGTGCACCTTTGCACGGTCGCGCGGACGCGACGACCCTGGACCGCAGGGCCGCGATTCGGCCCCGCTACTGTCCACGATAGGCGCACCGGGACCCAAATGGCGCCTCGGCGCGCGTGACGTTCGGGTAACCGTGCGGTGCGGCCGCCTATACCGTTCCGATGCCGCGGCGACCGGTGAGGCCGAGCAGGCGGTCGAGCAGGGGGGCGTCTTCGGCCGTCGGGATCGCCGGCGGGAAGATTCCGATCAGTCGCCACTCCTCGGCGTGCGGGCTGATTTCGTTCCAGAGCCCCTCGACGAGCGCGTCGGGCAGCGCGGGGTCCACGCCGATGACGCGCGCGATATCGTGCGCGCGCAGGGCGCGAAACACCGTGATCTGCCAGAAGTACTCCTGGGTCGTGTAGTTGCCGAACGAGCAGTGCACGGTCTGCGTGAGGTCGGTGACCCCCCGTGCCGCCGCGCACGCCTTCTCGACCAGCGCCGCAAAGTTCCCCGCCGGGTGGTCGCCCAGCAGGTCGCCCCCGTAGGCATCGACGCCGACCTCCTCCATCGACCAGCCCGCCAGCATGTCCGGGACCCAGGCGTCGTCGTAGGCGAGGTAGTTGACGACCTCGCGCAGGGTCGGCGTGTGATCGCTGTTACGCCCCTGAAACTCCGGCGGCATCGGCATGTGCCACTGCTCGGGCCGGATCTGGGCGACCACGGCGTTGAGCGCGTGGTCGGCGAGGACGAAGACGTCTGGCTCAGTCATGGAATCGGTGGGGTCGGTGAGGCCGGCGACACGAGACGATCGCAGATACAGGTACCCGAAATCGCCGCGCGCGCCCTGCTGGCACGGCGTGCGGCACCGGTTGACCCCCTTGCGCGGGCTGTGACAGGATCGCGGCATTCACCGAGATGGCGCATGCGCACAACGTTCCGCGCGGACGTCTGTCGGTCATGCAGAGCCCCCCGCACCGCGTCGCGATCGCAAGCGGACGACCCACAAGGAGCGTCATGGCAGTTCACCGAGTGAAAAGTGCGGCCGAAGCGGACGCGGCCGACGACGTCTACGTCGCGACCGATCCGTCATGGAGCGCGCCGAAGTTCCGCATGCCCGAGGACGAGTGGCAGGCCCCGCAGGCCTATCAGCTGGTGCGCGATGAGTTGATGGTCGAGGGCAACGCCCGGCTCAACCTGGCCACCTTCTGCCAGACGTGGGCCGAGCCCGAGATCATGGCGCTGATGGCCCAGACCTTCGACAAGAACATGATCGACAAGGACGAGTACCCGCAGACCGCCGAGCTCGAGCTGCGCTGCGTGAACATGCTCGCCGACCTCTGGAACGCACCCGACACCAAGGACGTCATCGGCACCTCGACGACCGGCTCGAGCGAGGCCTGCATGCTCGGCGGCCTGGCCCTGCTGCGCCGTTGGGAGCAGCGTCAGCGTGCCACCGGGCGTCCGACGGACCGACCCAACATCGTTACGGGCGCCAACGTCCAGGTCTGCTGGCACAAGTTTGCCCGCTACTGGAACGTCGAAGAGCGCCTGGTAACCATGGAGGGCAACCGCTTCATCCTGAGCGCCGAAGAGGCGGTCAAGCTCTGCGATGAGAACACGATCGCCGTCGTCGGCGTCTTGGGCTCGACGTTCACGGGCGAGTATGAGCCGATCGCCGGGATCAGCGCCGCGCTCGACGAACTTCAGGAGCGCACCGGTCTCGACATCCCGATTCACGTCGACGGTGCCAGCGGCGGATTCGTCGCCCCGTTCCTGCAGCCCCATCTTGAATGGGACTTCCGAGTGCCGCGGGTCAAGTCGATCAACGCGTCAGGGCACAAGTACGGGCTCGCCCCGCTCGGGGTCGGGTGGGTAATCTGGCGCGACATCGCCGAGCTGCCCGAGGAGCTTGTCTTCAAGGTGAACTACCTCGGCGGCGACATGCCCACCTTCGGCATTAACTTCTCCCGTCCGGGCGGTCAGATCGTCGCCCAGTACTACAACTTCGTGCGGCTCGGGCGCACCGGTTACACCAAGATCCATCAGACGTCGCAGGACGTCGCCAAGTTCCTGGCGGGCGAGATCGCCAAGCTCGGGCCGTTCGAGATCATCACCGACGGTTCGGATCTGCCGGTGCTCAGCTGGTCGCTGCGCCCGGACCAGAACTTCACGCTGTTCGAGCTGTCGGCACGCCTGCGTGAGTACGGTTGGCAGGTGCCCGCGTACACGATGGCGGCGAACCGCAGCGACCTGGTGATCTGCCGTATCGTCGTGCGGCACGGGTTCAGCCACGATCTCGCGCGCGTGCTGCTGGCGCACCTGAACGACGTGCTCGAGGACTTCGCCAAGGAGCCCGAGCGGGCACCGTCGGCGATTCACAAGGAAGGCTTCCACCACTAGCCGGTCGCGGCCATTGGGGCACTTGGCGGACGGAGCGCGGTCGATGGGGCACGCGTCGGTGCGGCGCCGTACGGACGCGGCCTGATGCGGCTGCGCCCGCGGCATCTGAACACCGCCATCGCGGTGCTGTTCATGATCGGCTCGGCGTGCTTTGCGCTGGGAACGATCCCGGCGTACGTGGATGCGGTGGGCTACGTCCCGGATGCGATCACGTACTTCATCGGCTCCATCTTCTTCACCAGCGCCTCGTTCTCGCAGCTGGTGCAGGCCCAGAGCCCGGAGCTGGCGCCCGGCCCGGACGACCGGCGTCGGCGGCCGGCGGTGCTGCGGGCGTGGCTGCCGCAGGACCGCGGCTGGCTTGCGGCCGCCACGCAGTTTCCCGGCACGCTCGCCTTCAATGCCAGCACCGCCTTTGCGATCGCCACCAGCCTCAGTACGACCCAGACCAGGCACCTGGTCTGGGTGCCGGACTTCGTCGGCTCGATCCTGTTTCTCGTCTCGAGCACGTACGCGATCCTCGCGCTCGGCCGGCTGTTCGAGCTCGAGCCCGAGTCGCTGGCGTGGGAGATCGCCTGGCTCAACATGATCGGCTCGATCTTCTTCATGGTGTCCGCGATCGCCAGCTACGTGTTGCCGGCCAGCTCCCGCGCGATCGACCCGCGCTGGGCGAGCCTGGGCACGTTCCTCGGCGCGCTCTGCTTTCTTGCCGGCGCCGCCCTGATGTTGCCGGAGTGGGCGGGCGCGGTCCGGCGGGCTCGACGCGAGCTGCCACAGCCTGCACCGGCCGTCGCGCCGGCGGGCGGCACGTAGCGGCGCCCGTCAGGCGTCCCGTGGTTCGCCGCTCCGGAGCAGGATGACCTCCGCAGCGACGAACCCGCGCCGTTCGTAGAGCCGCTGGGCGGCGGTGTTGCCCGCCATGACGGCGATGATCTGATCGCGGATTCCCCGCCGGGCAAGCTCGGCGTCGACGGCATCCAGCAGCCGGGTGCCGATGCCGCTGCCGCGCTCGTCGGGCGAGACCACGAGCGTCACCACCTCCGCGAAGCGGCCGGCAAACGGGTAGGTGTCGTCCGGTCCGGATCGCACGACCACCATGGCGTAGCCGACCTCTGCCCCTGGCTTGCCGGCCACGACCAGAAAGCCGTCGCCGGCAGCGATGTGCCGATGGTAGCCGGCCCGGCACAACTCCCACGAGAGCCGGTCATCGGGCTGTACGGGCACCGTCGCCACCGCGCGATGATGGCGGTGCAGCGCCAGCCAGAGCGGCTCCAACCCATCGATCCGCTCCGTGCCCGCGACGCTGATCTCAGGCTCAGAGGGAGCCGGTGTGGCGTCCATGCCGGGATTCTAGCCCGGGCGCCGTCCGCGTCGCCGGCGGCACGCACGCGCGCCGTGCCCGGATCGTCGCCGGCGCCAGCGGGCCCGGCCGCGGTTACCGGGCGGTCCCGACGCCCAGCGTGACCATGACCGGGATCCTGGGCGCGCCGACGCCGGTCACGGTGATGGCGACCAGGTCCCCGGGATGGGTGCGGCCGAGCACGGCGCCGAGCTGCGCGGTGGTCATGACGGCGTTTGCGGGCACGGCCGGGGTCGCCGCGGGGGCGTTGTTGATCGCGGTGATCGTCTCACCGACGCGCAACCCGGCGTGATCGGCGGGCGAGCCGTGCTCGATCTGCACGATCCGTGCCCCGTGCGGGGTGCCGGCGATGACCTGTACACCCAGGAAGCCCGTAAACGCCTGTGCCCCGAGCGAGAGGTTCGGGAGCACGGTCCCGGCGCTGATTGCCTGCGCCGTCGCCAGGGCAGGCGTGAAGGGGATCGCGAACCCGGCACTGGCCGCCGCGCCGTTGCCCGCGGCGGCGGTGTCGATGCCGATCACCGCACCGGCCGTGTCCACCAGCGGGCCGCCGGAGTCCCCGGGCTGCAGGAGCGCGTCGGTCTCGAGCAGCCCGGTCAGGTGCTCGACGGTGTTCGAGGCATTGTCGGCGGCGTCGATGGACTGGTTAACCCCCGTGATGATGCCGGTGGTGATCGTCGGCAGGCCGCCGCGGCCGCCGACGTTGCCGACCGCGCTCACGCCCATCCCGCGCACCGCCAGGGCCGAGTTACCGAACGGGGCACGCCGCAGGCCGTGCGCCCCCTCGAGTTGCAGGACCGCGAGGTCGCCGGGCACATCGATCCCGATGAGCCGGGCCCGGTAGTGGTGACGGTTACCGAGGTCGACGGCACCGATGCTGGTGCTTCCGGCGATGACGTGGTTGTTGGTCAGCACGAGACCGGAGCTCGTGATCACGACGCCCGTGCCCGCCGCGTAGCTGCCGGACTGGTAGCCCAGGGGTGCGATGATGTCGACGATCGCCGGCGTGATCTCCGCGCCCGGCACCGGCGGCAGCACGATGCGCCGCTGTCTGGCGACGCGCACCTGGCCGAGTTGGACGGCGTTGCGCGTGGGCCCGCAGGCGATGCTGAGGGTCCAGTCGCGCACGCGCGTCTCGTGCGGCACCAGCCAGCCCGACGCGAGCGCGCCGTTGGGCGTCGCCACGATGCCGGTGATCGCGTCAGTGTGGCGGCCGTCGCTTGCGCGCACCTGGCACCACCACCCGGTCGGGTCCGTGGCCGACAGCCGCACGAACTGCCCGCGGTGGACCGCTGTCGCCGGCGCGGTGATCGCGACCGTGCCCGCCGGTGCGGTCGCGGCGCCGGTTGCCGCCAACCCGAGTCCGCCGAGGCAGGCGGCGGCGAGCGGGACACCGATCCCGCGCCACGACCGGCGAGCCCGTGCACGTGCGCCGGTGCGGCGGGGCTGTTGGCGAGGCGCTGGGGAGTACGGCATGCGGCGTCCGGACGCTGGGGGAGCAGGCGGGCGGATCCGCGCCGTCGGCACCGGGTTCGCTATCTGTGAGCGTAGTCGATGTCCAAGGGGTCCCCTCGGATCGCGACGTCGCCGGCGGGATCTCATCAGCTCCCGCCGGCGCGCGCAAAGACCCCGGGTCCACTCATGCCGGATCCCCGTACCTACGCCAGGTCGATCTCCTCGCACAGGTAGACGTCCTGGATGGCGTTCAGTAGCGCCACCCCGTCGGCCATCGGCTTCTGGAACGCCTTACGTCCGGAGATCAGCCCCGACCCACCGGCCCGCTTGTTGACGACCGCTGTCGCGACGGCGTCATGGAGGTCGTTGTCGCCCGAGGCACCGCCCGAGTTGATGAGCGGGATACGACCCATGTAGCAGTTGGCGACCTGGTAACGGGTCATGTCGATCGGGTGGTCCGACATCAGCTCGCTGTACATGCGCGGATCGGACTTCCCGAAGTTCAGGTCGACGAACCCGGCGGCCACCGTCTCGGGCAGCTTCTGCTTGATGATGTCGGCCTCGAGCGTGACGCCGATGTGGTTCGCCTGGCCGGTGAGGTCCGTGGCGACGTGGTAGTCGGGGCCCCCGGACTTGGTGGTGTTGAAGGCCGCGTTGCGCAGGTAGCACCACAGCACCGTGGCCATGCCGTGCTCGTGCGCGGCGGCGAAGGCGGCCGAGACCTCCTGGATCTGGCGCTTGCTCTCGCTCGAGCCGAAGTAGATCGTCGCTCCGACGGCGACGCAGCCCATCTCGCGCGCCTGCTTGACCGACGCGAAGATGATCTGGTCGTAGCTGTTCGGGTACGACAGGAACTCGTTGTGGTTGAACTTGAGCAGGAACGGGATCTTGTGCGCGTACTTGCGTGCGGTGATCCCCAACGCGCCGAGCGTCGTGGCGACGGCGTTGCAGCCGCCCTCGATGGCGAGCTCAACGATCTTGGCCGGGTCGAAGTAGTCGGGGTTCTTCGCGAACGACGCGCCACCCGAATGCTCGATGCCCTGGTCGACCGGCAGGATCGACAGGTAGCCCGTGTGGGCCAGACGGCCGGTGCCGAAGAGGGTCTGGATCGATCGCAGCACCGGGATCGGACGATCCGAGTCGATCAGGACGCGGTCGACGTAGTCGGACCCGGGCGCCGACAGGTGGCTGGCCGGGATCGTCGTGCAGCGATGCTCCAGCAGCCGCGGTGCATCATCACCGAGTACCTCAACGATTGCGTCGATTCCGCCTCGAACCTCTGTCGCCATCCAGTCGCCTCCCGAGTTGTGCGGTTCACAAATACCCATGCTGACCATAGCCCAGGCAGGCGGTCAAACTGGGTGTCCGGTTGCGGTGTTTGCGCGAATCAGTCGACGATGTGGCGCGCCGGCACCGCCGTCGGCGGGCCGCTGATGTCGGCGGCGTGCGGGCCACCGCCGATGACCTGGCCGGCGATGGGCAGGGACCCCAGCGAGGCGCGGGGCCAGCACAGCACCAGCAGGCCGATCAGCGTGAGGTTGCGCAGTATCAGCAGCATGATCTCGTGGGGATGCAGCCGGACCAGGTCCCAGTAGTTGAGGGGGAAGAACGTCTGGGTTAGCAGCATGGCGGCCACCATCGTCACGAGGGCCGCACGCCCGTAGCGCCCCGGCACCAGGACCGTGACCGGCAGCAGCCAGATCATGTACTGGGGTGAGAGCACCTTGCCGGTCACCGTCAGGGCCACCATCGTGGCCGCCGCACCGGCGATCAGGATCTCCACGTCCCGGCTCGGGTGGGAACGCGCCAGCAGGCGCGCGCACCAGACCGCGCAGACCACGACCAGGACCACCAACACGACCGTCAGCGCGACGCCGAGCAGCGCCGGCCTGCGCCCGCTCAGACCGAGGCTGCCGTAGTTGTGGACGACATGCACGTAGGTTCCAATTAGCGTGTGCCCGGCCAGGAACGCGGTCGCGGCCATGGACTCGATCTGTGGTGGCCGACGCAGGTTGTAGGCCATGAAGTACCAGGTCCCCGAGGGGGTGATGATCGCGAACGGTACGAACACGAGCGCGACCAGCACGACCGATGCTGCGGCGCCCCGGAGCGCCGGGCGCCACCCGACCCGATGGGCCTGCCAGATCACCAGCAGCGGCAGCAGGGCGATCGGCACCAGCTTGATCACGACGCCCGCCGCCAGGAGCACCCACATCAGCTTCCAGCGCTCGGTCACCGCGGCGAACATCATCCACGCGATCACGGCGGCGACGGCGAGATCGAAGCGGGCCTGGACGAGCGACCCGAGCAGGAGCGGCGACAGCGCGATGACGCCGCCGGCGACGGCCTGGCGGGCCGGCGAGTAGCGGATCGCGCGCGCCGTGGCGATGACGCCGACCAGGCAAACGCACAGGCACGCGAGCATCAGGCCGCTGAAGGCGTTGACGTAGCTGCCAGGCAGCCACCAGGCCAGGTAGAACAGCCCCGTCGCACCCGGCGGATACTCGATATGGATGTCGCGGTATGGGACCGCGCCGTGGGCCATCGCGCGGGCGTACTCGAGGTACAGGTTCACATCCGGGTTGATCTGGTGATTGACCCAGATCCCGACGTGCTGCAGCGGGATCGTCCAGACGAGGATCGCCAGCACGACCAAGCCCGCCGGCAGCGCGATGCGGTGTGCGCCGGTCATCGCGCCGCCCCGTGAGCCGCGGGCGCCGGGGCGCCTCGGGTGGCGGTCCGGGAGCGCACTCAGGCCACCGGCTCCGGGGTGGCGGCAGCCGGCCGGTCCGACTCAGCGGTGACGGCATCACGCCCGGAGGACACCCTCGGCCAGCACGTGATCAGCAGGGCGATCAGGACGAGGTTACGCAGCGTCAAGAGCCGGATCACGTAGATCTGCACTTGGGCGATCTGGCCGTAATGGGTCGGGAAGTAGGCGAGCGTCAACAGCAGTGCGGCGAGCGACAGGGCGACGGCAGCCCGGCCCCAGCGGCCCCCCACGATCAGGGTCACGGGCAACAGCCACATCATGTACTGCGGCGAGAGCACCTTGCCGAACACGGTAATTGCGACGATCGTGGCCGCGGCACCCGCGACGATGATGCCGCGATCGGCCGGGGCCGTGCTCGTGGCCAGCAGCCGCCACGACCACCACGCGCAGGCGAGCACCACGACGATCAGCACGAGCGTCGAGACCGTTGCCACGACTGACGGCGGTGTCCCCTGGACCCCGTTGCTGTGGAAGGTGCTGACGATTCGGAAGCGGTAGTGGGCGTACTTGGACAGCAGCAGGAACACGTTGGCCGTCAGCGATTCGAGCTGCGGAGGCCGCCGAAAGTTGTAGTCGATGAAGTACCACGTGCCCGACGGGGCGATGGCCAGGATCGGCAGTATGGCCAGGATCGTTACCCCGATCGCGACGAGCGCACCACGCACCGCGCTCGCCCAGCCGCGCCGGTGGGCCTGCCAGATCACCAACAGCGGGATCAGTGCGATCGGGATCAGCTTGATCAGCACGCCGGCCACCAGCAGGCCCCACATCAGCTTCCAGCGCTCGGTGACGGCGGCGTAGATGAGCCATGCGGTGACGGCGGCGACGGCCATGTCGAACCGCTGCACGACGATTGGGCCGAGCAACAGCGGCGAGAGCGCCACGATCCCCCCGGCGATTGCCTGCCGCAGCGACGAAAGGCCGACCGCGCGCGCCGTCGCGATCACCCCCAACACGCAGACGCACAGGCAGACGAACATGAGCCCGCTCAGCGCCGCGCGATACTCGCCCGGCACCTGCCAGACCAGCCAGAAGATGAACGTCGCCCCTGGCGGGTACTCCACGCGGAAGTCACGGTACGGCACCAGCCCATGCGCCATGTCGCGCGCGTAGTGCAGGTAGATGCGCACGTCGCCGACGTTGTCGCGATGGACCCAGAATCCCGCGTGCTGCAGCGGGATCGCCCAGGCGACGAACGCGATTGCGATGAGCCCGGCCGGCAGCGCGAGCGCGCGCCGGGTCACCGTGCGGCCGCTTCCGCGATCGGGATGCCGTCGCCAGCGTCGCTCACCGGCGCCGGCCTGAGGGGCAGTGGATGCGGCCAGTGGGGGACGGTGGCGACCAGCACGAACGGCAGGAACCAAGGGATATACAAGTAGAACCAGTAGTTGAGGGTCAGCTGCAGGCCGATCATGAGTGTGCCCGAGAGCGCGGTCAGCGTCAGCAAGTCACGTTCGCGTGGCCAGCGCAGCAGCGCCAGCGCGGTGACGGCGACGACGACGATCAACGCGAGTTGGACAGGCCGCAGGCCGGGGTCCTGGCCCCAGATCGAAAACGGTGTTTGGCGGCCGAACTGGTAGCTGACCGTGCGCGTCCAAAACGTGTGGATTCCGCCGAGGCCCCCGAGCAGGATGACCCAGCCGGTGAGGAGTATCGCAAGCCCGAGTCCTGCCGCAAACCACAGCCACCCGTACCGACGCTGCCCACGCGGGTACGGATGACGCCACCAGAGCGGGATCAGGATCGCCGGCGTTAGCTTCGCGGCGATCGCCAACCCCAGCATCAGGCCGCGGGCCATCGGCCGCGCCGCGAGCACAAGCCCCCAGATCAGCATCGCGGCGACCAGGGCGTCGTTGGTATTGCTCTCGAGGGCATAGGCGGTGAACGGGAACGCCGCCCACGCGGTCGCCAGCGCTACCCCGAGCCGGAATCCGCCGAGGCGCCATCCGAGCGTGAGCATTCCGGCCACGCACAAGATGTCGAACGTGGTCGCGGCGGCGTGCGCCGCCGGGAGCGAGTCCCAGGTGCCGTGCCAGGGGGCGACGACCTCGAAGGGGACGTCGGCCATGTAGGTGAGCGGGCCGTAGGTGTCGCAGTGCCCGCACGCGGCCGGGAAGGTCCCATAGGGGATGACCCCATGCACGATCTGATGGGCGCCGATGACCCCGGCGTAGCCGACGTCGATGACGTTCGAATCGAACGCGTTCAGCGAGTACCGCAGGCCCAGCGACAGCATCAGCACCGCGATCAGCAGCCACGTCGGCGCCCAGCCGCGAAATGCCGGCGCGTGAAGTCCGCCCCCGTCGTTGCCAGCGCCGCCGCCCGGCGGGCTGTGGCGCGCCCGGACCCGGCGGGTGCCGATCAGCGCCGTGCGTACGGCCAGATAGGCCAGCGGCGGGTACACGAGTGGCACCGAGGTGAAGACCTCACCGGCGTTGAACCAGATCAGCGAGATCGAGAAGCTCAGCAGGACGAGCAGGTCGAGCGTGCGCCAGCTCACCAGCCGGCGGATCTCGACGAGTGGGATGAAAAACAGCGCACACAGGCCGGACCAGATCCACGGGTCGTTGATGTGACGTCCGAACGCTCCCCAGTAGCCGCGGGCCATCATCCAGGCGACCTGCGGACCGGTGCGGGTCTCGGTGATCTCGGCGGTGTTGTCGTCGATCAGTACCTCGGCCTGGGTGGTCTCGACGCCCTGCTTGTTGCTGGAGACGTAGTAGACGGTCCACTGGTGGGCGGTGGGGTCGTACTGCGGCGTCGTGCGGGAGACCGGGTGGGCCGCGATCCAGTCCCTGACCGCCTGGGAGCGGCCGGCGAGCTTGAGGACCGTCTGCGTCGAGAGCGTGGGCAGGTTGTCCTGGTGGCCCGCAGGGACCAGCGGCACCGTCGCGATCGCCACCGAGGTCGGCGACTGGCTCGCGCGCACGGCCCCGACGGCGTATGCGCGGGTGCCCAGCAGTCCCACCACGACCAGCGCGGCGATCGCGGCCGCACGCGTCCAGCCGCCTCTGGCTAGCGGAACGCCCAACTCCGGGTCAGCACGAACGTGAGCGGGGTGACCGCGGCGATCGCGATCGCCTGTGCGAGGAGCGTGTCGGTCCCGACGTGTACGAGCGTCCAGAGGATGCCGAGGTTGACGACCAGGCCGATCACGCTCACGACCAGGTACTTGGCGGCCTGCTTGAGCGGCGAAGAGCCGACTTTCGGGAAGGTCCATTGGCGGTTGAGGACGAAGTTGTTCAACCAGGCGACCAGGAATGCGACAACCGATGCCACCAGGTACTGCGCGCCGATGCCGTGGATCAGTGCGTAGTACACGATCAGATTGACGACGTATCCCGAGGCTCCGACGATGCAGAACTTCAGGAGTTGGACCCACGCTGCGCGATCGGCGGTCCGGATACGTGCGATCGAGATGCTCAGCGCATTCGGGCGGGGACTCGTCGGTTGCGCCAGAGTCTCCGGAGCTTGGCCGCTGACCATGGTCATGCAAACTTATCAGGCACTCGTGCCACGCACGCGAACAGGCCCACGGGCAGACCATCCCTGCGCCGCGTACGGTTGTGGGACGCTCATGGGGTTGGGATGAACGACATCAAGGGAGCATCCACGGCCGATCGCACCGTCCCGCGGGATCCGTCGCGCTTCGAGGACCGCTTTGCCGCGCGTGCGACGGGCATCAAGTCGTCGG
Source organism: uncultured Thermoleophilia bacterium (assembly GCA_963768285.1). Lineage (GTDB taxonomy): Bacteria > Actinomycetota > Thermoleophilia > Miltoncostaeales > Miltoncostaeaceae > CAITWD01. The sequence continues at coordinate 188,815 of CAVYHI010000029.1, forward strand.
CGATGCGCGACCTCATGTCGCTCTCTGAGCGTCCCGAGATCATCTCGCTGGCGGGCGGGTTCCCGGACACCGACTCCTTCCCGGCGGAGGTCTACGACGAGGTCTGGCATGCGGTTGCCAACGACCATCGGGCCTCGTCGCTGCAGTACGGACCAACTGAGGGGTTGCTCGAGCTCCGCCAGGCGATCTGCCGGCTGATGGCCGAGGACCGCATGATCGCCCAGCCCGACGGAGTGCTGGTTACCGCCGGCGGGCAGCAGGCGATCGCGCTGGCGATGCGCACATTCATTGACCCGGGCGACATCGTGATCGCCGAGGGTCCCACCTATCCCGGGGCGGTGCCGACGCTGACCACCTACCAGGCGCGGGTGATCCACATCCCCCTCGACGGTCACGGGATGGCGATCGATCTCCTCGAAGAACAACTCGATCGCTTGGCCGCACAGGGCCAGAAGCCGAAGCTCATCTACACGATCCCGAACTTCCACAACCCGGGCGGCGTGACGATGGCCCGCCACCGGCGCGAGCGGCTGGTCGCACTCGCAGCCGACCGCGACGTGCTGATCGTCGAGGACAACCCGTACGGCCCCGTGCGCTACGAGGGCGACCCGCTGCCGAGCCTCTGGGAGCTGGACGGGGGTGCGGGCGGGGTGATCTACCTGTCGACGTTCTCCAAGATCCTCGCCCCGGGCATGCGCGTCGGCTGGGTCACCGCGCCGGCGCCGATCCTGCGCAAGATGAACCTTGGCAAGCAGGCGATCGACCTGTGCAGCTCGACCATGAGCCAGCGGTTCATCGTCGAGTACCTGCGCCGGGTCGACTGGCGCGAGCACGTCGGGCGCCTCAACCGCATCTACCGCGGCCGTCGCGATGCGATGCTCGCCGCACTCGACCAGCATTTCCCGCGCGAGGCCAGCTGGACGCGCCCCGAGGGCGGGCTGTTCGTGTGGGCGACGCTTCCCGACTACATCCACACCGGCGAGCTGCTGGCGCGTGCCATCGAGCGCCACCAGGTTGCCTTCGTGCCGGGCGAGGCGGCCTTCCTCGACGGTCAAGGGCGCAACAGCATGCGATTGAATTTCTCTGGAGTGCGCGAGGACGTGATCGCCGAGGGCGTCGCCCGCATCGGCGCCGCGATCGAGGCGATGATCGACCTGCAGCGCGCCCTCGGGGGTGGCCGGTGAGCGGCTCCCAGCGGGTCGCGGTTCTCAAGGGCGGCCGCTCGATGGAGCGCGAGGTCAGCCTGCGCTCGGGGGCCAACGTCGAGGCCGCGCTGCGGCGGCTCGGGCACGAGGTCATCCCGGTCGATGCGGATCCGAGCCTGGTGCGCACCCTGCGCGCCGAGCGGCCCGACGTGGTGTTCGTGGCGATGCACGGCAAGGGCGGCGAGGACGGCACCGTGCAGGAGCTGCTGGAGATCCTCGACATCCCCTACACCGGGTCCGGTGTGCAGGCGTGTGCCCGGTCAATGGACAAGGTGATCGCCAAGGCGGTGTTCGCCAGTGCCGGGATCGCGACGCCGCCGGCGTTCGCGTTCGGCGAGAGCGCATTCCGCGAGCTTGGTGCGGCCGACGCGCTGACCGAGATCGAGGCGCGCTTGGGGTTGCCGCTGGTGGTCAAGCCCGCCAAGCAGGGCTCGGCGCTGGGGATCTCCGTCGCGCGCGAGCCCAACGACGTCCCGCGTGCGCTGATGACGGCCCTCAGCTTTGACGATCATGTCCTGATCGAGCGCTTCGTGCGCGGCCGGGAGATCGCGGTGTCGGTGCTCGGCACCGACGCCCCCGAGGCCCTGCCCGCCGTCGAGGCGGTGCTCTCGGGGGACTTCTACGACTTTGAGGCGCGCTACACGCCGGGGCTGACGGAACTGGTCGCACCGGCGGACCTGAGCCCCGAACTGGCCGACGAGGTCGCCCGCACGGCGCTGGCCTGCTATGCGGCGTTGGACTGTCGCGGCTTCGGGCGGGTCGACATGCTCATCGACGAGGACGAGCGCATCTGGGTTCTCGAGATCAACCCGATCCCGGGCATGACCGACACGAGCCTGCTGCCACGTGCGGCGATGGCCGCCGGGCTTTCGCTGGATGATGTCGTCGAGCGGGTGCTCGCCGACGCATCGCTCGGCGGCTAGGCACCCGCTCGCCGCCCTCCTAGGACGCGGCGCCCGCACCTTCGACGAGGAGCGGCGACTTGGCGGTACGCCCCGTTGCGCGGTCGGCCTGGAGGGCCAACAGTCCATCCAGCACCTCGTTGACGGGGGTCGGAATGCCCAGGCGGCGGCCTTCGTTGACGACGTACCCCGACAGTGCCGTCGCGCTCCGGCTCCTTGCCTGCGGCGACGTCCTGGGCGGTCGAGGGCCGGAACGCCCGCATGGCCGGCAAGTAGGCGGTGACGCCCGCGACCTCGTCGTCCGGGATGGCGATGCCGTGTGCCGCGGCGACGGCGACGGCCTCAGCGACGGCGCGCGCGACGAGCGTCGCCGACTCCGGCGTCGCGAGGGCTTCCCCGGCGCTGGCGCCCGTCACCGCGCAGAGCGTATTGAAGCCGACGTTCCACAGCAGCTTGATCCACTGGGCGCGGACGATGTCGGACGAGATCTCCAGGTCCCAGGATCCCGCGGCGATCGCGGCGACGCGGTCGACTGCCGCGGTCGGTGGCCCCGCGGGGTCCCCGATCGTCACGTGTCCCTCGCCGTGGTGATCGACCGTCCCGGGCCGGCTGATCGCCAGGCCCACGAACACCAGCCCGGCCACGACGGCGGCATCGGGCAGCGCCGCCTGCAGCCGGGTGACGTTGTCGACGCCGTTCTGCAGCGAGACCACCGGTGTGCCGGGGGTCAGGACCGGTGCGAGCGCGCGGGCCGCCTGTAGGGTGTGCTGCGACTTGGTCGTGACGATGACGAGGTCATATGCGCTTCTGGCCGCTGTCGCCGACGCGGTGACCGGCGCGGTCCACTCGGTCCCGTCGGGCTCGCGTACGGCGACCGCGCTCGCGGGCCCGCACCGCGTCGAGGTGTGGACCGCGCGTGACGAGCGTGACCTCGTGGTCGTCACGGGCCAACAGCGCCCCGTAATAGGACCCGACCGCGCCCGCGCCCATCACGAGGACCGATGCCACCCCAGACCCCTTCCATTCCCGGGTTGCTCGTCACCGAAGACGCCGGCGCGGTCGTGATCCGGATGCACAACCCCGGGCGCGCCAACGCCATCACTGACGAGATGCTCCAAGGCATTGTCCGGCATGCCGAGCACCCGGGCCCCGACGCGCGCGTCATCATCCTGACCGGGTCCGGCGACCGGCACTTCTCGGCGGGACTCGATCTGGCTGGGCTCGACGGCCCGGCCATGGCCGAGCGGCTTATGCGCGGGGAGGAACTCCTGCGCGCCACGACCGCGGCGATTACGACGTGCCCGTGTCCGGTGGTGGCCGCCGTCAACGGGGCCGCCTTCGGCGGTGCGCTCGAGCTGGCGGTCGCATGCGACTGGCGCATCGCCGCCGCGGGCGCGACGCTCGGCATGCCGGCCGCGCGGCTCGGGGTGGTCTACTCCCCTGAGGGCCTCGCGCGCTTCGTGGCGATCATGGGACCAGCTCGGACGCGGCAGTTGTTTCTCACCGGCCGGCCGGTCTCGGCCGCGCGGGCGCGGGAGATCGGGCTGGTCGACGAGGTCGTGGCCGACGAGGCGCTCGCGGCCGCGATCGCCGAGACCGTGTCCGACATCGTCCGGGCCGCGCCGACCGCCGTGGCCGGCACGCGTGCGGCGATCGGCCTCCTGTCCGGTGCCCCCGCGCCGCAGGATGCCGCGACGATCGAACGGATCCGGCTGGAGGCCTATGCGTCGGCCGAGTTCACCGAGGGGCTGGCGGCGTTCCGTGAACGTCGCGCGCCGCGCTGGGCAGTACCGCTCGCTGGTGACGGTCCGCCGGATGCGCGGTGATGGCGTGCCTGCCGGGTGTGCATGCGCACCCGGCAGGCAGGCGGCGCTGCTGCGCTGCTACTGACCGGCCGTCTCGGCGTGGGAGAGGATGTCGGCGGCGAGGTTCCTGGCCGTCTCATCGTAGGCGGCCGGGTCCGGCCAAGTGCTCTTGGGGTCCAACAGGGCCGAGTCGACGCCCTCGACGGCGACCGGCACCTGGAACCCGAAGATCGGGTCGGTACGGGTCTCCGCGCCGGCGAGCTCGCCCGACACCGCCCCGCGCACGACCGCGCGGCTGACCTTGATCGGCATGCGGCTCCCGACGCCGGCGCCGCCACCGGCCCAGCCGGTGTTGATCAGCCACACGTTGACGCCGTAGCGCTCGATGCGATCCTTCAGGAGCGCCGCGTAGACCTCGGGCGGCTGCGGCAGGAACGGGGCCCCGAAGCAGGACGAGAAGGTCGCCTGCGGTTCGGTGACGCCGATCTCGGTACCGGCGACCTTGGCCGTGTAGCCGGCCAGGAACATCTGCATGGCCTGGACGGGCGACAGCTTGGCGATGGGCGGCAGCACCCCGAAGGCGTCGCAGGTCAGCATGACGATGTTCGTCGGCTGGCCGGCGCGCTTCTCGGGCACCGCGTTCGGAACCGACTCCAGCGGGTAGGCGCCGCGGGTGTTCTCGGTCAGGGAATCGTCGTGAAGGTCGATGATCCGGGTGTCCGGGTCCAGGACGACGTTCTCGAGCACCGTGCCGAACATGCGCGTGGTCGCGTAGATCTCCGGCTCGGCCTCGGCCGACAGGCCGATGACCTTCGCGTAGCAGCCGCCCTCGAAGTTGAAGACGCCCTCGTCGGACCAGCCGTGCTCGTCGTCGCCGATCAGCGGACGCGTGGCATCGGTCGACAGCGTCGTCTTGCCGGTCCCTGACAGGCCGAAGAACACGGCGACGTCACCGTCGGGGCCGACGTTGGCCGAGCAGTGCATCGGCAGCACGCCCTCGAGCGGGAGGCGATCGTTCATCAGCGTGAACGCCGACTTCTTGATCTCGCCGGCGTACTGCGTGCCGCCGATCAGGATCTCGCTCTCGGTGAGGTTCATCACCACGAAATTGCCCTGACGGGTCTTGTGGACCTCGGGGTCGGCGTTGAAGCTCGGCGCGTGGAGGATGATGCCGCCCGGCGTCGGGGGGTTGGCACGCTCCTCGTCGGTGAGGTCGATGAACAGGTTTCTGGTGAACAGTGCGTGCCAGGCGCTCTCGGTCACCAGTCGCAGGATGATGCCGTGTGTCGGGTCTGCCCCCACCCGGGCGTTGAGCACGTACAGCTGAGGCGCGGCGTTCAGGTGCGCCCGCAGGTCCGCGCCAAGCTTGGCGGCGGGGTCGGGGTCGATCGGCTGGTTGATCGCGCCCCAACTCACGCGGGCCTCGCTGCCGGGCTCCTTGACGACGAACTTGTCCTTTGGCGACCGGCCGGTGTGGACACCGGTGGTAACGGCAAGCGCACCACCATGCGCCAGACGGGCCGACCCGTTCTTGATCGCGTGTTCGTAGAGGACCTCAGTCGACAGGTCCCAGAACACCGCTCCCGTCGGGGCCAGTCCGTTCGCCTCGAGCAGCGCGGCTGCGCGTTCACCGACCTCAGTTGCCATGTGCCCTCCGTGATAGGTGTCAGAACACGACAGTTTGCCTGATCGCGGAAATGGCCCGCAACCGGTAAAGCGTCAGGATACCGTCCGGCGCCGGCATTTTGGCCGGAGTTGGCCGCGTTTTGTCTCCGGTACAGCCCGGGTTCCTGCTTGCTGCAGGCGCAGTCAGCCACCGCGCCATCGGTCTGCGGATCTGGCAGCATGCCGCGGGATGCGTCGTCACGAACTCGAACGCCTGGGCATCCAGCTGCCGGCTCTCGCGACGGTGGCGCTCGGCGGACTGCCCGGCCCGCCCGAGTGGGCGCCCCGCCTGATCGCCATCGGGGTCGACGTCGTCGCGTCGGGTGCGCGCCACGACACGCCCGAGACGTACGCGGCCGCCGTCGCAAGAGCGCCGTTCCGGGCCGTCAAGGCGACCGATCCGGCCGATCCCGTGGCGCTGGCGGCGGCCGGCGCCCGCATCATCGAGACCGCCGGTCCGGTACCGGCGGGGGTCTACCGGTTGAGCCGCGACGAGGCGATGCTCGTCGTCGTCGACGGCGCCTGCGAGGCGGTCGAGGACCCGAATGTGGCCGCCCGGGCCATCGTTGATGCGGCCCGCCAGATCCCGCCCTCCGGGCTCTGGGTCGTCGCGAGCCCTGGACTGGATCGCCTGTCGGTCGAGCGGGCCGAGCAGAAGCTCACCACGCTCTACGAGTGCGCCTACCGTGCGCGGCTGGTGTTCGCCAAGGAGCAGTTCACCACCGACTAGGCGCCGGCGGGCTCCGGGGCCGCGGGGTCGTAGGCGAGGTTCGGCGCGAGGTCGCGCTCGACCTCGGCGAGATCGCGGCCCTGGCGGTTGGCGTAGTCGGCGACCTGGTCTGCGCCGACCGGGCCCACGGCGAAGTAGCGCGCCTCGGGGTGGGACAGATAGATGCCGCTTACCGACGCGGCGGGCAGCATCGCCAGGGATTCCGACAGCGACATCCCGATGGCCTCGGCGTCGAGGATCCGGAACAGCTCACGCTTGGGGGTGTGGTCCGGGCAGGCCGGGTACCCGAAGGCCGGGCGGATGCCGCGGAAGCGCTCGGCGATCAGGTCGCCGTGGGAATGCTCGCCCACGGCCTCGTAGCCCCATTCCCGGCGCGCGCGTGCATGCAGCAGCTCGGCGAACGCCTCGGCGAGCCGGTCGGCGATCGCCTTGACCATGATCGACGAGTAGTCGTCGTGCGCCGCCGCGTATTCGGCGGCGATCTCGTCGGCGCCGAGGCCCGCAGTGACCGCGAACGCCCCGATCCAGTCCGGGATGCCGGACCCAACGGGCGCGAGGAAGTCGGCCAGGCAGTACATCGGCCGCTCATCGCCCCAGTCGCGCTGCTGGCGCAGCATCGGAAGGCGCGTCAGCTCGGCACGGCGGTCGCCGTCGGCCCAGACGACGATGTCATCGCCGTCGGCGGCGGCGGGCCAGAACCCGTAGGCACCGGCCGCCCGCAGCCGTCCTTCGCCGACGAGGCGCTCGAGCAGGGCCGTGGCGTGCTCGAAAAGCTCCCTGGCCGCGGCGCCGAACTCGGGGTGGTCCAGGATGCCTGGGAAGCGCCCGCGCAATTCCCACGCGTGGAAGAAGAACGTCCAGTCGATGTAGGGCACCAACTCGGCGAGCGGCACCTCGAGCTGGCGCACGCCCGATGAACTCCGGCTCCGGCGGCGGCGGCGACGACAGCTTCGGGCGCCGGGCGCGCGCGCGTCGCGATCGGCAGCAGCCGCCGGGCGGCGCGACCGGCATACGCTTCGCGCAGGCGTTCCTGGTCGGCGCGGACGTCGGCCAGGTAGGCCTCGCGGGCATTCGCGTCCAGCAGCGCGGAGACCACCCCGACCGCGCGCGAGGCGTCGAGGACGTGGACGACCGGCCCGTCGTACCGCGGGGCGATCTTGACCGCGGTGTGCTGCTTGGAGGTCGTGGCCCCGCCGATCAACAGCGGCAGCTCGAGGCCGCGCCGGTCGAGCTCGGCGGCGATCCCGGCCATCTCCTCGAGTGAGGGCGTGATCAGTCCCGACAGCCCAATCATGTCCGCGCCCTCGGCGACGGCAGTGTCGATGATCGTCGCGGCCGGCACCATCACCCCGAGGTCGATGACCTCGTAGTTGTTGCATCCGAGCACGACCCCGACGATGTTCTTGCCGATGTCGTGAACGTCGCCCTTGACCGTCGCCATGACCACGCGGCCGTTGTGCGCGACGCCCGCCCGCGGCGGCCCGTTCGGCCTCCATGAACGGCTCGAGATGGGCGACGGCCCGCTTCATGACCCGCGCGCTCTTGACCACCTGCGGCAGGAACATCTTGCCCGCGCCGAACAGATCGCCGACCGTGCTCATGCCCGCCATCAGCGGCCCCTCGATGACGTCGATCGGGCGCGCGTAGGCCAGGCGCGCCGTTTCGGTGTCCTCCTCGATGAAGTCGACAATGCCGTTGACCAGGGCGTGCTCCAGGCGGCCCTCGACCGGCTGGTCGCGCCACCCGAGATCCGGTCCGCGCTGCGCCGTCTCGCCCGAGACCGTCGCGGCGAATGCCAGCAGGCGCTCGGTGGCGTCGGGGCGGCGGTCGAAGATCACGTCCTCGGCGAGGTCGCGCAGCTCGGGATCGAGCTTGTCGTACACGCCCAGTTGGCCGGCGTTGACGATCCCCAGGTCCATGCCCGCGGCGATCGCGTGGTACAGGAACGCGGTGTGCATCGCCTCGCGCACGACGTCGTTGCCGCGGAAGGCAAAGCTCAAGTTTGAGACCCCGCCGGAGATCTTGACGCCGGGACAGGCGGCCTTGATCTGGCGGATCGCCTCGATGAAGTCGATCGCATAGCGTGCGTGCGCTTCGATGCCTGTCCCGATCGCGAAGATGTTGGGGTCGAAGATGATGTCCTCGGCCGGCACGCCGGCCTCCGCGGTGAGCAGCCGATAGGCGCGCCGACAGATGGCCACCCGGCGCGCAATCGTCTCGGCCTGTCCGTCCTCGTCGAACGCCATCACCACCAGTGCTGCGCCGTAGCGCCGGGCGCGGCGCGCCAGCCGCAGGAACTCGGCCTCGCCCTCCTTCAGGCTCACCGAGTTCACGACGCATTTGCCCTGGCAGCACTTGAGGCCCGCCTCGATGACGTCCCACCGCGACGAGTCGATCATGATCGGGACGCGGGCGATCTCGGGCTCGGCGGCGATCAGGTTGAGGAAGGTCGTCATCGCCGCCGGCGAATCGAGCATGCCCTCGTCCATGTTGACGTCGATCAGGTTCGCGCCGTTGCGCACCTGATCGACCGCGACCTCGAGCGCCGTGGCGTAGTCGCCGGCGGTGATCAGCGACGCGAAGCGCCGCGATCCGGTGACGTTGGTGCGCTCGCCGACCATCGTGAACGTGCTCCCTGGACCGAACGCGAACGCCTCGAGCCCGGACAGCTGCGTCATGCCCGACGAGGCGGTGCCGCGGACGCGGGCGCGGCGCGCATGCCGTGGACCGCCCGCCCGAGCGCGGCGATGTGGGCCGGGGTTGTCCCGCAGCAGCCGCCGACGATATTGACCAGCCCGTCGCGGGCCATGTCGCGCAGCACCCGCGCCGTGTCCTCCGGCAGCTCGTCGTACTCGCCGAAGGCGTTGGGCAGACCGGCGTTCGGATAGCAGCTGGTCCAGCAATCACTGATGTGCGCGAGCGCCTCGACGTGGGGGCGCATGGCCTCGGCCCCGAGGGCGCAGTTGACCCCGACCGACCAGGGGCGCGCGTGGGCGACGCTCGTCCAGAACGCCTCGACCGTCTGGCCGGAGAGCGTGCGTCCCGAGGCGTCGGTGATCGTGACCGAGATCATGACCGGCAGCGCCGTGCCGCGCTCATCGGCGACGTCGGCGATCGCGGCCAGGGCCGCCTTGGCGTTAAGCGTGTCGAAGATCGTCTCGACCAAGAGCAGGTCGACCCCGCCGTCGATGAGGCCCCGGACCTGCTCGACATAGGCATCGCGCACCTGGTCGAAGCTAACGGCGCGGAAGCCGGGATCGTTGACATCCGGTGACATCGACAGCGTGCGGTTGGTCGGCCCGATGGCCCCGGCGACGAAGCGCGGACGCTCTGGGGTGCGCGCGGTCCAGGTATCGGCGGCCGCGCGCGCGAGCTCGGCGGCGGCCCGGTTCAGCTCGACGACGACGGCCTCGAGCCCGTAGTCGGCCTGCGCGATGGCGGTCGAACTGAAGGTGTTGGTCTCGATGATGTCCGAGCCGGCCTCGAGGAACTGCTCGTGGATCTGGGCGATGACGTCCGGGCGGGTCAGCACCAGCAGGTCGTTGTTGCCCGTGAGCGCCGTCGGGTGGCCGTCGAACCGCGTGCCGCGGAAGTCCGCCTCCTCGAGCGCGTGCCGCTGGATCATCGTGCCCATCGCGCCGTCGAGCAGGATCACGCGCTCGGCGAGGGCGCGATCGAGCACGGCGCGGGCATCAGGACGTTGCGCCATAGTGTCCTAGCGTATCCTGCGGGGCCTTTGGAGGGCCGATCGGTGACCATTCGCCGCAATGGCGTCTGTCGATGAGCGCCTACTGCACGATCGCGCCGGGCCATCCGGTGCACAACGACTACCACGAGCTCGAGTACGGCGTGCCCTCGCGGGACGACGACGTGCTCTGCGAGCGCATGGCGCTCGAGATCTTCCAGGCCGGCCTGTCGTGGGAGATCGTGCTGCGTCGGCGCGACGGCATCCGCGCGGCGTTCGGCGGGTTTGCCCCGGCCCATGTGGCGGCCCTGGGGGAGGAGGGGCGCGACCGCCTGCTTGCCGATCCGCGGGTCATCCGCAACCGGCGCAAGATCGAGGCGATCATCGCCAACGCCGGGGTCATGTGCGAGATGATCGCGACCTGCGGCAGCGTGGCCGCATGGCTGGATGCCCAGCACCCACTGTCCCGGGACGAGTGGGTGCGGCTGTTCCGCGGGACGTTCCGGTTCACCGGGCCAGAGATCACCAACGAGTTTCTGATGTCGCTCGGCTACCTGCCGGGCGCCCATGCCCCGGACTGCCCCGCCTACGCGCGCATCGCGGAGCTCAGGCCGCCGTGGCACCGCGCCACCGACGCCGCCCGGACCGACGACAAGGACGCCACATGACCGACACGGCCGCCGATCCGTTCGCCGACGCCCTCGCCGCGCCGGCGGTGACCCGTATGACCGACATCGTGCTGCCCCAGCAGCTCAACCATCGTGGGACGCTCTTCGGCGGCGTGGCGCTGAGCATGATGGACCGCGCGGCGTTTGTGGCGGCCACGCGCCATTCCCGCCAGACGGTTGTCACGGTCGGTGTCGACGAGGTCGACTACGTGGCACCGGTCCATATCGGCGAGATCGTCGAGGTGCTGGCGGCCGTGACGGCGACCGGGCGGACCTCGATGACGATCGAGGTCACCATGGTTGCCGAGGTGCTGCTGACCGGAGAGCGCCGGCTGTGCGGGACCGGACGGTTCGTATTCGTGGCGATCGGCCCGGACGAGCGGCCGGTGCCGGTGCCGCAGCTCTAGCGGGTGAAGTGGCGCTCCGAGACCGGGCCGAGCAGGATCGCCGCGAGGATGATCCCGGCCGCGAGGTAGCCGAGCCAGACGGTGCCCGTGGCGATCCCCCACAGGCCGGGGATCGCGCTCAGGGCGCCGGCCAGCGTCAGCCGGACGGACTTTTCGGCCCGCGGCGTCAGCTTGCGGCGCGGGCTCATCGCCCCTCCCAGGGGGTCAGGACGAGCGCGGCGTTGTGACCGCCGAGCCCGTTATTCGTCGTGAGCGCGGCGCGCAGGCGCACCTCGCGCATGGTGTCGATGACGTGATCGACGCCCGTGCAAGCCGGGTCGAGCTCGCGCAGGTTGATGGTCGGTGGGATGCGCCCGTCGGCGACCGCGAGCGCGGTGAGCGCGGTTTCGATGGCACCCGTGGCACCCATGCAGTGCCCGTGCATCGATTTGGTCGCGGAGACCGCCGTCTCGGCCGCATGAGCCTCGCCAAGCACCCGGCGCAGGGCGGCGACCTCCGCCGGATCCCCCGACCGGCTACCGCCGCCGTGGGCGTTGACGTAGCCGATCTCGGACGGCGCGATGCCGGCCTCCTGGATCGCGGCCCGCATCGCGCGCGCCTGGCTCCGGCCGGTGGGGTCGGGGTCGGTGATGTGGTACGCGTCGGCGCTCGCGCCGTAGCCGGCGATCTCACAGATGATCGCGGCCCCGCGGCCGGTCGCGTACTCGAGCTCCTCAAGCACGAGTACCGCGGCGCCCTCGCCGATCAGAAAGCCGTCGCGCGAGACGTCGAAGGGCCGCGCGGCGCCGGCCGGGTCCTGCTGGTGATGCGAGAGCACGCGCATCGCGTCGAAGGCGGCCATCCACAGCGGGGTGATCATCGCGTCGGTCCCGCCGGCGAGCATGACCTCTGCATCGCCGCGCCGGATCACCGCCGCCGAGGTGCCGATCGCGTCGGTGCCCGCGGCGCACGCGGTCACCATCGCCATCGTCGGCCCGCGCAGGCCGAGCTGCATCGCGAGCTCGGCCGGGGGGTGGTTGCACATGCTGTAGGGGATCGCAAATGGCGAGATCCGGTCCACGCCGCGCCGGAGCATGACCGTGTGGTTCTCATCGCGGACATGGTTGCCGCCGGTCCCGGTACCCAGGATGCAGCCCACATCGTGACCGTGGCCGGAGATCTCGAGGCCCGCATCGGCAAGGGCGAGCCGCCCGGCGCCGAGGGCGAAGTGGGTCACGCGATCCGCGCGCCGCGCCAGGCGCCGGTCGACGAAATCCGCAACGACGAAGTCCCGGGCCGGGCAGGCCATCTGCACCGGGGCGTCGCCGATGTCGGTGCCGGCGATTGAGGCCCCGGCCGGCGTGCCGGCGACCGCGTTGCGCCAGACGTCCTCGCGACCGACGCCGAGCCCGCAGACGATGCCGATCCCCGTCACGACCACGCGCCGCCGCCTCATGCGCCCACCGCGCAGATCGCCAGGACCGCGTTGTGGCCTCCGAAGCCGAAGCCGGAGCACAGCGCCGTGCGGATGGCCTGCTCGCGCCCGGTCAGCACGTGGTCGACCCCCGCGCAGGCCGGATCGAGGTGATCGAGGTTGATCGTCGGCGGCACGGCTTGGTCGGTCACTGCGAGTGCGGTCAGCGCGGCCTCGAGCGCGCCGGTGGCACCGAGACAGTGGCCGTGCAGCGACTTGGTCGCGCTGACGGCGATGCGTTCGGCCTGCCGCGCACCGAGGGCCGTGATGATGCCCTGGACCTCGGAGGCGTCGCCGGCCAGCGTCGAGGTCGCGTGCGCGTTGATGTGATCGACCGACCCGGGGTCGATGTGGCCCGAGGCCAGCGCGCGCAGGATGGCCCGGGCCTGCTCGGACCCCTCCGGCTGCGGCTCGGTGATGTGGTGCGCGTCGGAGGTCGCACCGTAGCCGGCGAGCTCGGCGACGATCGGCGCCCCGCGCTCCACGGCCAGATCCATGCGCTCGAGCACGAGGATCGCGCCGGCCTCGCCGAGGACGAAACCGTCGCGGTCGACATCGAATGGCCGGCTGGCGCCGACCGGATCGTCGTTGCGGTGCGACATTGCCCGGGAGGCGTCGAGTGCGCCCATCGCGTACGGGGTGATCGCGGCCTCCGAACCGCCGGCAAGCATCACGTCGGCCTGGCCCCGGCGGATCACGTCGGCCGCCTCGCCCAGCGCGTGCAGGCTGCTGGCGCAGGCGGTCAGCACGCAGCTCAGCGGCCCCTTGAGCCCGTAGGCGATCGACACGTGTCCGGCGGCCATGTTGCAGATGATCATCGGCAGGGCGACCGGCGAGATCCGGTCCGGACCCCGCTCGAGGAGCGTCCGGTGCGTCTCCTCGTAGGTTGCGTTGCCCCCGTTGCCCGTGGAGATCACCGCGCCGTGGCGCTCGGCGTCGGGCGGGATCTCGAGCTGCGCGTCCTCGATCGCCAGCGCTGCGGCGGCGACGGCCAACTGCGAGGAGCGGTCCATACGGCGCAGCGCCCGCCGGTCGATAAAGGTCAGCGGGTCGAAGCCCTTGACCTCGAACGCGATCTTGGCACCGTGATCGGAGGCGTCGAAGTGGGTGACCGCGCCCGCGCCCGAGCGCCCCGCGAGCGCCGATGCCCACGCGTCGGCGCGCCCAATGCCCAGGGGGGAGACCAGCCCGATGCCGGTGATGACCACCCGCTCCCGCAGTTCGCGCGGGCTCACAGCGACAGGCCGCCGTCGACGCTGACGAGGGTGCCCGTGATGAACGCGGCCGCCGGCGAGACCAGGAATGCCACCGGTCCGGCAACGTCGTCGGGCTCGCCGAGCCGCCCGAGCGCCGTGCGGGTGCGCAGCTCCTGGACCTGCTCATCGGCCAACACGTCGGTCAGGCGGGTCCGGATGAACCCGGGCGCCACCGCGTTGACACGGACTCCCTCCGGTCCGAACTCCTTGGCGAGCGTCCGGACCATCCCCATGATCCCGGCTTTGGAGGCCGCGTAGTTTGCCTGGCCCGCGTTGCCGTGCTCGCCGACGATCGAGGTGACCGCGATGATGCTCCCGCCGCCCCGCGGCAGCATCCGTGCGGCGCCGGCGCGGATGGCGCTCGCAGTGCCCTCGAGGTTGACCTCGATCGGCTCCAGCCACTCGGCGGCGCTCATGCGCACCGCCAGCGCGTCGCGGGTCGTGCCCACGTTGACGACGATCGCCGACAGCGGCCCGAGTTCCTGCTCGATCTTGGCGACGGCGGCCTCGATCGATTCGGGCTCGCGGGCCTCGACCTGCAGGGCGAGGGCGCGGCGGCCGGTGCGCCGGACGGCCGCGGCGGTCGCCTCGCACGACGCGCGGTCATGCGCGTAGGTCAGCCCGAGGTCCCATCCGTCTGCAGCGAGTCGCTGTGCGCAGGCGGCACCAATCCCCCGGCTAGCCCCGGTCACTAAGGCGACGGGCATCGGCACGCGCTTGGGCAAGCGCAACGATTGCGGGCAGGTCATCGGGGGACCCGACGTGCAGCACCTCGACGTCCGTCCGGATGCGGCGCACCAATCCGACCAGGACACGCCGGGGGCCGCACTCGACGAACTGGTCCACGCCGAGATCCAGCGCGGTGCGTACCGACTGGGTGAACTTGACCGGTGCGGTGAGCTGCTGGGCGAGCAGGCCCCGGACGCGCTCGGCCTTGGCCTCGATCGCGGTCGTCGTGGCCGACAGGAACGGCATCGAGGGGGTCGAGAAGCGGACCCCGGCCAGCGCCTCGCGCAGGCGGTCCGCGGCCGGCGACATCACCGAGGAGTGGAAGGCACCTTCGATGTCGAGCACCCGCGTCTTGAACCCGTGCGCCCGCGCGATCTCCACGAGGCGGTCGATGCCGCGGCGCCCGCCCGACGCCACGATCTGGCCCGGGCAGTTGTAGTTCGCCGGCCACACGTCGCCGGCCTCGCGGCACAGTGCCTCGGCCTCCTCGTCGGTGGCACCCAGCAGCGCGGCCATCTGCCCCGGGACCCGCGCGGCGACCTCCTCGGTCGCCAGCCCGCGTTCGACCACGAGCCGCAGCGCCGCCTCGAAGCCGATCGTCTCGGACGCCACCAGCGCCGCGTACTCGCCGAGCGAGTGGCCCATCGCCAGGTCGGCTTCCAGGCCGTGCTCGCGTGCCACCCGCCAGGCGGCAACGGAGGTCGTCAGGACGGCCGGCTGGCAGAAGTCGGTGCGCATCAGCTGGTCGTGCGGACCCTCGAAGCACAGGCGCGCGACGTCGTAGCCGAGGACGTCGTTGGCTTCTTCGAAGATGGCGCGCGCCGTGGCGTACTCACGGTGCAGACCGGCGCCCATGCCGACCTGCTGCGAGCCCTGGCCCGGAAACATCAGCGCGATCTTGCCGCTCGACGAACTCGTTGGTCCCACACCGGCTCCCACTGTTTGCGCCAGGATTCCGCCCGAACCCGCGAATGGCGATCCCGTAATCTAGGGATCGGCACCTTGCGGAGTCAACCTTGCATGCACGTGGGAGTGTCCCACGTTTCGCGCCGGTTCGCCGGGCGCGGACCCGAACCACATGCGGCCTGACCGCGCCGACGCTCGGACGGCTCGCGGGCCGGCGGACCTCTAACATTATCCGCCGATGACCTCCGCACCCCTGCTTCCGCTCGAGCAGTTCTTCGACAATCCCGAGCGGGCCGCTGCGCGCCTGTCGCCCGACGGCCGGACGATCTCGTTCCTGGCGCCGCGCGACGGCGTGCTCAACGTCTGGGTGCGGCCGCGCTCCGGCGGCCCCGAGCGGCCGATCACCGACGACCGCAACCGCGGGGTGCAGAGCTACTTCTGGTCGCGCGACGGGCGGTACATCCTGTACGTGCAGGACTCACAGGGCGACGAGAACTACCACGTCTACGCGGTCGACCCCGATGTGCCCGACCGGGTGCGGGACCTGACGCCCTTCGCGGGTGTCCGCGCGGGGATCGTGGCGGCCCCGCGGGCCACCCCGCGCCAGATCCTCGTCTCGCTGAACCGCCGGGAGCCGAGTGTCTTCGACGTCTACGCGTTGAACCTGGCCTCCGGCCGCCTGGCGCTGGTCGCGGAGAATCCCGGTAACGTGATCGGCTGGACGGCCGACCGCAACGGCGTGGTCAGGGCGGCCCGTGCCCAGACCCCGGCAGGCGATTTCGCGATCCTCGTGCGGGATACGGCCGATGGCCCCTTCCGCCAGGTGGCCGAGTACGCCAATGAAGACAACGGGTACATCGCCGGCTTCGTGCCCGACGGCAGCGCGCTGTGGGTCGCCAGCGCCCGCGACGCGGACCTGATGCGGCTTGTGGAGCTCGACCTGGCGACCGGCGCCGAGCGGGTCATCGATGCGGACGACGAGGCCGACCTGGCCGCGCCGGTGGTCTCCGACCGGACCGGGGAGCTGCTGGCGGCCGCGTATCTGCGCGACCGCCTCGTCGTCCACAGTTTCGACGAGCGCTTCCGTAACGACTGGGAGGCGATCGGTCGGCTGCACCACGGAGATCCTGGCATCAGCGGCCAGGACGCCGACGAGACGGCGTGGATCGTCAGCTTCGACGATGACCGCGATCCGGGTGCCACGTTCCTGTTTGACCGCACCAGCGGCGGGTCGCACCTGCTGTACCGGTCGCGCCCCTGGCTGGATCCCGAGACGCTCGCGCCGATGACGCCCGTTGCGATTACCTCGCGGGACGGGCTGGTGCTGCGCAGCTACCTGACCCTGCCGGTCGGATCGTCGGGGCGTGGCCTGCCGATGGTGCTGTATGTCCACGGGGGACCATGGGCACGCGATGCCTGGGGGTACGAGCCCACCGTGCAGTTCTTGGCCAACCGCGGCTACGCGGTCCTGCAGGTCAACTACCGCGGCTCGACGGGGTTCGGCAAACGGTTCATGCATGCGGCCGAGCACGAGTTCGCCGGCAAGATGCACGACGACCTGATCGACGGCGTCGACTGGGCGATCGCCCAGGGAATCGCCGATCCGGCGCGCGTCGGCATCTACGGCGGCTCCTACGGCGGCTACGCGGCACTGGTCGGGGTCACGTTCACCCCGGACGTCTTCGCCGCGGCCGTCAGCTACGTGGGCCCATCGAGCCTCGTGACCCTGACGCGTTCGTTCCCCGCCGTACTGGCGCCCGCTGCTGGCCAGCACGTGGTTCCGCTACGTCGGCGACCCCGAGGATCCGGACGATCTGGCCGACATGCAGCGGCGCTCGCCGCTCAACCTGGTCGACCGCATCACCACCCCGCTGTTGGTGATCCAGGGCGCCAATGATCCGCGGGTGACCAAGCAGGAAAGCGACCAGATCGTCGCCGCGCTCCGGGAACGCGGCGTGCCGGTCGACTACATCTGCAAGGACGACGAGGGGCACGGCTTCGTCAAGCCCGAGAACCGCCTGGAGGCCTTCGGCGCGATGGAGCGGTTCTTCGCCCGTCACCTCGGCGGGCGCCAGACCCCAGTGGATACCGACGCCGGAGCCCCTGCCTGAGGCTGCCGCAACAGGGAAAGACCCGCCGCCGCCGTACCTGCTCGCTGGCACTGGTGCGTAAGCTTCGGCGGGGTTCGCGCCGATGTTGTGTGACGCCCCGATTCACGATGTCGCGGGCACGGGCTGTCATTGTGTTGGCGGTCACGGGCCGCCGGCCTGCGCACGCCACGTGTCAGGTCCCATGTTGAGATCTCGGGGGAGGGTGCGTTGTCGAAGAAGGTGATCATCGGAGTGGTCATCGCGGCCATCGTGGTTGCCGCTGTGGTGATCGGCATCCAACAGGCCACCAAGAGCAGCTCCAGCGATTCGACCTACGCCAAGAAGTTCACGGCCGACTACCCGAACGTCGAAGCGCTGCTCACGGGGATTCCGCAGAGCGGCCAGGTGCTCGGTGACCCGACGGCCCCGATCAAGATCATCGAGTACATGGACTACAAGTGCCCGATCTGCGGCGCGGCCAGCCGCAATCTGGTGCCGCCGCTGATCCAGGACTACGTCCGTACCGGCAAGGCATCGATCGAGCTGCGCCCGGTCCACATCATCGCGGGCAACCAGTCCGAGACGGCCGCCCTCAACGGCCTGGGCACCGCCCCGCAGAACCGCATGTGGTACTTCACCGAGCTGATCCTGCGCAACCAGGGCTCCGAGCTCGACCCCTGGCTCACCCAGGGCGTGCTCAACGACGCCGCCAAGACCTCGGGCGTCAACATCCCCGCGTGGAACCAGACGACCAGCGGCCAGGGCGTGGTCACCCAGTTCCTCAACATCGCCAACTCGTTCGCCGCGGACACCTCGGCGGCCGGCGACCAGGAGGCGACCCCGACCTTCGTCATCCACGGGCCCAAGGGCTCGGTCGTCGTCCAGGGCGACGTCCCGGAGGCGCAGATCACCCAGGCCATGCAGCAGGTCAACGGCGGCAAGGTCTGACCTTGGGGTTCGACCGCAGCGCGAGCGACTTCTGGGTCCGCATCGCCATGGCGGTCCTGGCGCTCGTCGGCATCGGGGTCACCGCCTACCTGGTGTGGGAGCGCTACCACGGCAATGCCCCCGTCTGTGCGCTGGGCGGGGGCTGCGCGACCGTGCAGCAAAGCGAGTGGTCGACGGTGGCCGGCGTGCCCGTCGCGATCCTTGGCCTGCTGGCGTATCTGGGTCTGCTGGCCTGTGCACTGATCCGATATCAGTGGGCGGCACTCGCGTCACTGTTCATCACGATCCTCGGCGTGATGCTGAGCGCCTACCTGACCTATCTTGAGCTCTATCAGATCCACGCCATCTGCGAGTACTGCGTCACGAGCGCGATCATCGTGACCATCTCGCTGGTGCTGTCGATCGTGCGCCTGTCCTTGGCCACCCGGGAACAGAACGCGGGGCTGCCGGTCGGCTGACCGCCCTAGTCGGGCCCGAGCAGTCCGGCGCTGAGTGCATGCTGGACCAGCGCGGCGCGGGAGTCGGCTTTCAGCTTGCTCATGATGTGGGCGCGGTGGGTCTCGACGGTCTTGACGCTGACTACCAGCGCATCGGCGATCTCGTGGTTCGTGTTGCCGAGCGCCAGCAGCCGCAGCACCTCCAGCTCACGCGGCGAGAGCGTGTCGATCGGGCGCCGCGCCTGGTGCGGTCCGTCGGGGGTCGGCAGGCTCGGGTCGCGGTAGGTTCCGCCGCCGGCGACCGTGCGGATCGCCGTCAGCAGATCGTCCTGGGTCGAGGACTTGACCACATAGGCGTCGGCGCCCTCGGCGAACGCGCGTCGCACGTGATCGAAGTCGTCGTACATCGAGAGCATCACCACGCCGAGGCCGGGTCGCAGCTCGCGCAGGGGCCGGATGGCGGCGATGCCGCTGCCGTCGGGAAGGTGGATGTCGAGGATCGCGACATCGGGCGCCGTTGCGGCGGCCGCGTCGAGCGCCTCCGCGATCGTGCCGGCCTCGCCGACGATCTCGAGATCCGGCTCATGCGCCATCAGCAGCTCCATTCCGCGGCGCAGGATGGCGTGGTCGTCGACCAGCAGCAGGCGCACCAGTGCGGTCATCGCGGCGCCGGCCATGCGCGCCCGCCGGCCCGCCGGCAGCGGCACCGACGGCGCGGGCGCGCGGCCTGGCGCGACGATGCGGCGCATTGATGCTGTGGGCATGCCACGTGCAACGAGGTCTCCAGTGCACGGGTTCGGTCCTGGTAGACCTAGCGTAGTCGCGGGCACTGGTCCATCCGGCGGCGTGGACCGGCCCAACGCCGGTTAGCGGGCCTGGAGCGCCTCGACGACGGCCGCGTTGACGATCTTCCCGTCGCGGACGTTGACCCCTGGGCGCAGGCCCGGATCCTCGCGCAGGGCGCCCGGCACGCCGTGCTCGGCCAGCTGCAGCACGTACGGCAGGGTCGCGTTGCACAGCGCGGCCGTCGCGGTCACCGGAACCGCGGCGGGCATGTTCGCCACGCAGTAGTGCAGGACGCCATCCACCGTGTACACGGGGTCCGCATGGGTCGTCGGTCGGGTGGTCTCCATGCAGCCCCCCTGGTCCACGGCGACGTCCACCACGACCGAGCCGGGCGCCATGGAGGCGATCATCGCGCGCGTGACCAGGTGCGGTGCACGTGCCCCGGGGCGCAGGACCGCTCCGATGACCAGGTCCGCGCGCGCGACCTGCTCGGCGATGGCCAGGCGGGTTGCGTAGATCAGCGTGACGCGCCCATCGAGCACGAGCTCCAGATCGCGCAGGCGCCCGAGATCGGCGTCCAGGATGGTCACGTGGGCCTGCATCCCGATGGCGACGATCGCCGCATTGGTGCCGACGGTCCCGCCGCCGATGATCGTGACGTTTCCGGCCGCGACGCCCGCGACGCCGCCGAGCAGCACCCCGCGGCCGCCGCGCGGCTGCTCCAGATAGCGCGCGCCGGCCTGCACGGCCAGGCGGCCGGCAACCTCGCTCATCGGGGCCAGCAGCGGCAGGCGTCCATGCTGGTCCTCGACGGTCTCGTAGCCGATCGCGGTACCCCCGGCACGGCACAATGCGTCCGCGATCCGCGGGTTGGCCGCCAGGTGCAGGTACGTAAAGAGCGTCTGCTCGTCGGACAGGAACCCGAACTCGGCCGGCTGGGGCTCCTTGACCTTCAGTACCAGCTCCGCCCCCCAGCAGTCGGCGGCGCCGCCGATGCTGGCGCCGACGCGCGCGTAGGCGTCGTCCGGATGGCCCGCCCCGAGCCCGGCGTCATGCTCGATCCAGACCTCGTGGCCGTGGGCGATCAGCTCGTTCGCGCCGCCGGGCGTCAGCGCGACGCGGTGCTCGTCTTGCTTGATCTCACGCGGAACGCCGATGCGCACGGGGGTCTCCAAGTGGCCGGGTGTGCGTGACCCCGGAGTCTAGATCGCTGCTGGCCTACTGTGCCGGCGGCACGTGTGCCGCCGGGTCGTCCTGCTCGCCACGCAGGCGGGCGAGTCGCCGGAGCCGCCACAGGCAGGCCAGCGCCGCGATGCCGGCGATCAGGGCGATGCCGGCGAACAACGCGCGCCACCACGCCGGCCGTCCCACCGCGGGCTTGGTGCGGGCAAGATTCGCCGCGAGTCGTTGTTCCTGCGCCGCCAGCGGATGGGTAGGGTCCGCCGCGAGCGTGTCGGCGAACGCCGCCTCGGCGCCGACGTAGTTGCCTGCCCACATGTCCTTCATGCCTGTCGCGAAGGCCGTGTACACGGGCCCGGTGGTCGGTGTGACGTGGAGCGCGTCCAGCAGGTCGAGGATCGGCTGCGAGGGCTCGATCAGTCCCCCGTTGCCGTCCTGGAACCGCACCAGGCCGTGGACCGCGGCGGTCGGGTAGGCGTCGATGACCGGCGCACCCGAGTCGCCGTGCGAGATCGGTGCAGAGACGTAGGTCACCAGCTGGTTCGGGGCGGCCTTGGTTTTGCCGGTCTCGCCGAGCGCACCGGTCTTGATCGCTGGCACCAGCGTCGTCGGCAGGCCGAGCGTCAGCGTGGTGCCCGTCCCGTACCCGATCGTGACGATCGGCGTCCCAAGGGTCTCCCCGTAGTTCAACGGCAGCGCAGGGAGGTTCGGCGAGCCGTCGAGCTGCAGCAGGGCGACGTCCGGGCCGTCCTCGACGGTATTCGGGATCAGGTGTGCGGGAACCGGTGACGCGTTGACGCCGGGGCTCGCGGTTGCCCGCCACACGTGGGTCGTGACCACCTTGGTGCCGACCGGCTCGACGTTGTTCTGGACGACCCAGTTCTCGTAGGCGGCCTCGGTGCCGAACTCGCCGACCTGTGCGAGAGCCAGCGGCGCCGCGGCGACCGCCAGCGACTGCCCGAACGGCGCGGCGACATGTGCGTCGGTGACCAGGATCCCGGTCGGCGCGACCACGAACGCGGTCCCCAGCAGGGTCACGTCGTGGAGATGCCCGAGCGGGTAGCTGCGGCCGCTTGCGGTGCGCAGCGATCGGACCGACACGACCGTCTCGATCCGGTAGATCGAGCCGAACGACAACAGGGCGGCGCGTTGCAGCGGATCGGTGGTGTTGCCGGGCGGGACCGCCGCCAGGGCCTGTGCCGGCCAGATGCCGGCGATGGCAAGCGCAATCCAGAGCTTGAGACGGCCAGGCACCCGCCCAGGGTAGCCCAGATGCGGGTCCGCGCGGCGCGTCAACGGCACGGGACGCCCGCGGCGACCCTCCGCCAGGAGCGGGCTAGTGCCGGAAGTGCCGCCGCCCGGTAAAGACCATCGCCACGCCGGCATCGTCGGCGGCCGCGATGACCTCTTCGTCACGGATCGACCCGCCGGGCTGGATGATCGCCTGCACCCCCGCCTTGACCGCGGCCTCCGGCCCGTCGGCGAACGGAAAAAACGCGTCGCTGGCGAGCACGGCGCCCGGGATCGGCACGTTGGCTTTCTGGATCGACAGGCGGACCGAGTCGACACGGCTCATCTGCCCGGCGCCGATGCCGACGGTGACCAGGTCACGGGCGAGCACGATCGCGTTCGATTTCACGTGCTTCGCGACGCGCCAGGCGAACAGCAGATCGCCCCACTCGGCCTCGCTGGGCTGGCGGGAGGTCACGACCTGCATAGCGTCGCGCTCCTCGGATTCCGTGTCGCGGTCCTGGAGCAGCACGCCGCCGGCGACCCGTCGCAGGTCGAGCTCACCGGGATTGACGCGGCGGCGCTCCTGGTTCTGCATGATGCGGGTGTTCGGCTTGCGGGTGAGGGCCTCCAGGGCCGCCGCGTCGTAGCCCGGGGCGAGCAGCACCTCGACGAAGGTCGCGGCCAGCAGCTCGCCGAGCTCAGGGTCGACCGGCCGGTTGAGCACGATGACCCCGCCGTAGGCCGAGACCGGGTCGCAGTCGCGCGCGCTGATGTACGCGGTACGGACGTCGGGCCCGACGGCCACGCCGCACGGGTTGTTGTGCTTGATGATCACGCACGCAGGAAGCTGGAACTCGGCCAGCAGGTTGCGCCCGCCCTCGAGGTCGAGCAGGTTGTTGAACGACAGGTCCTTGCCGTGGAGCTTGTCGACCATCGACATCAGGTGCGATCGGGCGCCGCGCTCGGTGTAGTAGGCGCCGCGCTGGTGCGGGTTCTCGCCGTAGCTGACCGCGAACGCCTTGTTGAAGGTCATGACGATCTGCTCCGGGAACTCGGCGTCGGCGTCCGCCAGCCAGTTGGCGATGGCCGCGTCGTAGGAGGCCGTCAGCTGGAAGGCCCGTCCGGCGAGCTGCCGCCGGGTCGCCAAGGACACCTCGCCGCCGGACTCGGCCAGTTCGGCCAGGACACCCGCGTACTGGTCGGGCGAGGTCAGGATCGTCACACGGTCGTGGTTCTTGGCCGAGGCGCGCACCATTGCCGGTCCGCCGATGTCGATCTGCTCGACCAGCTCGTCCTCGGTGATGCCGCGCCGCCCGACGTACGCCTCGAACGGGTAGAGGTTGACGCAGACCAGATCGATGCCCTCAATGCCGGACGCGGCCATGTCGGCCTGGTCTTCGGCCAGGTGCTCGCGCGCGAGGATCCCGCCGTGGATCTTCGGGTGCAGTGTCTTGACCCGTCCGCCGAGGATCTCGGGCTGGCCGGTGACCTGTTCGACGCGCACGACCGGCACGCCGAAGCTCTCGATCACGGAAGCGGTGCCGCCGGTCGACAGGATCTCGACGCCCAAGTCGGACAGGCCGCGCACGAGCGCTTCCAGTCCGGTCTTGTCGGATACGGAGACCAGCGCTCGGCGAATCTTCACGGTTGCCCCTCCTCGAGGATCTGAACCTTCCGCGGTGAGTCAGGATCGCGGAACACGCGACCGGCGGCAAACAGGCGCACGGCCTCCGGCAGGAGACGATGCTCGGCGGCGTGGATGCGCGCCGCCAGCGAGTCGGGGGTGTCGCCGAAGTGCACCGGCACCGGCTCCTGGAGGATCGGCGGGCCCCCGTCGACCTCCTGCTCGGCGTAGTGGACGGTCACCCCGGTCCAGCGCACGCCCCAGGCGAGCGCCTCGTCGATGGCGTGCATGCCGGGGAATGCCGGCAGCAGTGACGGGTGCAAGTTGATCACCCGGTCGGGAAAGCGGTCAAGGAATTCGCCGGTGAGGATGCTCATCCAGCCGGCGAGCACGACGAGGTCCGGGCGGGCGGCGGCCACGACGTCGGCGAGCTCGCGGTCGCGGGCGGTGCGGTCCGCGGCCGGGTCACGGGTGACGATGCGCGCCGGAATCCCCGCCGCCTCGGCGCGTGCGAGCCCGCCGGCCTCGGCGCGCGAGCTGACGACCAGGACGATCTCCGTCGCCCCGCCGGGCTCGTGGACGGTGTCGATCAGCCGCTGCAGGTTGGTCCCTGAGCCGGAGATCAGCACCACGACGCGGTAGGGGCTAGGCACGCCGCACGCCATCTGCGCCCGGTGCCACGGAGCCGATCACCCGCGCGTCCGGAATGGCCGCGGTGATGGCGGACTCGGCGCCGGCGGGCGCGATCACGCAGAGCCCAATGCCCATGTTGAAGGTCTCCCAGGCATCGTCGGGGGTGACCCGTCCGCTGGCGGCGATCGCCGCCAGCGCCGGCGGCAGCTCCCAGGTGCCGGGATCGAGCACCGCGCCGACGCCCTCGGGAAGGGCACGCGGGAGGTTCTCGGGCAGGCCGCCGCCGGTGATGTGCGCCACGGCGTGGACCGGGACCCCGGTCTCGAGCAGGCCGAGCACCTCGCGCACGTAGAGCCGCGTCGGGGTGAGCAGGACCTCTGCCGGGCACTCCAGCGCGCCGTCGGCCAGCAGCGCCCGCACCAGCGAGAAGCCGTTGGCGTGGACGCCCGAGGAAGGGATCCCGAAGATCGCATCGTCAGCGCGGACCCGCGCCGGACCGAGCATCGCCTCGCGCTCGACGATGCCGACGGCAAAGCCCGCCAGGTCGAAGTGGCCCGGCTGGTACAGGCCGGGCAGCTCGGCGGTCTCGCCGCCCAGCAGCGCACAGCCCACCTCCGCGCAGGCGGCGGCGATCGCCCCGACGATGACCCGCGCCTCGTCGGGGTCGAGCTTGCCGACGGCCAGGTAGTCCAGGAAGCCCAGCGGGCGCGCACCCGAGCAGATCAGGTCGTTGACGCACATCGCCACGAGGTCCTGCCCCAGCCCGTCGAGCAGCCCGGCCTCCTTGGCCAGCAGCAGCTTCGTGCCGACGCCGTCGGTGCAGGCCAACAGCACCCCTTGGCGCATCGGCGGCAGCACGAGCCCGCCGGCGAACCCGGTGACCCCCCCGCTGACCAGGCCGGCGATGTTGGCCGTATGGATGCGGGCGGCCGCGAGATCGACGCCCGCATCGCGGTAGGAGATGGCCCGGTCGGTCACGCCCGCGGCGCCCCGGCCGGCTCGGTCCGGCGAGCCTCGAAGCGCAGCTTGGTGGTCGAGTCGGGAACCGGGATGGCGTACTCGCCGGTGAAGCATGCCCGGCAGAAGCGGTCCGCGGGTGCGCCGATCGCGCGCTGCAGTCCGTCGAGCGACAGGTGGGCGAGCGTCGTGGCCCCGGTCAGGCGGGCCACCTCCTCGATCGAGTGGTTCGCGGCGATGAGTTCCTGACGGGAGGGCATATCGATCCCGTAGAAGCATGGCCAGGCGATCGGCGGGCTCGAGATGCGCATGTGCACCTCGCGGGCTCCGGCCTCGCGGAGCATCGCAACGACCTGCTGGGTCGTGGTCCCGCGCACGATCGAATCATCGACGACGATCAGGCGCTTGCCGTCGATGATCTCGCGCAGCGGGTTGAACTTGAGCTTTACGCCGCTCTTGCGCAGCTCCTGGTCGGGTTGGATGAAGCTGCGGCCCACGTAGCGGTTGCGCACGACCGCCTCGGAGTAGGGGATGCCCGACGCAAAGGCGTAGCCGATGGCCGCCGGCGTGCCCGAATCCGGCAGCCCGACGACCATGTCCGCCTCGACCGGTGCCTCCCTCGCGAGCTCGATGCCCATCGCCCGGCGTTGCTCCCACACGTTGCGTCCGTCCAGCAGGCTGTCGGGGCGCGCGAAGTAGATGTGCTCGAACACGCACATCCGCGAGGCCGCCGGTGCCAGCGCCTGGCGGCTCTCCACGGCCGGTGGCGGTCAGTCGCACCGCCTCGCCCGGGCGCACCTCGCGCACCAGCTTCGCGCCGATCTGATCCAGCGCGCAGGTCTCCGACGCCACGCAGTAGCCGCCCTCGAGCTGGCCGATCACCAGCGGGCGCACGCCGTGGGCGTCGCGGAACGCGACCAGCTCGTCCGCCGAGAGCGCGACGGCCGAAAACGCCCCGACCAGACGCCCGGAGACCGCCACAACCGCATCCAGGAGCGATCCGGGCTCCCGGGCCAGGAGCGCGGCGATCAGCTCGGAATCGGTGGTCGCCTGCAGCGGCTGCGGGTCGTTGGCGATCTGCTCGCGCAGGGCATCGGTGTTGGTCAGGTTCCCATTGTGGCCGAGCGCGACCAGCCCGTCGCCGCGGTTGCGCGTCACCGGCTGGGCGTTCTCCCACTTGTTCGAGCCGGTCGTCGAATAGCGCACGTGCCCGATCGCCGCATGGCCCGACAGGCTGCGCAGCGAGGGCTCGTCGAACACCGTGCCGACCAGGCCGAGGTCCCGCTGCACCATGACGTGTCCGTCATCGGTGACCGCAATTCCTGCGCTCTCTTGGCCTCGGTGCTGGAGCGCGTGGAGGGCGAAGAACGCCAGCCGGGAGACGTCACGGCCCGGCGCGACGATCCCGACGACGCCGCATTCGTCGTGAGGCGAGTCGTCGTCCCACATGTCGCTCATGCGACCGCCTTGGTGAGGGTGGCTTCGTAGGCGTTGCGCGCCGCCTCGAGGTCAAGACTGACGTTGGCATCACCAACCTGCACCTGCACAGTATCGCCACCGACGGTCCCGATGACGGCAAGCGGGACATCGCCGACGATCTCGCGTAGCTCCTCGAGGCGGTCCGGCACGCAGGTGACGACGATGCGCCCGCCCGATTCGCCGAACAGCGCCTCATCGGCGCGACGGCCCGCGGCGAGGGTCACCGAGCAGCCGAGCCCGCCGGCCAGCGCGGATTCGGCCAGGGTCACCGCGATGCCGCCCGCCGAGACATCGTGGGCCGAGCGCACGAGCCCGGCGTCGGCGAGGGCGACCATGGCGCGGATGAGCGCGGCCTCGGCGTCCAGGTCCGGCATCGCCGGCGCGCCGGTGGCCGCCCCGAGCCATTCGCTGGCGTCCAGGCGCGGCGCGCCGCCGCCCACGAGGACGATCCGATCGCCGGGCAGCTTGGAACGCGTGGCCGACGCTTGCGGCGGCGTCCTGGAGCAGGCCGATCATGCCGACGACCGGGGTCGGGTAGATCGCCCGCTCCGGGCTCTCGTTGTAGAGCGACACGTTGCCCGACACGACCGGCACGGCGATCGCCTCCAACGCCTCGCTCATTCCCTCGATCGCCTCGGTCAACCGCCAGCCGGTGTTGGCCTTCTCGGGATTGGCGAAGTTCAGGCAGTCGCTGGCGGCGTACGGCACCGCGCCCGTGCAGGCGACGTTGCGCGCGGCCTCGAGGACGCTCGCCCGCCCGCCGCCGCGCGGGTCGAGCTCGCAGTGGCGCTCGGCGCAGTCGGTGGTGATCGCCAGCGCCCGCCTCATGCCCGGGATGCGGATCACGGCCGCATCGCCGCCGGGTCGGCGGACCGTGTTGGCGCCGACCAGGTGGTCGTACTGCTGGTAGATCCAGCGCTTGCTGGCGATGTTCGGGCGCGCCAGCAGCTCGAGCCAGGCCGCCCCGAGGTCATCCGGGTACGGCACCGCCTCGAGCCGCACCGGCGTCGCTGCCGGCGCGGCCACGCGCGGCACCGCGTACGAGGGCGCGTCGTCGGTCAGGGCCGATGCGGGGATTCGACCACGATCTCGCCGTTGTGGCGCGCGGTGAAGTTCCCCGTGGTCGTGACCGTGCCGATCACGTTGGCATCCAGCTCCCAGCGTGCACAGACTCCCGAGCACCTCCTCGAGCCGGCGGGCGCGACGAGCCCAGCATGCGCTCCTGGCTCTCGGAGACGAGGATCTCGGCCGGCGTCATCCCCTCCTCACGCAGGTGGATCCGGTCGAGGTCGATGTCGAGCCCGACGCCCCCCTTGGCGGCCATCTCGCTGGCGGCGCTGGTCAGGCCGGCGGCGCCGAGGTCCTGCAGCGCCAACAGCAGGCCGGCGCGGCGAGTTCCAGGCAGCAGTCCATCAACTTGCGCTCGGTGAACGGGTCGCTGACCTGCACCGAGGGCCGCTTGTCGGCGTCGTCGTCGCTCAGCTCGGCCGAGGCAGCACGCTTGCGCCGCCGATGCCGTCGCGGCCGGTGCGGTTGCCGATCAGCACCAAGAGGTTGCCCTCGCCGAAGGCCGCCGCCCGCAGCATGCCGTCGGCCCGCACGAGCCCGACGCACATGGCGTTGACCAGGCACGAGTCCTCGTAGCGGTCGTCGAAGACGACCTCGCCACCGACCGTGGGGACGCCGATGCAGTTCCCGTAGTGGCCGATGCCGGCGACGGCGCGCGTGAACAGGTGCCGGCTGCGGGCGCTGTCGAGCGTGCCGAAGCGCAGCGAGTCCAGCAGCGCGATCGGCCGTGCGCCCAAGGCGAGGATGTCCCGGACGATGCCACCGACGCCCGTGGCGGCGCCCTCGAACGGCTCCACGGCCGAGGGGTGGTTGTGCGATTCGACCTTGAGCGCGATCGCCCAGCCATCGCCGACGTCGACGGCGCCGGCGTTCTCGCCCGGGCCCTGCAGGACGTGCGGGCCGTCGGTCGGGAACCGGCGCAGCAGCGTGCCGGGAATGCTTGTAGGAGCAGTGCTCGCTCCACATCAGGCTGAACATGACCAGCTCGGGGTCCGACGGCGCGCGCCCGATCAGCGTCGGGATCAGGGCGAACTCCTCGTCGGTCAGTCCGAGCTGGCGGTGCAGCGGCGCGCTCATGCGCGCACCAGGGCGTCGAACAGGCCGAGCCCGTCGGTCGAGCCGAGCAGGCGGTCGACCGCCTCCTCGGGATGCGGCATCAGCCCGAGCACGTTGCCTTGGGCGTTGGCCACACCCGCCGCCGAGGCGACCGAGCCGAGCGGGTTCTCGGCGCCGTAGGAGAAGACGATGCGCGCCGTCGCCGGGTCGCCGAACCACGCGCCGTCGTGGTTCTTGATCGGGCATCGACAGCTCGTCGCCGAGCCCGCGGGTGAATGGCGTGTCATGGTCGAGCACCTCGAGGTCGACCTGACGGCACACGAATGAGGTCGTCGCGTTGGTGCGCAGGACTCCGGGCAGCAGGCCGGCCTCGCACAGGACCTGGAAGCCGTTGCAGATCCCGAGCACGAGGCCGCCCGCCGCGGCGTGGCGGCGCACGGCGCCCATGATCGGCGAGCGGGAGGCGATGGCGCCCGGGCGCAGGTGGTCTCCATAGCTGAACCCGCCCGGCAGCACGACGCCCCGGGTGCCGGCCGGCAGCTCGGTGTCGGCGTGCCAGGCATAGGTCGCGAAGCCGCCGGCGGCCTGGACCGCACGCACCGCGCTCTCGTGATCGAGCGAACCGGGAAACCGCACCACGGCGACCATGATCAGCCCTCGACCGCGACCGTGAAGTCTTCGATGAGCGGGTTCGCCAGCAGGGTCTCGCACATCTGCCGGGCGGCGCCCTCGGGGTCTGGGCCGTCGAGCTCGAGCTCGATGCGGCGACCGAGCCGGACGTCGTGGATCCCGGCGAACCCGAGCCGTGCGAGTGCGCCCTGGACGGCTTGACCCTGCGGGTCGAGCACGCCCTCGCGTGGCATGACCGTTACGACGACGCGGGTCATCGCTGAACCCTCACGTGTGCCTCCTCGAGGTAGTCGCCGAACCGGCGTCCGGAGATGCGTTCATAGGCCTGGATGTAGCGGGAACGGGTGCCCTCGACGACCTCGTCGGGGAGCTCCGGGCCGGGCGGGGTGTGGTCCCAACCGGACGCGTCGAGCCAGTCGCGTACGTACTGCTTGTCGAACGAGGCCGGATTGGTCCCTGGCGTCCATCGGCCGCGGGCCAGAGCCGGGAGCAGTCGGGCGTCAGGACCTCGTCGGCGAGGACCAGCCGGCCGTCGGGGTCGCGGCCGAACTCAAACTTGGTGTCGGCGAGGATGATCCGCGGCCTCGGCGCAGCGTGCTTGGGCGCGCGTGTACAGGCGAGCGTCAGTGCCTCCAGCGCGGCCACTAGCCCGACCCCGAGGCGCGCCGCGGCGTCCTCGCGGCTGATGTTCTCGTCGTGGCCCGCTGGCGGCCTTGGTCGCGGGCGTGAAGATCGGCTCCGGCAGGCGGTCCCCCAGGCGCAGGCCCGGCGGCAACCGGTGTCCGACGACGGTGCCGGTGGCTTGGTACTCCCGCCAGCCGGAGCCCGCCAGGTAGCCGCGGGCGACGCACTCGAGCTCGACCATCTCCAGGCGCTGGACCAGCATCGTGCGGCCGGCGAACTCGGCGGTGCGGAAGCCCTCGGGCAGGTCCCCGGGGCGGACGCTGATCAGGTGGTTCGGCACCAGCTCGGCCGTCGCGCCGAACCAGAACAGCGACATTGCCGTCAGCACCCGCCCCTTGTCGGGGATCGGCGTCGGCATGATCACGTCGTAGGCCGAGATGCGGTCGCTGGCGACGAGGATCAGCCGATCGTCGCCCTGGGCGTAGATCTCGCGGACCTTGCCGCGTGCGATCGGCTCCGGGATCACAGTGCGGCGACCCGGTCCATGACCTCGCCGACATGCCGCAGGTACCAACGCGGATCGAACAGCTCGTCGAGTGCCGCCGCGTCCAGCTCGTCCGGCGGCCTCCGGGTCGGCCGCCAGCAGCTCGCGCAACGGCACCCCGCTGTCCCAGCACTCCATCGCGTTGCGCTGGACGATCGCGTATGCCTCCTCGCGCGTCAGGCCCGTGGCGACGAGCGCCAGCAGTACGCGCTGGGAGAAGACCAGGCCACCGGAGCTCGCGAGGATTTCCCGCATCCGTTGCGGATACACGACCAGGCCCTCGACGAGCTGGCGAGCCTTGGCGAGCATGTAGTCGAGCGCCAGGAACGCGTCGGGCAGGATGACCCGCTCCACCGAGGAGTGGGAGATGTCGCGCTCGTGCCAGAGCGCCACGTCCTCGAGCGCCGCGACCGACGCGCCACGGATCACGCGAGCAAGGCCCGAGATGCGTTCGGCGGTGATCGGATTTCGCTTGTGCGGCATCGCCGAGCTGCCCTTCTGGCCGACCGTGAAGGCCTCCTCGGCCTCCCGCACCTCCGTGCGCTGCAGGTGCCGCAGTTCGGTCGCCAAGCGGTCGAGGGAGCTGGCGGCGACCGCCATCGCGGTGACGAGCTCGGCGTGGCGGTCGCGCGCCACCACCTGCGTTGAGACCGGCTCCGCGCCGAGGCCGAGCTCCGCGAGGACCTCGGCCTCGAGGTCGGGCGGCAGCGTGGCGTAGGTGCCGACCGCGCCGGAGAGCTTGCCGAACGCGCACTGGGCGACCGCGCGCGCGAGTCGCTCCTGGTTGCGTCGGCTCTCGAACGCGAACCCGGCGATCTTGAGCCCGAAGCTGGTCGGCTCGGCGTGGACCCCGTGCGTGCGCCCCACCGCGACCGTGTCGCGGTGCGCGAGCGCGAGGTCCCGCAGGGTCAGGGTGAGCGCCGCCTGCTCGGCGACCAGCAGCTCCCCGGCGCGCCTGATCGCCAGCCCGAGGCCGGTGTCGAGCACGTCCGAGGAGGTCATCCCGTAGTGGATCCAGCGCGAGGCAGGGCCGACGTGCTCGGCGACGTCGGTCAAGAACGCTACGACGTCGTGGTTGGTCGTGCGCTCGAGCTCCTGCGAGCGCTCCACGGTGAAGGCGGCCTTGGCCTCGATCTCGGCCAGGTCCTCCGGCGGGATCACGCCGCGGCGCGCCCACGCCCGACAGACCGCCAGCTCGACCTCCAGCCAGCGACCGAACTTGGCCTCCTCGACCCAGATGGCCGACATGGCCGGGCGTGAGTAGCGCGGGATCATAGGCCCAGCGCGATGTCGCGTCGCATTTGCATGCCCTCCCAGGAGATCAGATCGGCGGCTGCATATGCCTTGGTGCGGGCCTCGGCCACGGTCGTCCCGCGCTGGGCGACCGCTAACACGCGGCCCCCGCCGGTCACGATCCGCCCGGCCGTGTCGGTGCGGGTGCCGGCGTGGTAGATCTCCGCGCCGGTGGCCGCCGCCTCCTCGAGCCCGCTGATGGGGTCGCCCTGCCGGGGCGTGCCGGGGTAGCCCGCGGCGGCGAGTACGACCGCCACACACGGGTCCGGATCGATGGCCACGGGCCGGTCGGGAACCGTGCCACGCGCGGCGCCGCCCAGGAGCCACAGGGCATCCTCGGCCAGGCGCGGCAGGAGCGCCTGGGTCTCGGGGTCGCCGAAGCGCACGTTGAACTCGAGCACCCGCGGCCCGTCCGGGGTCATCATCAGTCCCGCGTACAGGACCCCGCTGAACGGCAGGCCGCGGCGCGCCATCTCGGCCACCACTGGGCGGTGCACGAGATCGACTTAGCCGGTCGGCCTCGCTGTCGGACAGATCCGGGATGGGCGAGACCGAGCCCATGCCGCCGGTGTTGGGGCCGGTGTTGCCGTCACCGATCGGCTTGTAGTCGCGGGCGGCCGGGAAGCGCGCCACGTGCTCGCCGGCGCAGACGGCCAACAGCGAGACCTCGGGTCCGGTGAGTCCCTCCTCGATGACCACGACCTCGCCGGCAGCGCCGAAGACCCCGCGTTCAAGCGCGTCGGCGAGCGCGTCGGCGGCCTCGTGGCGGCTCTGGGCGATGACGACGCCCTTGCCGGCCGCCAGGCCGTCGGCCTTGATGGCCACCGGCAGGCCGAACGCGTCGATCGCGGTGAGCCCCGCGGCCACCGTGGTCACGGTCTCGGCGCGCGCCGTGGGGACGCCGGCGGCGCGCATGATCTCCTTGGCGAAGGCCTTGCTACCTTCCAGCCGTGCCGCGGCCCCCGATGGTCCGAGTGCCGGGATGCCGGCCGCCCGCAGCGCGTCCGCGGCACCGGTCACCAGCGGCGCCTCGGGGCCGAGCACGACGAAGTCGGCACCGACCGCGCTCGCGAGCGCCGCAACCGCACGCGGATCGCTGACCTCCAGCGGCCGGATCTGCGCGTCGCGTGCGATGCCGGCGTTGCCCGGGGCACAGTAGATATTCGGGTTGCCGTCAGCACGCGCGAGCGCCCGCACCAAGGCATGCTCGCGACCGCCGCCGCCTACCACCAGCACCGTCTGCCGCACCTACGCATGCTCGCACATACCGCCCGCGCAGGTCGTGCTCCGGGCGAGATATTTTCCCGCGGGGAGCGGGGTCAGGGCCCCCCTGAGGAGCGGCGTCTAGATCTCGATCGTGTCGATGACCTGGTGGCGCCCCTGCCCGGTGCCGATGAGGGTGATGGGGACCTCGACCGCGGCCGCGATGGTCTCGACGTAGCCCCGGGCCGCGGCCGGCAGGCTGTTGAGGCCCCGACATTCGGAGATGTCCTCCTGCCAGCCCTCGAGATCGCGGTAGACCGGCGTGCAGCCGTGGAAGACGGTCTGGTTGTTCGGGAATTCGGTCAGCAGCTCCCCCTCGCGGGTCTGGTAGGCCTCGCAGATGCGCAGGCGCGAGAAGCCCGAGAGGACATCGAGCTTGGTGAGCGCCAGCTCGGTGAACCCGGACAGGCGCGCGGCGTAGCGGAGCGCGACGAGGTCGATCCAGCCGCAGCGGCGCTGGCGGCCGGTGGTCGTGCCGAACTCGTTGCCGCGCTCGAGCATCAGCGTGCCGTCCTCGTCGTCGAGCTCGGTGGGGAACGGGCCCTCACCGACGCGGGTCGTGTACGCCTTGCTGACCCCGACCACGCGCGAGATCCGCGTCGGGCCGATGCCGATCCCGGTGCACGCGGCACCGGCGATCGGGTTGGAGGAAGTCACGAACGGGTAGGTGCCGTGGTCGACGTCGAGCATCGTCCCCTGTGCGCCCTCCAGCAGGACGTTCTTCTCGTCGCGAAGCGCCTGGTCGATGAGCAGCGACGTGTCGGCGATGAACGGTGCCAGGCGTGCCGCGATCGGCGCGAGGGTGGCGGCGATCTGGTGCGCGTCCATGCGCGGCAGCTCGTAGATCCTCTGCATGATCTCGTTCTTCATCTCGAGGGCGATCTCGAGCTTGCGCACGAGGATGCTCGGGTCGAGCAGGTCCTGGGCGCGGATGCCGATCCGCGCCGCTTTGTCCTGGTAGCACGGCCCGATGCCGCGGCGGGTCGTGCCGATCGGAGAACCGCCCCAGGCGCATCTCCGACGCGCCGTCGAGGGCGACGTGGTACGGCATGATCAGGTGCGCGCTCTCGGACAGCCGCAGCCCGTCGAGGGAGATCCCGCGGGATTCGAGGCCGTCGATCTCGGTCACCAGCGCCCCGGGGTCGACGACCGTGCCGGTGCCGATCACGCACAGCGTGCCCGGGTAGAGGATGCCCGACGGGACCAGGTGCAGCTTGTAGGTCTCGGTACCGGCGACGATCGTGTGCCCGGCGTTGTTGCCGCCCTGGTAGCGCGCGACCAGGTCGCTCTTCTCGGCGAGCAGGTCGACGACCTTCCCCTTGCCCTCGTCACCCCACTGGGCGCCGACGATCACGGTCGCTGGCATCGCTTAGCCGTCCCGCCGGAGATTGCCGAACTTTGCATATGTGCCCATGAAAGTGAGCTTCACGCGATCGGTCGGCCCACTGCGGTGCTTGGCAAGGTTCACCTCGGCGATCCCCTTCTCCTCGGAATCCGGGTTGTAGTAGTCGTCGCGGTAGATGAGCATGACGAGGTCGGCGTCCTGCTCGATGGCGCCGGATTCGCGCAGGTCCGACAGCAGGGGCCGCTTGTCCGGACGGCTCTCGGGCGAGCGGTTGAG
The DNA here is from genome assembly GCA_963768285.1 of uncultured Thermoleophilia bacterium. Taxonomy (GTDB): domain Bacteria; phylum Actinomycetota; class Thermoleophilia; order Miltoncostaeales; family Miltoncostaeaceae; genus CAITWD01. The sequence goes on from CAVYHI010000029.1 coordinate 223,691, forward strand.
CTGGGAGATGCAGATCAGCGGCACGTCCAAGTCGCGCGCCAGCATCTTGAGGCCCCGGGAAATCGTCGACAACTCCTGGACACGATTCTCGTCACGGCGTCCGGTGCGCGACTCCATCAGCTGGATGTAGTCGACGATCACGAGGGACAGTCCCTCGCGGCTCTTCAGGCGCCGCGCCTTGGTCCGCATCTCGCCGACCGTGATGCCCTCGGAATCGTCGATGAACAGCTTGGCCTGGGCGATCTGATCGGCGGCGCGCGTGACCCGCGGCCAGTCCTCCGGTGCCAGGCGGCCACTGCGCATGCGGGTCATGTCGACCATGGCCGCCGAGCCGAGCATGCGCTGCACGAGCTCCTCGCCGGACATCTCCAGCGAGAACACCGCCACCGTGCCGTCGTCGTGGAGGGCGACGTGTTCGGCGATGCACAGCGCCAGCGCGGTCTTGCCCATGCTGGGACGTGCCGCCACGACGACCAGGTTGGCCGGGCGCAGACCGCCCGTCAGGCGGTCGAGGTCGCTGAACCCCGTCGCGAGGCCGGTCACCTCGGAGCCGACGGCGCTCGCGGCCGTGAGCCGCTCGAAGCTCTGTGTGACCAGCTCCTTGGACGAGGTGAAGTCGCCGCGGACGCGCTTCTGGGTGAGCTCGAAGATCAGGTCCTCGGCCGACTGGACCATGTCGCTGGTCTCGCCCTCGCGTTCGGCGACCATCTGCTCGATCCGCTGGGCGACCTGCAGCAGCCGGCGCTGGGTGGCCGTCTCGCGCACGATCTCGGCGTAGCTCCGGAAGCTGGCGGCGATAAACGGGGTCGCCATGATGTCGAGCACCGCGGTGCGGCCTCCGACGACGTCCAGATCGCCCTGCTTGGTGAGCCGCTCGACTACCAACAGGGGCTCGATCGGCTCACCGACCATGAACAGGTCGTTGATCGCGATGAAAATCCGCCGATGGCCTTCCTTGTAGAAGTCATCGGGCCCGACCATCGCCAGCGTCTCCGCGACGTTGCCGGGATTCTCCATCAATGAGGCGAGAAGCAGTTCCTCGGCCTCGAGGTTTTGGGGCGGTGGGACGCTCTCAGGCACGTGACTTGGCCGTAGGCCGTACGGGTACCCGGCGCAGACGCGCCGGGTAGCCGCGGCGGGATTAGTCCAGCAGGGGGCTGACGATCGTCTTGACCTCGGCGATGAGGTCGGGCCCGAGCTCGATCGGCACGTTGTAGGTGCCGAGGGCGCGGATCGGGGGATCCACCGTGATGCGGCGCCGGTCGATCGTGATGCCGCGCGCTTCCTGGATGGCGTCCGCGACGTCACCCGAGGTGATCGAGCCGAACAGGCGCCCGTCGTCGCCGGCCTTCGCCTTCAGCGTGAGGATCGTACGGCCCAGCAGGTCGGCCTGCTCGACCGCCTGTGCGCGGGCACGCTCCTCGGCGACTCTGCGCTTGGCCTCGTTGCGCTGGACCTCGGCGATGCGGGCCGGCGTCGCCACCTCGGCGAGCCCGCGCGGCTGCAGGTAGTTGCGCATGTAGCCGCGCGCAACCGAGACCACGGTCCCGGCCTCGCCCAGCCCATCGATGTCCTCAACAAGGATCGCGTCCATTCGCGCTCGCGCCTCCGCTTGCGGTCAGTGTGCCTAGAAGGGAATGTCGTCGTCGTCGGCCGGGGCCGCGGGCCGAAAATCAGACGTGTCGGCCGGCAGGTCCGTGGCCGGCGCAGGTGCGGTGCCCCAGCCGCGCTCCGCGCCGCTGAAGCTGCCTCCGCCCTCGCCGCCGTCACCGCGGCTGTCGAGGAAGAAGATGTCATTGGCGACCACTTCGACCGCCTGACGCTTGCCGCCGTCTTGGGCCTCCCACTCGCGCCAGGACAGCCGCCCATCGACGCCGATGCGGCGGCCCTTGGACAGGTAGTTGGAGGCGGTCTCGGCGGTGCGGCCGAACACGGTCACATCGAAGTAGTTGGCGCGGTCGGACCAGTTGCCGCTCTCGTCACGGCCGCGGCTCGAGACCGCCAGGCGCAGGGAGCAGACCGACTGGCCCCCGGCGGTGTGGCGGAGCTCCGGGTCGCGGGTCAGGCGGCCCACCAGCGTGACGCGGTTGAGATCGGCGGGCATCGGCTACCTGGGCCGGCGCCGGGGACCGCCACGACCTGCGCGCGCGGGTCGGGCATCGCCTTCGGGGCGGTCATCGACCGGCAGCGGGGCGCCGTTGGCCTTCGCTCGCTGCGCCTGAGACGGATTCAGCACGATGACCATGTGGCGGATCACGACCTCCTTGTTGATCGCCATGACGCGCTCGGCTTCGCGCAGTCCGTCGACGGTGGCCTCGCAGGTGATAATCACGTTGCGGCCATCGCCCTTCTTGTTCATCGCGTAGGCCAGCTTCCTGCGGCCCCAGTCGTTGACGTGGTCCACGACCCCGCCGGCGTCCCGGATGATCTGTTGGACGCGCTCCAGCATCTCCTGCTGACGCTCCTCGTCCACGTCGGGATCGAGGATGATCATGATCTCGTAGGGGCTAATCTCCATCTCCGTTCACGTCTCACAACCCCGGGCCATGCGTCGCCCGGCCCGTTCAGGCAAGCATGGCACTATAGCGATTGCGCACCGGTCCGCGCGAGTGTCGGGCCGGACCGGCGCCGCGCCCTGCGGCAGCGGCCTCAGTCGGCGGCGCCGCGACCCATGACGGCGGCGTGCTGGGCGCGCCGACGGGCGATCCGGGCGAGCTCGTCGTGCTCGTCGGCGACCCACTCCTCGTGCAGGCGCGTCGGCGTCAGGCCCGCCTGCTCCGCCAGCCAACGATCGATCACGTACGCCGAGGCGCCCCCGCGCCGGGTCGCGATCGCGGTGCCCTCGCGCATCGCCACCAGGAGCGGCACGACCGAGCGGCTAACGTGGATGCCGCGGGGCCACAGCAGGGTCTCGCGGGCCGCCCAGTCGTCCGGCGTCGCGAGGATGCCGAGGGCGATCGCGACCTCGGGCCGGGCGATGGCCACCGTGGTGAGGCTCGCCGGCAACAGCTGCGTTGCCGGACAGCGCGGGATCCCGAGCGCCAACACGGCGAGCGGGGCGCCCGCGATCCTGGCGAGTGCGGCCTCGGGCGTCCCTGGCGAGACCGTGCGCGATGCGGAGTGCGCCGATTCCATGACCCGAATGACAGCACAACTCGTCGCGGGCATGTCTGGGCGCGGGGTCGCCGGGTGCGCCACCGGGTCGCGCGCTCGCGCCGACGCGGGGCCCGGCCCAGGGGAAACCATCCACCATGCCGCTGTGGCACAGGCCGCTGGTAGTGTGCCCGCATGGGCCGTATTGCGGAGGCCGCGCTGGCGCGGCTCGACGACGCACCGGCGACGCTCGACGATCTCGCCGAGCATCTCGCGCGCTCGGGGATCACACACGCCAAGAACCCGGCGGCCGCGGTGCGGGCGGCGCTGCGCGCCGACCCGCGGGTCATCCTGCTCAGCGACGGCCGCCTGGCCAGCGTCGCCACGGCCCTCGAGGGCGTCGTGCTGACCGCGCAGATCACGATCAGCGAGCATCTTCGTGGCGCGATCGACGCGGACGGCGACCTGGCGCCGTTCGCCCCGCTCGGCGCGACCCGAGCGATCCTGCCGAGCGATGTCTGGCCAGGCGACTACGTCCATGCGCGCCTGAGCGATCTGGCGGTCGGCGGCATCGTGATCATGCGGGCCCCGTCCCCGCCGCAGCCTGCGGCGGCCGAGCCGGCGCTGCTGGCTGCGGTGCGCGTGCGGCTGGCGCGCATCAGGTCCGGACACCCCGACGCGCGCCGGATCCGCCTTGCTGACGCGCTTTGTGACGTGACCGCCGTCGACCCGGACGCGTTCCGGTCGCCCGGACGCCCCCTGTCGGACCTGCTGCGTGACGAGGGGTTCGAGGTGCATCTGGGATGGGTCGCCCCGCTCGGCACGCGCTGGGGTGCCCTGACCGAGCTGGAGATCGACGGTCTCGAACGCGGGGTTGCGGACCATCTGGCCGCCGACCGACCGGTCGAGGCGGCCGAGCTGCAGGACCGGCTGGTCGTGCTGTTGCGGCGCCACTTGCCCGAGCGGGTACCGGATGCCCGGCGTCGGCTGGCGCGCGTGCTCGCACGCGCTGGCCGCGCGCGCGACGGGCTGTCGGTGCTGACCGGCGCGTTCGCGTTCGGCGACCCGGAGGACCGCTACGAGGCATGCCTTCTGGCAATTCGGCTGGGGGATGCCACGGCGGCGCGCCGCTGGGCCGAGGAGGGACTCGCCCGCGCCGACGGTCCTGCCCGGTCGGAGGTCGCAGCGTGCCTGGACGACCTGGCCGGCGATCTCGACGCCCAGGCGACCTATCGCGCGGTGCAGGACTGGCTGCCCAAGCCGCTCGATCGCGTTCTGGCCGCGCCGCGGCTGGCGACGCGCCTGGTGGCGCCGCACCGCTCATACCTGGTCGGCGCGCTCGTCGAGCAGACCTTCGCGGGTCTCGACGAAGCGAATGCGCTCATGCTCGTCGCCGCGCTGAATCGCCTGGGCACCGCGGGGCGTGACGCGTGCCTGGCCTGTGCGGCGGTGCTCGAGGGGCCGGCGGGCGACGCCGCGCGGCGCGCGACGGCCGGCACCCGGTACGCGCGGCGCCCGTGGGTCCAGGGGCTGCTCGCGGCGGCTCCCGTCGAGGCCTGGATCACCTCGCCGGGATCGGAGCTGGCCCAGCAGCACCTGGTCATCGCGATCGCCAAGGAAGAGGGCCGTTGGGCCCCGCTGATCGTCGTCATCGAGGAGCGCGATCTCGGCGGGGCCGTGCAGGATGCGTTCTTCCTGAACGACCTGGCCGAACCGCGCTTCCGGCGCGAGCTGCTGCGCCCGATCGCCGAGCTTGGGTTGTCGCTGCGGCCCGTGGTCGTGGATCAAGCGGTCGTGATCCTCGCCACTGCCCTCCAGCGCACGGAGGGCAGTGGCCGGTCCCTGCCGGCGCTGGAATACCAACCGGTCGTGGCGCGCCTGCGCAGGTTCGTGCTGCCGCCCGGCGAGCAGCGGGTGTCCGCCGACCCTGATCGGTAGGGCGCGGCGGTCCCGGCCAGCGCGCGCCAATGCTCCAAAAAACGCATGCGGGTTTGCATTGTGCGATAATCCCGGGGATGGCGGAGATTCCCCAGAAGCTCATCGATTCCCTGCAAGTCCTCGATCCGGAGCTTCGCAACAGCATCCTTGAGGCCCTCGCCCCGGTGGCTCCGGAGCTCGGCGATCGCGAACAGGCGGTCCTCGAGCGACTGGCGAACGGGATCGTCGGCGGCGCGAGCCCGGCCGAGCTCAACGCGTTTGTGCGCCTGCTGCCGGTGACGGTCAGTCGCGCCGTGCAGCCCGCGCTTGAGCACATCCTCGAGGGGTAAGTCCGCGCCGCCCGGGGCGGCACCGACCGACCGGGCCCGCCGCACCGGCGACCCGCCCGCGTCCGGTAGCCTCCGGGGCATGGAACTCGACTCGCCGGGAACCATCGTCGGAGCGGGCTGGGGCGTCGTCCACCTGATGCTGCGCGCGCGGCGCGGCGGCTCGGGTGCGGAGATCACAGCAGCGCTCAACGACTTCACCGCGATCGAGCCGAACCAAGCGGTCGCGTTCAGCGTCATGGGCGGGCGCGCGGACTTCGGGATCATGCTGCTGGGGCCCGACCTGGACGCACTCGACCGCTGCACCAAGCGGATCCGCTCCGGTCCGGTGCGGTGCGTCGCATCGTTCTTCTCGGTCACCGAGTTGTCCGAGTACACCTCGACCGAAGACGATGAGCGCGAGCGGTTGCGCGCGGAGGGTGCCACCGACATCGATGGCGCGCTTGCCGAGTGGCGGGAGCGCATGGCCAAGTACCGGCAGGATCGCCTCTACCCGCGCCTGCCGCCGCGACGGGTCATCGCCTTCTACCCGATGTCGAAGACGCGCAACGTCGGCGCGAATTGGTACGCCCTCGACTTCGCCGAGCGCAAGCGGCTCATGCTCGGCCACGGACGGGTGGGTCGCAAGTATGCCGGCCGCGTGCTGCAGCTGATCACCGGCGCGACCGGGCTCGATGACTGGGAGTGGGGCGTGACGCTGTTCGCCGACGACCCGACGGTCATCAAGGACATCGTCTATGAGATGCGCTTCGACGAGGTCAGCGCGGTCTACGGCGAGTTCGGCCCGTTCTGGACCGGCCTGATCACCGGCGTCGATGAGGCGCTGGCGCGCAGCGGGCTGAGCTGAACCCCGGCAACGACCGACCCTGGAGGCGCGCGTGCGCGGACTGACCTTCCATGGCAATGGCAACGTCGCGGTGGCCGACGTCGCCGAGCCGACCATGCTGGCCCGGACCGACGCGATCGTCAAGATCACCATGGCGGGGATCTGCGGATCGGACCTGCACATCCTCAACGCGGGCGAGGCGTTCGGGTTTGCCCCCGGCGCGCGCCTGGGCCATGAGTTTCTCGGCACCCTGGTGGAGGTCGGGGACGACGTGCGTGGGTTCTCGCCCGGTGACCGGGTCATGGTGGCCGTGGGCACCAGCTGCGGGCATTGCGTGTGGTGCCAGGAGGGGATCCGCGCAAGCTGCGAGCAGGCCTCGATCTTCGGCTGGGCGCCGCGCCTGTGGCGCCACGGCGGGCCGGTCGAAGGCGGCCAGTCAGAGTTCGCTCGCGTGCCCCTGGCCGAGACGACGATGATCAGGATCCCCGATGCGGTCACGGCCCCCGAGCATGAGACCAAGCTCTTGCCGATCATCGACGTGATGGCGACCGCGATGCACGGCTTGGTGACGGGCCGCCTGCGCCCGGGCGACGACGTGGTCGTCATCGGCGATGGCGCCGTGGCCCTCTCGGCCGTGCACTGCGCGCGCGCGCTCGGTGCGGAGAACATCATCTGTTTCGGCCACCACGCCGACCGGCTCGCGCTTGCCCGCGCGCTCGGCGCGACGGCCATCAGCGACGCGCGGGCGGTGGAGGAGATCACCGAGTTTGCCCGCAACGGCACGCGCGGCCAAGGCGCGCGGGTGGTCGTCGACGCGGTCTCCAATGCCGACTCGATGCAGGCGGCCCACGGCGCGGTTCGGCCGGGCGGCACGATCTCATGCCTCGGGATGGATCACTTCATGGGCAAGACGCCCAGCGTCAACTGGTACGACCAGTTCGTCCGCAACATCACCATCTCGGGCGGCCTGGTGCCCATGGGGCTGTACATCCCGCGCCTGCTGGAGCTGCTGGCCGAGGGCGAGATCGATCCGAGCCCCATGCTGACCAACATCCTGGCGCTCGAGGAGGCGCCCGACGGGTACCAGATGATGGCCGAACGGCGCCCGGGTGCACTCAAGGTCGCACTGAAGATCGGCTGAGCGGTGGCGATCGACGCGGAGCTCAACGAGCGCCTGCGGGCCGCCGGCCAGGGGCATCTGGTGGAGGTCCTTGCCCAGGCCGACCCCCGCGATGCCGCGGCCCTGCGCGCGCAGCTCGCGGACCTCGATCTCGGGCTGGTCGGACGGCTGGTCGCCCAGTTCCTCGGCCACGACGACGAGGTCCATGCCGAGGTGGGCGGACTGACCCCGCCGGACGCGATTCCGCTGGCGAGGACGCCGGCGGACGACGCGCGTGACCGGGCGGCCCGCGCGGCGGGGCAGGCGGCGCTCCGTGGCGGGCGCGTCGGGCTCGTGCTGCTGGCCGGGGGCCAGGGCACCCGGCTCGGCTTCGATGGCCCGAAAGGCAGCTTCCCGTTCGGGCCGGTGACCGGCACGACCCTGTTCGCCCATCATGCCGCCAAGGTCGCCGCGCTGCGCGCGCGGTACCGGGCGGCCCTGCCCTGGTGCATCCTCACCTCGCCCGCCAACGATGATCAGACCCGGGCTGCCTTCGCCGAAGCCGGCTGGTTCGGCCTCGACCCGGCATCGGTGCGCTTTGTCGTGCAGGGCACGCTGCCGGCGGTCGACAAGCGCACCGGCCAGATGCTCCGCGAAACGCCCGCGAGTCTCGCGCTCTCGCCCGACGGGCATGGCGGCCTGTTCCTGGCGCTGCGGCGCTCGGGGGCCCTCGGCTGGCTCGCCGGGTCCGGGGTCGAGACCCTGTTTACGTTCCAGGTGGACAACCCGCTGACCAGCATCGCGGACCCGCGCTTCCTGGGGCATCACCTGACCGCCGATGCGGAGATGTCGAACCTTGCGGTGCGCAAGCGCGAGCCCAGCGAGCGGGTCGGCGTCATCGCCCGCCGCGGGGATCAGACCGTCGTGGTCGAGTATTCGGATCTGGATGACGCCACGGCAGCCGCGCGCGACGCCGCCGGCGAGCTGGTCTTGTGGGCCGGCAACGTGGCCACCCACTGCATCGAGGTCGGGTTTGCGATGCGCCTGACCGACGGCGGTCTGCAGCTGCCGTATCACCGCGCCCTCAAGAAGGTGCCCTACGTGGATGACGCCGGCCGGCTCGTCGCGCCCCAGGCGCCCAACGCACTCAAGTTCGAGACGTTCATCTTCGACGCGCTGCCGATGGCACGCGCCTCGATCACGGTGGAGATCGCCCGCGGCGAGCAGTTCAGCCCGATCAAGAACGCCGACGGCCCCGACTCGCCGGCCACGTGCCGGCGCGACATGAACCGCCTCTACGCGCGCTGGCTGGAGGGCGCCGGGGTCCGGGTCGCGCGCGGCTCGGACGGCGAGCCGGTCGATCTGGAGATCGACCCGCGTCTGGCGCTCGATGGTGACGAGGCCGCGGCGCGGTTGGCCGGCCATGCGCCAATCACCGGCCCGACGGCGCTGGGGTTGGGCGGCGTGTGAGGGACGGCCCTACGGGCCGTGCACGCCGCGGGGGACGGCGAAGTACACGCCCTCCAGGCTCGGGGTCTCGGACCCCGTGCGGTCGAAGCCGTACTGCTCCAGCAGGGCGGCCACCTCGCGGACCAACTCCTCCGGCGCGGAGGCGCCGGCGGTCAGGGCGATGTGGTGCTTGCCGACGAGCCAGTCGCGGTTCACCGAGTCGGCGTTCTCGATCAGGTGCGCCTCGGCGCCGGCGGTACGGCCCACCTCGACCAAGCGCACCGAGTTCGACGAGTTGCGCGAGCCGACGACGATCACCAGGTCGCACTCCGGCGCCATCGCCTTGACCGCGCCCTGGCGGTTCTGGGTGGCGTAGCAGATGTCGTCGCTCGGGCGGGTCTTGCAGCGTGGGGAAGCGTCTCCCGGAGCCCGGCGACGATCTCCGACGGTCTCGTCGACGCGACAGCGTGGTCTGGGACAGCCAGATCACATTGTTCGGGTCGCGCACGGTGACGCGCGTCGACGCGTCGCGACCCTCGACCAGACTGGACGTGGTCGGGCGCCTCGCCGGCGGTGCCGATCGACCTCTTCGTGATCCTCGTGGCCGATCAGCAGGATGTCGTAGTCCTCGCCGGGCGAACCGCTTGGCCTCGTTGTGCACCTTGGTGACCAGCGGGCAGGTGGCGTCGATCACCTGCAGGTTGCGCGCGGCGGCCGACTCGTGGACGGTCGGGCGCCACGCCGTGGGCGGAGAACACCACGGTGGCGCCCTCGGGCACATCGTCGGTCTCGGCGACGAACACCGCGCCGCGCGCGGCCAGCGTGTCGACCACGTGCGGTTGTGCACGATCTCGTGGCGGACGTAGACCGGCGCGCCGTGCTTCTCCAGCGCCGCTCGACGGTCTCGACGGCGCGGTCCACGCCGGCGCAGTAGCCGCGCGGCTGATGACATCGACCTGGGCGAGGGCGGTCTCAGACATTGGGATCGATCTTAGCGGAGACGCGCCCGTCGCGGCGACGCAGCCTGCCGGCCGCGGTGCGGCGCAATCCGTCAGGATATCGACCGTGCCCGCCCCGGAGGAACTCGTCGAGACCGCCCTGCGCGCCGCGGACGCCGCGGCCCACCAGCTGCTGTTGCGGGCCGAGCACCCCTGGACCGGGGTGGGGTCCAAGAGCAGCGCGACGGACCTGGTCGGCGATGCCGATCGCGCGGCCGAGCGCGCGATCGGCGAGGTCCTCGATCGCGAGCGGCCGGCCGACGGGCGGATCGCCGAGGAGGGCGGCGCGCGGAGGGGTCCTCGGGGCTGTGGTGGGTGGTCGATCCCCTCGACGGCACGACGAACTACCTGTGGGGCATCCCGAGCTGGGCCGTGAGCATCGCCGTCTGCGACGAGGCCGGCCCGGTCGCTGCGGTCGTCTCGCAGCCGCGCTCGGGCGACGTCTTCGTGGCGTTGCGCGGCGGCGGGGCATGGCTCGGCGGGCGCCGACTCGGGATGCCCGCGGCGCCTGTGCTGGCGCAGGCGCTGGTGGGCACCGGGTTCAACTACTCCGCCGACGAGCGCCGCCGCCAGGCCGAGGTGCTGCTGCGGGTGCTTCCGCAGGTACGCGACATCCGCCGCTTTGGCGCGGCGGCGTTGGACCTCGCCTGGGTTGCCGCGGGGCGGCTGGATGCCTTCTTCGAGCGTGGCGTGCAGCAGTGGGACTGGATGGCGGGGCGCCTGTTGGTGACCGAGGCCGGCGGCGCCGTCCGGGTGCTGGAGCCGGCCGGGCCGCGGCCTGGCGGCATCGTCGCCGCCCACCCGGGGTTGCTCGAGGCGGTCTTGGAGCTGTTCGAGGGCGGCCCGGCGCCGACCTGATCGGGCGGTCTACCCCTCGCGGAGTGCGCGCAGGCTCTGCTTCATCGAGCCCATCGTCTCGAGCACGGCGGTCGGCTCGTATCCGCAGTGGGCCATGCAGTTGTTGCAACGCGGATCCTTGCCCCGGCCGTACTTGTCCCAGTCGGTGGTCTCGATCAGTTCCTTGTAGGTCTTCACGTAGCCGTCGGACATCAGGTAGCAGGGGCGCTGCCAGCCGAGCAGTGAGTAGGACGGGATGCCCCAGGCGGTGCATCCGAAGTCGGCCTTGCCCTCCAGGAAGTCCAAGAACAGCGGCGAGTGGTTAAGCCGCCAGCGCTGGCGATTGCCGTTGGCGAAGGCCTCCGAGAACAGCGCGCGCGTCTGCGTGACCCCGAGGAAGTGGTCCTGGTCCGGCGCCTTCTCGTAGGCATAGGCCGGAGAGATCATCATCTCGTCGACTGCACCTCGTCGTTGAGGAAGTTGAGGACGTCGATCACCGTCTGCGGCGTGTCGGTCGTGAAGAAGTCGAGTTCGTCGTGACGCGGAAGCCCTGCTCCTTGAGGAACCGGATCGCCTCGACCGCCTTGTCGAACACGCCCTCGCGGGCGACCGACGCGTCGTGGCGCTCGCGCAGGCCGTCGATGTGCACGGCGAACGAGAAGTAGCGCGAGGGGGTGAAGTGGTACTTGTCCCAGCGGCGGGGCAGCAACTCGGCGTTCGTGCACAGGTAGACGTATTTCTTGCGCTTGACCAGCTCGTTGACGATGACGTCGATCTGCGGGTGCAGCAGTGGCTCACCGCCGGCGATCGACACCATCGGCGCGCCGGACTCCTCGATGGCGCCGATGGCCTGGCTGACCGGCATCCGCTGCTGGAGCACCTCGATCGGCTGCTGGATCTTGCCGCACCCGTTGCACTTGAGGTTGCAGGCGAACAGCGGTTCGAGCTCGACGATCAGCGGGAACTTCTTCCGCCGACGGAGCTTTTGGCTGAACAGGTACCAGCCGATGCGGGTGCTTTGGCGAACGGGAACCGCCATCAGGCGACGATCCTCTCTGCGCACGCCGGACCGGGCGCCCGGCCGGCGACATCGATGCGAACGGTCGCGTTGGGACCGCGTAGCGGCATCCTAGCGGCCACGGCGCCCATGGGGCCTGATGACCTGCGGTCGCAGCGCAATCTGCAATCAGCTGATCGCATCGCCGGCGCCCTCCCAGGTGCCGATGACCGGCCCGATGGCGCGCAATCGCCGCAGCGCCGCGATCCCGGCGCGCACCGTGGCCAGGTGCCGCACCGGCGCCGCGGGGGTGTCGACGATGACCCGCACCACGGCGACCGGCACCCGGTCGACCAGGGCGCGCGCGATCGGAGCGGACTCCATGTCCACCGCAATCGCCCCGCCTGCGGCAAGCGCTGCGCGCTCATCCGCACCGCCGATGATGTGCGGGGTGGTGATGATGGGCCCGAGCCGGACCTGGTGCCCCGCGGCGGTCAGCCGGCCGGCGAGCGCGCCGGCGCCTGGCAGGGCGAGCGTTCCCGTGGCGTCGCGGACCTCGGTGGCGACGACGACGTCGCCGGTGCGCACGTCGGTCACGAGGCCGCCGCCCACTCCCGCGATCACCACGCCGCCCGGCCCCGCGAGCGACGTCCGGGCCGCCCAGCGCGCCGCACGGTCCGGACCCATCCCGGTGCGGGCCACCGCCGCGCCGGCGACATTGCCCAGCAACGCCAGGCGCTCGGTTCGCAACGCCGTCACCACGAGCGTGCGGCTCATCGGTCGGTCTGCTGCGCCTGGCGGTAGCGGCCGAGCGCCATGACCGGGAACACGAGCCGGTAGAGGTGGTAGTTGATGTAGTAGTCGCCGGGGAAGCCGGTGCCGGTGTACTGCGGCTCGTCCCAGCCGCCGTCGGCGCGCTGGGTCGCGACCAGCCAGGCGATGCCGCGCGGCGGCCTCCGAGCCTGCTCCCCGGCGGCGTGCAGCGCCAGCAGCGCCCACGCGGTCTGCGAGGCGGTGCTCGGGCCGCGCCCGATCCACCGGGGTCGTCGTAGGAGCGCGGGTCCTCGCCCCAGCCGCCGTCGTCGTTCTGGTGGCTCGCAGCCAGCGACGGCCCGCCGGATGCACGCGTCTGCGGCGGCGACCCCCGCGGCGATCAGGGCCGGCACCGCCGCGCCGGTGCCGTAGACGTGGTTGACGCCCCAGCGCCCGAACCACGACCCGTCGGGCTCCTGGTGCGTCGATCAGCCAGCGCACGCCGCGGCGCCGGCCGCCGCCGGCGGCGCGCCCGCGCGCGGCGAGCATCTCGAGCGCGTGCGCGGTGACGTCGGCGCTCGGCGGGTCGATCACCTCGCCGAAGTCCAGAACGGGAGCTCGCGACCAGCGCGCGGGTGTTGTCGGCGTCGAACGCGCCCCAGCCGCCGTCGCGCGACTGCATGCCGACCAGTCCAGCGCGCGGCCCGCTCGAGCGCCGGCGTCGCGCCCGGGGTCGGCCGCGCGCCAGGCGGCGCAGCGCGAGCACGACCTCGGCCGTGTCGTCGACGTCCGGGTAGTTGTCGTTGGCGAACTCGAACGCCCAGCCGCCGGGCGCCAGCCCGGGCCGGCGGACCCGCCAGTCGCCCGGCGACCGTGATCTCCTCGTCGAGCAGCCAGCGCGCCGGCGCGCATGACGGCCGGGTCGTCGGCGGCCACGCCGGCGTCGGCTAAGCGCGATCATCGCCAGCGCCGTGTCCCACACCGGCGACTGGCACGCCTCCAGGCGCCGGCATCGGGCCGCTCGGGGCTCGTCGACGGTGCACCATGAAGCCGTCGAGCCCGTCCAGACCGCGGCCCGCATGCACCGGGTGGTCGAGCGGATAGCCGCAGCAGGTGCAGCGCCATCAGCGAGTAGACCCACGGCGGCTGGATGCCGCCCCAGCAGCCGTCGGCCTCCTGGCGGGCACGATCCAGCTCCGCGCCGCGCCGCAGGCGCGCACCGGCGCAGCGGCGTGAGGGGCCGGCGCTGGTAGGCGTGCAGCAGCGCGGTCCAGGCGCGTCCAGCCGCCGCGCGCGACGGCGCTCGCGGCACGGCGCGGACGGCGGGCGTCGCGCCGGTGCGCAGCTCGTCAAGCCCGAAGGGCAGCGGGCGGACCGGGCGGATGGGCCATGACGATCGACAGCGCCACGATCGTCTGGCGCGCCCAGCAGGCGAAGTCGTAGATGTTGAGCGGGACCCACGGCGGCAGCAGGATCGAGCTCCGGCGGCATCGCCGGCAGCTCGTCCCACGGCCACAGGCCGAACAGCGCGAGCCAGATGTGCGTGAACACGCGCGTGCGCTCCATGCCGCCCTGCCGGCCGGACGAACTCCGCGCGCGCTGCGCATGTGCGGCGGCGTCCGGGCTCGTCGCCCGCCAGCCGCAGCGCCCAGTAGGCCTCGATCGTCGTCGACAGGTCGCCGGGTCCGCCATGAGAAGTTCGCCCAGGTGCCGTCGTCGCGCTGCTGGGAGCGGATCCAGCGCGCGGCCGCGCGTTCGGTCTCGTCGGCGTGCAGGATCCCGAGGAACTCGCGCAGCAGCATGTCCTCGGCGTCCATCGTCACGTTGGTCTGCAGCTCGCCCTTCCACCAGCCCTCGGGCGACTGCAGGCCGCGCAGGTGTGCCTGGGCCCGCGCGAGGGCTTGGTCGAGCGCGGGGCCGGCCACCTGCGCCCCGTGCGCCGCCGGTCCGCTGCTGCCGCTCATCGGGTGCGGTTGACGATGTAGTCGGCGACCGCCGCCAGGTCGGCCACGGCCTCGGCGTCCGGCAGTGGCAGGCGCCCGAGCTCCGCCAGCGCCTGCGCGAAGCGGGCGTCGGCCTCCTCGGAGGCCCAACTGACCCCGCCGGCCTGCTGAATGAGCGCGATCGCATCCGTGACGTCGTCGTCGGTCGCGGGCGGCCCGTCGGCGAACATCGCTACAAGCGTGTCGCCGGCCGCGGTGCCGCCGCGGATCGCGGCCACGATCGGCGCGCTGCGCTTGCCGGCGCGCACGTCGGACGACGCGGACTTGCCGGTCAGGCTTGGATCGCCCGCGACCCCGAGGACGTCGTCCACCAGCTGGAACGCGATCCCGGCGTGGTGTCCGAACGCGGCGAGGCCGGCCACGATCTGGTCGGGCGCGTCGGCGGCGATGGCGCCGATGGAGGCGGCGCATGACAACAGCGCGGCCGTCTTGGCGGCCTCCATCTCGAGGACCTCGTCGAGGGCGACGTCGGAGCGGCCTTCGAGCTCGAGGTCGTGCGACTGCCCGCCGATCATGCGCTGGACCGCGGCGAGCAGCGACGGGAGGCAGCGCTGGCCGGTCGGGCCGGCATCGACGAGCACCTCGACGGCCAGCGTCAGCATTGCGGTCCCCGCCAGGATCGCCTGCCCCGTGCCGAACACGACCCAACCAGTCGGCCGGTGGCGGCGCTCGACGTCGTTGTCGACGACGTCGTCGTGCAGCAGCGAGAAGTTGTGGATGAGCTCGAGGGCGACTGCGGCAGGCACGGCGTCGGCGGTCCGCCCGCCCGCGGCCTGGGCCGAGAGGATCGCCAGCGTCGGCCGAATCGCCTTGCCGCCGCCCGGCGTTGGCGATCCGTCGGCGTCGCACCAGCCCAGCTGGTAGGCGGCGATGCGCCGCATACGCGGGTCCTCGAGGGTGGCGACCGCCGCGCGCAGCGCCGGTTCAACGACCTCGCGGGCGCGCGCGATGGCATCGGCGGCGCGCAGGCTCTGGCGCGACGCGCTCATCGCGTCGCTCCGATCCCGACCCGGGCGCGCGCCGTCAGGGCCGCCTCCGCGGCGGCCGCGCCGCTGCGCACGGCGCTCTCCATCGTGTCGGGCCATCCGGTATCGGTCCAGGCGCCGGCCAGCCAAATGCCCGCCAGGCCGGTGTCGTGGCCGGGTCGCCGGGTCGCCGATCCGGCCGATTGCCGGAAGGTGGCCCGGTGCTCGCGGGTGACGAACACGTCGGCCGGGCGGGTGCCCCGCGCGCCGGGCAACAGCCGCGCGAGCTCGGCGACGAAGCGGTCGGCCAGCTCATCGGACGACGCCTGGGCGATCGCGTCCGCGGCTGAGACGGTGATCGCCAGGTACTGGCCGCCGGGCAGCGTGCGGTTCAACCCCGAGGCGTCGGTGCGGTCGAAGAACCACTGCACCGGCGACCCGATCACCGCGGCGAAGCCCAGGTCGGTGACCCGGCGCTCATAGACGACGTGGACGTTGACGATCGGCGTGACCCCGAGCTCGGCGGCGGGGGCGGCTGCCGTCCGGGCCAGGTCGGGCAGCGCGGCGAATGCCTCCCGGTGGGCGGTCGCGAGGATCGCGGTGTCGGTCGTCCAGGTCCGTGACTCGCCACCACCGCGCACGGTCACGGTGGCCCCGGGGGCGATCGCCTCGACCCGATGCCCGAGCAGCACCTCGACGCCCGCGTCCCGCAGGGCACGCAGCGCCGCGGTCGAATGCAGATCGCCGAGCGGCACGCGCGCATACCCCAGATCCGCCGCCGGCGCATGGTCGAGCAGACCGGTCCGGAAGACCTTGGCGGCGAGCGCCAGCGAGGCCTCGTCGGGTGACAGGTTCAGGGTCGCGGTCGCGACGACCCCCCAGAGGGCACCGATCGTCGCGTCGTTCTGGCCGTGGGTGCGCAGGAACTCGCCGAGTGTACGGGCATCCAAGGCGCGGTCGGCGGGGTCGAGCCGCCGCAGTGCCAGCGCGCCGCGCACCGCGCGGGCGCGATCGAGCGGGCTCAACAGGCGGTAGGCGGCCAGCGCCGCACCCAGGTGTGCCGGCGCCGGCACACCTGGCACCCGCGACAACCGCGCCCGGCGTCCGTCGGGACGCAGCACCGGGATGTCGAGGTGATCCTGCAGGGTGACCAGGTGCGCGACGCCGAGGCGCCCGAGCAGCGCCCGGTAGGCGTCGCAGCAGCGCAGGTACACATGCTGGCCGTTGTCGACCACCAGGGGCCCGCGCTCGAACGAGAACGCCCGTCCCCCGAGACGGCGCCGCCGTTCGACCAGCACGACCGGTCGGCCGGCGTCCGCCAGGCGCAGCGCGGCCGTGATGCCGGCCAGGCCACCGCCGATGACGATCGCGGTGTCCCTATCCAACGCTCGATCCCGGGGACGCGATCGAGCGTCCAGCGATCCAGAGCTTCCGGTGGGTCGGCAGCGAGGTCCGCCCCCCATCACCAGCGCCGGATCGGCGGCGATCCGGGCGAGCAGGTCGTGATAGATCCCGGCCATGGCCGCGCAGCAGGCTGCGCTCCGCCGGTCCAGGACCCGCACGAGGCGCAGGCCGCGGTCGTACCAGCCCCAGGCGCGCGCAGCCTCCATACGGATGACCTCTGCCAGCGCCCCGTCACACGGGTCCAGCGATCCGTCGGGCAGGAAGGCCAGCTCGCAGCCGAACAGCTCCAGGTCGCGCGCGGGCAGGTAGACGCGCCCGATCCCGAGGTCCTCGCGGATGTCGCGCAGGATGTTCGTCAGCTGCAGGGCGATTCCCAACGCGTCGGCCTGCGCGGACGCCGCATGGAACGCGGTGGCGTCGAGCTTGGGATCGAAGACGCCGAGCGACAGGCGGCCGATCGAGCCCGCCACGCAGCGGCAGTAGTCGATCAGGTCGTCGATCGCCTCGTAGCTACGGCCGGCGATGTCCATCTCGCAGCCGTCGATCAGCTCGCCGAAGGCGGTCAGCGGAATCGGCAGGCGCCGGGAGGCATCGTCGAGGGCGCGCAGGACCGGGTCGCCCGGATGTGCGCCGGGATTCTCGAGCGCGCGGCGCTCGGCTGCCAGCAGCTGCAGCTTCTCGCCGGCCGGCAGCGACCCGTCGCCGATGTCGTCGATGCGCCGGGCCATTGCGTAGACCGCCGACAGCGCGGTGCGCTTGGGGCGCGGCAGCAGGCGGATGCCCCACGCGAAGTTGCGAGCCTGCTCGCGTGTGATGCGCTCACACTCGCGGTAGGCCTCGACGACCGGGTCCGTCGCGGTGCTCAACCTAGGGCCTCACGCTCAGTCGGGCCGCGTATGCCGCCGTGCGCAGCCGGTTCGGGCGGACCGTCCGCTCGAGCACGCGGAAGCGCGCGGCGCGCAGCGCGTCCGCTGTGGCAAGGCCTCCGGCGAGGTAGCCGCTGACGGCGATCCGTGGCCAGCCCGACAGACGCCGGATGAGGTCGCGTCCTGCGCCGAGCATCTCGTCGCACCGGCCGACCTGGACCGCGACCGCGCGGCGCAGGCCCGGCGCGGTCGTGGGCGCCAGCAGGTCGGCGTCCGCGACGCCGGCCGCCCGCAGGTCCGCGGCCGGCAGGTAGACGCGCCCGGCGGCGGCGTCTTCGCCGACGTCTTGGCAGTGCTCGAGCACCTGCAGCGCCGCGCAGACCGCATCCGAGTCAGCGATGTTGGCCGGCGTCGCGGCGCCGGCGATGTACAGGACGATCCTGCCGACCGGCGCCGCCGACAGACGGCAGTAGTCCAGCAGATCATCGAAGGACTCATAGTGCGAGGTACGCTGGTCGACGCGGTTGGCCTCGATGAGCTCCAGAAACGGATCGGCCGGCACGGCACAGGCCTCGATCACCGGGCGCAGGCCGGCCACCGGGGCCATCCGCACCATCTCCGGCGCCTCCCAGAGCGCGCGCACGTCGGCCTCGACCCGGTCGAGCAGGACGCCGCGGTCGCCCACGGCCGTGTCCCCGATGTCATCGACGAATCGCGCGTACGCGTAGACCCGCGTCAGCCGGTCGCGCGGGACCGCGGGGAGCAGACGCAACGCGACGGGGAAGTTCTCCGCGGTGATCTTGCGCGCCGACAGCGCCGCGATCTGCGCGAGCGTCGCCGACCCGCTGGGTACCGCCGACAGCGGCCCGTGCGCTCGGTCTTGGTCCGGCGCGCCCCCCGGGGCGTTAGATTTCAGCGAGTGATGCGGCAGAATCTCACCGATGGTTGCGGGCGAAACGGTGGGCGCTCGTCTACGTTCACGGTCTGTGAATCCCGGGCGCCCAGACGATACACGACCGCTTTTTCGGACTGCCCGCGCCGATTTCTGCCGAGGAGCCGTCTCAAGTGAGCACTAGCGGACAATTCGATCTTGCGGGCCTGTTGGCGAGCCGTGGCGGCGAGCGCTACGAGCTGGCCCGCGAGCACCTCAACCCACAGCTGGCCCGCACGCTGCATGCGATCGGCTTCGACAAGATCTATACCCGCGGCGAGGGCTGCTACTTCTACGACGACGAGGATCAACGGTACCTCGACATGTTGGCGGGCTTCGGCGTGTTCGCCGTCGGGCGCAACCATCCCGTCGTCCGGCAGGCCCTGCACGACGTCCTGGACCTTGGCCTCGCCGACCTGACCCAGTTCGACGCCCCGCCCCTGGCGGGTCTGCTGGGCGAGCAGCTGCTGGCCCGCGTGCCGCATCTGGATCGCGTGTACTTCAGCAACAGCGGCACCGAGTCGGTCGAGGCCGCACTGAAGTTCGCCCGCTGCGCCACGGGTCGGCGGCGCATCATCTACACCGAGCACGCCTTCCACGGGCTGACGGTCGGGAGCCTGTCGGTCAATGGCGCCGAGGAGTTCCGCGCGGGCTTCGATCCGCTGCTGCCGGACACCTGCATTGCCTTCGGCGACCTCGACGCGCTGGCGCGCGAACTTGGCCGCGGCGATGTCGCCGGTTTCGTGATCGAGCCGATCCAGGGCAAGCGGGTCGCGGTGGCGCCGCCAGGCTTCCTGGCCGCCGCGCAGGCGCTGCTGGCCGAGCACGGTGCCCTGCTCATCCTCGACGAGGTCCAGACCGGCGTCGGGCGCACCGGCGAGTTCTTCGCCTTCCAGCACGACGACGTCGAGCCCGACATCGTCGCGACGGCCAAGGGCCTGTCGGGCGGGTACATCCCGATCGGCGCCACGATGGCCCGCGATTGGATCTTCCAGAAGGTCTACTCGTCGATGGACCGGGTGTTGGTCCACGACTCCACCTTCGGCTCGAACGCCCAGGCCATGACTGCGGGGCTGGCGACGCTGCATGTCATCGGTCAGGAGGATCTGATCCACAACGCGCGCGTCAACGGCGAGCTGCTCAAGACACGGCTGGCGGCCCTCATGGAGCGCTTCGACATGGTCTACGACGTGCGCGGCCGGGGGCTGATGGTCGGCATCGAGTTCGGGCGCCCGTCCTCGTGGAAGCTGCGTGGTGCCTGGGCGGCCCTCAGCGCCGCGCGCAAGGGTCTGTTCGCGCAGACCGTCGTCCACGCGCTCTTCCAGCGCCACCGCATCCTCACGCAGGTCTCGGCGGATCACATGGAGGTCATCAAGCTGATTCCGCCCTTGACGTTCGGAACTGCGGAGGTCGACTACTTCGTCGACGCCTTCGAGGACGTCATGCAGGAGGCCCATCGCGGATCGGGCCTCATGTGGGATTTCGGCAAGACGCTGATCAAGCAGGCCCGTTCGGCC